>CACKNK010000022.1 GCA_902601475.1 uncultured SAR86 cluster bacterium | reverse complement strand
ATGTGAGTCATAAGAATGAAATTGATTCAATTGCACTCGGCGCTAAACAACTTTATGGCCTAAAAGAAAGTGCATTAATTGTCAGCACTGGTACAGGGACTGCTTGTGTGCACTTTGATGGTGTGAATGGCAATCACATGGGAGGCATTGCTGTTGGGGGTGGAATGTTATGTGGATTAGGTAACCTTCTTTTTAAAAATGGTGATGCATTGGAAATTGATGAATTTGCAGAAAAAGGAGATAAATCTAAAATTGACTTTCTGATAGGTGATGTGGTCAATCAGATCGGTAATCTGTCTCCTGAAATCACGGCTGCAAATTTTAGCAAAGCAGTTAATTCAGAATCTGCAACCATGGAAAATGTTGCTGCAAGTCTTTGCAATATGATCGGAGAAGTTATTGGAACGATTGCATATCTTAATGCCTTTTTGTTAGGGGTTGATAAAGTTTACTTTATTGGCAGAACTGCCTTACTTAAAAATGTTCGAGCTGGAATCAACGAGCGTCTGCAACTTGCAGGCATCAAAGGTGAGTATGCAGAAAATTGTGAGTATGCAAATGCTCTTGGTTGTATTGAAAATTAGCTAGTTAATTATTTTTAAAATAGCTGTGTCTTTCAATGTCATCTTCGGTCGTTTTATCTCCATACTGTATTTCAATGATATGACATGGCTGATCTGACTTATTAAAGAGTTGATGCCAGTGACCCTGATTGACAGTAAATACTGACTCATTTGGCAGGAAAATTTCCTTAGTTTTTTCTGGTGACTCTTTAGAGTGATTAACGTAACACTCTCCTTTACTTACGAACCAAACCTCGCTGCGCATGGAGTGCTTTTGCAGGCTCATCCCCTTACCAGGTTCAAGCATAATTTCTTTAACGGTTAAATTTGATTCCTTAAGTAAATTCTTATAGCTGCCCCAAACCCTATCTTCATCTCCATAATGCCAATCTTTTAAGATCCAGCTCGACGAGTTAGCTTTACTTTCTCCACCCACACCAAATTTAAAAATTACATTTTCGACTTCTAACTCTGGGATATTGTCTTGGTCTCTGTCTCCTCCATTACAAAATATTATTTCATCATTCGGATAGTTCTCTTTAATTTTATAAAGCGCATTTTTACAGCTCCCAAGTTCATCATCGTCAAATTCGATAACCTCATCCACCATTTCCATATGTTCTAAAATCAACTTTCTCTCAGTAAAAGGAAGAAAATTTTTACCTTTTTTTGCTATCAACCAATCATCGCTATTAAGCGCTACAACTAAATGATCCCCTATGTTTGCAGAGGCTTTAAGGTATTGAATGTGACCAGAATGCAGAGGATCAAATCCTCCGCTGGCAACAGAAATTTTCATAGTTCAATTTTACCTTTAAAATAGGATAAAATGTTCCATCTGAGATTACATCATGGATAAATCGTTTCTAATATTTTTAGCTATTCCAATCTTTTTTGTCATGATTTTGATTGAATATACCTATGGCAAATTAAAGGGTAAAAACAATTACCGACTGAACGATACCATTACTAGCATTAATATTGGATTACTGAGCAGATTTCCTACTATTTTAAATTTAGGAGTTCAGGGTCTAGTTTATGCTTATGTTGCATCATATCTAAGCCTAAATATTCTGCCTGAAAATTCAATCTTTACATGGGTGTTTGCTTTTGTCTTGTATGATTTTCTATATTACTGGATGCATCGTTTGCATCATGAGAATAAACTGCTATGGGGAACTCATGTGGTTCATCATCATGGTGAAGAGTTCAATTTATCAACTGCGATGCGTCAGACAAGTAGTGGCTTTCTTTGGAAATGGATTTTTTATTTACCAATGGTAATTTTAGGTGTCCCGCCATTGATCTTTGTTGCAGTAGGCGGCTTAAATCTTATCTATCAATATTGGGTTCATACTGAACACATTGGAAAGCTTGGTTGGTATGAGAAAATTTTCATAACCCCGTCCAATCATAGAATTCACCACGCAAAAAATCCTGAGTATATTGATGCTAATTACGGTGGTGTTTTTATACTTTGGGA
>CACKNK010000021.1 GCA_902601475.1 uncultured SAR86 cluster bacterium | reverse complement strand
GAGAGATATCAAAAGCTTAGTATTGATTTAATTAAGGAGTTTCTTAAAAGTGATGATGATCTTAATAATGAAAAGTATGATGAGCCCGAACAGGATCAAGATCAGCAAGAAACACAAGAAAATGTAGAGCAGAATGAAATTAGTGAGGATTCTTCGGTTGAGACAGACCTTGATGGAGAAATGTCTGAAGAATTCTTTGAAACTGAATCGATGGAACAGGTTGCAGTTGATGATACATCGATACAAGAAGAGATTGATTTAGAGAGAAATAGCAGAGCTGATAATGAATCCCTAGGACAACAAGAATATTCTATTTTTTCAACGCATTTTGATGAAATCATTAATGCAGAGGATCTAGCAACTCGTGATGAAGTCCAACGGCTAAGACAACAGCTAGATAGGTTGATGGAACCTCATATTCAAACCATCGGTAAGCTAGCTAACCGACTACAAAGAATTCTACAAGCCCAGCAAAATCGAAGTTGGAATTTTAATCTTGAAGAAGGATTGCTCGATACAGCAAGACTTACAAGAATTGTTACTAGGCCGGGTTCCGCGCTTAGTTTCAAGCAGGAATCAGAAATAAATTTTAAAGATACAGTTGTCTCTATATTAATTGATAGTTCAGGCTCAATGAGAGGTAGATCAATGACGCTTGCTGCAATATGTGCTGACATCATTGGAAGTACGCTTGATAGATGCAACATCAATACAGAAATATTAGGCTTTACCACCAAGCATTGGAAAGGCGGTGAGGCAAGAAAGCTTTGGATGAACCAAGGAAGTGTTCCTCTGCCAGGTCGCCTTAATGACCTTAGACACATTATTTTTAAATCTGCTGATAATAGCTTTAGAAGGGCTAGGAAAAATTTTGGAGTAATGCTAAGAGATGGATTACTCAAAGAAAATATTGATGGAGAGGCTCTGTTATGGGCTGCCAGCAGACTACGAGTTAGGCCTGAACAAAGAAAAATTCTTATTGTAATTTCTGATGGTGCTCCAGTAGATGACAGCACTCTATCCACGAACGAAAATAATCTTTTAGAGAATCATCTGCATGATTCTATTTCAACTATCTCGAAACTTGAAGATACTGAGTTAATTGCAATAGGAATTGGGCATGATGTTACAAAATATTATCAAAGATCTGTCACCATCCATCGTGCGGAAGAATTAGCTGAAGTTCTTCTTGATCAGTTAACCGAACTTTTATCAAACACCAAAAAGTATTATAATTAATGTTTACACTGTTAACATTAAAACTATGAAGATAAAACAACAAGACGGCCCACCAAGCGATTTACTCTACTTTGACAATGAAATGAACCTCACAAAGGATCATGTTGAGGATATTGTAGAGATATTTAATACGCCTCTTACCGGCGCTTACAACTGGGACTACACAGTCGCGGATAATAGAATTAAGAAGCTCTATGAATTAGGCAAACAGCTAAATTGGAATGGATCCATCGATTTAAATTGGGATTATACTCATCCTGCCGATCAGAAACTTGTAGAAGTAGATGAGCAGCTTCCCCATGAAACACTCGAAGCGTATGAAGCACTAACTGATGAAGAAAAAATTGAGTTTGATAGGCACGATGCTGCTGAACTACTTTCTCAGTTTCTTCACGGTGAGCAAGGTGCTTTATTGGTAGCATCTCAGCTTACAAGTTGCGCTCCAACCTATAATGCAAAATTATATGCTGCCTCCCAAACTTTTGATGAGGCAAGACATGTTGAAGTATTCAACAGATATCTCCAAGATAAAATTGGTATCCACTATCCAATCAATAAAAATTTAAAAATGTTGCTGGATAAGATTCTTACTGATGAAAGATGGGATCTTAAATTCATCGGTATGCAAATTATTATTGAAGGTCTTGCACTTGCGGCATTTCAAATGCTAAAGGGCTTAACCAAAGATCCACTTTTAGAACAGTTACTGCATTATGTAATTAGAGATGAAGCTCGCCATGTTACTTTTGGAATTAACTATCTTGAAGACTTTGTGAAAACATTATCGCCAGAAGAAGTAGAAGAAAGAGCAGAATTTGCATATGAAGCCTGTGTTATTTCAAGAGAAAGACTGATCAATACTGTTGCAATGCAGAAGTACCTAAAAATGTCAGCTGAAGAAGCTAGAGAATTTACGCTCAGCACATCAGCAAACTCAACCTTTAGGAATTTCTTATTTTCAAGAATCATGCCTAACTTATCTAGAATCGGACTGCTAACTGATAACGTGCGTCCTAAATTTGAGGCATTAGGTTTATTAGAGTATGAGAATGCTCCTGATGACTTTGAGTGTGATTGGAAAGAGCTTGAGAAACCGCTTGAGAAGTTTAACGAAATCCCTGCTTCAGCTTAATTTAGCAATACCATCCTTCTTAGCAGCATTTAATTTAAGTGCTGCACTCATAATTGTTGAGCCCAGCGAAAACTCCTATAAAGATATTCAAGAAGCTTTAATTATTGCTGAGCCAGGTGATGTTGTTAGACTCACCGGAGGTACTTTTGTTATTGAAGATGGATTATCTTTGGATGTTCCGGGTGTCAAGATTGAAGGAGAAGGGATGGATGCTTCCATCCTAGAATTTAGCAATCAAAAATCTGGAGCACAAGGACTATTGGTCACCTCTAATAATGTGACTTTGCAAGACTTCGCAGTTGTGAATGCAAAAGGCGATGCGATCAAGTCTAAAGGCGCTAATAATATTTCTTTTATAAGAGTTAAAACTG
>CACKNK010000020.1 GCA_902601475.1 uncultured SAR86 cluster bacterium | reverse complement strand
AGATTTGAGATAGGAAAAATAGGTATATTCTTTGCATAAGCTATAGCTTTTAAGAATACAGCTGTGCTCCTCAAAGCAGTATAAGAACCTGGCCCATTCGCATATGCCAAACCATCTAGAGAATTTAATATTTGGTTTGGTATCAACTCAAGTTTCGAAAAAAGATAGTCCCAATCAGGTCTTTGTCTTGGTGATGCTGGCACGGTAAAAGAATTTATGTTGCCATCATCATGGAGTGCGATTGAAGAATAATTCGATCCGATATCAAAAGCTAATATTTTCAAATTACCTAAATATGATTTTGTATTTCTTGAAACACATCGTCCACGGACTGATCACCATTTACAGTTGCATAAACAAGGTCACTTTCAGAAGATTTATTTGTGTAAAAATCTACCAGCGGTTTAGTTTCTTGATGATAAACATCGAGACGTTTCTTTACGGTCTCAGGGAGGTCATCATCACGCTGAATTAAAGGCTCACCCGTCTCATCATCAATACCCTCATCTTTGGGAGGATTAAAAGTTATGTGATAAGTCCTACCAGAACCAGGATGCCAGCGTCTGCCCGACATCCTATTAATAATTTGCTCATTCTCAACCTGCAACTCGAGCACATGTGTGAATAAAATATTATTTTGATCAAAGAGATTTGCTTGACCTAAGGTTCTTGGGACGCCATCAAAAAGGTAGCCATTAGCACAATCATTTTTAGTAGTTCTATCCAGAATTAATTCAAGGATAATCTCATCAGATACTAGGGCACCGGATTTCATAATCTGATCTACCCGCTCACCCAATTCATTGCCTGATGCAATAGCCTCTCTAAGCATATCGCCGGTGCTGATTTTTGGAATGTTTAAAGTTTGACAGATCTTATCTGCTTGGGTGCCCTTTCCAGCACCAGGTGGGCCCAATAAAATTATTTTTTTCATGCTTCAAGTATTACAAATGCAACGGCATAACCACCATCATCGCTAAGACTAACATGTGAAGATTTGATACCCAAATCATTTATGAAAGATTTTATTGATTCATCAAATTCAATGATTGGTTTACCCTCATCATTTCGTAGAACTGAAATTTGGTTTGGCATCATGGGTTTTTTAAACCCTGTACCTAACGCTTTTACAAAGGCCTCTTTGGCTGCAAATTGCAATCCAAGAAATTTAATTTTTTGTGTTTCATCTTTACTAGAAAATATCTTTTTTTCGTTATCGGATAATATTTTTTCAGCAAAGGCATCCAAGCTTTTCATGGATTCAATTCGGCTAAGCTTACAAATATCTGTTCCTACTCCGTAAATCACTAGCTTAACCTCTTAAAAGTAGAGCGACTGTTCAAGTCTTTTCCATCCAGACATGCAGCAATTGCAGCTTGGGTGAGAGTTTTAAGTTTATGTTTATCAATCTCAGTTAATTCTCTATCTTTTACTTTTACAAGTTCTGCTTTAGTGAAATTTCCATTATCGTTAGAAGCTCTAAACCCCGACTCAGGAACAAATTGATATTTCTGATCATTTTCTAGATTTGAATTATTGAGTGAATCGGTATCAAAATTGATTCCAAAGCCCAACACATCCAAAAGATCTAACTCGAAACATCGAAGACTTTCTTCCTTGAATGTGGAGGTAGTAAAGCTATCAACAAAAGCTTGATATAAATTAAACAATTCTTTGTTTGGAATATGCTGCGGTAAGATTTTTAGTAGCAGTTCATTTATATACAAATAACTATATGTTGAAAGTTGATTTGAGTTTCCATGATCAATCAAAGACGAATCAATCTCATTTAAAGTCTTAAGATCCGATTTGCCTGAAAAAGTTAGTCTTACGTGGCGAAAAGGCGTGAGATGACCAAAGTACTTGGACTTGGGTTTTTTAGCACCCTTAGCAAGTACTGACATCCTCCCATGATTCAGAGAAAATATATCAGCTATCAATGAAGTGTCGCTAAATGGTCTTGTATGCAAAACGAAACAAGGCTCCCATTCCTTATGCATCCTGATCGCCTCCAATTCCAAGACCTTGAATGTGTTCTAAACTCTTACTCCAATTCTTTTTTACTTTTACCCAAGATTTCAACATAACTTTTTCACCCAAAGTCTCTTCAAGATCAAGTCGAGCCGCCTTTCCAATCTTTTTAAGGATGTCGCCATTGTTACCAATAACGATATTTTTTTGGCTTTGTTTTGCTACATGGATTATCACGCCAATGTTTCTCACTTTCCCTTTAACTTCATTAGTTTCAACACTCACGTAAAGCTCATAAGGTATTTCATCTCCGAGTGTTCTGGTAAGCTTTTCCCTAACAATTTCACTTATATAAAAAGAGTTCTCAGCAAAATTGCTGCCATAATCTTCTGGAAATAAATGAGGATTTTCTGGAAGCAAATCAATAATGGTATTAAGCAAGTCATCGATACCATTTTTTTTAAGTGCTGAAATTGGAACAATTGCCCTAAAGTCATATTGGCTAGATAGTCTTTCTATGAAGGGTAGAAGTTTTTGTTTATTTGTTAGCTGATCGATCTTATTGATCACACATATAACTTGCTGATCAGTACCCTTTAGAATATCCAATACTTTTTGATCTAGCTCATCCAGCTGGTTTCTTTGAACTAAAAACAATACAAGGTCCGAGTCTTCTATCACCCCTTGAGCTGATTTATTAAGGACCTTATTAAGAACCTTTGTTTTTTTGCTATGGATGCCTGGAGTATCCAAGAAAATAATTTGTGTCTCACCATGAGTTTTTATTCCCATGATGTTATTTCTAGTAGTTTGTGATTTGTCAGCAGTTATAGATATTTTCTTTTCCAGCAACTCATTTAATAGAGTTGATTTACCAACATTGGGTTTGCCTATAATTGAAACATAGCCAGACCTTGTGCTCATGATAGATTTAAATGAGTGATAATTTGACTGGCCAAATCCTGTTCACCAAGTTTTTTTGATTTTTGATTTGAAAAGTAGTCCACACCATTAAATGTCACGACACAGTTAAAAGATTGATCATCCTCGCATGCATTACATTCATATTGTGGCAATGGCAATGACTGACTTTGGCAATATTCTTGCAAAAAGGTTTTTGCATCCTTAAAGGAATCCTTAGCTTCAAGGCCTTCCAGCTGATTGATGAATAACTTTTCAATAAGTTGTTTAGATTTTTGGTAACCCTCAATAACAAATACCGA
>CACKNK010000019.1 GCA_902601475.1 uncultured SAR86 cluster bacterium | reverse complement strand
AAAGACCAGCCAATCCGTTTCAGGATGAAGATATCCAAACTCAAAATAATCTTTTAAGTTTTGAGGGGCATTTACAAACTCCCTGTAAGTTACGCCATTAGAATTAGTTCTCTCAGTGAATTCAAAAAGTTGACCGGTTGCAGTAAAATCACTTACATAATCATGAATTTCTTTTAACATCATTACCCCATGCAGAAAACAGATATCCTAAACCATAAATCTAAAAAATACATTGCCTTAATTCCATTATTTTTAATCCTTGTTAGCTGCGGAGGTGGAGGCGGTTCTAGTGGAGGGTCACCAGGCAGCCTGGCAGACAATCCAAATAATGATCCAGCTACCTTACCTACTAATCCAACACCTCCCACTCAGACCTTTGATCAGCTTAAAACTCAATATGAGAATAATTATGAGTACTCAAATCAATGGGGTTTAGCAACAATAAATGCATCTGCAGCATATGCCAGAGGTGCTACTGGGTCAGGTATAACTATTGGTATAACCGATTCAGGTTTAGATTCAAGTCATGATGAAATCTCTTTTACTCGATTAAGTCCAGAAAGTAATTTAAGCTACTCAAACTACACTCCCAACACCAGACAGCAAAGACATGGAACCATGGTCTCTTCAGTTGCTGCTGGAGCGCTTGCTGAAAATGATGATTCTCCAATGCATGGAGTAGCTTTTAATTCAAATATTTTATTTACTGCAATTCAATTGGCTGAACCAGACGAAAACTATGATCCAGTTGATCTTGGTGACAGCTCTGGTGATAACGCCCCTGATTTTACGGGAATTGATAATTTTTTTAGTCAACTCTTTGAAATTTATAATATTGCGGATGTTGATATCGTAAATAATAGTTACGGATATTCAGGAAACATCAATGATTACAATGAGACACAAATTAGAAATGCTTTCCCAAATACTATTGAGGAAATGGCTCAAGCTAGCACACCTGATTCACAAAAAACAATCTATGTTTGGGCTGCTGGGAATGCTGGTTCATATGCTGATCAAGGTGTTGATTATTCAAGCCCTGAATTACTTCCAGGAATGTCTATATATATTCCTGAGATTCAAAGTCACTCCATAGCTGTTGTTTCTATTGATGAAGATGGAGAAATCTCAGATTTTTCAAATAGGTGCGGAATAGCTGCAGATTTTTGTATTGCTGCGCCTGGTGGAAGCATAACGGTTGCATATCCTGTGACTGAAGCAGATCAGGGAATCTACGACGATGGTACTTTTGACTGTGAAGCTGCAAATAACTGTTTTGCGGTTGCGAATGGAACTTCTTTTGCTTCACCATTCGTTGCAGGAGGTTTGGCAGTAATAGCAGAATATTTTAGTGGGCAACTAGGAGCAACTGAGATTGTTCAAAGAATGCTATCAACTGCTAATAAAACTGGTGTCTATGCTGATGCAGAGATTTACGGTCAAGGGCTTTTAGACCTGGATGCCGCTACTTCGCCCGTGGGACAGTTATCTGCAACTCTATCAGGAACGCTGGATTCTGTTCGTATTCCTTGGTTAGATAATAGTTTGAATATTTCCAATATAGCCATTGGGGATGCATTAAGAGCTAATTCTCAGAATGTTTCATTAATTTTATTTGATGAGCTAGATGCTCCATTCAGGGTGTCTCTTGGTTCATTTATCAATAATGAGGCTATGAGTGCAAGCCGATTCTCAAGCCTTACATCTAACCTAAAGACGGTCAACAGATTTAGTGCAAATGAAAGTGGTAGCTTAAAAATGCAATTTAAAACAAGAAAGTTTTCAAATTTGGGAGCATTTAATTATGCTTATGAGGAAGCTCTAATTGATCAATATTCTGCTTTTTCTTATGTCTCAAATGATCAAGGCATCTATATATCCTCCGGTATGAATTTTGATAGTGAGTTGGGTATAAAAACCAATAAGAAGTTCAACTATTCATTGAAGGCATTATTAGTTAACCCATGGTCTTCCTTTACAGAAAAAGGTTTAAGTTTTGGAAAGTCATTTCAATTCAATCAAGGTAGCATTGGCATCATGACGTCCTTTGGAAAAAACTCTTCAATAGATCCATTTGATTCAGAGTCTTCAAATAACCAAGGCATGATTATTGATTTTTCAAATAAGTCAAAAAATTTAGGCTTGCAGATTGGTAAATTAAATGAAAAAGGTTCTTTTAATGGTATCGCAAGCTCTGGAATGTTTAATACTGATAAATCATCTATTACCAACTTTGCAGGCATTAATTTTGCACATGAAACCTCGTTGGGTTTTTGGGTGGGTAGTTTTTATTATGGATCTAAACCTACAAAACAACTTAATGGAATGATGAATAAAATATCAAAAAGTAATTCAAATGCATTTACCCTTGGCTATCAACCAAAATTTAAAAATAGTGACCGTAGGTTAGTGTTTTCAATATCTCAACCCTTGAGAGTTACGAAAGGACATTTAGAGCTACAATTGCCTGCATTTAGAACTCCAAACAAAAATGTTCTGATGAGTTCTCACACGCTTAACATGGCTCCTGAATCTGAAGAAATCCATTCAAAAATAACTTTTGCACAAAATTTAAAAGTTGGTTTTATAAATGGAGTTATTGGATATAGATCAAATCCATTTCATTCAAATAGATTTAAAGATTATTGGTATGCTAATCTGAGTTTTACCAAAACATTTTAGTGACATTTTCAGGGGGAGCATGTTAAGAGATAAAGTAATCTACATTACAGGTGGAAGCAGCGGAATTGGTTTGTCAATTGCTGAACATTGTCTTAGAAATCATGCTCAAGTAGTTATAACTGGTCGTAATCAAGAAAGGCTAGAAAATGCAAAAAAAACTCTTAGTGAATTTTCACCGGATGTAGTAACTGAGTGTTTTGATATTTCAGATCCAGATGGTTTAAAGAGATCTATTGATAATGTTTATAACTCTTTTGGTAGGATAGATGGCTTAGTAAATAATGCTCCTTCAATCCACTCCGGTCTAATTAAGGATATTGATTTAAGTGCATGGCGAACAAACTTTAAAGCGAACCTTGATGCTGTTTTTTTATCATTAAATATACTCATGCCCAAGATGATGGAAGCAGGAAAAGGTTCAATTGTTAATATTGCCTCGGTAGTAGGTTTGAGGGGAACTGCATATATGGCTGGTTATGCAGCTGCAAAAGCTGGATTAATCAATCTCACAAAATCTGCTGCAATTGAATCTGCTCCAAATGTCAGAGTAAATTGTGTGGTTCCGGGTGCGGTCATGACAGATGCTTTAAAAAAAGCAATGCCAACAGACGAAATGATTGATGCTACTGCAAAAACAATACCATTAAAAAGAGTGGCTAATCCTGATGAAATTGCTCACCCTGTTGTATTCTTATTAAGTGATAAATCCTCTTTCATTACAGGAGCTGATCTTGTGGTTGATGGAGGCAAGACTGCTGATTTAAATGCTGGAAACTGAACTTACACCCAATTCTAAAACATGGCACTCAGGTGTTGAGAGTCCTGAAATCATTGAAAATCCATCTGTCTATCAGTGGAGTGATGAAGCAGATTTGATTGTAATTGGATTAGGTGGTGCTGGTGTAAGTGCTGCAAATGAAGCCCTAGATCATAACTTAAGCGTGATTGCTATAGATAAGA
>CACKNK010000018.1 GCA_902601475.1 uncultured SAR86 cluster bacterium | reverse complement strand
TCCCTGTGTGAGAGTAGGAAATCGTCAGGCTTTTTATTTAGGAAGAGCTTTCAGTGATCTGAAAGCTCTTTTTTTTTGTTATAAAATTAGCTTCATGGAACTTCAAGAAATTTCAGATCGTATGGAAATTGAGAAGCTTGTTACAAACTATGCTTCTGCGGTTGACCAAAAGCAATTCCATAGGTTTAGAGATTTTTTTACACCCGATTGCTTTATTGATTACACAAAGGTTGGAGGGATTAGCGGTACCTTAGAAGAAATAATTTCTTATTTAGAGTCAGCTCTTAAACACTTCCCCAATTATCAACATATGATCTCAAATATTTCTATTGATTTTGATGAAAGCAATAACTCAGCTATTGGCAAGGTCATGTGCTTCAACCCAATGGAAGATAAAAAGGGAAAAGTATTCTTCTTGGGGATGTGGTACAACGATAAATATCAGCGTACTAAGGATGGTTGGAAAATATCAGAAAGAATTGAAGAAAGTTCGTGGTCATTAAACGCACCTATCAATACGAAATAAGGATTTAAATTGATAATTGGTTTAACAGGCGGCATCGGATCAGGGAAATCAGCTGCAGGAAATATTTTTAGACAACATGGGATTAACGTAATTGATGCTGATCAAGCATCAAGGGAAGTTTTTGAGAAAGACCCAATAGCAAAATCTGATGCTATTGATTTGTTGGGTGAAGAGGTAGTTCAAAGTGATGGAAGTCTTAGTAGAGAAAAAATTAGAGACTTAGTATTCAATGATTATGACCTTAAAAATAATTTAGAAAAAATTGTCCATCCAGCTGTTAGAAAAGTGATTAGCAACGAAATCCAAAAATCTGAATCAATCTATACGATAATTGAGGTGCCATTAATTTTTGAAACTGATTCAGCCTCTAACTATCAACGAATTCTAGTGATTGATTGTAAGCCTGAGATTGCCTTAAATAGGGCAGCATCAAGAGATAATGTCCCCGACACTGAGATAAAAAAAATTATGCTCTCGCAATGCAGCAGAAATGAGAGGTTGAGTATTGCCAATGATGTGATCACTAATAACGACAGCCTGCAAGACTTGGAAGGAAAGATTTTAACCATCCATAACTTTTACTTAGAGTTATGTAATGAGTAATCAATTATCATGCCCACAATGTAAAGGAGAAGCAGATATCAGTAAGAAAAATATATTTCGCCCATTTTGCTCAGAAAGATGCAAGCTTATAGATCTAGGTGAATGGGCTAATGAGGAAAAAGTTATACAAAGACCAATACACTCTGAAGATTTTTCAGAGGATTAAGTAAACATTGAAATACCAGCGATTCCCTGAGCTCCATGTTTTCGTGCAATTTCTAAGTCCGGAATGTTCATACCTCCTAGAGCAAAGACTTTAGAGGAGCATTGAACTGCTAATTTTGAAAAGTTTTTCCAACCCAATTTTGGATTGAATTTATCAATCAAGACTGGACTCACCAAAACAAAATCAAGGCTCATGAAATTTGCTTTATTGATTTCTTCAATATTATGGCAAGAAGCAGAAATAACAGATTGGGGTTTTAATTTTTCTAAGCTCTCATTTTCAACTCTTTTTAATTCAACAGAATTCATATGCAGACCAAAGGAAATATCTTTTTGACTAGCGAAATCATCTGCTTTTGCATTAATGGAAATTGATGCGTTACAAAGTTTTCTAAGCCTGTTTGCAAAATCAAGTTTTGTTGCAAAGGAAGCATTAGTATCCCTAACTATAATCAGATCTGGATTATTTCTTATTGAAAAAGACTTAATATAGTCTTGGGGATCAAGATCATCTAACTTATCTGGAGTGATCGCAATAAGTCTCACTTTCCACAACAATGCTTAAATTTCTTTCCTGAACCACAATGACATGGATCATTTCTACCAAGCTTTGGTGCATTTCTTTGGATGGTTTGAGGTGCTTTAGGCTCTTGTTGTTCTGAAGAAATATTTTGACCTATTGTTGGTGATTGAAGGGTTGGTTGATTTTCCGAGCTCAAAGATTGTTGCTTTTTTTGTTCTTCTAAAGCTCTTTCTTTTAATTCGTTGATCTCTTCTTCAGAAACTAATTCAAGACTAAAGAGTACTTTAACCGTTTCTGTATTGATTGTTTGAAGCATATCTTCAAACATTTCATATGCTTCTCGTTTGTATTCATTTTTTGGATTTTTTTGTGCGTAAGCCCTCAACCCAATGTTTTGTCGTAAATGATCCATTTCAGCAAGATGATCTTTCCAGTGATTATCCAAAACCTGAAGCATGACTTGTTTTTCAAGCATTTTAAGATTGTCACCGATATGAGCATATTTTGATTTGAAGAATTTAGATGCCTCATCAGCAACATAGAAAGCTATATCCTTAGGCAATATTGATCGATCGCTTTTAACCTTATCTGCAAGACTTAAGTTGAGTTTAAAACTTGATCTAAGTTCTTCTTCAAGCTCCTCTAATTTCCATTGAGTTTCTACAGATTCAGGAGGTACGGCATCGTAGGATATTGCAGTAAATTCATCTTCAATTAATTCGTTTATGCTATTGGATATTTCATCTTCAAAAAGAAGTTGATCTCTTAGCTGGTATACAGCTTGCCTTTGATCATTTGCAACATCATCATATTCAAGCAAGTTTTTTCTGAGATCAAAGTTACGGTTTTCAATTCTTTTTTGCGCATTTTCAATGCCTCTTGATAGCATTTTATGTTCAATATGATCATCACCCATGCCGATTCTCTCAAATAAACCTCTACGACTGTCAGATATGAAGAGCCTTAACAAGTCATCTTCTAACGAAAGGAAAAACTTTGAGTAACCAGGATCACCTTGTCTTCCAGCTCTACCTCTCAACTGGTTATCAATCCTTCTTGATTCATGTCTTTCAGTTCCTAAAATATGTAAGCCCCCTGCATCAAGCACGGTTTGATTCTGTAATACCCAATTAGAATCTTTTTCACCTTCAGTTTTTCCACCTAAGACAATATCAGTACCTCGCCCAGCCATATTTGTAGCGATTGTGACTGCACCAGGCACTCCTGCGTTTGCAATGATTTCAGCTTCTTTTGCATGTTGTTTGGCATTGAGGACCTGATGCTGAATTCCTTTTTTTGTTAGGAGCGAGGATACTATCTCTGAAGATTCAACCGATGCAGTACCCACAAGAATGGGTGCTTTTTTTGAGCGTATAGTCTCAATTTCTTCAATTAGGGCTTTGTATTTTGCCTCTTTAGTTAAAAAAACTAAATCATCACAATCCTCACGAATCATATCTTTATGTGTTGGAATGATGACAACATCCAGTCCATATATTTCACTAAACTCTCTTGCCTCAGTATCTGCGGTCCCTGTCATTCCAGACAATGTTTTAAAGAGCCTAAAAAAATTCTGAAAAGTTGTAGAGGCTAATGTTTGTGATTCTCGTTGAACCGTTACATTTTCTTTGGCCTCAAGAGCTTGATGAACTCCTTCGCTAATTCTTCTCCCAGGCATTGTTCTCCCAGTGTGCTCATCAATGAGCAGCACTTCATTGTTCCTAACCAAATAATGAACATTTTTATTAAATAAATAATTAGCTTTCAGGGTTGCCTGAACATACCTCATAATTTTGAGATTGGCAGCTGAGTAAAGATTTTCATCTTCATTGAGCATTCCAATTTGCTCTAGGTACTTCTCAACTTTGATGTACCCATCGTCTGTAAGATCGACAGAGCGCATTTTTTCATCAATTAGATAATCGCCTTTTTCATTCTCATCAAGGGGCTCTTCCTCAGTTTCTTCTCTGGACTGACGTTTAAGGGTAGGGATAATTTTTTTTATTTTTTCATAATACTCTGGACTCTCACTGGATGGGCCTGAAATGATCAGAGGAGTTCTGGCTTCATCGATAAGAATAGAATCAACTTCATCAACAATTGCAAAATCAAGTGAACATTGAACTTTGTCTTCCGCTCGCAAAGCCATATTATCTCGAAGGTAGTCAAAGCCAAGTTCATTGTTGGTTGCATAAATTACATCACTCTCATAGGCTTGTTTTTTTTCTTGAATTTCCTGATTGGAATAAATAACACCAACAGACATGCCTAAGAATTCGTATACCGGTTTCATCCACTCCGAATCTCTTTGCGCAAGATAGTCATTCACGGTAACAAGGATGACCTTGTTATTATTGAGGTAGTTTAGGTAAGCAGGCAGGGTACCTACCAAGGTTTTTCCTTCACCTGTTTTCATTTCACTGATTTTCCCCTGAGCAAGAGCAATGCCTCCCATAAACTGAGAGTCAAAATGTCTCAGACCAATGGTCCTCACTCCAGCCTCTCTTACTGCAGCAAAAGCATGAGCTGTTAACAAGTTATTATTTTCAGAGTAATCTTTGATGATTAAAGATTTAAGGGATAAAAACTCATCATCATTAAGTTCTTTGTAGCTAGCTTCA
>CACKNK010000017.1 GCA_902601475.1 uncultured SAR86 cluster bacterium | reverse complement strand
TTTATATCTTTGATTTATTTCTTTCGCATCTTCGAAGTTACCATTAAGACAACTTATTGCGATCTTAGCAACTTGGGCTGGAATAACATTGGCTGCAACTGAGATTACCCCATGACCACCACTTTTCATAAAATCAAAAAAAGTTGGATCATCTCCAGATAAAACATAAAAGGGTTCTGAAGAATTATTTGCCATTTCAATCAATGCTTTGTATCTACTTGGGTCATCTACTGCTTCTTTTATTCCAACAATATTTTCATGAAAAATAAGTTTATTTACCGTATCAGGCTTTAAATCACATGCGGTTCTAGAAGGCACGTTATATAAAATATTTTTAATTTCTGAGCTATCTGCAATTTTTTTATAATGTGCTTCGAGCCCCATTTGAGTTGGTTTGTTGTAATAAGGCGTTACCGACAGAGCAAACTCATATCCGATTGAGCTCGCAGCTTTGCTAAGCTCAATTGCTTCATCGGTTGAGTTAGCTCCAGTTCCTGCAATTGCAACTATTTTATTATCGATGTAGCTAATTGTTTTTTCTAAAACTTTTACATGATCATTAAAATTAAGCGTTGCTGATTCACCAGTAGTACCAACAGACACAAGACCACTTGTACCACTTTCAATATGCCACTCCACCAATTCCTTTAGTGCAGGAAAGTCAATCTCACCATTACTCTTCATAGGAGTAACGAGTGCTACAAAACTACCCTTTAATTCTTGCATGATTAACCATTTCAGTAAAAAATAAGAAACACATTATAAAGGACTTAACGATGTCAAAGAATTTAACTGGTAAAAAGATGCCAAAATTTAAAGCTCATGCAACCAGCGAGAAAGAAATAAGCAGTGCTGATTTTAGAAATAAAAATTTAGTAATTTATTTCTATCCAAAAGATAGTACACCTGGATGCACTTCAGAAGGTCAGGACTTTAGAGATAACTACAATAAATTTAAAAAACTTAATACTGAAATTTTAGGAGTATCTAGAGATTCGATCAAATCTCATGAAAATTTTAAAGCAAAGCAATCCTTTCCATTTGAGTTATTGTCAGATCCTGATGAAAAGGTTTGCAAAGCCTTTGATGTCATGAAAATGAAATCAATGTATGGGCGTGAATATATGGGAGTTGATAGGAGCACCTTTCTTATCAATGAAAAAGGGAAAGTTGTTAGAGAATGGAGATCAGTTAAAGTAAAAGGACATGTTGATGAAGTCCTCGAATCGGTCAAAAATCTTTAACCAGAACTAGGCCATGCATTCCATACAGCTTTAATAAAAGTTGCTATGGGTATAGCAAAAAAAACTCCCCAGAAACCAAAAATTCCTCCAAAAACAAAAACTGCGAGAATAATGAAGAAGGGATGGAGTTTAACTGCATCTGAAAAAAGTACTGGAACAAGTACATTCCCATCTAAAATTTGAAGAAGTATATAAGCACCGATTAGCATCCAAAAATCAAAAGTTAGTCCAAATTGCAACAAGCCAATTATCGCAACTGGAATAGTAGCTATAAAGGCTCCTAAAAACGGTATTAAGACAGAAAAACCTACTAAAACTGATAGCAAAGCTGTATATTGCAATCCAAATAAGCTAAATATTATCGCTGCCGCAAAACCTACAATCATTATTTCAATCGATTTACCTCTAACATAATTACTTAACTGGCCATCCATCTCTTCCCAGATATTTGATAGCATCGGACGATTCTTAGGAAGAACAGCTAATACAGAATTAATTACCGACTTTCGATCAAAGAGCAAGAAGAACACAAGTATTGGCAACATCACAATGTTTACTGCTACAGTTATAGTATTTTGAATTCCAGTAATTGAATAACTTAAAAAGTCCTGTGAGGCCTCAGACAATTGACTTGAGAAATTCTGAAGGACTATTGAAATCTGATCAGAAGTTACAAGGTCTGGGTATCTTTCAGGAATAGTTGCAACAAAAGCCCTCAGACTTAGAAACCATCCAGGTATCTCATTAATCAAATTTTGAATTTGGGCGTAAAGCAAAGGTATCAACCAAACCATCAATAAAACACCAATTAACAAAAATAATCCAAATGTGATTATCAATGCTGGCCAATGAGGAATCCCATAATTTTCTAGACGAGTTTGGAGCCCAACTAGCAAGTACGCAAAAATTAAACTTATTAAAAAAGGAGTTAAAATTTCACCTAAAAAAATTAGCAACAACAGAGAAACTGTTAGTAAAACAGTAAAAGTAATTGTTTCTTCGTTAGAAAAAATATTTTTTAACCAATTATTAATTTCAGTGAACATACTTATAATTTATGCTGTCATAAACATAATATTTTAAAAACAAGAGAGATGTTAGCCATTCAGATGAAAAAAATAAAGCTTTGGGCTTTGATAGTCTTGGCAATTCAACTAATTTCATTATCTATTAGTGCGCAAGATGGAAAACTGGATATCCCAGCGATTGGAGATAGAGTTTCCGGAGTTGTATCACTAGAACAAGAAAAAGCCATTGGTAGTCAATTCTTGAAACAGGTTTATGCCCAAGCTCCAATGATCAATGATCCTCTTATTCAAGAATACACTGAGCTTCTAATTTATAGGATTTCTGAAACCTCCTTAGTTAAAGATAGGGACTTCAAATTAGTGCTAATTGATGACAGATCTCTAAATGCTTTTGCAGCACCAGGAGGCATCATTGGAGTCAATGCAGGCTTATTTATTAATGCTGATAATGAAGGTCAATTTGCATCTGTTATAGCGCATGAACTGGCTCATGTAAGCCAGCGACACTTTGCAAGAGGTATCCTTAGGGGACAAGATACAAACTTAGCTTCAGCACTTGTTTTAATTTCAAGTATTGCCTTAGCAATTGTTTCTAATAACCCTACCGCATTCATAGCAGGCCCTGCGGCGCTTGCTCAGGAACAATTAAGATATAGTCGTGTTTTTGAGAGAGAAGCTGATAGATTTGGCTTTAATAACCTTATAAACGCAGGATATGACCCTAAAACAATGGGAGAAATGTTTGAAAATATGGCTCAAATCAGACGCCTCTCTGGTGATATCCCTCCTGAATTTTTGCTAACACACCCTGTGACATCCTCAAGAATTAGTGATGCATTTAATGCAGCTGATCAAGTTGGAGTAGATGGTGGAAAAACTAACTCACCGGAATATCAATTTATAAAAGGAAGAATTGAGGCTAAATACTTTAACCGTAATGCAAATGCAGAGGCATATTTTAAGAGCCAGAATGAGAATAAATCTACAATTCAAAATTCAATCTCATTAGTAACAGCCCTTACCGAAAATAGAAAATTTGATGAGGCAAATAAAATTTTATCTAAACTGATTGAAAACTTTCCAAAAAACCTAATTCTCCAGACAATTAGAGCAGAAATCCTCTTTGAAGCTAAATCTTATGATGAGGCATTGAATGTAGTTAACTCTATATTAAAAGTTGCACCAAATAATTATCCTGCTTCGGTAATAAAAGGAAGGGTTCTTGCTAATAAAGGTGAGTTTCTTTTTGCAGAGCAAGTCATCAGAGATCAATTAATTAAAAAAAATCAAAATCCAAATTTGTGGCTTCTTTTATCAGAGATTCAGCGATCTGCAAAAAATATTACAGGCTATCACATGAGTAGAGGTGAATATTATCTTCTTCTTGGGAAAGACCAAGAAGCAATGAATGAATTTCAATTTGCATTGAGGCTTGTGAGAAATAACTTTCAAGTAACTGAAAGCATAATGACAAAAATTAATGAGATTAAGAAAAATCAACGAAGAAGATAGTTAATCTTTATTCTTCGAATCAAATCTCGTCCCAAAATAAGAAAGAATCCCAGCAAATGGAACTGCAAGTAAAGGAATTTGGGAAGAAGCAACCCCTAAAAACTTATTCAGTGCAATAAAGCCTGACCCAGAGAAATCCCCTATTCTCACCATAAAAGTATCTACAAGGACTGTTGATTTAAACCTATCACTTCTTGCAAGCTTGCTAAAAACTATTTCACGAGTTGGTTTATTTAAACCATACTCAAACCATCTCAAGAAAACTGTAACGATTGCCACCCATATAATGTTTGGATACAAAAAATATCCCATAAACGCTATCAAAAATATAAATCCATAACTGATTAATATCCTTTGTGATCCAAAAAAATTAACAAACCAGTTAACTAAAAATAGTTGTGTAATTAAAGTTAAAGGAATTACGACCTGCTCAACTTGAGAAAAAAATGAGATTCTTTGAGCGCTATCCGAAGTCCAATCACCAATAATCGAAATAGATGTAACCCAATGAACCGTCATAAGAGCAGTCCAGAGGTACATATAAATCGCTATTGATCTTAATTGAGTATCGGTAATTACATTCTTTATTCCGTCAAAACTTTTTCCTCCAGCAGTATCATTAACGTTTTCATTTGAAGAAATATTAATAATGTAGATACCTACAAACATTGACATTAGAAGCAAGGACGCAGAAATCAAACCATAAAATATCACGCCCCATTCAGTGAATGTATTTGAAAGAAGTCCCGAAACAGTCGCTCCTAAAAAAGCACCTATTGAACCACCAGCAGATATAATTCCATATGAGGCCCTATCAACTCCTCGGAAAAGATTTATAACAACAACCCAGAAAATTGAAACTACAAAAAAAGAGTATACATTCGCCCATACGTAAAAGACTCTTGAAACCCAAACAGATTCTTGTAATCCCAAAAAAGACCAAGCAATAATAAAAAGAATAATATTTGAAATAAAAAAAAGGTAACTAAAGCTTAGTACTTTTTTTAGATTACTGTTTGATGCAATCCATGAGTAGATTGGATTCAGCAATAACATCACCATGGCCCCTACTCCGAGCAACAATGGAAGGATTTCCTCATTCTGCACTGCCATTTCATTTCTAATTGGCCTCAAGGTATACCACGAAAATAAAACTAGAAAGAAGAAAACCGCAGCTAGGATTGCTTTTAGAGTAAAACCTGAAAAAATTTTTTCTTTAGAGAACTCCATAAATCTAATTAATTAACTTAGACAAAAAATGATGGTGGGTCGCACAGGATTCGAACCTGTGACCAATTGGTTAAAAGCCAACTGCTCTACCAACTGAGCTAGCGACCCATAAATTTTCATAGAATAAAAGATGCGATTATTCCATATTTTCCAAGATCTGCAAGGCTAAAGATGCTGCAGTATTTTCTGGGTATGAATTTGCAACATATTGGTATTTTTCTTTTGCCTCATCATTAAGACCTTGTGAAAGATAAACATCTCCGATCTTCTTGTGAGCAAGAGGGGATCTCCAATGATTGGGAAACTGGCTAACTAAACTCAAGAAATAATCTTTAGAGTTTTCATATTTCAATGAGATTAATGAAATCTCACCTAACCAAAAAAGGCTTAACGGAAGCTTTTCTTCATCAGAATAATTTTCAACTAGCTTTGAAAATGCCTCTTCAGCAGCATCTAATTCATTAAGATTTAGAGAGTTTATCCCTTTCTGATAAAGCTCATCTATGGTTTCATCATCATTTATTCCTTCAAATCTAAACTCCTGCGAATCATTATCATTGGATGAGCTTTGCTCTGTATTTTCTAGGTCTTCATTCTGAAGTTTCTCTAATAAGTAACCTTGAGATTCTAGTTCAGAACGCAAAAATGCAATTTCCTCCTCAAGTTCTTGTATTTTAAGAAATAAAATATCATCTGGAGTTTGATCTTGAGAGACCAATAACCCAGTAAATAGCAATAAAGAGCTTAGAAGAAATCTATGCA
This sequence comes from uncultured SAR86 cluster bacterium, assembly GCA_902601475.1. Classification (GTDB taxonomy): domain Bacteria; phylum Pseudomonadota; class Gammaproteobacteria; order Magnimaribacterales; family D2472; genus MED-G82. The sequence goes on along the minus strand of CACKNK010000017.1, from coordinate 1,037 downwards.
ATCTAGACTATTTAATTTCGACGCGTCTATTTTTAGCCCAAGACGCATTATTTGAGCCCAGCGCTGCAGGTCTTTCCTCACCGTAGCTAATTGTTTTTAACTGATTTCTGCCTACTCCGTTAGATAACAAATAAGCTGCCACAGACTCAGCTCTTCTTTGACCTAAGGCAAGATTATATTCCCTAGTACCTCTCTCATCAGCGTGTCCCTCAAGGACTATATCTAAATTCCTATTGTTTTCTAGCACTGAGATTAAGCCTTTCAAAGTTTGAATTGATTTACTGGTTAATCTTGAAGAATCATACTCAAAATATACAGTTGCGTTTGCAAGAATTGCTTGAGTTTCAGGAGCTTTTTTAGAAATTGTGACCCCTCTTACACCCTCTTCAACAACAGATTCATTAGTTACTCTTACAGAACTACATGAAGCGGCTGCTATAACCATAGTAAGTAAAATTAGTTTTGAAATTATTTGCTTATTTAGTGTAATTACCATTTTTTCTCCAGTTATCTTACAAATCCGGACCAAGCCGGCTCTCTTACAACTCCTTGAGATGAAGGGAGCACAAATCTAGCGCCGTTTAAACTAAGTATTGCTAACTTAGCTTTGTTATCATCTGATATTGCATAGACTACCATATTTCCATTAGGAGCAACACTGGGTGACTCATCTAATCTAGCTTCGGTGAGAATTCTTATAAAGTTTTCTCTTTTATATTTTAATGCTATGTGAAAACTGCCTGATTTAGCCCTATGGACAAAAATATTTCCATTTGCATCAGGCAGATATAAGCCTTTTGCATTATAAGTGCCCTCAAATGTAATTCTTTTTGGTTTTGACCGTAAGCCTCTCAAACTAATTTCATATAGTTGAGGTGATCCAGACCTGCCCGATGTAAACAATATTTTATTTCCTCTTGGAGACCATATTGCTTCAGTATCAATTGAATAATGATTGGTTAATCTTGTTAATGTTTTATCTCGCAGTCTTAAAAGATAAATTTCAGCATTACCATCTTGATAAAGTGTGAGGGATA
>CACKNK010000016.1 GCA_902601475.1 uncultured SAR86 cluster bacterium | reverse complement strand
TTTCTTTTGGTGATGTTTAAATCTTTCTCTTTGCTTATTGCCCTAGCTGTTGAGTCAGCTGCAAGCTTTAAGACATCATTTGATAATTTTTCAGGCATTAAGAATCATTTTTTTCTTCAAAACACCTTTGAAAGTATTCCACTACTATGGGTTTCTCAAGATCATCGCACTTATTCAAAAATGTTAAAGAGAAAGAATCTAACAAGTCATTAAAAATAAGATAGTTTTGTGCCCAGCTTAAAACTGTTCTCGGAGACATTAATGTTGATATGTCACCATTGATAAAACCTTGTCTTGTTAGCTCGGCAAGCAAAACCATATTTTTTATAATTTCTTGGTTCTCTTTTCCTTTCAACTCAGGAATCTTTTTTTGAATAATTGCCTCTTCCTGTTTTCTTGGAAGATAATTTAATGTTGAAAGGACATGCCATCTATCCATCTGTCCTTGATTGATTTGCTGCGTTCCGTGATATAGGCCGGATGTATCACCAAGACCAACAGTATTTGTTGTAGCAAATAATCTAAAGGATTCATGAGGTGTAATAACAGTGTTTTGATCGAGGAGGGTAAGCTTTCCATCCACTTCTAAAATTCTTTGTATAACAAACATTACATCTGGTCTGCCTGCATCATATTCATCGAAAACCATTGCAACAGGATTTCTAAGTGACCATGGCAGGATGCCTTCTTTGAATTCAGTAATTTGTTTTCCATCCTCAAGCACAATGGCATCCTTACCCAATAGATCTATTCTACTTATGTGACTATCTAGATTTATCCTCACGCATGGCCAGTTAAGACGCGCTGCAACTTGTTCAAGGTGGGTTGATTTCCCAGTTCCGTGGTAGCCTTGAATCATAACTCTGCGGTTAAACATAAAGCCGGCAAGGATCGAGCGGGTATTAGACTCATCAAACACATAAGTCTCATCTATCATTGGCACCCATTCAGTTTTTTCTTTGAAACCAAAAACATCAAATCCAGCATCAAAACCAAAAACTTTTTTTGTATTAATCTTTTCTTCAGGCCTTTCAGGCAATTCTATTAATTTTTTATCCATTATTTTTTGTGTTGGGGTGGATATCCTACATTTAGAATCCGATTAGTTCTAGTTTTTATGGGATAATTGTAGGCATGAATAAAGCCTTAACAAACACCCTTAAGCTCTTTGAATTGGAAAAAATTGATAGAGATATTTATGCATGGAGTGGTTCAAGTGTTGGGTTCGGAAGGATTTTTGGGGGTCAAGTTATGGCACAGACACTCATGGCAGCCTATTCAACAGTAGATAAGAAAAGATTTGCGCATTCCTTTCACTCATATTTCTTAAGACCAGGCGACATGAATCAAAAAATTATCTTTGATGTGGATAGAATTAGAGATGGAAAGAGCTTTACTACAAGGCGTGTTAGAGCGATTCAAAATGGTGAGGCAATTTTTAATTGCTCAATATCCTTTAAGATAAGGGAAAAAGGTCTATCTCATCAGACTGAAATGCCTGATATTGTTGGTCCAGATGGACTTGAAAGTGATTCAGAGATGCGACATCGAGTTAAACATAAGGTCGATAAAAAATTTCATTCAATTTGGCTGAGAGAAAGAGAGATTGAAATGAGACAGGTCGAGCCAATTGATTATTTAAATCCGAAGAAAGCACCTCCAATAAGAAATACTTGGATGAAGCCAAATGGATTAATTCCAAAAGACCAAAAAATAAATCAAGCATTATTGTTATATGTCTCCGACATGGGTTTATTAGGAACAGCAGTAAACCCTCATGGCTTAAATTTCATGTCTAGCAATTTCCAAAGTGCTAGTCTTGATCATGCTATGTGGTTTCATAATGATATTGCTTTTAATGATTGGCATTTATACTCAATGGAGAGCCCAATATCTGGGGGAGCAAGAGGTTTTTCAACAGGATCAATTTATACAAAAAAAGGTAAATTAATTGCATCAACAGCCCAAGAAGGACTGATGCGATTATGGAAAAAAAGCAAATAAATGAAAATTCTCAATAATCCAATTGCAACAAATGATCAGAAGGAGCATGAGATTCTTGCCAATGAAGTTTTTCATGAAAAAGAAGTAATAAACAGAAGAAAAGAAATCCGAGCATATTGGCTTGATCTAGTTAAACCGTCGGAAACAATGCTTAGCTGTTTTGATGATGCTTTTAATGAAGTTATGTTTGGTGCGGTTATTTGGGGATTAAATCAGGATCCTAGTTATCCAAAAGTGATTACTATCAGTAGGGTCGCCCATAAAATAAAAAATATTTCTATTCCTGGATCAAGGTGGGGCATAGATAATCCTGATTCAGTTTATCGTGTTATCCCTATAAGCAATGATCAATCTTATGTAATCAGAGGAAAGCTTGGGAAACAGCAGTTTAATGAGAACCACTTCACTTTGTGGGACGATGATATGAAAACAATTGGTCTTATATCTGGAAACCAAATTGTAGCTGATCAAAAAGGAAATTTTGAAATAACAGTTGATTCAAAAAATTCATCTAACAGAAAGAATCATATTCAAACTTCAAAGGGAGCAAAAGAATTTTATATAAGAGACACAATCATTGATTGGCAAAATGATAGACCAAACCTTTTGGATGTAAAAAATATAAGTCAAAACAAGAGCAATAAACCATTTAGCAAAAAGAAGAACATTGAGATTGTTAAGAAATATATGAAAAAATGGGCATTCAATACAACAAGATGGAATCAACAGGCCTTATCTAAGCCTGAAAATGAATTTAGCTTCAGGATAGATAGAGATACTGACGGCGCTTTGAGAAACCAAGTTTATCTGATGGGACACTTTAACTTACCAAGCAGAGACCATTGTATAAATTTAGAAATTTTTTTAGATGGCGCACAATATTTTATTGCCCCAATAACAAATATTTGGGGTACAACAAATGAAATAATGAAAAAGAATGGCAGTCTAAATAATCATCAGTCAAAAATAAATGATACAGGAACTTATTCATTCATACTCAGCCAAGATGATCCTGGCATCCATAATTGGCTAGATCCATCTGGTTTAAATCAAGGAATATTGACTTTAAGATGGTCAGGATTTCCAAATGGATTGGTGGGTAAAGATTTGTATGTAAAATCAAAAGTTATGCTAATTGAAGACGCTAAGAAAAATATCTCAAAAGCACAACTCATTCTGCCTGAAGAAAGAGAGGAGCAACTACAAAAAAGAGCTAGAAGCTATTCATGGAGAATTGAAGATTAAATTAAAATGACAACTCCACCTTTTGTATGGTTGATATCTGGTTGCTCAACTGGATTTGGTCGAGAGATTGCAATTTCAGCACTTGAGGCCGGTGATATGGTTGCTGTGACTTCCCGAAATACTGAAGATATAAGGGATATTTGCAATAAATATCCTTCAACTTCCGTTGCATTAAATCTTGATGTTACCTATACAGATCAAATTATAGAATGTGTTAGAAATGTAATATCTAAATTTGGAAGAATTGATGTGCTCGTGAATAATGCGGGTTATGGGTATCTATCTGCAATAGAGGAAGGTGAAGGCGAAGAGGTATCAAAACTATTTAATACAAATTTTTTTGGAGCACTTGAATTAACCAAACAGGTTTTGCCTGTAATGAGAAATCAAAAATTTGGTCGTATTATCAATAATTCCTCACAAGCTGGCCTGATGGCAAATCCTGGAACTGGTTACTACAGTGCTTCAAAATTTGCATTGGAGGGACTTATGGAAGCATTGGATAAAGAAGTCAGACCGCTAAATATATTCGTAACCTCAGTTCAGCCAGGTGCTTTTAGAACTGATTGGTCCGGTCGATCAATGAAAAAGTCAAAAATTAACATTACAGATTATGATGAACACGTCAGATCAAGAATAAACATGATAGCTGAAATTGATGGTAAACAGCCTGGTGACCCAAAAAAGGCTGCAAAGATTATTTTCGATTTAACTAGATATGAGGATCCTCCTAACAAGTTATTATTAGGTGCAGGAGTTTTGTCTGCATATAGGGAAAAGCTAGATCATATGGAAAATGACCTGGATACCTACGAATCAATTACTTTAAGTGCAGATTTTCAAAATAATGAATAGGCAGATTAAATAATGAATGACATTCAGATAATTAAAAATTTGATATATGCATATGCCGAATATCTTGACTTGGGAGACTTAGATGCAGTTGCAAAACTCTTCACAAAAGCTGAGATTTATGCTCCTGCAACTGATAGTACTATCAAAGGAAAGGAAAATATTCTCAAAATGTATAAAGAATCTTGTCGGATTTATAAAGAAACTGGAACTCCCTGCACAAAGCATATTACTACTAATATTATTTTAGATATAGATTTAGAAAATCAATCTGCTGATTCAAGATCCTATTACACAGTCGTGCAGTCAACACCTGAGTTTGATTTACAAACCATAATTGCAGGTCGATACCACGACAGTTTTTTTAAATCGGATGGGAAATGGCAATTTAAAAAACGAGTGATGATTGTTGATTTGATGGGGGATTGCAGTTCGCACTTGCTAATTGATCAGAACTTTTAATTTTCAAAATTTCTAACAGAATCTATCATAATTTTAATCTTGTCAGGATGAATATTTGGGGTAATACCATGCCCCAAGTTAAAAATGAATCCTGGATATCCTCTCATCGTACTAATTATTTCTCTGGTGTGTCTATTTATGTCTTCATCAGACTTTGTTAAAACATTAGGATCTAAGTTACCTTGAATTGCATAACTATTAAGAAATTTCAATTTTGCATTTTCTAGGGAGTCAGTATGATGCAGGCTCATGCATGCAATACCATCAAAAGCAATATCGGTAACCTCTATTGGAGAGGCTTTTTCGAAAAGTATGATCGGTATTGTTTTTGTGACTGAATCATTTTTAAGCATTCTTACTAAATTCTTAGTAGGATTGACTGAAAACTTTTCAAATTGATCTCCATTAAGAAGATCTGCCCAAGAGTCAAAAATTTGTATGGCGTTTATACCCGATAAAACTTGCTGTTTCAGATATATAAAGCAAGCATCTGTGTATAGGCCTAGTAACTTCTCTAATGAATTGCTGTGCAGTTTTAGAAATTTCATTAAACGTGGAAAAGTCTTAGACCCTGTTGAATCTGAGAATATTTTGATTGATGATTGTGTAGCAATTGGAGCCTCTGATGCAGGCATTTATGTTGGACAATCAAAAAACATAATAGTTAAAAATAGTTTTGTTAAGCATAACGTTGCTGGAATAGAAATAGAGAATTCATTTTATGCAGATGTCTATGACAATTTAGCTGAAGAAAATACTGGTGGAATCCTTGTTTTTGATTTACCGGATCTACCACAGCAAGGCGGACATCATGTAAGGGTTTTCAATAATAAAGTTATTAATAACAACACGCCGAATTTTGCACCAGAGGGAAATATTGTTGGAGAAGTACCTAGCGGAAGTGGAATTATGGTGATGGCTAACTCTCATGTAGAAGTCTTTGAAAACCGTATTGAAAATAACGGCACTACTGGAATTGCAGTAGTATCCTATGCTGATGACTACGAAGATAAAAGCTACTATCCACATCCTCGCTCCATACAAATTCATAATAATGAATACATAAACAATGGTAAAAACCCGGACGTTGAATCAAACGATTTGGCTAGGCTTTTATTTGAACTTTCTAATGGAGAGATGCCTGATATCTTTTGGGACGGCGTGGTTCCAATTTCTCAAATGTTTTTTGGACAAAATCAAGATGACAGGATGATCATTGATGAAGATGGCTCTCCTTCAATTATCACATTAGATCCAATTAAATACATACTGCCACTTTTAGACCCGGTGAAAAAAGACATTGATGAATTTTCAGGAAATATAAAGCCCTTACAAGCAGTTAAATTAAATGAAGTTCTTTAAATCTATTCTCTTAGTTATAAGCTTAGTATCAATACCAATTACTGCGATAGATAAACAGGCACATATTGAGGGTAAGTTCTTTGCTAAGCTTTCCGATTATCGTTTTTTTAAAGATCTAACAAGTCAAACTCCTGTAGATGAAGTCTTACCTTATGAACTTCAAAGTGATCTTTTTTCTGATTACACCCACAAACAAAGATTTGTATACGTTCCACCTTCAATGAAGGTAGGACATGAAAAAAATAAAGTTTTCATGTTTCCAGTCGGATCAGTGCTGATTAAAACCTTCTCATATCAAAATACCATGTCTGAACTTAATCCACAGTTACTAGAAACGAGACTTTTAATTCACAGCGAAGGAGGATGGAAAGCAGTAAGCTACATTTGGAATGAAGATCAATCTGAAGCATACCTCAGTCTGGTTGGGGAAACAATTCAAACAAGTTTCAGTGATGAAGACGGTAACATCAGATCATTAAGATACAAGGCACCAAATAAAAATCAATGTAAAGAGTGTCATCAGATTAATGCCTCTTTAACTCCTATTGGGCCAAAAGCAAGGAATATGAATCTAACTTTAAGCTATGATGATAAACCTCAAAACCAATTAGCTAAATGGCACGATCTGGGGTGGATTGATCAAGATATAGATTTTATGAAAATGATTAATTACTCAAGCCTTAATGAAGATATCGAAGATCGTGCACGTGCTTACCTTGAAATAAACTGTGCGCATTGCCATATCCCTGGCGGAGCAGCAGATACCACAGGGCTCTATCTAATGTTAGAAGAAACCAATAAAAAGAGTCTTGGATTTTATAAAAAGCCAGTTGCTGCAGGAAAGGCAAGTTTTAATCTAAAATATTCAATTGTTCCAAAAAAACCCAACCAGTCAATATTGTTACGAAGAATGGAATCGATGGATCCAGGCATTATGATGCCTGAATCTGGAAGAGCTCTAAAACATACTGAAGGGATTGTAGTTATTAGTGAATGGATAAACTCACTATAAACTTTACTTTTAATTAATTGTCCATAAATATATATTAGAGGTGAATTATGGCTAGACACGCTGCTTTGGAAACATTTGGTCGATCAGGAAATCCTGTCTTCGGAAATAAATTTAATAAGTCGCAGGGCTTTGTAGGCTCTGAGAGAATGACCCTTGATGGAACAGTTAATAAAACAGGTGCCCTTTTGGGACTATGTTTTTTTGGAGCGATTATCAGCTGGAATATTCCAAACCCATTTTTAATGGTTGGAGGGGCTCTTGTTGGCTTTTGCCTAGCAATATATACCTCGTTTGTGCCAAGAAATGCTGGAATTACTGCCCCAATTTATGCTTTTGTAAAGGGTTTATTTTTGGGAGGTATTTCATTGGTGCTGGAAATTCAATATCCGGGTATTGCAATTCAAGCTATTGGCCTGACTTTTTGGGACGCTCGCCTCATTATTATTTTTCTACAAAAGTGGATTGATTAAGCCTACAGAGAATTTCAGATTAATGATTTTTTCTGCAACATTTGGGATCATGATTCTATATCTTGTAAGTATTGTTATGAGCTTTTTTGGTTCAGGAATTGGCTTTATTCATTCAAATGGAGTTTTTGGAATAGGCTTCTCTTTATTTGTGGTGTGCATTGCTGCGCTTAACTTGGTTCTTGATTTTGATTTTATTGAGCAAGGGTCAGAAAACGGTCTTCCTAAATTCATGGAATGGTATGGAGCATTTTCATTGATGGTAACGCTTGTTTGGCTTTATCTAGAGATTCTTAGGCTCCTTGCTAAACTTAGAAGCAGGTAATTAAATGAACTCCATAATTTTTGGATTACTAGCCGCGATTGCATTATTTATTTTTTTTAACCTTGGCAAAGTTAAAGCTTCAGCCAAACAAACAAACAGAGATGATCGTATAAATTGGGGTAATCCTCCGTGGAGAAAAAAAGGGTTCTTCTTCAAATAAAGATAGTTCACCTGGGCGAATTATTGAAGGCGAAGCAGAAGAAGTAAATAAAGATTAAGATCCATAATCAGGATTATTCAAAAGATGAAAAT
>CACKNK010000015.1 GCA_902601475.1 uncultured SAR86 cluster bacterium | reverse complement strand
ACAGTCGATTTCAATCCCGCCTTTCTGTAAGAGATATCAATTAATTTTGAAATGAGTTTTTTATCTAATGTCTTATTAACATTATCGAATCCAACTTCAATAGGTGTAATCCTCCAGATTAAAACCCTTCCAACTGTTGTCTCTTCAAGAAACTTTCCTTTGTCAGCATTTGTAATTCTTACTTTAATCTTTGCATGCAGATCTATGGTTTCAGATTCATAAGCTCTAAGAACTTCATCTGGATTACTAAATACCCTTCCAGACCCTGTAGCACCAATTTTTTCTCTAGTCATATAGTAAAGACCTAATACAACATCTTGAGATGGGTTGATAATTGGCTCTCCATTCGCAGGAGATAAAATATTATTTGTTGACATCATTAAAGCCCTAGCCTCAAGTTGAGCTTCAATTGTTAATGGAACATGAACCGCCATTTGGTCACCATCAAAATCAGCATTAAAAGCAACACATACTAATGGGTGAAGTTGTATAGCTTTTCCTTCAACTAACAATGGTTCAAAAGCTTGGATGCCTAGTCTATGGAGAGTTGGAGCTCTGTTAAGAAGAACAGGATGTTCTCTAATCACTTCTTCGAGTATCTCCCAAACCTCTGGAGTTTCTCTTTCAACCAACTTTTTAGCAGCTTTAATAGTTGTGGCTAGCTCTCTTTGTTCAAGCTTGCCGTAGACATATGGCTTAAATAGTTCAAGGGCCATTTTCTTTGGTAAGCCGCATTGATGAAGTTTCAAATTAGGACCAGCAACGATTACAGATCTACCAGAATAGTCAACTCGCTTACCTAGGAGGTTTTGTCTAAATCTTCCACCTTTACCTTTAATCATATCAGCCAATGATTTGAGTGGTCTTTTGTTGGTACCGGTAATGACTCTGCCTCTTCTCCCATTATCTAGAAGCGCATCTACACTCTCTTGAAGCATTCTTTTCTCATTCCTTACAATAATGTCAGGAGCGCCAAGCTCAAGGAGTCTTCTTAACCTATTGTTTCTATTAATTACCCTACGGTATAAATCATTTAGATCAGAAGTTGCAAATCGCCCGCCTTCTAAAGGAACAAGTGGCCTTAAATCAGGTGGAAGAACTGGCAATGCGTTCATAATCATCCATTCGGGTTTGTTACCAGAATCTTTGAAGGCCTCAAGCAGCTTTAAACGCTTAGAAAGCTTCTTTAGTTTTGTTTCAGAATTTGTTTGAGGTACTTCTTCTCTTATTATCTTAATTTCTTCATCTAAATCTATTTCTTGAAGAAGCTGTTGAACGGCCTCAGCTCCCATACCAGCTGTGAATTCATCACCGTATTCATCAAATGCTTCAATATATTCTTCTTCTGTTAGAATCTGGCATTTCTCTAGTTCTGTAAGGCCTGGATCAGTAATGATGTAGCTTTCAAAATAAAGAACTCTTTCTATTTCTCTTAAGGTTAAATCTAGCAGCAAGCCAATTCTTGATGGTAATGATTTGAGGAACCAGATATGAGCAACAGGAGCTGCTAATTCGATATGCCCCATTCTGTCTCGTCTAACTTTTGCAAGAGTCACTTCTACACCACATTTTTCGCAAACTACGCCTCTATGCTTCATTCTCTTATATTTTCCGCAAACGCACTCGTAGTCTTTAACTGGACCGAAAATCTTTGCACAAAATAAACCGTCACGTTCTGGTTTAAATGTTCTATAGTTGATAGTTTCTGGTTTTTTGACCTCACCAAACGACCATGATCTCACCATTTGAGGTGAAGCTAGACCTGCACTAATAGAAGAAAAATCTTCTTGGTTAGACTTTAATAAGTTTAATAAATCTCTCAAAATTTTCTCCTAGTTTTCTGAATCAAGTTCAATGTTTATTCCTAAGGACTTTATCTCTTTACTCAGAACATTAAATGATTCAGGTACATTTGCATCCATAGCATAATTTCCATCTACAATGTTTTTATACATCTTCGTTCTACCAGCAACATCATCCGATTTAACTGTAAGCATTTCCTGAAGTGTGTAAGCAGCTCCATAAGCTTCGAGCGCCCATACCTCCATCTCACCAAATCTTTGGCCACCAAACTGAGCTTTACCGCCAAGAGGTTGCTGAGTAACAAGACTATATGAACCAGTAGATCTGGCATGCATTTTGTCATCAACGAGGTGATTCAGTTTAATCATATACATATAACCGACTGTTACCGGCCTTTCAAACTTTCTGCCTGTTCTTCCATCATAAAGAGTGATCTGACCAGACTCATCCAAGCCAGCTTCTATGAGAAGCGATTTAATTTGTGATTCTTTAGCACCATCAAATACTGGCGTAGCAACTGGCATTCCATCTCTAAGATTTCCAGCAAGAGTCAAAATTTCAGTATTTGATAATGAGTTTAAGTTTTCTTTAATAGCTGCATCACTATTGTAAAGTTTGTCTAGATATTTTTTAAGCTCATCAGCTTTAGCATTTTCTTTCATCATGAGATTAATTTTTTCTCCAATGCCTTTTGCTGCAGCACCTAAATGTGTTTCTAGAACCTGACCAACATTCATCCTTGAGGGTACACCCAGAGGATTTAAAACTACATCAACAGAATTACCCTGTTCATCATATGGCATGTCTTCGATTGGCATAATCTCGGAAATGACTCCTTTATTACCATGACGACCAGCCATCTTATCTCCTGGCTGAATGCGTCTTTTAATTGCCATGTAAACTTTAACAATCTTGATAACACCAGGTGCTAGATCGTGCCCGCGAGTGATTTTTTGCTTTCTTTCTTCGAACTTTTCTTTAATCTCTTTAAGATGTTTTTTTAGCTGCTTTTCAGCATCTTCGATTTTTGTGTTCGCATTTTCATTATCAGTTCTTACTGATAATAATGAATTAAGCTCTAGCTCTGAAAGATCAGAGGCATCTGGCTTTGAGCCTTTCTTTAAACCAGTTCCCTTAACAACTTTGTTGCCTTTAATTAAATCAACTAATCTAATTTTTGTTGCCTGATTAACAATTCGGATTTCGTCATCAGAATCTTTTTGTGCGTCTGCTAGATGGTCAGCTTCAATGGACTTTGTTCTCTCATCCTTTTCGACACCATCTCGAGTAAAGACTTCTACTCCTATGACTGTACCATTTGTGCTTGAAGGAACTCGAAGCGAAGAATCTTTTACATCTGAAGCCTTTTCACCAAATATTGCACGTAGTAGTTTTTCTTCAGGCGAAAGCTGTGTCTCACCTTTAGGAGTAATTTTACCGACCAATATATCACCAGCATTTACTTCGGCACCTACGTAAACAATTCCACAATCATCTAACTTTCCTAGAGAGCCCTCACCAACATTTGGAATATCAGCAGTTATTTCTTCAGAACCTAATTTTGTGTCCCTTGCTATGCAGGTCAATTCTTGAATATGAATTGATGTAAATCTGTCTTCTCTTGCAACCTTTTCCGATAACAATATTGAATCCTCAAAGTTGTAGCCATTCCATGGCATGAAAGCAATTCTTATATTTTGACCTAGCGCCAATTCACCGTTATCAACAGAAGGTCCATCTGCAAGAATATCTCCAGCAACTACCTTATCCCCGACAGAGACTAACGGACGCTGATTGATGCATGTGTTTTGATTTGATCGGGTATATTTAATTAGATTATAAATATCAACAGAATCATTTGATTTAGCATCAGTTACCCTAACAACAATACGTCCAGCATCGACACTTTCAACCACACCATTGTTATTTGCAACAACACATACACCTGAGTCACCTGCAACTACAGTTTCAAACCCTGTACCCACAAGAGGTTTTTCTGGCTTTAGAACCGGCACTGCTTGTCGTTGCATATTCGAACCCATAAGAGCTCTGTTTGCGTCATCATGCTCTAAGAATGGAATTAAAGATGCAGCAACAGATACAACTTGTTGGGGTGCCACATCCATTAAGTCAATTCTTTCAGATGACATAAGACTTGATTCTCCGTTGTATCTGACAGGAATCAGGTCATCCATAAATTTATTTGATTTGTCCAGAGCAGCATTTGCTTGGGCTATAACATGCTCAGCCTCATCAATCGCTGAGAGATAAATTATTTCATCAGTGACTTTACCTTTAACTACTTTACGGAACGGGGTTTCAATAAACCCATAATCATTTGTTCGTGCATAACATGCAAACGAATTAATTAGCCCAATGTTAGGTCCTTCAGGAGTCTCAATAGGACAAAGTCTCCCATAATGAGTAGGGTGAACATCCCTAACCTCAAATCCAGCTCTCTCCCTAGTTAATCCACCAGGTCCAAGGGCAGATACTCTTCTTTTGTGAGTAATCTCCGAAAGGGGATTATTTTGATCCATAAACTGTGACAACTGACTTGAACCAAAAAATTCTTTAATTGCCGCAGTCACCGGTTTTGCATTGATAAGATCTTGAGGTCCTAGCTCATCGGCTTCAGCCATACTAAGTCTTTCTCTAACCGCTCTCTCAACCCTTATTAGCCCAACTCTGAATTGGTTTGCAGTCATCTCACCTACAGATCTAACTCTTCTGTTTCCTAGATGATCGATATCATCAACTATGTCATGACCGTCACGAATATTAACAATGCCTTTCATCACATTTAAAATGTCATCAGTATCAAGGATGCCAGGATTTTCTTTATCTTCTGTGATACTAAGTCTTCGATTAAACTTCATTCTTCCAACATCAGATAAGTCATATCTTTCAGCGTTAAAGAATAAATTTTGAAAAAGTTGCTCGGCTGAATCTTTTGTAGGAGGTTCGCCTGGACGCATCATCCTGTAAATTTCTACCAACGCCTCTAACCTATTGGAAGTAGGGTCATTTCTTAATGTGTTTGAAATGTATGGGCCTCTTTCAAGTTCATTTATGTATAAGCAAGAAAGTTTGCTTATATTATGCTTTTCCAGAAGCTCAAGTGTTGATGAATCAATAACTGAATTAGCTGGTAATAAGACCTCACCAGTTTCTGAGTCAATAACATCTTTGGCGGTTACTTTATTAATGAGATAATCTTTTGAGAGCTTTAAAACATCTATCTTTGAAGATTCTAATTCTCTTATATGACGTGCGGTAATTCTTTTGTTAGCTTCAACGATGACCTTAGTTCTTACTTTAAGGTCTACTGATAAAGTCTCCCCTCTTAACCTAAAAGGTATTAATTTGGTAGAAACCTCATCTTTGGTTATTTCATACTCATCAACATCATAAAAGCTATGTAAAATCTCTTCAGAACTCATTTCGAGAGCTCTTAGAATAATTGTTGCTGGAATTTTACGCCTTCTATCTATTCGGCAGAATAAAATATCTTTAGCATCAAACTCAAAATCTAGCCAAGAACCTCTGTAAGGAATGATTCGTGCTGAGTAAAGCACCTTTCCTGATGAGTGTGTCTTGCCTCTATCATGGTCATAAAAAACGCCAGGTGATCTATGCAATTGGTTAACTACTACTCTCTCTGTACCGTTAACAATGAAAGAGCCATCATTTGTCATTAATGGGACTTCACCCATAAAGACTTCACCCTCTTTTACATCCTTAACTTTTTCAAAATTAGTCTCACGATCATAGATCACAAGCCTTACTTTGATTCTTAAAGGAGCAGAGTAGCTTAACCCTTGAATCAAACATTCCTGGACAGTATATGCAGGACTCCCTAATTCGTAAGATACATATTCAAGTGCAGCGTTGCCAGATACGCTAGTGATGGGGAAAAGAGTTTGAAAAACTTCCTCCAGACCTTGTTTGTTTCTTTTGTCTGCAGGAATATCGCTTTGTAAAAACTCAGCATAAGAATTTAACTGAGTCTCTATGAGCTTAGGCAATCTCATTACCTTAGGTAATCTGCCAAAGTTTTTCCTAATCCTTCTCTTTTCTGTATAGCTATATGACATATGCTGCCCTTGTAAATTTTATGTGTTACTTAAGTTCTGCTGTTGCACCTGCTTCGGTAAGCTGCTTAACCATCTCTTCAGCTTCCTCTTTTTTCACACCCTCTTTGAGAGTATTTGGTGCTCCATCAACTAGATCTTTAGCTTCTTTAAGGCCTAATCCTGTAATAGCTCTAACCGCCTTGATCACTTGAACTTTTTGATCACCAGCAGCAGAAAGAACAATGTCGAACTCGTCTTTTTCTTCAGCAGCATCACCACCTGCATCTCCAGCCGCAGTTGCCGGGGCAGCTGCAACTGCTGCAGCAGCAGTAACACCAAACTTTTCTTCGATGGCTGAAATAAGCTCAACAAGATCCATTACTGACATCTCTTCGATTGCCTTTAGAATATCGTCTTTTGAAGTTGCCATTATATTTTCTCCTTTAATTTAGGCTGACGCCTGTTTTTTGTCATGAACTGCTTGAAGCACTCTCGCCAGTTTGCTTGGAACCTCATTAAGAAGTGTCGCAAACTTTGAGATAGGGGCTTGCAGAACTGCAGCAATTAAAGTGATGGCTTCTTCTCTACCTGGAAGTTTTGCCAATACATCAATTTGCTCAGCACCTAAAAGCTGACCTTCAACAGACAAAGCTTTAATCTCTAGCGCCTCAAAATTTTTAGCGTAAGTTTTTAAAAGCTTTGCTGCTGCGCCTGGTTCATCAAAAGAAAAAGCAAACAGCGAGGGTCCTTGCAGGGTCTCACTTGTACACCCAAAATCAGTTCCTTCAAAGGCAAGTTTAGCCAATGAATTTTTAATAATTTGAATGTGAATGCCTGCTTCTGTCCCCTGCTTTCTTATTTCAGAAAGTTCAGAGACTTTAAGTCCTCTTGCATCAGATACAACTAAAGATGAAGCTTTATCAGCAACCTCTTTAACTTCTGAAACAATTCTCTCTTTTTCTTCTCTTGTTAAAGCCACAGCAATTCTCCTTTTGTGCCTTTCGGCTGTAAGGTGACAAATCGCATAAACGAAATGCACACCACCTACGTAGGAAATTAAGCTTTCGCACCTACGGTCTTTGACGGCTGCGTATACAACGCAACTATCAGAGCTTTTTCAAGCTCTAAACTTATAAAATATTTGAAGTATCTAACTTAACACCAGGCCCCATTGTGCTGCTGAGCGATACATTCTTAATGTAAACACCTTTAGCAGAGGCAGGTTTAAGTTTTTTAACCTCATCAATTAAAACTTTAATATTTTCTTCAAGCTGAGTTGGGGAATATGAAACTTTACCAATACATCCATGGATTGTACCTCCCTTATCAGTTTTAAATCTTACTTGTCCAGATTTAGCGTTTTTAACCGCTTCACCAATCTTGTCCGTAACAGTCCCGCTTTTAGGATTCGGCATTAGTCCTTTGGGCCCAAGTACCTGACCTAACTGGCCGACCACTTTCATTGAAGCTTGTGTTGCTACAACGACATCAACTACAACTTCGCCTTTTTTAAATTGTTCGGCCAACTCATCCATGCCAATAAATTCGGCGCCTGCTTCCTTCGCTTCATTTGCTTGATCACCATCAGCAAAAGCTGCAACAGTTACTTGTTTACCCAAAGAATTAGGTAAAGTTACAGAGCCTCTAACATTTTGATCTGATTTACCAGCATCAATACCTAAATTAATTGCTATATCAACAGATTCATCAAACTTATTAGATTTAACTTCTTGGAATACACCAAGAGCCTCTTCAAAAGAGTACAACTTTTCGATGTCAACTAACTCGTTAATTTTTAAAGATTTCTTGCTCATTAAATATCTACCTCAACGCCCATACTTCTTGCAGTTCCAGCAATAATTTTTACAGCCTGATCCATTGTGTTTGCATTAAGATCTTTCTCTTTTACCTTTGCAATTTCCTCCAATTGAGCACGTGTAATTTTTCCAACCTTCTCTAAGTTGGGAACCCCGCTACCTTTTGGAATGTTCAAGGCTTTCCTAATTAAAACTGCTGCTGGAGGCGATTTAATATCGAAACTAAATGATTTATCTTCATATACATTAATAACAACAGGAAGCGGTACTCCCTTTTCTGCATTTTGTGTTTCTGCATTAAAGGCATTACAAAAATCCATTATGTTTACGTTTGCCTGAC
>CACKNK010000014.1 GCA_902601475.1 uncultured SAR86 cluster bacterium | reverse complement strand
AGCTCATTATTTAAAGAATGTCCTGACTTATATCCAGTAAACTGACCAATAAGGTTATGCCCCAGCAAGTATAGATCACCAATAGCATCCAACATTTTGTGTTTTACAAACTCATCATCAAAACGAAGTCCTTCTTCATTTACAATCCCGTCTTCTCCAATTGCAATTGCATTAGCAACGCTGGCTCCCAGAGCCAAATCTTGAGATTGCAGGTAATCCAAATCTTTTGTTGATCCAAAGGTTCTTGCTCTGCAAACCTCTTTAACGAAGGATGTTGAGGAAAAATCTATTGAGGATGTAGATGCATACTTATTAATAGTTGGGTCATCAAATTCAATTGTAAAACTTACTTTAAAACCATCAAAAGGCTTAATGGCTGCAAACGAATCTCCACGCTCAACCCTAACCTCTTTTTTTACTTTGATAAATTTTTTGATCTTATCTTGTTGAGTGATCCCAGCTGATTGTATTAAAAAAACAAAAGGTCCAGCACTACCATCCATGATAGGAATCTCAGGACCATTAACTTTAATAATACAGTTATCTACACCTAATCCTGCTATAGCGGACAGTAGGTGTTCAATGGTAGCTATTCTTGATCCTTCTTTATATAGGGTGGTTGATAGCGTCGTATCACCCACATGCTCAAATATGGCTGGAATTTCAACGTTTGGTTCAAGGTCTGATCTGATGAAGTTAATGCCTGAGTCAGCAGGTGCAGGGAGTAATTCTAAAATAACTTTCTTGCCGCTGTGCAGTCCAACTCCCATGGCTTTAATGGGATTAGTAATGGTTCTTTGTTGAAGCATGAGATTTATAAGCCACTCTTATGTTTTTTGATTTCAAATAATACCACCCCTGAAGCTACAGATACATTCAAACTATTTATTAATTCACTGTCACTGAGGTTTACAACATGATTGCAAGCATCGAGAGTTTTTTGTCGAATACCGGTTTCTTCGGATCCCACAATCAGGGCCAAAGGAGTATTGAAATCTATTGAAGTATAGATGTCTTCACTGTGTTCACTGGTCCCAATAATTTCAATGCCTTGATCTTTAAGGAATTTAATAACATTTATCAAATTTGAGACCGTAAAGATACTCCCAACCTCTGTTCCACCGCATGAAACTTTCCTAACAGTTGATGTAATCGGAGAGCATTGATGTTTGTTAATAATTATTGCATCGACATTAGCTGCAACTGCCGAGCGGATGCATGCTCCTAGATTCCTTGGATCAATAATATTGTCAATGATAAATAGTGTGGGATTCTCAGTTGCTGATGATTCAATATATTCTTTTAGGTCCTTATTTCCTAAGGTAGGTTGAGGAGTAATCTTTGCTATAGGGTGCTGCTTAATTTTTTTATGAACCTCGACATCGATGCTTAAACTTTCTGCAGCAGAAACAAGGCTTGATAATCTCTCATCATTGCGGCTATCAGGGATAAAAATTTTTTTGATGATTTCAGGCGAATGCTTTAAAAGCGCATCCACAACATGAAAGCCCTCACGTTTTTCTTCTTCTTTTATGTTCATTTTGCAGGAGCGTCATTTTACCCTCAAATGGAGAAACTGCTACTATCTTGATATTAATTGAATCACCAAATCTATATCTTCTGCCAGACTTTATTCCATATAAATAGGTCTGATCTTTTGATAACTGGTAACGATCTCTCTTTAAATCTGCAACGTGCAGTAATCCTGAAACCAAAAACTTTTCGAGGGTAATAAATAATCCAAATTCAGTTACCCCAGAAATCACCCCTTCAAAAGACTCACCTACATGTCTTTTTAAATAATCAAAAATTAAGATTTGATTAACTTTTCTTGATGCATTTTCTGCTCGATGCTCAAGCTTTGATGAAAGCTCACAGATCTCTTGATCATTTTTTATGTTGCTCAAGTAGTCATCATCATTTTCAATGCATTGTTTAATCATGCGATGAGTTAGCAAATCAGGATATCTTCTGATTGGAGAGGTAAAGTGACAATATTGATCTAGTTGGAGACCAAAATGTCCAACATTGTCGGTTGAGTATTCAGCACGTTTCATTGTTTGAAGAATCAGTGATTGTTTTAGTTGATCCTTTACAGAGATTTTTTTTGAGATGCTATTAATTTGTGAGGCTGGATCTTGTGATTTTTGAGTTTGCGATTGATCACCTAGGATTTTTTTCAAGGTTTCAAGTTTTAATTGGTCAGGCTCCTCATGAACTCTAAAAGGCGCATAACCGAATTTGTGATTTAATAAGTCAGCAGCACATTCGTTTGCTAAAAGCATGCATTCTTCAATCATTTGATTAGCAAAAATTGTTTTTCTAAAACTGATGGCTTCAGAAACGCCATCTTTGTTTAGCTTGATGAAATGTTCTTTAGAATGAATGCGTATTGCTCCTCTTTGATCCTTAATTGCAATTCTTTTTTTAGCCAAGCTCTTTAAATTACTGAGCGAATCAATTACCGCATCTGAGAGTGGCTGCTGAAAACTATCATTTTCAACCTCTTCGTAAATTAATCTCGCATGAGAATGGATAATGGCTGAAAAAAATCTATATTTTTTTATGAGGCATTTGTTATCAAGGGTGATTTTTACAACAAGGGAAGGGCGGTCTTCATTAGGTTTTAATGAGCATAAATTGTTGGAGAGGATTTCGGGCAGCATTGGGATAACAAAATTAGGAAAATAAATTGATGTGCCTCTGTTTAAAGCCTCTTTATCGATTTCTGATCCAGATTTCACGTAAAGTGAGACATCAGCTATTGCAACGTACAGATCATAACCATCATTATTTTTAATGCAAAAAACAGCATCATCAAAGTCTTTTGCATCCTTCCCGTCAATTGTCACAAACGCAAGATCACAAAGGTTTTTTCGATCAAGTTCTTGCAGATTTATTTTCAATGCAGCCGTTTCATGCTTTACAATGTTATTCCACATTGTCGGCAGTACGTTTTCTTGAACAACATGCTCAATGGCTTCTTCAAGGGTAACGGATGATGTATTTTTTTTAAGATTGATAACACATTATATTTAATTAATTTTTATATCGAAACATGCTGCCAATGAAAAGATTTTTAATACCAGTCGCTCTCTTTCAACTCATATTTTTAAATGCAGAAACAATAGATGAAGTTACTGTAATTGGCTCTTATCTAGAATCGACTGAGATTGATCTTTCACCTGTAACAATAATTGATAAAGATATGATTGAAGATATAAATATCTCATCAATTGCAGAAATTTCTAAGTACATATCCTCTTCGTCGGGCTCTCATTTTCAAGCAAATACTCTTGGGGGTGTTGATCAGGGCATGGCATCCATTACTTTAAGAGGATTGGATCATGCATCCACATTGGTCTTGATCAATTCAAAAAGACATACATTTGCTGGTACCCCATCGAATCAGGGCGAAGGCTACATTGATGTAAATATAATTCCTGAAATCGCATTGGATAGAGTTGAGTTATTGAAGGAGGGAGCAACTTCACTTTACGGATCCGATGCAGTCGCAGGAGTTATTAACTTTTCACTTATTCGAAAGGCTGATGGATTAAATTTAGATTTTAGTTTCCAAGATACGGATAATTATGATCAATCCGAATATAACTTTGGAGCCCTTTACGGATGGACTTCAAAAAATTTTGATTTTGTAGCTGGCTTTAATCATTTGGATAGAAGCCCGCTTTCAGCTGCAGAGATTCCAGGAATTGCTGAACTGGCGCTGAGCGGTCTCGGCAAAACCTTTAGGGTTTTACAAGATACAACAGTCAATTCAGGAATCTACACCGGCAGCTATTCCAAGGGTGATCTTATTCCAGATCCAAATTGCGAGGAAAATGGTGGAGTTTTAAGTGGTGGTCGCTGCAGATTCCTTTACGGAAATCGTTTTAATGTTGTTAATGATGAAACCCATAACAAGCTTTATTTTTCTGCAACCTCTGAAACCACAGAAGTATTTTTGAATTCTTCATTAATCCTTTCTAGGGTTGAGGTAAACGACAACCCGCAGTCTCCATCCTATCCCGCACTTCCTTTTTTAGGGCGGCCTATTCAGGCAAGTCAGGCAGGTAATCCTTTCGGGGTTCCAGTTCTATGGTTTGGCAGACCCTTAGGTTCGGAATTTCCCTCACCATTTTCGCCAAAAGATATTTTTCAATATCACTGGAGTAATCAAATCATCTTTAATCTCAATGACTCCTCAGATTTAGAGATTTCAGTCACCAACAGTATGCACTCAAATGATCATTCAAGACCTGACATTATTGATTCAAGGTTTTTAGATGCAATTAATGGCAAAGGTGGTTCGAGCGGTAACGAGTTCTGGAACATATTTGATTCACAAAATTTATCAAGTGACCTTATTGATTATGTTCGTGGTTATGAGCAATCTGAAAAGGAAGCTTCCCTTGATGTGCTAGATGTGATTTATACAAGTTCTATCAATGCTTTTGAGTTTGCAATTGGAGCTCAGTATGCCAAAGAATCTCTGGAAATTAATTACAATGAAATCTCAAGAGTTGAGTTTGATCAAAATGGAAAACTATTAAAAACAGCAGATCTTTTTTTCTTAGGGGGTGGAAAAAATGTTGATTCCAGCAGATCAAAGCAAGCCATCTTTTTCGAAGCCAATCAGAGCATTTCTGAATTTACAGACCTTAGATTTGCAGCCAGGTATGAAGAAGTAAAAAATGATTCATCCTTTGATCCAAAAATTTCAATTCGTCATCGATTATCTAATAATGTTTTACTGAGGGCATCATCAAGTACAGCATTTGCTATGCCTTCAATGGCACAAATGTATTCGAGCGAAATTAACTTAGGCAGCGTAAGGGATACTGGGAATGTCTTTGTTAGACAAGCTCAGCTGGGTAATCCTGATTTGAAGCCAGCAACCTCAGACAACCAAAATTTTGGGTTGATTTACAAAGCAAAAAATTTCGACCTGGCCATCGATTATTGGACAATCGATTATCAAAATAGAGTGGAGATTGAGGATGCACAAGCCATGCTTAATCAGGATCCAAATGGATCTTCTATTACAAGAACAGAAAGTGGCGACTTAATCGGTGTGACAACTCAATATTTTAATGAAGATCAAACCGATCTGAAGGGTATTGATTTAAGCGTTAACTCAATCTTTAATTTTAAAAATCTTGGAGAACTTTCTCTAAATCTTGAAGCAACACATCTTATTGAATTTATGACTCCTGAACTGCAGAACCAATCACAGCGTTCTTCGATGATAAATAGGGTCGGTAAATTTAATTACGATTCACCCACTCATGCTCTGCCAAGAAATAGAATGAATCTTTTTATTAATTGGTATGTTGATGGCTATGAGCATGTTCTAAATACAAGATACATAGATAGCTACAAAACCCGCCGATCTATTAATAGTCTTGCTCAATCATTGGGCTATGACAATGCGATTGATTCATTCTTAGTATTTGACTGGTGTCTTAAATCAAGAACGCAGGGTATGGAAAGAATTTTTGGAGGCAGCATGGAGGTAGGGTTTTGCGTTATTAATTTATCAGATGAAAAGTCACCACGTTTATATGATGCACCGGATTTCAGTTTTGATACTAGGGTGCATGATCCTCGAGGAAGAATTTTTCAAATATCTTTTGACTACCGAATATAAAAAAAGCCCATTATTCAATGGGCTTTTAAAAAAGAACACATGTAGTAGAGATAGTAGGGGGGAAAAGAATATCTACTACACAGATATATATGCAATATTAATGCCAACTAGTGCTTTTTAATCAGGAAATGTTAATCAGGAAATGGAGCCACCTGTCAGATTCGAACTGACGACCTGATGATTACAAATCAACTGCTCTAGCCAACTGAGCTAAGGTGGCACGGATGCATATTATATATATTTTATTGCTCAGGAAAAGAGCAACCTATACCTCCAATTCCACAATACCCATTTGGATTTTTTTGTAGGTACTGTTGGTGATATTCTTCAGCCAAATAATAATCATTCAATACTTTTAATTCAGTAGTTATCGGCCCAAATCCTGCTCTTGATATTTCTTGTTGATAGGTCTCTAAAGTTGCTTTAGCTAAATTGAGATCTTCTTCATTATTTGTATAGATAACAGAACGATACTGA
Organism: uncultured SAR86 cluster bacterium; assembly: GCA_902601475.1. Classification (GTDB taxonomy): domain Bacteria; phylum Pseudomonadota; class Gammaproteobacteria; order Magnimaribacterales; family D2472; genus MED-G82. Next base: position 3,561 of record CACKNK010000014.1, on the reverse strand, counting down.
CTGCCAATATCATTTCCCTGTCGCATGCCTTGAGTGGGATCATGCATTTCCCAAAAGCTGATCAAAATTTCTTTTAATGAAATCTCTACAGGATCAAATACTACCCTGACCACTTCTGCATGGCCAGTGCTGCCAGAACAAACTTCTTCATACGATGGATTAATTGAGGTGCCACCTGCATATCCTACCGAAGTCAATCTCACGCCCTGCAAATTCCATAGTCGCCTTTCGACACCCCAAAAACATCCTGCACCCAGAATGATTTCTTTATGATCTCCTGGGGTGGGTGAGTCCAAATCTAAGTTAAAAATAGAATGAATCATATTGATGCATAATCTACCGAACACTCACCAGAATTGAAAGTTAAAATTCCATTCTCATTGCTAAGCAGCATTTCACCGTTGTGATTGATGCCCTCAAAAATACCTTCCACTTTGTCAGAATCATTCAAATTAAGAATAATTTTCCTATGCATATGTACACAATGCTTTTCCCACTCTGATTGCCAGTTATTAAAGTCTTCTTCGCCTGAGGCTATTTTTTCAAAAGCACTCGCAATTTTGATAATAATTTTGCTTCTATCAACTTCATTATCAATTTCTTTTAGGCCAATCCACGAATCATTTGCTACATCAGATTCAATATTAATGCCGATGCCAATAATAAAATTGTTAATCTTATTATCTTGATCAATTTCTACTAATATTCCACCGGCTTTACGCTGGTTAAGAATTAGATCATTTGGCCACTTTAAGAGTACATTGATGTCTTTTGAAACTTCTTGAATTGCTTTTTTTACAATTAATCCAGTCACTAAACTCAACGCAGGTATTGTGTCAGAGACTGCAAATCTTAAGGACATATATATATTGCCTATTTTTGGGCTGTTCCAAGCATTACCTCGCCTTCCTCTGCCTGCTGATTGCTTCTCAGCGACTACCAAATCAAGTATTTTTTTGCTTTGAAGCGATTTTATGAATGTATTGGTTGAATCAACACCATCAAGCACTACTAAATTTGTAATTTCAGAGTTAAGTTTGCCTTGCAATTCAAGTGAATTAAATTTCATCAATTTAGGATTTTATGTTGACTTAAGTGCATTCTAGAACAAAAATACCATCCTTTGCATTGGAGGGGTTGGGGAGCGGTCAAACCCAGCAGACTGTAAATCTGCCGCCTCGTGCTTCGGAGGTTCGAATCCTCCCCCCTCCACCATCTAAAAACCCCCAATTTGAATACCAAAAAAAGGTTGAGTTTCTTGTTTTTTAAGGGGATAATACGCCACCTTAAATTTGGATGTTATAAATCGGGCTCATATAGCTCAGCGGTAGAGCACTTCCTTGGTAAGGAAGAGGTCACCGGTTCAAGTCCGGTTATGAGCTCCAAATTTATGTTTTAACTAAATATTATTCAGAGAGGCACTAATGGCTAGAGAAAAATATGAAAGAACCCTCCCGCACGTAAATGTGGGTACGATTGGTCACGTTGACCATGGTAAAACTACTTTAACAGCTGCGTTAACCAAGGTTTGTGCAGAAACATACGGTGGTGATGCAGTTGCATTTGACGGTATTGATAATGCTCCTGAAGAAAGAGAAAGAGGAATTACAATTGCTACTTCTCACGTAGAGTACGTATCAACTAACAGGCACTATGCTCACGTTGATTGTCCAGGTCACGCCGACTATGTCAAAAACATGATCACAGGTGCTGCTCAGATGGATGGCGCTATATTGGTTGTAAGTGCTGCTGATGGCCCAATGCCACAAACTAGAGAGCACATTTTACTTGCAAGACAGGTAGGCGTTCCAAAAATTGTTGTTTTCTTAAACAAAGCTGATCAGGTTGATGATCCAGAGCTTCAAGAACTAGTTGAGCTAGAAATTAGAGAGCTACTTAATGAGTATGAGTTCCCTGGTGACGATACTCCTATCATTACAGGTAGTGCATTAAAAGCTCTTGAAGGTGATACATCTGAAATCGGAGTATCTGCAGTACAAAAACTTGTAGAAGAGCTAGATGTTTATGTTCCAGAACCTGAAAGAGACATCGATAAGCCTTTCCTAATGCCTATTGAGGATGTATTTACTATCTCAGGTAGAGGAACAGTTGTAACAGGACGTATTGAAAGCGGTATTGTAAAAACTGGTGATGCATTAGAGATCGTTGGTATTAATGATACAACTACCACAACTTGTACAGGTGTTGAGATGTTCAGAAAGTCACTTGATGAAGGTCGTGCTGGTGAGAACTGTGGTGTACTTCTTAGAGGTATTGAAAGAGATGCTGTTGAGAGAGGTCAAGTTCTTGCACAGCCAGGATCAATCACCCCTCATACAGAATTTGAAGCTGAGATTTATGTACTTTCTAAAGAAGAGGGTGGAAGACATACACCTTTCTTTAGTAATTACAGACCTCAGTTCTACTTTAGAACAACTGATGTTACCGGAGCATGTGCGCTGCCGGACGGTGTCGAGATGGTTATGCCTGGCGATAATGTCAAGATGACCGTTTCCCTTATTGCACCGATTGCTATGGACGAAGGTCTCAAGTTCGCTATCCGTGAAGGTGGTAGAACAGTAGGCGCAGGCGTAGTATCAAAAATTATAAAGTAAGGAATTAATTACAGAAGTGCCGAGCATGTCTCGGCTTTTCTGTCTGTGTAGATTGGAGAAATAGGCCAGTAGCTCAATTGGTAGAGCGACGGTCTCCAAAACCGTAGGTTGGGGGTTCAAGTCCCTCCTGGCCTGCCAGTAAAAAGGTGGAGTGTATTAATTGATGGCAACAAAACAAAAAACAGGAAACCTTATAGATAGGCTCAAGTGGGTTCTATCTTTGTCTGTTTTTACATTGGCAATTGTTGGTAACTCATATTATTCAGCAACTCCATTTCTTTATAGAGTGCTTGGTGTAGTTGGTCTTTTTATCCTCGGGCTTGTCATTTTGGCGTTAACTGATTTTGGTAGAAATGCCATCAAACTGATGCGGGAATCAAGAACAGAGCTTAGAAGGGTTGTTTGGCCTTCAAGACCAGAAACCACCCAAACCTTTCTAATTGTATTTGGCTCAATTGTTGTTCTATGTTTAGTTTTTTGGGGTCTGGAGTCTTTATTAAGCTGGCTTACTAAATTGGTGCTTGGATAATGGATTGGTATGTAGTGCAAGCCTATTCTGGCTATGAGCAAAAGGTTAAAGCTGCCCTCGAGGAGAGGATTGCTTTGGCAGATCTGAAATCTCAATTTGGTGAGATACTCATCCCAACTGAACAAGTAGTCGAGCTTAAAAGTGGGGCTAAAAAGAAAACAGAAAGGAAATTTTTTCCAGGCTACATTTTGATTGAGATGGAAATGAACGATGATACATGGCAGCTCGTTAAGCATACGCCTCGAATAAGTACATTTGTTGGTGGTACTAAAGAAAAACCCATGCCCATTTCAAAGGCTGAAGTGGATGGAATCATCAATAGAATAGAAGTTGGTGAAGAAGCGCCGAGACCTAAAACTTTATTTGAGCCAGGTGAAGTGGTCAGAGTTTGTGATGGACCATTTAACGACTTTAATG
>CACKNK010000013.1 GCA_902601475.1 uncultured SAR86 cluster bacterium | reverse complement strand
TGAAGTGTTAACAGGTGGAGCTACTTCTGTATATGGTTCCGATGCTCTCGGGGGTGTTGTTAACTTTATCCTCGATGATGAATTTGAGGGATTCAAGGCTAGTGTTACCAACTCTTTCTATAACCATGAAAATGATAATAGCAAGTTAAGAGCTTTGCATGATCAATATGGATATAAAAAAGCTTCTTCAGATGTTACAGAGGGTGATTCATTAAAGATGTCAATTGCTTTTGGTGGATCAATTGATGATGGAAGAGGCCACATTACTGGATACCTTGAGCATGTTAATACTGATCCTATACTTCAGGGTGCCTATGATGGAGGCGCATGTGCTTTGGGAGGCGGTGACACCACATGTGGAGGTTCAAGTACAATACCACCTGGTCGTTGGTATGATTTTGGATATAAGTCTAAGGGTTTTACCCCAATTGACCCCTCCATTTCAGATTATGGTTTCGATGTAAAGTTATTGGGTGATGAATTTGTTCCTAGAGCAGGTCAGTTATATAACTATAATCCGACTAATTTCTATCAAAGACCCCAAGACAAAATTAACGCAGGTTTCTTTGCAAAGTATGACTTATCTGATGAGCATGAGTTTTATTCAAGCTTTAGATTCTCTGAAAATGATTCACCATCACAAATTGCTTATTCAGGGACTTTTGGTGACTTGAGAGCTGTACCCTGCTACAACGCACTTTTGTCAGCACAACAATATGAATTGGTTTGTGGTAATTGGACGGGCATGGGAGGATCTCATGCACCTGATTTTGCGACGGGAGCTGATGCGCTCGCTTATATTGCTGGCCTACAAAGTCAGGTTGCTGCTGGATCAATTATAGATTTCAGTGCACCAATTAGAAGTTTAAAAAGGAATGTTGAGGGAGGTCCTAGGACTTACACTCAATCATTTAGAAACTATACATACTCATTTGGTTTTAGAGGAGATTTAAATGATAACTGGAGGTACGATTTTTCGTATCAGACTTCTGAGGTTGAATATTCTCAAGAAATTCAAAATGATCTATCTGTTACAAAACTATTGCGTGCTGCAAATGTGGTTTCTGTAGCTGGTGTACCTACATGTGTATCTAAAATTGATGGAAGTGATGCAAACTGTATACCTTATAATTTGTTTTCAGGAGGTTTGCCGGGTGATGGCGGTATACAGGCCATATGGGATGCAAATCCTGACATACAGACATATTTAGCAATACCTAATTTTATACTTGGAGATAGTAGTGAAACTATCTTGCAAGCATATGTGGAAGGTGATCTGGGTATTTCCATTCCTGGAGCACCAGGAAATATCAGCGCTGTATTTGGTTACGAAACAAGAGAGCTTGAATCAGATTACAGGCCTGATGCTTCAGCACAGGCAGCAGATAGAACAGGAGCTGGTGGTCCGATTGTTGCTTTAAATGGTACATATGATGTTGATGAATATTTCATGGAATTTGGTATTCCAGTTACTGAAAACTTCAACATAGAAGCTGGACTTAGATTTGCTGATTACTCTACTGATAACGATACTGATGCTTTTAAGATAGGTGGTTATTGGGAAATAAATGATCAGGTGTCTCTAAGAGGAACTCTCCAAACAGCAACAAGGCACGGATCAATAACTGAATTATTCAGAGGCCAAGGTGCAAGCCTCACTGACCTTGATCCAGATCCTTGCGGTACAGATCCTGAAACTGGTATACCACCCAGTGCTACTCAAGCTCAATGTGCGAACACAGGATTACCTGCTGCTTTATATGGTACGGATTTAAAATCACCTGCTGACCAATACAACATACTTACTGGTGGTAATCCAAATCTTGAGCCAGAAGAATCAGATTCAACAACTATAGGTATTGTTTGGACGCCAAACTCTGTTCCGGGATTAACTGTTACACTTGATTATTTTGAGATCACCATCGAGGAAGGGATCGGAACTATTCCTGCTGCTACATCTCTAAACAAATGTTTAGAAACTGGTAATTCGACCTTTTGTAACCTAATTGAAAGAGATCCTATTGCTGGAACACTTTGGGTTTCACCTGGTAGGATTATTACTACCAATACAAACGTTTCTGAGGAAAATATTGAAGGCTTTGATATTATTTTCGATTATCCATTAGAGACAGGCATTGGTGTTATTGACCTAAAAGGTATAAGTACCATTACTGATACCGCTTCCCTAATTGTATTACCTGGAGAAGCTGCTCTTGAATGTGCTGGTTATTACGGAAGAGGTTGTGGTAAAAATCCTCAACCTGAATTTGCTGGAAATTACAGTGCTTCTCTTGTAAAAGAGAATGTAGAGTATGTCCTTGGTCTAAGATATTTAGGTGAGACAGACGACCTCAATAGTACTGAAATTGACTTTGAAGCAAAAACCTATCTTGATTTTACTGTGAATTATCAATACAGCGATAATTTAAGATTCTCAGTTGGAGCAAGTAATATATTTGACGAAGATCCTGTATATACTTCAAGTGCTGGAACAGCACCCGGTAATGGGAATACATTCCCAGGATATTTTGATGCATTGGGAACATATGTTTTCTTGAATGCAACTTTTGAGCTCTAGAAGTAAATCAATAATTCAAAAGGGCGCGAACTAGCGCCCTTTTTTTATTCATGGTAATTATGATTAATAGTCACAAAAAGTTGACATTCGACACAAATTAGCCACAATTGATCATTAGAAATAACTTAATGGGGAATATTATGTCTAAATTTCTTAAATTTTCGCTGGTATCAGTACTAGCAATAGGCACATTTAGCATTGCACCTACCTTCGCTCAAGAAGACGGTGATGTTGAAGAAGTCATTGTTACTGGTTCCAAAATTAAAAAAGTTGATATATTCGATAGCTCAAAGCCACTCGAAGTTGTTGACGCTGCCCAAATTGAAAGAACAGGTCTCAATAACATTGGTGATGTTCTTCAAAACTTAACTTCATCCGATGGTACAGGTATTCGTCCTGTTACTACAGCAACCAATGGTGGTGATGGATCCAATGAGATTTCATTAAGAAACCTTGGTGCTGGTAGAACATTGGTTCTTATAGATGGAAGAAGATGGGTTACAGATGCATTTGGTACTGTTGATATGCAGACCATTCCAGCATCTATCATCCAAAGGGTTGAAATCCTCAAGGATGGTGCATCTTCAATTTATGGTTCTGATGCTGTTGCAGGTGTGATCAACATCATTACTAAAAAAGACTTTGAAGGCTTTGAATTGAGGGCTTCAATGGGTGAATATGAGGCTAACTACGGTGGTCAAGACTCAGTGAGTCTTACATTTGGTAGCACTGGCGAAAGATCATCTAACGTCTTTAACATATCCATGGCTAATCAGGAAGAGATTATGGCCGGTGACATCCCAAGAGCAAATCAGCCTTACTATGGATGTACCAACGTGCCTAATTCAGGTACTGGTCCACAGAACAGCCCTACAAACTTAGGACCATCTCCTGAGCAAAACAGTGGTTTTGGTAACTTTGCTCCTGCTAATAGCTTTATATGTGGATCTTCTTATCCTGCATATGGTAGATATTTTGATGCTCCTAGTGGAAAAGGTGCTTTGATTCCAGGTCAAGCTGGTACACAGCTAGATCATTTCCAACCTTGGACTAATGCAGTTAGATATAACTACGCTCCAGTTAACCATGTTCAAAATCCAATAGAAAGAGTTGGTGTATACACTTACTCAGACTTTGAATTCGCTGATAACCTTTCAGGTTATGTGCAGTTTGTATATTCAAAATCTGCTCGTAAAAACCAATTAGCACAAGTACCAATGACAGCAGCTAGGTTTGCTGGTCCCCAGTGGCAACTTAACAATGGAAGGTTTGCTACTTCTGACGGTTATTTCAACGTGCTAGGTGGAGATACTTCTTTTGGTTTTAGAGCGATTGCTATCGGTCCTAGAATCTATGAGTATGACTACGATACATATGGTATTAGAGCTGGATTAGACGGTAACTTTGAAATAGATGGCAAAACATATTTCTGGTCAGCTGGTACTCAAGTAAATGATGCTAGATATGACGCTGAATTATTTAACTTTGTTGACTTAGTTCACTTAGCTAATGCTGTAGGACCATCATTCAGAGATGCTGCCACCCAAGAACTAAAATGTGGTACTCCAACTGAAGTAATTGCTGGATGTACACCGTTCAACATTTTTGGTGGACCTGATCTAGGTTTAGGTGCTGGAGTTATTACTCAAGCTGAATACGATGCAATGGTTAATTACGTCGGATACGACGGTGCTGCTGTTGCTGGAATGGATTCTGATAATTACTGGTTTGAAGTTTCAGGTCCTTTATTTGAAATGCCTTATGGTACTGCTTACTTTGCGTTTGGTCTTGAAAATAGATCTGTTGGATACTTTGATACACCCGATGCTTTAGTTAGTTCAGGTGGTTCATCAACAAACTACAGAGAGCCTACCAAAGGTGGAACTAGCGTTGAAGAGATGTTCCTTGAGATTAACCTGCCTCTCCTAGAGGGCGTAACAGGTGCTCAAGAGCTAGAAATGACTATTTCTGCTAGATCTTCAGACTACGACGCTGACGGTTTTGTTGGCTCAACAGCTTCTACTAACAATCCAGGCAAGCCTTCAACAACAGAAGTTGGAATCAGATGGAAGCCTATCGATGATGTACTAGTTAGAGCTACATTTGGTGAAACATTTAGAGCACCAAACGTTGGACATCTATATAGAGGTGGCGGTGAATCATTCCCACAAGCTCTTGACCCTTGTAACACTGATCAATTCCCACAACAAAGTGCTGCTACACAGGCTAACTGTATAGCTGCTGGTGTTCCTGATGGTGGTATTGAACAGGCTACAACACAGCTTAGAGCTTTTGTTGGTGGTAACCCAAATCTTGCACCTGAAGAAGGTGAAAACAGAACATTGGGTGTTGTTTACACTCCTTCACAGGTTGAAGGTCTCAGACTAAGTGTTGACTTCTGGGAAATTGAACTAGAGAACATCTTTAGCTCAATCTCCGCTCAACAAGTTCTTAACAGATGTTATATCGATGGACCTAATCAAGATCCTGGTTTCTGTGCATTTGTTACAAGAACTGCATCTGGTAATCTCCAGACAGCACGTACTTCACAAATTAACTCAGCTGTTAATAATGTGTCAGGTGTTGACTTTGTAGCTGCATACGACTTTGATGTAGATGGCTATGGAAGCTTTACAACAGCTTTTGATATGGTTTATTACACCAAGGATGAGTTTGCACAAGATGCTGACTCAACTCCTTCAGAATCATTTGGTTACTATGAAGGTGCTGCTGATTTCAGATGGAGAGCTAATGCTACAGTCTTATGGTTCTATGAAGACTTTACTACTACACTTAACTTCAGATTCCTAGATGATAACTGGGAAGATTGTTGGTTACAGTTCTACTTCTCTGAAGCAGACAACGCTAACATTCCTTGTTCACATCCTGATAAAGGAAGTTATGGATTCCATGAAGTAAAAGCTGATCCTTATGTTGACCTCAATGTTGATTACAACTACGACGACAACATTACTTTCTCAATTGGTGCGAGAAACCTACTAGGTCAAGAGCCACCACTTGTGTATGATGCTTTTGCTCAAAACTTTGACTTTGCATGGGATATTCCAGGTGGAGCATTCATTTATGCAGGGTTTAAGATTAAGTATTAAGTCTTAGTTTTACTAACTAAAAGAGCCGGTTTACCGGCTCTTTTTTTATCTATAAGTTTTTAACAAAGGTATAATGACCACCATGAAATATTTAGCATTTCCATTGTTTTTTTTATTACTTTCATGCGGTGAATCTGTCACCCCTGTAGATTCAGGATTAGAAAATCAGATCTTCCATTTTGGTAATGGAACTGAACCCCAGGGCCTTGACCCACATATAGTTACAGGCGTACCAGAAAATCATCTTCTAACTGCTCTTTGTGAGGGCTTGACAATCTATAATCCAAAAGGAGGTCCACCATTACCAGGGGTTGCAGAATCATGGGATATCTCACCTGATGGACTGATTTATACCTTCAAGCTGAATAAAGATGCTAAATGGTCTAATGGAGACCCTGTAACGGCTGATGATTTTGTATGGTCTTGGAAAAGAATTCTAACTGCATCTCTGGGCTCACAATATCCCGATATGCTTTATTACGTTAAGAATGCCGAAAGTTATCATCTAGGAGAGATTGATGATTTTTCAAAAGTTGGCGTCAAAGCCATTGATGATAGTACGCTTGAAGTTGAATTAAGATCTCCAACAAGCTTTTTTATTAAATTACTTCATCATTACAGTACTTATCCTGTTCACAAGGAAACAGTACTAAAGTTTGGACCAATTGATGATAGATATGGAGAGTGGACACGACCTGGAAACTTTGTCTGTAATGGTCCATTTCAATTAAGAAGCTGGGAATTAAATAAAAAAATAGTTGTTGAAAGAAATCCTTTTTATTGGGATGCAGATGAGGTTAAGTTAAATGAAATGCATTTTTACCCTGTGCAAAATGAATCAACTGAAGATAGGATGTTTAGAGCAGGACAGCTACACGTAACTAATGTGGTGCCCCTTGAGAAATGCCCAGTTTATATTGAAGAGAATAATCCAAATTTACGTATTGAGCCTTATATGGGAACCTACTTTTATCGGACTAATACAACAATTGATGCCCTTAAGGATAAACGTGTAAGAAAGGCCCTCGCGTTTGCCATCAATAGAAAACAAGTGGTTGAGAGGGTATCTAAATGTGGTCAACAGCCTGCGTATTCATTTACCCCTCCTGGCAGCGATGGTTATTTTCCAGAAACATCTATCCCATTTGATCCTGATTTAGCAAAAACGCTGTTATCTGAAGCAGGCTATCCAAGTGGTAAAGGATTTCCGAAGCTAGAGATATTGTTTAACACTCAAGAAGGACATCGTAAGATAGCATTAGCAATTCAGCAGATGTGGCAGGAAAATCTAGGTATTGAGGTTGAGCTTGTGAATCAAGATTGGAAAGTCTATCTTTCAAGAGAAAGGGTAGGTGATTTTCAAATTTCTCGTGCAGGATGGATAGGTGATTATGAAGATCCAAACACCTTTTTGGATACTCTCAGACCGAATAGAGGTAATAATAAGACTGGTTGGGAGAATCCAAAATATGATGAACTTTTATCCTTAGCCAACAGAACAATTGATAGAGATAAAAGGTATGAAATACTAAATGAAGCTGAAAAGCTTTTAATTGATGAAATGCCAATTATCCCAATTTATACTTATGTAAGGCAATATCAACTATCAAGTGATGTAAAAGGTTGGTATCCAAATTTTCAAGATATTCATCACCCAAAATATATTTATTTAGAAAGAGATTAATCTTTGCTACAAATTCTATTAAAAAGGCTTCTTATTGCTATACCAGTGATTCTTATAGTAATTACTATCACCTTTTTTTTAATAAGAATGGCTCCAGGAGGACCTTTTGACGCAGAAAAGGCCGTTCCGCCTGAAGTCTTAAAGAGCCTTAACGAAAGATATAACTTAGATGCTCCAGTAATTGTTCAATATAAAGATTATATGCTGAATCTTTTACAAGGAGACTTTGGACCATCCTTTAGATATCCCTCCAGATCAGTTACTGAGATGATTTTTACTGGTATGCCTGTTACTTTTGAATTAGCTTTTTATGCAATTCTGGTTGCTTTAATTATTGGGATATTTGCAGGTGTTTTAGCTGCAGTTAAAAGAAATACTGCGCTGGATTACATACCAATGACAATCGCTATGATTGGAATATGTATGCCCACCTTTTTGCTTGGGCCTTTATTAGTACTTTTTTTTGGAATTCATTTAGAGCTTTTGCCCGTATCTGGCTGGGATACCTTGCCAGGAGATAAAATTCTACCCTCGATAACTCTCGGTGCAGCCTATGCTGCTTACATAGCACGGCTTAGCAGAGGCGGTATGTTGGAAACACTTAATCAGGACTATGTGAGGACAGCTCGAGCAAAAGGTTTATCTGAATTCAATGTAGTATTTAATCATGCTATGAGAGGCGGATTGATACCGGTATTGTCATTTCTAGGTCCTGCAGTTGCGGGATTAATCGGAGGCTCCTTTGTTGTCGAAACGATATTCCAGATACCTGGTTTAGGTCGCTTTTATGTTGAGGCAGCGTTTAATAGAGACTACACGATGATTCTTGGCACGACAATTTTCTTCTCAGTACTAATAATCTTTTTTAATCTTTTGTCTGATTTAGCTGTTTTAATAGCTAATCCTCAAAGCAGGAGTTCTCAGTAGTGAATAATAATTCTCTATGGAACGACGCGTTAAGAAGACTGATTGCTAATAGGGCTGCAGTGGGGAGTGCATGTATATTAACTGTATTAATATTAGCTGCAATCTTTGCTCCATGGATTGCTCCTCACTCTTACTCTTACCAGAACTTAGATGTGGGTGCTACGCCACCTTCAGGAGAATTTCTACTGGGTACTGATACCCTTGGTAGAGATTTACTTAGCAGGATACTCTACGGTGCTCGAGTTTCTCTCTTGGTAGGATTTGTTGCCACCGCAGTTGCGTTAGTTATAGGGGTTTCATGGGGCATTATCGCAGGTTATTTTGGCGGAAGAATTGACTCGGTAATGATGCGCATAGTTGATGTTCTCTATGGGCTTCCTTTTATCATTTTTATTATCTTACTAATGGTAATTTTTGGAAGAAATATTTGGTTACTTTTTATGGCAATTGGAGCAGTTGAGTGGCTAACAATGGCAAGGATTGTAAGAGGACAGGTTATTACCGTTAAGAATCAAGAGTATGTTATGGCTGCACAAGCAATGGGAGTTCCTAATTTAAGACTGTTTGTTAAACATATCTTTCCAAATATACTCGGCCCCATAGCAGTTTATGCAACACTAACAATACCTCAGGTAATGCTTTTAGAAGCATTTCTTAGTTTCCTAGGCTTAGGTGTTCAACCACCTATGAGTAGTTGGGGTACTTTAATAAGGTATGGAGTGGAATCAATGGAAGAGTACTCATGGCTTCTGATTTATCCTGGTCTAACATTTACCATTACACTATTTGCACTTAACTTCTTTGGTGATGGCCTCAGAGACGCTTTAGATCCGAAAACGTCAGAAGATTAAAGCGCACTAATAACTAGTTTTAGTATTTGGCCAGGGCTTAAATCGCTTGATGCTAAATTATTCAGCTCAATAATTTCACTTATCTCAAGATTAAAAAGCTCTCCAATCTTATATAAGTTGTCGCCTTGCTTTACGCTATACAAAATGGACCTTTTCTTTGCTTGCATTGATCTTGCGATATTGCCTGTACCTATATTTAGAGCAGTTCCAATTGATAGAACGCCATTCAAAGCCAGTTGATTATTTCGAGCAATTTCTATTGGTGCTATTCCATATTTTCTACCTAGACTCCATAAAGTATCGCCTTCACTAACAATGTGGGATTGGTAGGGTATAAAGCTAGATAACTCAGGATCTCCCAAGGGAACTAGCAATGTCTCGTTAATTGAAAGAATACTATTATTAGATTTTGAGTTAACTAATTTAAGGTCTTCCAGCCTAACATCATATATTTTGGCAATATCCCACAAGTTTTCTCCTCGCGAAACTTCGTGGGTCATCCATCTAATTGGATTTTCTTGAAAATATTCATCTATTTTTTCTTCTACACCAACAAGCTTTTCTGTCGGGAGATATAAAACTGAATTTTCTGCTGGAGGTGTAGCCCATTTTGTATATCCTGCATTAAGCTGGTATAGAAATTCTGGAGTAACCCCAATAAATTCACTGAATGCAAGCATTTCAACTTGACCAGATAAATCAATTTTTTTAATTACCTTCTCGTTTGGAAATCTAGGTAGACTTACTCCATATTCGTAAGGATTCCTTACGATCTGATGGATCGCCAAAAATTTTGGAACATAGTTATAACTTTCTCTAGAAAGTTTTAAGTTTGATATTGATGGATTTAAGCCCCTTCTCTCAAGAGATTTTATTTGTTTTTCTAGAAAAGTTGGTCCAGCATGATAAGCAATTAAAGTAAGAATAGGATCTCTATCAAACCTATTATAAAGATAAGCTATATATTTAATTGCTGCTTTAGTTGATAAGATTGGATCATGTCTTTCTTCTACCCACCACGATTTTTCAAGATCATAAATTCTGCCGGTAGTTGGCATAAGCTGCCATAAACCAACAGCACCAGATGAAGAAATAGAGAATGGATCATAATTGCTTTCAATATATGGAAGAAGGGCATATTCGGGTGGTAATCTATATCTATCAAGCTCTTCAAGAACTTCATAAAGGTAGTATTCACCATTAGCAATTAATTCATTGAAGTGTTTTCTGTTTTTAAGGAATCTTTTTTTATATTTAGATGTTTCATTAGGCAAAGGATCAAAACTAAAATTATTTTCTGTATTAATCCTAGACCAAATATCAGTATATTTATCCTCCGCTGGTGTAATAACTTCTGATGGTTCGATATCTATATATGGTCGAGCAGGAATTATGCTTATATTTGCACATCCATAGAAAATAAAAATTGAGATAAAAATTACAAAGAGTCTTTCCATGATCTAAGAAATCCAAATACCTCTGCGTTTGAAGCATGATTAGAATTATCAAGTTTATCACTTATGGCTTCTCTCAAACTAATTTCTGCGACTCTCAAAAATGGATTTATTTGCAGTTCCTGACCTAATGTTGTTGGAATTGTAGGAATATTATTTTTTCTCTTATCTGTTGAATTTAATTGGTATTCTTTCAAATTAAGATTTTTCGGCTCAGCCAACAAAGCAAATTTCAGGTTGCTAAGGGTATATTCATGAGCGCAATATATCTCTGTTCTTGATGGTAAATTCACAAGTTTTTCTAATGAATGATTCATTTGCTCAAAAGTTCCTTCGAACACTCTGCCGCATCCACCAGAAAAAATGGTATCACCGCAAAACAAAACTTCTTTTTCGGTATCAGAATAAAAAGCTATGTGGTCTAAAGTATGCCCAGGAACTTCAAAAACAGAAAACTCTAAACCAATTGACTTAATAACATCTCCCTCACTAACCTGTTTATCTAAAAGATCTATGGATTTATTTTTTGGGCCAATAACAGATCCCCTAATTAGGGGTTTCAGTGATTCAAGGCCACCGACATGATCAAAATGATGATGTGTAATTAAGATATCATCAATAGCGATACCCAATTTATCTATTGTCGAAATTATTGGTTCGCTGTCACCCGGATCTACCAAAGTATTTCCTTCATTAGTTTGTATTAACCAAATATAATTATCACTAAATGCATTAATTGGAGAGATCTTTAACATAATCCTATTTTAACCCATGAAAGAAGTAATTATTTATACTGATGGAGCTTGTAGGGGTAATCCAGGCCTTGGTGGATGGGGTGTTTTAATGCAGTATCATAATGAAAATAAAGAGTTGTACGGTGGTGAAAAAAGTACAACAAATAACAAAATGGAGTTAAGTGCAGTAATTCACGGACTTGGCGCATTAAAAGAACCTTGTCAGGTAAAACTCTTTACTGATTCAAAATACGTAATGGATGGAATTAATTCTTGGATTCACAATTGGAAAAAAAATGATTGGAAAACTGCTAATAAAAAGCCTGTTAAAAACAAAGAGCTTTGGGTTGAGCTTGATCAGTTAGTTCAAAAACATAAAATTTCATGGAATTGGGTTAAAGGTCACTCAGGGGATCCAGGTAACGAAAGAGCAGATGAGCTAGCTAATTTAGGAATAGAAGGTCTCTAATGGCAAAAAAATACATAGTTTTAGATACTGAGACAACTGGTTTAGAAACAGAGCAAGGACATCGCATCATTGAAATTGGTGCATTAATGCTAGAGGATAGGAAAAAAACTGATAACCATTTTCATGTCTATTTAAATCCTGAAAGATTGATCGATGAGGAAGCGCAAAGGGTTCATGGGATTTCAAATAAGGATTTAGTTGATAAGCCTTTATTTTCTGAGATTGCAGATGAATTTCTAGAGTTCATCCAAGACAGCACTCTTATTATTCATAATGCACCATTTGATTTAGGTTTTCTAAATTATGAATTTAATCTTATCTCTTCTAGCTATCCAAAACTGGAAGATATCTGTGATGTGGAGGACTCCTTGGTTATTGCAAGAGATAAATATCCAGGCCAACGAAATTCACTAGATGCATTATCTAAGCGATTCGAAATAAATAGTTATGATCGAACATTTCATGGAGCGATGTTAGATGCAAATATATTAGCTGATGTCTACTTTCATCTAACTGGCGGGCAATCAAAGTTCGAATTTGAATCAAATCATGCGTTAGATTCTGGTATCAATGATGCTAATTCTGATCTTGATGACACAGATATACAAATCCATTCTTTTAAGGCTACTGAGGAAGATATTAAAGCTAATCAAGAAAGGGTTAATGAGATAGAATCAAAATATGAAATAAGGTCCATTTGGAACCAATCATGATAATCACTCGATTTGCACCAAGCCCTACAGGAACATTACATATTGGCGGAGTTAGAACAGCACTTTTTAATTATGTTTATGCAAAACAAAATAATGGTAAATTTCTTGTAAGGATTGAAGACACTGATCAAGTTCGATCAAAATCTGAATTTGAGGAAAACATTATTAATGGATTGCATGACATGGGTCTCAAGCCAGATGCAGATCCTGTTCGACAATCTGAAAGAAAGCATCTTTATTTAGATGCAGCTCATAGAATTATTGAATCAGGCCAAGGATATTATTGTAATTGTTCACCAGAGAGGCTGGATGAGCTTAGAAATACACAGATGAAAGCTGGTAAAAAGCCAATGTATGACGGTAAGTGCAGAGATAAAGGGTTGGAAAAATCTGAAAATACAGTTTTAAGGCTCAAAACACCCAATGATGGAGAAGTAAGATTTAATGATTTGGTTAGAGGTGAAGTAGTTTTCAATAATTCTGAGCTTGATGATCTTATTCTTCTTAGAAGTAATGGGACACCGACATATCATTTATGTGTTGTGGTTGATGATGCTGATCAAGGCGTTACAACTGTAATAAGGGGTGAGGACCACTTAAGTAATACCCCAAGACAGATTCATATTCAGCAAGCCCTTGAGCTACCAGCAATGGAGTATGCTCACTTACCTTTAGTCCTTGGTGAAAATAAAAAAAGACTTTCAAAAAGAGATTCGGTAACTAGTCTCGATGAATACATCTCTAAAGGATATCTACAAACCTCAATGATTAATATGCTTGGAAGACTTGGGTGGTCAAAAGGAGATAAAGAGATATTTTATATAGATGATCTGCTTAAAGATTTTAGAATTCAAGAGGTGCAAAAAGCGGGCGCTGTATTCGATTTAAAGAAGTTAGATTGGATTAATGCCAACCATTTAGCAAATTTGAGCTTGGAGGATTTTATTATTCAATTGAATCCATATTTAGATGAACTGGGAATAAAGATGAGTAATCGACAAAATGCTGAAATCATTATCGAAAATCTTCGAACAACAGCTTCGACACTGTCTGAGATTGCTATAGATTTAATTCCATATTTTGATGACATCAAAGAATATGATCAAAAATCTGTTGAAAAGTTTATTGCTGGATCTAAGAATATCCTTGAATACGTTCTAAGGCAGTTAGAGCCTCTTGACCAGTGGACTGAAAAAGCCTTAGACGAGGTATTAGCAAAATGTCAGAAAGAATTAGATCTGAAAACACCTCAACTCAACCAACCCATCAGAGTTGCCTTAGTTGGAAGCACTAAATCCCCATCGTTGGGATTGACTTTGAGTTTAATAGGCAAGGAATTATCCTTGGAGAGAATTAAAAAAGCACTAGAGATGACATCTTAGGTAAAGTTTCTGCAAAAATAGATCTCTGAGTTATTAAAATCTACTGACAAGTCAACTTCACATCCATACTCGTAGATCTCTGACTTTTTAT
>CACKNK010000012.1 GCA_902601475.1 uncultured SAR86 cluster bacterium | reverse complement strand
TTTATGGTGATGCCAATAGGTGCTGGGTCATTTAATGAGTGCATTCAGTGGGCAATAGAAATCTACGGAGCTTTAAAATCATTGTTAGCATCAAAAGGTCTCAGTACAGCGGTTGGTGATGAGGGAGGTTTTGCTCCAGATTTAAAATCAAATCACGAAGCAATAGAACTAATCTTAAAATCGATTGAGGATTGTGGCCTTGAGGCTGGCAAAGATATTGTTTTAGCTCTTGATTGCGCAGCCTCAGAATTTTTTACAGATGGTAAGTATGTATTAAAAGGTGAAAATAAATCCTTGGATTCAAATGATTTTGTTGATTACCTAAAATCTTTAGTAAGTTCTTATCCAATTCGATCCATTGAAGATGGTATGGATGAAAATGATTTTAATGGTTGGAGCATGCTTACCAATGAGCTGGGCAATAGCATCCAGATTGTTGGAGATGATTTATTTGTTACTAATGTAAAAGATCTTCAACATGGCATAGATAAAAGTTTGGCTAATTCAATTCTCATCAAACTCAATCAAATTGGAACTGTTGGTGAAACGCTTGAAGCAATCAATCTTGCAAGTCAGAATAATTACTCAGCAGTAATCTCTCATCGATCTGGTGAAACAGAAGATAATACTATCGCTGATATTTGTGTTGGTGTAAGTGCAGGCCAAATTAAAACTGGAGCTCCTTGCAGATCAGACAGAACATCAAAATATAATAGATTGTTATGGATAGAATCTGATCTCGGCAACTCTGTCTCTTATGCAAATGAAGTATTTCTTTAATTTTATTATCCTTTTATCCTTAATTTTTTTGGTAATAAATAGTTTTTCAATATTTATTGGTGATGATGGAAGAAAGCTAAATAACGAACTCAAATCAGAGCTTAGTTCTTATAAAAATGAAAGAGATTTGATCTTTGATATGAACGAAACCTTAGAGGAGGAAATTATTTCAATTCAAATGAGCGATTCATTTGTAGAAAGTTATGCAAGGGAAAAACTTGATCTTGTTAAACCAGATGAAGTTCTTATCGAAATAGACATAACAAAAGATAATCCCAATGAGTAAAATCTATTTCATTGTTCCTGCAGCAGGTTTGGGTAATCGCTTTAAAAGCAATCTTCCCAAGCAGTATTCAAGAGTTGGCCACGAATCAGTCATTGAGCGAACAGTTAATCGATTATCTCTTGCAGATCCAGAAAAGATTATTATTCCAATCTCTGCTAAAGACGAGTTGTTTGCATCTCAGTCTTTTTCACATCCTGATTTAATTATTAAGGCTTCAGGGGGACCATCGAGGCAAGCCTCGGTCCTAAATGCTCTAAATGAAATCAAGTTTTCTGATGACGATATAATCATAGTTCATGACGTTGTTAGGCCATTTTTTGAGATTGACTGGCTAAAAAATCTTATTAATGATTTTCAAACAAGCAATGGTGATGGGTTAATCCCAGTGCTGGAATTTAATGACTCCATCAGAGATAGTTCAAACGAATTTAAACCAATCGATAGAAAAAGTTTTATTCAAGTTCAAACTCCTCAAATATTTAATGCAAAAGTACTTCATGAATCACTGACGATTGCTGACAAAGAGGGCTTGGAATATTCTGATGAATCTCAGGCAGTTGAGAATGCAGGTTTTAAGATTTCTTTTTCTAAAGGCTTGCCTAAAAACATCAAAATAACTACACCCGATGATTTATATTCTTTATCAGCACATGATGTATTCGTTGGAAGAGGTATAGATTTTCATAAGTATGCTACCAAAGAAAATTCAATTCTTAAATTGGCAGGAGTAGAAATACTTTCTGATTATCAGATTATCGCTCATTCTGATGGAGATATTATTTTGCATGCATTAGCTGACGCGATATTAGGAGCTGGAGGATTCAGGGATATAGGCCATTATTTTTCAGATAAGAGTCCTGAAAACTTAAATTTAGATAGCAAAAAAATTATTGAAAAGACGATGAGTCTGATTTCGAAAAAACAACTTAAACTAAATAATGTCGATGTAACAATTGTGGCTCAAAAGCCAAATTTATCCAGTTACATAAGTGAAATGGAATTGTCGTTATCATCAATCTTAAACATTTCTACGGATCGTATAAGCTTAAAAGCTACCACAACTGAAGGCATGGGTGAGATTGGAGAGGAAAATGGCTTAGCTGTCTATGCCTTAGCTACACTTAAAAATTAAATGAGCATTTTAGTGACAAATGATGATGGCTTTGAAGCAATTGGTATTCAGGCGCTGTTAGCGTCTACAAAGAATCTAGATCCAATAATGGTTGCGCCAAAACATAATTGTAGTGGCATGAGTGCTGCGATAAGCCTTCGAAAAGAAGTAAAAGTTAAACAATTAAATTTTAAGGAGTTTGTGGTCACAGGAACTCCTGCAGATTGCTCTTATTTTGGTCTTTATGGAATGAATGAAAATAATATTGAACAAGTTGTCTCTGGAATTAATTTGGGAGCAAATTTAGGAACCGATGTCTTTTATTCTGGGACTGTCGGCGCGGCTATAGCAGGTATTAATTTAAAATATGCTCCTGTTGCGATATCGGTTTGTTCATTTTCACCTAGAGATATTAGTTTTATTGCCGATAAAGCAACTGAGCTTATTCAGAAATTTAGATCCATTTCACTTCAGCAGAATTCATTAATAAACATCAACTTTCCAGATATTTTGAAACAAGATTACAAAGGTGAGCTCTATACAAAGCTTGCTAAAAGAGGGGCTCCGGAAGCTCCAAATATAATAAGTAAAAAGGATCAACTAAGCTTTACTTTCAGTGCCTCAGGAGATTTTATCGACGGTCAAACTGATACAGATATGCAAGCCATAGAAAATGGTTACGTATCTGTTTCAATTCTTAACTATGACATTAGCAATGCTAACGATTTTTTGGGTAGAGAAATAAGTCATGGAAGCTAAATCTGGATTTACATTTAAGCGAGTAAGGGAGCAAATGGTTGAAATGCTTCTAGAAATGGGAATCAAAGATTTTAGAGTTTTGGATGCAATGAGTCAGATTGCTCGTCATCAATTTCTTGATGAGGCCTTTTGGTCAAGAGCATATGAAAATAGATCTTTAACTATTGGGTATAAGCAAACAATTTCTCAACCGTATATTGTCGCAAGAATGACCGAATTGTTGATTGAAAAAGCCAGTGGAAGGGGGAAAATTTTTAAAAAGATAATTGATATTGGTTCTGGCTCAGGCTACCAAAGTGCAATACTTTCATTTTTTGCAGAAGAAGTAATTAGTATTGAGAGAATAAAGCCACTAGTTTCAAAAAGCAGATCAACTCTTTTAAATTTAGGAATAAAAAATGTCTCAATTATAAATGGAGATGGTTATATGCTTGATGGTCTAAAAAACGTTGATGGAATAATATGTGCAGCAGCACCACCAGAAATACCCGAAGATCTTATCAAGCTGTTAAAAAAAGATGCAAGACTAATTTTACCAGTAGGCTTTAAAGATATGCAGAAACTCATTTGTATTGAAAAACAAAATAAAAATTCATATGAAAAATTTGAAGTGGAAGATGTAGCTTTTGTTCCAATGCTTGGAGGAATCAGTAGAAATGGCGATTAATTTTAAAAATGAAAAATAGATTAAGGTACTCATTGGCTGGATTTTGTATGGGTATTGCGGAGTTAATTCCCGGTATCTCTGGAGCTACCATTGCATTGCTCTTTGGAATTTATAAAAATTTAATATCTATCCTTTCAAATATTAAGTTATCAAAAAAAATATTTTCAAAAGAATATTTTGTAAATGATCTTCAGATTTCATTAATGGTATTTCTTATTTTCTCGATGATTGCAGCAATCTTATTATTTTCAAACCTTATTCACTATCTGATCGAAAGTCATTCTTCTGAGTTTTTTAAAATCTTGTCTGTAATTATGGTTTTAGTTTCATTAAGAATATTCTTGTTTCATCCTGTTTCTGAAAGATTCCTTCAGAGATTGTTATTTGTAATTGCTGGTGGCTTGATTGGCTACCTCTTATCTCTTTTTTTTGTAAATTTTGAGGAATTTATATTTTTTCTTTTTATAGGAGGCTTTATAGCATTTACTTTTTTTATAATTCCAGGAATATCAGGAAGTGCAATTTTATTAAGTATTGGATTGTATGAGACAGTGATTACATCTATAGCAACATTCGAGGTCTTAAATTTACTAGTATTTGGTTTGGGTTGTGCTGCATCATTAATTTTAATGCCAAAGTTAATTAAAAAAATTTATGAACAAAACAGTCTAGCTATGGATACTTTTTTTGCAGGCTTAATTTTTATTTCTGGAATTTTTTTGTGGTAAAGATTTTACTAATATTTTTAATAATAAGCTCATGTTCAACGATTAGTAATTTTTATGAAAAAACATTCACTGAGCCTAAAGAAATTTATCTAGTAAAAAAGGGTGAAAATCTTTATTCAATATCTAGAAAACTTAACATAGATATTTTTAATTTGATTGAAATCAACAACCTAAAGAGTCCCTATAAAATCATTCCCAATCAATTATTAAAACTACCTGATCACAAAGCTCAAGATCCCACTTCAAAAATCAAATTCGTTAACAAACCTGTCAATCTAAATACATATAAGGAGGAGGCAAGGAATTGGATTACTTTTTATGCATCTGAAGGGACCATAGTATTTTCTGCAGATGCAGGCGAAGTTATTATTTCGGGCCCTGATATTCCCGGCTATGGAAACATGATAATCATTAAGCATCCAAAAGGCATATTAAGTGTTTACGCACACTTGAATAAATCATTAGTCTCCAAAGGGGATACCGTGACATCAAATCAACCTATTGCAAGCGTAGGTAAGTCAGAGAGTTCAGTCTCCATGCTTAAATTTCAACTTCGTAAAGGTGATTCGTCTATTTCGACCAAAGACTATAAATTTTTGTAGTTATCTTTCTAAAAGATGTTTTTTTTCTTTTACCTCTTCAAACTCCTCGCATTCAGGGAGGGGGGTCTTTTGTTCGGTAATATTTGGCCAAACTTCAGATAATTCAGCATTAATCTCAATAAATTCGATTTGATCATCAGGAAGCTCATCTTCTGAGAAGATTGCATCAACAGGACATTCGGGCTCACATAAAGCACAATCGATACATTCATCAGGATGTATAACAAGAAAGTTTGGACCTTCATAAAAACAGTCAACAGGACATACCTCGACACAGTCTGTATGTTTACATTTAATGCATGATTCAGTAACTATAAAAGCCATGAAAAGAATTCTAACAACCTCTTATAATCAAGTCAGTATTAATTTTTTTTATTTACTTTTCTTTATTTTTTTATATACTGTATAAATATACAGTAAACGGAGAAAATCATGTCAGATAAAACCAAAAATTTAAATGAAGCCTTGTCTCAAATAGAAAAGCAGTTTGGCAAAGGCGCTGTTATGAAAATGGGAGATAGAGAAAATACTGATATACCATCAGTATCGACTGGTTCTCTTGGCTTAGATATAGCCCTTGGAATTGGTGGACTTCCTAAGGGTAGAGTTGTAGAGATTTTTGGTCCTGAGTCTTCTGGTAAAACAACCCTCACACTTCAGGCCATTGCTGAATGTCAAAAAGAGGGTGGTACTGCAGCATTTATAGATGCAGAGCATGCACTTGATCCATCTTACGCTGAAAAGTTAGGTGTTAATGTTGATGAATTACTTTTATCCCAACCTGATACCGGAGAGCAAGCTTTAGAGATTACTGACATGCTTGTTAAATCAAACAGCGTCGATCTTATTGTTGTAGATTCAGTTGCTGCTTTAACTCCCAGAGCAGAAATTGAAGGAGAGATGGGCGATCATCATGTTGGCTTACAGGCTCGTTTAATGTCGCAGGCTTTAAGAAAGATCACAGGTAATATTCAACGATCAAACGCGATGGTTATTTTCATTAATCAAATCAGGATGAAGATTGGTGTAATGTTTGGTAATCCTGAAACCACAACTGGTGGAAATGCTCTTAAATTTTATTCTTCAGTCAGGCTTGATATCAGAAGAATAGGATCTGTTAAAGAAGGTGATGAGGTTATTGGTAACGAAACAAGAGTCAAAGTTGTAAAAAATAAAGTCTCACCTCCATTTAAGCAAGCTGAATTTCAAATTATGTATGGTCAAGGAATAAATGTTGAAGGAGAGATTCTTGAATATGGACAAAAGCTTGGGCTTGTTGAAAAAGCAGGTGCTTGGTATAGCCATAATGGAGAAAAGATAGGACAAGGAAAGGTTAATGCTAGCAATTTCTTAAAAGAAAATTCAAAGATTAAAAATAGTTTGCTTAAAGAAATAAGAAATTCTTACATTAATACTAAAAACAAATCTAAAAAATAAAGCTTGTTTATAAGCTTTAAAATTGTTTAACATAGTCTTTCATTAAGTAGAGGAAAGAAATGTCAAATAATGCATACATTGTCTCAGCTGTCAGGACAGCTGGGGGTAAGAAAAATGGCCGTTTGTCAGCATGGCATCCAGCTGATCTTGGAGCTAAGGTTTTAGATGAGTTAGTTTATAGGTCTGGGATTAAACCAGAATTAATTGATGATGTTATTTTTGGTTGTGTTGATCAAGTTGGTGCACAGTCAGGTAACGTAGCCAGGAATGCAATTTTATCTTCCTCTTTGCCAGAGTCAGTTCCAGGTACTTCTGTTGACCGTCAGTGCGGGTCATCACAACAAGCAATTCACTTTGCAATACAAGCAGTAATGTCTGGGACACAAGATGTTGTTATTGGTGGTGGTGTTGAAGTTATGTCTATAGTTCCAATTGGAGCAAGCATTAAAGATGGTTATGAGGCAGGACACGGACTTCCTTTTGATTCTGATGGCATTAAAGAGAATTATCCAGGAGTATTCTTTTCTCAATTCACTGGTGCAGAGTTAGTTGCAAAAAAATGGAATCTTTCAAGAGAAACATTAGATCGCTTTGCCCTCTCAAGTCATGAAAAAGCAGTTGCTGCTACTGAGGGCGGATATTTTGAAAAAGAAATTTTGCCCATAGCTGGAAAGAATGCAGAAAATAATAATGAAATGTTACTTCATGATGAGGGCATAAGATTTGATGCAAGTTTTGAAGCATTATCAGGGTTAAATCCAATAACTGAAGATGGTGTGATTACTGCTGGAAATGCAAGTCAAATTACTGATGGTGCTGCTGCAGTTTTGGTATGCAATGATGCTGGACTTAAAAAAGTAAAAGCAGATCCAATGGTTAAAGTAAAAGCAATCAGTGTTGTGGGAGATGATCCAATTTACATGCTAACCGGACCTATACCAGCGACTCATAAGGTTCTAGATGCTGCAAAAATGAAAATTGATGAAATAGGTCTATATGAAGTTAATGAGGCTTTTGCACCTGTTCCACTAGCTTGGGAGATTGAAGTTGGTGCTGATCAAGAAAAGCTTAATGTTAATGGTGGTGCAATGGCACTAGGACATCCTTTGGGTGCGACAGGTGCTAAGCTTATGACAACTCTTATTTATGAGATGCACAGAAGAGATGTTAAGTATGGATTGCAAGCAATTTGTGAAGGTGGCGGAACTGCAAATGCTACGATTCTTGAAAAAATTTAGCTATATACCCGTTTAATTCTTCAGGCTTAATGAGGTCCTTGGTACCTCTTCTAGGGCATACCTCAATGAGGCCATCATTTTTTAGAGATTTACCTATTATGATATTGAGCGGAATTCCAATTAGTTCTGAGTCTTTAATTTTTTTTCCAAATCTCTCATCCCTATCATCTAACATTACTCGAAAATTACTTTTTTCAATTTCATTGTAAAACTTAATCGCTGATCCATCTAAGTTATCTGTAAGATCAATAACATTTATTTGGATTGGCGCCAGACCCTTTGGCCATGCAATACCAAACTCATCATTATTCTGCTCTATTGAAGCTGCAACCATTCTTGAAATTCCAATTCCATAGCAGCCCATATAAGGATTAACCTCATTTGAATTCGCATCCTGAAGACTCAATTTCATTGACTCTGAATATACCTGACCTAATTGGAAGATATGTCCAACCTCAATACCTTTAATTAGTTGAATTTTCCCACCTTCGGGAAATTCTTCACCCGCTAATAAGGATGGATCTTGATCTTTCTCAAGAAGAAGTTCCGAGTTAATTGCAATTTCTGAACTATCTGAAACAGCTAATACATCTTCACCATTTTCAGCTAACACATGAAATTCCTCTGATTTATCTCCACCGATTGCACCAGAATCTGCTTTTACAACCTTGAACTCAAGCTCTAAACGTTCAAGTATTTTTTTATAAGCAGCTCTAAAGTCTTGATATGTTTGATTTAAGCATTCTGCATTCATGTGAAAGCTATAGGCATCCTTCATCAAGAATTCTCTTCCTCTCATTACTCCATAACGAGGTCTTATTTCATCTCTAAATTTTGTTTGAATTTGATAAAGAGTTAGGGGTAAGGATTTATAACTATTGATATTGTTTTTGACTAAATCTGTAATTACTTCCTCATGTGTAGGCCCTAAACAAAAATCTCTATCATGCCTATCTTTTATTCTTAGAAGCTCAGGTCCAAATTTACCCCATCTATTTGATTCGTCCCATAGCTCTTTTGGCTGTACCATTGGCATAAAAATTTCTTGGGCGCCAATATTATTTAGCTCTTCTCTCACAACATTTTCAATTTTTTTGAGGACGATAAGCCCAAGTGGCAGCCAGTTGTATATACCTGAGGCTACTTTACGAATCATGCCAGACCGAAGCATGAGTTGATGACTAATTATTTCAGCATCTTGAGGTATATCTTTAATTTTAGGTATGAAAGTTTTGGATGCTAACATTTTTAATAACAAATAATATTTAGTTTATAATTCTATAATTTTTTGAGGGACATATGCCGATTTATGAATATAAATGTTCAAATTGTTCACATGAATTTGAAAAGATTCAAAAAATAAGCGAAGAACCAATTAAGGAATGTCCGAAATGCAATAAAAAGTCAGTTTCAAAGCTTATATCAGCTCCTTCATTCAGATTAAAAGGCTCTGGTTGGTATGAAACTGATTTTAAAACAGGTAACAAAAAGAATATAGTAGAATCAAGCACTGAGAATAAAAAAGATTCTGCTGTAAAGGAAACAAAAAAAGACACTAAAACATTACCCTCTAAATCTAAAAAGGCAAATTAAAATGAGAACTCACCACTGCGGTCATATTGACTCAACATTAGAAGAAACTGATGTTGAAATATCAGGTTGGGTTCACAAAAGAAGGGATCATGGTGGAGTAATTTTCATCGATCTCCGCGATATAAAAGGCATTGTTCAAGTAGTAGTTAATCCAGCAGAAGAATCTGCATTCAAAGCAGCTGAGAAGTGTAGAAATGAATATGTACTAAAAGTTTTTGGTAATGTTAAGAAAAGATCTACAGAAACTATCAATTCAAACATGCAAACTGGTGAAGTTGAAGTTATTGCCAGCTCATTAGAAATTCTAAGCGAAGCAAAGACTCCAGTATTCCCTCTGGATGATTATCAGGAGGTTGGAGAGGAGGTAAGGCTTAAAAATAGGGTCCTTGATCTAAGAAGACCAGAGATAAACACACGAATATTGTCACGTTCAAAAATTTCATCTTCAATTAGGCGGTTCCTTGAAGATCAAAATTTTAATGAGATTGAAACACCAATATTAACAAAGGCTACACCTGAAGGAGCAAGAGATTATGTTGTCCCTAGTCGAGTCAATCACGGATCTTTTTATGCTCTTCCTCAATCACCACAGTTGTTTAAGCAGCTATTGATGATGGGTGGTCTTGATAAATATTATCAAATAGCAAGATGTTTTAGGGATGAAGATCTTAGAGCGGATAGACAACCCGAATTTACTCAAATTGATATTGAGGCTTCATTTATTGGTGAAGATGAAATTATTGAACTATCTTCAGATCTTATTAATCTTCTTCTTGGCAAATTTACAGATTATCAAGAAGCTCAAATTCCTTCTATGACTTATGAAAAGAGCATGGAGCTTTATGGTTGTGACAAACCTGATCTTAGGATTCCATTGAAGCTTATTAATATAGCTGAAATTGTAGTGAATGAAGAATTCAAAGTCTTTGCTGACCCAGCTAAAGATAAAGGATCGCGCATAGTTGCATTAAATGTTCCAAATGGTGCTTCATTGTCAAGAGCTCAAATAGATAATTACACTAAGTTTGTTGCTAAATTGGGTGCTAAGGGATTGGCTTACATCAAAGTTAATTCTAAAAAAATTGATGACATGCAGTCACCCATATTGAAGTTTTTATCAGATGAGGCGGTTACAAACATTGTTGATACAGTTAAGTCTGAAGCTGGAGATTTAATTTTCTTCGGTGCTGGCCCAAAAGATGTGGTTAATCTATCTATGAGCTCATTAATAAAAGAGCTGGGTCAGGACCTAGATTTATACACCTCAAAATGGGCTCCTTTATGGATAAAGGATTTTCCAATGTTTGAAAGAAATAAGGATGGCAATCTAACTTCATTACATCATCCTTTCACACTTCCTAAGTGTGATGTTCAGGAACTTATTAAGGATCCTGAGAAGGCGCATGCCTATGCTTACGACATAGTATTAAATGGTTATGAAATAGGCGGAGGATCCTTAAGGGTATATTCAAGCAGGATGCAAAGCGCAATTTTTGAAATATTAAACATTTCAAAAGATGAAGCGAGAGAAAAATTTGGATTCTTAATCGATGCATTGGAGTCAGGGTGTCCGCCTCATGGTGGAATAGCATTTGGCCTTGATAGAATAGTCATGTTATTAACTGGAACCACCAACATCAGAGATGTTATTGCGTTCCCTAAAACTCAAACTGCAACTTGTATGCTCACTGATGCTCCAGGAGCTATTTCAGCAGAACAATTGAAAGAATTAGCCATAAAGCCTTTGGCTAAAAAGGAGTAAACCGTGGCAGGTCATTCTAAGTGGGCAAATATCAAGCATCGAAAAGCTAGACAGGATGCAAAAAGAGGCAAGATTTATACTAAATTAATTCGTGAAATCACTGTAGCTGCAAAAGGAGGACCAGACCCTGCAGACAATCCAAGACTGAGATTAGCTCTGGATAAAGCTACCAGTGAAAATATGCCCAAAGATACAATTAATCGTGCAATTCAAAGAGGCTCTGGTACCGGAGATTCTGCTAATCTTGAAGAAGTAACATATGAGGGATATGGACCTAATGGAGTAGCTATTCTGGTTGAGACTATGACAGATAATAGGAATAGGACAGTAGCTGATGTAAGGCATGCATTTACCAAATTTGGAGGAAACCTTGGAACAGATGGATCAGTAGCCTATCTTTTTAACAAGATAGGTTATATTTTTATTTCCTCTCAAGCCAACGAAGATGAACTCTTTGATTTTGCTATCGAGGAAGGTGCAGATGATATAGAAAATACTGATGATCAGTTCATAATCTCATGTTCAGCAAATATATTTAGCGATCTTGTTGAAAAAGTTAAGTCAAATGGGTATGAAGTTATGAATGCAGAACTTTCAATGAAAGCAGAGACAACCATACCGCTTGATCAAGAGACCTCTGAAAAAGTCATCAAGATACTAGACTTCATGGATGATATAGACGACGTACAAGAAGTTCACACAAATGCTGAATTTTCAGATGAGTTGGAATTAGGAGTCTAATTTGGCAATCAACTCAAGAACGAAGGGAGCGAATTTTGAGAGAGAAATTGGTAATTTACTTCAGGAAAAACTAAGTCTCACAAACCCAGTAAAAAGAATTTTAGAGCAAACGAGGACAAAGGAGCTGCCCGATTTAAAAATGGGTAGATGGTGCATTGAATGTAAAAGATATGGACCAGGAAGCGATCCTCTTGATGAATGGTGGGATCAAGTAATTGCCTCTTCGAGACCTAGTGGATTACCCGCACTTATATATAAATTCAATCGTA
This sequence comes from uncultured SAR86 cluster bacterium, assembly GCA_902601475.1. Lineage (GTDB taxonomy): Bacteria > Pseudomonadota > Gammaproteobacteria > Magnimaribacterales > D2472 > MED-G82. The sequence continues at coordinate 2,780 of CACKNK010000012.1, read as the reverse complement.
AGCCTATAAAAGTAAGATTACTTGGGGAAACTATTTCAGATGAACTTATAGGATCAGGAATACTAATTGACATTTCATTTGATGATTTCATAGAACTTTTACAATTAAGATTCCAAAAAGATATAGATTTTCATAATCAACAAGATGAAGTGCAATGACTTTAGTTTAAAAGTTTTTGTTGAGGACACTGATTTCCAAGGGTTTGTCTATCATGCTAATTACTTAAAGTATCTTGAAAGAGCTCGAACTCAATTTTTAATAGATAATCAAATCTCTCAACTAAATGCAGATGGATTTTTTGTAATCAAGAATATTAATATTACTCATTCTTTTCCTGCTAGGTTGGAGGAAAATTTGTTAGTTAAAACTAATGTTCAGCTTAAGACAAAGGCAAGGATGATATTTAATCAAACTATTGAAAATATTAATACAAAAAAAATTTGCTGTGAGGCTACTATTGAGGTCTGTTTTTTAGATAAGATAAGCAATAAACCAAAAGCTTTTAATAATGGCTTGCTAGAATTAATTACAAATGAATGAATTATCTCTCCTTGAACTTTTTGCTCAAGCAACCTTAATTGTAAAAATAGTAGTAGTTATATTAATTATTGCATCAATAATTACTTGGCTAATCATTGTTGAGCGATACCTTCATTTTCAAGAAGCTGAAGAATTTAATAACGAATTTGAGACATTATTTTGGAATACAAAAGATCTTCAACAGTTATTTAAAAGCAGCAGCTCAAAAGATGCATCTGAGTTGATTGGGCTTGAAAGAGTATTTTATTACTCTTATAAGGAAAATATTAAACTTAAAAATCTTAAAATAGACTCACAAACAAAATCTGAAAATATCAGTCGATCTATTAGAATTGCTATCTCAAAAGAGGAAGGTGTTCATACAAAACATCTTCAATATTTAGCAAATGTTGGATCCGTGAGTCCATACATCGGGCTTTTTGGAACAGTGATCGGTATTGTTAATGCATTTCAGGGTTTATCCGATGCAACCCAAGCTACTATTAATGCTGTGGCGCCTGGTATATCCGAGGCATTAATTGCAACAGCCCTTGGACTATTTGCAGCTATACCCGCTGTTCTTGCTTTTAATAAATTCACTGTTTCAACCGAAGCACAGATTAAGTCTTTATCAGTTTTTGGTGAAGAGTTAGTAAGTATATTTTCATATTCAAAATAAATTCAATTGATCTATCAACCATCAAATCAAAATAAATTAGCAGCAGAAATTAATGTTGTTCCTTACATAGATGTGATGCTGGTCTTGCTAATTATTTTCATGATTCTTTCACCTCTACTCATTCAAGGAGTTGATGTAGATTTACCCCAAACAGACACAACAAAGATGTCTATAGAAAGTGAGCCTATGGTCATATCAATAAATGATGAAGGTAATTACTTTTTAAATTTAGGCGATGAATCAATTTCAATATCACTTGCAGAACTAAAATCAAAGGTTCAAGTGATATTTAATGCAAATCCTGATATAGAGGTTGTTATTCAGAGTGATGCGTCAACCCCATTTGATTTTGTTGCAAAGGCTCTTGCTTCAATTCAAGCGATAGGCGTTGAAAGCGTTGGCATAATAACCACAGGATATGAAAGCTAGAATCAGATACCTGAATGCAGCATTAGTAACTTTTTTGATGCATGGATCTATTATTACTTATTTATTTTACTCTGCTGCTCTATCTCCAAGTTATGAGTTAATCACAAAACCTGTCATGGTTAAGTTAAGCTTTGATATACCCCAAAATAAACAACGCAATACCAATGCTCCTGTTAACAAAACAAATACACAAACCATTAAATCAAAGCCTATTGTTACAGCTCCCTCAGTAATCCAAGCTCCGGAAATTACTAGAACTTCAATCAATGAATTAATTAATCAAGAAAGAGATTTTCTTGAGGTTGAAAGTGCTTCCATTCAAAAGAAATATGCATCTATGGTAATCCTTATGATTGAAAATGCATGGATAAAACCAAGAAATATTCCTAAAGATTTAAGTGCAGGATTGAGACTAATCGTAAATAAATCAGGCAGAATTCTTCAATCTGAATTAGTAAGAAGCAGTGGTAATTTGCGTTTTGATAATTCTGCTCTTCAGGCAGTTTCTAGAACAGATTCATTTTATTTTTATGATGAAATTCCAGATGAAATTTATAAAGAAAGCTTTAGAATTATCAATCTAAAATTTAATCCTGATAATGACTAAAAGTTTTATTTCTATTTGTATCTTCTTTTCAATTTTTAGTTCAGCTGAGCTTCTTCTTGAAATAACTCAAGGATCTGATAATCCTATCAATCTTGGGATCTATGAAATATCTAATCAAGAAAAGGAGCACTCACTTATTAAAAATATAATTCAAAATGACTTAATTCGGACTGGAGAGATTAAATTTATTGAAGGGATTGATATTGTTCCTCTCCCTGAAAATGAAGAAGAATTTAATTACGGTGGGTGGAAAATATTAGGTCTTGATTATGTTGTTATTCCAAGCATCAAGAGTCCAGATAAAAATTCTATTGAATATCGATACCGAGTTTTTGATGTATCTAGAAAAAGAGAAGTGCGATCTTCAACTGTTTTTGGTTTATCTTCAAACTTAAGACAAGTAAGTCATTACGCCAGCGACGGAATTTATGAAGCCATTACTGGAATTGAAGGAGTTGCCTCAACAAAGCTACTTTACGTAAATGAGATTTCATTAAAGAATGAAAAATCATATAGGTTAATGGTTTCAGATGTTGATGGTTATAA
>CACKNK010000011.1 GCA_902601475.1 uncultured SAR86 cluster bacterium | reverse complement strand
GATAATGGAGTTAAATTCAATTCAAGTTACTACCAAACCAAGACCAGTTATCCAGATGCAGGATATTATTTATATCATTCAGATAATTCACTTGTTCCCAAATATATGGAGACTGCAGAACCTGCTGCTAGAGGACATCGAGGTTGGGAAGAAGGTCCATTTAAACCCATTGGAGTTGGTGGAACCATATATTACCCTTTAAAAAAATCAGCATTATCCAAGGGTCTTAGAATGTATTCTCAATCTGAAGTTAAATCACTATTAATAAATACTCAGGGCGATGTTATTGGTTGCAAAGTAATGGTCATGCCAAGTGGTACTGTTTCTGAAAAACATAAAAAACTAATTCGCAGAGGTGAATTATTTCAAATGATCCTGCCTCCCTCCTACCCTGGATCATCTTTCTTACAAAAAATCGGCCAAAGGTTTATCAACAAAGCACAGAAGTTAGAAAAAAAATATCGGCAAGCAAAATACTTTAAGGCAAAAAAAGGAGTTTGCATTTCAGCAGGCGGATTTATTTTTAATCGAGCAATGGTTGAAGAATATGCACCAAAATACTCAAAAGGCATGCCTCTAGGTACATCTCAAGATAATGGATCCGGAATCCGGTTAGGTCAATCCGTAGGTGGAAGAACAAAGCATATGGATCGAGTCACAGCTTGGCGTTTTTTAAATCCTCCAATGTCCTTTGCAAAGGGTATGGTAGTAAATAAGAATGGTAAGCGGTTTTGTAATGAAATGGTTTACGGAGCCACCTTGGGCGATGAGATGTGTGAGAATAATAATGGAAAGGCATATTTAATTCTTAGTGAAGAGCTTTTTAAATCATCAAAGTTAGAGGCTGCTAAATCCTTACCCTTTCAACGTGATGCAGCAAAAATGCTAATGACATTCAATGCAGTGAAGAGGAAAAATATAGATGACCTTGCAAAAGTCTATGGTATTAATGAAGATAATCTTAAAGAATCAATTCATCAATATAATGAGTCTGCGATTAATGATGATTACTGTTCTTTAGGAAAGGCTTCCAAGGATATGAAAAAAATTGATGCGCCCTACTACATCATGGATATTTCAATTGACTCTAGGTTGTCGCCACTCCCAACGCTCACCTTAGGTGGTTTGGAGGTAGATGAAACTACAGGGAATGTTATCAATACTCAGGGCGAGGTAATCAAAGGTTTATTTGCAGCAGGGAGATCTGCTGTGGGTGTATGTTCTAATATTTATGTATCAGGTCTTTCAATAGCTGATTGTGTATTTTCAGGAAGAAGAGTTGGTAAATCTTTAGAGGAGATAATATGAATTTAAATTTTGCGTCCGTTTGGGAAATGATAGCTGATTTAATACCGGACAATGATGCTCTTATTTGTGGAGAAGAAGTTGTAAATTGGCAAGATTATGACTTACGCTCAAGTAAATTAGCTACCGCACTGGTTGATGCCGGGCTATCACCAAATTCCAAAGCAGGTCTTTATCTAAATAATTCAAATGAATATCTAATTTGTCAAAATGCTATTTTTAAAATTGGTGGGGTCCCAATAAATGTTAATTATAGATATGTTGAAGAAGAATTAATTTATTTACTTGAAAATTCTGATTCAGAGGCTGTCTTTTATCATGCTTGTTACAGCTCTCGGATAAAACAAATTGCCCCGTCACTACCAAATATTAAAGCATGGATTGAAGTTGCTGATGGAACTGAATCTCAATTTAATGATGGACTCCAATATGACAACCTTTTAGAGAAATGTGCTCCTATGGAAAGGTTTTCAAGAGATCCGGAAACGATCTACATGTTGTATACCGGTGGAACTACTGGTATGCCCAAGGGTGTTATGTATAAGCAAGGTGAATTCCTTACTTTCTTATTTAGAACCTTAAAAGCTATGGGTTATGACGTTCCAGAAGATCTAAGTGATTTAGAGTCAAGAATTAAGAACTCGCAAGAAAATAATACTTTTATTAGAAGTGTTGTCGGTTGTCCGTTAATGCATGGAACAGGTATGTGGTTAGGCGCATTTTTACCGCTACTTCTTGGGGGTACTGTCATTACCACAAAAAATCTTGGGTTTGATCCTGACCAAATGTGGAGTAAAGTTGAAGAGACTCAAGCCACAAACATCGTTATCGTTGGAGATGCTTTTGCAAAACCAATGCTAGATGCACTGAATAATGCAGATTCAACAGGCAATCCATACAACCTCGAGAGCGTTCAAGTAATAATTTCAAGCGGAGTCATGTGGAGTGCCGAAGTCAAACAAGGCCTATTGGAACATCATGATATGGCTTTAATGGATACCATGGGATCAACAGAAGGTGGCATGGGTAGTTCTGTAACCACAAGAGATAATCCTCCGGCTACTGCAAAGTTTGGTTTAAATCCTGGCGTGATTGTTTTAGCAGATGATGGAGAAATATTGGAGCCTGGTTCAGAAAAGATAGGTCTTATTGGAACTTCAGGATTAGTTCCTGTTGGTTACTATAAAGATGAAAAGAAGTCTGCTGAAACATTTAGGGAAGTTAATGGAGTAAGGTATAGCTTTCCAGGAGATTATGCCAAGCTTGAATCCGATGGAACAATTACTCTTTTAGGAAGAGGAAGCAACTGTATTAATTCTGCAGGGGAAAAAATATATCCAGAAGAAGTAGAGGAAGCCATTAAACGCAACAAAGAGGTGTTTGATTGTCTTGTTGTTGGTGTAAATGATGATAGATTTGGTCAAAAAGTAGTAGCCGTTGTTTCATTAGAAGAAGAAATTGATGCCGAAGCTCTTACTGAGCAAACTCGTAAATTTATTGCTGGTTATAAATTACCAAAGGAAATCCTATTTGTAGATAAAGTTGAAAGAGCTCCTAACGGTAAAGCTAACTATAAGTGGGCTAAAGAAGAAGCAAATCAGGCTTTTGGATAGAGATTTCTTCCAAGATAAATTTATTTTCTTTAACGGGGAAAATAAAAATGATTTTTTTTATGACTCAGTAATTTATTTGTGTGAGCATAATCAAGATGGAGCCTTTGGTTTTATTGTCAATAAACCAAGTGCGATTTCAGAATCGCAATTACTTAGTAAGCTAAATCTTAAAAAACCTAAACAACTCGAATCTATTTTTAGAGTAATGATTGGAGGTCCAGTTGCAATGGATAGTATTTATGCGCTCCATGATGAAGAATTAATAAAAGATGAGTCAAGCTTATTACGGGAGGGATTATGGCTTTCAACATCCCAAAAAGTGCTCAATAAAATTGATACACAAGATACTGCAAATCATAAAATCTTCTTAGGTTATTCTGGATGGGGTCCTGAGCAATTAGAAAAGGAGATTCAAGATGGCGCATGGCATGTCTGTGATGTTGATTTTGAGCTTATTTTTAATGATAAACCATCATCTATTATTGAGGAGCTTTCAAAGAAGGTCGGATATAATATCAAGTCAATTATCAATCAGAATAAAGTTCAATAATTCATGGAAAGATTTGTAAACAAAAATGTTTTTCTTACAGGAGCTGCATCTGGAATTGGTAAAGCAACTGCGCGCAGACTTGCAAATGAGGGAGCCAAATTAATTATAGCTGATGTAAATCAAAAGCTACTTGATGAGACATGCAATGAGCTTAAGGACTCTGTATTAGAGACCTATGCTTTAGATATATCCAATGTAAATGATGTTGCTAAAATTTTTGAAGATGTTAAATCAAGATTTAAGGCGCTTCAGGCGCTGGTTAATGTTGCAGGAATATTAAGATTTGATCACTCTAAAGATGTTGAACCAAAAGATTGGCAAAAAATCCTTGATGTAAATTTAACAGGGACATTTTTTATGTGCAGATATGCTCTGCCTTTAATAATTGAATCAAATGGTTCAATTGTAAATGTTTCATCCACAGCCGCTCTTGGTTCACATGCTTGGACAGCTGCATACAGTGCCTCAAAAGGAGGTATCAGTGCGTTCTCTAAAACTTTAGCAGTTGAGTATGGTGTGCAGGGTGTTAATGTGAATTGCGTATGTCCAGCATCCATTGAAACCAATATGTCAACGCAAACACCTTTGCCGAGTAACATAGACAAAAGGCTCTTAAAAAAAATTATGCCAGTAGATGGCGTCAATAGAACTCCTGAGGATATTGCATCAGCAATAGTTTTTCTTGCATCCGAGGATGCTGTTCACATTAATGGAATTGATTTAAGAGTTGATGGGGGGCTCTTAACATGAGAATCCTTTATCTATTTAGTATTTTTTGGTTATCAATTTCTATTTCTGCAAATTCTCCCGTCCTCAATAAGGATTCCATTACTCATCCTGAAGTCGGATTGGAAGGCATGGTTGTAACACAGCATTATTTAGCCTCAGAGGTTGGTGAAGCAATTTTAAATAAAGGTGGGAATGCTTATGATGCAACTATTGCAGTTGCATTTGCTTTAGCTGTGGTATTGCCCAGAGCAGGTAATATAGGTGGAGGTGGTTTTACAGTCCTATACAACTCATCAGACGAATCATTTCAAAGTCTAGATTATCGAGAAAAAGCACCCTTAGCTGCATCAAAAAACATGTATCTTGATAACAATGGAGACGTTATCAGCAACCTCTCAACACTGGGATATAAGGCCATCGCGGTACCAGGTACTGTTGATGGAATGTGGGAGTTACATAAAAGATATGGTTCTATGGATTGGAAAGAGTTAATACTTCCTTCCATTAAGCTTGCAAAAGAAGGGTTTAGAGTTTCGCCTTTAATGGCTGATACGTTAAATAGAAATTATGAATCACTTAGTAAATTCAGTGAAACAAAGAAAATATTCTTTCGAGACAATCCAGTTAAATTTAATTCTTTATTGATACAAAAAGATTTAGCAAAGACTCTAGAAAAAATATCAAATGATGGAAGAGATGGTTTCTATCAAGGTGATGTTGCGCGAAAAATTGTTGCTGACATGAAAAGAAATGATGGCTTAATCACCTTAGATGATCTTGAAAATTACAAATCAAAATGGAGGAAACCTTTAATAAATAAATATAAAAACTTTGAAATCATCACAATGCCACCACCCTCTTCTGGTGGACTTCACTTGATTCAAATGTTGAATATATTAGAGAGCTTCGATATAAAATCTTTGAAGCACAACTCCCCTAGTTATGTCCTGCTGCTAAATGAGGTGATGAAATATGCTTACGCAGATCGTTCCCAATACCTGGGTGATCCAGATTATGTTGATGTTCCAGTTAAGAAATTAATTTCAAAAGATTATGCTCAAAACATTTCAAAAAAAATAACTATTGATCGTGTCACTCAATCAGATGATATTAAAGCTGGCATGTATATCGATCTTGAAAGTGATGAAACAACCCACTTTTCGATTGCTGATAAATTTGGAAATTTGGTTTCAACCACTTATACCCTTAATTCATCTTTTGGATCAAAAGTTGTGATCGCTAAAACTGGAATTCTCATGAACAACGAAATGGATGATTTTTCGTCAGCTCCTGGTGTACCTAATCAGTTTGGTTTGTTGGGTGAAAAGTTTAATGAGATACAGCCAAGCAAAAGACCACTCAGCTCAATGACACCTACCATTGTATTTAAAAATAATAGTCCCTTTTTGATTATGGGTTCGCCAGGTGGATCAAGAATTATTACTGCTGTTTTACAAAATTTTTTGAACATAGCTGAATTTGAGATGAATTTAGCTGATTCAATTAATAAGCCTAGGGTTCATCAGCAGTGGTACCCTGATCTACTTTTTTTAGAAAAAGGTTTTGATGAACTGCATGCTAAAAAAATAACTGAACTTGGTCAAGAAATTTACTTCATTGATCCAGGAACAGCACTGGAATCAATCATGATCAAAAATAATTATTTTTATGGGTACGGTGATACACGTAGACCGGACTCAAAAGCTATTGGAGTAAATGGTGATTGATAAACTGGCTATGATAAGTTTGTATGCTATTCCAACAGCGATCTTGTTGATTGTTTGTTACCGTCTTACAAAAAAGTAATTTGAATAGTCTTGAGCTAATTTTTTGCATTTTAGTTGGAATGTGTCTTGGAAGCTTTGCTTCAGTTCTAATCTACAGGATTCCAAAAAATATTAATTTACTGCTGCCTGCATCCCATTGCCCACACTGCAAAAAAAGTCTCAAACCTTTACATTTAATACCCGTTCTTAGTTATGTCTTTTTAAGAGGCAAGTGTCATTTTTGCAATCATAAGATTAGTAGGCTTTATCTCTTAAATGAAATCTTTATTACAACTCTTGCTGTATTAACAATATATCTCACTGGAATTTATTCCATTCATGGATGGTTGGTTATTGGATTAATCTTATGTCTATATGTTCAGGCGGTAATTGATTTAAGAGTTTTGTTTTTATCAACTTACCTTAGTGGAATAATTTGCTTCCTAGGAATTGTCCTAAATTATTTAAACTTTTACACAACCATAATTGACAGTTTTCTTGGAATTATTTTGGGCTTTAGTAGCTTATGGCTAATAAATTATATTTATAAAAAAATAAAAGGATTTGATGGCATCGGTTCTGGTGATTTTTTATTACTTGGGGCAGTTGGAGGAGTTTTTGGATCCAGCTCATTAGGAGTTATTTTGTTAGCAAGCTCGATTCTATCTCTTGGGCTATATATTTTTACCAAAAATCACCACGGTGAAAGGATTCCACTGGGTACTGGTATAGCCTCATCAAGTATTATCTTTTTATTTTTAATAATTTTGAACTTATAAGAAGATACTTAGTCAAAGTTATGTTGTGAATATTCCTCAAGTTATAATCCCCCCTCACAACAATTTAAAAAGCGGACTTGGTTCGCTTTTTTTATGGAATAAACTAACTGGAGCGGGTGACGGGATTCGAACCCGTACCAATAGCTTGGAAGGCTATTGTGCTAGCCGTTAACACCACACCCGCGACTAAAAGATTCGAATTTTAACACCTTAACAATAATCTTTACATAACAATGAAGCTTTTAGATGATTGTCTAAATGTACTAAACTAGAATAATGAAATTGATATGTGGGCTTTTTGGATTAGAGAATCTTTTTGGGGGTGAAATAAGTTCGTACATAGAAATATCCAAAATGGCTGAAAACCATGGTTTTGATTCAGTTAGTCTTACAGATCATTTAGTGATGGGAAAGAACCTTCAAAATTATCCATTTGGCAACTTCCCTCTTCCATCGGATTCTAATTGGTTTGAGCCTCTGACAACTTTAACAATGATTGCAAGCCATACATCAACCATTAAATTGGCAACTGCAATAATTATTGCACCTTTACGAAATCCTGCTGTGTTAGCTAAAACGCTAAGTACACTCGATTCTATTTCTAACGGAAGGGTAGAACTTGGAGTAGGACTAGGATGGCAAAAGGAAGAGTATGATGTTGCTGGCATCTCCTTTAGCGAAAAAGAAGATAGGTTTTGGGAAACCCTGAATGTAATAAAGTTATTGCATGGCCCTAATCCTGTTTCATTTAAAGGTAAGTTTTTTGAATTTAGTGATATTTGGTGTAAACCTGAAATTAAACAAAAAGAAATCCCAATTCTGTTTGGTGTAAAGATGACTGATAAGAATGCAAATAAAATTTCTGCTGTCGGGGATGGCTGGATACCCATCAAAACATCACCTGATTTTATAAAAAATGGTTCAGAGCTCTTACATGATGCCTTTAAGAAGGCTGATAGATCAGAGATACCAAGAATAAGAGGCCAATTACCAACACAACTTAATGAAGATAATATTCCTGACCTCAGTAAAACTCTTGATTGTTTGCAGCTCTCAATGGATGCAGGATTGAACGAAGTGGAGTTCTTCCCAATTAATTTTTGCCAATCACCAGATCAATTGGATCTTGTACTAGGAGAAATAAGCAAGGTAGTTAAATGAACAAACTTAAATTAGTCTCAGCTGTATTAATTTCACTATCAATTGGAATCATTTATGCAAAAGACGTAAAAAACATCAATGATCAGGCAGAAGAAATCATCTATCTTTATGCTGAAATTATTGATTCAAAGAATTTTTCTGAACTCAAATCAATCATGCAAACTAATTTCAAAATGACAGGTATGTATGAAATTAATTCACTTGAAGAGTTTATGTTTGCAATGCAAGAGCTTGATAAAAACTTCATACAGACAATGCACTTTATTGGGAACATCAATGGAGAATGGATTGATGACACTTATAGCGGAAAAACCTATTGCATTGCGAGTCATATTTTTAAAGACGGTGAGCAAACAAAAAAACTAGATATGGGAATTATTTATACAGATGTTATAAGGTTAGATAATAACAAAGCTAAATTTGTCTCAAGAGATTTTAAATTGATATGGAGTAATACTACTGACGTTTTGTAGGAAACTTAATTACGTTTCCTTTCTTTTTAGATTCTTTTTCCTTAAGGATTTTTTTTAGTAACTCCTTAAACTTTTCAACGCGCCTTATATTACTCATTGCTGTTATATAATAGCAGTATGTTTTTTGACATACATCATCTCAAAAATTCAAAGATAGGTTTCATTTCTCATGCATTAAGGGTTTTAAAACTATCAATCATTCTTCTTTTGCTTGGGTTAGTAGGGATAATTCATGCATTTTTGCCATTCATATTCACTAAGACAGTAAGCAACGGCATTAAACAACTATATTCACAAGTTAAAGATTTTTAAAAATGGGAAGGGAGCTTAGCTCCCCACCCTTTACATAATCAATTATAAATAACTTCTCTTAGCACTACTAAGTCAACAATTTCTCTCATATCATCATAACCTGAAGCAATATTTCGTTGCTCTTTTTCTGAAAGAACCTTTCTCCACTCTTTAATAAATGCCTCATATCTCCCCTTATTTGGTTCTCTCGCAGCAGCATTTTTATACCGAACTGTAAGAAAAACATTTGGAGTGGCACCTGCAGTTTCAGCCGTCCATACGTTATAACTGACAACGTGGCCAAGCTTCTTTTGAACTTCAAGTGAATCAACCCATGTTGATTTTAGATTTACAAGATAATCATCGACATAGTTTGCCTTGACCTTAACCACAGTCATCTCTACGATCTCCTCACTTGGAGAGTAGTCCTTCCAAATTTCAGCAGAAATATTCAATGAGATTGCTGCTAAAAAACCTAAAATATAATTTAATTTCATAAGAACTCCTTTTTTTCTTATATAAGTAATTATTTTACATAAATTGAATTGATAACAAACTCAAGATGAGCTTACTCGTCAGCATTTGCATTTTTTTTATCGAAATTACATTCCATCTTACCTATCACCGTACCCTCAACTTTAAGGTTTATCTTAGATCTACCCTCCATGGTTCCAGTAACCATACATTTTTCGATCGAATCTTCGACTATTTCAGATACTAAGTTTTTAAGCTCCTCTACTGACAAGTCAGAGACTTTTCTTTCTGAATCAGCATTAAGCATTATTGGTATTAATAAAAATAAAAAATATTTGCGCATAATTAAATCCTATAGGTTTGAAATAAGTTCGACGTATAGCAATTAGCTTTAGATGTGAACCCTGAGAATATAATATTACTATTCTCATTTAAATTAAATGTCTCAAAAAAAGATTTGTATTCTTGAATGCTTTCAAATTGATTTATCCATACAAACTCACCTTGTAAATCACCTTCCTGATAATAGGCCTTATAAGTTTGATCTTTTGGAAAAAAATATTCTAAATCCTGAATAGCAAAATTAAGCGTTGGAAAAGAATTGCCATCAATGTAATTACAATAGATAACTTCAGTAATGTAGGAGTCCTCAAGTGCTTGATTGGGATCAAAATTTATTACAGAAAAACCAAAATTAGTACTCGTATTACGAACATTACAATTAGCTATCTCATTAATAATATCAATCTTAGTTTCATTGTTTAGCGTTGGATTGCTCCTTAACCATACATAAAATGATTTTGTATCAACTTGATCATTGATGAATCTAAAAGCCACTGTCATAGATATTTCTTCAGGAAGGGCTTCTTTAATTCTTGGAATCAGTCTTTCAAGGCTAGCTAAATTGTTTGAAGACCTAAATTGACATTGCATCTCAACAAAGCGGTATTCAAAATTAGGTTTTAGTAATTGGTTTAAATTCTGGGACTCAACACTTGTATTATCAGTACAACTAACAAGAACAAGAAGACATAGAATTATTTTTTTCATATTTAGTGAAGGATATATCAGTTATATAATAAGTGTTAATGCCAGTCATCAAATTTTTATCACCTTTTTTAATATTTATATTTTTTACTCTTAACTTAAGTTCAGATACAAAAATTGGTTTTGGTTCATGTTTAGATCAAAGGTATCCTCAAAAAATTTGGAAATCAATTGCAGACGAAAACATTAAAAAGTTTATTTTTTTGGGGGATAACGTTTATGGCGATGTTCCATCTGGAGATACTAAGAATTTGGTTAAAGCATATAAACTTCAAGCCAGGAGATTCCCAAGATGGCTTAATGAACTAGAAAAGTTAGCTATTTGGGATGATCATGACTATGGCAAAAATGATGGCGGTTCAGAGTATAAACATAAACGATTAACTCAGAAGATTTTTATGGATTTCTGGGATGTACCTTCCAATGACCCAAGGAGAAATAGAGAAGGAACCTACTTTTCTAAAGATTATATTATTGAGAAAAATAAAATTAAAGTTATTGGTCTAGATACTAGATATTTTAGATCAAATTTATTGGGTTCAAGAACAAATCGGCAACCCAATAATGACCTTAACTCTTCAATTTTAGGAATCTCCCAGTGGTCTTGGCTAGAAAATGAATTAAATGATCCTAAAACTGAGATGTTTATAATTCTCTCTTCAATACAAGTTCTTGCTACTGAGCATGGGTATGAAAAATGGGCTAACTTTCCTCATGAAAGAGAGAAATTAATCAATTTGATACAACGAAAAAAAAATGTACTTATTCTCTCAGGAGACAGGCATCGGGGGGCGATTTATAAACACAAAAAAATAATTGAAATTACTGCCTCAAGCTTAAATAAGCCAGGAAGCAGTGACAAAGAGACTGATAAATTAATGCGGGGCAGAATTCACAAAGAAATCAATTATGGGATTATAGTGATCAAAGAAGATGCTTTGGATATTCAGCTAAAGAATAATGATGGCACCATCCTTGAAAGTGCCACCATGAGTTTATAGTTTATCTAAGAACTAGTAACTTACCCTTAAAAAGACTATCGCACTGTCCTTCATATAAATTAGCTAATCTTGTATTACTAATTTGATTTAAATAAGCAACTTTTACTTCACAAGTTCTGAGCTCATCTATTACTCTGCTATGAGCATACTGAAGGTAATCAGAGTACAATCCCAACAATACAACGTCATGATGTGTCGCCGGAATGTCTTCACTTAGTATAATTTTTCCTCCCTGTGCAGAAGTAAAACACCCTATTGATCCAACGGGACAAAGTGATACAAGACTTGAATTGTTGTATTCGACTTCAATGGAAGGTTTTTCAATAGATAATAGATCCTTTGCTGATGCAAAAATATTAGCATCAGAGTAAGATAAAGGTGATAAAAGTAATGCACATAGCAATAATGAGATGTTTAATCTTGATTGTGTCATTTGTTACTCCTTTGTAACATTTATGTGAACTTTATATTACAAACAGTTTAAAAGTCAACAATTGTTAAGCCTTATTTTTGAAAATTATGCTTTAAAGGAAGTTATTAAATAAAAAATGTCAGCCACTGTCCTAATAGGCACTGGAATAAGTGCTTCTGCCTTTTCAAATCAATTTAAAGGTAATCTAGAGATCCACGAAAAGGCATCGAGGGTTGGAGGCAGGCTTTGCGCAAGAAACTATCAAGAATATATCATCCAATATGGAGCTCAATATGCAACATCTTCTAACTCACTCTTTGATGATTATTTAAATAGAAGTGGAGCAACAAACCTCACTTCTTCTATATATATTGAAGAAAATAATACATATGAGGATAAAAATATTTGGGTTCATGAGGAAGGTATGCAATTTATTACTAATTATGGATTTTTAAACAAAAAAATTAACTTTAATTCAGAGGTTATAAGCATAAACCAAAAAAATAATTCCATTAATTTGAGGGATGGAAAAATAGTTAATTACAGCAAATTAATTCTAAGCATCCCTCATCCTCAAGCTCTTAAATTGCTGGGGGAACTTAATTATGAATGTGACTTTGAACCTTGCTTAGCTATTGGATTATGCCTGGATGAAGAATCATCATTTGAACCATATGCGATAAGACCAAATAGCAAAGATATTAGCTGGATAGCCTCATCAAAATTTTTTAATAAGCGAATTCCTGAATCAGTATTAATTCATTTTAGTCCTGAACGCAGCAAGGAAATGTATTATAAAAATAAGGAAACGATAATCAATTTTGCTAAAGAAAAAATACATAATTTCACCTCAAGCAACCTTAATATAATCTACTCTGACATTTTTAAATGGAAATATGCCCTTACTAATAAAAAGATGAATCAAGAAAGATATATTAAATATAGTGACTCAATTTACTTAATCGGTGACTGGATAAATGGTCCTAGAATTGAGAACGCTTTTCTATCAGGCTATTCTTTAGCTATGGATTTAAATCATTAGTTATGAAGACACTTGGTTTAATCTTCCCTGATCAACTTTCTGAAAATAATCCTATCCTTGATTCAACAAAGAGAGATCTCCATGTCCTATATTTTGAGCCACTGGACATTTATTTTGATCAAAATCATCATAAGCAAAAACTTGCATTTCTTTTTTCCTCCCTTAGACATTTTATTAAAGAGCTTGACTTAAATAATGCAGATCATATCCCAATTACTAAGGGTCAAAAAAATGGAATGACAGATTTATTGTCTGATTATATTAGTTTAAATAATTATGAGGTGTTAGAGGTGGTTCATCCAAGCGATCATAAGACCCTTACTCAACTCACCCTTCTGACTTCAAAACTAGGAATAGCCTTAAAAGTCCATGATGATCCTAAGTTTATAAGCAACGCTGACGAATTTAAGAATTGGGCTGAAGGAAAGAAATCTCTTGTTCAAGAATTTTTTTATAGATGGCTTAGAAAAAAATACAACATTCTTATTGAAGATGGAAAACCAGTTGGAGGTGAATGGAATTTTGACTCAAAGAATAGAGTGAGTATCAATAAGCTTAAAGAAGATCCACCTAAGCGAGAAAAAATAAAGCCTGATGCACTTTCTGTTGATGTGATGGTTGATGTTGAAAACATTTTTGGGAATAACTTTGGAGATCTTGAAAATTTTAACTGGTCGGTAACAAGAGAGGATGCTGAAAGAAAAGCAAACGAATTTTTTAATTCATTAATTAATAACTTTGGCCCATTCCAAGATGCCATGGATATAGGTAATCCAACATTATTTCATTCCCTCTTATCACCTTATATAAATGTTGGTTTATTAGATCCAATGAAAATTATTGTTGCAGCTGAAAAAAAATATTATGAGGGTGCTCCACTTAATTCTGTAGAGGGCTTCATAAGACAAATTCTTGGATGGCGAGAATTTATTCGAGGTATCTACTGGTTAAAAATGCCAGATTATAAATCCTTAAATTTTTTTGAAAATACTCGCAAACTCCCAGAATTATTCTGGACAGGTGAAACTCGAATGCAGTGTGTTGCTAAGGCGGTGGAAAGCACAAAAGAACTTGGTTATTCGCATCACATCCATCGATTAATGGTTACCGGTAACTTTGCCCTTTTGTCTGAAATTGATCCTCGATATGTGTGCGAGTGGTATCTCGGAGTCTATCTTGATGCACATGAGTGGGTTGAATTGCCTAATACACTAGGAATGGCTTTATTTGCTGACGGGGGCATCGTTGGCACTAAACCATATGCTGCCAGCGGTGCATATATAAATAGAATGTCTAATTACTGTAAGACATGTCACTACAATGTAAAAGAAACCACTTCCAACGATGCGTGCCCATTTAACTATCTGTATTGGAATTTTTTGAACAATCAAAGGAAGAAATTAGAAAATAACCCGAGGATGAAGTTGGTTTACAGGAATCTTAATAATAAAGACGATGAGTTTATTAGAGCTGTAACCCTAAATAGTGAGGACTTTTTTTCAAGGATAAAAAAAGGCAGTGACTAGGCACTGCCTTACATCCGTAAATCTTGCCAGGGGAAGCATGAAATCTATGATGTGACCTTATAATGAGGGTTGATTGTGAAATCAAAATCACATTAGGGTGAATTTTAATGAACTATTTATTTTGCATTTCCAATGAAAGATCTCTTATGGCTCTAAATTCATTGTCTTCGTACCAATTTGGCCACATATTATTATTTGATAAATTTAAAGAAATCTCATAGATCGAATCAATAGATTGAATTAGGCCATCTAAATCCCAATCCTCCGAATATTCATCTGCTACATTGTGATAAGCATTTTTTCTATAATTTTCCTCAAGAATTAAACCTGCAGCCTTACCACCGTTTACAAGATCTGAGCCGCCATCTGCATAAAGCATTGGTACACCTCTCTTTGCAAAGCTAATATGATCAGATCTGTAAAAGTAACCTTTTTCGGGGTTTGGATCTGGGTTTATATATCTACCTTCTTTTGATAATTGCTCTTCCAGAAGATCTTCAAGTTCTGATGCTCCATAACCAATGACTACAACATCATTAGTTTTTCCAGTGGGGATAATTCCATCAAAATTAAAACCAGCAACAATATTATTTAATTTTATAGGTGGGTACTCAGCAAAATACTCAGACCCTAAAAGGCCTGATTCTTCAAGTGTAACGAACAAAAATAGCTGAGATCTTTCAGTATCTGTCCTTGCAAACCGACTAGCTAGATCTAATAGTGCAGAAATCCCGGTTGCATTATCAATAGCACCATTTGCAATGATGTCGTCTGATCCAAGATTTTCTAAAATACCGAGATGATCCCAGTGGGCTGTATATAAAATATATTCATCCGGCTTAGTTGAGCCAACATGCAAACCAGCAATGTTATGAGAAGTAAGATAATCTACATTGTTAAAAATTTCAGTGGATAGCTTCATCCCTCTAAGCTCAAATGCACGAAACGTATCTGATAAAGCAATCTCCTTTAAACTATCGTAATTAAAGCCTGTAAAATCTATTAAATTAGTAAATACATCATGAGGAATCCAAGCCTCAACTAATGCTCTGCTTAAACCAAGATCCTCTCTAGTCAGATCAAGCTGAGGGCCCTGCCATGAGTTTTCAACTGTAGACCATGGATATGCAGCTGCATTCTCTTCATGAAGAATAATTACTCCAGCAGCACCCTGTCTTGCAGCTTCCTCAAATTTATAAGTCCATCTTCCGTAGTAAGTCATTGATTTACCATTAAAAAG
>CACKNK010000010.1 GCA_902601475.1 uncultured SAR86 cluster bacterium | reverse complement strand
TGCGTTGCAGCTGAGGTAGAAGGCTCAGCAACGCATGTTTCAGGAAAACCGTATAACAACAAATATCATTTTTTGCTGAAAATAAAAGATAATAAGATTCTAGAATTAAAAGAATATATGGATACCCAGTTAGCTGCAAAAGTGCTTCTAGGTGATTAGTTCTAAATAACTCTAGAGGTTTATGAAGCCGTCAGTTATAACTGTTGAAAATTCCTCTTGTTTAGACAGACCAACTAGATGATCGGAGCAATATGGATATTCTTCTTTAAATTTTTCTGAAATCAAATCAAATCCTTGTCCTTTTAGAGCATCCCTTTGATTAACTTCTTTAAGAAAATAACCAACGTCACAAACGAAAGCTATATCAGCAAGAGACATAAAGTCTCCAACAATAAATTTATTTATTTTTAATGCTGATTCGATCCCGTCTAAATAGAACTCATATGCAGACTTCATTCGGTTATACAAAACCTCGTTCATTTTTTCGACACTTAATATATAAACCTGATGTTCTCTTGCGAAAACTAAATTTACATCTAAGAAGCTATCAATTCTTGATGCTAAGACCTTATCATTACCACCATAGAGATTATTTGGTTTACCAGATCTTGCAACTGCACGCATGATGCTATTGGATTCAAAGATGCCTGACTTTGTTTCTGAATCAAATGCAGCAGGCACTGTTCCGAAAGGATGTGCAAAAAGAAACTCATCAGTTTTATAAAGATCATTGGTGAAGCCCCTTCTTCCTTTTCTGATTAATGCTGAATTAGCTTTATCATTCTCATTAAGTTTTCTTGCATCATAATCCCACAACCAATTGGGTAAGTTTTTTGGTTCATCTCCAACAACCTCAACCTTAGCTCCACAAAAATTTGCAGCAATGAGTGACTTCCAAACCCTTGGATTTGGAAGATATGAAAATATTTTTATTCCAGAAGACACTGTTTAAATAATAAAGACTTAATCCCTATTTTCTCTTCTCCAGACTTCAGGCTGCTTGAATTCTCCAGCCCACATCCCAGCTTTTACTTTTTTGGCGTAATTTTGTTCTTTCTCATACCTATCTGAGTACCTTAAGTAAGCAACCGCCATGCCAGATTTCACCATTTCTGCCTGTAGATCCATTGCACCGACATAACAAATGCCTAGAGTCCTACCATACCTATCTTGGCCCTCGTCAGTGCATCTGACCGTTTGATTATTGATTAGTTCTTTCAGTTTTTGCGTTGCAGCATTGCCACACTCCCATTCACGCCCTTTGTCATCCAAGCATGTTTGCGTTTTTCCAAAAAAATAGCTCTCAGGTGCATCACTTCCAGTGAACCTTATTCGAATGTCATTAATGATAATAGTATCGCCATCGGTAACTTCAGCTTCGCCAGTAATATCAGCTGATATGTTAATACCTAAAGTTAGACTCAAAAAAAATATTATTAATCTCATCAATGAAGATTTTATTACAAAACTCTATTCAGCATAAGCTTCAAGTAGATAAAGGATTAGATTGACAATATCTACGTAAAGAAAATATGCAATTTGAGTTGCAGAATTCCAATCATTAATTTTTTTGCTTTGGTTTAATAAAAAATCAACATCCCAAAGAAGCCATAATGAAAAAATTGTTACGCCAAACCAAGTAATGAACTTATTACCATCTCTTGAAAATGGCATTAAAAAAAATCCTCGACAAATTTCTAAAAGCAGAAGTACTAACGTCAGAATTGTGAGGGTTGCAAATAAGTATGAAGAAGAGAATTTGAATTCAATAAAAATTGGTATGCAAATAGCGGCCATAAGAATAGCCAGAAAAGTTATCAATGCTTGAATACCATCATTTTCATCAAGCCATAAAAGTATATAACTTAGATAAATACCAAATAACATACTAGTAGTTGTCATCATAAAAATATTTATGGCAACTCCAGCACCAAATATCTGTGTTGCGCCAGCTCCAAACCAAAATGCTGTAAAGATAAATGTTACGTTTACGAAGGTTTTAATGGTGAAGTTATCATCCCAATCAATTGCTATATCCAATTGTCTATCTAAATTGTAGGCTTCTCTAAATTTCAATCCTAAAACCCTTCTATTTGCAAAGACAGCCTTTCGTGCTTTTAGGACTATGTATATTGGAATACCCAACATTATAAGAAGCTGTGGAGCTAAAATAATTACAACTTTGGCAATAAGAGATGTTTCGATTAGCATATAGGTAGATTTATTTTTAAAAAAATATGTATAAATTATATACTCAAAAAGTTTTTTTATTTGTGCACATAAGCTTTTTTATAGCGGTAATGTGCTTATCTCTAAATACTAACTCAGACCAAATAGAATCAATTAAAATATCAGATATCCAATCTTTTAGATGGGATACTGATAACCAATCATTGGTTTTGAGGGTAGGGTCTAAATATTATGATGTTTACTTTAGCTCGCGTTGTTGGGACATAGAATCTGCTGAAAAGCTAGAATTTCAATCGTGGAGCAATCGCACACACCTTTCAGTAGGTGATGCAATTATTCCTATGTCCTATAGATGGGGTTTTGACTCACCATCGAACTGCTTTATTAAAAGCATAGTAAAAATTGAAAGTTAGCCTTCTGACTTTTTTTTCAATAAATAATGAGAAACAAACCAATCATTTCCTTCATTAATTGAGAAAAATTTTGCGCATGTTAAAAAGAACATTCTCCACCTAAAAAACCAAGTTTTACCATTGCCGTAGTGTTGGTCAAATAAAGATATAATTTTTGATTTATTTTTATCATGTTTCTCTAACCATTTTTGAGAGGTAAGACCATAGTGTGAACCATTAACCTTCCAAGAGGATACCACTTTTAAATGGTTCTCAAAATTACTGAAAATGTCTTCTGAAGGCATGATGCCTCCTTCAAAAAAGTTTTTTGTCATCCAATCAGAGTCATTTTTTGTTTCATAAAGGTAGCACGCAAAACGATGACAGAAAATATGAACAAATAGTTCTCCGTCTGGATTCAGAAAATCAGAGACTTTACTGAGCAGTGACTCATAATTTCTCATATGCTCAAACATTTCTATTGAAACAACTTTGTCAAAAGTTTCGCTAAAATTCATCTCATTAATATTTTGTTGGACTGCAGTTAAATTCTTCAAGCCTCTCAGTGAAGCTTGATTATTAATAAAATTAATTTGATCTATTGAATTACTCACTGCAGTAAATTTTGATGACGGGAATTTTGCAGCTGCAAATAAAGAAAAGCTTCCCCAGCCACATCCTAAATCAAGAATGGTTTGATTTGCCTGAATGCCTGCACGATCTATGTAAAGTTGCAACATGCTTTCTTCAGCTTTATCTAGATCATCAGTCTTAGAGTCAAACTGAGAACATGAATATTTCATGTGCTTTCCAAGAACCAATTCAAAAAACGCAGGGGGCACCTCATAATGTTGATCATTTGCATCAGATGTCCTCTCTGCAATAGGCCCTGATTTAAGATTATTAATCACCATTATTTTTTCATTTTCTATTGATGCAGAACTTACTCTAGCTAGACTGATCCTCTGAATAAAAAAATTCAAAATAAAGTCAGGTACCAAGCCTTTCTCGGCTAAATAGATTCCAATCTTAATCATTACAAGTTAATTTAAATTGAGTGACATCCAGCCTATCACTTAGAAAACCGCCGATACAATAAGCGTAATACATCTCCCATGTTCGTTTAAATTTAATATCGAAACCTAGTTCTCTAACACTATCCCATCGCTTTTGGAATTCCTCATTCCAAAGCTCTAATGTTTTTGCATAGGAATCACCAAAACTTCTTACTTTTTTGCACTCTAAGGATATGGTTGAGGCGCAATTAAAAAATGCTTCATCGGAAATAAGTTCTCCACCGGGGAATATATAGGTTTGAATAAAATCTGGATCTACATTGTAAGTTTTGAAGTATTCATCATGCATAGTAATAACTTGTACAAGTGCTGATGATCCCGGCTTTAAAAATCGCTTGATCGAATTAAAGTATTCATTCCAATACTTTGAGCCAACTGCTTCAAGCATTTCAATTGAGACAACAGCATCATATAGACCCTCATGAACTCGATAGTCTTCATAAAGAATCTTTTGTGTAGCACCTAAATTAGTGATTCTTGATGAGGCATAGTCAAATTGCTCTTTTGAGATAGTCAAACCGGTAACATTTATTCCTAATTTAGAAGCATGCTCGATAAAGCCACCCCATCCACAACCTATCTCCAAAACATTGTCTCCAGACTTTAGATTAAGGCTATCAATTATTTTTTGATATTTATTTTTTTGAGCAGATTCAAGAGGTTCTTCTTCAAGATTTTGGAATAATGCTGATGAATAAGTCATGCTGGAATCAAGCCATAATTCATAAAAAGCATTGCCCAAGTCATAGTGTGCATGAATATTTTTTTTACTTCGTGAAAGAGTATTCTCTCTTAGCCAATGTTGGAATTTAGTGATAAATTTTCTAGAGTTTCCTTTTTTAATGCTCTCAACATTACTTAAGTTTTTTGCTAAAAAGGTCATGGTTTTTTGTAAGTTATCAGTTATCCAGTAACCTTGTATGAAACCCTCGGTAAAACCTAAAACACCCCTTCGAAGAATTAGATAGATTCCACGAATTGAGGTAAAAGTAATATTGAATTGAGGCTGATTATGATCACCGATTATAATATCTGAACAACCAGGTATTGATAATCGAAGTGATCCGTCTTCAAATGTCTTAAGTTTTTTATTAATCCAATTTTTTATAATTTGATTCAGCATAACCATTTCCATTATGACTGTGAGCTTGATTGCCCTTTCGCCATATAAATAGTGCTTGTAAATGTATTCTAGCAACTACAAAAAGAGTTGATATTATTATTCTAAAATAAAAATAACTCTTCTTCATGCCATTAAATTTGTGGATGGCTCCCTTTAAGATGGTATTAATTTCTAATACACCATCATCATTAAATTCCTTGATGATAGTTTGATTAGGTTGATCCGAGATTTTAAATTTATATATTCCGCTTTTCTTTGCAAAAGGCGATACATACATCTTTTTTGTAGCCTTGTAATAGATATCAGAACTAATATCATTTCCTACATTATCAATAAAATAGATTTGCCTTTCGCCAAAAGTATTGGTTACATCTGCAATGAAAGCTAAGATCGCATCATGCTTTTTTAGGTACCAAAAACAAACTGGATTGAAAGCCTTAAAAAAAATAGAATTTGGTTTTTTAAGTAAATCTAATTTTAAATCATGAGCATCAATTTGATTTTTATTTAAATAAATCTTGATTGCTTTTATTGTTTCTTTGGTTCCATCGTCATCAAAATCCAATGAAAAAATCTTGCTAAATTTCTTAGTAAAAAACTCATTATCCTTAAAGTTATATACATTATTAAAGTAAGCTGAAAAAAATTTGTATCTAAACTGATGTTTCTTTCCAAAAACTCTTTGATGAAAAATGCTGCCGACGTAAATACTAAATTGCATGATCTATCATTCTAACTACATTTAATGCAGAGGTAAGGCCATCTTCATGAAAACCATATCCTTGATATGCTCCAGCAAAATATAAATTATCTAATCCCTGAAGCTCGCTCACCTTATCCTTTACTTCCTGAGAGGTAAAATCAAAAAGCGGATGCTCGTATTGCATCACTTTAAGAATATTTTGTGTCTGTATTTGAGGGAAGTTACCAATAGTTACAAAAAAATTTGTTTTAGATTCAATGTTTTGAAGATTATTCATCCAATAGGTAACGTACTCGAAATCATCATATTTAAATGAGTTCCAAGATGACCATAACTTTTTACTTACAGGCATCAAACTTTCATCAGTGTGAAGTATTGTTTTATTGGTGTTGTATGAAAAATCAGACATAAAAGAAAAATCTTTATAGTTTGCTAATAATTTTGGAACATCATTGATATGCGTAGCAATGACTACTTGATCATAATCAAGTTCATAATTTGACGTTTTGAGTCGCCATTGCTGATTAGATTTATTAATGATCGGAGACTCTCCTGTAAATACATTATTAATATTAGAACTTTGTATGATTGCATCTATATAAGAAGCACTCCCATTTTTAACAAAGTGCCATTGAGGTCTGTTAATAAGTTTTAGCAGACCATGGTTTTTTAGAAAGGCAAGCATTGATTCAACTGGATACTCTCCTATCTTATCCATGGGTGTAGACCAAATGGCTGCTGCCATTGGCAAAACATAATCATTTATAAACTCTTTTTTGAGATTTTTATTTTCTAACCACTCTCTAAAACTTATGCCAGCAATATTTTGTTTTGCAGCATGATTAAATTTAATGATATTTTTTAAAAAATTTAATTTTGCTAGTTTGAAAAAAGTACTTAATTTTTTAAATTCATTTGATGACCAAATGCTAGTTTTTGAAGAGACCGAAAAGGACATATCTGTGTCAGCGGTTTCCACTCCTAACTCATTAAAAAATTGAATAAGGTTTGGGTAGTTAAGGTCATTAAAAACAATAAAACCAGAATCAACATTGATTTCTTCCTCTAGCTGTATTTTGTGGGTATGAGTATGACCACCTAAACGGGTATCACTTTCATATAAATCTACGTGATGTCTTTTTCCTAAATAATAAGATGCTCCTAATCCAGAGATTCCAGAGCCCACGACAGCAATTTTCATCATGAAATATATTGTAAGCCAGTTTGATTTTTTCTTGTTTGCTATATTTGAGTTCAATAACTAATATTGAATATATGAGAACAGACTAGAATTTTAGTGAGTGGATCGTATTTGCATTCATATTTGAAATAGATCTGCAGATCTTAAAAACTTCTTTGCTTCATGAAAGATCAAATAAAAAAAGTATTTAGAAAAATAATTAAGGAAACTCCCAGTAAGCTTTCTACAAAAGCTCTTAAAAGAGCTAATAAAATAAATAAGCTTAATGCTGGTACTCCGCATGACTGGGAAGACTACGAGAAGTATTTGAAAGAAGAGGCCAAGAAAAAAAAATAAAACTTAAAAAATACTCAAATTAAAGTATTTTTTTTGTGTATTATCTGAAATATGGGATTTTCAGATAAAAAAATTACCTTTACTTGGTGGTTTGCAATAATCCTTTTCATGATGATCTGGCCAATGTTCGTAGGCCCCTATATAGCTTTAAGTAATCCTTCATTTTTTTTAGAAACTGAATCCTCATTAAATTCTGGACTGTACATCGCAAGAAACCTTGCTGTTGGTATCGCTTTTCTGATGGCGATTTATTTAAAAAATGCATCGATGTTATTTATATTAATTATTGTTAGATTAATAACTGATTTAATTGATGCGCCCCTTTTCTTTAACTTTAAGAATTCAGATTTAATAGGCCTAATTTTTATCTTCACTTTGTTTTGCTACTTGCCAGCAATCTTGGGTTTACGTTATCTTTGGAAGCAAGTATGAATAATAAAATACCTCCACCATTGGTAACCTTGTTTTTTGGGTGTTGCATATACTTTTCAAAAAACTTCTTTTTGGCTATAAATATTCAAGCATTAAGTCTATTAAGTTATGTTTTATTTTTATTAGGTTTTGGTATCTTAATTATGGCTGCTCGTTCATTCAAAGAGCACAGCACCACAATCAACCCCATTAAAATTGAAACTGCCTCATCTTTGGTTGTATCGGGAATCTTTAATTATTCTAGGAATCCCATGTACTTGGGTATGGCATTAATATTGATAGGTTTATCATTAAAATTTAATCCTATTGGAGGACTTATCTTCACTGCCTTATTTATAGTTTTTATAACTAGGTTTCAAATTAAACCTGAAGAAAATGCTATGCAAAAAATCTTTGGTGAAGAATTTGTAAATTACAAAAATAAGGTACGGAGGTGGTTATAAAAACCCTATAAACGTGAAATCTATAGGGTTTTCCAAGAAATTGGCATCCCGTAGGGGAGTCGAACCCCTGTTGCCGGGATGAAAACCCGGTGTCCTAGGCCTCTAGACGAACGGGACTAGATGGCGGAATTATAAAAGTTTATATTCATAAATCAAATAGCATTAAGCTATTTAAGAAGCTTATTAACTTTCGTTAAAAAACCCCTTAAAAAGTTTCCTTCCATCTTGTCAGGATGGAGTCTTCGAAACATTCGCTCCATTCGAGTCAGGATCTGTTTGGGGTTTGATTTATCTACTAAGCCGAGCTTAAAAGCTGTCTCATTAAAGTGCTCAATCAGATTATCTATTTCTTGATGTGTATATTCAGGATAATCTTGCCAACTAAAATTTTGATCGGACTTCAATGCCATATGTATTTCGTAACAAACCAGTTGCACGCTCATAGCTAAATTTAAAACAGGATAATCTGTATCTGTTGGAATTATGAGATGTTCATTTGCTAGTTGAAGCTCCTCGTTGGTAAGCCCCCTATCCTCTCGACCAAATAAAATTGAGATTTCATCTCCCTGCTCTACTAAACTTTTTATTTTGATTGCAGCTTCTCTTGCTTCCACAATCGGCCAATCGATACTTCGTTCTCTTGCAGAAGTTGCCAACACATATTTTGAATTAGCAATTGCACTTTGAATGTCCTGATAGACTACTGCACTTTCAAGTAAATCCAATGCGTTACCTGAAAGCGCTCTGGCATCACCATGCGGAAATTTTTTTGGATTGATAAGGTTTAAGTTTGAAAGTCCCATATTTTTCATTGCCCTTGCAGCTGATCCAATGTTGCCAGGATGCGAGGTTTCAACCAAAACAATGTTTATAAGTTTTGCGCTGTCTAACATGAAACTATTATCTTCATTTCCAGTACAATATGCGACATGTCTTTACCCGCTTTATTAAATGTAGGATTAATTGCTGCACGCATGGGCGCACGTGAGATTGAATTTGGCGTCAAAAAAGTTCATTCACTGCAGGTTCAAAAAAAGGGTCCCACTGATTACGTCACCGAAATGGATAGAAGAATTGAAACCCTCGTTTTTGAAGAGATTAAAAAATATTATCCTGAACATAACTTTCTGGGTGAAGAATTTGGTCATGAGATTAATAACTCTGATACCACCTGGATTCTGGATCCGATTGATGGCACCACTAATTTTATCCATGGGTATCCACAATACTGTATTTCCTTAGCCTGCAAAGTTGAAGACAAGATTGAGCATGCCATTATTATTGATCCATCAAGACAAGAGGAATTTACTGCTTCAAGAGGCAAAGGTGCTGAATTAAATGGTGAAAGGATTCGCGCTAGCCAGCGCGTGAACCTTAAAGATGCATTAATTGCTAACAGCTCTCACAGCAAAGCAGAACAAACTTATACGTTTGAAAATATAGCGACATTTAGGGAACTCTACACCCATGGCTTAACCATTCGTAGATCAGGATGCGCTGCATTGGATATCGCTTACGTTGCAGCTGGCAGACTGGATGGCTTTTGGGGAAATGGCTTGGGAATCTGGGATGTTGCTGCAGGTATTCTAATTGCAACCGAAGCTGGAGCATTGGTAAGTGATTTTACTGGAGACCCTAATTGCTTGGATGGGGATCACTTTTTATGTGCGGCGCCTAAATGTTTCAAGCCAATGCTTAAAACAATCAAAAGTAACTTCACTGCCAATTAAGGCATATCATCAAATTCAGCTCCCTCAGGTTCGGGTATAGCCATATCCTCTTGGTTAATTGCAAACATGATGAGCATATTGGCAACGACATATATCGAAGAATAAGTTCCAATAATTACACCAATGATTAATGCCAGAGCAAAACCTCTTATTAGCTCACCCCCAAGAAAATATAAAGCCAATAAAACTAATAGCGTTGTTAATGAAGTGATTAAGGTTCTGGCAAGCATCTGATTGATTGAGAGATCAACAACTTCAATCGACTCAATTCCTCGCTGAGATCTAAAATTCTCACGGATTCTATCTGAGACAACTATCGTGTCATTCAAGGAATAACCTATCACTGCTAAGAGTGCAGCCATTACGGTCAAATCAAAATCCCATGCAAATAAGGAAAATAATCCCAAGATTATAATGACATCATGTGCTAGTGCGGTTACTGCTCCCAGTGCAAATTTATATTGGAAACGGAAGGCAACGTAAAGCAGGATCATTGCCAAAGCCACCAACATGCCTAAGCCTCCTTGGTCACGGAGTTCTGACCCAATTTGCGGTCCAACAAACTCAACCCGCTTTAATTCAGTATCGGGATCGTTAGCTTGAACTAGTGCAAAGACTTCGTCACCCAGTTGACTATTGCCAGGCTGATCTGCGATCTTTATAAGCACATCCCTATCGGAACCAAAATTTACAACTTGATAATCATCGAAGCCATTATTGGTAAGCATGCCTCTGACCTCTTCAAGATTGACTGAGTCTTCATAGGTAACTTCAACTAAAGTTCCGCCACTGAAATCAAGCCCCAAACTCAAGCCTCTAAAACTTAAAGAGACAACTGAAATAACAAATAATGCAAGAGATGCATAAGCAGCAATCTTGCGATACTTCATGAATGGGATATTAAAATCCATGCTAGACCTTTAACTCCCTAATATTTTTATTTCCATAAATTAAATTCACCACAGCTCGTGTACCCATAATTGCTGTAAACATTGAGGTAACAATTCCAATCGATAGCGTAATGGCAAATCCTTTAATGGGACCGGTTCCAATTGCGTACAGAACTAGTGCAGCAATGAGGGTGGTTATGTTGGCATCAAAAATGGTTGTAAAAGCTCTCGAGAAACCTTCTTTGATGGCTTCTTGTGGACCGAGACCAGCTCTAAGCTCCTCTTTTATTCTAGAAAAGATCAATACGTTTGCATCGACTGCCATTCCCACGGTTAGCACTATTCCGGCAATGCCTGGAAGCGTGAGCGTTGCACCCAGCAGTGACATAAATCCTGTAATTAGGATCAAGTTGGAAATTAAGGCTAAGTTAGCTGCAAGACCAAACCATCTATAGTAGGCGAACATAAATATAACCACTGCAAGAAAACCAATCATGATTGAACGCATGCCCAGTTCAATATTTTCTTTTCCAAGGCTTGGGCCAACCGTCCTTTCTTCAACAAATTTCATTGGAGCTGCCAAAGCACCCGCTCTTAATAACAAGGCCAGTTCGCTAGCCTCTTGCGGCGTTCCAACTCCTGTAATCCTAAAGCTCGTGCCCAATACAGCTTGAACTGTAGCCAAACTAATAATTTTCTTTTCTATGTAGGGAGTTTGTTCAATAATCTCCTCTCCTTGGTCGTTGATGACGATCTCAGAGCGAGATTTTTGTTCGACAAATAAAACTCCTAATCTTCTGCCGATATTTCCTGTGGTTGCCTTTTGGAGAGATCTACCGCCCTGCATATCAAGCGTTATATTTACTTGCGGAAAACCGCTCTCATCAAAACCTGTGCTTGCATTGGTAACACTATCACCGGAAACAATTACAGTTCTCTCTAGGTCTGCGGTCTGTAACTCAGAGGCTTTAAAGACAAAACTCTCTTTTCTTAATCTGGATGCAGTAGATGAAGCCTCCATGCGAAACTCAAGGTTTGCAGTTTTACCAATGATCTTTTTCGCTGCTGTTGTATCCTGGACTCCAGGTAATTGGACAACGATTCTATCTCTGCCCTGTCGTTGCACGATGGGTTCAGATACGCCAAGCTCATTAACTCGGTTTCGCAGTGTCATCAAGTTTTGTCCAACTGCATAATCTCTGATTTCTCTGATTGCAACATCGGTATAAGTTAGCTCAATTGTGTTTGAGAAATTATCTAGAACTAAGTCATAGATAAGGCCATTGGGTGAAACATTCTCATTGTTTATCATTCCACGAGCTTTGGTATATCCCTCTTCATTATTAAAAGTAAATCTAATCGAGGATCCATTATTAACAGAGTTAGTGTAACGAATGCCCTCCTCTCTAAATTGTTGTCGAAAAGAATTTAAAATTCCTTCAAGTCGATTCGAAACAGCACTTTCGATATCTACTTCGAGCAAAAAATGAACTCCACCAGATAAATCAAGACCCAGTTTTAATGGCGAAGCTCCAATGCCTTCTAACCAGGCAGGTGTTGATGGCTCAAGATTTAAAGCCACAACAGCATCATCCAATAAACTTCTTTGCAGGATGGTCTTTGCTCTAAGCTGGTCGTCGAGGGAAATAAAGTTCGCCACGATATTATTTTCATCGAGCTTTACGGCAGAAACCGCAACTTCAGATGCATTAAGAGCCTGACTAACTCTTTCAAGCAAGCTCTGATCAGCAGACATGCCTGAATCTGAATAAGCAATTTGAATGGATGGTTTTGCAGGATAAATATTTGGCAATGAATAGAGGATACCCAGCAGTAAGACTGAGAGAATCAATCCATAGGTCCAAACAGAAAACTTATTCACTGTAATTATTTATTGATTGAATCAATGGTTCCTTTTGGCAAAGTGCCAGAGATTGCTGTCTTTTGTAATTTAAAAGTTATGCTTGGGCTAACTTCTATAGAAACATAATCTCCTTTAATGTCTCTAATCTTGCCTAAAATTCCACTCGCAGCAACAACCTCATCACCTTTTTCGAGTGCGCCCAGCATTTGTTGAAGTTCTTTAGCTCGTTTATTTTGAGGACGAATTAGCATGAAATAAACGATGGCCAACATCCCGATTAATAAAAAAAGGGTTGGGTCAAAAAAACCCGGATTTTGAGCTGCTGTTTCTTCCATGAAAACTCCTTACTGTAAGTGCTCAGGCACTAATTTTTGACGCTTATTATAGAAGTCTTTTATGAACTTAGCGAATGATTCTGTTTCAATGGCTTCCCTTATCTGCGACATCAAAGTTTGATAGTAAAAGATATTGTGATAACTCGATAAAATTGATCCCAAAATCTCTTTAGTTTTATCCAGATGATGAAGGTAAGCTCTCGAATAATTTTTGCACACCTTGCAGGCACAATCTGGATCGATTGGTTCAGAAGAAGTTTTATGCTCAGCATTTCTAATATTCAATTCACCAAAGGAAGTGATCAATTGGCCGTTTCTTGCATTACGAGTTGGAAGTACGCAATCAAACATATCTATCCCATAATAAACAGCTTCGACAATATCTTCTGGCTTTCCAACACCCATCAGATAGTGAGGCAATCTTTTTGGGAGTTCTGGCGCAAGATGCTCAAGGATGGTCACTCTTTCTTCACGGGTTTCGCCAACACTCAGGCCACCGACGGCCATGCCATCAAAATCAAGATCCATTAATGATTCCAGTGATTGTGTTCTTAGGTCAGTATACATTCCCCCCTGAACGATCCCAAAGAGAGCACTTTCAGAGTGATGAGCAGCCTTTGAGCGCTTTGCCCATCTTAAAGAAAGCTGCATGGATGTCTTGGCATCTTCATAGGATGCAGGATAGGAAGTGCAATCATCAAAAATCATGACAATATCTGAGCCTAGGTTATTTTGGATTTCTATGGAACGCTCCGGCGTAAGTTCTATCTTTCTGCCATCATACGGTGACTGAAAGCGAACGCCCTCTTCAGAAATTTTTGCCATCTCACCTAAACTCCAAACTTGGAAGCCTCCTGAATCAGTAAGAATTGGTTTGGACCAGTTGATAAACTTGTGTAGGCCGCCAGCATCTTTTATTAACTCATCCCCGGGTCTTAACATCAAATGAAAAGTATTGCCTAGAATAATTTCTGAACCTGTCTCTAAGAGATTTTCAACCTCAAGTGCTTTAACGGTGCCGTTCGTGCCTACTGGCATGAATACTGGTGTCTGTATTTCACCCTTTTCAAACTGGAGAACTCCCCTGCGAGCAAAACCTTCTGTTTTGGAAATATTAAATTTCATTTTTTTGTAAGTAGCATAGTATCGCCATAGGATAAAAACCTGTAGCGTTCTTTTACTGCTGTTTGATAAAGCTGATGCATTTCTTGATGACCAATAAAAGCGCTCACCAACATCAACAATGAAGATTTGGGTAGGTGAAAGTTTGTAATCATTAAATCGACGACTTTAAATTCATAGCCTGGATAAATAAATAAATTTGTCTCTCCATTATATTTCTCAGGAATATCTTGGAAGGCAGTCTCTAATGCTCTTACCGAAGTTGTGCCAACGGCTATCACTCTACCATTTTGCTCTTTTGTTTGTTTGATTTTTAAAACAATATCTTCACTCACCTCTATTTTTTCATAATGAATTTTATGATCTTTAATATTCTCCTCTTTGACTGGCGTAAATGTGCCTGAGCCGACGTGTAAATTGAGGGTTGCCGTTTTAATGCCTGCATTTTTTAACCTTGTTAAAAGTAGATTATCAAAGTGCAATCCTGCAGTCGGTGCTGCTACAGAAAATTGCTTGTTCATATTTGCATAAACAGTTTGATATCGGCTCTTATCACTATCATCAGTATCTCTATCAATATATGGAGGCAAAGGAATGGCTGCATTTTGCTGAAAAATCTCTTCGGCTTCACCTCTCCATTCCAAAATGAAAAAGTTGTCTTGTCTTCCAAGCACTTTTGCCGAAATTTTATTTTTGGGTAATGCAAAATTTATGATTGAGTTTTCTTTTGGAGATCTTGAAGATCTTATTTGCACAAGCGTTTGCGAGGAAGATAAAAATCTTTCAAGCATGACCTCAACTTTTCCCCCTGTTTCTTTTTCCCCGATTAAACGAGCAGGAATGACTGCAGATTCATTTAAAACTAGAAGATCATTGGGTTGAAGATAGTCTAAAAGATTAGAAAATTTCTCATGTTTGATCTGATTGTTGTTAAAAACTAAAAGACGCGAGTCAGTTCGATCTTTAGGAGGATACTTAGCAATTAAATCTTCCGGTAAATCATAGTTAAAGTCACTGATCTTCATAGGGGGCTCATTCTAAAAGATGTTGATCTCAGCTACAATGACACGCTGGCCCCATTGGCGGAATTGGTAGACGCGCGCGATTCAAAATCGCGTTCCTTCGGGAGTATCTGTTCGACTCAGATATGGGGCACCAGTTAATAGTTACAGTCTATGTTGATTAAGCTATAAAGATAGTTCCTTGTATCTTCTCTCCAATCTCCCCAACCAACATCTGTAACTGAAATAAGATCCAAGCAAGCCTCATTATCTGCATTAATCGGTAATCCCTTCATCAGATAACGATAGTCTGTAGAGGTTGATTGAACCGGTCTCAAAGGCAGAACTGAATTTCGTACCGAAGTAAAATTTCCAAGACCATCATTGAGTGCAATATGGGCACCGTGATGACCACTTTGATAATCTCTCGTTGAATGGATGATATCCAAATGACCGTCTAGATTCATATCTCTTACATATACATTTCCCTCTCCATGATGAGTATCAGTTCTGACTTGCTCACTAAAGCGTAGAGATGTTTCATCTGTTAACTTTCCGGTTCCATCATTAATTAAGACTTGCAGATATGCACCTTCGTAATAAGGCAGATCTCGTGTAATGGCCACGACCACATCCATAAATCCATCATTGTTAAAATCACCCGAAGCAGCATGATTGTATTTATTGTGTTGCTCACCAAAGGGTCCTGTAGGAAGAGTTATTTTATTCCACGCTGCGATGTTCGCGGTTTCGTTGCTCATTAGAATGTAGCCCTCATCAGCATCAGACCAAGGCGCTCTATTATCAAAGTTCCAGAAAATTAACTCATCAAAACCATCATTGTTTAAATCCACCACTAAACTACTCATTGGATTGCCATACCGATTAGAGGATTGCCAATTGAAATTAATATAAGGATGAATTGTAAAATTCCCTGAGCCGTCATTTATCAAAAGTACATTGCAAGCGAAAATATCAAAATCACCATCACCGTCAGGGTCACCACTGCTGGCATCATGTGCGAAGTTACATAACATGCCCTTCCCATCATTATCGTCAGTAATGTTTCCAGAACTTTCCTCGAGTTTTCCTGATGCATTTGAAAGTAATAAGAGGTGTGGAAAGGGGTCAATGTAGTTTTGACTGTAATCTTCTCCCCTAACTTGCAAGCCCATTGATCCTGCAAAAAGATCATCAATACCATCCCCATTAAAATCCTCAGCAATAGCTCTGTAAGCAAAAGGATGTTTTGGCGGTGAACCGGTTGCATAGAGATCTAAATCTTCGGCAAATCTTCCAGTCCCATCGTTAATGTATATATTTATCGGAGCATCAACCTTTTGACTTGACTCTAGGGTGTGTGGAAATAATGCCCATACAACAACAAAATCTTCATAACCATCACCATTAAAATCACCGTATGTCATATTATGAGCGTCTTGACCAAACAGTTCATTCGTGTAGCTCTGACAATCGTTAGGAGTTGGATAACAAATCGTAGAAGAAAATCTATCCGTAATAACAATCCCACCGAATCCTATATCATTTGCTTGAAAAGCAGTGGTTGATAAATCTTCGATATTTTCAGGGACCGCTTCAAAAGCTGTAGGATATTTACCCACACTGATTTGTTGACTACTAGAACCAGATGGACAACTGGCTGATGAAATCGAGGTAACATCAAATTGAACATCTAGATTCTCATCGTAAATAATTGGATTTCTAAAGCTAAAGCTCTTTGAGTTCCCAGAAGACACATGCAAAAGTTTTAGTTGCGGCGAAGTTGAGCTTGCTTGAGATAACTGAAACAAACAATCCGGGATGTTGGATGTAACCGTAATTTGTTGGGGCTCATAACTGAGTGAAGCAGCTTTAAGTCCAGAAACAGATATGTTTAATCTCTCTAGATTTGCTGAGTCACTGCTACTGCCTCCTCCCCCGCAGGAAGAAATAACAATTATGGATAGAATTAAAAAAAATAAGGTTTTAGAATATGGCCTTATTATTTGAATCATGCACTTATTTTACACACATTAAATACCATGTCTTTGCTTTCAAAACAGCACAAACGGATTATTGTAAAAGTTGGCTCAGCCGTGCTTACAGATGATCAGGGTAGAGTTAAAAAGAAAATATTGAACAATATTGCAAGAGATATTACTTCACTTAAAGATCGAAAGATTATTTTGGTTTCGTCCGGTGCGATTGCAATCGGAAAAAGGCTGCTAAATATTGAGAAGATTAATTCAATTGAGGAATCTCAAGCCCTTGCAGCTGTAGGTCAGATAGAGTTAATAAAGGCATGGAAAACAGCTTTCAAGCCCTACTTCGTCGACGTTGGTCAGGTGCTTTTAACTCCAAAAGAAATTCAAACCAAAAAAGATGCAGAGAATGCATTAAAAACTATTAAGCAACTCCATGATTTCAAGGTGCTTCCAATTGTTAACGAAAATGATACTACTGCAACCGATGAGATACAGTTTGGAGATAATGATTTACTTGCTGCAAAATTAGCTAAAATATTTAAAGCAGATTTGCTTATCATGCTTTCTGCAGTTGAGGGTCTTTATGAGTCATTTGATCATGCAGAAAAAAAATTAAAACTTGTTAGACGAGTATCAAAAATTACTAAGAACATTCATGCAATGACAGGCAAGGTAAGCAAAAGCGGAAAAGGTGGAATGATTTCAAAAATTGATGCTGCAAAAATAATGTTGAGCATGAATTCTGATATGGTGATATCCAAGGGTGATTCAATTAATCCCCTTATAAGACTTAAAAAATCATCTACATCTACATGGTTTAAGAAATAATGGATCAGCTAATTCAGCAAATCAGCGAGAACGCAAAAGCTGCGACGTCAGCCCTTAATTCACTTTCAACAGAATCTAAAGATGAGTTAATTATTAAAGCGGCTAAGAAGATTAACCAATCAAGAAAGGAAATTCTCACAGCCAATCAACTTGACGTTGAAGATGCTATTACTAATGAAAAAGATGATGCCTTTATTGATAGGCTGTTACTCACTGATGAGCGAATTGATGGAATCATCGAAACACTAAATGACATTGCGAAGCTTCCTGATCCTGTAGGTAAAGTACTAGAAACATGGAAACAACCGAACGGTCTTGAAATTTCAAGAGTAAGAACCCCATTGGGAACCATTGGGATAATTTTTGAAAGCAGGCCAAATGTCTCTGCTGATGCGAGTGCTCTTTGCATCAAATCAGGTAACGCTGTTGTTTTAAGAAGTGGTAGTGATAGCTTAAGATCTTCGCAAGCTTTGGTGGAATGTTTTACAAGCGCATTAAATGATATGAATTTACCGATTGGTATTGTTCAAATCATTCCTTCCAAAGACAGAGCAATGGTGACTCATATGCTTAAAGGCCTAAATAATGCTATAGATGTTATTGTTCCGCGTGGTGGGAAAAGTCTTGTTCAAGCTGTACAGGATTCAGCAACCATTCCTGTTTTTGGTCATTTGGAGGGGATCTGTCATACATACATTGATAAAAATGCTGATATAAATACTTCGATTTCAGTGGTAACGAATGCAAAAATGAGGCGACCTGGAATTTGCGGTGCACTGGAAACTTTGTTGATTCATAAAAATTCAAGCGAACAGTTAAATAATATTCTAGATAGCCTGATAGAAGCAGGATGTGAAATCCGCGGTTGTGAAAAAACCGTAAATCTTGATGATCGAGCAAGTCTTGCAAATGATATTGATTGGGATACAGAATATCTAAGCCCAATCCTTAGTGTAAAAATTGTTGATAATATAGATGAGGCGATTGAGCACATTCAAAAACATGGCACGGGTCATACTGATGTGATCATTAGTGAAGACAAAAATTCTCAAGACTACTTTATCAATCAACTTGACAGTGCAATATTGATGATCAATGCGTCATCTCAGTTTGCCGATGGTGGTGAATTTGGCATGGGTGGAGAAATAGGAATTGCTACAGGAAAATTTCATGCCCGTGGGCCTGTAAGTCTCGAACAGCTAACAAGTTTTAAATATGTGGTGCGCGGCTCAGGACAAACTCGTAGTTAATTGAGATAGATATCAAACCTAACTGATTTACCTGAAATCTGATAATTAATGCTGCCTTCAAAAGCATCTGCTTTGAGAGGTCTTTTGACAATTAA
This sequence comes from uncultured SAR86 cluster bacterium, assembly GCA_902601475.1. Lineage (GTDB taxonomy): Bacteria > Pseudomonadota > Gammaproteobacteria > Magnimaribacterales > D2472 > MED-G82. Next base: position 1,114 of record CACKNK010000010.1, on the reverse strand, counting down.
CTTTGTGCTTGGAATATTACGGAGATAGGTAAATGTTGATTCTGGGTCGCTAGCAAGACCCTCAATCTCAAGTATAGAATTAATTTTTTTTAAATCCGATCTCCTTGCACTTGAGGCTTTATCTTCAGGATACATAGGATCAAAATAAATAGCATCAAAACTCTTCTCATTAAAGTTTGCTTCGCAAACATTAGAATTAATCAGTTTAAAATTTGATAAATTAGAATCTGTTTCAGCTAAATGATTCAGTTCATCATTTAACATCGTGTATAAAATTTTACTTTGTTCATATGCAATGACTGAGTGTCCAAGCGCAAGCATGATCATTGAGTCTCCAAGCAAACCGGCAGTTGCATCTAAAATTCTTAATGGCCGTTCTGTTTTGCCAATGGCTTTTTTTAGGTGTGTTTCGTGTTGTGCTCTAGCCAATCGCCATCCGAGTGCGCCCTTTTGGGTATCAATCTTAAGAGGAGTTAATGCCCTCTCCTTTTTAAAATTAAAATAAAGGCTATCTTCTTGAAACACCAAACTATCATGATCAAGATTGATTGTTTTATGAGCGATGAGATTGAATTCAGTCTCAAGCTCTCTCAACTTCTGAGATTCAATGCCACCAACATTGATCAAATCAAGGTTCATATCATCAAAATAGCAGCACCCAAGACAATCCTATAAATAACAAAGGGCACCATCCCAATATGATTTACAAATTTTAAGAAATATTTGATGGTAAAAAAGGCAATAAAAGCCGATACAGAGATGCCAATCAACATTAGATAAATCTCAGTAATGCTGACTGAGCCAAGCTCATTAAAAAGAAGCAATATTAATGAAGCTAGGATTGTTGGGATACTCAATAAAAATGCAAATTTAGAACCTGATTTAAGTGAAAGACCCATAAAAAGTGCGCCGGTGATTGCCATCCCTGAGCGAGAGGCTCCTGGAAAAAGTGCAAAAATTTGAAATAAACCAATCACTAATGCTGATAACAAGGTTATCTCAGCATAAGACTTATTTTTGGAACTAATTAAAAATGCACCTAAAAGAAGCCCTGCAAAAATTAAATTTGCATAAGCAATCCCATCAAGACTTGGGCGAACAGAAAAGTAATCCC
>CACKNK010000009.1 GCA_902601475.1 uncultured SAR86 cluster bacterium | reverse complement strand
TCCAGGAAGGTTTGAAACATTGGGTTCTTTATTGGGCGGAATGATAAATATTGTTCAATATGACAGAAGTCTAAATTATCTGGATGAACTTTCTAGTCTTTATAGTGAACCAACTCTTGAGGAGGTTCAAAACACTGCCAGAAAATATTTAAAGCCAAATCAATGGTCTTGGCTAATAGTTGGAGATCTAAAAGAAATTGAATCTGAAGTAAGAGCCTTAAATTTAGGTGAAGTAGAAATTATTTCAAATTAAGCTAGCAAAGATGACCGTATCAATCTCAAACGAAGTTATAAAAACTATTATTAACAAGCCGGCTTATGAAGAGACATTTAATCATAATATTTCTCAGCCCTTAACTGATCTTCAATTGTTTACTAAAGGTCAGCCCTTTGAAATATTTGATGAATACAGACTTCATGCTCCTGTCCATTTTCATAAACCTGCTGAATATGATACTGATCCAGGCTTTTGGTCACTTACGAGATACGAAGATATTCAATATGTCTCAATGAATCCTAAAATTTTTTCATCCCAAATTTGCACAGGAACTCTGATGACACTTGGTCAAGAGGATAGACGCCATCCCAAACTTTGGAGAAGCTCAATAGATCATATGCTTAACCTAGATGGTGATTTACACATCAGCCTCAGAAAAGAACATATGCCTTTCTTTAAACCTGGTTATGTAGAAGAATTACATAAAAAAGTTTCATCAAAAATCTCAGAACTTTTAGATAATATAGCTCCAATGGGAAAATGTAACTTGGTGCATGAATTCTCTCAGCAATTACCTATCTATACACTTTCTGAAATTCTTGGAATCCCTGAATCTGACAGGCAAAAATTAGTTACTTGGATGGAGTTTCTTGAATTAGCTCAACATCTTCAGGCTGAATCATATAGAAAAGAATTAGAAGGCGAATCAATGGATAGTCCCGATCAAAATATGATCAACATGTTTAACGCTATGGTTGATGAGATGTTTGAGTATGGCAGGGATATTCTAAATAAAAAGAGACAATTTCCTGAAAATGATTTGTTGTCAGCTATTGCAAATGCAGAATTAGAAGGAGAAAAACTTAGTGATGAGTTCTTAGATGGATCATGGTTATTGATTATCTTTGCTGGAAACGATACCACTAGAAATACACTCAGTGGTGCAATAAAACTTCTTACTGAAAATCCTAGTCAAAAAGAAAAACTTCTTAATAACTTTGATCTTTTACCTAATTTTGTTCAAGAATCGATAAGAATGATCAGTCCAGTTATACACATGAGAAGAACCACTAAGGTGGATACTCAGGTAGGTGAGCAAAAAATGGGAGCCGGAGAAAAAATTATAATGTGGTATGGTGCTGCAAACAGGGACCCAAGCATCTTTGAAAACCCAAATGAATTTAATATTGAAAGACCAAACGCCGATAAGCATCTTGCTTTTGGGGTTGGGAGGCATACCTGCCTTGGCAAACCTATTGCTCTAATGCAATTACAAGAAGCCTACAAGCAGATTTTACAAAGATTTCCGGACATGAAGTATGACGGAGAATGGAAAATTGCACCGAATAACTTTGTTCATGCTATACAGGAAATGCCTGTCACTTTTACTCCAGAGTCTAATTAAGATCTAAAGCAAAATTCTGCAAAATATCTAAATCTATAACACTAAGAGCTTCTTGATGAGTTCTTCGAAGGTAGAGTTTTGGTGCTGATGCGTATTGGTATGCTTCCAACCAACGCATACTGCATAAACACCATGCATCACCTTCGTTTAAACCAGGAAAATTGAATTCAGGTCTTGGGGTTGATAAATCATTACCTTTCGATTTAGAAAATTCTAAAAAATCCTTTGTCATCAGCGCACAAACTAAATGAAGTCCGTGATCTAAAGGATGATGGCTGCAAAAACCGTCTCTTGTAAATCCAGTGATTGGATTAGTGCAACATTCAGTAATTTCCTCACCAAATATATTCAACTGCGACATTTGCACATTATAGGTTTTGTTGCGTAGATTTGAAAAAATATTTATTAACCATACATATGGTATATGGATGTAAATAAATTTACTGAATCTGCAAGAAATTGCGTAATGCGTGCGCAAGGCAAAGCTGTTGCCTATGATCATAATATTATCAAGCCCTTGCATCTACTTAGCGCTCTAAGTGAAGAGCAGATGATAAAAGAAATTTTAAGTTCAAATAAAATTGAGTCTGAGGGTTTGATAAGCTCTATCGAAAGCAATTTAAAGGATTTACCCTCCTCTAACTCATCCCAACTTCAAGGAATCGATAGAGATTCTTTAAAAATATTTCAAGAATCTGAAAAATTTATGTCTAGACTGGGAGATCAATTTGTCTCAATTGATAATTTATTTCTACAAACTCTAAAATCAGGTTCATCTGAAATTGATAATGTTAATAAGAAAAACTCCATCAATGTTCAAGCTATAGAACAATACATTATTAAAAATAGAAGTGGGCAAAGGGTTGAATCAGAAACGGGAGAGAATACATTAAATTCTCTTGATAAATTTACTATAGACATCACTGAGCTTGCTCAATTAGGAAAGCTTGACCCAGTAATTGGTCGAAATGAAGAGATTAGACGTGCTATGCAAGTCTTGTCTCGAAGAACTAAAAATAATCCTGTCCTGATTGGAGAGCCAGGAGTAGGAAAAACTGCAATTGTTGAAGGCATCGCACAAAGAATTATTGATCATGATGTCCCTGAGGGGCTTAAAAATAAACGTTTACTTTCTCTGGATATGGCAGGCCTCCTTGCAGGGTCAAAATATCGCGGTGAATTTGAAGAAAGACTTAAATCCGTTCTTGATCAAATAAAGAAAATGCAGGGTGAGGTAATTTTGTTTCTTGATGAGCTACATACGCTTGTAGGTGCTGGTAAAACCGATGGAGCAATGGATGCCTCTAATATGCTTAAACCAGCTTTAGCGAGAGGCGAACTTCACATGATAGGTGCAACTACCCTTGATGAATATAGGCAATACATTGAAAAAGATGCTGCATTGGCAAGAAGATACCAAACAGTACTAATTGATGAGCCCACCATGGATGATGCTGTATCAATTTTAAGAGGTCTTAAAGAGAAGTATGAGATGCATCACGGTGTCCAAATTAAAGATGAGTCCTTAGTTTCAGCAGTCAATCTTTCTTCAAGATATATCAATGATAGATTTTTGCCCGACAAAGCTATCGATCTTATTGATGAGGCTGCATCGTTAATCCGTATGCAAGCAGATAGCAAGCCTGAAGATCTTGAACTAATTGATAGAAAAATAATGCAATTAAAAATAGAAAAAGAAGCCTTATCAAAAGAAACAAGTAAAAAATCAAAAAAAAGATTAGAAGAGATAATTGATCAACTAGCAAAACTTGAATCAGAATCATTAGATTTATCAAGCAGATGGAACTCTCAAAAAGAAAAAATTAACTCCGTTCAAAAAATACGTGAAGATCTTGATAAAGCAAAGCTGGATCTTTTAACTGCTGAACGAAATCAGGATTGGACTCGTGCAGGAGAAATTAAATATGGAACCATACCTAATTTAGAGGAAGCTATTGTTAATTCTGAAAAACTATCCAAGGATGCACTGATCAATGAAATGGTTACTGAGGGAGATGTAGCTCAAGTTGTTCAACGATGGACAGGTATCCCGGTTTCAAATTTACTAGAGGAAGAAAAAGATCGACTGTTACAAATCGAAGAATATTTAAATAAAAAAGTTATAGGTCAAAAAGAACCTATTGAATCAATAGCTAATGCTATCAGAAGAACCAGAGCTGGACTTCAATCATCAAACAGACCCATAGGTTCATTTATGTTCTTAGGGCCTACAGGAGTGGGAAAAACTGAGCTTTCAAAAGCTCTAGCTAAATATCTTTTTAATGATAATGCATCCATGACTAGAATAGACATGTCTGAATATATGGAAAAACACTCAGTGTCTCGCATGATCGGCTCGCCTCCTGGATATGTTGGTTATGAACAAGGAGGCGCCTTAACTGAAAGCATTAGAAGAAAGCCTTACCAAATAATCTTGCTGGATGAAATTGAAAAAGCTCATCCTGATATTTTTAACATCCTTCTTCAAGTCTTAGACGATGGCAGACTTACAGATGGACAGGGTCGAACAGTTGATTTTTCAAATACCCTTCTTATTATGACCTCCAATATAGGAGCAGAATACTACCCTAGTGATAAGCCAGTTTCAGAATCAATTAAAAATAAAATTAATGATGAAGTTGATAAATCTTTTAGGCCAGAATTTTTAAATAGAATTGATGATATTCTAATCTTTAACTCATTAAACCAAGATCATTTAAAAGAAATTGTTGAACTGCAAATTGAAGAAATGAATGATTTGTTGGTATCTCAAGACTTGGTATTAAAAATTGATGGCAAAGCTAAGGAATGGTTACTAAAAAAAGGTTTTGATAGCAAATTTGGAGCTCGACCAATGAGAAGGACATTAGAAAAATATATCCAAAATCCTTTATCCGAAATGATAATTCAAGAAAAAATAAAAAATGGTGACATCATTTCCGTTTCGGCAAATGATTTTGGGCTAGAATTCAAAACTTAATTAACTCTCCAGGCATAACAGTTACAAAATCTAGATTTTCTTTTTTGCTACTATTCTTTAGCCACTCTTTTGGTTCAAGAATAGGCTCATCGGATAAGATAAAAGTTCCCCAGTGCATACCTATGCTTTTGGTTGCTTCTAAGTCTATAGCAATTTGAATTGCTTCATCTGGTGTTACATGTGAATAACCCTCAAACCAATATGGAGAGTAAGCCCCAATTGGTATCAATGCCAAATCAATCTCCCCAAGCCGTTTTTTTATAATTTTGAAGTCATCTGAGTAACCGGTATCTCCGGCATGAAATAGACTTAAATTCTGATTTTCAATATGCCAGCTACCCCACAAACTTCTACTCTCATCGAATAACCCTCTAGCAGACCAATGTTTTGCTGGTGTAAATGTAAATGTAGTTCCATACAACTGGAAGTTATCCCACCACTTAAATTCAAAAGTATTTTTTATGTTTTCATTAGCTAGTAGTTTTTTATCGCCCTCAGGAACTAAAAATATAGTTTCATTATTTATATTTGATAGTTTGCTTAAAGATGCGATATCTAAATGATCATAATGATTGTGACTAATTAAAACGATATCAATTTTTGGCAATTGATTTATCTTGATTGCCGGCGGAATCATGCGTTTAGGGCCAACAAACGAAAACGGAGAGACTCTCTCTGAAAAAACAGGATCAATGAGAATGTTTATCTCACCATTGTTGATAAGAAACGTTGAATGACCAATCCAAATAGCAGCTTCAGTAATATCAACTTTAACATCATTTATTTCAAGAAACTCTATTTCTAGTGAGGCCGGTAAGTCTCTTTCAACTAACCACCTTACCGTTTCAAAAATTGATTTTTTGTACTGTGTTCCATCAGAATTTTGGTAGGTTTTATTGGAGCAAGAGCTAAATAGAAATATTAAAAATAAAAGACTAAATGCTCTTAACCATTTAATAAGTGAATTGGAGATGACCATGCTCTTTCTTGAATTATTTTTTGCATATCAGGTCTAGGTGATACGCCCTCTCTAATTGCATCCCAAGTAGACCACCTACAAGTTGGATTTTCCAATACTCGGACATAATAAAATGCTCTTATATCTTTATCAAAATCAGGGTCTGACCAAAAAGAAGAAAGTTCATTTGCACCGTTGTCTGAAATAGAGCATGTTTCAATATCGACTTTAGCGCCATTATCTGGACATCTATTTGTAAGCGGATCTACTTTTAATCCATCTGAACAGACAACATCATAAACTTTTTCTTTGAGTTGATTATTCTCTATCCAACCCTTCACGATTTGAATCCTTTGCAACGCAGCGCTATCAAGGTCTCTAATTGCCCACACAAAGAAAGTGGGTTCTGTAGTTTCAGAATGTCTTAAATCACTACCCATCGGAACACCATTTGAGTAAAGATATTCAATTAAATCTTTACTTTCAGCTTTTGTCTTATCTAAGTCATAACCAGCAAAGAATCTTACTTTCATTCGTGGTCCTGAAGTTGCAAAAGATTCCTTGCGTCTGAAAGCTGAAAATATTGAATCTCGAGTATTTTCTTCTGCCCAAACTCCAGCTAAGCCAGCTGCGCCCCAATAGATACTAGAAGAATTAAAATAATCCTCTCCACCGATATTAATAATTAGCCCATCATCACCGTCGGTATTTTGATGTTCATCTCTATGCTCAATTAGTTCAGGAGAGGAAATTGGAACTGACCCTCTAAGTTCACTTGAACTATCCAATAAGCCTATTTTCGAAAAAAAATTATATTCTTCTTGAGATGAAGCAGCAGTATGAGTATCACTAGAGCCAATAAAGCCAAATTTATAAGGATTGTATCCTTTTGTCTCTTCCATTTTTATTCCGTTCAATAAAGCCTCTCTAACATAACTGCCTTTTATTTTTGAAGGTTCAGTGGTGGCAACCTTAAATGGCATAATCTCAAAATCAGCCCACTCATCATTTTTTGAGAAAGCTGGATGAGTATCTGAGGTACCTTTTACTTGTGTGATTTCAACAATAGGTTCATTTCTCATTCTTTGCGATGCATAAACACTATCAAATCTACCGCCTTCAGTTTTTTTAAGTGCAAACATAGCGCCATCAGAACCATTTGAATTATGCGGAATAGCAATACTATCAATTCCATCCTCTCTAATTAAATCCATCCACTCCCAGAGGGCTTCAGGATTATTATTATTTGCTCTTGAGAATGGTAAAGCAGGAACTTTATTCCCATTGCCTCTGAAAATAACGTTTCTGTGAAGGTTTCCCATATTATTAGTAGAAGCTGTATATTCATAACCAAGGAATGTAGTGAATTTACCAGGATCATTGTGTCTTTCTGCAGCCTCAATAGTGTCCAACCATGCATTTCTTGAAACTTCATTTACGTAATCTATGTCCAAATCACCAGAAACTAGTGAAGTTACTGCGTTTAGAAGGAAGGCCCCAAAGGCATCCCTGCGTTGCTCAAAGGTAGATGCATTTCTATTGCCCTCTGCATTAATATCTCTTACTGCTCTTGATGCTTTACTAAGATAATATTCAGTTCCAGGAGTAGCTGCTTCAGCAACCTGTCCAATAAATGTTCCATGATCTGTAACTGAATAGAAATCTAATGGTTTTTTTAAACCAACTTTAAATCCTGCAGGATGTTCAATTACTTTTCCTTTTGCAAATTCATATGCATCATCTGGAGTGGCGATTGTTCCAAAAATGTAGGCATCAAAGGAATACCTGGTATGAACATGAAGATCACCGAATAAAGCAACCCTTTGAGAGCTTTGTTTTGGATCAGGATTGATATATGGATCAATTACCTGTCCATTCCAATCTCTTGGAGTTTGTGAATTTAAGGCAATTCTTGCACCTGCAATATTAATAAAATTATCTTGATCAGCATCTTCAGACAGGCCGTCATTATCTGAACAATTAACTAAAAAAGAAAAAATAAATCCGCAGATAAAAAATTTTTTTATCATAAATCCCCTAAATGATTCTTAATATACTGACATCATTAATGTTATTAAACAAGCCCAAAAAAGATGATTAATTTGCACTTAAGTAGTTATAAATTTTATCCTTTATTACATTCTCAATAACGTTTAAACCTTTGTAGATCTTAATGCTTTCAGGCATTACTTTAATTGCACTCATCAAAGATTCTGGTGCACCTTTAATTTGCAAAACCTCCATCAATGGATAGTTGTGCACTCCAATAGTAAACATAATTGCACTTGAGTCATTGAGCTTTCTAAATGTTTGTCTTTCTACTCGAAGAAATAGTTCATTAGTTTCGCTGGCTAACTCTAGATATCTTGGATGAAAAAATAATTTTTTTGAGGGGTAAATTGACCAGTTAAATCTTTCAAAAATTCTAGATGCGGGAAGCTTATTTAAAAAACTATTCACTTTAGTGCTTAAGGTTTTCTTATAACCAGGGACTGGTTCGTGGATAGTATCTAATGATTTATTAATTTTTGATTTTAGATCCCAATTTGAAGGTGAAAAAACAGCTGCACTTCTTAAAATATAATTTTCACTTTCCGGAACAAGGATAAGAATATCCTCCGGTATTAAGCTTGACATTAACTCAAGGTCTGTTTTTTTACTTGAGTTAATTTGGTTAGAAAAATCATCTAAGTAGATATCAATAGACTCCTTATTAAATGTATATTCATCTGCATAATAGGTCCTTAGATAAGTTTTGAGTGCTTCGAAAAAATTCATGTTGGCTGATTGAAATTCGTTATTCTCAAATAAAATTTCATGAGAAAAGTTTTCTAGAAGCTCAATCTTATTCCTAAAAGAATTCTTTAAGGGTTTGATCTCAAGCCAAGACTCCTCACTTACCTCGTTAAGACCCATATGAAGGACATCAGGATTGGATAAAAATGGTAAATGCATACGATTTAATCTAGACATATCCATCATAGACATATTAAAGTAATTTTTAAAACAAAATGTATTTCAGATGCTAGGTAAGATTTCTTTTGATCAAGTAGTAAATGCGTGCTCGCAAAATGGACTTAGGTTTACAACTTCCAGGCAGGAAATTATGTCTGTCCTGATTAATTCAACTAAACCCAAAAGCGCTTATCAGATCCTTGAAAAAATTCAAAAAAATTCTCCATCAGCAAAACCAGCTACTGTGTATAGAGGACTAGACTTTCTCTGCAAGCATGGATTTGCTCATAGAATTGAGTCAAATAATGCATATGTAGCTTGCGCAAGTTCCAGTGACTGTAATTCAGCTCAATTTTTAATTTGTGAGTCTTGCGATGCAACTTTTGAATTTCATTCTCACAAATTTTCTAACGAAATTTCTGACCATGCTAAAAAAGAGGATTTTACCATCACTCATAAGATGCTTGAAATTAAAGGAATATGTAGGGAGTGTAGATAATTGAGATTAAAAAATAAGGTCTCCATAATAACTGGAGCAGCAAGTGGTATCGGTAAAGAAAGTGTTATTAAATTTCTTGATGAGGGATCTAAAGTTGTTGCAGCAGATTTAAATACTGAAGCTCTAAATAATCTTAAAAATGAAATTGATCATTCTGACGAAGTATTTGAAACCTTTGAGTGTGATGTATCTTCCGAAGAAGCAATTAAAGACCTTGTAGGTTTTGCTATTAAAAAATTTAATAAGCTAGATGTTATTTTTAATAATGCTGGCATTGGAGGCGCATTTGGTCCTATTACTGAGATTAACCTTAATGATTGGCAGCGAACAACATCAATTTTATTAGACTCTGTATTCTTGGGTATTAAATACGCAGCAAAAGAAATGCAAAGAAATTCTTCAGGTGGATCAATTATAAATACCTCATCTATAGCTGGTATGGCAGCTGGTTCAGGACCACAGGCTTATTCAGCAGCTAAGGCAGCGGTCATTAACTTAACTCAAACAACCGCACATGAATTAGGCGAAAATAATATTCGAGTAAATTCTATTTCGCCTGGGGTTATTTCAACTCCCCTTTTACAAACAGTACTAGGAGATGATCGAGATTCAAATAAAGCACTTCTTGATCAGCCACTTGAAGCGAAAGGCATGCCAATTGATATTGCAAATACTGCACTGTTTCTAGCTTCTGATGAATCTAAATTTATAACTGGAATTAATATTTGTGTTGATGGTGGATTAACATTGGATAGAAGTGGTCTTATGAAACAGGCTGCCGAAGAGTACGATAAGTTAGATATGGGTCCAGTAACAGGATTAAATATGGGATCTACAGGTCAAGAAAGTACCATTGAACCTATTGATGACAAAGATTAGCTAATATCTCCTATTTTTTCCTTATATTCTTTTAACTCTTTCTTTACTAAAGGCGCTAGTAAATACAATCCAATGATATTTGGTATTGCCACAATAAAGATTATGGCATCTGATATTTTAAGGACACTATCAAGATTTATCATGCAGCCTAAAACAATAAAAATACAAAAAATTACTTTAAATATATTCTCAATAAAGGGTGAATTTCCAAATAAATAAGTCCAGCCTTTCATTCCATAGTAAGACCATGCAAGCATTGTAGAGAACGCAAACAATATAGCGATAAAGGATAGCGGTAAACTTGAGCCTGGAATTGTAGAATCAAATGCCTTGGATGTTAGCGCAACTCCCTCAATATTAGATGAACTTAATGAAGGATCGTAAACCGTAACCAATATTACCAATGAGGTCATGGTACAAATTATGATTGTATCGATGAGTGGTTCTAGTAATGCAACATAACCTTCTGTTATTGGTTGATTTGTCTTAACTGCAGAATGTGCAATTGATGAGGATCCCAGACCAGCTTCGTTTGAAAAAACTGCTCGCTGAAATCCAATTATCATTACCCCGATCATTCCACCTGCTACTGATGATTTACTGAAGGCCTCACGAAAAATTGATTGTATTGCTAATGGAAGTTCATCTAGATTAAATAAAATTATAATTAAACAAGCGATCACATAGAAGATTGCCATAAATGGCACTAAAGTAGATGTCACTTTAGCAATACTTTTTATTCCTCCCAGAATAACAATTGCTACCATACCTGAAATAGCTAAACCAAATAACCAACCCTTATCAGCAAAAAAACTACTCTCATAACCAGTTAGAAAAACAAATTGCTCAAAAGCTTGATTAGATTGAAACATATTCCCAATTCCAAGACATCCAATAGTAATTGCAGCTGCATAAAAAATTCCCAATCCCCTGCCCAAATTTTTAAATCCATACTTTTTAAATCCATGTTCTAAATAATGCATCGGGCCACCTGATATAGATCCATTCTTATGAACACGTCTAAATAAAACGCCAGCCGTGCATTCAATAAATTTTGTGGTCATGCCAAGAAAACCAGCAACAATTAACCAAAAAGTTGCGCCAGGTCCTCCAATTGAAATTGCTATTGCCACTCCACCAATGTTGCCGATACCAACGGTACCAGATACTGCAGTCGATAAAGCTTGAAAATGAGAAACTTCACCGTCAACTTTGGAATTAGATTTTCCTGTAACTAGATCAATAGCATGCTTTAAGCCAAAAAGATTAATAAATCTAAAATAGAAGGTAAAAAATATACCCGCAAAGATTAACCACAAAACAATCAGGGGGAAGTCTTGATCAAAAATTTTAATCTCATAAAAAATAAAGCTTGATAGTAATTCAGCAAAAGGCTCAAAGAATTTGTCTATGGCTCTATCAATGTTCATGAACAATTAATTTTTATTGATTGGTTTTTTGATGTATAAAATATATTTAGTTCATATCATAATTAAATTGTATTTATTAACCAATTCTAGGATGCCTCAAGAATGTTAAAGGTTGCCATTCTCAACTGTGACTTCATAAAAAAAGAATTTGCTGAGACTTATGGTCAGTATCCTGAAATGTTTAGGCATATCATTAAGAAATCTGGGTTAACCTTTGCTTATGAGTCCTTCAATATTCTCGACTTTGATTATCCAACTAACCTTTATGATTTTGATTTATATCTAATCACTGGAAGTAAGGCTAGCGTATACGATGATAATGAATGGATTTTAGATCTTTTTGAGTTTGTTAGATCATTAGATAACGCAAAAAAAAATATATTAGGTTTTTGTTTTGGTCATCAAGTTATTGCCCAAGCGTTAGGCGGTCAAGTTCAAAAACATCCTCAAGGTTGGCATGTTGGTGCCAATGAATTAATAGCATCTGATCCTGCATTTAATACTTCTTATCAACTTCTTTTCAGTCATCAGGATCAGGTCATTGAATTACCAAATAGAGCAAAACTCATAGGTAGTGCTAAAGAATGTAAATTTTGTTTGATGAAAATAGACAATCATATTTTATCTACTCAAGCGCACATTGAACTAAGCAATAAATATGCAAGCGAACTTTACGAATCAAGGAAAGAACTCATTGGAAATGAAAAATATCATGCTGCTATCAATAGCATGAAGCAAGAATTAGATACTCAGCAATTTACCAACGACGTTTTTACTTTCTTTCTTAATCAATAAGGTGTATCGCCATCAACAGTAATTCTCTCCAAAAGCCTATGCGCTGGGAAATAATCATTGATAGGTTTGTGTTGGGTGCATCTGTTATCCCAAATAGCGATGGCATTTGGTGTCCATGAGAACCTGCAAGTAAATTCAGGAGTAATTGAGTGGTCATACAAAAACTTTAATAATGCATCGCTCTCTTGTTTAGAGAGCTCATTGATTTTAGTTGTAAAGAGAGGGTTCACAAAAATAGATTTTTTTCCAGTTTGGGGATGAGTTCGTATAACAGGATGACAGACTGGAGGATTTTCTTCGATAGCATCCTTAAACCTTTCACGGCCTCCTGGCTCTGCAATACTTTCTTTGAAGCCATATGAAAAGTCATGCTCTGCAGTCTTATCGCTAAGAAAAGACTGCATTGCTGGTGACAGGTTTTCATATGCTCCATTCATACTTGACCACATCGTATCTCCGCCCTTTGGAGGACATATTTTTGATCTAAGGATTGAGCATAAAGGTGGGCTTTTTAGAAAGGTCATATCAGTGTGCCATGACTCAATTTTTGTTGGTTTTTCAGCTGTACTTTCAAGAATAGTTATTTCAGGATAGCCATCAGGTGAACTATAAGCTGGATGAGATTGGAGTGATCCAAAGTGTTCAGCAATTTCTTTATGTTGTTGCCAAGAAATATCTTGATCCCTAAAGAAAATTACTTCATGTTCTAATAGCAACTTCTCAATTTCATCCAATACTGATTTGTCTAGATCGCTGGTTAAATCAACCCCACTGAGCTCTGCACCAATACATCCAGATAGTTTTTTTACCGAAAACATATCTTGATTTTATAAATACAATAGCTGGAGAACAATAATTTTTTTATCTAACTTATAATAAGCATAATTGCGCCCGTAGCTCAGCTGGATAGAGCACTTGGCTTCGAACCAAGGTGTCGGGAGTTCGAATCTCTCCGGGCGTGCCATTTACTTGAATATGTAACAATATGATTAAAGTAACTTTATATTTAATTTTTTTAACAATGACTTCTATGATTCATGGATATGACAGGTTAACAGGTGAGCCTTTTGCCAGTAGATCAGAGGTTATTGGTCAAAATGGTATGGTGGCGACCAGCCATCCACTGGCTACCCAGATTGGACTTGATATTCTTAAAAATGGAGGTAATGCAATTGATGCAGCTATTGCAGCTAATATTGCATTGGGCCTAATGGAGCCAACCGGAAATGGAATTGGTGGAGATTTATTTGCAATTGTCTGGAGTGCAAAAGATAAAAAGCTGTATGGGTTGAATGCATCTGGTCCAGCACCAAAAGATATTTCTATTGACTATATTAAATCCAAGGGATTGAAAAAAATCCCTTCTTTTGGGCCGTTGCCAGTCTCAGTTCCTGGAGCTGTTGATGGGTGGATCAAGCTGCACGAAAGATTTGGCAATATTGATTTTGAAAATCTTTTTGAACCGACGATTAAGTATGCTCAAGAGGGTTTTCCAGTTACAGAGACAATTGCTTATTATTTTGAGAGATCAAAATCCAGATATTTAGACTTTCCAAATTTCAAAGAAACCTGGATGCAATCTGGGGATACTCCAAAAAAAGGGGAGATTTTTAAAAACCTAGATCTAGCCAAAACTCTTGAAGAAATTTCAAAAACAAAACGCAAAAGCTTTTATGAAGGCAGATTGGCTAAGGAGATTGCAAGATTTATAAAAGATCAAGGTGGTTTTCTTTCATTCGAAGATATGTCTAATTATCAATCTGAATGGGTTGAACCTGTTAGCTCAAATTACCGGGGATACGATGTTTGGGAGCTACCACCGAATGGCCAAGGTATAGCAGCATTACAAATTTTAAATATACTGGAAGGTTTTGACCTCAAATCCATGGGTCTTAATTCAGCTGAGTATGTTCATCATTTTGTTGAGGCTAAGAAGATAGCATTTGCAGATAGAGCTAAATATTATGCTGATCCCAAATTTAATAACATTAATATCGAGTACCTCATTTCAAAAGAGTATGCGGAACTCAGAAGAAGGGAAATTAACGCATCAAAGGCCTCACAAACTGATTCAGCCGGTGTTTTAAAAAATGGAGATACTATTTACCTCACTACTGCAGATAAGGATGGAAATATGGTGTCTTTGATCCAAAGTAATTACAGAGGTATGGGTTCAGGGATGATTCCAAATAATCTTGGTTTCATGTTGCAGGATAGAGGTGAGCTCTTCAGCTTAAACCCAGATCATGCAAACTCACTCATGGGTGGCAAAAGGCCATTTCACACAATTATTCCAGCATTTGTTACTAAGGATGGTGAGCCATTTTTAAGTTTTGGTGTTATGGGTGGAGCTACTCAACCTCAGGCTCATGCTCAAATAATGATTAACCTAATTGACTTTGAAATGAACCTTCAAGAAGCTGGTGATGCTCCCAGAATCGTTCATTCAGGCTCTTCTCAGCCAACTGATGAACAAATGCTTGATGGTGGCTACATAAGTTTGGAGAGCGGATTTAAAGATACAGTTATAGATGAATTAGAAAAAAAGGGTCATACAATTAAATACGATAAAGGAGTATTTGGAGGCTACCAAGCAATCATGAAGATAAACAACGTTTATTTCGGCGCCTCTGAAAGTAGAAAAGACGGTCAGGCCTCAGGATATTAATTTTCTTTAGCTGAGGAGTTTGAAAAGTAAATTCCTAAGAGGATTAAAATAAATCCTATTGAAATAATTAGTGTGATTTGCTCATCTAAAAAGATACTGCCCCATAAAATACCAAAGGCTGGTATTAAATAAGTGACGGTAGAGGTACGCACGGCCCCTATTCTTTCTATTAATCTAACATAACCCAAGTATGCAACCCCGGTTGAAATGATGCCTAACCATAATAATGAAAGTATTGTTTCAGTCTTTGGAAAACTATTGGGAACATTAAAAAAAGCAAAAGGTGTTATTAATAAAGCACCAAAAAACATTGACCAGCCAATCATCACAAATGCATTCAAATTGGATGCATATCGCTGGATGTAACAACCACAAAAAGAATAACAAAAGGCTCCAACCAAGCATGCAATGCTAGAAACGAATGTAGTTGAAGCATTAGCAGGATTCACAAGAACTAAGATTCCTAAAAAACCAAGTAAAAGACCAGCGGCTTGTAAATAACTTACCTTGTTCTTGAGCCAAAAATAAGCAAGCACTGTTGTCATTAATGCTGTAGTTCCATTTAATATTGCCAGCATATTTGAATTGGCCCCTAAAGATGCATAGGCAAACATAGTAAATGGAAGAGCATTATTCATAATCGCTAGAATAAAAATAGAGTTAAAGTGACTCTTAAAAAGTTTGAGATATTTCTTTTGTAGTAAGAAAGGAAGAAATAATAAGCCAGCTAAATAAAGTCTTACGGTCACTAACATCACAGGACCAAGGTCAGGTGCAGCTATTTTTATAAACATAAATGCGCTCCCCCAAACTGCTGCAAGGAGAATAAGTGTCATCCAGTCTTTAATGTGCATTGAGATAAAAAGAAGCCTCCCTAAGGAGGCTTCAGCTGTTAAAAAATTATGATTAACAGTCGGAAATTAAATCTTACCTTGTGTCAAAAGGCAGACCTCCAATTTCCTAGTTCTAAATAAATACTAATAGGACCACCTCCTTCATCAGGGTATTGACACTAGCGCAGCATAATCCCCTTTTAACTATACTGAGCGACTACCTAAGAAAATTATAGCTTACTAATTAAAAAATTAAATAAGTTCTGGTTGATAGTATTGATTATTCGATTGATTGATCATTAATGGGTTTGGCAAATCTTTTTCAACACTATCAATATAATTGTCTGAAAGATAATTATGTGCCTCTATGCGATCACCTTTGAAATATTTAAAGGCAATAGTATTTAAAGCAGCCGTCTTATCAATTGCTTGGTTATATTCATCCCTAATAGGATCTGCGAAATTAATTGTTATTAAATTATTCATAATACTGTATATTTATACAGTATTTAACTATGAACTGAATTCCTTGTCAATAAGCACTGCTAAAAATAGGCAAGGGATATCACTTTCAACTGACCAAGCATGGCTGGTGCCTTGTTGGATCACAACATCATATGGATTCAGTACAACCTCATCACTGTCAAGAATTAATCTAGCTTTCCCTTCCAATAGGACTATGTAATCAACTGTCTTTGTAAGGTGCATGCCAGGATGTTTTGTAGTATCAGTGCGTTCATGTGAAGCTCCAATCATCTCGAATGCAGCGGCAAAAAAAGCCTCCATTTCCTCAGGTGAATAATTATCATTCTTTGGTGGAAGCTGAAAATATCTAAATTTAGTTCCGCCTGTTGGAGGTGATAATTTAATTCCCTCCCTGTGTCTGGCCTCTGAACTAGTGCGATCAAGGTCTTTATTGTCTGTTTCCCAGAGCTCTGTAAATGCTGAGCCCTCTAGATCAATGCTTGGCTCTAAGATGTCATCTGCAATGATGATTGATTTATTGTTACTATCAACGCCTGTAACAATTCTTTTAGGTCTAATTTTCATTATTTTGATGTTAATCTATTTAGCTAACATCTAAAAGGGCTGAACAAATTAACGTAATGGATAAGATATCTTATTTAGAAAATATAGAAGAGATTAAAAGATTAAAATATTCTTATTTTCAAGCCTGTGATATTAATAACCTTAATCAAATCAAGAAAATCTTCGCAACTGGAAATCTATATATAGACTTTGAGAACTTTGGCTGCTTTACTGATTTAGACTCTTTTTTGGAGCAATACAAAAAACAATCAATTAAACGAAATCAAGTAGAATGCCATTACGGTAAAAATCCTATCTTCAAAAAAATAGATAATTCGATTTTGGGTATTTGGGCCTTAGACTATTATCTTTTCCAAACAAAAAAACAATTAATGACCAATATTACTGGTTCTTATGAAGACCTATATATTTTTGAAAATGGTCGCTGGGTAATAAAAAAGTCGAAATTTAGAAGAAATTCTATGAAGACTTTTGATGTGTCTAATGGAATAAATTTAAAGAAAATTAATTAAGACTTAAATAGGTTATTAATATTCTTAAATGCTTTAACCTCAATAAAGTTTCCTGAAGGATCTTTTAGAAAAAAAGTGGATTGCTCACCATCAGTATTTTTAAACCTTATCCTTGGATCTATGTAGTAATTAATTTTTGAAGCTTCAATATTTTTAGTAACTGAGTAAAACTCATCAACCGATAGAACAATTCCAAAATGTGGAAACGGAACATTATCTCCATCAACATAATTAAACCCTTCATTGACTTGATAATCTTTTTGCTTATGAAGCACGAGCTGATGACCATAAAAGTTTAGATCGATCCAGCTCTCTGCAGATCTACCAAAACTGATTGGAAAAATTGATTTATAAAATGCAACTGATTCCTCCAGATCATGAACGGGTATTGCTAAATGAAAAGGTTTCATATTCATTAATAAATTTTTTTTCTAGTATAATTCATAGTCATTCAAAGTACTTTCTTGGGGTAATTATGAAAACATTTTTTAAATTTTTTGGTGCGGCATTTGGGATAGCATTTTTAGTATGCTCAATATATGTTGTAAATCTTTTTTCATCAAAGCCATTTTCTTTAGACCATTACTTGGCAAAAGAATTAATGGTTTCATTATTTGATTCCCCTGAATTCTTGACCTATATAGGAGCTTTCGACTTTTTAAATCCCATCACAAAACATAATAGTAAACTTTCAAATGACAGCCTAGAAGATGCAGAAGAAAGTCATATTGATACGCTCAAGCATTTACAAGTATTAAATTCTTATGAAGATGATGCATTAACTGATGAACAAATTATTACCAAGAAAATAGCTGTTTTTGATACTGAAAATGATATTAACGGGTTTGAGAACTTTAGATTTCACAGCTATCCAATCAATCAAATAAGTGGAGCGCATTTAAATGCAATAGAGTTTATGACTGACATTCATCCTATTCGCAGTAAAAGAGAAGCTAATGATTATCTTAAACGTGTTAATCAGATAGGTGCATCCATGGATAATCTATTGCTTTGGTTTGATGAGCAAGCAAAAATTGGTATATACCCACCTACTTTTGTCTTCGATCATGTAATAAATCAATTGTCTGAAATGCTTAGCAATCCATCCAATCCACTCCAAGAAGTTTTTGGAAAGAAAATTAGAGAACTTGATTTATCAGACTCTGAAATTAATTCACTTGAGGTTGAGCTTTCTAATATTATTGAAAAGAGCTTTAACCCTGCCTATGAAAGACTACTAGATAGAATGATTGCAGATAAATCTAATTCAAATCCCAATCATGGTGTGTGGTCTTTACCGAATGGCGATGAATTCTACAAATTAAGAATTCGAACTTATACAACCACCGATTATAGCCCACAAGAAATTCATGACATCGGTTTAAGCGAAGTAAAAAGAATCAGTGAGCGAATGAGAGAGATTTTTAATGAGTTAGGTTATGACAACAACAAATCGGTTGGGGTTTTATTGAATGAGTTAAATGAAAATCCAGATTTTCTCTATGCGGATACTCCGGATAGAAAAGAAATTGTAATTAGGGATTACACAGCAATGGTTGAAGAGGCTGCAAAGAAAATAGAGCCCTACTTTGAGAGAATGCCTAAAGCCAGCGTTGAAGTTAGGCCTGTTCCAGAATATTCAGAGCAGACGGCTGCAGGCGGATACTATCAAGGGCCAAGCCTGGACGGAAAAAGACCGGGTGTTTTTTATGCAAATTTATATGATATTAAACAGACACCAACTTACAGTATGATGGCTCTGACTTTGCATGAAGCTATTCCAGGCCATCATATGCAGATAGCACTTAATCAAGAAAATGAAAACTTAACCCTTTACAGGAAACAGGGTTATAGAACCTCAGCTTTTAGTGAGGGATGGGCTCTTTATTCAGAAAAATTGTCTCTTGAAGCAGGCGTTGGAAGAGACTTATATGATGAGCTTGGGATTCTTCAAAGTGAGATATTTAGAGCAGTAAGACTGGTTGTTGATACTGGTATGCATTACAAAAAATGGACCAGAGAAGAAGCCATGGATTACATGAAAACTGAAACTGGAATGTCAGATACTGAGGTCAGAACTGAGATTGAAAGATATATTGTATGGCCTGGACAGGCTCTCAGTTATAAAGTTGGAATGTTGAAGATTTTAGAGCTAAGGGAGAGAGCGAAAGCTTCCCTTGGAGAGAAATTTGATATCAGAAAATTTCATACAATAGTCCTTGATAACGGGATACCACCACTTTTTGTTCTAGAAGAATTGGTTGATAACTGGATTAAGGCAAGCAGTTAATTAAGAAAATTTAATCAATGATTCTCTTTTGTCAGTGGGTGATTGCTCCAAAGATATAACATTCTTTGCAGTTAACTTCTTTATTGTCTTATAAACTGTTGATCTAGACATGCCACTAACCTCGACTACATCAGTAATGTTGCATACGTTATTTTTAGTCTTAAGCTCAACCATGGTATGCACAACTTTTTTTTCATTTGGTGAGAGCGTATTAACTTTGAGATGCTTTTCAATCTCCTCAAGCTTTCTCAGAAAGTAGCTAAATTCAGAAATTAGAGATGTCATTATATGTATTATGATAATACATAAATTTAAATAACTGAAATATATTTAGTTAATTTTTGCCTTAAGGTAAAGAGATTTAAATTGATATAATGTAGCAATGAAAAATAAACTCAATCTAATTGAAGACCTCATTCTTTCAGAATTAAGAGTATTTAATATGATGCAGTTTTTTAGAGGGTTTATTACTGATACGGAATCAAGACTTATTGTCTATGAAGTTTACTGTAGAGATAGGGATGGGCTTGATCCTGTCAATGTTAAGTGGGTAGAAAAGCAGCTCGAAGTTTCATTTCCAACAGCCTATAAAATAATTGAAAAATTAATTAGTGAAGGCATGTTGATCAAATCCAGAGGATCAAAAGATAAAAGATCATTTACTCTACATCCTACAAATGCCCTTAAGGAAGGCATTAAGACCTACACAATGATGTGGTTAGAAAAAGCCATTGAGCTTGAATTAATTAAAATGTCAGATAAAGAGAAAAATGAGCTATATAAAGGTTTAAAAATTCAACCTAGCGTAAAAAAGTTTGATGAACTTTCCCAAGAGCTTCATGCAAAACTCCATAATGATTTAATTAGTCTTAACAACTGATTGGCGGAGAGACGGGGATTCGAACCCCGGATACGGTTGCCCGTATACTGCCTTTCCAAGGCAGCGCATTCGACCACTCTGCCATCTCTCCTTTTATTCGACTATTAGAATCTCTAGGTTATCCGCCTTTTCTATAAGAGCATCGATCGGTAGCGAGGAGGCATTATCTCTTTTTGTCTTTAGCAAATCTACTTTTTCTTGACCGGTAATCAATAAAACCATTTTCTTAGATTTTAAAATTTCATTAAGTGAAAGGGTAATTCTTGGAACCTCTGGATATCCAGAATCTACTCTGATAACCGGATCAGTGGAATCAATTGCCTCATCAAGATTAGACATAAATGGAAATATAGATGCAAAATGTCCGTCTGTTCCCATTCCTAAAATGGCAAGATCATGCGAGGCAATTTCATTTAGTTTTGAAGGCAAAGATAAGTCATGCAAGCTTAAAATTTGATCCTGATCATAAGTATTCAGGTATTTTCTTATCATTCCTTCATTAGAAAGTGGATCAGCGACGGGCACCCTCCTCTCTTCAGAAGCTATAAAAGTGCATAACTTGCTTTGCTGAGGAAGAGATCCAAAAGATGAATAAATTTGTTTTGGGGTGCTTCCCCCTGACAATAGGATGCTTGCTTTAGGGTTATCATTAATCGTTTGAAGTAACAAATCTAAAACAAACTGATTTAACGCCTCAACAGAATGAAAGTTTTTACTATTGGAAAGTATCATGAATATTCTTTTTAGGATATTTCTTTGCAAGGGACCGAATTGGATTAATATCAATTCCACCTCTTCTCATAAATCTGCCGATTACGGTTAATGATTTAAGGTTGAATGAGAGGCTAAGATGCGTACATATATCTTCAATGCAACGCTCATGAAATTCGCCTTTATTTCTGTATGTCAGCAAATGATCAATGATCTCCTTGCTAGGAGTTACTTCACTTTTGTGTTGAATATAGATTGTTGCAAAATCTGGTTGAGAGGTAACCGGACATAAAGATCTAAAACCATCAAATCTTAATAAGTTGCCATTATTTTTTTGGACTTTAACATACCGCAAACTCTTTGATTTAACAGAGTAATCTTTTCTGATCATTGCCTTAACAATCACATTTGATTTGGTAATATTCGATAAGTCTTTTGTAATCTTCTCAATGACAATTTTTTGCGTTGATATAAAGTCACCGTATGAATTTAAATAAAGCTTAAGTGATTTTGACTCAACAGTTCTTTTTGAGCTTGCTGGTATTCTAATTTCTAATGGCAATAAAAGAGGTTGATTACTTTTAGATAAGAAATTAAATTCATAGGCGTTCCAGATATCTTCTCCGAACATTTCTTTTGAGGGCTCTCTGTTTATTGCATCAAGTATGTTCTCGCTTGGAGATTTAAAGGTTGTGTTTTTTTTACCTAAGAATTTAGGTTTCACTGTCTTATACCTGTGCCTTTCTTAAGAAGATAAAGTGCGAAAGCACCAAAAAGGATAATAAAAAATACCTGCATGATAAGTGAAAATGAAACCGAAATATCACTCACACCTAGCATGCCCTGCCTGAAAGTATTTACAACATAAAGCATTGGATTTGCTAGAGAAACCTTTTGCCAAAATTCAGGCAAAATTGTAATCGAGTAAAAGACTCCGCCTAAATAAATTAAAGGTGTTAATACAAAGGTTGGAACCACTGAGATATCATCAAAAGTATCAGCATAAATTGCGTTCAAGAATCCCATTAATGAAAACAATATTGCCGTTAGGATAAGCACCGAGATAGTTAGTAAAGGATCTACGATGGTGAAGTCCGGATAGAAAAATAAGCTAACTAAAAATACTATGATGCCAACCATCACCCCCCTTGCAACGCCCCCAATTATAAAGCCAGTTAGAATTACAATGTTTGGCATGGGGGATATCATTAATTCCTCAATAGATCTTTGAAATTTAACTCCAAAAAAAGAAGATACGACATTAGCATAAGAGCTTGTTATAACTGATAACATCACTAAACCAGGAATCATAAACTGAATATAATCAAGGCCATTCATCTCTCCAATTCTAGGACCAATTAAAGATCCAAAAATTACAAAATAAAGCGACATTGTAACCGCTGGAGGAACTAGTGTCTGGACCCAAATTCTTAAAAATCTTCTTACCTCTCTTACTGTAAGCGTGATCAAGGAATTTAATATCTCTTTATTTCTAGTCATTTGATTTAACTATTTCCATAAATAATTCTTCAAGTCTATTAGATTCATTGCGCATAGACTTAACTGAAATTCCCATTTTTGATAATTCTGCAAAAAATTCATTTATTGACTTATCTTTTTCAATTGCAACAACTAAAGTACTCGGATCTGAAAGTGTCATTGCGTATCCCGTTATACTTGGTAAATTTTTCAGGGGTTGGTTTAAATCAAGAACAAAGCTTTGCACATCAAGTTTTGAGAGAAGCTCTTTCATGGATGTATTTTCTACGATTTTTCCCTTGTCAATAATTGCTATGTTTTTGCATAATTGTTCAGCTTCCTCAAGGTAATGAGTGGTAAGGATAATGGTTGTGCCTTGATTGTTTATTTCAGAGATAAAATCCCACATCCCTCTTCTTAACTCAATATCTACACCAGCAGTAGGCTCATCCAAAATTAACAATTCAGGATCATGAATTAATGCCTTAGCAATCATAAGTCTTCTTTTGAGGCCCCCTGATAGATTCCTTGCTTGTTCAGACCTCTTTTCCCAAAGACCAAGTCTCTTAAGTGTGGTTTCAGTTTTTGGTTTGGCTTGTGATGCAGAGATTCCATAATATCCTGCTTGAGTAATTACTATGTCCTCTACCTTTTCAAAAGGTGAGAAATTGATTTCTTGAGCGACTACACCCAGCTTTCTTTTTGCTTCATTAAAATCCTCATCGATATCAATATCAAAAATTTTTACACTTCCTGATGTCTTGGTTACAAGGGAAGAAATAATTCCTATTGTTGATGATTTGCCTGCTCCATTTGGACCAAGCAAGGCAAAAAAGTCACCCTTTTTTACCTCAAGATCTATCCCATCTAGTGCTTTAACACCTGATGCATATTTCTTTTCTAAAGATAAAATTTTTAATGCGAGATCAGACATTTATGCTTCAGCATCTCTTTCATAACCATCAACGAATAAAGACAAAATGATCCCAACAACCAAACCAATCCAAGCACTATAAAAAGTTATAAAGAATGCTATCAATAAAGCTGTGGCCATTTCAGAATCTTTTTTTGGAATTGACATTGCAATGTAAGCACAAGCAAAGCCTGTCAGGATTAGGGTTAATGTTAGGGCCATCACCATGAGTGGTTGCATTAAAGTTACAAAAGGTAATGTGAAGTATAAGAAAGGTATGCCCATTAGGTAATATGATCCAATACCATCAAATATTGAAGGCATTGCTTTTGGGCCTTGTTTCCACCTGTCTGCTACAACTACATGGACACCTGTCCATAAAGCGCCCTGAGTAGGAAAAAATGGATTGATGAATATGCCCAACAGGTTTCTAATTCCTACTGACAAATGAGATCTGTTTAAATCGATTGGTAAAGTTTGATCAGGTCTACTTTTTTGAGCATCTTTAAGCACTTCAGTTCCAGTTACAAGATCTCCAAATAAAAGCATGTAACCAATCAAAACTAGTGGAATGGCATCGATGTACATATTTAAGTCTGGAAAACCAAGGTAAAGTGGAGAGGTCTTCTCAATCAAACTAAGGACGGCCGGAATCTTAAATCCCCATTCAATATTAAATTGTACTTCGTTTAAGAAATAAGCAACCAAACCAGCTACCACGAATCCAGGTAGCAATCCCAATGATCCGAGTACAGAGAATACTCTTGATTTTGTTGCTAATTTTTTAAATGGATTTGAAAATGTAGTGATCACACACAGGACGATTGCAGTGGTCATTGAGATTGGCTGTGTCATATAGGCATCAAAATCTTTGAAAAAGACTTGATGAAACGCTGCAAGTGCAGCTCCTAAAATAATTCCAGCCTTCAGTCCTCTAGGAATTATTTCAACAAGCTTTTTTCCCATCCCTGTAATACCGAGTACTAAGATAAGAATCGTAAATTCAATACACATCGCGGCAAGAAATCTGAAGCTATCAGGGTTGTATTGACATACTCCATCAACACAAGGTTGTACGCCATACATTCCTGCTGTTGCCAAAGCCCCCATCACAAGTGGAACAGCCGGAGTAACCCATCCAGGTGCCATAGGTTCACCAAATATAATTGGTCCTGCAGATATTAAAGTTCCAGCTATGAGGCTTAATGCCACAGCTTCTTCAAAGGTTAGGCCTAGCTGCATACCCAGAGGCGCAGCCGCAAAAGCAGTAGCACCACTGATAACCAAGCCCTGAAGAAATTCTCCGCTTCTAAATTTAATATGAATAAATGGAATTCTTAATGTAAACGGCCCCCATTTAATACCGTTGCTAATTGAATTATTCATTTCGATAGATTACTCATCCCCTCCTCCAAGCCTTTCAATGTAAGTGGAAACATTCTCTGCTCAACAAGATCTCTTATTAAGCAAACCGACGATGTATAATCCCAATGATCCTCTTGAATTGGATTTAGCCAAGCAACATTTGAAAAATGCTCGCACAGACGTTTAACCCAAACTCCACCTGGCTCTTCATTCCAATGCTCGATACTGCCTCCAGCATTAGTAATTTCGTAGGGAGCCATAGTAGCATCTCCAACAAAAATTAATTTATAGTCAGGTGTATATTTATTAATGATGTCTTGAACGAAAAAACGTTCTTGAGATCTTCTTCGATTATCTTTCCAAACGGTTTCATAGATGCAGTTGTGAAAATAATAGTAGTGTAAATGCTTAAATTCTGTCTTAACTGCTGAAAATAATTCTTCACATAGCTTCACAAAAGGGTCCATGGAACCACCCACATCAAAAAAGATAAGAACTTTCACGTTATTTGATCTTTCTGGAATCATATTAATATCAAGAATTCCGCCATTTTTTGCAGTTGATCTGATGGTGCCATTCATATCAAGTTCAAGATCGTTTCCATGTCGAGCAAACTTTCTTAGCCTTCTCAAGGCCATTTTGATATTACGTGTGCCTATCTCAGCAGAGTCATCTAAATTTTGATATTGCCTTTGCTCCCAGACTTTTACAGCTTTCTTTTGGCCACCCTCACCGCCTACTCTTATACCTTCTGGATTTTGTCCGTTGTTGCCAAATGGAGAAGTCCCATTTGTACCAATCCATTTATTGCCACCTTCGTGCCTTTCTTTTTGCTCTTCCATTCTTTTTTTAAACTCCTCAAGGAGTTTATCTAGGCCGCCAAGGGATTTTATTTTTTTTAATTCTTCAGGATCAAGCTCTTTCTCAAAAGCTTTTCTAAGCCAATCCTCAGGAATAAGTGCTTGAAAAATGTCCTCTAGGGTTTCAATTCCTTTAAAGTATATTTCAAAAGCCTTATCAAACTTATCGTAGTGCTTTTCATCTTTTACAAGAATTGCTCTAGATAAATGATAAAAATCATCCAAATTTGCGTAGGCCAATCTATTTTCTAGCGCTCCTAAGAGGTCCAAAAGCTCTCTCAAAGTACAGGGCACTCCTGAAGAACGAACCGTATTGAATAAATTAATTAGCATTATTTATTTGACTGTTCTCTCCTGGTCATAAAAGCAAGCCTCTCAAGCAAATGAACATCTTGTTCATTCTTTAACAAAGCACCATAAAGCGGCGGTATGGCTTTAGAGTTATCAGCATTTTTCAAAATTTCATCAGGAATTTCATCTGATAAAAGTAATTTCAGCCAATCAATCAATTCTGACGTAGAAGGTTTCTTTTTCATTCCAGGAATTTTTCTTATATCAAAAAAGATATCCAACGCATCTTTGACTAATTTTTTCTTTATTTTGGGATAGTGAACATCAACTATGGCCTCCATAGTAGGTCTATCCGGAAACTGAATATAGTGAAAGAAGCATCGTCTTAAAAATGCATCTGGCAGCTCCTTCTCATTATTTGATGTGATAATGATAATAGGTCTCTTTTTAGCTTTAATGGTTTCGCCAGTTTCATAACAATAGAACTCCATTCTATCTAGCTCTTGCAACAGATCATTTGGGAACTCGATATCTGCCTTATCAATCTCATCTACGAGCAAAACTACTTGTTTATCTGATTCAAAAGCTTCCCATAACTTCCCTTTCTTAATGTAATTTTTAATATCTTTAACTCTTTCATCACCTAATTGAGAATCTCGAAGTCTAGTTACAGCATCATATTCATATAAACCCTGAGATGCCTTGGTAGTGGATTTGATATGCCATTCAATCAGATCCATTTTTAGAGATTTTGCTACCTCAATCGCAAGCAATGTTTTGCCTGTACCAGGCTCACCCTTAATTATGAGAGGTCTTTCAAGGGTAACCGATGCATTTACGGCCATACTCAAATCATCAGTTGAAACATAATTTTTAGTACCTTTAAATTTCATATTTTTTTCCTTAGTTAATTTTTCCCCAATCTTTCATTTGATTTTAAAACTTTAGCAATTTGCTTGCTCGTTGCAACAAGATTTTCATTTAGATCCCACATTGATAAGTTTTGTTCAAAATATCCTTTATTTAAGTCTGTAGCAATTGCATCAATAAAAACCTTTTGCGTTGTGGGTAATTGCTTGATGCTGGTTGTAAGGGTGAGCGTGGGTATCCATCCCAGTGGTCCATACTTGTTTGTAACAACAGGTGGCAAAATATCTGCTAAATAAGATAATGCAAATTGGTCAGGTAGATCACCCTCTAGCTCTACAAAACCTGAGCATCTTGCATCATAACCTTCTCCATGAGAATCCCTTGACCACCAAACATGATCGGGATGAACCGATAAGCTTAATTGTTTTACAAATTCTGGCGTAAATCCTTTTTGCAATGAATCGTAATTCATTGGCACATATGAATCATGATTTGATTCATGAAAAATTCTCGGTAACGGTGTTTGAAGATCTGAGTAACCTGATAATTTATCTAGATCCGTACAGATCCCTGTCATTTTACAGGTAATCTTATTTCCTTGAATAAGTTCAACTTCTCCAACAGAGGTACCCTTGCTTATTCTTATCGGTGTTACCTTGATATCCACAGGCTGGTGGTCAGTTCTATCAAGATACCAAACATTTGAATTAATTGAGCAACTGTGTGGAAGCACCCTTACCAAGGCTTTATGCATAATTGCTGCAAGATATCCACCGTTTGGAGTAGCGCCAACTGAATATTTTTTATCCGGCGTAAATTCAAACAAATTATCCGACTTTTGTTCAATAGATATTGCTTTCTGAAATTGCAGAAAATGATTCATAATAAATATTTAAAAGACTGTTATTGTAAAGGATACTTTATTCAAATGCCTGAATTCTTTGATATAGCCTGTAATTTAACGCATGAATCTATTTTGCCAAATATTGATGATGTAATTAGTGAAGCTAAGCTGGTCAATGTTAATAAACTCGGATTAATTTCAGCTGAATTAGAAGACTTTAGCAAAATAGCCTCTCTTGTAAAAAGATACCCTGATGATCTTGCCCCAACCTATGGTGTGCACCCTCATCATGCAAGTCAACTTAGCGAGCTCACAAAAAATGAGTTTCTTCAGCTCGTAAGTAATTACAATCCAAATGTAATTGGCGAGATTGGGCTAGATTATTTTAGAAATATTTCAACACCCGAGGAACAGATGCATGCTTTTGAAATTCAACTTCAAGCCGCAATTGATTTAGAGCTGCCGGTGTTCCTTCATCAAAGAGACTCGCATGATGATTTTTTAAGAATACTTCGTAACTACCATTCAGAGCTTTCAAGTCTTGTGGTCCATTGCTTTACGGGCACACAAAGAGAGCTGGATGAATACTTGGAACTTGGTTCATATATTGGGCTGACTGGATGGATTTGTGATGAAAGAAGAAATCAAGAATTAAGAGCTTCTATAAAAAATATTCCTCTCGAAAAATTAATGATTGAAACTGATGCTCCGTACCTAATTCCAAGAAATTTAAAACCGAGACCCAGTAAAAATATTAATTTGCCAAAGTACTTGCCCCATATTGCAGCAGAAATTTCGTCTCTTACAAATTATAGTATCGATGAGATAGCGACCGAAACATACAACAATGCAATAAAATTTTTTAACTTAACTTAGATTCATCAAGTTTAAATTTTTTTGATATGGCGGCATTATCCTGACCACATTTTGGAGGTCCGTGCTTAACAGATTCTTTCGTGAGGGAAAATCTTGGCGCTGGTGCAGGCTGAAAGTGTCCATCCAATTTAATAAAAGTATTTCTATCTTTGAGATGATGGTGGTGTGGAGCTTCTGCGATGCTTAAAACTGGAGCAACACAACCATCGGTTCCTTCAAAAATCTTTGCCCACTCATCGCGAGTCTTTGTTTTAAAACGATCTTTGATTACTTCCTTGTATTCAAACCACTTACTCTGATCCATTTGATTGCCAAAATAATCTTTATCTAATTCAAGCTTATCGATAAGAATTTCATAAAATTGTGGTTCGATTGACCCAACAGACATATGCTTGCCGTCTTTACATTCAAAAGTGTCATAAAAATGAGCTCCACCATCAAGCAAATTAGACTCTTTGCTTTGTTTCCAAAAACCTGAAGCGTCAAAAGAGTAAAACATCGTCATTAAAAGTGAGGCGCCATCAACCATTGCAGCATCAACAACTTGACCTTTACCACCATTTTTAACATTTAATATGCCAGCAAGGATACCCAATGCAAGAAACATGCCTCCTCCGCCATAATCACCAATTAAATTTAATGGCGGTGGCGGGCTTTCACCTTTGCGGCCTATAGAGTCTAGTGCTCCTGTTAGGGCTATATAATTCAAATCATGACCAGCTGAATTTGCTAAAGGGCCTTTTTGTCCCCAACCGGTCATTCTTCCATAGACAATATTTGGATTTATATCTAAGACTTCCTCTGGTCCAAGGCCTAGTCTCTCCATTACACCCGGACGAAATCCTTCGAATAATGCATCTGCTTGGGATAATAATTTCTTTATTTCATCAATAGCATCAGGCTTCTTCAGGTCTGCGGTTATTGAATATTTTGATCGGCTTTGGAAGTCTAATTCATTGCCTTTACCTAATGATGAGGCCCTATCTATCTTAATCACTTCGGCGCCCAAATCAGCTAATACCATCCCGCAAAAAGGTCCTGGACCAATTCCTGAAAATTCTATGATGGTTGTCCCTTTAAGTGGTCCGCTCATTTATCTGCCTTATGAATCAAATGCTTTAAAAGATTGTAGCAAAAGTGGTAATAATATTAATGTTGCCACTAATGAGGTAAAAATTGCTAATGAGGTAAAAGTTCCAAATAAAACCGTTGGAGAAAAGTTTGAAAAGCTAAAAATTAGGAATCCAATAGAAATTGTCAGTGCTGTATACAAGATAGCTCTTCCAATGGTGGTATGCGATTTGAGAATAGCATCACTTGGCGCTACTCCATTGGAAATTTCAACCTTATATCTATACAAGTAATGGATTGTATTATCCACTGCCATGCCAACACTGATCGCAGCGACAGTGATGGTCATAATGTCCAATGGTATTGATAGAATTCCAAGTAATCCAAGAACGCTTGATGCAGTTAAGATGTTTGGGATCAGTCCAATAACTGCAACTTTGATTGATCTAAATATTACTAAAAACATAAGCAATATCACCCCAAAAACAATACCTAAAGATTTAATTTGAGAATCAAATAACGACTGCAACATGTTGTTGTAAAGAACTGCAAGACCGGTAATTCTAAATTGATCCTCTCCTAATCCAAATTTCTCCTGCAGATCATTTGAAACATTATTTATTAGTTGGTTCCTATTAAGAGTATTTAAAGTTTCGTAAACGCGTGTTGAGATCCTGACCTGTGTATCGTCTTGATTTATATATGAATATAAAAGAGACTCCTTTAGATCTTCAGGCAAAACAGATCTTAATAATGCTAATTCAAGATCATTGAGATCTTTCCCATTATTGATAAGTCGTGCCATTTTTATTCCGCTTGCAACACTTAAAACTTTTCCTATTTCTGGAGTGCTATCCAAATAATCATGAATGTCTTCAAGTCGCTTCAAAGTAAAAGAATTCCACCAGTATCCGGATGCTTCGCTTGAATCATCTTCAAAAAGATCATCATCAAATAAATCATCATCCAGGCTAATATCTTCAGCTGATTCCTTTGGAGCATCAATAACAATATCTAAAGTTGCCGTCCCTCCAAGTTCTTTATCAAGCAAGTACATTCCTTGATAAATTTCAGTATCATTTGAAAAATAATCGATGAACCTATTCTCAACTTTTAGAAGTGAAAACCCATACACTAATGCGCACATTAAAAAGATAGATACCAAAAAAATTCCATTCTTTGAAGAATGACTAAATTTGGATAATAAAACTGGTACAGATTGAATCCAATCAGGCTCATTTGCTTTACTGTTGATTAAAATCTTCATCATCATTGGTAAAAAAGTAAAGGTTAGTACAAAAGCAAAAACCATACCGACCGCCATCATCTTCCCAAACTCTATTACGGGTTTAATTTCTCCAAAAATTAACGAGATAAAGGCTACTGCAGTGGTAAATGCGGCAAAAAAACATGGAAACAACATTTGCTTACATGCCTCTGCTATAGCATCGTCCACTGAATTCATTTCATGCCTAACATCATTAAATCTTACTAAAACGTGAACAGTTAACGAGATAGTAAGAATTAATAAAAGAGCAATAAAGTTGGATGAAACAACACTAATTTTCCACCCTGCCAAACCTAGAAAAGAAGCAGTAAAAATGGTGGCCACTATAGCATTTGAAAGCGGAAGGAATACATAGCTTATTTTTCCAAAAAATGTGAACAGCAAAAGACCAAACACAATTGCAACTGCTATTCCAAAGACCCTAAGATCAGATTCTATAAATGACATCATATCAACCGCAATCATTGATGCTCCACCAAGGAAAATTGTCCCCTCAGACCTAAATTCATTTAAAACTGATCTGACGTTTTCAATTAATTGCTTTTGTTTTATTGACTCCTGATCATTGATCTCAGAAATAGCAAAATTTATTTCATCTATCTCATCTTGAACTCTAGGTGTTTTAACTTTATCCAGTAATTCATATCTTTTATTTATTAATGGTCTGTATTCTGAATTTTCTTCTAAAACTATTTGTAAAGCAGTGGTTTTTCCATCAGGACTTATTATTAATTCTGAGTAGATGGGATTATCAAGAATTTCTTCTTTAGCAAGCTGAATATCTACCGCAGGATCTTCAAGTGTCTTTAAGTTGTCTGCTATTTCACTAAGTTCCACTCTTGGTTGAAAGAAAATAGGTGCATCCAATAAAGAGAGTACTGAAGAAACACCCTCTAAATCTAATAATTGTGATTCTAGATTTTTAATAACTGATAATGTTTGTTGATCAAATAAATCATTATTTGGAGTGAAGGTTGCAATTAAAAAATCTGAATTACCAAATGTATTGCCAACTTCTCTGTAAGTTTTAAATGCCTCATCACCCTGAATAACCAATGCTTCTGAGGATGCATCAAGCTTAAAATTCTGCAGTCCAGGTAATAACAGAATTAATCCAAGTAAAAGCATCAGTAAACCTAAAACTGGTCTTTGGATAACTTGTTTAAAAATTATCATTTTTTTACACACTCGGGTGATTCAGGCTCAGATTCTAATTTTGAGAGCTCTTCATGTGTATAACAATGAAGTGCAAGAGCGTGGAATTTCTGCATTAAATCTCCAAGCTGAGAAAAGATCATTTTATGTCTTAAAACCCTAGGAGTATCAATGAATGAATCATCTGCAATAATTAACTTAAAGTGAGTTTCAGAATTTTCTGGAACCGAATGCATGTGACTTTCATTTTGAAGGTTTAAAATAGCATTGGGAAATTTTTCAATAACTTTATTTCTTATTTCTGTTTCGAGA
Organism: uncultured SAR86 cluster bacterium; assembly: GCA_902601475.1. Classification (GTDB taxonomy): domain Bacteria; phylum Pseudomonadota; class Gammaproteobacteria; order Magnimaribacterales; family D2472; genus MED-G82. The sequence continues at coordinate 23,032 of CACKNK010000009.1, read as the reverse complement.
TTCATAACTCTCTAGCTTTAAAAGTTTGTATTTATTTTTTTTTCCAAAAACATATTTACCGACACTTCCATCAGTTCTTAATACCCTATGACATGGAATTATAAGCGGAATTGGGTTTAATCTACATGCTGAGCCAACTGCCCTAAAAGCACTTGGACTATTAATTGATACTGCTATTTTCTTATAAGAAGATGTTCCTCCGTATTTTATTTTAGTAAGAGATTTCCAGACTTTTTTTTGGAATTCAGTCCCTTCTAATTCATTAATATTTAGAGGAAGTTCGTTAACTGAAATCTTGCCTTTAATTAGCTGGTTAATAGTTTCTTGAAGATTTTGATCAAGAAATAATTTTTTATCTGAATTAACTAACTCTAATTTTATAAGGTATCTATCCTTGAAATGAGCTAAAAAGTTTCCAATTGGTGTTTTGATAAAAGATGATTTCATAAAAAATATTAGTTGTAATCCTTAATGCCTTTTGATTTTGATCGATCATAAATCTTTTGATCATAGGCTTCCTTGAAAGAAGTTCTTGTAAAAGGCCTTGAGTGATGTTTAGATTGAACTTTATCTCGTTTCCTAAATAAAAACATATACATGAGGCCACTCATGAATCCAGCAACATGTGCCATGTAGGCAACACCATCGGACATAGAGGATCCCAATGAAAAAAACTGACCAATAATCCATATTGCTAAAACTATACCTGCAGGGACATTGATAATTTGTATAAAAATAAAAATCCAAACAAAAACCCTTACATTTGCACTTGGGTATAAAATCAAATATGCACCTAGTATTCCGGCAACTGCACCACTAGCGCCTATTAAAGGTATTAAGCTATCAGGGTCTACAATTCCTTGGGCTAAAGAAGCTATGACGCCACAGACCAAGTAAAAGATAAGAAACTTAATCGACCCAAGTTCAGCTTCTATATTATCGCCAAAAATCCATAAATAGAGCATATTTGAGAATAAATGAAAAAATCCCCCATGAATAAATAAGGACGTGTATAGATTTGAATAAAGCAGGCTTGAGTTTAAGAAAAATTCTCCGGAGATAAATCCATTTTCTCTAAAAAATATTTCTAGTTCGCTACTGCTAAGACTAGATTGAAATAAAAATACCAATACATTTAAGCCAATAATTATATAAGTTACCCAAGGTATTTTTTTTATTGGGTTATCATCAAAAAGAGGTAAGAAAAACATTAACTATCCAAATGTTTTGCATTTTGTAGCTCAATAACCACACTAAGAACTTCCTCCCATATTTTCCACTCAGAATGATTAAGGTTTGCAGCATGCTCAGCTGCTCTTAGCATCGCTATAGATTCAGCATCATCTCCATATTGAGAGATAAGGTCTCGAGCTGTTTTTGTAACTTGATTCAAGGCTTTTTGGAACTAATGCATTTTTAAATTGTTCTGCAACTTTATCCCAAGTAAAGCGCGATGCAAAGTCTATACAGCCAGATGATGGAACTTTTACAGCCTGATCAATTGCATTTAGTAAGTTATCATCAGTAAATCCATTGACTCCGTTAACAATTAAATCCTTGGGCCCGGTTACTGGATATGCAGCAAGGGGTGTACCGCAAGCTAATGCTTCAAGCAGAAGCTTTGATTGACACCCTTTTGAGCCTAAATGAATATCTGAGAGAAATATCGAGCGAAACTTAAGTTTGGACATAGTAGAATAGTAGAGTTAATTTAAGGCATTAGTAAAACAAAAATGTAACAATTGCATGGAAGTTATTCATATATTTGACCAAAGGCCAGGTCATTCTAACCAAGGAAATATTCTCTTACAATCCCTTGTTAATGAGCTTAATTGTGCATCGTCAGAATGCTCTATAGATGAAATAGACAAACTTAAACCAAGTTCAAATAGACTTATTTTAATTGGGGTTGGCCATAGAGCGCATAAAGCATTACTGCAACAAAAAAAACTTCTCTCTAACTCTCATAACACTACTCTTATCGCTGTTCTTAGGCCAACTTTTAATGCTAAAAAGTTTGATGTAATAGTAGCCCCAGAACATGACTACCACGACAGAAAAATGCCCACAAACTCTTTGTTGTTTAAAGGCAGTCTTTGTAAAACATCCCTCGTTAAACCTGAAAATAATAAACTTGTTGTATGCATTGGGGGTCCAATAAAAAATGTGCCGTTTGAAAAAAGAGTATTAGGAGATAATTTAAAATACATCATTGATACCCACCAACAGTTTGAGATTTCTATTTTTAATTCAAGAAGGACGCCCGACGATGTATGGTCTGAAATTTCATGTTATGAAAATATTAAACTGTATGATTCTAGCGATACTGATTTTAATTTTTTTAACCAAAGCCTTGTATCGGCATCGAAAAAATTTATCACACCAGACAGCATAAGTATGATATTTGAGAGTCTATCCAGTTATGGTGAAACTTATTTGTTGCAAACCAGTAAATTCTCTAAAAAATTTTGGTTTGGGATTAAAAGTAATAAGCATCAAAGAATTAGCAATGAATTACTTGATGAAAAACGCATTGGTATTGTTCAAAAAAAAGATGTATTTGATAGATCCGGAGTAATAAGCCATATGATATCTCCAAATCCAGGTTTTGAACCATTAGCTGAAGTCGAGAAAATTGCTTTCCAAATTAAAAGACGAATAAATGAATAATATTGCGCATTTAATTTGTAGCAAAAATTTTTCAGGCATTGAGCAACATGTTCATGAATTAACATCAACGCTAACAAATAACTCAGATTATGATCTTTATATCTTTGCAGATAAAACGTTAGAGCCTCATTTTCAAAATCATAGATTTCAAGTATTTCCTAATAAATTCAGGTTCAATCTCTTTGCTATTTTCAAACTACGAAAATTAATAAAAGATCATGAAATTCAAATACTTCACTGCCATGGTTCAAAATCAATCCTCTTGGGTCATTGGGTAAGTTGGATTACAAGGGTAGAGTTAATTGCAACAGTTCATGCTAATAAAAAAAGACCTGTTGCTACAAATGGCTTTAGGAAAACAATTATTGTAAATGAGCTTTTAAAAAAAACTTATCCTGCTGCAGAGGTAATAGGTAATTGGGTAAATCCCAAATTAGAAATACTTAATTCCTCAAGAGACGGGAATTTTATTGCGGTTGGAAGACTGGAAAAAATCAAGCGATTTGATTTATTAATTCATGCATGGAAAGGTATCGATGAAAAACTTGAAATCATCGGAGATGGTCTAGAAAAGAATAACTTGCTAACTATCATTAAAGATAACAACTTAACTGATCAAATTACCATCAGATCAGAGGTTAATTCTCAGGAATTGGGTAATATTTATAGAAGAGCAAAAGCCTTAATTATCACTAGTTCAAGAGAGGGAGGGCCTAGGGTGGCTCTGGAGGCAGCAGCCTTTAACTTACCGGTATTTGGAACCAATGTAGGTATTATGGGTGAATTATTTCCTCAAGAGCTCTTAGCTGATCCCAATAATGAAGAAGAGATTATTTCTTTAATAAGAAGTCTTGTGCCCCTAGCAAAAAATCTTGATGTAAGTGCAATTAAGGAACGAATATTTGAATCCTATACAGTAGATAGCTCTGCAAAAAGGGTTGGTAAAATTTACGATTCGGTATTGAGCAATTCCTTATAAACTTTTAGAGTTGCCTTGGTTTGATACTCTTTTGTGAACTCTTTATTTAAAATTAACTGATCTGGAGCCTCTAATAAACCTTTTACTTTAACTTCTAAATCATCCATTGAATTAAGTTTAACAAGGCCATTAGATTTAAGGAGAGATAGGGACTCTTTTACTCCTCCATAATCCCATCCCACTACTGAACTGCCGCAAGCAGCAGCTTCAATCATTGTTCTCCCAAACGGTTCAGCCTTTGATGATAAGTTAAAAACAATAGATGAAATTTTATATACATTTTCAATATCAGGTTTGCCATCACAAAATAAAATTTTAGTGTCATCCAAATTAAGGTCTGATGCCAACGTTTTGAGCTTTTTAAAATAAGTTTTTTTATTCTTTGCAACAGGTCCCATAACAATGCCGATCAATGATGGGTCTTTCAACCTATGGATTAGTTTAATAAACGTTTCAATGCCCTTCCATGAAGTGATCCTACCAGGCATCAATAAGATTTTTTTATTTATTGTTTGCGGAAAGTCTGCAAACCATTTATCAAGCCAGCTACTTTCTAAAGGAACTTGGTTAAATTTTTCTGTGTCACAACCCCTGTAAATATTAACTATATTTTGATTTGAAATTCTGTAATTGTCTTTAATGTATTGCTTTACAGTTTTAGAAATACTAATAATTGAATCACTTTTAGCCATTGATTGGCTATACCATGGCTTGCTGTAAAGACCATGAAAGGTAGACACTAAGACAGGTTTTTGATGATTTGGCATTCCTCTTGTAGCCAAAAGATATATCCAGGCTGGAAATCTTGATCGAACATGAACAATATCTGGTTTCTCTTCAAGAAGAATTTTCTTTAGAGCTTTAAACTGCATCAAAGCAGATAAGGATTTCTTTGAAATAGGAATTTGTAAACTTTTTACCTCGGTGTCTAATTCCCTTTCAAGAACTCCACCTGCGGAAATAACAACAGCATCATGACCTTGAGAAACTAAAAAATTGGCAAGATCTACTGTTCCACGTTCAACACCTCCAAAATTTAATTCTGGAAGTAATTGAGCAACTTTCATCTACTCGTACCTTAGTGATATTGCTGGATCAAGTTTCGCTGCTCTTCTAGCAGGCCAAATTCCAAAAAATAGTCCTACCATTGCAGAAAAGGTCACTGAGCCGATTATCGCGGTTAGAGGAAATACTATTGGCCATTCTTGTAAAAAAGCTATTAGAAAATATATTGAGGTTCCAAGAATAACACCTATAAAACCTCCAATTAAGCATAACGTGATTGCTTCGATGATAAACTGAAGCAATATTGTATTTTGAGTAGCGCCTAGCGCCTTCCTTAAACCAATTTCCCTAGTCCTCTCTGTCACTGAAACTAACATAATATTCATCACTCCAATACCACCCACTAAAAGACTTATTGAAGCAATACCAATAATTAAAGCAAAAAAGATAGACGTAGCTTGCCTTTGAAGATCTAGTGCTTGGCCCCAGTCTCTAATACTAAAATTATTAATCTCACCGGGCCCAATGTCATGCTCTCTCCGCAGAATCCTTTCAATAGCAATCATTACTTCCTCTGTAGAGTACTCTACGGGGAAATTTACATTAATGGATCCAATTGTCTCTCTTCCAAAAATCCGATCAGAGGCAGTATATAAAGGTGTATAAATTTGCTCATCAGGATTAGGTCCCCAGCCTGCGCCCTCTTCCTTAATTGTGCCAATGACTTTGAATGAAATATTATTAATTAAGATTTCGTTGTTTAGAAGAGCTCTAGATGATGTTTTAAGTTCGTTAGCAACTTTTGAGCCTAACACAACAACCCTTTTTCTGGCTAAACTGTCATTTTCAGTAAAAGTTTTACCAGAATCTAGTTCATACCCACGGATAGAAAAAAAATCTGGCGTACTACCAACAATTTGTAAGCTTGCATTCTCACTTTTGAATTTAACTTGTTTTGAACCTCGAATCTCAGGAGCAATCTGCCAAGGTATTTCTCCATCTTTTGAAAGAGCGATGGCATCTTTAATATCTAACGGGACCTTGCTTGTATTTGTTGCTCCTTGTCTAGAAGAGCTTGGATAAACATATATTGTTCTTGCTCCAAGGTCAGTAATCGAGTCATTAAGCGCCTGTTGAGCACTTGAACCCATGGCCACCATAGCAATTACCGCTGCGGTACCAATAATAATGGCAAGCGTTGTTAAAATTGATCTTAATTTATTAGCTTTAATTGCATCGACTGCGGTACCTATAGATTCCTGAACAAGCATTAACTGAACCTATTACGTAAGCGTTCTGAGAACCTTTGTTGCGATTTAATTAACCCCTCACTTGGTAAGACATAAACAATATCATTTTTAGTAAGCCCCTCTTTAAGTTCAACATAGTTAAGATCAGTTTTGCCAATCTTAACCCATTGCATTTGTGGTCCTTTATTTGTGTCTTTAAAAACTATAAAAGAAGTAAAGCCTTCACCTTCAACTTTCTTTTCGAGAAATGAATTGATTTGATCATCATCAAGCCCTAAAAGCATGGCAACTGTAGTAACATCTCTTCTTGTTCTAAGAGATCCTGAAGGGAGTGCTAGAGCAACTTGTTCATTTAAAATTTCAATTTCAACATCGGTATTCATCCCGATTAGTAGCAAATTATTCTCATTTTTAATATCAATCAATACGGGGAAGGTAGTAACGTTTTGCTCCTCTTTTGCCTGTGGCTCGATCTTTGAAACTATTCCTGTAAATTTTTTATCCCTATAAGCTGAAACTTTCAAGGTAACTTCCTGACCAATAGTAATCTTGCCAATATCTATCTCATCAATCAGTGCTCTAACTCTTACTTGATTTAAATCAGCCATTTCCATTAAAAGAGTTCCTCCACCCACTGCTGAGGTTGGAGAAGTGATAACTTGGCCAACTTCTGCTGCTCTTGAAATAATCGTTCCACTAATTGGTGATCGAACGAGGGTATCATCAAGCGCTATTTTTGCATTTTCTAAGTAAACATTAGATCTTACGTATTGAGATTTTGCTGAAGAAAAAGATTCTTGAGCATCTTCAAAAGCTTTATCAGAAATACTGCCCTCCTTGTGGAGTGTTTCTGATCTAAGAAATTGGCTTTCAGCGTTTTGTAACCTTACCTTTGCTACGTCTAAATCAGCAGACGCTTGCTCAAGATTATTTTTTGGCGTCCTTTGATCAATTCTTGCTAACACTTGACCTTTTTCTATGTAGTCTCCTATTTCTGCACCCAAATATAATATCTCTCCAGAGGCTTTAGACTTAATCTCAATAGAAGAAATTGCCTCAACAGTCCCTGAAGCTTCAACGGTTAAATCAAGCTGTTGCGTATCAACCTCTTTTTTTGAATAGAACTTAAATTCCTCTTCGGCACTGGAGCCGCCCCCGCAACTTACTAGGAAAATTGAAATTATTAACAAAGATAATATTTTGTACTTCATTTTAATACCTTTTGATCCTCAAATATTTTACCGTCTTTTATAGATATTATTCTCTCAGCTTGATTTGCAACCTCTATTTCATGGGTAATTACAATAATGGTTTGGCCTTGTTTGTGCAGATTTGTAAAGAGATTCATAACGTCATCACCCGTCTTGCTATCAAGATTTCCAGTAGGTTCATCAGCAAAGAGAATGGATGGCTTATTAACTAATGCTCTTGCAATGGCAACTCTTTGTTGTTGGCCTCCAGATAATTCTGAAGGTTGGTGATGAGCCCTAGATTCAAGATCAACTGATTTTATTACCTCCATAGCAATTTCTTCCTGCTCAGACTTATCTATTCCTGCATATTTTAGTGGCAACATGACATTGTCTAAAGCTGTGTTTCTTGCCAATAAATGGAAATTTTGAAATACAAATCCAATCTCATGATTCCTAATTAATGCGAGTGCATCATCATCGAGCGTGCTTACATTTTTATTGTTTAGGTGGTATGTTCCGCTGGTAGGACTATCCAAGCATCCAATGATATTCATTAAAGTAGATTTACCTGAACCTGATGGGCCCATTATTGCTACAAATTCTCCTCTATCGATATCAAGTGAAACTCCTCTTAGAGCTTCAACAGTTTGAGTTCCAACAGCAAAGTGACGTACCAAATTTTCGGTTTTTATTATACTCATAAATTTTGGATGTAAAGTATACTTTACATTTACGCAGGATCACAAATAAACACTGGGATATCTCTATCAGTGTTATTTTGATAGGTTTGATAGTCGGGATATGTCTCACAAATAATTGGCCATAGTGTTAATTTTTCATCTTTTGACACTTGCCTTGCAATAAAAGTTCCATGACTGTTCCGAGTCATTACTTCAACTTTTGGATTAGCTTTAACGTTGTAATACCAACTCGGATTTTTTGGCATTCCTCCTAGTGAGGCAACTAAAATCGGATTCCCATCCTTGTGAACATGTATTAGCGGAATATTTCTAACTTTTTTTGTTTTTGCACCAACAGTTTTTACAACCATGACCGGAAAGCCACCAGGCCACTTATTCCATATCTTCCCTTTTGACATCAAGAAGACGGGTGCTTGAAGCTTTGAAAATATTCTAATAAGGAATTTACCAAACTTAGCTGAGGATTCTGAATATTTTTCTGCCATTTTTATTTATTTATTTAAAAGCTGATATTCCGGTTTGAAAATTACCTAAAATAAGTGAGTGGACGTCATGAGTGCCCTCATATGTATTCACTGCTTCAAGATTCATGGTGTGCCTTATTACATGATACTCATCAATAACACCATTACCTCCATGCATATCACGAGCAGCTCTAGCAATTTCTAATGCTTTTCCACAATTATTCCTTTTTACGAGCGAGATCATTTCTGGGATCATCTTGTCTTCGTCCATTAACCTTCCTACCCTTAAACTGGCCTGCAATGCTAAAGTAATTTCAGACTGCATATCTGCAAGCTTTTTTTGTATAAGCTGTTTAGCTGCTAGCGGTTCGCCAAATTGGTCACGATCAAGAGTATACTGCCTGGCAGCCTTCCAGCAGAACTCAGCAGCCCCAATAACTCCCCATGAAATTCCGTACCTTGCTAAATTTAGGCACGAGAATGGTCCCTTAAAGCTTTGCACATTTGGCAAAACCCTTTCATCTGGTATAAAAAGCTCATCCATAAAAACTTGGCCCGTGGTAGACGCTCGAAGAGCAAACTTACCCTCCAGTTTGGCAGTAGTTATATTTTTGTCATCTTTTTCTGCAATAAAACCCCTCAGAATACCTTGTTCATCTTTTGCCCATATAACAAAGATATCTGCTATGGGAGCATTCGTAATCCATGTCTTAGAGCCAGACAACTTATATCCACCATCAACTTTTTTAGCAATAGTCTTCATACTTCCAGGATCAGAACCCGCATCAGGCTCAGTAAGACCAAAGCACCCGATTAATTTTCCTTTGGCCATCTCCGGCAAATACTTCTCTTTTTGATCATCTGAACCAAATCTATAAATTGCATACATTGAAAGTGAAGATTGAACGCTCATGGCAGAGCGGTAACTGGAATCAACCCTTTCAATTTCTCTAGTAATTAAGCCATAAGCAACATAACCAATACCTGCACAACCATAACCCTTAATCGTTGGGCCAAGCATTCCTAGCTCGCCAAGCTCATTATAGATTTCTCTATGAAACACCTCGTCTCGATTAGCCTCAAGAATTCTTGGCATTAGAGAGTTCTGGCAATATTCGTGAATATTTCTCTGAATAATTCTCTCCTCTTCAGAGAGTTGTTCATCGAATAAAAGAATGTCTTCCCAATGATTTTGCATAAAAAAAACCAGCTTACTATTAATAAGCTGGTTTCATAAAATTAAAAATTAAAATTTATATCTAACATCAAATCCAACAGTTCTGGGTGCTCCATAATAATCAAGTGTTATCTGACCAAAACCTGGACCAAAAGGAATATTATTAACAACATAACTGTTGTCAGTTAAATTTTTAATCCAAAAAGTTAAATTGATATTTTCTGCCGGATCCATGAGCAATCTTAGGTCTGTTACTCCTCTTGAAGCAACATTTGTAAGTGCAGCCCTTGGATCATTTCCATTGTAAGGGAAGATAGCATGCTCAGAAATTCTACTGTGATCCAGTCTCATTCTGTAAGGCCCAAAATCTTTTTCTAAAGATACGTATAGAGTATGGTCAGGAGCGTATGGGAATTGCTCTAAAGTAAACCCATCACTTGCTACTGCACCTCCAGTGAACTCTGCATCTAAACTACCGTAATTAACCATCAGTTTAGTTGTATCATTCAGATAAGCGGTTGTTTCAATCTCAATACCTGAGATATCTGCTGAATTATTGATAACCTCAGAAGCAGCAGCTGCATCAGCAGTAAAATAGGAGATTTGCATGTCTTCATGTTCATTATCAAAGTATGCAATGTTTACCATCACACGATTATCTAGATACCTTCCCTTAAATCCAATCTCTGTAGATTGAACTGTTTCTGGTGCATATGGTGTAGATGCTGCAAATGGATTTGAACTTTCAGCATTAAATCCACCAGCCTTAAACCCATCAGCAACCTTAAAATACATATTTGCTGATTCACTAATATCATGAGAAACAATGAATGTTCCTGTTGTATCATCAAAACTACCTTCACCAGAAGCAGAAATTAATCCAACATACTCTTTGAAGCCCTCTTTATCTTCATCAGTGCTTCTAACACCCACAGTAACGTTGGTTTTATCTGTTACAGCAAGATCAAATTGAGCATAAATAGCTGTGCTATCTCCACTTCCAGAATAATTTTGCACAATGTCAGTTCCGCCGCCAAAAAATAATTGAGGATTGGAGGTATAAGCATCATCCTTAAGCGCATAGTAACCTAATACATAATTTAGATTTCCTCTTTCACCTGTGAGCTGAAGCTCAAAAGTTTCTGATGTGTAATCCGTGTACCTAGATGTGTTTGCGATAGGGAAAGGTCCACCATCAAGGTCTAGATTATCTGACCATTCCGTGTCTCTCCTAGCTAATATTGCTTTAACTGTTCCTAAGTTAGTATCTCTTGAGTAGGTCAATGCAACCCCGCTAACTTCAGATTTCTCAAAGACTGCTTCGTTAACATGTGCAACTTTTGCTCTGCCTTTGCTTGTATACAGCTCAATTGGCCATAACTTTAATCCTCCAGTTGCTGGTGAGGCGCCGACACCAAATGCTGCACTCCAATTAGGTATAGTGTATCCAAGTTGTGCAAAAGGTGGGGTGTTGCTTTGATCATTGTAGTCAACTGACAAATCAAATGAGCTGTTGTCAGTATCTCTTGCAATTGTAAATCTAAAGCCATGAGAATTAATGGTATCCAATTCATTGACTGTTGGGTCAGCTGAAGGAACTACTCCTTGTGCACCGCCGTAGGGACCAGGTGCATTATGAACATATCCATCACGCTCTTTACTGTTTACAACTAATTTACCGTAAGTGCCATCAGCAATCTCAAAATCAGTAGTAAACTGAGCTTGAGTAAGACCATAATTTCCAAGAGTAAGCTTTGTCTCGACCCCAGAACCATTTGGTCTTTGTGAAATTAAATTTATAGCGCCACCAAGCGTATTCCTTCCATATAAAGTTCCTTGTGGGCCTCTTAATATCTCAACTCTTTCTAGGTCAACCACATCAAAAATAGCACCCTGTGTTTTACCAAGATAAACACCATCCAAGTAAACTCCAACGGTTGGCTCCCAAGTAATAGCTGGGTTAATTGTGACACCACCACGCATTGCTATAGTAGCTGATGTATTATTTGATGGAGTTTCAACTAACATAACATTGGGTGAAATGCCTGCCATATCAACAACGTTTTTAATATCTAAATCATCAATGGTTGATGCGGTAATTGCTGTTAGTGCTATTGGAGTATCTTGAAGAGATTGTTCTCTTTTTTGAGCTGTAACAACCACTTCTTCTATACCACCCGCAGATCTAACCTCCATGCTTTGCTCACTCATTGAAACTTCACCACTTCTTTGACTTGCGTTTTCAGACTGAACAGCACCTACGGGTTCGTCAGCTGTTACGGCAAAACAAGAAATAACTAAAAATGAAAAAAAGTAATTTTTATAATTCATATATGTCCCCTACTAATTAAATTAAATTATATTTTTACAACCATTATTATGCCATATCTTTGAAAATCATAGTCAATTCCATGATTTCCAAGAGATTTAATGCAAATATCCATCATTTTTTTGCTGTTACCGCAAATTATCTTTAGTGGGATTTGTTTTTGATATTTATAACAAAAATCGATGAGTTCTATTTCAACGTTATCATGACGAACACCATGCAAATCAAGACATCTTATTCCGCTTTCCTCAAAGGTTTTCATACATTATCATGTTGTTATGATTAATACAGATGAGCTTACAGTAGATCATTTCTTTGATCCATCATCAAAGAATTTCATAGATGATCCAAAACCAACAATTGAAAAGTTAGTCAAAGAATATCCAATAGCTAGGTTTAATGCATGGTCAGCATGGTTGGTTACAGGAAATAAAAATATTACGGACTGTCTGCTCGATAGAAGGCTTTCAACTGACTTTAACCTTTGGGAGCATGCTCCACCAAAAAAAGAGCTTGAAGATATGGATGCTTTTGAAAAGCTTATGAACAATAACTTATTCTTTTTAAATAGGTCTAATCATCTAAGGCTTAGAAAGCTTGCATTGCCTGCATTTTCACCACGCATTATGCAACAGATGAAGGTTAGATTTACAAAGCTGGTTAAAGAGAGATTTGATGAAATTGGTAAGCCTGAGAGATTCAATTTTGCTACAGAAATTGCAGAAATTATTCCAACACAAGCCATTGCAAGTTTGGTAGGCATACCAAGAGATAAATTCCCAATTTTTGATTCACTTGCTTACGGGGTTGTAAGAGGCATCAATCCAATGCTTACCCCTGAAGAAAGAGCTGAAGCAATTGCAGGCGTTCCTGCAGGACTTGATCTTCTTAATGAGCTTATTGACGAAAAGAGAAAGAATCCATCTGATGATTTTTTATCTACTCTTATAACAGCGGAGGAAGATGGCGAAAAATTATCCAACTGGGAAATGTGCGCACTTATAGGTGCGGTGTTAGGAGCCGGGTCTGATACTGCAGTTGACTTGCATAGTTATTTAATAAGGGCTTTGTTATCTCACCCTGATCAACTGGCTGAATTAAAAAAATGATGAAGGCTTAATTCAAAATGCTATTTCAGAGACTCTTCGTTATGAATCATCTGGGAAAACAGGGTTAGCAAGGTATGCATCTGAGGATCTTGAGATCCTTGGTGTTAATGTCAAAAAAGGTGAAATGGTACAGCTAATAACTAGTACTGCTGGATTGGATCCACATGCTTATGAAGATGCAAATATTTTCAATATTCACAGAAGTCATGACAAAAGTATCAGTTTTGGCCAAGGACCTCATTACTGTATTGGGGTTACACTTGTAAGATCTCAGACGGAAGTAATGCTTAAGGAGCTATTTTCAAGGTTTCCTGATCTTAGCCTCTCTGGAAGAATGGATTATGACTACAATCATCACAATGCAAGAAGAATGACGATGCTTGAAGTTGAAACTAATCTAAACTAAAAAATATTTGGATTTGGTAAATCTCCTCTACTCAATATAGAGTCAACCCTATCTTTAAAAGCTTGTTCTGATTTTTCATTTGCAGGATTAATCCAATACTTTCCTTCCCTTAATTCAGCCAAACAAAAATCAGCCACCTCTTCAGGAGTGGTTGTTTCCATTTCAACACCCATTGATTTCATCATATCAACCATATCCTCAACGGAAGAAATTGGATGCTCTGGAGCATTTGGATCTCGAGCTAATTCATCCGGCCTGTTTCTTTCTGCAGAAAAAAGATTGGTTCTAACCGTATGCGGTCCTGGGAATAGGATAGATACTTTTATATTACTTCCCGATTGATCTAATTGAAGTTTTAAGACCTCACTTATACTTGAAACTGCAGCTTTTGATGAGGTGTATATTGGAGTACTAGGAAGGTTAATAAATGCGCCATTACCTGAACAAGTATTTATAACATTTGCTTCTTTTCCATGACTTAACATATCAGGTATGAATGCCTGCAAACCGTGAACAATACCCATAACGTTGACCCCATAAGCCCAATTCCAATCATTTGGATTTGTATCCCAAATGGATTGCAATTCTGCAGGTGCAACACCAGCATTATTAAAGAGCATTTGAACATCGCCAACTTCGGAGGTAACAAATTTATTGAGTGCAACCATTGAATCATGATCGGATACATCTGCCTGTTTGATGTCGACAGATAGCCCTTCTTTTTCGAAGTTAGCTTTTGCAGATTCAAGCGCAGAAGATTCAATGTCACTCAAAACAACTTTTGCACCTTCTTTTGCTAGAGCAACTCCAATTGCATAGCCTACGCCGGAGGCTCCACCGGTAATTACAGCAACCTTATCTTTGAAGTTAGACATTTAATTAGCCGTCGTATCTTGAATGCATGAATGGAATGTAGCCCATAGGGTCAACTTCTTGCATCACAGATGCATTACTTGAAGATGAGCCCTCCTCCCATGTCATTGATACCATCTCTTCAACCGGAAGGTCTACAACTGGATCAACAGGAGATTCTCGCAAGGTCAGCTCGCCATCGAGATTCAAATTAACTGTTTGCTTTCGGTGCATATCAATTTTGACAAGCAATGGATTTTGATCGCAAACTTTATTTTGCTCACATGATGGGAACACTTTAAAACAAAAAACTTGATCAGTGAACGATGAGGTTTCAGCTTCATCCTTTACGCTTCCATTAAATTCAATGTATTTAATGCCATGCCTTTCAACGCTCGCATGACATGAATCTCCATCTTTGTTTGCTTCGACATTTGCAATCTTTTTAGGCTCACCATAAGTCTCTCTTCCACCCACAACAACACCTTCCCCTTCCATCGGCATTGTAATTTCATATATGCCTTCAATGTCTTTGTATTTACAGTTGACACCAAATGTAGCGGCACCAAACTCAAGACCATCATGCAAGTCAACGAATACTCGAGACATTACAATTCTTACCATTGGGTCATCAGCAACAGTTAATGGGGCTGGGATAAGTTGCTCAATTAGACCTGGTGTAGTTTTATAAAAAACTTTAACGGCTTGCATTGTTGCATCAAAAAACTCTAGATTATTTTCAGCTGCTTCTTGAAGTTCAGCTGGTGTTTTTACATATCTTAATGTTCCCATATCTTTTATCCTTTTTGTATTAACTGATATCATAACCAATAATTTAAAGGAATTTAAATATGCCCAAACAAGAATTTCCATTCCCAATGCCAAATGGTTGGTTTTGTATCAGTCGATCTGATGAAATTAAGCCTGGTGAAGTTAAGTCTTTAAAGTTTTGTGACAATCAAGTTGTTGCTTTTAGAACTGAAAGTGGTGAAGCCACTGTTTTAGATGCTTTTTGCCCTCATCTGGGTGCTCATCTTGGTGAAGGGGGTTGTGTTAAGGGTGAAACCATTGAGTGTCCCTTTCATGCATGGCGTTGGAATAAGGATGGTACTTGCGCAGAGATACCTTATGCAAAAAATTTTCCACCAAAGGCTAAAGAAACTCAGATTTATCATTACCCAACCAAAGAAGTAAATGGCTTTATTTGGGCATGGCACCACTTGTTAAAAGAAGAACCTTACTTTGAGCTACCAATGCTTGATGGATTTAATGGCGATGATGACAAATGGGGGAAGGTCTACAACTATGAGTACAAAATTAATACCGTACTTCAGGAAATTGCAGAAAATGATGTGGATCAAGCTCACTTTCCAAAAGTGCATGGCTCTCCATCCCTCCCTGAAACTGAGGCAATCGTAGATGGTATTTATCGAAAAACGATTGCAGAGACATTGATGGATCCAAACAATGATAGTGTCTCCGAAGAATTTAAAGTTGAGGACCAAGGTATGTTTACAACAACCTTTACAAGAGAGTCCTGGGGGTTAGGTTGTGTAGGTCTTCGCATGGTGAATTTACCTCCAAGTGGCGGTGAATTCATTATGGTTAATGCTTCATGTCCGGTTGATAATAAAAATTCAATTCTAAGGTGGTCAATGCGAGTCTCAAAAGATATTGAAGATGAGGTTGGTATGGCAATCATTGATGGGATTGCGAATGGTGTCTTAGATGACATGCCAATATGGGATAACAAGAGCTATGTGGCAAATCCAATTCTATGTGATGGAGATGGGCCAATAAATAAATTTAGAAAATGGGTAAGTCAGTTTTACTCTGAGATTCCAGATACTGCATAAACCTTGGCAAAAGTTCATTTTTTTTATTCAACCATGAATGCGGGTAAATCTACTGCCCTTCTTCAATCAAACTATAACTACAATGAAAGAGGCATGGATACATTACTCTTTCTTCCTAAGGTAGATGCAGATGCAAATAAAAATAAGATTCACTCTAGAATTGGTCTGATTGCTGATGCAATCTCAGTAGATACGAGTTTTGATTTTTTTGACTATGTTCAGAACCGCAAAAACGAAAAAAAGGTTGATGCAATATTGATTGATGAAGTTCAATTTCTTACAAAAGATCAGGTTAGGCAAATTTGCAAGATAAGCGATACTCTTAATATCCCATCGATGTGTTATGGAATCAGAACTGATTTTAGAGGAGAGCTTTTTGAGGGTAGCTCAGAATTGCTTGCGCTAGCAGATAATCTGATCGAGCTAAAAACTGTATGTGACTGTGGCAGAAAAGCAACTATGGTAGTTCGACTGGATGAATCTGGTAAGGTGATTACTGCAGGTAAAAAAATTCAGATCGGCGGAAATGATACCTACAAAGTCTACTGCAGAAAACACTTTAGAGAGTTAACTAACTTAATTTAAGTCCTGAGTTCCCTTCTAAAGCTTTTTAAATGCAAATATAAAGGATCTGTCGGGTCGGAGGTTCCAATATTTGCTCCTTGAATCATCGGATGCTCAAGATTAACTTCTGAGGGTTCGTTTACATAAACCCAATCTGCATCCACCACCCTTTTAGAGAACTTCCAAACTCCTTTTCTTTTTTCATATTTATCAAAATATCTGCCCCCAATAAGAACATCATATCCTTGAGCTTCATCTTTTACTTTGTGAAAAGCAATAATATAAGTTTCTCCTTCTGCCTTGTTGCCGTTTAACTTAATGTTGTGGGTGGTTACGTTGTGATGAAGGATTGCCATATTGCTTTGTATTTCTGGAAGCATATCAATGAACTCCATGGCTTTACCTCTAAAAAATGAACCGTGATCATCCTCAGCATCTTCATGATATAGAGACCGCATGAGTCCATGATCATGCCTATCAGCTGCCTGACAGTAAAGATTTACAAGCTCTCTGATCGCTTCTTTATCAATTAATGCTCTTATTTCTTTGTTTAAATCTTCCATAATAGTTGTCCTAAATAGTTAGTCCTATAGGCTATAATTTTTAATGCACTAAGTAAAAGATATGCATTACACAAACCTTCTTAAAAGCTCCTCCATTGGAGATATGCAATTAAAAAACAAAATTGTGATGGCCCCAATGGGATCCAATTTCGCTTCTGAAGATGGTCATGCAAGCGAAAGATTAAAGGCTTATTACGAAGAAAGAGCCAAAGGGGGTGTAGGATTAATTATCTTAGAGACATCTGCGGTGAGTTGGCCTGCAGGATCCTCAATGCCAAATATGATTGGGTATTCTGAGGATAGATTCATTCCAGACTTACAAGACCTTACATCAAGAGTTCACCAATACGGTACCAAAATTGCAGCGCAATTAAATCATAGTGGAAAAATTTCTCAGGAAGATGTTGTTGCAGGCCGGGAAATTCCAGTTCCATCCATCCCCAAAATGCATCCAAGTGACATGTTTGGACTCCTGACTGAAGCAGAGATAATGAACTTCATTAAAGCTGCAGGCCCTGATGGTAAAGGTCCTAGGTATCATGAACTTACAACTGATGAAATTAAAGACGAGATTGAACACTTTGTTTCCGCGGCCAAAAGAGCAGTCGAGTCAGGTTTTGATGCCATTGAAATCCACGCTGGACATGGCTATCTAATCTCTAGCTTTTTATCACCCGCAGTAAACAGAAGAACAGATGAGTATGGAGGAAGTGCAGAAAATAGAGCACGATTATTGGCAGAGATAATTTCAAAAATTAAATCTTCCATTCCTAGTTCTATACCAGTAATTGTTCGCCTTGATGCATTTGAATATAGAGTTGAGGGCGGAATCTCAACTGATGATTTCCTCGTTACTATAAAACTTGCTGAGGAAGCTGGAGCAGATGCACTTGATGTTAGTGCTTATGGAAATCCTGCTAAAGGAATTGCCTTTACGGAAGCTCCTCTTGTTCATGAACCAGGTGGGTTTATTAAATTTGCAAAACTTGCTAAAGCTCATTGCTCAATTCCTATCTTGGCTGTTGGGAGAATTGATTTAGATGTAGCTGAATCAGGTTTAAAAAATAATGATTTTGATTTTGTTGTGATGGGGCGAAAGCTTCTTGCTGATCCGTTTCTTCCCCAAAAGCTACAAGACAATCAAGAGTCGTTGATTAGGCCTTGTATATATTGTTACGTTTGCGTAAGCAAAATTTTTATAAATCAGCCTATGTGTTGCTCTGTCAATTCCTCTATGGGTAGAGAATTTGAAGATAAAGATCTGTATTCAAAATCTAATGAAAAGAAAAACATTGTAGTTATTGGCTCAGGGCCTGCAGGGATGGAGTCAGCAAGAATTCTTGGTGAACGAGGTCATGAGGTTACGGTCTTAGAAAAGGAAAAAGATGTTGGTGGTACTTTAAGAGTTGCCTCACTTGCATATGAACCCAATCAGGCATTGATTACTTATTTAAAAAATAGTCTTAAACATCTTGGAATAAACATTAAAACTAAAACTAAGGCAAATTTAGAAGTATTAAAAAAGATATCTCCTGATCATGTACTTTTTGCAACCGGAGCTAAAAGAAATGCACCGCAAATTCCTGGTAAAGAATTAGGGCATGTCTTTGATGGAGAGGAGTTAAAGTCTTTATTGATTTCAAGTAACAGTGAAGCTGAAAAAAAACTAAATATTCTTTCAAGGCTAGTCTTAAAAGCTGGGAACTTTTCTCAACTCTTAAGAAATATATCCACCTTAAGAATCCTTAGTAAATTCTGGATGCCTCTTAAAAAAGAGCTTGTGATTATTGGTGGCGATCTAGTTGGTTTAGAACTAGCGGAATTTCTAACTGAAAGAGGTAAAAAGGTTACTGTTGTAGAGCCAAGCAATGACTTGGGTCCTAATTTAAGTATTGTAAGAAGATCTAGAGTAATACATCTTCTTAAATCTCACGGAGTTAATATTATTAAGAATGCAAAAGATATTAAGATCTCTAGCTCTGACGTAAATTTTGAACTTGATGGGTCTCCCCAATCAATCACAGCAAATCAGGTCATCATAGCTATGGGAACTGAGCCCAATAATGAGTTTGCTCATGAACTGATAGAAAATAATTTTAATGTTTCTATGATAGGAGATTGCACCTCGGTCGGATACATCGAGGGAGCAATATCTGATGCTCGTATAGCAGTAAAGGAGATTGTTTAAATCAACTTAATGCTTCACTGACTGCTTGATGCTTAATTTCACCTTTTGAAATATTGAGACCATTCTGTAAGCCTGCATTTTGATTTAAAGCCTCTTCAACGCCTAAATTTGCTAGTAATTTTATGTAAGGCAAAGTAGCTTTATTTAAAGCAAGTGAAGCAGTTAAAGGGACTGCACCTGGCATATTAGTAACGCAATAGTGAACAACATCATCTACTAAGAATGTAGGTTCATCATGAGTAGTCGGTTTGCTGGTCTCAAAGCACCCACCTTGATCAATAGAAATATCTACCATTACAGTCCCTGGTGACATTTCACCAATCATTTCCCTAGTTATAATCTTGGGAGCTTCTTTTCCAATCACATACACCGATCCCACCACTAAATCAGATTTTTTAATGCTTTCAAAGATAGCTTCAGATGATGATTGAATGTAATTAATATTATCTTCACCGTATTTTGCCTTTAGGGAATTCAATTTATCTATAGATAAATCAATGACATTTACCAAAGCTTTATTATCAATCGCTTTCTCAATGGCTTGAGTGCCAGCGACTCCCCCACCAATTACAGTGACAACTCTTGAATCTAAATTTTGAAATGATCCAAGCAAAACTCCTTTTCCATGGTTGTGCTTAAGTAAATTATATGAGCCTACTACTATACTTATTTGTCCTGCGATTTCGCTCATTGGGGCCAGCAATGGCAAAGTATTGTTCTCGTCAGTAACAGTCTCATAAGCGATACCGGTAACACCTGTATTTACAATCTTCTTTGCACTTTCGGGATTTCCAGCAAGATGTAGGTAAGTAAACAATGTTAAGTCTTCATGAAGATATTCAAGTTCCTGTTCAATGGGTTCCTTAACTTTAATTATAAGATTTGATTTATCAAAAACTTCCTCGGCTTCATCAATTATTTTGGCCCCTGAATCAATGTAATCTTGATTACTAAAACCTATTGAGCTGCCAGCATCTGACTGAATTAATACCTCATGCCCCTCTTTGCAAAGAGCCATACTCGACTCAGGAGTCAAGCCGACCCTGTATTCATTATTTTTAACCTCTTTAGGAACCCCGATGATCATTATTTCATTTTAATTGTATATTAAAAAATTCAGAAACTGTTTTGTCGGCTATCCTCTGAAGTTTGATTGCAACGGATGGCTCAATATTACCAATTCCTAAATTACCTTCGGTACTGCGCCCAAATAGAGTTGCAAATACAACACTTGCGGCAAGGTAGGTGCCCTCTTCTGAGGGATGCCTGTTATCGCTGGTGTATAAATTAATTTCTGGATGAGACTTATTTCCAAGATCAAATGCTTCTCCAGCTGGAATAAGAAGTAGATTATTCAAATTCGCTACTTTTAAAAATTCCTTTTTAAGTTTTTTATACATTGTGGGTTTATTTTTATAGCCCCAGGTCATAAAAAGTATGGGCTCTGCTTTATTTTTTCTAATAGTTTTTGAATGTTTTGCAATGTAACCATAAAAGGCTTCTTTGGTCTTTGGGTGAATTGCGCAAAGACTGCAATCAGCCATTATTACTGCATCTACAGAGGTCTCATCATATTCAATGTATGAGTTGTCTTTGTTGGCATCGATTTTAAAACTGCCAATATTTTCATTACTTAAATAACTCTCAACATTATGCCAAGACAATGAAGACCCGTTGATAGTAATTGAGCGCCTTTTAATATCGCCTATTTGTGGATCAGCCTTAATTAGTTTTCCAAGGTGGTTATGGAGGCTATTGTTGTAATAAAAAAAACTGTGTCCCACAAACATTACAGATTTAATATCGTTTGATTTTGTAGATTTAATGTTTGGGATTAGATCCTCTGAAGAAACAGAAATTGCAAAGATTAGACTGACTGCAATAAAAGCATTATTTAACTTAATACGCATTTTTAACAATTATATTCTTTGTTAATAATTTTGGTGGAGCTAGGCGGGATCGAACCGCCGACCTCTTGCATGCCATGCAAGCGCTCTCCCAGCTGAGCTATAGCCCCAATATTTAGATTGGCTATTCTAAATTGTTTTATGGTTAGTTGCTATACAGAGGATTTCAAGATATCTTCGCTTAATTAATCTCTTGAACTTATGAGAAAAAAAACACCTGTCGTTGTTGGTCTCGGAATAATTCAACAACATGGAGCATATGATGAGCTTGATGAAGCATTAATTTTGATGGAAGAAGCCACGGTCTCTGCTATTGAGGATTGTGGCAACCCAAAAATTACTGACTACATTGACATCATTGATATACCTAAGGGTTTTTGGGCATATAGAGATCCAGGTAAGTGGATTGGAGAGAAGCATGGTTTTAAGCATGCAAAAACAAGTGTTAATAAGATCGGAGTTTTACAACAGCACCTCATAAACTCTGCTGCATTAAGAATCCAGAATGGTGAAATTCGTGGTGGCCTTATTCTTGGTGGTGAGTCTAGAGCAAAAATGATTGCAGCTTTAAAGGAAAAAAAAGACTTCAAAGAACTGGAGCTAAATACAAATCCAGATATGTACGTTAAAGCAAAAGATGATCTATATGGACCTCAAGAAGCTGAAACCCTTGGATTGATGGCAGTTGGTTATTATGCAGTTCTTGAGAGTGCTATGAGAGTTCATAAACAACACTCTTTAAAAGAGCATGAAGATTATTTATCAAGTATGTATGCAAATTTTTCTAAAATTGCTGCAAAAAATCCTCATGCTTGGAATCAAAAAGAATATCAACCGAAAGAAATTAGTGAGTCCTCTTCAAAAAATAAACCAATTGCGTACCCATACAATAAGTTACATAACACCTCATGGAATGTTAATCAGGCGTCAGCGATGATTATAATTGATGAAGAGATAGCTGATAAATTAAAGATCCCAAAAAATAAAAGATCGTATCCATTGGCTTCATCTGAAACTAACCACATGCTCGCTCTTATTGAAAGACCAAACTTTGTAAGTTCTGCTGGATTGGAATTATCTGCAGCATATATAAATAAAAAGATTTCAAATTACGGGAAGCCCCCATCAATCGTTGACCTGTATAGCTGTTTCCCAGTTGCTATCCAACAATGTGAGAACGTCCTTGAACTAGATCCCTCAATTCCAAAAACTATTACCGGCGGGATGCCATTTGCTGGTGGACCTCTGAATAACTATATGCTTCACGCCACAGTACAGGCGTTACTTCTATTGCGAGAGAATCCAGAAAATATCGCTTTAATAACTGGTATCTCAGGGATGATGACAAAACAGGCTTTTGGTCTTTGGTCAGGAATTAAATTAGATGAGTTTACACATTTGGATACTACTGAGGAGGCCAAAAAAATTGATCTTCCAAAAGAAATGTCTTCTTTAGAGTCTGGTGATGGGCATGTCATCGGTTATACAGTTTTATTTGATCAATTAGTTGCTGAGAAAGCAGTTATATACATTGAGGATTTGCAAGGAAAAAGAAAAGTTGTAACATCAAATGAAGCAGATATTTTAAAAAACATGAGGGAAGAAGAATGGGTTGGAAAAGCAATCAAGTACAAAGACTCAGTGTTGGTCTCTTAACACTATTTATTGCATCACTAGATGCCTCACAAAATTCAGTAAATCAATCTATTAAAAAACACCAATCAACATTTGAAAATGTTGCGATGGATATTTGGGATTTAGCTGAAGTTGGTTATCAAGAATACAAAAGTGCAGAAATTCTAATCAATGCACTTAAAAC
>CACKNK010000008.1 GCA_902601475.1 uncultured SAR86 cluster bacterium | reverse complement strand
GAAGCTTCTTTTCAAAACTCGTAAATTCCTGAATTTCCTCAGACATCTGCTTAGTTGCTGGTCCAATGAAAACACTCAATATTAAGACGCTTATCAAAATCAAGATCAGCAGCTTATTCAAACTGGAAACAATCGAAAGACGAGATGTGCCCGTATTGAAGATAGCGTATATCTCGTTACTAGAATATTGATTTGAAAAATTTAAATAAAGGCTGATAAAGATTGAGAATGGAATTAAAAATGAAAGAAAATCAGGTAATCGAAGTATCAGTATATTGAGGATAATGTTTGGATCTAATTGACCTGCAACTGATTTTTCAAAATATCCTACAGATCGTGAGATAAACAAAATACCAACCATTGTTAGAAGTATAAAAATAAAGCTGGAAAATACCTTATGGTTAATATGTTTGGAAATAATATTACTGGTATGCATGCCTTAGACAATATGTTCGATTACAATATCAATCATATCAAGTAACCACGGAGAAAATGAAATGACTTATAAAGTCCTTGCTACAGTTAATCATAAGAGTTTAGACAAAAAAAATATTAAACAATTCAAATCAGGTGCTCTCGCCGTTGCAGTTGAAAAAGCCTCCAACGGGAATGATTTTGTGAAGCACATAAAATCTACTTTTTTTAGTTCAACAAAAAATCAAGTTATAGCAAAGACCATAGATAAAGCGGTTAAGGATGTTTCATCAGGAAACATAACTCATGCTTGGGTGGA
The DNA here is from genome assembly GCA_902601475.1 of uncultured SAR86 cluster bacterium. Taxonomy (GTDB): domain Bacteria; phylum Pseudomonadota; class Gammaproteobacteria; order Magnimaribacterales; family D2472; genus MED-G82. The sequence continues at coordinate 60,056 of CACKNK010000008.1, read as the reverse complement.
ATGCCCAAATGTAAAAATTAATAAAATTTTATTTATTAAGCAGCCCGATAACAAAGCGGAGCTAAGAAAATGGGTTGAAATGTTTACAAGGATGGTTTCATTAGCAAATGCTCATAATGAAAAAGAACTTTCAATTCATCTTAATGATTCAATTATTTCAAATCCTTTTGGAAATTTAGTTGAAGTAGCTGCAAGAACCGTTGAGTCCTCATCATATAAGTTTAATCAAACAAAAAATAAAACTGCAAAGAAATTGCCCCTCTCAAAAGTCACCTTTACAAGTTTTCAATTATCGGCTTCTGAATCTAGAAATACTTCGGCTGCTGTTAAAAAAGGCTACGCTATTGGTGAAGGCATGAATGCAACAAAGTTTCTTGGTGACTTGCCTGCCAACCATTGCACTCCGAGGATCATAGAATCTAAAGCGAAACAACTAAAAAAAATCTTTCCTAAACTTAAAATAAAATCTTTAAATGAAAAACAATTAGCACAGCTAAAAATGGGTTCTTATTTATCTGTTGCAAGAGGAAGTATTGAACCTCCTAGGATGATTATTATCGAGTACAACGGGGGCCCAAAAAATGTTGCTCCTGTGGTGCTAGTCGGAAAAGGAATAACATTTGATACAGGAGGAATCTCACTTAAACCCAGCGGGAAAATGGATGAAATGAAATGGGATATGGGGGGTGCAGCATCAGTCTTTGGTGTCATGCAGACTCTTGCAAGAATTAATGCAAAAGTAAATGTGATTGGTGTCATGGCATGTGCTGAAAATATGCCATCATCAAAAGCTACAAAACCAGGTGATGTTGTAACATCGATGTCTGGTCAAACAATTGAAATCTTGAATACTGATGCAGAGGGTAGGCTTGTTTTGTGTGATGCGCTTACCTACGTTAAAAGATATAAACCAAAATATGTAATTGATATTGCAACCTTAACTGGAGCTTGTGTAGTCGCGTTAGGTCAGCATGCTTCAGGGTTAATGTCCAATGATCAAAAGCTTGCAGACAATATTTTAGCTGCTGGTGAAAATACATTTGATAGAGCTTGGCAGCTACCTTTATGGGATGAGTATCAAAGCTGTACAAAAACTAACTTTGCTGATCTTGCCAATATTGGTGGAAGTGGAGCAGGAACAATTACTGCTGCGTGCTTCTTATCAAGATTTGCTGAAGATTTTAGATGGGCACATTTAGATATAGCTGGAACTGCATGGGTGACGAGTCCAAAAAAAGGAAGTACAGGAAGGCCTGTTCCCTTGTTAACAGAAATGGTTTTGTCGTCCAAGTAAAATAGTGGCTTCCAAACAATATGATCCATCAAAAATAGAAGAATCCCTTTATAAAGAGTGGGAAGCCTCAGGATTGTTTTCTCAATCCGAGGGAGAAACCCCTTACTGCATCATGATCCCTCCGCCCAATGTCACTGGTACTTTGCATATGGGACATGGATTTCAAAATGCAATCATGGACTGCTTGATTAGGTATAAAAAAATGAGTGGCTATAAAACTCATTGGCAGGTAGGAACTGATCATGCCGGCATCGCAACCGAAATGGTTGTAGAAAGACAATTGTTGGAAGTTGGCAAAACAAAAAAAGAGTTAGGCAGAGAAAAATTTGAACAAGAAGTTTGGAACTGGAAAAATAAATCTGGCAATACCATCACTAATCAACTTAGAAGGCTGGGTGCTAGCTTGGATTGGGAGTCTGAGCGATTTACTTATGATAAGGACTACCAAAATGCTGTAATTCTGGCCTTTAACAAATTGCATGAAGATGGATTAATTTACAGAGGATCTAGACTTGTTAATTGGGATCCAGCTCTTCAAACATCATTATCGGACCTTGAGGTTGTCAATAAAGAAAAGAATGTAAAGCTCACCAGCATTAAATATAAAATTGACGGCACTGATCAGTTTATTACGGTTGCTACAACTCGACCTGAAACTTTATTAGGTGACATGGCAATAGCAGTTCATCCTGATGATAAAAGATATAAAGAATATATTGGCAAGGATGTTGAGCTGCCACTTTGTAACAGAAAAATTCCTATTATTTCAGATGATTATGTGGATATGGATTTTGGATCAGGAGCAGTAAAAATTACTCCAGGACATGACTTTAATGATTATGAGATAGGTAAGAGACATGGTCTAAGCATGGATACTAAAAATAATATTATTCAAGGAGATGAATCTTCCTTTGAACCTATCTCTGTTTTAGATAAGCACGCCAAAATATGTGGATGTGCTCCAAAAAACTTCCATGAATTAAATAGGTTTGAGGCAAGAAAAAAGATTCTAGCAAATTTAGAATCTGAGGATTTAATTGCTGGTATTGAAGAATATGAAACCTCCCTTCCCTTCGGAGATCGCTCAGATGAGATTTTAGAGCCCTTTCTTACTGACCAATGGTATGTGGATACAAAAAAAATGGCACTTTCTGCTATTGATTTAGTAAAAAATGGTGACATAAAGTTTGTACCTAGTAACTGGGAAAAAACATATTTTCAATGGCTAGAAAATATCCAAGATTGGTGCATCAGTCGTCAGTTATGGTGGGGTCATAGAATACCGGTTTGGTACGACGAAAGTTCAAACTACTATGTGGGTTCATCTGAGGAAGACATAAGAGAGAGGTTTAAAATCAAAGGTAAATTAAGACAAGATGAGGATGTTCTTGATACATGGTTTTCTTCAAGCCTATGGACCTTTGCAACACTAGGATGGCCTTCAAAAACTCCAAAGCTGAGCTATTTCCACCCAACCACTACTTTGGTTACAGGTTTTGATATTATTTTCTTTTGGGTCGCTCGAATGATCATGATGACAAATTATTTCTTAGATGAAATTCCGTTTAAAGAGGTTTTTATTACGGGGCTTATAAAAGATGAAAATGGTCAAAAAATGTCAAAATCAAAGGGCAATATTATTGATCCTATTGATCTGATCGATGGCATCTCTCTTGAGGATTTGCTAATAAAAAGAACAACGGGCTTGATGCAGCCTCAGCTTAAAGAAAAAATTTCAAAGCAGACAACTAAACAGTTTCCTAACGGTATTGATGGTTACGGAACAGATGCTCTGAGATTTACATATTATGCTCTTGCTTCACCGGGCAGAGACATTAACTTTGATATAGGTAGAATCAAAGGCTATAGAAATTTTTGCAATAAAATCTGGAATGCTTTCAATTTTATTGAGTTTCAAATTCAAAAAAATAACTTTGTCATGACCGAAGATATTGAATCGAATATTTATTCAGATTGGATTGCAGGAAAAACTTTTGAAACTTACCAAGATCTAAAAAAACATATCAATGATTACCGATTTGATTTAGCAAGCAATAGTTTATATGAACTGGTCTGGGGTAATTACTGCGATTGGTATATCGAATTTATGAAAGTCTGTCTTGATGATCAAAAAAATGATGCTTCAAAAGTAATATATAGCATGATCAAAGAGTTCCAGAAAATCATAACATTGCTTCATCCCTTTATGCCTTTTATCACTGAAGAGCTCAATAAAAAGATTAAAGGTTTAGGACTTAAAACAGATAATAAATTTCTTGTTGAGTCACTGTTTGATGAAAGCATTAATGCTACTGTCCCAGAATCCAATAATTCAGTAGATAAGATAATAGAAATAATTTCAACGATTAGATCCTTAAAGTCAGATAATCCAAGTATTTCTAATGGGCCTGTCAAAGTTGAGATTTCTGGGAAATATAATGCTGAATTCCAAAAAATTATTTCTGATCATGAAGCTGTAATTTGCAAAACAGCAAACCTTACAAGTATTAAACTTTCTGATTTAGAGCCTTCAAATTCAATTACAGTGATAAGTGACCAAATTAAGATTCATATTCTTGTTGAAAAATTATTCAATTCAGAGGAAGAAATTAAGAAGATGAAAAAGGAAGTTTCAAAGCTTGCTGAAGAAATTAAGAGAATTAAACAAAAGCTTGATAACAAGAAATTTGTTGATAATGCCCCGCCGGAAGTTATCAAGAAAGAGAGGCATAAATTGTCAGAATTTACAGATAAGTTTGAATCGTTACAGTCAACTCTCTCAAACCCTGATTAAGTTTTTTGAAAAGAATAAATGCTCCCTAGATTAAGTAGCGCGGTTAGTTCATCTAAAAATAAATAGGATTCCTCCATTAAACTTGGGTCAGCCAAATCATCAGGATGCAATTTATCTCTATAGTGTTTACAAACTAAATCTTTTATTGATTGAATCTTGTGATGGTCCATTAGATATGATGAGTTAATTTTTGAAATCTCATTCTCTTCAAAGGTTGCACGAAATCTTAAGCATGCAGGCCCTCCTCCGTTCATCATGCTTTGCCTAATATCTAAATATTTTATTGAGTCTATTGGGCTATTTTCAGTTAGTGAGTCTATCCAGCTACCGCAGTTACTATACTCTTGAACCTCTGAAGGGAAAATAATCATCATCTGATTATCTGATTTGGTAACCAGCTGAGAATTGAGAAGATAGCTTGAAACTAAGTCTTTGAGATTAATTAAAGCGTCTGGTATCTCTAAGTATGAAAAATTATTAACATTTGCTTTGAGTATTCCTATTAATTGATTTAAATCAGCTTTATTTTCAAAAGCTTTTTCATGAGCAATAAATACATTTTCGTTAGCTAGGCTCACAATATCATTATGAAAACTTCCTTCACTGATGGCCTCTTGATTTTGCTGAAGAAAAAAAACTTTTGTTTCATCTAATTTGTGTGATTTGCTTATGCTAGATGAGATTTCTAATGCTTGTCTTTTAACTAATTTGTCATATTCAAAGGCGCTTCCACCATAAACAAAAACCTGAAAACCTTCTTTTGAATGAGAAGATGAGACTCTCAAATGGTTAGCTGCTCCCTCATCTCCAAAAGCACCAATGGGAGGTCTTGGTTTATGAATGGAAGCAATTTGTCCAAAAATATCATTTAATTGATTGGTTACAAAATCTTTTTCAATTGATCTATGAAACATTGAGTTAAGATTTGCCGGCGTTAAATGATTTTTATTATCTAAGCTATCTAACTTTGAAGAAAATGTAGCTGTATTTGCAGCCCACATTGAGGACGCCGAATAAATATTTTTTAGTAGTAATTTATTGCTTTTAGAAACATCATTTATTATTTCTGTACCTGAGCCAGAGTAGCCAAACTCTTTTAGAATTTTAAGATAAGGTCTTTCATGAGGCAAAAAAATTCCCTGATGCAATCCCTCATCTAAAAGTAGTTCCATTTTCTGCAAGCCTTGCAAAGCTGCCATCTTTGGATTTGAAACTTGATCAATATTTTTTTGTGAAGCAACATTACCTTCTGATAAGCCACCATAATTATGAGTGGGTCCAATCAGGCCATCAAAATTTATTTCCTTAAATGTCATAACTTTTTTAGAACCGATGATTTTGGCCATGCACAAAAATCTGCAGCATAAAATCCTGCTGGTCTGTAATTTCCGCTTTTTCCAACACCACCAAATGGCAAGGCACCTGATGCACCGGTTGTTGTCGCATTAAAATTTACTAAGCCTGAATTTATTGAGGAGTGAAACTTATCAAACAGCGGCCTAGAATCTGAAATTAATGATGCAGCAAGACCAAATTTTGTATTATTTGCTTCATCTATTGCCTCAGAAAAGGATCCTACAAAATGAACTTGTAGTATCGGACCAAATATTTCTTCATCAAATCGCTCTTTTAAGTTTGTGCTATCAATAAGCCCTGGTGTTATAAAAAACCCTTTACCTTTTGGGACTTTTGATTCTTTGATGATGCGGGCCCCAATTTTTTTTAACTTTTTTTGCTGAGAGATAACTTTAAGCCTTGCCTCATTTGAAATTAATGGTCCCAAAAAATGATTCGTAATGCTTGGATCACCCAAGTCTTTCTTAATGCTATCTAAAATTTTCTTTCCATATTTATTTTTTGGAAGAATTAACTTTCTCGCACAAGTACATCTTTGGCCAGTCGATATAAAGGCTGATTCTAAGATTATATTTTTTACTTGTTTAATTTTATTTGTATTCCAAACGACTATGGGATTTATACCCCCTAACTCTAGAGCAACTAATTTATCAATTTCACCTGATACAGAGGCATGAATAGATCTCCCGGCATCATATCCGCCTGTAAAAAAAATACCCTTGATTTTTGAGTGCTTTACTAAATTTTTAACTACCCATTTTTTACCATGCAATAAATTGATTACGCCCTTTGGAATTCCAGCCTCTTCCCACAACATCATCATATATTCTGAAATTAAGGGAGTACTTTCACTGGGTTTAAAAATAACTGTATTGCCTGCTAAAAGGCTAGGAGTAATCTGTCCATTTGGCAGATGCAGGGGAAAATTGAAGGGTCCAATGACACACACAACACCTAAAGAATGATGGGTAAGACTTGTCTCCATAATGTTCGTAACATTTTTCTTTGCTCCGGTTCTGTCTTCATAAGCATCTAGAACATTTTTTAATTTAGCTCTTGCAGCACTGACCTCAGATTCTGCGTCGTGACCAACTTTTCCAGTTTCAAGAGCAATTATTTCTGAAACTGTTTGAGCATTTTTTTCGAGTAAATTATAAAAATTTTTTATAATTTCTAAGCGCTCTTTAAAGCTCAAAGATGACCATTTGGAATGTGCCTTAGAAGCACAGTCTATTGCTGACTTAATTTGATCTTTGGATGCATAATTTCCTTCCCACAAAATAGTTTCATTTCTGGGATTAATTGAAGCATGCGTTGCTCCTAAGCCCTTCTCCCAATTGCCGCCTATATAATTCATTATTAGTGTGAAAGATTGATAGAATCGCCTTCTTTTAGACCAAGATGCCTTGCATCCTTGCGATCAATAAGAACCTCTTTATTTGAAATCCTCTCAACGAAGAGTCTTGTTGCCCAAAAATCAACTAATGAATTGTTAAAAGCAAAGCTAAGGTCTTGATCTGAATTAACTCTGCCAATTTTTACTTTAAATTGATTTTTATTTTGAATAACTTTTATTTTGCTTAGCTTAGAAGATAAGCATGGACCTCCATCTAAAACATCTACCATCCCATTAGATTTAAAGCCTTGAGAGTTCAATAGGGACAATGCTAATTTTGATGTGGTATGTGGTTTACCACAATATCTACTTACTTCCCTTGGAAGAAAATCTAAAATTAAAGGGAAACTTGGGACACATTCACCAATGAAATGATTGTCTATGTAGGAAGAATTGTCTGCATCAAAAAAATTTAAGTCAAAAAATTTGCTACTGAACTTATCCCAAAAAGGCGTTACCCCTGTAGAATTCTTATAACCCCGTATCTCAACGACAACCTCTTTATCGAAGCGATTTAGATTATTAGACATATATAGAAAGCGAGCAAAAGACAATAATTTACCTCCGCCTATGCCTCTGGCATTTGGATTCATAAATAATGTTCCTAATTCCGTGTAAGGATTTTTAATAAATGAAAGCTGGAGAGCCTCAAATGATTTTCTCATTTTCAATGAGTGTGAATACATCTGAATAATTTTCCTTTTAAAAAAAACAGAGGGTTTCTCTCTTGATACTGACGTATAAATTGCTGACATACCTACAAGTTTTTTACCATGCTCAAGCACAAATAAGTAGGAATCATGGTTAGGAGATTTTTTTGATGATGCGGCAGATTTTATTGACCACTTAATTCGATCTGCCAATTCTTCCTTAGATTTAGGCATTGTCGTAAGGCCTCTGCCACCTGTCTTAGTGAGCTTAAATAACCGATCTAAATCAGATACTTTCACCAATCGTGCAATTAACATAATCTAATTATAGTGGATTTAGAAGTTAGCTTTTTACCAAGTGCCTTGATTTGGCATTTCCTTCCAAGGGCTTATAACCGGCAGAGGTTTCCCTTTTTGTAGCAACTCGATTGATATTTGATCTGGTGATTGAACAAAAGCCATGCGCCCATCTCTTGGAGGTCTATTGATAATTATCTTGTTCTGTAAAAGTCTCTTACAAACTGCGTAAATATCATCAACTTCAAACGCAAGATGTCCAAAATTTCTGCCGCCATCATAATCTTTTTCATCCCAATTAAAGGTTAATTCAATTAAAGGAGACTTAGCATTCTCTACAAGCTTTTCATCTCCTGTTGCTGATAGAAAAACCAAGGTAAATCTTGCTTGTTCATTCTCTTTCCTGCTTACTTCATGAATATCTAGCAGCTTAAAAAAATTAAGAGATTCCTCTAAATCTGAAACCCGAATCATTGTATGCAAGTACCTCATTTGAACTCACTAAAAAAATCTGATGCAAAAGAATGCATTGCATCAATTTTTTCATTTACAGGAGCTTCATTCATTACCCCATAAAGCATCCATGGATAAGTTGTGATTGTTGTTACTCCAATATCTTGCATCTTTTTAAATCCCTCCAAGCTGAAAGCATCCCAGCAACTAAAAGCTGTAATCTCATACTCATCAAATGATGGTTTATCTTTTCGAAGTTTTTCTAATGACGAAATTATCTCTTCAAGCTCACCTAAACTATGCATGTCTGAAATCCAACCATTATGATTACTGGCCCTTTTAAGGGCAATCTTGGAAAATCCACCAATTAATATTGGAATATCTCCATAAGGTTTAGGTAGCATCTCTAAATCTTCATAAGTATAAAAATTACCATCATAGTTATGCATTTCTCCAGACCAAAGACTTTGCATTACATCCAACATTTCATCAGCTCTTTTGCCTCGTTGCTTGAAATCCTGCTCACCAACATTAAATTCTTCTGGCATCCAACCCATGCCTACACCTAAAGAAAATCTTCCCTTTGACAGGTGTGATAATGTTGATATCTCCTTGGCAGCTCTAAACGGGTTACGAGCAGGAAGAATATAAACACTTGTATAAAATTTAATTGAATTGGTAGCGCCTGCAAGAAAGGAAAGTGTATTAATCGGATCAGGCCAGTCTGTCCCTTCCTCCCATCTTACTTTACCATCTTCCGTATATGGATAAGGTACGGAAAAATTCTTTGGATGAATAAGATGATCAGAAACAGCAATAGCATCAAAGCCAGCTTTTTCAGCTTCAATTGTTAAAGGTAGAAGTTCCTCGGACGGAAGTATTGATAAGGGAATTGCAAACTTCATTAAAATGACCTCGATACAAACCAGAATAAACCTATTCCGATGAGATACATACTAAGGCTTCTATTTAAGATTTGAAACCTCGTTGCTGATAAAAACGATTTTAAGAAAGTAAACAATGACACTGCAAGTAAAGCTATGAGAATTTGACCCACCTCAATTCCAAGATTAAATCCAAGAATCATTGAAAACATTTGGTCTTGAATGATAGGATTTTCAGATAGATTTGATGCAAAACCTAGGCCATGGATGAAACCAAAAAAAATTGTAATTAATTGCATAAGCAATCGCTTTCCTGAGTAGAGCTGAAGAAGAAAATATGTATAAATAAATAATATCAACCCAAAAAGAAACAATAAATTAAAATTAAAATTAAAAATGATCAACAATCCAGCTAAACAAAAAAGACTAATGTTGAATGTTTTAGAAGATACTAAATGCTTATGGTGTTGTTGTAAGTGATCTAAGCCGACAATAAATATTGAAAATCCTATCAACATCTCAACAATGCTTACATTGACAGTCAGAAAGTTTAAAGTTCCCAGTGCTAAGGTTATAGAGTGCCCAATAGTGAACCCAGTTATTACAAGTAAAAGTTCTTTGCCTCTAAAAAGCAAAACTAAGCCCAGTAGAAAAGCTAAATGGTCTAATCCTTCAAGGATATGCTCAAAACCTAATTTAAAAAAAGAAGAAAATGAATTCTGAATTACCTTATTAGGCGATGTAAAGTCTGGTTGCCATGCCTCATTTGGAGAATTAAATATATGCTCGTCTTTTAGAACGTTGTCAATATAGATTTTTGAAATATGAGCATGAGAAGGACCAAGATCTAAAAATAAATTTATTGAAATTAAGTCCGGTAAAGTCTGACATGTAAAAGAACTTTGAATCTTTGTGTAGCCTGCTGATTGGTTCGAGGTAAATTTAAAATTATTATCTTGTTCGCAATTATCTCCAAGTTTAAATGAGCTCGATGCATAGTTTCTAACGTCATCAGCACTCTTAAAAAGATTAAGTCTTAGAAAATTATTTAAAATTGTGTTGCTAATGTTCGCCGACAAATTAACTTGATAAAAATTATCATTGCTGAGGATATTAATTTTTGAATATGACTCACTTCTACTGTGAGAAAAACAATCCAAAGCAGTCAAGCTAAATGCAAATACTAAAAACCAATTAAGAAGTTTGTTTTTTTGTAACGTCATACCAACTTCTTAAATTTTCAAGATACTCCAGAAAAAGTTTATCGCCTTCTCTTTTTAAAAATTCATTTCTTACCTGTTCAGAAATCTCATTAAACTCTTGAGTTACTGAAACTTCCTTTTTAAGCAAAATAAGTAAATGAACTGAATCAGTATCAGTAATCAGCTCGCTCACAGATCCTGGCTCTAATTTCATAGCAATTTCAGTCAATTTTGGCCCAATGTATTCTCTAACTTTTGTTGCAGGTAAGAGAGCATTGGGCAGATCTATTACTTCATTTCTAGCTAGTTTTTTTGCGCTTACAAAATCTCCATCCAAAATATATTCTTGGGCTCTTTTTGCAGAATTGAGTGATGGTTTATCAAAAGATAATTTCACTAACTGCAGCTTTGGTGATGATGCAAAAAAATCTTTGTTAGAAAAATAAAAATTTTTTAAATCCTGATCACTGTAAGACAAGTTATCTATTTCAGATAGGATGCTTTCGATCATTTTTTGGATTATTACACTTCTGACTTGGCTATCCGTTTCTAACATGCCAAGGTCAATAGCCCTTTGAATAAGAAGTTCTTCATCGATCAATTTATCAAGAACCATATCAATGTCCTTTTCCAATAAACCGCCTTTTCTACTTTCACCTATTGATTCTAGATAATTCTCAAATTTTGATTTACTTATGTATGTATTATCAATTTTAGCTACCCAATTAAATGCGTCTTCATTAATATCCTTGATAAATGTGTTGAGGATTAAATACCCAGAGATCAAAAGTCCACCAAATAGATAGACGTTTCTGGTTTTGAGTATGTTTGAGACTTTTTCAGAGAAAGAATACTTTAATTCAGACTTTAAGGTCATCTTGATATGATCAATCCCGTCTTCCAAATAAACATCTCCCACTGCAGAAAAACCAAAACGTTCATAATAGTTTTGAAGGCGATGCTGTGCAGAAATTGAGATTACTTGATTGGGATAAATTTGATTGCATTTTTTGATTGCCTCATTAATTAAATTAAAACCAAGGCCTTCGTTTCGTTTACTAGTGTGGTTAACAATGCGTCCTATTGATGGGCCGCTGTATTGCTTGCCGTCGTTCATTTTAAAATTTGGTTTAACAATCCTAAGGTATCCAACTAATTGAGATCCGTCATAAGCAAGAAGATGATCGGAGTCCTGGTCTGAATAGTCTGCATCAATATAGGCACACTCTTGCTCTTCAACAAAAACTTGTTGACGCAGGTTTAATAAATCATATAACTCAGTGCTGCTTAGTTCTGAAAAGCTTTTCCAGTAAAAATGGTATTGTTTAAAATTCATTGCCTATAAGATAAAATGCGCCCTCTTAGAGAGAAGTTTATGAAAAGTATATACGACTACAAAGTTGATGACAGTCAAAAGAATCCTGTTTCTTTATCGGACTACAAGGGTAAAACATTGCTAATAGTTAATGTTGCCAGCAGGTGTGGCCTAACTCCACAATACAAAGGTCTCCAAGAAATTTATTCAAAATATTCAGATAAAGATTTTGAGATTTTAGCCTTCCCGTGTAATCAATTTGGTGCGCAAGAACCAGGATCCAATGAAGAAATTAAGGAGTTTTGTGATATTAATTTTAACGTGAGCTTTAAAATCTTTGACAAAATCAATGTTAATGGATCAAGTGCGAGTCCATTATTCAAACATTTAAAAAATGAAGCTAAAGGTGTTATGGGATCTGAGGCAATCAAATGGAACTTCACTAAATTCTTAATAGATAATAACGGAAGAGTTATAAAAAGGTATTCACCACAAACTACTCCGGATAAGATTGACAAAGATCTCTCAAAAATACTGGATTAATTGAACAGACTCTTAAAAAACGGGCTACTTAACACTCTGTTAGCATCAAGTCCGTTTAGAGAATCCCAACAAAAACCACTGAGAAAAAAGTTAAATTCTATTTCTTCGAAAGAAATCTTTAAATCGTCTAATTCTCAGTTTATTGAAGTTTTTCAAACTGATAACTTCAGCAAGAAAGTAATTTTTTTTCCTGGATGGCTGGGTCACAAGGACTCAAAATACTTAATTCCGCTGGCAGATCTTTTATACTCAAGGGGGTTTGATATTTTAAGAATACACCCAATTGATCATGGTGATTCAGAACATTTAAATGAAGATTTTTTTAGGGCAACAGATATACAAGCACTTATTGAAGTAGTTAAATACCTAGGTCAAAAGTTCTCTGATAATGAAATTCATCTCATAGGCTTCTCATTGGGAGGCAACATTTCTCTGAGAATATCTGCATCAGAAGAAATTAATTTTCTTAAAAAAACCATTGTCCTCTCGCCTGTTATTAATCCAGAAAATTCAATGAATGCCATGGATAAAAATTCATGGATTTTAAGAAAATATTTCATTGATAAATGGAAAAAAACAATACGAAGGAAAATTGATTTGTATAACATTAATGCTAAAGAGGCTTTGAAGCATAAAAATATTAAGAGTCTCACGGAGTATTTTACTGAAAACTTTACTCCACACTCAAATGTAAGAGACTTGTTTTCAGCATATGCGGTAACTCAAGAGACTTTAAATAATATTAATCATGATACATTGATCTATTCTGCTTATGATGATCCATGTGTTCCGATTGAACCTTTATTGGAACTAGAGGAAACCACCAATGTCGAATTTAATGCTCTTGAGTATGGTGGGCATTGTGGATTTATAGATGACTTTAGATTTACATCATCTGTATATGATGAGATTTCTAAAAAACTAGAGACTAACACTCATTAACAAAGCATCTTCTGGCTTTGGTTTGCTGTAATAGTTTGCTCGAATGGCATCCTCTATAAAGTTATGTTTCTTATAGAAAGAAATCGCATTTGTATTTGACACTCTTACTTCAAGAGTAATCAAGTTGATTCCCATTGCCTGAACTTGTTTCTTTAAATGATTTATCAGAATTGAGCCGATCCCTTTTCTTTGGTAATTGTTATCTACAGCTATATTTAATAAATGTGCTTCTTGCTCAACTGCAACATATATAACAAATCCAATGACACTATCATTGTTATCCTCATACAAGAAAGAGTGATGTCCGACATCAAAGGAAGACTGCATTTGCTTTTCAGTCCAAGGTGATGGATTGGTATTGTTTTCTATAATTAATAAGCTCTTAAGATCAGATGGATTTGATAGCCTAATATTAGTCATCATTTAAAAGAGCCTGCATTTTTTCCCATAATAATTTCTTTTCCTCAGGCTTTTTAATTAATAAAGCTAGGTTCTGTGGAGTTAATTCATTTTTTTTATCAATTTTGATATTAGTGAAGTTAAGAATAATTTCTATATTTAATAATTCATGATTATTTAAAAAATCATCCCAGGTTAATTCCAAGATTCTATTTTTTTTATTTTCTTTGGATACTGATGCTTCAATTTTAGAAAGAAGCTCGAGCTCTCTTTCACTATATTCATCCAAAGAATGAGAATGTAGTGTTAGAATACGGTCCCTTAGGGAACAATGGACATACGTTTGTACTGAATTGTCTAGTTTTTCCGAGATTGAAAGCATGTCAATACCTAAAGTATTGAGAATAAATGATGTTTTTTTATTCTTAGAAAAATGCATTAAGAAATAATGAAAGATATTGCAAAAAAATACAAACCCTTTTCTTCAGTTGAACTGAGGGACAGGACATGGCCAGACAAAAAAATTACTAAAGCTCCAATTTGGTGTTCAGTTGACTTGAGAGATGGCAATCAAGCTCTGATTGAACCTATGGGGCATGAAAAAAAAGTCAAAATGTTTGAACTACTATGCTCCCTTGGCTTTAAAGAAATTGAAATTGGTTTTCCAGCAGCATCTCAAACTGATTATGATTTTGTAAGATACTTAATTGAAGAGAAAAAAATCCCTAATGACGTCACTATTCAAGTACTGACTCAGTCTAGACAGCACATCATTGAGAAAACATTTGAGTCATTGATTGGGATTGATAAAGCAATAGTGCATTTTTATAACTCTACATCAGCACTTCAACGAAAAGTGGTGTTTGATGATGATAAGGAAGGCATCAAAAAAATTGCTGTAGATGGAGCCCTTCTTATCAAAGAACTATCAAAAAAATATAATAAAACTAATTGGCGTTTTGAGTATTCACCTGAGAGCTTTACTGGTACTGAGGTAGATTTTGCAGCTGAAGTTTGTAACGAGGTTGTAAATATCCTTAAGCCCTGTAGTGATGAAAAAATTATTATTAATTTGCCAGCTACGGTAGAGATGTCTAGCCCCAACGTTTATGGAGATCAAATTGAGTGGATGATTAGAAATCTAAATAATAGAGGGGATGTGATTGTCTCTCTGCATCCTCATAATGATAGAGGAACTGCTGTTGGTGCAGCTGAAATCGGTGTTATGGCTGGTGCCGATAGAGTTGAAGGAACTTTGTTTGGTAACGGCGAAAGAACAGGTAATGTAGATATTGTTACTTTAGCTCTAAATTTACTAACTCAGGGAGTTGATCCTGAGCTAGAACTTAACAATATCAACCATGTGATTCGTGAAGTTGAATACTGTAATCAATTACCGGTTCATCCAAGACACCCATATGCTGGAGATTTAGTTTTTACAGCTTTTTCTGGTTCACATCAGGATGCAATAAAAAAAGGCCTTTCAGCCATCAGCCAATCAAATAATCCACATTGGGAAGTGCCTTATCTGCCCATTGATCCCTCGGATCTAGGAAGAACTTATGAAGCAGTAGTGCGTATTAATTCACAGTCAGGCAAAGGTGGTATTGCTTATATTTTAGAAAAAGATCATGGGGTATCTCTCCCAAGAAGACTTCAAATCAGTCTTTCTACAAAAATACAAAAAGTTGCAGACGAAACAGGCAAAGAACTGCTCTCACATGAGATTTGGGATATCTTTGATAAAAATTTTATTCAAGGACCAAATAAAGCCAAATTGATTTCATTTGAACTTAATACCAGTGATGGTGAAAATGACAGTATCAAAGTTGAGGCCAAATTAAATCAAAAAAAACTAGAGTTTTCAGGAAGTGGAAATGGTCCAATTGATGCAATGATTCAAGGGATAAATAAAAAAATGGGTTTAAATCTTAGTGTTACTGACTATCATCAACATTCATTGGGTACTGGATCAGATGCAAAAGCTGTTGCATATATAGAAATATCTGATGGAAATAAAACTCGTTGGGGTGTAGGCATAGATGAGAATACTATAAGAGCTTCTTTGAGAGCAATTATGATAGGCTTCGATAAGATATCTATTTAAATACTGGCTTTCTCTTTTCAAAAAAAGCAGCTACCCCTTCTTTGAACTCATCATTCCCCAAAATACTATTTTGTGTATTTGCCTCATCCTCATAGGTTTGAATAAATTTCTTTTCTAAAGAATCTCTCATTATTTTTTTAGTATTAGACACAGCTTGTGGTGATCGCATGGAGATGGCTTGTGCCCATTTTTGAGTTTCACTTTCAAGATTCTCTGGAGAACATACCTTATTTGCAATTCCAAGTTGAAGACACTCCTGTGAACCAATTTTTTTAGCCTCAATTGCAAATTCCAATGCTTTGCTATATCCAATATTTCTAGCAAGCAACCAACTTAATCCGCCATCAGGCACCAGAGCTATATTACTAAATACAGACAGAATAAATGCTTCCTCGGACATAATTCTTAAATCGCATGCCATTGCGTAAGCCGCGCCAATACCTGCAGCAGGACCATTAATGCTTCCAATAACTATTTTTGGCATGGAAATAATATTATTAATTGAAGGAAAGTATCCTCTCATAAGAGCATCTTTAGTATCTTTCCAGGTAGGATCATTCTCGCTAAGGTCAGCACCTGATGTAAAGCCTTTGCCCTCACCTGTTAGTACTAAGACTCTAATGCTAGAGTCATTCTTTACAATTTCAGTAGCTTCGTTTAAGTCGATTATTTGTTGAGTATTAAAAGCATTCATTACTTCTGGCCTAGAAAAGGCAATTGTTGCTACTGTTTCATCAATTGAGAGTTTAAGACTTTCAAATTCCATCATGGCTCCTTAATAATTAAAGATTTTTTATCAGTAAACATTTTACAGCTTTTTTGTGCATTATCAGCTCTACTCCATTGAACTGAACTGTTTGATGTGGTCTGTGAGCAAAAGAATATTTTCTCAATCTCTAGTTGTGTTTTACGGTTAGGTTGAGAGAAGCCATTTTTTTTAATCCAATGCCTAATTATGTAAGTACGTTCGATTTCAGAAAGTTTAGATAAGCTTGATATATTAAGACCTGATTCTGATCCAAACTCTTCGATCCTTTGCTCCAAAAAAATATTTTTAAACTCAATATCTTGTTGAGATAATTCACTCAAGTCAGAAATTTTTTTAATTGCAGCTGGCCAACGCTCACTAATCAGAGGTATAAGTCTGCTTCTTATAAAATTTCTATCAAACTGCTCATCATCATTACTATGATCATGAATATACTCTAGGTTATGCTTTTCAACATATTCATAAATTTCATCTTTTTCAATTTTTAACATTGGTCTTAGGACCTTAATTTCATCCACTATACTCACTTCATTAATACCAGATATGCCTTCGGGACCACTACCCCTAAACATTCTAAAAAGTATTGTTTCAACCTGATCATTCATATGATGACCTAATGCTAGGACACCGGGTGTTCTAATTATATTTCCAAAAATTTTTAATCTTGCTTTTCTAAAGCTGCCTTCAAGACTGGCTGTGCTATCTAAGTTCGGAATAGAGGTTGCTGTAAATTCAATATTATGATTTTTACAAAAGTCTTTACAAAATTTCTCCCATTTTTTTGATTCAGGTGAATACCCATGATTTACATGAATTGCTTTAAGAGATCCTATTTCATTAGACTTATTCATTTCATTCAAATAATGCAAAAGAGCTATGGAATCAGCCCCACCACTCAGCCCAACAAATACGTCAAGATTCTTAAAGAAATGAGATTCAGAAAATTTTGAATTGAAAGCTAATTTAGCCAATTTCTAATAGCTTTTTATATCTTGCTTCAAGCAGATCATCTATAGGTTTAGATAAAAGTGTGCCTAAGTTTTTTAAAATACATGAACGCACTGATTCGCTGATTTCTTTATAATCTCTGTGAGCGCCTCCAAGCGGCTCTTTTATAATCTCATCAACAATCTTTATTTTAATGAGTTCTTGTGCGCTAACTTTCATTGCTTCAGCAGCATCTGAAGCCTTTTCAGCAGTCCTCCAAATGATTGATGCGCAAGCTTCAGGCGAAGCAACTGAATAAGTAGCATGTTCCAAAATTGCAATGTAATCACCGACTCCGATTGCTAAAGCTCCTCCTGATCCACCCTCTCCGGTAATAATTACAATGATCGGAGTCCTCAACTTTGACATGACAGCTAGATTCGTAGCTATAGCCTCACTTTGACCTCTTTCTTCGCCCTCAATACCTGGATAGGCACCAGCTGTATCAATAAAAGTAATCACAGGTAAGTTAAAACGCTCCGCTAACTGCATTAATCGTTTTGCCTTTCTATACCCTTCAGGCTGTGGCATGCCAAAATTTCTTTTTACTTTATCCTCTGTCTCTCTTCCTTTTTCATGGCCGATCACCATCACAGAATTGCCTTCAATTTCTGCAATGCCACCTATGATGGATTGATCATCTGCAAACTGACGATCACCATGAAGTTCAATAAAATCTGAAAATACAGCTTTGATATAGTCTGATGTATGGGGTCTCTGAGGGTGACGAGCAACTTGAACCTTTTGCCATGTAGAAAGTTTAGAAAAAATTTTATTTTTTAGTTTTTCTTCCTCTTTACGAAGCTTTTCAATTTGACCTAACAGTTCTGGATCTTCATTTGATGCAGCCTGCAGAGCCTCAATTTTTTCAATAATTTCAGCTAATGGTCTTTCAAAATCTAAAAAGTGCTCTTTCATTATTAGGATCCCAAACTAATCTTATCAGTATTAAAAATTTCATTCAGGATTTTAATGTTTTCTGATGTTGGGGGCACTGAATACTGATCTCCTAATTTGATTAGAGCACATGTATTATTTTTACTCACTTTCAACTTAACAGTGCACGATTGTTCATCCCAAAAATTACCATTCAACTTTTTAAGCTTTGAAATTGATTCTTGAACTTCCGCATCATTGTTATTTGTAAGATCAACGATGAGGCTACCAGACTTTTCAGATAATTCATTATCAAGAAGTTCAATCCTTTTAATGTCCAGTTTGAACATCTTAGTCCCCATCTCCTTAGTTTTATAATCGTCAAATTCTGCATTCCCTACAAAAACTAAAATAGCTCCTTTTTTTACTAAAAAATGATACTTTTCTAGTATTTCAGAACCGATGATACCCTCCATTGATGAAGTGCCATCATCAAAACTAATGAACATAACTGGTTTACCTGATCGATCTCGAATCTGTCTTATATTATTCACTAATCCGACTACTTTTACCTTTTTAGTATCAACGGTTATTTGATCTATTTCATGACTTCTTATGTGGGCAACTCTTTTACTAATTGTTTTAACAGGATGGCCAGACATATAAAACCCTAAAGCAGTCTTTTCATGCTCAAGAATTAATTCTGGAGGTAAATCACTTGTATTTTTATACTTATCATAGGGATCAAATTCTTGCTGGACTGAAGAAAAGAGATCTGAGCTAGAAGATTGTGCTTTTTGTCCTTCACGCAAAACATCCTCTAAAGCTTCTATAGCGACAGATCTCGATGGAGATATTGAATCAAAAGCACCTGACTTTGCTAAAGCCTCAATAGACTTCTTGCCACCCAGCTTGATATCGGTTTTTTTTGTTAAATCAAATAAATCTTTAAAACCTGATAATCTTTTTTCAATTAGATGGGTGATATAGGAATCTGCAACACCTTTGATTGCTCCTAAGCCATATTCGATCTTTTGATTTTGATTTACTTTAAAGTTTTTAATAGATGTATTTATGTTCGGCTTAATAACCTTTAAACCCATTTTTTTACATTCTTGGATTTGGATTTGAACTTTATCTGTATTACCCAAATCAGAGGATAGGACTGCTGCCATGAAGTATGCTGGATAATAGGTCTTTAAATATGCTGTTTGATATGAAATCAAAGCATAGGCTGCAGAATGGGATTTATTAAAGCCATAACCGGCAAACTTCTCAATTAAATCAAATATCTTTTCTGCAACTGGCGCCTTAATATTATTTTTTTTGCAGCCATTTACAAAAATCTCTCTTTGCTGCTCCATTTCTTCTACTTTCTTTTTACCCATAGCTCTTCTGAGAATATCTGCCTGGCCAAGTGAATAACCTGCAAGCACCTGAGCAGCTTGCATAACTTGCTCTTGATATAAAATAACACCGTAGGTTTCCTTCAAGACAGGTTCTAATAGATCATGGGGATATGTAACTTTTACTTTGCCGTGCTTACGATTAACAAACTCATCATGCATACCAGATTCAAGAGGGCCTGGTCTATAAAGTGCGAGCAACGCGGTAATTTCTTCAAATTTTGTTGGAATTAATCTCTGAATGAGATCCCTCATTCCAACCGATTCAAGTTGAAAAACTGCGGAAGTATTCCCTGATGCTAGAAGTTCAAAAACTTTTGGATCGTCAAGTTTAATGGAGTGGATGTCTATAGGTTCAAGATCTGAAGATGAACGGAATTTATTAATTTCCTTAACAGCATTGTCAATAACGGTTAAAGTTCTGAGACCAAGAAAATCAAACTTCACTAAACCAATAGTTTCGACATCGTCTTTATCGTATTGAGTCATCACTGATTGTGATTGCTCATCCACATAAGTGGGGCAGAAATCAGTAATTTTTCCTGGAGCAATTACTATTCCACCGGCATGCTTGCCAACATTTCTCGCAATTCCCTCTAATTTAAAAGAAAGATCAATTATTTCGGATACTTCATCATCCTCTTGGATTAGTTGTTTAAAAAGAGGTTGGCTCTTTATGGCTTGATTAAGTGTAATTCCTGGTGTTGTTGGAATCATTTTTGCAATCCTGTCTCCTAGTCCATAAGGTCTCCCTAATGCTCGTGCAACATCCCTGACAACTGCTCTTGCTGCCATGGTCCCAAATGTAGCAATTTGAGAAACTGCGCCTTGTCCATATTTTGAGCTTACATACGAAATAACTTGATCTCTTTTATCCATACAAAAATCAATATCAAAATCAGGCATTGATATCCTTTCTGGATTAATAAACCTTTCAAAGAGTAAATCGTGCTCTATTGGATCAAGTTCTGTAATGTCCAAACAATAAGCAACCAAAGACCCTGCTCCTGAACCCCTTCCGGGTCCAACAGGAATATCATTTTCCTTAGACCACTTTATAAAATCAGCAACAATTAGAAAGTAACTAGAAAACCCTGTTTTGGTTATGGACTTGAGCTCGTAATCAAGTCTTTCAGTATATTTCTGATGTAATTTTTTTGGTTGTTTTTTTAAAAGCCTTGTAAGACCCTTTTGTGCCTCGGAGCTCAAAAAAGAATCAAAGGTTTCTCCTTCAGGAACTGGATATTCGGGAAGGAAATATTCACCAGTTTTTAAACTGACATTACATGCAGTTGCTACTTCAAAAGTATTGTCCACAACTGTTTTACAGTCCTCAAAAACCTTATGCATTTCCTTGGAGTTCTTTATGTACTGATGAGTATTAAATTTACTCTGTCTGTTTGCATCATTAAGTGTTGTACCGTTATTAATACAAACTTTAATTTCATGAATATCAAAGTCCTCTTTGTTAAGGAACATACAGTCATTTGTTCCTATAACAGGAATCTTAAGTTTAGAGGCCAGACTGAAGATGGTTCTTTTTGCTAAAGCAAAATTTTGGTCCTCAAAATTATTAATCTCTAGCAATAAATTGTCTTTTGCTACAGACATATATTTTTTTAAATAATTTTCAGAATCTTGAATCCTATTTTGTTGATTTAATTCATAAAGATATGAATTACTTCCCCCCAATATTATGAAGATATCTTTTTTAAATTCCTCGAGTTGTTCTAGAGTAATAAAATTTTTATGGTTTTGAATTTGATTTTGTGAAATTGAAATTAAGTTTATTAAGCCTCTTAGCCCAATGTTAGTTTTTGCTAAACACAAAACTTCGTGAGGAGTATCTGAAAATGAATCTTTAACATTAAGGATGCATCCTAAAATTGGTTTGACGCCCTTCGATTCAGCGTAAGAAATAAACTTTACCAGCCCAAAAAAGTTATTTAGATCGGTTAATGCAATAGCAGGCATTTTATACTTTACAGCAGCATCAACTAGTTCTTTAACCCTTAATAGACCTCTAGAAATGCTAAATTCTGAGTTCGTTCTTAGATGAATAAAAGGCCTCATAAGCTCTTATTTTACTCCTTTAAATGTCATTCTATGAATCTTTGATGGCCCAAATTCTTTAATTAAATTTAGGTGCTCAGCAGTCGGGTAGCCTTTATGTTTTGAGAAGTTAAATCCCGGATACTCTATATCCATTTCATGCATAAAGTTATCTCGATAAACTTTTGCAACTATTGAGGCAGCTGAAATCAAAAAACATTTTTTATCTCCGCCAATAATTGGATGATTAGGAATATCAATGTTCAATCCAAACTTCCCATCTACAAAAATATTACTTGGTTTTATCTCTAGATTGCTTATTGCCCTCTCCATTGCTAAGAGAGATGCTTGATGAATATTTATTTCATCAACCTCAACATTTGAAGAAATGCCTATTCCTGTAATTCCATTTTCAAGAATTTCATCACAAAGACGATTTCTTTTTATGGGCGTTAATTGCTTTGAATCTTTAAGTCCCTCAACCTCATTAAATAGTACAACCGCAGCAGCAACTACAGGTCCTGCTAGACAGCCTCGCCCAACCTCATCAACTCCTGCTTGCACTATCAACTCTCTCCAGCAAATATCTTGCTCCCTCAGTCATACCATTTCCCTTAATTAGATCCTTTACATTAGTCACTCTTAAAGCTAGCTGATCTTTATTCTCTCTAGCTGACATAAAGGCATCAAATATTTCATTTGGCGTACATTGATTCTGAAGAAGCTCTGGAAAAACATTTTTTCCTAGAATTAAATTTGGAAGACCAATCAAGTTAGTTTGCATTAAAGGTTTTAAAATTAAATAGTTTATTAAACTGGTTTTGTAACAGATTATTGGAATATTTCCATAGCAAGCAGCCTCGAGTGATGCAGTTCCTGAGGTTGAAATAGTGAAAGTTGATAATGATAAGAACTCTTTCATTTTATCAGTTTGAACAAAGATTGGAGTTTCTAGCCCACTGAGCTCTGCTTGAATTATATTTTTATGATCTTGATTGACGACTGGGAATAAAAAGCTATAACTTTTATCACTCTCATAGACCTTTTTAATTACCTTTTTGTAAATAGACAGCATATTGGAAATTTCAGACCTTCTGCTTCCAACCAAGAAAGTTAAACATTCTGAATCATTTTTGATTTCATATCTATTTTTAATTGAGGAAACATCTTCGACCTTTTCAATATCTTGAAATGGATGCCCCACATGAAAAGAATTCACATTATTTTTCTTAAGGTAATCATGCTCAAATTTAAATAAGCAAAAAGTCGTATCTACAAATTTTCTAAGCTGTTTAACTCGACCTGACCTCCATGCCCAAACAGACGGACTAACAATTTGGAAATTTATTGTTGAGTTTATTTTTTTAAGCTTTTTGTGAAAAAAAGAATTTAAATCTGGGGAGTCTACACCTATAAAAATATTAATGTTTTTACTAATTAAAAAATTAAGTATTTGTTTTCTAGCTCTTAAGATTTGCCTTAAGTTCTTTAATGGGTCAATAATTCCCATCACATTCAAAATTTCTCTATCAAAATCTTGGGGTCTAGAAATATTAAATTTATCTAGTTCCTTTCCACCAATTCCAAATAATTCAAAATCTCTGCCAGAGGATTTCAAAGACTCAATGAAGCTTGCTGCTAGATAGTCACCTGATTTTTCAGCAGAAATAATACCTATTCTTAATTTAGAACTTTGCACCTATCGCAATAAGCCTCTTGAGGATTGCTCTACAGATGCGATAAATTCTTTAAGGCCTTTTTGATTTATGTCTAATTCATTAAGAGACGAAATGGCATCCTCTAAAGAGTAACCCTTTCGATAAACAATTCGATATGCTTTTTTCAAAACGCCAATGTCATCGTCAGAAAAACCATTTCTTTGCATCCCAACGGTGTTAAGGCCTATAGGCCTAGCAGGATTAGCGGCAACTTTTACAAATGCTGGGATATCCATTGTTATCACCGTGTTAAGGCCCGTAAAAGCATAACTGCCAACATTGCAAAATTGATGGATAAGTGAAACAGCACCCAGCGTAGCAAAATTTCCTACATTTACATGTCCAGCAATGCCACTATTATTTGCGAAGACATTATTGTTTCCAACCACACAATCATGAGCAACATGTGAGTAAGCCATAAACAGGTTGAAGTCACCAATGACAGTAGTTGATTTGTCTTGAACTGTTCCACGATGAGCAGTGAAACCTTCTCTAAAAATATTCCCTTCACCAATTTGAAGAGTTGTCTTTTCACCTTGATATTTTTTATCCGGAGTATCCTCGCCGATTGTGCAAAACTGATAGAAAACATTCTTGGGACCAATGGTCGTTGGCCCCTTAATCACAACATGAGATTTTAGTTCGCATTCTGGCCCAACTGTAACCCCTTCACCTATAAAACAAAACGGGCCTATAGTAGCTGAGCTATCTACCTTGGCACTTGGATGGATAAAAGATTTATCAGACATAATTATTTAGGGCGATCAGCACACAATATCATGGCTGAACAAATTTTTTTACCCTCTACCTCAGCGTAACAATTAAATTTCCAAATCCCACTTTTGACACTTTCAACTGCTGAGAATAGATCAAGGACTTCTCCAGGGACAACGGGTTGTCTGAACCTAACTTTGTCTGCTCCAGCAAAATAATAGATGCTGCCCTCTTCAGGTGTCTTATTCATGGTCATAAAGCCTAATATTCCAGCTGCTTGTGCTAACGATTCAATAATTAAGACTCCTGGTAATACTGGTTTATCAGGAAAATGTCCTCTAAAAAAATCAGCTTCAGGCTTTATGTCCCACTGAGCATGAATTTTCTTACCAAGATCAACTTCGATAACTCTGTCTACCAATAAAAATGGGTCCCTATGTGGCAGATGTTTCTTTACATGATCAAGATCGTACATATTAATCTTTATTTCGTTTGCGAATGAAAACAGATGATTTAGCCCAATCACTATGAGATTGAGCAGGCATTATTCCTATGTACTGACCCGGCTTATTTATACTTTTTGTAATAAGAGTATGAGCTCCAACAAAAACATCATCACAAATCTTTAGATGGCCTAAAATTCCTGAAAGTCCACCCATCTGCAAGTTCTTTCCTATGATAGTTGAACCTGCAATTGCACATGATGCTGCAATTGCTGAGTTTTCGCCCAAAATAACATTGTGAGCAATATGTACCTGATTATCTAATTTAACGCCATCATGGATATGGGTGTTGTTTATCGCACCTCTGTCAATAGTGCAACCTGCGCCTATCTCAACATTATCACCAATTATCAATCCCCCAAGTTGCTCAATCTTTTCATAGCCACTTTTAGCAGGTGCAAAACCAAAACCATCAGTACCAAGAGAAACGTTTGAATGGATAATGCAATTAGCGCCAATGTTTACATCTTGAATGATTGATGTGTTTGCATGAATAATAGTTTCTGATCCTACGCTACATTTATTACCAATAAATACATTAGGTCCTATAAAAACATTGTCGCCTATTACACAATCTTGACCTATGTAAGCATTATTTGAAATAACCGTGCCCTCTCCAATTGATGATGAATCATTTATGAAGCTTTTTCCTTGGCTGAAAGGTTGTGTTTGATCTTTAAATAACTGAGTTAACCTTGCAAAGGCAAAATATGGATCATCAACATAGATTACATTCTCACAAATACTTGAGTCTAAACCCTTAGGAAGTACGATAGCTGTTGCAAGAAAATTCTTAGCTTTTTTTAGTGTTTTGGTATCAGTTGAAAAAGTAATAGTATTCAAAGCAGTGCTTTCAATACCTGAAACATTAATGACTTCGGCGTTAGGATCTCCCTTTAGCTCGCCTTCTAAAAACTGAGCTATTTTTTCAAGTGAGAACTTAGTTTCTGACAAATGTTTTATTCAGATTGAGCAGCAACATCCAACATTGATGTAACGTCATCAGTTAAATCAAGTGATGTATCTGCAAATAAAACATTCTCTCTGCCAAGTAAAACTTTAACTTGTTTAGCAGCGATTAGTTCTTGAAGAATCTTTTGTACAGAGGGATTTAAATCTCTAAAAACTTTATCAGCAGTTTCATTTTGCTTAGTTTGAATTTTGCCAACAATAAATTCTAGGTCCTTTGATTTCTCTTGAATTGAGCGCTGAATATCAGTAATTTCTTCTTGAGAAAGTGTTTCTGCTTCTTTTTGAAGTTTCTCAGCGAGTGATTGTCTATCAGTTTGCAATACTCTTGCTTGCTCTAAATTGCCAGAATATTCTGATTCTTCTTCGAGAGCCTCAAAAGCATCTTTCGCTGCCTGGGTTGCTAAAACTGCTGTTCTTAAGTCAATAACTGCAACGCCATCAAGTGCAATTGCTGGAATAGCAAAAGAACCTGTGAGTAATAATCCGAGTAAGTATTTTTTCATGTCGACCCTCTACTAAAAAAGTTGGTATATTTTATATGAATTATAGAAAAAAACATCTAAAACCTATAATGATGTTCCAATATTAAACTGAAACTCTTCAGTTCTATCAAATGGACCATCGTTAAAGGGTTGTGAGAAGCTAAAACTCATTGGACCAAATCCAGTCATCCATGTTACACCAACACCAATTGAATATCGCAATTCGTCAATGGAAGGTTCAGAACAATTCAACTGATAATCCAAACAGTCTGTTGAAAAAACGTTACCGTAGTCAATAAAGAAAGCTGATCTCATTGATCTTGTGTCATCAACCATTGGCAATTTAAATATTAACTGCAAACTTCCTTCAATTAAAAAATTACCGCCAATAGGATCATCATATTGAGAAAAAGCATAAGGATTTTGTGCGGGTGCGTCTGGTATGCCGTCATTATCTGTATCAATGATATCTGGACATACATCATTTATTTCATCGTACTCATAACATGGAGCTGGTGTAACTCTTGGTCCTAAAGTATTTGATTCGAATCCTCGAAGTGACCTTGGTCCACCTGAATAAAAATTTTCAAAGAAAGGTGTTACCTCTGTATCTCCATAAGTCCCTATGTAACCCAATTCACCAACAAATCCAAAAACTAGGTCAGCAAAACCTAATGGCCTGTAGAACTTATTTCTTAAATTAATTTTGTAATAATCTATATCGCTTCCTGGCACTGTAGTTTGAAATAAAACATCTATAGATGATCCATTGGTTGGAAATAGGCCTCTATTTAAGGTAATTCGTGACCAGACCGCTTGTGCTTTTAGAGTCTCAAAAATATCTCCTTCGGAGTTCAAGAAATTAGAAATCTCTCTTGCTGGTAATGTTCCTGCGCTAATATCAGTTTTATCATAATTTAAGTTAAGCCCTATTCTTTGAATTTCATTAATTGGATAGCCAAACTGTATTCCCGCACCGAAAGAATTAGTAAGATAATTGGCAACATTAAACTCGCCGTAGTCAGTTTCTCTAAAGTAAACGCTATAACCTCTACTGACACCATCCATTGTAAAATACGGATCAAAGAAAGATAAACTGTAAAGTTCCTGATAAACACTTTTATTGATACCAATATTTACTCTATTTCCAGAGCCCAAAAAGTTTTGGTCTTGTAAATTTAAGCCAAGATTGAGACCAAAGTCACTATACCCAATCGATCCACCAATGCTTGAGGTGCTCTCTTCTTCAACAGTAAATTCAATATCAACCTGATCTTCGGTACCAGGAACTGGTATCGTTTCAACGTTTACTTCCTTAAAATAGCCCAACCTTTCCAATCTTAGTTTTGACTGCTCAATTAGATTATCTGAGGCCCACGCACCCTCAAATTGCCTCATTTCCCTTCTCAGGACTTCGTCATTTGTGAGATAGTTTCCGCTAAAGTTAATTTTTCTTGCATACGTTCTGTTTCCAGGTTGAACAATAAATAAAAGGTCGACTAATTCATCATAATCTTGTATCTCAGGAGTACCTCTTACTTCAGCAAAAGTGTATCCCTCATTACCAAGAAGGTTTTTAAAATACTCTTCAATTTGGGTAATTTGTGCTTGTGAGTAGAGTTCACCATTTAAAGTATCAAGGATAGGTTGGTAGAGGTTTTCATCAATTGGCAAATCACCGATAATATTAACTTCATCGATAGTATATTTTTCTCCCTCAATAATACTCATAGTTATAAAGACATCCTTTCTATCTTGGGAAATACTCACTTGAATTGATTCTAGTGAGTATTTCAAATAACCACGATCTAAATAGAAAGATTCAAGGTTTTCAATATCGCCCTCTAATGTCTCTTTAGAATATTTATTACTATTTGATAAAAATGAAAACCAGTTTCCCTCTGACAGTTCTAATGCATCCAAAAGCTCATCATCTGAAAAAATTGAATTTCCAATTACCTTTATGCTCTTTATTTTTGCTGACTTACCCTCATCAATGATAATTCTTAAGTCGATGGTATTTCTTGGCTTATCAAAAGTTTCAACTTCAACACCGGCTCCATATCTTCCTTGAGATGCGTATTGCCTAACTAATTCACTTTTCATCCCTTCTAGTGTTGAGCGCTTATAAACTTGTCCCTCAGAAATTCCTGCGCCCTCAAGACCGCGCAGTAGATCCTCAGATTTGAGTGCCGAATTTCCCTCAAGTTCAATGGAAGAAATTGATGGTCTTTCTTCGATATCGATGATTAAAGCTGTGCCATCTTGAGATATCTTGATGTCATTAAATTGTTCTGTATCAAATAATGCTAAGACTATATCTCTTACTTTCTCCTCAGACATTCTATCGCCAACGCTAATTGGAATAATTGTGAAGATACTTCCAATTGATACTCTTTGTAATCCCACAACTCTAATATCTGAGATCACGAATTCATCAAATGCGCTCACCAATACTGAGAACATCAAAGATATTGTTAGTAAAAGCTTTTTCAAAATGTCCCCTAGAAAAATCTTGATATATCGTTGAATATTGCAAAAAACATCAGCAGCATGACCAGCGCCCATCCACCGGAGTAAATGACATTTTCAACTTTTTCAGGAATTGGTCCTCTATTTATTGCTTCAACACCCAGCAATACGAGTTGTCCTCCATCAAGTACTGGAATTGGTAACAAATTTAGTACTCCCAAAGAAATACTCAACAAAGCCATTAAGTAAAGAAATGGAATAATACCTGCTTTTGCTGTGTCCCCTGCCATTTGAACTATTCCTATGGGCCCACTAAGGTTTTGAGTTCCAAGGTTACCGGTCAACATTTTGCCAATAAAAGTAATTGTTTTATAGCTCATATTGAAGGTCTCTTTTGCTCCTTTAACAATAGATTCAAGGATATTCAATCTAGTTCCGGGCACAATACCAATATAGTTTTGCTCCACTCCTTCAACCTCTCTCTTTGAGAGTTCAACATCAAAATACAATCTTTGCGAATCTCTTAAAACCTCGACCTGGATCACTGATCTTGATGATGCTATAGCCTCTCGAATATCATCGAAGTATTTAATGGGCTGAGACTCCACGCTTAAAATAAGGTCGTTAACTTGAAGGCCGCTTGAAGCAACAGGCAAGCCATCAGCTATTTGGCCAATATATGGTCTTAATTTAAGATCAATTGTGAAACCAAGGGCGTTTTCAGGGTTAATCTGTTCATTCTCATCGCTTAAAAAGTTATTGACTTCAATTGCTTCTTCAAACCTATTTCCGATAGTATCTTTAAAGCCAAAATTAATGAAGCCAGATTTGCCAGAATGGGATAATAACTCCAGCCGTAAATCCTGAAGATTATTAATTTTTTTGCTCTCTATGAACTCAAGAACGTCACCATCTTCAAAAGCATATTGATTCTCTATTTTGGAGGTTTCATTCAAGACAACGGTTGCATCAAACTGTCTTTCAACAGAATTTGAATAAATGATTGCAAAAACCAGGATTGCCAAAATAAAATTTGCTATAGGCCCTGCAAGCATAATAAGAGCTCGTTGCCATTTAGGTTTAGATTCAAAGGTATTTGCAAGTTGTTCTTTACTCAATCCATCTAAGATAGATTCGTCTTCTGCGATTGCTCTGTCAGATAACATAGCCACATAACCTCCAAGAGGTAATGCGGAAAGTGCAAATTCTGTTCCCTGTTTATCATGTTTCTTGTAAAAAACAGGCCCCATGCCTATGGAAAATCGTTGAACATAAACACCAAAATATCTTGCAACAATAAAATGACCGAATTCATGAATTGTAATAAGTACACCGAGTAATACTATGGCTGAGAAAAAATAAATCATAGGCTAATTAATGGGATATAGATTTTATCATTTCCAATGACTTTATGCGTGCTTCTTGGTCATAAAAATAAACTTCCTCTATCGAGTCTAGCTTTGACATTGACATAGCACTATAAGTTCCCTTTATAACCTTATCAATTTCAAGGAAACTTATTTTAGAATCACGAAATTGCTGAACTGCTACCTCATTTATTGCATTAAAAATTGCACCTCTATTTCCTTGATGCTCGATTACATCTCTTGCAATTTCAAATAAGGATTCTTTTTCATGAGGTACAGGAAAGAATTCTAATGCTTTCTCAGAAGTTAATAGCTCCTCAAAATTTATACTTATCCTCTTATCACCCCTAAGCATGTTTGCGATAGGCACCTCCATGGATGGATTGCTTAGATGTGCAATTGAGGACCCATCAACATAGGTAACCATTGCATGCAAAATACTTTGAGGATGAATGACAGCATTGATTTTATCGCTTTCAATTTTAAAAAGAATTGCGGCTTCGATTACTTCAAGACATTTATTCATTAGAGTTGCTGAGTCAATAGAAATTTTTGTTCCCATTTTCCAATTAGGATGATTAGCTGCTTGTTCTGGTGTAATTTCTTTGAGCTTATCCATGCTCATCCCATAAAAGGGGCCACCAGAGGCAGTAAGCGTCACTTTGCTTATTTCAGAGTTGTTGCTCTTAGTATCTAGACATTGCAAAACTGCATTATGCTCACTGTCTATTGGAAATATTTGACTATTGGACTTTTTACAACTTTCTAAAAAAATACTGCCAGCGGTAACAATACTTTCTTTGTTAGCTAACAAAATCTTTTTTCCAGATTTTGAGGCTAGCATTGTAGATTTCAAACCTTCAAAGCCTGAAACACCACAAATAATAAATTCTATAGATTCTAAACAAAAAACTTCCAACAAATCATCTTCGTCAGTTATTTGATTGGGTACATCAAGATCAGTTGGCTGATTCGAAAAAACATATTTGGGCTTAAATTCACTAATGATTTCCTTAGCCTTTTCGTGATTATTATTGTATGAAAAGCCTATCAATTTTAAGCTATCGGTATTTTGTCGAATAACACTTAAGGCGCTGGAGCCAATACTCCCTGTTCCACCTGAAATAAATACACCTCTCATAACAACAAAAACAATATGCCTGCCACAGTTGTGAATGCAGGAAGATGTGAGTCGATTCTATCTAAGAAGCCACCATGGCCAAGCAATAATGAACTTGAATCTTTTACATCTGAAACTCTTTTTAAATAGCTTTCAAATAAATCACCAACAAACGTAAAAGGAATGCTAGCCACAATAGCAAGGAAAACTAATTGAGGAATAAAGTTAAGTAAAAACATTGAGGAGATAAAAATTATTGAAAGTAATGAGCCGCCTATAAGTCCCTCTGCAGTCTTGTTTGGACTCATTAAAGGAAAAATCTTATTTTTACCAAATAAGTTTCCAAATAAATACGCTCCTATATCAATAAGTGCAGTGTTTAAGATAACTACAAACAAAAGAAGATTTCCATTGATTGGAAGTGATTGACTTGAACTGATTAATATTCCAGAAGATAAAAATATGGATAAGAAAATTATCATCATGTAGGGCATAAATATTTTTAATTTAGGTAGCTGTCTAAATGCCATAAGAATCATGGTTACAGTCCATAAATAGAAGCCAAATATTGCCAATAATACCTTTATGTTTTCTTGGAGAAATAGGATCCCAACCAACGCTGATACTAGAAATAGAATATTAAATACACTTCGCCCAATGAAGTTCAGCAGTTCAAGAGCTGCAAGAATAGTAATAACTAGAATAAATATTTTTATAAGAAGAGAGTTTCCATAAGCTAGGGCTAAAATAATTACAGCTGCCATCAAAAGGGCTATAGGAACCCTTGATATTAGATTCTTAATAAACTCTTTTTCCAAAACGTCTTTTCCTTTTTTTAAAAGAATTCAAACAATCCTGAAAATCATTTGAACTGAAATCTGGCCAAAGCTTATCAACAAAAATTAGTTCAGTGTATGCAATGTGATACAAAAGAAAATTACTAATTCTATGATCGCCGCCGGTTCGTATTAAAACATCAAGATCATTAATTGGTGCACTCAGGTAATTAAAAAAACTAGTTTCATCAATTAGTAAGTCTCTCTTGGTCTTTTTTGCCTCATCCGCAATTGTCCTAATGCCATTAATTATGTCCGACCTACCCCCATATCCTAAAGCAATGTTTAAATTGAGAGCTGGTTTTGTAAAAGAAGTATCTTTTTCAGCCTGAAGAACGCTTGTATGGACTTTTTTTCCAAAAGTCTCTATTTCACCAAAAAAATTAAGTTTAACTTTTTGTTCAGCTAACTCAGGTACTTGTTCTTGAATTGCCTCAATAATTAAGCGTTTAATACCAGAAATTTCCTTTTTTGGCCTTGACCAGTTCTCTGTACTGAAAGCATACAAAGTTAGGGATTGAAGTTTTTGGCGAACAGCCTCTTTAACAATCTCCTTAACAACTGCAACGCCTTTTTCATGTCCACGATTTATAATCAATGAATTTTGTTTAGCCCAGCGGCCATTTCCATCCATAATGATCCCAACATTTTTTGGATTATTTGCTGGGTTGGCAGATGCCATAGTGATTAGATCTCGGCTAGATCAGCCTCTTTACTCTTTAATTCTTCTTCAACCAATCCTATAAAATGGTCAGTCGTTTTTTGAACCTCAGCTTCGATACGTTTAAGTTCGTCTTCAGAAATTTCATTTTGTTTTTGAAGGTCTTTTGCTGAATTATTTGCATCTCTTCTTATATTACGAATTGAGATTCGAGAGTTTTCTGCTTCATTGCGTGCTTGCTTGATGTAGTCCTGTCGTGTTTCTTCAGTTAGTGCTGGCATTGTAATTCTTATTAAATCGCCTGATGAATTTGGATTTAAACCTAAATCCGATTTAAGAATTGCTTTTTCTATTTCACCAATCATGCTTTTATCCCATGGAGATATGGAAAGTGTTCTTCCCTCTTCTACTGAGATATTAGCGGTTTGATTAATGGGTGTTGGGTTGCCGTAATAATCTACTTTTATACTGTCAAGGATACTTGGATTGGCTCTTCCTGTTCTAATTTTATTAAATTCATATGCAAGTGCTTCAAGCGATCTTTGCATTTTGGTTTTAATATCTGAGAGGATGCTGTCCATCATGATGATATTAATGTCCCAATTGATTTACCGCAAGCAATGTCAAGCAAGGCATTTTCTTTGCTGAAGTCAAAAACTTTTATTGGTAATGAGTGGTCTCTTGCAAGAGTTAGGGCAGTTGCGTCCATGATCTTCAGGTTTTGTTGAATAGCTTCATCAAAAGATAATGAGTCATAAAAAACTGCATCTTTATTAGTTTCTGGATCAGCAGAATAAACTCCATCTACTCTTGTTGCCTTTAACATCAAGCTTGATTGAGTTTCAATTGCACGAAGACATCCAGCAGTATCAGTAGTAAAGAATGGGTTACCTGTTCCTGCAGTAAAAATAACAACATATCCATCACTAAGAAGCTGAATTGCAAGTCTCCTGTCATAGTGTTCGACCAAACCTGACATGGAAATAGCTGACATAACTCTTGTTTTAACTCCAGCTCTCTCCAAAGCATCTCTTAGAGCAATTCCATTCATTACTGTTGCAAGCATGCCCATGTGATCACCTGCCACTCTGTCCATTCCAGCTTTACTTAGCTTTTCACCCCTAAAAAGGTTGCCGCCACCAATGACGATACCAATTTCTGCACCAAGCTCCTGAACACCCTTTACAGAATTTGCCATATGATCAAGAATTTTTGGATCAATGCCATGAACATCATCTCCAGCAACAGCTTCACCACTGAACTTCACAAGCAATCTTTTGTATTGAAGCTTAGACATTTACTTAAGCTGTTCTGCCACCTCTGATGCAAAATCCTTCTTTTCGACCTCTATACCATCACCTACTTTGAATCTAGACATCATTACTATTGCTGCACCACTATCATCAAGGAGTTCTTGAATTTTTTGATCAGGATTTTTCACAAATGGTTGGGATACAAAGGATACCTCCTCAAGAAATCTTCTGACTTTACCTTCAACCATCTTTTCCATGATTTTCTCATCTTTACCTGATTCTTCAGCTTGCTTTTTATAAATAGCTTTTTCTCGTGCCAAAATATCTTTATCTATATCATCCTTAGTAATGCAAGAAGGATTAGAAGCAGCTGCATGCATCGCTAGGTCTTTTGCTAAGTCAAAATTGTCCACATTAATAGAAACTAAAGCTCCAAGCTTGGAGTCGGAATGAAGGTATGTACCCACAGATCCAACATTCTCGACTAGATCTAACCTTCTAATCTGAATATTTTCTCCTATTGCTTGCACCAAAGCCTCTCTTTTTTCATTAAAATCGTTATTGAGAGCTTCTACTGATTCAACCCTATTTTCTTCGAGGTGGCTCTTAACTTCATTGCAAAACTCTAAAAATTTTGAATCTTTTGCGGCGAAATCAGTTTCAGAATTTATTTCAGCCAATGCAGAGTACTCAGAAGTTTGAGCTATAACAATTAGCCCATCTGCTGCGGTTCTAGATGACTTTTTCTCAGCTTTTAAAGCACTGTTAGACCTTAGAAGATCAAGTGCCTTTTCAACATCGCCATCAGTCTCGGTAAGTGCCTTTTTACACTCCATCATACCAACGCCTGATATATCTCTTAATTCCTTTACTTGGGCTGCTGAAATCGTCATGATTCTTTTACCTCTGGATCACTTTCCTCTTGATCTTCAGTTAACTCTGGCTCATTGATTATTTCACTTTCCTGTTTAACCTCATCAGAGTCGACTGATTCATCAATAAATTCTTCTTTAGGCTCATCTTCTATAGGTGTTGGCTCCTCAGCATCTGCAGATGACACTAAATTAGCAACCTTTCCAGATGTTGTATTTGATTTTCTTACAGTTACTACAGGCACATCTTCCTCTTCGCCTGTAATAACTCCTCCTTTAGAGTTAGAAAGGCCAGTTGCACATGAGTCAGCAATAACTTTGGTAATTAATTTTATTGAGCGTATAGCATCATCGTTGCCTGGAATAACGTAGTCAATACCTTCAGGATTAGAGTTGGTGTCTACCAGTGCAATAATTGGAATACCCATCTTTTTAGCCTCTGTAACTGCAATTTTTTCATAATTTACATCGACAACGAAAAGAGCGTCAGGAAGCCCTTTCATATCTTTTATCCCGCCAACACTTGCAGAAAGTTTTTCATGTTCTTTAGTTATGTCCAGTGCTTCTTTTTTTGAAAGCTTATTGATTCTTCCAGAAGTAATCATTTCTTCAATGTCTAACAGTCTTCTTACTGATCCCCTAATCGTTTTCCAATTTGTTAGGGTGCCACCCAACCAACGTTTATCTATGTAAGGTAAGCCTAAAGCTGAAGCTTCCTCTTTGATTGTCTTTGCAGCCGATCTTTTTGTACCTACAAACAGAATTCTATTTCCCCTGGAGCAAATTTCTTCAGCCTTAGATGCTGCAGCACTTAGATACTCTTGAGTCATCTCTAAATTTATTATGCTAATCTTTTTTCTAGTATCGAAAATAAATCCTTCCATTTTTGGATTCCAAAACCTAGATTGATGACCGAAATGAACGCCTGCATTAAGCAGATCTTGAATAGAAACAATGCTCATATGTACCTCCGGGTTAAATTCTCCAGCGTACCAACAAAAAACTCATCAGAGCACCCAGTTTGTTGGAATAACTCGCTTTCGTGATTAAAAGTGGACGTATTCTAATTAAATTTGTGCAGTATTTAAAGCAAATCTGGTAAAAAATCCTTTATTGAATACAAATTTGGTTTTTTATTTATAATTAGCTTTGCAGCTTTTATTGCTCCATCGGCAAAAATAATTCTACTTTCAGCTTTGTGCTCAAATGTGCAAACAATTGATTCATTGCCTAGCAGTGAAACTTGATGTATTCCGTAAACATCGCCTTTTCTTTCAGAATGCATATTAAAGTTAAGATTTAAATCTGAGAATCTTTCTAGAATTTTTTTTTGGATCATTAATGCTGTTCCAGATGGGGCATCCACTTTATTAGTATGATGAATTTCATTTATAGTTATGCCAGTAATTTTTTCCTGTGTACTTGTTAGAAACGCCTCTATGTTTGATATCAGTTTATGTACTCCGGGAGAGAAATTTGCATCAAGACAAATTGGAATTTTGTTTGAAGCATCAGAAATTTCAGCTAGATGATTGGAATTAAGACCAGTTGTGCCTATAACTAATGGAATTTTTAACTCTAGACAGCTGTTAATAACTTTTAGTAATTGTTCAGGAGAAGAGAAATCAATGGTGACATCAGGTTTATTTTTTTGAAGATCAGCTGATTTAAAATCAACTATTTCATAGGAATGAACGGCTAATTCTCTTATGCTCTCACCCATTTTTCCAGAGAACCCGCTTAAAGCTATTAACATTATTCCTTAAGAAAATCTTCAGCAGCGCTTTTGAAGGATGATTGGATGGGATAATTAGATTCATTATTTTCAGAGGCGATTTGTGACAATAATTCTTTTTGCTGCTTACTTAAATTTATTGGAGTTTCCACAACAATTCTGCATAGAAGATCGCCCCTTCCTGATCTTTGAACAGAAGTAGCGCCTTTACCAGATACTTTAAAGATTTTTCCTGTTTGCGTTGATGGTGGTATTTTAAGAGAAATTTTTGATTCTAATGTAGGCACCTCTATTGAGCCACCAAGAATAGCTGTTTCAAATGAAATGGGGGCTTCAAAATATAGGTCCATATTATTTCTCTCAAAAATCTTATTAGGAAGCACATTTATAACTACGTATAGATCGCCATTTTTTCCTCCTGAAATAGCATTACCTTCTCCAGAAAGTCTTACTTTATCTCCATGGTCTACACCGGCTGGTATCGTCACAGACAGCTTTTTAGTTGATTGAGTTAAGCCTTTGCCGTTACACGACCGACAATACTCTTCGACAATAGTTCCTCTACCGTTACAGCTTGGGCATGTTTGTTGAACAGAAAAAAACCCCTGCTGCATTCTGATTTGGCCAACTCCGTTGCATTGTCTGCAAGTAACAGGTTGCGTTCCTGGTTTTGCACCGGTGCCATCGCAAGTAGCGCAAACAGATAACCTAGGAATATCGATTTCTTTTTTTATACCAAAAATTGCATCCTTTAGAGAAAGGTCTAGTTGATATTGAAGATCATCTCCTCGTCTTGATCGCCCCCTAGAACGTGACCTGCCACCAAAAACATCTCCAAAGATATCACCGAAGATATCACCGAAATCAAAGTCTTGGAACCCAGCACCTCCACCCATTCCAGAAACACCACTATGACCAAACTGATCATATGCAGCTTTTTTTTCGGTGTCAGATAAAACTTCGTATGCCTCTGCAGCTTCTTTGAATTTCTCAGCAGCAGCTTGATCATCAGGATTTCGGTCTGGATGATATTTCATTGCAAGCTTTTTAAAAGCTTTCTTTAGTTCCTGCCTTGTAGCAGATCTCGAGACCCCAAGAACTTCGTAGTAGTCCCGTTTTGACATAACTTACTTAGAATCTTCTTCTTTTACTTCTTCAAACTCAGCTTCTACAGTATTTTCATCATCAGAATTATTAGGTTCTTCAGACACATCTTGATCTTCGCTTGCCTGATAAAGCTTTTCAGATAAAGGTGTTAGAACATCATTTAGTGATTTTGTTGAAGCTTCAATAGAATCAATATCTTCCTCTTTGATAGCATTCTCTAAGTCTGTAACTGCCTTTTCAATGGATTCTTTTTCATCGTTACTTAACTTATCACCAGACTCATCAACAGTTTTTCTTGTAGCATGAACTAGCATGTCAGCATTATTTTTTGCTTGCACAAGACCTTCGAATTTTTTATCTTCTTCGGCATTAGCTTCTGCATCTTTCACCATTTTTTCAATATCCTCATCTGAAAGACCACTG
Organism: uncultured SAR86 cluster bacterium; assembly: GCA_902601475.1. GTDB lineage: Bacteria > Pseudomonadota > Gammaproteobacteria > Magnimaribacterales > D2472 > MED-G82. The sequence continues at coordinate 22,099 of CACKNK010000008.1, read as the reverse complement.
GAAGCTTTAATCACTATGGACTGCTCTTTGCCGGTTTTCTTATCCTTTGCAGACACATTTAAAATTCCATTAGCATCTAAATCAAAAGTAACTTCAATTTGTGGCATACCTCTTTGTGCAGGTGGGATATCCTCAAGATTAAACTGTCCTAAAGATTTATTTTCTGATGCTTGTTTTCTCTCACCTTGAATAACATGAACAGTTACAGCAGACTGATTATCCTCAGCTGTTGAGAAAACTTGTGATTTTTGTGTTGGAATAGTTGTATTTTTCTCTATCAATGGTGTCGCTACACCTCCCAAAGTTTCAATGCCTAAGGTTAACGGAGTTACATCTAATAGCAGAACATCTTTAGTGTCTCCAGAAAGAACAGATCCTTGAATTGCTGCTCCAAGCGCAACAGCCTCATCAGGATTTAAATCTTTCTTGGCTTCTTTACCAAAAAAGTTTTTTACTTTCTCTTGAACAAGAGGCATTCTTGTTTGACCGCCAACAAGTAATACCTCGTCTATATCATTTAAGCTGAGTTTTGCATCATCCAAAGCTAACTGCATAGGTTTTAAGCTTTTTTCAACAAGATCTTCGACTAATCCTTCTAATTTAGCTCGTGTTATTTTCTGCACAAAATGTTTTGGCCCTGAAGCATCGGCAGTAATGTAGGGTAAATTAACTTCGGTTTGCTCGCTAGATGATAGTTCAATCTTAGCCTTTTCAGCTGCCTCTTTAAGTCTTTGCAGAGCTAGGGGATCACTCTTTAAATCAAATCCGGATTCATTTTTGAATTCTTCAACAAAAAAATCTATTAGTTTTAAATCAAAGTCCTCGCCACCTAAAAAGGTATCACCGTTTGTGGACAAAACTTCAAATTGATGTTCGCCATCCACTTCAGAAATTTCGATAATTGATATATCAAAGGTACCTCCACCCAGGTCATAAACTGCCACGGTTGAGTCACCTTTTTTCTTATCTAATCCATAAGCTAATGCTGCCGCAGTAGGTTCATTAATAATTCTTTTAACGTCTAAGCCAGCAATCTTTCCAGCATCTTTAGTAGCCTGCCTTTGGGAATCATTAAAGTAAGCTGGAACAGTAATTACAGCCTCCTTAACTTCATGTCCAAGGTAATCTTCAGCACTCTTCTTTAATTTCTTTAAAATTTCAGCTGAGACTTGTGGTGGGGCTAGCTCTTTATCACCTGATTTAACCCAAGCATCGCCATTTTCAGCTTCGATAATTTTATAGGGCACCATATCGATATCTTTCTTAACAACATCATCACTAAATCTTCTACCGATTAAACGCTTAATTGCATAAATTGTATTTTCAGGATTTGTTACAGCTTGTCTTTTTGCAGGTGTTCCAACCAAGACTTCATTTCCTTCTGTATAGGCAATAACAGATGGAGTTGTTCTGCCGCCTTCGTTATTTTCTATAACCTTTGGACTTCCACCTTCAACTACTGCTAAACAGCTATTTGTTGTACCTAAATCTATTCCTATAATTTTTGACATACTATTTCCTAATTTTTAACCACTATTACCCTTGCAGGTCTTACAACTCTCTTATGCACTTGCCATCCACGCTGTAAGACATTTGATATTTGATTATCCTCAAGGTCTTTATCGGGCTGAATGCTAACTGCTTCATGCATTTCGGGGTTAAATTCCTCTCCTAAGGGATTTATGGGTATCATGTTGAATTTATCAAGAGCAGACTCAAAAGACTTTAAGGTTAATTCAATGCCCTCTCGATCTTCAGATCGACTATCATCACCGAAATTGTTAATAGCATGCTCAAGGTTATCAATAACAGGCAATAATTCGGACAATAAATTCTCAACCCCATATTTATGAGCTTTTTCTAAATCAACTAAATGCCTGCGACTAAGGTTTTCTATCTCAGCTCTTGATCGTAAAAGCTTATCTTCCAATTCTGCTACGAGGTCAGCTTGGTCGGTAGAATCCTCTGATTCAACCGGAGTTCCATCATCATGACTTACTTCTGCAGATTTATGTTCAGTTTGAATATCTTTATCTTTCTTTTTTGACATCACTCCACCCTAATGTCTATATATGGACTAGGGTAAGGAGTTCAAGAAATTTAAGTTATCTATTTTTTTGGTTTGACGTAAAGAACCATTGAGTGATCAACGATTTCATAGCCCATTTCAGAGGCAATTTTTTCTTGTTGCTTCTCAATTATTTCGTCATGAAACTCAATAACGTCTCCGGTTTCAAGACAAACCATGTGATCATGGTGATCATCTGGTGTGATTTCGTAAACTGAATGGCCACTCTCAAAGTTATGACGCGTTACAATGCCAGCAGATTCAAACTGTGTCAGTACTCTGTATACAGTGGCGAGCCCTACATCCTCTCCATTAGCAATTAAGTTTTTGTAGATATCCTCTGCGGATAAGTGGTTTTCAGCACTCCCTTCTAAAACCTCAAGGATTCTTATTCTAGGAAGGGTTGCTTTTAATCCAGCCTTTTTTAGTTCATTGTTTTCTTTGGTCATCAAACTCAAGTAAAATGATTTCCTCAAGTATAAACAATCAAGTCAATGAAGCAATTATCAAGCAAGTATTTTATTTCTTTTGGCATCTTATTCTTTATTGGGTGTTCAGCGTTGAGTCCTTATGAGGTTCCAGTACTACAAGGAAACATAGTGGATGATGAGGATATTGAAAAACTTAAGTCTGGGCTAAATAAAGATCAGATTAGATACCTTCTTGGAACACCATTAGCCAAATCTCCTCTAACAAATCAAAGATGGGATTATTATTACTCCGTTAAAGTTGGAGATAGAAATCTTGCTGAAAAAAAATTGACTTTATTTTTTAATGATCAAGGTATTTTAGATAGCTGGAATCTTGAGGAGTCAGTCGATTAGCTATAGTGCCCTCTTTTTTCTATTATCTTTAGGATCAACCTTCAAAGTATTGTAAATTTCAACCCTTTCGCCTTCCTGAAGTCTGTATTTTTTAGGAACAGGAAAAAACTTGCCGTCCAATATTTCTCCATTAACTCCTATTTTATAATCTGCATTTTGGGATTCAAGAACTTGCCTTACGTCATCAACTTCTAATAATTCATCTACGGTTGAACCCTCAGCAAGCTCAAATGACTTCAGATGAGTTTTGTTATTTTCTGAGTATGAGAAAAAAATTTTCATCTTAGCTGACCTAAAAATGCAGAGATAATTTTATCAGCTAAGGTATTAATCCTTTTATCTGTGGCAAGGAATTCCAAAATATAGCTTGTTTCAAACTCGGCTGAAAATTGAATTAAAGTTTTATTATTAGCTGAGGTTACCTGCCAAAAGGATCTAAATGATTTAAACGGTCCGGAAATTTGATCCATTTTTAAACCATCTTCAATTTCTTCATTCAAGGATTCAAAAATATAATCTTTATTTAAAAAACTAAATACTAGCTTTCCTTGAGTCTGTGAATCTGAGATTTCTTTTTTTGTTGATGAAATACAGCCTGGTATAAAACGTGAATAATTTTCATACGCAAAGATAAGTTTTAAGACTTCAGCGGGCGAATGATTAACTTCAACCTCTTTATCAATTCTTCTTGTCAACTTTAGAGGTTCTGAAAGAATGGAATTAGCTGATTAATGAACACGGCCGCAACTAGGACAGGCGAAACAAATTTAATAAAAAACTTCCAAATATTAAATACTTTCTCTTGCCCTTCTGAAAGCTCCTCCACAACAATTTTTGTACTAAGAAACCAACCGGCAAAGATTGCTACAAACATCCCCCCTAATGGCATTAAAAGCTGATTTGTAATAAAGTCCATTGAGCCTAAAAAATCAAATCCAGCTATAAAAGTTTTATCGGACCAGAGATTAAAACTTAATAAACTTCCGATACCTAATAACCATGCAATAAAACCAAGTGAAATCGCAGCCACAGGCCTTGAAACAATTTTTTCTTCATCAAAATAAGCAACACTGGGTTCCAACAATGAGATCGAACTACTCAATGCAGCGATCGAAAGCAGTATAAAAAACACAGGGCCTAACAAATTACCAAATGGCATATCTGAAAAAGCAGACAACATACTTACAAATACAAGATTGGGTCCTGATGCCGCATCTAATCCATAAGCAAATATAATCGGAAATATTGCTAAGCCTGCCATAATTGCAATCAAAGTATCCAATCCAGCAACACTCAGCGAGGTCTTAAATATATTCTCGTCATCTGGCATATAAGACCCATAACACATGATTGACCCCATTCCTAAACTCAGACTAAAAAAGGCTTGGCCCATTGCGCTGAGAAAAGTAGCTGGCGTTACCTGAGAAAAGTCAGGTGCAAACATGAAACTCAAGCCCCGCATAAAGTCACCATTAATCATGGCATTTAGCACCATAATAATAATTAGAATAAATAATACTGGCATCATGAAGTTAATTACTCTCTCAATGCCGGAAATGACACCGTAAGCAATAATGAAAATATTAAGACTAATAAACACTGTATGCCAAAAAAGTAAATTAGTGGCAGATGCAGTAGCTCGTGAAAATTCTTCTACTGATGACATGCCTGAATTAGCGCCTGCCGAAATACCAATATAGTTTAGGCATATTCCTGCCAAAACACTATAAAAAGAGAGAATCAGAATTCCAGAAAGCAACCCTCCCCATCCAACAATCTGCCAATTAGGGCTTACCCCTGATTCTATAGCGCCATTTTTCATAGCATTAACCGGACTTTTTCTGGCACGTCTTCCTATGATTATTTCTGCCATCATGATGGGCAAACCAATCATGAGAATACACCCAAGATAAATGAGAACAAATGCACCCCCTCCATTAGTTCCTGCCTTATAGGGAAAGCCCCATATGTTTCCAAGGCCAACTGCAGAGCCAGCAGCTGCTAAGATAAATGTCCATTTGCCGATCCAGGTGATTGTATTTTTATTCATGTTTAATTTACGTAAGGATTAAATAAGTAGGCGAGCTGTATTACACATAGTATTGTAATTATATAAGTTGCTAGTTTTCTAGTCTCAATATAACTCAGGATATTTTCATCCTCACCAATGACTTTTAGCTCAAATCTTAATAAAAAATTTATCAAGATAATTTGCAAAATAATTGCTATGCCTTGACTGAATTCAAAAATCAGAATTCCTAGAAAGGCAAGCATGGATATAACAATAGCTTCTAAATGAATGTCTTTTTTGAGATTATCTCTCCACCACAAACTTCCAGCAATAAAGCTTATTACTATTGCTAGATATGCATTAAATGATCTTAATATGAATGAAGACAGTTCATGCGTCAAAATCCATGGAGCAATAGCCAAGAAAATAAAAAGTGACAAACCCAGATAAATATAAAAGTTTTTTTTCTTTATGTTTTCCATTTATAAATTAATGAAGATAGGTAGTATTATTAACGAATATGACTAAACCAGATCATACAATTGTATTAAATAAAAATGCTCGAAGGAACTTTTCCTTGAATGAGACATTTCAAGCAGGTATTGCGCTTGAGGGTTGGGAAGTTAAAAGTCTGAGAATGGGTAAAGTTGATGCAAAAGATACTTATGTGACGCTTAAAGATGACGAAGCATGGTTAATTGGCCTAAAAATTGATGCACCTGGATCTATTCAAGACCAAGTTGACATTACTCGATCAAGAAAACTGCTTCTGCATAAAAAAGAAATCTTTGCAATTGGTGATGCAGTGAGCAAAAAAGGGGAAACATGCGTGCTAACCAAGCTTTATTGGAAAAATAATAAAGTAAAGTGTGACATCGCTATTGGCAAGGGAAAGAAAAAGTTTGATCAAAGAGAAGAAATTAAAAAAAGAGATTGGGAAAGGCAAAAAAGCAGAATTCTTAAAAATTCTAACAAATCATAAAATTCATATATAATCTTGCACCCCATGGGGGCGAATTGGGTTCGACGTTTTTATTGGATTCCAAAGCGCATGCCAAGATCGTGATAACTCTTGTAAAACGTATCACAAAAAATTTAGTTGCAGAAAACGACAACTACGCATTAGCCGCTTAATTGGCTAACCAGTACAAGAATTGACTATGGTTTGAAGTACTGGGAAATTTCATAGTCTAGGATTTTTTCGGTGCCTTAACGATTAAATTCCAAAATTTTATTTAGGCTAGTATTAAGTATCCTGCTTTTCGGATCATTAATACGAAACAAAAAGAAAAAGCTAAGCATGTAGAAGTTAGGTTGAAGGACTAACGGACGCGGGTTCAATTCCCGCCGCCTCCACCAATTTTATAGGTACTTATTGAAGTGCTCTAACATTTCCCTGTAAAACATAAATCTATTTTCAGGATTTATAAAACCATGACCCTCTTTGGGAACCATTATTAATTTATACTCTTTATTATGTTTTTTTAGCGCATTCTCAAGAGCATATTGCTGCTCGGGGGGACATCTATCATCTTCCTCGCCCCCAACTATTAGTACTGGAGCTTTGAGTTTTTCAATATAATTCACAGGAGACATTTTTGCTCTCTCTGCTGGACTACTACCCCACTGGTCATTCAAGATATTTTTACAACCATAATCAGCTTGACAACCACCCTCTCTGAAATCCATATTTAAGTCAAAAAGTCCTACCAGTGAGACACCAACCTTGAAGAGATCTGGTCTCAAGATGGGTGCTTGAACTGCAGAATATCCTCCAAAGCTAGCTCCATAAATACCAACTCTATTTTCATCAACCCAACCTTGTTCAATAATCCACTCCGTAGCTTCGATTATATCCTTTTGAATTAAGCGGCCCGGCTCTCCCATTCCTGCTTTTAAGAAATCTCTACCATATCCTCCTGACCCACGATAATTTATTTTCATAACTGAATATCCAGCGTTTGAAAGTATCTGAACATCAGGATCAAAGCCCCAAAAGTCCCTTGGTCCGATAGGTCCACCATGCGGTAAGACTATTAAAGGTGGCTTCTCTCCAGTGAAATTATTTGCTTCAGTGAAATAGCCATGCAGTGTAACTCCATCTGAATTCGTAAACTTGAATGGTTTGGTTTGACTTAAGTCAGTTTCTTCGATTTCAGGCCAAACCACTAGAAAATCTACCAAGCGATTATTTTTTCTATCAAATAACCAATACCTCGGTGAAGATCTGTCATCTTCAACACGAATAATGGCCTTATTTCTGTCTTTTGACATAGATGTAACACGAACATTAGCTTTATTAAATATTTTGTCATTACCATCATTGAATGCACGCACTAATTGATTAGCAACTTGTGCCTCAATACCATCATCCAACCAGTAGGCATGTGAATAGTCAGGACCCACACCTACAGCAATAAGTTTCCTATCAATAAGTTGTGGATACGGATCATATTTTGGGTGATGGAATAGCACCTCTTCAGTTGAGTCATCTAAGTTAATAGCTTTAATTTTTGCGGTAGAACTATTTGTATCATCTAAAACAATTACTGAAGAGTCATCCTCTGTGAATGTAACAGGAGAAATTTTACCGCCTCCTAGATACTTGCTCCTGGTTAGTTCATTCCATTTATTTTTTTTAACGTCTTTTACGTATGTGATAATTTCATCTTTGGTGGTTCCAACGGCAAATCTGGGCTCATGTTCGCTATCTGTGAGAACACCCATTGCACCTGGGGGTGCCTTTCCATATGATTTTTGATCTCCATTGAATATATTTAATCTAAGTATTGTCATCTTAGTTCTTTGACCAAAAGGAGCAGCTGCAACCAGCACATGATTTGGGTCTTCAATAAGAGGATCTATAAGATAAGCAGCGGAAAACTTATCAACAATAGTTTTCTTACTCGAGCTAGTCTCCCTTCTTATTCCATAAATGTAACTGGGTTTTGAAAGATCGAAATTTACGGAAAATAATTCTCCACGAGAAATTGGTGACTCTAATGCACCAAGTTTGTAATTAATACTAATAACAACACGCTTATTACTTGCCCAAGCATATGAGCCAACCTGTTCATCCTCTTCTTTAAATTGCAGAACATCTATTAAACTAAAGTCATTTGCTTTAAAAAATGCTAAAGCATTTTTTTCATCTTTCTTAAATACAACACTGATTATCTCTCCATCAGGAGATATCTGAGCATTGCTATATGTAGGAAGAGTACTAAATCTTTTAACAAAGTCTGTATCAATTTCATCTGCATAAACTGCAGTTGTTTGTAGGGTTAATAATAAAATAAGTAACTTTTTCATATGTAAAGTTTACTTTACATATGGTTTTAAACAAGATATGAACAAAAAATAACTGCTTTTTTTTCTAGACATCATGAATCATCATCATTAAACTAGCGATTCATTTTATGGCTAATACAAAACAATCTTTAAAAAGAGCGCGTCAAAACGATGCTCGATATAAGCTTAAGCATGCCCAAAGAGCACGTGCTAGAACTGCTGTCAAAGCTGTTAGAAATGCCGTCCTTCAAAATGACAAAGAACTTGCATCCAGCCTACTTAAAGAAGCTGAAAAAGTGTTAGATGCGACTGCATCAAAGAAAGTCATTCATAAAAATGCTGCTGCTAGAACAAAGAGTAGATTAGTTAAAGCAGTCCAATCGATATAATTTAATTTTTTTCATTAAATAAAGAGTTGAACAGCTTTTCAATATTATTTTTGGTATATCCTGAAATGGTTAGCAAATCCTGATACCTAATGCCAAGATCACTTAATTGATCCGTTAATAATTTAATTTCAGCACTTCCGTTCTTTTCCAATAGATCATTTTTATTGACCACAATCCAAATTTTCTTTTCTATGAGTTCTTTATCAAACTCTAAAAGCTCCTTGGTAAGAATTTTAAATTGATCAAGTAATTCGATTTCAGTATTTTCGGGATCTAAAAAAATAATCAGACTTTTAGTTCTTGAGATATGCTTTAAAAATTTAATACCAAGACCTAGGCCAGTTGAGGCACCTTCAATTAAACCAGGTATATCTGCGATAACATATGATTTATCAAAATACTTGATCGTCCCAAGATTTGGTTTAAGGGTAGTAAATGGATAATCCCCTATTTTAGGTTTGGCTGCAGAAACAGAATTTAAGAAAGTAGATTTTCCTGCATTTGGAAACCCAACCAACCCTACATCAGCAAAAGATCGTAATTCCAATCTAATCGTAATTGAGTCTCCCTCATATCCAGGAGTTATTTTTCTTGGTGCTTGATTAGTTGAGCTTTTAAAACGAGCGTTGCCAAGACCGCCGTCACCACCCTTTGCTATTAGATAATCTTTACTTGGATCTGAGCAATCATAAATAATTGTATTTGAGGATTCATCAATGATAACTGTCCCAAGCGGCACCAAAAGAATAAGGTTTTTGCCATCTTGGCCCGACCTATTTCTACCTGAACCTGACTTACCATTTTTTGCTGCAAATACTTTTTTGTTTTGATAGTCAATCAAGGTATTCATACCTCGATCTACTTTTATTATTACGCTGCCGCCTTTACCGCCGTCCCCACCATCAGGTCCACCTCGTGGAATGTATTTTTCACGACGAAAGCTAAGACACCCAGAACCACCATTGCCGGCCCTGACTTCCAGCAGAGCCTCATCAATGAAGTTCATTTCTACTGAGGAGTAACGTTAACAGTCTTTCTTTGTTTTGGGCCTTTATAGGTAAAAGAAACTATTCCTTCAGAAGTAGCAAACAAAGTATGATCCTTGCCAATACCAACATTTTCACCAGGATGAGTGTTGGTACCTCTTTGTCTAATCAGGATCTCACCTGATTTTACAAACTGTCCTCCAAAACGCTTTACTCCTAAGCGCTTGGATTGAGAATCGCGACCGTTTTTACTGGAACCACCTGCTTTTTTATGTGCCATAGTTAACCTGCCTTAATCTCTTTGATTTGGATCTTAGTAAATTTTTGTCTGTGACCAATCTTTCTCATGCTGTGCTTTCTTCTTCTAAATCTTAGTATAGAAAGTTTTTCACCCTTAACGATATCCATGACCTCCGCAGTTACTGAGGCATTTTCTAGATAAGGTTGGCCAATCTGAACATTATCACCATCAGCAAGCAGCAAAACATTCTCAAAGGTTATCTTTGCACCTTTTTCTGCTTTCTGAAGGTCAATATCTAGAGTTTGATCAACTTCAACCTTATGCTGTTTACCACTGAGTTCTACTACTGCATACATTTTTTAAATACCTATAAGAGGTGGTCGCAAAATATACGCTTTTATGCTGAATTTATCAATAGTTATGTATAATTTGATGCCACCATTCTATGAAACTTCTTCTATCTAAAACTAGAGAAAAAGAGCTTGATAAAGTTAAGCAGATACTTGTTAAATCTGTTGCTGATGAGAAAAGCGTTAACAGCTTATACGATTATATTTTTAGCTCAGAAGGTAAAAAACTTAGAGCTCTTATTGCCCTGAGTAGCTCAGGCAATAAAAACAAAAAAATTTCCACCAATAAAAGAGTCAAACTTGCATCGATTATTGAACTTCTTCATACGGCAACCCTGGTTCATGATGATGTTGTTGATGATGCTAAATTAAGAAGAGGAATTAGAACTGTTAACAAGAAATGGTCAAACTCGCACAGTGTCCTTATAGGTGATTACATCTATTCAAAAGCTTTTATGTTGATGGTCTCTCTCGATAATAATCTTGTCTTAAAGGAATTGTCTTCTGCGACAAATGATATTTCAATGGGTGAAATATTACAGCTTGATTCATTCACAAAAAAAATAATGCCCAGTCAAAAGTTTTTGTTAAAAATTGCCTATCTAAAGACCGGCAGACTATTTGAAGCAGCATCAGTTACAGGAGGTATTATTGGTGGTTATTCAAAAAAAAATATTAGTTTGCTTGCAAAATATGGGCGCATATTGGGAATAGTGTTTCAACTAAAGGATGATTTATTAGATTATCAGCTTGAAAAAAATATTGGAAAAGAACATTTAAAAGACTATCTTGAAGGAAAGTTCACTCTTCCCTATTTAGAAATTTTGGAAGATGCGTCCAAAGAAGATAAAAAAATACTTAATAAGTATTTTGGCAAAAAAAAGGTATCGAAAAAAACTTTTGGTCAACTACATCAGATTATTAAAAAAAATCCTTTAAGAAGAACATTGAGACTAATTGACAGAGAAACAAAAAAGGCCATCTCTGCAGTAAAGGATTTAAGTTCTCATTCTTCAAAAAATGAATTGATGTTATTATTGGAATTTGCGAACGGACGTTCAAAATGACATTTACTCCCCAAAATCATTATTCCAAAAAAGATCTCATCGCATGTGCTGATGGTGAGTTATTTGGAATTGGAAACGGACGACTTCCCTCAGATCAAATGCTTATGTTTGATGAAATCGAAAGTATATTCGATAGTGGCGGTGTTTATGATAACGGTCATATAAAAGCAAGCTTAAATATAAATCCTGAATTATGGTTTTTTGACTGCCACTTTAAAGAAGATCCAGTCATGCCCGGATGTCTTGGCTTAGACGCTATGTGGCAATTGGTGGGTTTTTATTTATGCTGGCTAAATTTACCTGGCTACGGAAGAGCTTTAGGTGTTGAAAAAGTTAAATTTTTTGGTCAAGTGACTCCAAAGGCAAAGTTAGTTGAGTACAAGATTGACATGAAAAGAGTTGTTAATCGAGGAGCGGTTGTTGGCTTTGGTGATGGTGATATGTTTGTCGATGGGAAACATGTTTACAGTGCAAAAGGTTTAAGAGTTGGTTTATTTAAAGATACAAGTGAATTCTAGAAAATGAAGAAAGTTGTCGTTACTGGTATGGGTATTCTTTCCGCTATTGGTAATGGCATAGACAAGGTAAAGGATAGTCTCTTAAATGGAGTTTCTGGTATCAAGTTCAAACAGGAATACTCTGATTTAGGCATGAGAAGTCACGTGTCTGGGTCAGTAAATATTGATCTTGCCGAATTAATTGATAGAAAACTGATGAGATTTATGTCTAAAGCTGCAGCATTTGGTTATCTTTCTGCAAAAGAAGCCTTAACTCACTCTGGCATAAATCTGGAAGAGCTTAATCCTACTAGGGTTGGAATAGTAGCTGGATCAGGAGGAGCATCACCAGAAGCTCAAATTATTGCTTCGGATGTTGCTAGAGAGAAGAGTCCAAAAAGGATAGGTCCATATGCAGTTACTAAAACCATGGGAAGCACTGTCTCCGCATGCATGGGAACTGCATTAAAAACTCAAGGAGTTAACTATTCAATTTCATCGGCATGCTCTACAAGTGCGCATTGTATTGGACATGCTGCAGAGCTTATAAGTATGGATAAACAGGATGTGATTATCGCTGGCGGAGCTGAAGATGATCATTGGACCTCGTCTTCATTATTTGATGCAATGGGTGCGCTTTCATCTAAATATAATGATTCTCCTGAAATTGCATCTAGGCCCTTTGATAAAAATAGAGATGGATTTGTAATCGCTGGAGGATCAGGCATGCTGATTCTAGAAAGTGAAGATCATGCTAAGCAAAGAGGAGCTAATATAATCGCAGAGCTATCAGGCTACTCTGCAAATTCTGATGGTTTTGATATGGTGGCTCCGTCAGGTGAAGGTGCTGAAAGGTGTATGTCAGACGCAATTAAAACTCTCTCTAGTGCTCCTAATTATATTAATGCTCATGGAACCAGTACGCCTGTTGGCGATATTGCTGAGTTAAATGCCATTAAATCTGTATTCGGAAGCGAGCAGATAAAGATTTCATCAACCAAATCTATGACCGGTCATTCATTAGGTGCTACTGGTGCACAAGAGGCGATCTACTCACTAATTATGATGAATAACAATTTTATTGCACCTTCAATTAATATTAATGAATTGGTAGATGAAGCAGCTGGATTAAATGTTGTAACTGAAACAATAAATCAAACTCTGAATACTGTAATGAGTAACTCATTTGGTTTTGGGGGAACAAATGCTTGCTTGGTGTTCAGTAAGTATTAATCTAATTTTCTATCTTTTTTTCAAAATCATTTGGCAAGTCTTTTGAGACTTTATTTGGAAACTCTGCATCTCTTTTTTCAAGAAATGACTTAACTCCTTCCTTGGCATCACCGGACTTCCCTCTTGAGCTTATGAACTGACTTTCGAGCTCATGTGATCTTTCTGGCCCATCATCCCCCAACGAACTCCAGAAAAGCCTTCTCGCTAAAGCTACAGAAACAGGAGCAGAACCCTGTGTGAGATTCTTACAAAATTCTATTGATTGATCTAGCATTTCTTCATGCTCAAAAATATGACTAACAAGACCAATGTCACTAGCTTCTTGAGAATCAATGATTCTGCCGGAGTAGCACAACTCAAGTGCCTTTGAAATTCCTACAATTTTAGGAAGAAACCATGAACTGCTTGCATCGTTCACTATGCCCCTGTTTAAAAAGACAAATCCAAACCTTGCCTTCGTTGATGCAAGTCGAATATCTGCAGCAAGCTGCATTGTTGCTCCAACACCAACTGATGCTCCATTGCATGCAGTAACTATTGGTTTTAAAGATCTAAACATTCGCAAGGTAAGTATGCCGCCAGCATCCTTATTGTAGTCTTCTGGATGAGAATCTTGAGTATCAAACTTATCTACAAAAGTATCTTCGCCACTTGAAAGGTCTGCCCCCGCGCAAAAGGCTCTGCCGGCTCCTGTTATTAATGCTGCCTTTACTTGATCATCAGCATCAACCTGATCGAACGCACTACAAAGTTCATGCATCATTCTTAAAGTAAATGCATTGAGTTTTTCTGGCCTATTAAGAGTAATGAGGGCAATATTTTCTACCCTCTCATATGAAATATGTTTAAAGTCCAAAATTTAGAATGGTATATCTTCTTCTGAGAAAGAGCCTTCTTGTGAAGCAGGCGCTTCATTTTGGGCTGAAGAGCTCTCATCGAATGAACTCGAGTTATTCGACCCTTTAGAATCCAACATTTGCATATTGTTTCCAATTACTTTTGTTGCTGAGCGTTTATTTCCGTTCTCATCTTCCCATTTATCAGTCTGAAGCTTGCCTTCAACAAATACCTTGGAGCCCTTATCTAGATATTGTTCTGCTACCTCAGCAATGCGTCCAAAAAAAGTTACGTTATGCCATTCTGTCTTTTCTACCATATCTCCTGTGGTCTTGTCTTTCCATGACTCAGAAGTGGCAATTGAAAATGATGCAATTGGTTTTGAATCTTTGGTATATCTAATTTCAGGTTTTTGACCTAAATTTCCAACTAAAATAACTTTATTTACTCCTCTACTCATAATTACCTCGTATAATTTAATAGTTTAACTCGAAATAAAATTCTCTGAGTAAGAATCTTTAATTAAATGACGAAAATTTCTGTAAAAGGTGCGCGAACACATAACCTAAAAAATATTTCGGTTGATATTCCTAGAGGAAAGTTGGTGGTTATCACTGGCCTGTCTGGTTCAGGTAAATCTTCTTTGGCATTCGATACAATCTACGCTGAAGGTCAAAGACGTTATGTAGAATCGCTGTCTGCTTATGCAAGACAGTTTTTATCAATGATGGAAAAGCCTGATGTTGATCAGATTGATGGTTTATCGCCTGCCATATCAATAGAACAAAAGTCTACCTCTCATAATCCTAGGTCAACTGTTGGTACCGTTACTGAAATCTATGATTATCTTCGTTTGCTTTTTGCAAGGATTGGCACTCCTATTTGTCCAGACCATAACGAAGTGTTGGCATCTAAATCAATTACTGAGATGTGTAACGAAATATTAACTAATAATATTGGTAAAAAAGTCATGGTTCTGGCTCCGGTAATCAGAGGAAAAAAAGGTGAGCATTTAGGCGTTTATGAAGATCTTAAAAAAGAGGGGTTTGTAAGAGCAAAAATAAACGATTTAGTTTTACCGCTAGAAGAATTTCCAAGCCTCAATAAAAATCAAAAACATAACATAAGTGCTGTTGTTGATAGATTGATACTTAAAGATGAAGATGATCTTAGATTGAGGCTAGCTGAATCACTAGAGACAGCATTAAATCTCTCAGAAGGAATTGTTGAGATAGAATTTATTGATGAGAATGAAATTGTTTCATTCTCGTCTAATTTTGCATGCTCAAAATGCGGGTATTCGGTTCCGGAATTAGAACCTAGAATGTTTTCATTTAACAATCCTTTTGGGGCTTGTGAAAAATGTGATGGATTGGGAGTTATTCAATATTTTGATGAAAAGAAAATAATTAATGATGAGGAACTATCAATTAATGGTGGAGCCATAAAAGGATGGAATAAAAGGAATAGGTTCTACTACCATCAGCTTAAATGTTTAAGTCAGTTTTATGGATTTAGTTTGAATGATCCTTGGTGTGAGCTAAGTAAGGAAATTAAAGATATTATTCTTAACGGATCAAAGGAGAAAATAGATTTCTCAAAGCGCTTTAGAAGCGGTAGCAAAATAGTTAGAAAGCATAGATTTGAAGGAGTGCTTCCAAACACTGAAAGAAGATTTAGAGAAACTGACTCAGACTACCAAAAGAATGAGCTTGCAAAGTTGCTTAGTGACAGTCATTGCAATTCTTGCAATGGATCAAGACTTAAGAAAGAATCTCGTAATGTATTTGTAAATAAAAAATCAATTAGTGAAATTACAACTTATAAAATTTCGGATGCCTTAGACTTTATAAGCAAGACTAAGCTTTCTGGCGCCCAACTTAAAATTGCTGAAAAAATTCTAAAAGAAATTAATGATCGACTTTCTTTTTTATTGGATGTTGGTTTGAATTACTTAACACTTGATAGGAGTGCCGAATCATTATCTGGAGGAGAATCACAGAGAATAAGACTTGCCAGCCAAATAGGTTCGGGACTTGTAGGTGTTACATATGTGCTTGATGAGCCTTCAATTGGGCTTCATCAGAGAGATAACGCTCGATTGATTAAAACACTACAAAACTTAAAGTATCTTGGAAATACAGTGCTTGTTGTTGAGCATGATGAAGAGGCTATCAGAGCTGCTGATCATGTAATTGATATTGGTCCTGGTGCAGGCATTCATGGTGGAAGAGTTTGTGCTGAAGGCTCAGTAGATGAGATTGAAAATAATAAAAAGTCTCTTACTGGTCAATTTCTTAGTGGGAAAAGAAAGATTTCTTTTCCGGCTTCAAATAAAAAGCCTTCTTCTTTTATTACTATAAAAAATGCGCATGAAAATAATTTAAAAAATATTGATGTAGATATTCCAATAGGTGTTTTTACTTGTATTACTGGGGTTTCAGGATCAGGTAAATCATCTTTGATAAATCAAACCCTGATGCCAATGTCGAGCTTCATTTTGAATAAATCAAAGCTAAGAAAAGAAATTAAATGTGATGGGATAGAAGGACTGGAACATTTAGATAAAGTAATAGCAATTGATCAGGCTCCAATTGGAAGAACTCCTAGATCAAACCCTGCAACCTATACGGGCTTATTTTCTTACATACGAGATTTGTTCTCACAATCTGAAGAAGCACGATCAAGGGGCTATAAACCAGGTAGATTTAGCTTCAATGTGAAAGGTGGAAGGTGCGAGACTTGTCAGGGAGATGGAATGATCAAAGTTGAAATGCATTTCCTGGCTGATGTATACGTTACATGCGATACCTGCAACAACCAAAGATATAATGATCAGACACTTGAGGTTAAATATAAAGGCAAAAATATAGCTGAAGTACTCAATATGACCGTTGAGGAAGCACTAGAGTTCTTTGATGCAATTCCACCCATAAAGAAGAAACTTCAGACCCTCGCTGATGTTGGACTCACGTACATTACACTGGGTCAATCAGCAACCACGCTTTCTGGAGGCGAGGCACAAAGGATAAAACTTGCAAAAGAATTATCAAAAAGAAGTACTGGAAAAACTCTTTTCATACTTGATGAACCAACTACTGGGCTCCATTTCCAAGATATAGATCTTTTGCTTAAAGTGCTTAAAAGATTATCTGATCAAGGGAACACAGTTTTAGTTATTGAACATAACCTTGATGTCGTTAAAAACTGTGACTGGATTATTGATATGGGGCCTGAAGGTGGAAGCGAGGGTGGAGAAGTTATTGCACAAGGTACACCTAAAAAGATATCCAGTATAAAAAAATCCTATACCGGAAACTTCTTAAAGAAAATGACTTAAGCAGCAGAGTCCTCTTTTAGCTCAGGAGCATCATCTATTGGATCTTCAGTTCCTGCTCTATCGACCCATTCTACATAAGCCATATCAGCTTTATCACCCGGTCTAAAGCCTGCCTTAATAATACGCAAGTAACCACCAGGCCTATCTTTTGATTTAACAGATATTTCTGTAAAAAGCTTTGCAACAGCCTCATCATCACGAAGTTTTGAAAAAACATGTCTACGGTTGGCAACAGTATCTTCTTTAGCCATAGTAATCAATGGCTCAAGATGTCGTCGAAGCTCTTTTGCTTTTGGTAGCGTGGTTTTTATAAGCTCTTGTTTTATAAAAGCTATAGAAAGGTTCTTAAAGAGAGCCTTTCTATGTGATGAGTTTCTGTTTAACTTTCTACCTGATTTTCTATGTCTCATTTGAGTTACCCCATAGGTGGCCAATTATCAATTGTTGTTCCAAGTGCAAAACCTTTAGATGCAAGAACATCTTTAATTTCGTTAAGAGATTTTTTTCCAAGGTTAGGAGTTTTAAGTAAGTCGAATTCACTTCTTTGTATTAAGTCTCCAATCAAGAAAATACTCTCAGCTTTTAAACAGTTTGTTGATCTAACGGTTAATTCAAGCTCTTCGATTGATCTCATAAGCAGTGGATCAAAATCATTTTGCTCTTTTTTAGCTTCTTGTTCTGCAATTGCATCAAGGTTCACAAAAGCAGCCAATTGTTGCTGCATGATTGTAGCTGAGTGTTCAATAGCTTCTTTAGGATTTAAAGTGCCATCAGTTTCAAGCTCAACAATTAACTTATCTAAGTCAGTTCTCTTCTCAAAACGAGCATTTTCTACTGAATAAGCAACTCTTTTTACAGGACTAAAGGAGGCATCAACTTTAAGTGCTCCAACCTGAGTTTCTTCCTCTCCTCGCAGATCAGCTGGCTCATACCCTCTGCCAGTTTTAACTGTCGCTGTAAGTGTAAGGTTAACTTTATCCACTAAAGATGCCACATGATGATCTGGGTTAACCAGTTCAACATTACCCGGCACTTCAAAGGATGATGCTGTTACCTCAGAGGGACCAGCCATATCAAGCTTTATTTCAGCTGAAGTTCCTTCTAGTAAATTAACTGGCATATCTTTTAGATTTAAAAGAATATCAATAACATCCTCTCTGATACCTTCAATTGTTGAGTATTCATGTGAGATACCTTCAATCTTTACATCTGTGATGGCTGCACCAGGCATAGAAGATAGCAATATTCTTCTTAAGGCATTGCCTAGTGTATGACCAAAACCTCTTTCTAGAGGCTCAAGTGTTATCTTTGAAGTTGTTTCATTGATGTCCTCAACCTGAATTTCGGTTGGTACTAATAAATCAATAACTGATGTTTGCATAATTTTTTCCTCTTATTTGGAGTAAAGCTCAACGATGAGATTTTCGTTAATTTCAGCACTTAAATCTGTTCTATCCGGTACAGATTTAAATACCCCCTTAAAAGCATTGTTATCTACATCAAGCCATTCGCACACTTCTCTTTGGGCGCTCAATTCTAATGCAGATTTAATTCGAGTTTGAGATCTTGATTTTTCCCTTACCTCAATTGTGTCATCTGGCTGAACTTGATATGAAGGTATGTTGACTGTCTTCCCATTTACATGAAAAGCTTTATGGCTAACCAATTGTCTTGCTTCAGCACGAGTAGATGCAAAGCCCATTCTATAAACAACATTATCAAGCCGTTGTTCTAAATAAGATAATAAGTTCTCACCAGTGTTACCCTTGGCTTTAGCAGCCTTTTTATAATAATTCCTAAATTGTTTTTCAAGAACTCCGTACATTCTTCTAACTTTCTGTTTTTCTCTAAGCTGTAACCCGTAGTCAGATAACCTACCTCTTCTTAGACCATGAACTCCAGGTGCGGTTTCCATGTTGCACTTAGATTCAATAGCTCTTAAGCCACTTTTAAGCATTAAATCAGTCCCTTCCCGCCTGGAAAGCCTGAGTGATGGACCTCGATATCTAGCCATAATTACTCCTTAAACTCTTCTCTTCTTGGGTGGTCTGCATCCATTATGAGGCAGTGGAGTCACATCAGTAATACTCCTTATTTTTAATCCACAAGCATTTAGAGACCTAATTGCTGACTCTCTACCTGACCCAGGACCACGCACTTTAACATCTAAACTCATCATTCCAAACTCTTTTGCAGCATTTCCAGCCTTCTCTGCAGCAATCTGAGCTGCGAACGGAGTACTTTTTCTTGAACCCCTAAAACCTGATCCACCAGAAGTAGCCCAACAAACAGCATTACCTTGCTTATCAGTTATGGTAATAATCGTGTTGTTAAATGAAGAGTGGATATGAGCTATCCCCTCAGATATAACTTTCTTTGCTTTTTTCCCTTTTACAGCCATTAATTAAGCCCTCATTGGTTTTTTTGGCCCTTTTCGGGTCCTTGCATTAGTTTTGGTTCTTTGACCTCTTGTTGGCAATTTTCTTCTATGGCGAATGCCTCGATAAGTTCCAAGGTCCATTAACCTTTTAATGTTGGTACTAACTTCTCTTCTTAAATCGCCTTCAACCGTATAGTTGGCGACCACGGTTCGAATTTTTTCAACATCCTCTTCGGTAATGTCTGATATTTTTTTCGTATATTCGATTCCAGCTTTACCACAAATATCTTGGGCTGTTTTTCTTCCAACACCATAAATATGAGTTAAAGCTATCTCTAAATGCTTATTTTCTGGAACATTTACACCTGCTATCCTTGCCATAAATTATCCTTGTTTTTGTTTGTGCTTAGGTTCTGTTTTGCAAATAACATACAAAACTCCTTTTCTTCTAACTAATTTGCAATCCCTGCAAATCTTTTTAACTGATGCTCTTACTTTCATAATTATCTTCTATAGTTTTTAAGGTTTGCCTTCTTAAGTAAGGATGAATATTGAGAGGACATCATATGAGATTGGACTTGTGACATGAAATCCATTAGCACAACCACAATAATTAGAACCGATGTTCCTCCAAGATAAAAAGACACTCCTGCAAAGTTGATAAGTGCTAAAGGCAATAAACATATTAATGTTAAATAAATGCTTCCAAATACGGTTAGTCTTGCTAATACATTGTCTATATATCCAGCAGTTTGTTCGCCTGGCCTAATACCTGGAATATACGCACCTGATCTTTTTAAATTGTCAGATACCTCTCTAGTATTAAAAGTTAATGCGAGCCAAATGAAACAAAATGAAATTATCAATGCAGCGAAAGTAAGAACATATAAAGGCTGCCCGGGATTTAAAGCCAATGAAATTGATTGTAAGAATCCAAAGTTTTCACCTTGACCAAACCATGTTGATAATGAGGCTGGAAACAGTAAAAAGGTACTGGCAAAAATTGCAGGTATTACCCCTGCCATGTTTACTTTAAAAGGAAGATGGCTGGCTTGTGCTTGCATTAGCTTTCTGCCTTGCTGTCTTTGAGCATAATTTACAGTAATTCGTCTTTGACCTCTTTCAATAAAGACGACAACAGCAATAACAACCATTGCTAAAACACCTATGCTTAAAAGCATGAGTATATTCAAATCACCTTGACGGGCTTGCTCAAGAGCTTGACCTATTGCGCTAGGTATTCCTGTCAGAATACTTGTAGCAATGATAATTGAGATTCCATTACCAATGCCTCTTTCCGATATTTGCTCGCCTAACCACATCAAGAAAATTGTTCCTGCAACCACACTAAAGACAGCTGATACAAAAAAAGCTGTACCAGGATTGTAAGCTAGCCCACCAGAGCTAAGTGTGACTGCTAAGGCTGAAGCTTGAATAAATGCTAGCAGCACTGTTCCATATCGTGTGTACTGAGTGATTGCATTTCTACCAGCTTGACCGTCTTTTTTGAGCTCGATTAAATAAGGAATAGAGTTTGAAAAAAGCTGCATGATAATTGCAGCCGAAATGTACGGAACAACGTTTAAGGCAAAGATGCTCATTCTTTCAAGAGCACCCCCCGAAAATAAATTAAATAACTCTAAGATGGTTCCCTGATTTTGATCAAATAAAGATGAAAGCCTTTGAGGGTCGATGCCTGGTATAGGAATGTGAGTACCAATGCGATAAACGATGATACCAATCAGGACGAATCTTAGCCTTTTCCATAAATCACTCATGTTATTTGAATCAGCCACGCCTAACTTACCT
Source organism: uncultured SAR86 cluster bacterium (assembly GCA_902601475.1). GTDB lineage: Bacteria > Pseudomonadota > Gammaproteobacteria > Magnimaribacterales > D2472 > MED-G82. Next base: position 776 of record CACKNK010000008.1, on the reverse strand, counting down.
TGCCTCCAGCTTTTTCAATAGATTCAAGTGCTCCTTTAGTCAATGAAACGCCCGAAAAGTTTATTGCTTTGTCTAAATCATGCTTCCCAAATACTTTTACTTTGGTCACGGACTTTGAAATAAGCTTATTTTCTTTTAATGTCTCCAAAGAAACTTCAGATAAATCCTTAAGATCTCTAAGATTCAATTGTTTTAAACTATTATTTACCCGTGAAGAGAAACCAAACTTAGGTACTCTTTGTTGTAGTGGCATTTGACCACCCTCAAAGCCACGAGCAATTGAACCACCAGATCTTGATTTTTGGCCCTTGTGACCTCTACCAGCAGTTTTCCCTTGGCCAGATCCAATACCTCTGCCAACTCTTTTTCTGTTCTGCATAGTGCCTTTTGAGCTTAAAGTATTTAATTTAACCATTTTTAGCCTCTGGTGATATTTCCACAACCATATCCCTAATTTTATTTATCATGCCCCTTACGCTTGGAGTATCCTCTACCTCAATTACCTGATTGAGTTTTCTAAATCCCAAACCTTTGATGCATTGCTTGTGAGATTTAATTCTCCCAATTCCACTCTTAATGAGCTTGATAGTTATCTTCTTGTCAGCCATTAGATTTCCTCCACGGTCTTGCCTCTCCTGGAGGCTACTGATTCAGGGGATTCCATTGACTTAAGTGCATTGACTGTTGCCCTAACCACATTAACCGGATTAGTTGATCCATAACATTTTGCAAGAACATTTTGAACTCCAACTAATTCTAGAACGGCCCTCATTGCG
>CACKNK010000007.1 GCA_902601475.1 uncultured SAR86 cluster bacterium | reverse complement strand
TCGTATCTAATATTTCTGGGAGTTGAATCTAATTGATTAATTTTCATATATTACTCGTCTAACTCTTTGGTCTATCCTGGTCATTAATTCATATGAGATTAATTTATTATAATCAGCAAATTTGTTTACGCTATGTTGAGGAGACCAAAACTCAACCCAGTCCCCAAACTTTACATCATTTAAATGCGTTATATCAATTGTAATTAAGTCCATGGAGACTCTTCCAAACATTTTAGCCTCCTTATCATTAATTCGTACGGATGTACCATCAAGAGCTGATTGAGGAAATCCATCAGCATAACCACAATATACAACAGCAATTGACATATCTTGCTTTGCTCTTATTCTTCCACCGTAACCTACTGCATCGCCTTTCTTAATTTTATTGATCGAAATGATTTTGCTTTTAAAGGTCACGGCTGTTTTCAGTTCAGAAACTCCGCAAACACCTCCATACAAACCAATACCACATCTAACCCAGTCGTATGCATGACTTGGAAAATTTATTACTCCGCTGCTATTTAAGATACTTCTTTCAGGTTTAGTTGAAAAAGATTCGTAGAGATCTTGAAACTTGCTCATCTGTTTCTGATTTGATGGATCAGAGGGATCATCTGACGAGGCAAGATGTGTCATGAGGACATTTTGATCATTTATAAAAGATTGAATTTGATCAGCATCACTCATTTGAAATCCTAATCGATTCATCCCTGTATTAAACTTAATCCATATCTTTGTCTTGGATTGAATATCCTTGTATAAATTAATTTGTTCATGAGTATGCAATACGGTCATTAAGTTATGCTCAATTACCTGATCAATTTCATTTTGCTGATAGACACCTTGCATTAATAGAATGGGCTTATTAGAGATTTTTCTTATCTTCATTGCCTCATCAAGTCTTACAACTGCGAAGCCGTCTGTAAAATCATTTAGCCTTGAAACAAATTCTTCTAGTTCATGCCCGTAAGCATTTGCTTTGATAACAGATAGGAAATTTGTATGATCACTAATGTTGGTCTTCAAGTAGGAAATATTATCTTGAATAACAGAGAAATTTATATGTAATTCAGCTGACTCTTTGCTCATTGAAATGGATCAAAGTAACTGTCCACTGCGAAATCTTCAAAACGAGTAAATTCCTTCAAGAAGGATAGGTTCACAGTTCCAATTGGGCCATTTCTTTGCTTTCCAATGATAATTTCAGCTTTATTACCTTCTTCGGAATCTTCGTTGTAAACCTCATCTCTATAGATAAATAGTATAAGATCTGCATCTTGCTCAATTGCACCTGAATCTCTCAGATCAGCCATCATAGGTCTTTTGTTTGGTCTTTGTTCTACAGCTCTATTTAGCTGAGATAAAGCGATCACAGGTACGTTTAACTCTTTTGCAAGAGCTTTTAAAGATCTTGAGATCTCGGATATTTGATTAACCCGATTCTCTGTTGAGCCTGGTAATTGCATTAACTGAAGATAGTCAACAACGATAAGAGATAACCCATGCTCCTCTTGTCGTGAAACTCTTCTTGCTCTTGCTCTTAGCTCCATTGGTGATAACAAGGAACTATCATCAATGTATAAAGGGAGTTCCCTTAATTTAGAGGAAGAGTCCATAAATCTTTTTAGCTCTTCGTTGGAAAGTGAGGCAGATCTTACATTTTGCTGATTGATTTTTGCATGACTAGCTAGAAGCCTGGTTGTAAGAGATTCGCCTGGCATTTCTAAACTAAATACCAATACTCCACCTTTAACATCCTCATTTAATAGAAAATTCTCAGCGATGTTCATTGCGAAGGAAGTTTTTCCCATACTTGGTCTTCCAGCGACAACAATCAAGTCTCCCCTTTGAAGTCCTTGAGTTTGTTTATTTAGATCTTTAAAACCAGAAGAGAAACCAATTAGACTTGATCCATTTTGAGAGAGTTCATTAAGCCTATCAATAGACTTCTCAATTAGATTTTCTAGTGTTTGGATGTTTGTTGATGTCCGCTCAGCCTCATCATTTAATGAAAAAATCTTGGATTCGGCTTCATCCAATAGACCTGAAGCATCTTTTCCCTGAGGGTTAACAATTAATTCAGCTATTTCAGAATTTATCTTCATTAGCTTTCTTGATATTGATTTTTGCCTAATCAACTCTGCATAGGTTTCTAAATTTGCTGCAGAAGGAGAAGAGCTTGCAAGCTCAATAAGGTAGTTCTTACCTCCAGCTCGTGTTAATAAATTTTTGCTATCGAGTCGGTCAGCAACAGTGATCGGATCCAGTGGTTTACCTGCATTAACAAGGTCCCCCATCGATTCAAAGATCGATTGATGGTCTTTACCTTGAAAATCTGCATGAGAGATTACCAAACGCACATTGTCATAACGCTCAGTCTCGAGCATCAGGCCACCTAGGACAGCTCTTTCAAGCTCTCTTACTTGGTCAATTTGATCGTTTGAATATTCAGGCATAGGAAATGATTTTTACATCATATCCAGTGAATGACAACTATTCAGGCCTAACAATAACGGTTATTTCTGTTGATACTTCTGGGTGAAAAAGAAGATTGATCTTATGATCGCCGACCTCTTTGATAGGTCCATCAGGAAGTTGCACAAAACTCTTATCAACCTCAAGATTTTTCTCAGCAAATGCATCTGAAATCTCTCGAGTTCCAACAGATCCATACAAGGCTCCTTCATCTGTTACTTGAACTTTAATTTCCACTGACTGATCTTTTAGCTGCGATGCCTTTGCTTCAGCTCTAGAAACTTCATCTGCTGATGCTGCAGCAAGTTCTGCCTTTCTTTCAGCTACATATTCAAGATTGTTTTTAGAAGCAAACATTGCTTTTTTTTGAGGTATAAGAAAGTTTCTAGCATACCCTGAGTTAACCTCAACAACATCAGCAATATCGCCAAGGTTAGGAATCTTATCAAGTAAAATAATTTTCATATTTGTTTATCTGTATATGGTATCAAAGCAAGAAATCTTGCAATCTTAACAGCCTTTGTTAATTTTCTTTGCTCTGGGGCAGTAATGCCAGAAACTCTAGCAGGAATAATTTTTCCTGTTTCAGTAATAAATTGTTTAAGAATATCGATATTCTTATGGTCAAAATTTTCAGGTAATGCTAACTTCTTCATGCTTGCTCCTCATTTTCAGATTCAGTTTTTTCTGAAGTTGTCTCCTCTGTGGTAGAACTTTCCTCTTCACCTGAAGGGCTTTCATCTTTTTTTTCTTCAGATGAACTCTCATCCACTTTAGTTTCACTTGGAGTTTGTTTTGGCTGCTGTTGTACTTGAGCTTTTAGTTTTGCCTCATGAGCTCTTTCTTCAGCCCTTTTCTTTGCTTCTTTTGTATCTTGAGTGAGAAAAGAGTCTGACTCAGTGACTGTTTCAGTTTTTAATAGTAAGTGGCGAATAACTGAATTATCATATTTAATCTTGGTCTCAAGCTCATTAATGTTAGCAGGATCACCATTTAATTGATAAATGAGATAATGGCCTTTTTTATTTATCCCAATTGTGTATGCAAGTTCTCTAATACCAACATTTTCACAATAGTGGATGTTAAAACCTAGTTGTGAAAGAACGGACTCAAAGTGCTCTTTATAGGGATCAAACTTTGAAGCGAGATCTGGGTTTAATATTAAAGTAAGTTCGTAATGATTCATGTCTTTCCTTTTGGTTAAAGATTATTTGCTAGCAAATAACCAAGGTCAGCGCATTTTAGAGAATGAAAAATCTATTTGCAATAGATTTAATAATTACTTTTTAGCCAGCCAAATGCCTTATCAAAAAGGCTTCTATTCTGCTCAAGTGCAATTCCTTGCTTTAGTTGATCAAACCCATATCCCAAAAGACCAAGACTCGTAGCATATATTGGGTTTTTAAGAACAGACTCCATGCCTTTGAAGTTTTCAGGGACTCCAATCCTAACGCTTGTTTGGAAAATCGACTCTGCAAGCTCCACCACTCCTTCCATCTTTGAAGTACCGCCCGTTAACACAATGCCAGCAGGGATTTTTCCATCAAAACCGTTTCTTTGAATTTCAGCTTTCACAAGCTCGAATAATTCAACATATCTTGGTTCAACAATTTCCGCTAGTGCTTTTCGAGATAACTCTCTTGGAGCTCTTCCGCCGACGCCAGCAACTTCGATGGTTTCAGATTCTGTAGTAAATTCTGCAACGGCACATCCATATTTTTGTTTAAGTTCTTCTGCCTGCGGCGTTGGAGTTCTAAGTGCAACAGCTATGTCACTGGTTACTTGATCACCTGCAATTGGAATAACGCCTGTAAATGAAATAGAACCTGAATTAAATATAGCTATGTCAGTTGTCCCTCCACCAATATCTACAATACAAACTCCTAGCTCCTTTTCATCTTCTGATAAAACCGAATATGAGCTTGCAAGTTGCTCTAAAACAAATCCATCTAGTGTGATTCCACATCTTTTAACACATTTTTCTATGTTTTGAATTGCATTATTAGCGCAAGTTACCAAATGAACATGGGATTCAAGTCTAACTCCAGACATTCCTAATGGTTCTCTTATAGAGTCTTGATCATCAATTACGAATTCTTGTGGAAGCACGTGAAGTACTTTTTGATCTGAGGGAATAGCCACAGCCTGAGCAGCCTCAATGACTCTGTCAATATCAAAGGGAGTAACCTCCTTATCCTTAATACCAACAATGCCATGTGAATTAAGGCTCTTAATATGATTTCCGGCAATACCTACGTAAACATTTTTTAATTTGCCATCAAATGAATTTTTTGCCTGATCCATAGATTTTTGAATAGCGTCCGTTGTAGCATCAATATTTACAACAACACCTTTTTTTAATCCTGATGATGGGTATGATCCAAGAGCAACAATTTCAACTGCATGTGAGTCAGTAAGCTGCCCTATTAAACAAACAACTTTAGAAGTTCCAATGTCCAGGGCAACAACATAATCATTTTCTTTTTTATTTCCGTTAGTTGCCATATTTCAAAGCTGCTCCACTTTTATTTCGCATATCAATAATACTAGGATTTAAACTATTTGCGTACAAATATCTCATCAAGATTTGAAATCTCTCCATACTTTGATTGCTCATATTTCTAGCAAAAATTATTTTCTGTTTATTATTTAAAGTTATTTCCCACCCGCTTCCAAAATCGTAGTTTATTTCACTGATAAGAATCTGATTCTTTTGAATTTCATCGTCAAGAAATATAAAGAGATTTATTAGTTCATCAATTTTATTTTCAGGAACGCTAAAACGTGGCAGTGAGTTTGATGTTGAATCAACCGGAAAAATATTTTTATTTTTTGCCAAGAAGAACTCATTATTGAGCACTCCAATCGGTACAGATTGTTCAATAAATATAGAGTCTGCTTTGAAATAAAATTTCTTGTACACATATCCTTGAATCCATTCTTGATTATTTAGTAAATGCTCTACTTCTTTTGTTTTTTTTAGATTATAAAGCTCATTCATGAACTCTTTTTCATAATTGAACTTTAACGGTTCAGAAAATTGAATGTTTACATTAAGACCTATATTTAATTCAAAACCACTTATAAAACCTAAAGATGTGGCTAACAAAAAATTCTTAAGCATCACTTATGATTTCATGAATAAGTTCATTAAAGCTCAAGCCAGATATTTTTGCAGCCGCTGGGAAAAGGCTGTGGTCTGTCATTCCAGGTACAGTGTTAATCTCTAGTACATAAAATTTGCCATCTTCATTTTGCATAACATCTACTCGAGCCCAATCCTTGCATTCGCAGACTGTGCAAGCTTTAAGAGCAATATCACAAAGTAATTTAATCTGATCAGGTTCAAGTTGCGCTTTTTGAATAATTGTATCTTCAGCAATGTATTTAGCATGATAATCATACATTCCGCTAGCAGGGATTATCTCTAACGGTGCCAAACACCTACCCTTAAGAACAGATACCGTAAATTCTCTTCCATTAATTGTTTCTTCAATAAGAAATTCTCTTTCAGGATTTACAAGATTCTGTTTAAGAGATTTAAATTCCTCATTAGATTTAACTGCAAATGTATCAATGGATGAGCCCTCCTCAGATGGTTTTATGTAAAAACCATTTTTCAAAAAAATATCTGATGGAAATTCCATAGCCTTGATATTTTTTGTAGTTAAAAATTTAGGTGTATTTATTCCATTTTCAATAAGTATCTTTTTGCAATTAGCTTTGTTCCATGTATTGATACAACCTTGTGCATTTGAGCCAAAGTAATCTATTCCCAAATTGGTTAACTTATCTTGAAGAATTCCAGACTCTCCCTCAAAACCATGAAGCGCAATGAATACCTCAACATTTTTTTTCAGATAATTTATCTGATTAATTGTTAGAAGATCTTCAAGCTCAACTTGACGACCAAGCTGAATTAGAGCAGAGTGAATCTGACTTCCAGATTTTAAGGAAACCTCTCTTTCAGCTGAAGTTCCGCCACTTAAAACAATTATTTTTTTACCTGACATGATTCAACAAAGTTTTTAAGGTAACTAGAAATTTTGCCTGCGCCTTGCATAATTATTACTTTATTTGATTTTTTCATACTTAAGATTTTGTTTGCTAAATTAGCAGGGTTTAATATTTCGGCATTCCCTCCTTCTCTATTTATTGCTTTTACTAAATTAGCAGATGTAATTTTTGGTATTTTACGCTCTGATGCTGAATATATTTCGAGTAAATAAACCTCTTTTAATTTTTTTAGGACATCTACAAAATCATCAAATAATTGCTCTGTTCTGGTATACCTATGAGGCTCAAAAATCATAACTATTTCACTGCGATTAAAGACAGATAATGCAGATACATATGTACTTCTAATTTCTTCAGGATGATGACCATAATCATCGATGAGGAGTAGATCGCGGTTCGGTAAAGACAACTCATACCTCTCAAACCTTCTAGCAACTCCTGGAAAGTTTAGTAGAGCTCTTTTAATGGATGTCATCTTAATTCCTTCATTCATCGCTATGATTGCTGAACCGGCTGCATTTAATACATTATGCTTACCAAGCATTGGAATAGTGAAAGAAGAATTTTTTGAATTTAAGGTATCTTGAATTGAAAAGGTTTGAGAAAATCCCTTCTGATTTAATAATTTTATCTGGTAGTCATTTAATTTAGAAAATCCAAAACTTATTTTTTTTCTGCGAATTTTTTTAAAAACATCTCTAGCATTTTTTGAGTCTATGTTCATAAGTACATAACCGTAAAACGGGAGGTTTTTTGTGAAATTTAAGAATGCGGTATTAAGTTTTTCTTGATCATTTTCGTAAAAAGACAGGTGATCATTATCTATATTAGTAATTACAATAACCTCGGGATGCAAATGCAAAAAAGATCCATCGGATTCATCTGCCTCAACAATCATGTGAAGACCATCTCCCAAGTGAGAACTATTTCTACCGCCTAATATTTGTCCGCCAACAACATAGGTTGGGCTTAGTTTTGCAGCATCAAATATATTTGATATTAGACTTGTGGTTGTAGTTTTTCCATGACTACCAGACACAGCAATTGTTCTATAGCCATGCAAAATACTTGCCAACATGACCGCTCTTGGAATGATGGTAATGTTATTTTTATTTGCGTATTTAAGCTCAGCATTATTTTTGGCTATCGCACTTGAAGCCACAACAACATCTGAAGATTTAATATATCTTGGATCATGGCCTAGTTGAACTTTTGCTCCCAAGGCCTTTAGTGAACTAAGTTCTTCCGTCATCTGAAGGTCCGATCCTGAAATATTAAATCCCTTTTTTTGGAGGACCATTGCTAGACCAATCATCCCGGAACCACCAATTCCAATAAGGTGTATCCTTTTAAGCTCACCAAAATGTTTTTGAGATCTAGTCATAATTAAAGATATGATTGTAAATCTTCTCAGCAGCTTGAGAATGATCTATATCAGAGTTTTTTTGCCAAGAAAGATATGATCTCTGTTCAATTATTTCATTAAGCTTGTAAATTAAATCGTCCAAACTTTCACTTTCAGAAAAAATCTCTCCCATACCAACCCCAACTGCATATTTAGCATTATGCATTTGGTGATCATCGATCGAATTATGTAAAGGGATATATAGGCCTCCCTTATTAAGTGAAGTAATTTCAGATACTGATAAAGCACCAGATCGTGAGATTACAAAATCAGCTTTTTGAATTTCTACAAAAGGATCATCAAAAAAATCCTTCACTATTAGTAAATCAAATTTATTTTTTAGGTAAGTATTAATTACAAGCTCTGATGATCCCTTTCCGGCTTGGTGGACAACTCTTAGTCTATGGTTAACTTTGTTTAAAGCCTTAGGAATAACATCGTTAAGATAATTTGCACCTTGGCTACCGCCGGTAATATAAATTGATGCAGTATCGTATTCCTGATCAGGTTCAAGCAAAATTTTTCTAATTGGGTTACCAGTAAGTTCGAAATGGTCACTCTTTTGAGTATCGATCAAGGGGAGGCCCAAAAAGCATTTTTTAGCAAATTTTAAAAGTATTTTATTTGCTGTTCCAAGTACAGTATTTTGCTCATGCAAATAAATTGGGACTCTAAATAGAACTGCTACTAATCCAACCGGAAGACTGACGTATCCCCCAAAACATAGTACTTTTTTGGGTTTATATTTTATAAATTTAATTGCAACTTCAAAAATAGTTTGTACTAATCGAAAAATAGAGAATATTTTTTGTAAAAATCCTTTCCCTCTATAGCCAACTGCATTTATCTCAAATAAGTGACAGTTTGCAGGCAAATTATTTCTTTCAATTCCGCGCTTAGTTCCAAACCAATAAACTATATGGCCATTAGCCATGGCAAGTTTAATAAACTCTAAAGCAGGAAAAACATGCCCACCTGTTCCTCCAGCTGAAACAAATATTTTCAAGCTAGATTCCTGTTTTCAAAATCAACCCTAAAAACAATACCCATCATAAGCATAAAAATAATTAAACTTGCTCCACCATAACTGATAAATGGAAGCGTCAAGCCCTTTGTAGGCAATAAGCCTATATTTACTCCAATGTTAAAGATGGATTGAATAGATAGCAAAGATCCTATTCCAAAACATACATAACCTTGAAACAGTCTATTTTGCCTTAACGCGTCAAATGAAATTTGTACGATTGATGTAATTAGCAAAATAAACAATAACATAAGGAGAAAGCCTCCAATAATGCCAGTCTCCTCAAGAATAATCGCAAATATAAAATCAGTATGTGGTTCAGGCAAATAGAGGTTTTTTTGAATGCTGTTCCCAAGACCTATTCCAAAGAGATCACCTCTGCCAATCCCAATGAGAGCATTTGAAAGCTGCCATCCTGAGCTCAGCTCAAATTCAGGAGCGAATGGGTCCCTAAAGGATACCAATCTAGCTAATCGAAACGGAGTATAAATTATTGCTATGTATGCTAGAAAACCTAAAACAGAAATTAGAAATAAAAATTGACTGAATGAAATGCCTGCAAAAAAAAGCATTATTAAAACAAGGCTGCATATAATTACTGTCGAACCAAGATCAGGTTGTAATAAAATTAAGAGTGATAAAAGAGACAAGATCATCATCGGTCTAATAAAACCTATGAGGGTACTTAACTCTGTGGTGCGTCTTACTGAGTATCCCGCAATGTAAAGAATAAGTGCTAATTTAACTAGTTCTGAGGGCTGTAAATTAAAAAACCCCAAATCAATCCAACGCAGACTCCCATTAACAACCTTCCCTATTCCTGGGATAAATAAAGCAATCAATAAAGCCAAAGACATTAATAAAAACACCCAATCATATTTATGATATAAATCTGTTGGTATGTTTGCTGATATCAGGATTGCTAAAACACCAAGAAATATAAAAATAATTTCACGTTTTGCAAAATAAAATGGGTCACCGGTAAGATCAACAGCAACATAAACTGATGCAGATGTTACAAAGGTAATACCAAAAATTATTAATCCAGTGAGCGAAGTAATTAAAAGCGATGAACGTGAAAGAATCATACTCTTAGAGCTTGATTTATTAGTTGGTTAAACGCAGTACCTCTTTCCTCAAAATTCTTATACTGATCAAAGCTCGAACAACCTGGACTAAATAAAATAATAAATTGATTCAGATCGTTTCTACTTGAAAAATAATTTTTTATTTCATCAATTATTTCATCTAGGCATTCTCTGATAACTATATCTTCGTGTGCAATTTCTTCTGCTATCTTCTTCCTGTCTTGACCAAATAAATAAACTGTGTGGACACTTTGCGGCAAATCTAAATCTCGGAAAGAAATATTTTTCTTCAATCCTCCCAAGATAAGTAACGTTTTTTTTGAAGAATCTAATTTAGATAAAGAAAACTCAACTGAGTGTGGGTTAGTTGACTTTGAGTCATTAATTGCCAAGAGGCCTTCAAGCAAATTCAATTGCTGATTTCGAAATGGTAGTTGCTCTATTTTTTCTTCAGGGTATTCCTTAAAATCTGAACCCAACCATTCAATAAAAACTCTTGCAATAAAATTTGCCTCAATACAATTTTTTTTTGATTTTGATTGCTCAAAAGGGATTGATTCCATTCTAAAATTACCTTCGATAAGTGTCTCTGGATCTTTGCTATTAAAAATCAGACAATCAGACTCAAGCAAAAGTTTTGCTATGTTTGACTTGCAGCATAGATAATTCTGCATAGATTTATGACGATCTAGATGATCTGGAGCAAAGTTTAAAAAAACACCGAAAGTAGAAGAATTATGTTCTAATTTTTTTCCTTTAAAGAACTCTAACTGAAAACTTGAAAGCTCAATTAAATGAACGTCTATTTGATCATCAAGCTTTAGATTATTAAGCATTGGTATTCCAATATTGCCTCCCTTCGCAGACTTCAAGCCTTGCATTGATAAAATCTGCTCTAACTGATTTATGGTGGAGCTTTTACCATTTGTTCCAGTAACCGCAATAATTGGAGCAGATGAGTCATTGAGAAATAGGTCTAACTCAGTAATAAATTTACTTGAAAACTCTATAATTTGTTCAGGATTGAATCCTGGAGATAAGTAAATTTTTTGATATTTTTGAAAATCTATCTTTTTAAAATCATCTCCAAAAAAAGCTTTCCCATTTTTTGAGGGATTAATTTCAAATGGCGGTACTTCACGGGTATCAGCTATGTCAAAAGGTAGATCTTTTTTATAAAGATACTCAGAAACTGAGACTCCAGATAAACCTGAACCAATGATAAGAAAATATTCTTCAATCAACGTAACTTAAGGGTTGCAAGCGCAAATAATACTAATAAGAAAGTGATGATCCAAAATCTAACAATTACCTTTGGTTCTGGCCAACCCTTTAATTCAAAATGATGATGGATTGGTGCCATTAGAAAAATTCTTTTTCCAAAAAGTTTATAAGATGCGACCTGCAAAATTACACTTACTGTTTCTAAAATAAAAATACCTGCCATAAAAGCGAATACAATTTCTTGCCTTAGTAAAATTGCAAACACTGCTAAAATTGCTCCCAAGGTTAAAGAACCAACATCACCCATGAAGATTTGTGCAGGGTAAGTGTTGTACCAAAGAAAGCCAATTCCTGCCCCAATCAAAGCACCCGCAAATACGATAAGCTCACCTGAAAGAGGTAAAAAAGGAACATATAAATATTCAGCTATAATTTGGTTTCCCATAGCGTATGCAACTAACCCTAATCCTCCGGTAATTAAAATAGAAGGCAAGATTGCTAGACCATCTAAACCATCAGTTAAGTTAACTGCGTTGGATGAACCAACTATCACAAATATCCCAAATAAGACAAAAAATACGATTGAAATATCAAAAATAAAATCCTTATTAAAAGGAAGGATGAAGTATAAATTGTCACCATCAGACAGATATAAGTAAATTACAAGGATCAAGACCGAAAATAACACTTGAAAAATTAATTTATGCTTACCTTTTAATCCTTTGGAATTCTTTTCCTTAATTTTTAAATAATCATCTAAGCTCCCAATGCCTGCAAATAAAAATGTTGTTAGTAGTAAAAGCCAGATGTAGTAATTTGATAAGTCTGCCCACAAAAGAGATGAGATAATTAGTGAGGTGAAGATTATTAATCCCCCCATTGTTGGGGTGCCGGCCTTAGATAAATGTGACTGAGGGCCATCATCTCTGATGGACTGTGAAAATTGAAGATGATTTAAATATTTAATTATTATCGGTCCAAGAAAAATAGATAAGAACAATGCAGTAATTGTTCCTCCAATAGTTCGCACCGTTAGATAACGCAATACATCGAACCCTGAATCAAAAACTACTAAATAGCTTCCAAGCAGCTCAATCATCGATAAATCTCTCCATTTTCATTCCCCGCGAACCCTTAATATATACCAAATCTCCGCTACTAATATTATTTTTAATAAAGAGTTTTAGCTCATTTTCATCATCAAAATGTTTGCCATTTTTACCAAAGACCATTGAGGCATATTTGGAATGATTTCCAAAACTAAATAGAGATTCAATTCCAGCATTTAGCGCATACTGTCCAGCCTCCTCATGAAATAATTTAGAGTCATTACCTAACTCAAGCATATCTCCAAGGATTATAATTTTACGTCCTTTAAATAAGTTCAAAGAATCAACTCCTGCACTGAAAGATTCTGGATTAGCGTTATAGGAATCGTTAATAATTATTGATTTATTAATCCAAGATCTTGGGCTTAATCGATTTTCAAAATTTTTAAACTTTTTAAGTTTAGTTTTGAAAAAAGTATGCTCCTGTCCCAAAATTTGAGAAGCAATAAATGCTATTAATACATTTAAGACGTTGTGTGTTCCAAGCAATGGGCTTATTAGTGTTTGCTGAGGATGATTTAAATTATCTTTTATTTCAAATGAGCAATTTTGATGTGTTTGACTAATAATTTTTGCTTGAAAATCAGCATCTTTATCAAAACCGAATGTAATAAAATCAATATCAGAGCGGATTGATTTCCAATATTGTTCATATTTTCCATGTGGGATAATAGCCGTTCCACCTGATTGTATATTTTCAATTAACTCAGATTTCACTCTTAGAACGCCCTCCTCTGACCCCAATCTTTCAAGATGTGAACGGCCTATTGAAGTAATTATCCCAATACTTGGACTTAAAATCTCTGATAAAAATTTAATATCTCCAGGTTGCCCGGCACCCATTTCAAAAATACCTACATTAGCATTGACCGGAAGATCTAAAATACTTAGCGGTAATCCAATTTCATTATTAAAGTTACCAGAGCTTGAGTAAGCATCTTCAATAAGCTCAGATAGTAAATTTTTAACAGTTGTTTTTCCATTGCTTCCGGTTATACCGAGCTTAGTTCCATTGAAATTTTTTGCGAGGGCTTTTGCAACGAATTGCAGTAATTCGATAGGACTTTGATGAAATAAGTGGTATTTTTCATCAAGTGATTTATCCAAGTTATTTGAAATAACACATGATGCCCCACGATTAATTGCATCTTGTGCATAATCTGATCCATTAACATTATTTCCTTGAAGCCCAAAGAATAATGTCCCACTTTTAACTAGCCTAGAATCGATTTGGACGTCTGTAATAGGTTGTGATGAAATTGAATGATTTTCTATCTTAAGTAGTTTTAGTAAAAAATCTGTTGAATCAAGAATTCGCATTAAAAAAACCGTTTTACGGATGAAATATCGGAGTGAGTAATGGTCTTATTTTTGATATCTAAAAATTCTTCATGACCTCTGCCAAGAATTAATAGGGGTATATCTTTTGGAAGAGATAAAACAGCACTTTCAATTGCTTCTTCTCTATCCTCGATAATGCTAGTGCTATCTGGGAGATCTGATGGCAGTGCATCTTTTTTTATGCTCACAAAGTCCTCATTTCTTGAATTGTCTGAGGTAAAAAATATCTTTGATGCATAAATTTGAGCAGTTTTATACATTCTAGATCTTTTAGGCCTATCTCTATCACCACCGCATCCAAACAAAACCCAAATATCTTTGTACTTTTCTTTATAACTAGCAAGAATATTATTCATGGCTGCATCATTATGAGCAAAATCGATAATGACATGTTTGCTTGTTGACTTAAAAACAGTATTTCTCCCTTTTGGCAAAGCTATATTCTGTATTTCTTTATTAATATTTAACTTAATTAAATTATTTTTTAGAATCACTATTGCTGTACATAAATTTGTAATATTAAATTTTGGAAATAAGTTTGTATTGAATTTAATTGATTTACTCTTTTCAAGCTCACTGATCTCGACATCATAGCTATCGATTTCTCCTGGAAGAATTCTAAACAAAAAATCACCTTTTTCTTGCATATCTGAAAAGGTTTGCATCTCATAGCACTTGATCTTATGTTTTTTCATTACCTCTAATACATCATAGTTAACCAATGGTATTGATCTTTGGCTTAAATCTAAAATGGATAACTTTGATCTTTCGTAGTCTTCTTGGGTTTTATGATAATCAAGGTGATCACTGCCGATGTTTGCAATACATACTTTCTCATAATCGAGCATGTTCAATCTTTCTTGATGAAGTCCATGAGAGGATAGCTCTAAGAATAATCCAAGCCCTTCTATATTATTAAGGCTTGCAAGGTGCTTGAATAGGCTAAATATATCCGGAGTGGTTTCCTTTGGAGTCGATTGATATTCATCACTAATAAATCCTAAGGTTCCCATGTAAGCACTAGGATTCCCAGTCTTTTTATAGAGCTGATAGCACAAATAGGCTACTGAGGTTTTACCATTAGTACCTGTGATACCAAAAAATTTTATTTTTGTAATATCAATCGAATAATATTGAACTAAGAAATTTAAGATTTTTTTCTCTAGGTCAGGCACAAGAAAAATATTCTCGGAATTAATATTCTCAGGCATCTTATCTGTTACTACAAAGGCAGCCCCTTTAGTAAAAGCCTCATGTATAAATTGGCAACCATGAGATTTAGTGCCTTGCAAAGCAAAGAAAACAGAGTTTTTTTTGATCTCCTTAGAAGAGTTTGAAATATGGGGCACCGCACTTAGTGATGGGAAATCAAAACCAAAACTATCTTTCCAAATATCTTTTGAATTCATAAATTACAAGCTTACTAGATCGTCGAATATTTCTTTGAAAACTGGCGCTGCTACTTCTCCTCCAGAGTAACGATTTAGACCAGGCTCATCAATTGTCACTAAAATTGTATACTTTTTCGTTTCAAGTGGTCCGATGCCAATGAATGATGAAATGTATTTGCTTTTATCATATTTTCCATTGCTAACTTTATGAGATGTGCCAGTCTTGCCTGCAACTCTATGTAAATGATGCTTTGCTTGTGTACCTGTACCATCAATAATAACTTGCTCAAGTGATTCCATAATTAGTTCAGCCGTATGCTTAGAAATTACCTGACTTGGATTGCTGTGATCTTTTTCATCAACTAATTGAAATCCTTTTAAAACTCCATCATTCGCAAACACTGAAAATGCCATGGCTAATTGGATTGCAGATGCCTCTAACCCATATCCAAATCCTAAGCTTGCTATTTCATGATCACTAATATTAGATCTTTGATTAATTATTCCATACGCTATTGATGGAAAGTTTATATTCGGGGGAACAGCCAACCCAAATCTTTTATATCCATTAGTCAAATCATGTGAGTCAATTTCTAATGCAATCTTTGCAGCCCCTACCTGACTTGATTTTGCAATAATATCAACAGGAAGTAATGAGCCATAATTTCTTGGATCAGCAATAACTTGAGAGTTAAGCTCTATATATCCAGGACCAGTTTCCACAGATTTATTAAAATCTATATCATTATTTTCAATCCCAATTGCGAGAGCAATTGGCTTAATAAGTGACCCTGGCTCGAAACTATCCAATAAAGCTCTATTCCTTTGAATTATTCTATTAGGATCATTAGGGTTATATGATGGATAGCTTGCTATTGCTAATATTCTTCCAGTTTCATTATCCAAAACAACTGCGCTACCGCCTTTTGCCTGAGCTTGAATTACTCCTTGGGATAGGCTCTTATGAACTGAATATTGAATCTCATGCTTAATGGTCAACTTAAGATTGTTGCCGTCGGATCCTCTATTTAAAATCTTTGGGGGCTTAATTATTTCTTGCCTTCGATTTTTAAAGATCTGCTTTTTTCCAACCTCTTCTTTTAGGTGATTTTCAAATTCTTTTTCTAGTCCCTCTAAGCCTTTATTATCTGCTCCCGCAAAACCAATAAGCGTAGCTATTTGCTCTCCAAGGGGGTAAATTCTTTTACTAAAGGATTCAATCTCAAGATAATCGTTCCTTTTTGATTTAATTTCCTGAATTTCTGCTAGCGAGATATCTTCTTTTAATATTTTTTTCTTTTTTAAGAAGCCGGTATCTTGATTTAAAACATCAAAGGAAAGATCTAAATAAGAAGTATCAAGTCCTTTAAGACCATATAAATTATATTTAATCAGGCTGCTCGCTAAGGGGTAATTATTTGCATCATATATTGCACCTCTTACATGTGGAATATCTCTTACTGAAATAGTCCTGTAATCACCTTTAGCCTTTAAAAAATCACCCTCTTCCTGATACAAATAAAATATTCTCAAGATAATTATGGTTGTCATAAGAACCATAACTCCGAATATGATACAAAAACGAACTGTCAATCTGCTACTCATAAATCTATTTTATTTTTAACCTTGTTTCGGCGTTCTGCATATTTAAATCTTGAATAGAGAACTTCTCTGTTTTAGCTAATGAAGTTAAGAAATTTTTTTCTGTGGTTAGGTTGAGATTAATTTCTTTTAATTTCAAAATCTCGTACCTTGTATTCTCAATATCATTTGCCAAAATTGAATTTTCCCATCTAATTTTTATTAACCAGATATTTGATACCAATATTAAAAAGAGTATGAAATATAAAAGATGGATTTTAGTATTACTCATTTTTTTGCATATACCCTTAATACTGCACTTCTACTTCTAGGATTGGCTTTTACTTCCTCTGGTTTAGCTCTCAATTTTTTTTCAACTGCCCTATAACTCTCATCAATGGTATTGTTGATTGGTATTTCTTTTGGATACGAGAAAGTTTTTGGAGAATAGTAATTTTTTATTATTCTGTCCTCTAGGGAGTGAAATGAAATTATTGCTACTCTTGCTCCAGGTAATAAAATTTTATCAAGAGCGTCAAGCATCATTTCAATTGCAGAAATCTCTTGATTAACTTCAATTCTGATTGCCTGAAAAATCTTGGTTGCTGGATGAATTCTTGATTTTGATTTAATTGAACTTGAAATTAAATTTGCTAATTGTAGTGTCGATTCAATTCTTTGCTCAGACCTATAAATTGAAATAAGTTTTGCAATTTTTCTTGATTGCTTTTCTTCTCCATACCTAAAAAAAATATTTGCCATATCTTCCTCAGGAGTTTCATTTATCCATTTTTCTGCACTTATGCCTTCAAGATTATTCATCCTCATATCTAGGGGACCATCCTTATTTAGGCTAAAACCTCTTTGAGGATCATCAAAATGAGTTGAGCAAACTCCAAAATCAAAGAGAGCACCGTTAATCTTAGGAAGATTAAGTTTGCCTAGATGTGCAAAGTCATGGTGAAAGATTTTAACTCTTTTGTCTTGTATGGTTTTTTTTGCATAACTTACAGCTTGAGGATCTTTATCAATTGCGAATAATCTTCCTTTATCATTTAGTTGTGAGAGGATTTTTTTTGAGTGTCCTCCCCTACCAAATGTTCCATCAAGATATACACCATCGGGCTTTATATTTAAAAGGCTAACCGATTCCTCCAGAAGAACCGGAATATGTTGCATTTGATTAATCTACCTGCTTTCTCATGAAAGTTGGCACATCGAGGAAATCAATATCCTCTGCAGACGATGTGCCAACACTGACTGAATCCTTTGTATGATCTTTATCGAGTCCAACTGGAGATAGTTTTACCGTTGCAGGAGAATTATCAACTGCAAGCCTTGGTGCTTTTTGATTAACCCCAGTTGCTACGACTGTAACAGTAAGCTCATCTTCATTAAGGTTTTCATCAATTACTGCTCCATAAATTACTTGAGCATCTTCGGCAACTATGTCCTCAACCACTGTGTTAACTTCATGCATGTCGCCCATGGTAGGACTTTTAGCACTTAAATTTACCAATATGCCTCTAGCATCCTTGAGGTTTATATCTTCAAGAAGTTCTGAACCGATTGCTTGTGACGCTGCTTCAACTCCTCTCTCTTTACCAACTGCGACTCCGGTTCCCATCATTGCAATACCTTTCTCCGACATAACAGTTTTGACATCAGCAAAGTCAACGTTAACGTAACCAGGCTTCATGATTATGTCTGAAATTCCTTGCACCGCTCCTCTGAGTACGTCATCTGCTTTGGCAAAAGCTTCTTGCATAGAAACATTTAATCCGAGCACTTCCATTAATTTCTGATTTGGGATTGTTATCAAGCTATCAACTTCCTCTACTAAATAAGCAATTCCTTGCTCTGCTGCAGTAATTCTTTTTTTACCTTCCAGCTGAAAAGGCTTTGTTACTACTGCAACTGTAAGAGCACCCATTTCTTTGGCTATTGAGGCAATAATTGGTGCAGCACCTGTTCCAGTTCCGCCTCCCATTCCCGCAGTGATAAAAACCATATCAGCACCATCTAAGAGTTCCTCAAGTGATTCTCTGTCTCTTTCAGCTGCCTGACGTCCCACCTCTGGATTGGCTCCTGCGCCTAATCCTTTGGTGATTCCACCACCTAACTTTAAAATAGTGGCACCATTAGCCTTTGCTAAAGCCTGAGCATCCGTATTAGCACAGATAAACTCAACACCATCGATATTATGATTCATCATATGAATCACCGCATTGCCTCCGGCGCCACCCACCCCGATAACTTTTATTTTTGCTTGCTCTGAATGATCTTCAATAATTTCCCAATTCATATCTCTCCCCTTAAAAAGACATATTTTTTACTGTTTCTGGTAAAACCACTTCGAGTATTTCAGTTGATAGTGGTCCACCGTGCTGTCTAGCTTCCCAATTTGCTAGACTCCAAAGCTCAAACTTATCTCCCATCCCAACTAATCCAATCTTTTCTTTGGTTTCTATTTCTGCATGAGCTCTTAGTTCACCGGGAATCATAAGAAGCATTCGAGATTGAGCATCAAAGTCTTGAACTGAGGCATTTCCTAGAATTGTCCATTGCAGCTTTCTCACAATTGGATCAAGACTTTGTAAAGACTGTAATCTAGAAGAAATATCATTCCATACACCTTGAGGATAAATTTTGAGTGCAGGATATTGAGGATCTTGAGTAACAACTATTTTGTTTGTGTTTAGTTCAAACAAAATATCCCTATATTTTGCAGGCATTGCTATTCTGCCCTTAGGATCGATTGTTATTGAATTAAAGCCAAACATGTGTAATTAAATCTATAGTTCTACACACTTTAAAACATTTTTTCACACTTTGACACACTTTTTTTTAATTTTTTTAAAAAAATATATCAAATGAGTTGGTCTGTAAGCCGGATTCTGTCTAGATGGCCATCTATCTCGACATTATGTCGCCATAATGCTCTAGCAACCTACCCGAATCTCTGATGAGCAATCAATAAGATTCCTATTTGGTCTTGCTTCGGATGGGGTTTACACTGCCATCAATGTTACCACTGATGCGGTGAGCTCTTACCTCACCTTTTCAACCTTACCCTAGGGCGGTATATTTTCTGTTGCACTTTCCGTAGGCTCACGCCTCCCAGGAGTTACCTGGCATCCTGCTCTATGAAGTCCGGACTTTCCTCTGCAAAAGCAGCGACCATCCGACCAACTCGACGTAGATTTTAATACTAAATGTTTTCTTTAGATATATCTGACAAAAATTTATAAACAGACTGCTTATTATGTCCATAGAGGTCACAAATTAGTTTTGATGCATCCTTTGTAGAGAGGTATTTCAAAAATTTTTTTCCTTCCTCCTCAGAAAGAGAGAAATTCTTTCCAGGTTCTCTTTTTGAACTAAGTACAATTACTATTTCACCTTTACATGTAATTTCGTCATTTTCTAAATCTTGAGCAATTTTTTTTAAAGAGCCTCTTTTAATTGATTGGAACTTCTTAGTCATCTCACGACAAATAGCTATCTCACAATTATTACCTAATTTCTCATGTAAAAAATTTATTGTTGTTCTGAGTCTTTTTGGGCTCTCAAAAAAAATTGTTGAGCCCTCGAAATTCTCAATTATTGAAATTGCTTTATCTTTTCTAATACTTTTTTTTGGAAAAAACCCTTGGAAATTAAATGAGCTAGGGGGCAGCCCAGAATAAACCAAGGCAGTGATCACTGAAGATGCACCAGGCAGCACTTCAAAAGGTATTTTATTCTCTATACAGAGCCTGATTAGTGGGAATCCAGGATCAGAAATGACTGGTGTTCCTGCATCCGACATAATTCCTACATCAATACCATCAACTAGATATGAGAGTATTTTTTTGGAGACCTCATTTTCATTGTGCTCATGAAATGTTCGAATAGATGGTTTATCTATTGAAAGATTAGATAAAAGCCTTGAGGTTTTTCTTGTGTCCTCTGCAAATATATACTTAATTGATTTAATTGCTTCGATTGATCGTAAAGAAATATCTTTTGTATTTCCTATTGGCGCAGCGATAATGTAGAGCATATATTGAGTATAAGTATGAAAGATTTTCTTTTAATTATAGTAATTATAATGAGTGCTTGCTCATCACAACAGTATTCACAAAATGTAATTATTAATTCTGAAGATACATTGGTTAAAAAAGACCCTGATCTTTTCTTCTTTGATAAGAATTTAAGTTATGAGGAGAATAAGCAGATCTCTACCTTATTCAGCTACAGAAATATTGAACAAGATACCAAAGATTTTATTGTAAATATTCAAAATAATAGGAATTTAGAGACTGAAAATAGACAACTTATTAGAACCTTATATAACAACATAAATAGGATACAGGCCTCAAAAAAAAGAGTGCAAATAAATACGCCCTTCGATCTAGATTCAACAGATGTGTATTTAAGCGCTTATGAACAACCTATAAAAAATAAACTATTAAGATCTAATCAGCCAATTAGCAATATTCTTTCAAATAAACTTTTATTTTGCTCAAGCTATTATGATGAAATGGACATATCTGTTATTGAAAAATTAATTCAAGAAGAGGGAGATTTTGTATTAGTAACTGATCAAAAACTTTCAAATTTTCAAAATAATTTAATAAAAGGAAATATTTCACCAAAAAAAGATTATTTTTATGAACAACAGAACCCACAAGCTTTTGCAGCCGAAGTTTTAGGTATCAAAGAATCTCAAGAAAGATTTAATGAGATTAAAAGAATTTCTTCTGGTCTGTCCATTGAATTTTTACCAAGAAGAAATTCAAATTTAGAGATTATAATTTTGGATGTAAGTGCTTCTAATCTAAAAAGGCTTTTGCCAGCATTTAATTATAACTATGCTGCAGATTTAAATTACTATAGTACATCCTCAGCAAACCTCCTATTTAATGATGAGATTGATCTGAATGACCTTGAAAATCTATTTGCTCCAATACCAAGACCTGTAGATAGCTATTCAAAAACAAACCAAATATTTTCAAATAATCATGCGATCATAAGTGACACGATCTTAATTGAGGTTTTAAGGCAAATTGGTGTTTCTAAAGCTTTGGTTAACGGTTACTCAGGGGTTTTAAAATACACGGCAAGTGGCTGTATTGAAAGGAATATTCCTATAACTCAGATTTAATCTCTGAGATCTTTTTCTATCAATGAAAGGCTGTCTTGAAATCCAGGCCTCTCAAATATTTTTGCTTGATAATCTAAAAGTGGCTTCAGATGTCTATTCAGAGGAAGATTAATTCCTAGGGCTGGTAGGCGCCAAAGTATTGGAGCAAGATAACAATCAGCAAGTGAAAATTCCTCACTCATAAAAAATGGAAACTCTTTAAATGTTGGGGCGATGGCGCTAATCTCATGAAGAAGCTCCTCTTTGGCAACCAATAACTCTTTATCTGTACCGTCTTTAGCACTCAATTTATCAACTAAGGGACAGATTTCTTTGTCTATTCTAAGCATAAGTGTTCTGCTGTTGGCTCTTGTGACTGGATAAACAGGAAGTAATGGAGGATGAGGAAATCTTTCATCTAAGTATTCCATCATTACGGTGGTGTTGTATAGCCCCAAATCCCTATCTACAAGAATAGGTAATTCATGATATGGATTAATAGATAAAACCTCCTCAGGAGCATCATCATTATTAGTTTCTCTGATTTCACAAGCAATATCTTTTTCTGCAAGTACTATCCTAACTCTGTGGCTGTAATGGTCGTCTTTATCTGAATATAAAATCATAACTGTTTCCCCTAAACTTAATGATAGTCCTTTTGATATTCTCTATATAGCAAAAATGATAGTGCGGTAAAGGTTATAAAGAAGAATATTACATACCAACCTATTCTTTCTCTGTCTCTTTTTGCAGGCTCACCAACATATACTAAGAAATTAGTAAGATCATAAATCAAACTATCAAAGCCTGCCTGAGTTAATTCACCAGATTCTTTAATTTTAAGATAGCCACATTTTTC
This sequence comes from uncultured SAR86 cluster bacterium, assembly GCA_902601475.1. Taxonomy (GTDB): domain Bacteria; phylum Pseudomonadota; class Gammaproteobacteria; order Magnimaribacterales; family D2472; genus MED-G82. Next base: position 49,302 of record CACKNK010000007.1, on the reverse strand, counting down.
TTCGGTAATGTCATTTCTATTTTCATCTCTTTTAACACCACCATTTGATGCAATTACAGGTACTTCCTTACAACCCAATACTTGTTTACCTTGCAAATGACTTAAAACATTTGGCATGGCAGCACCAGGATAAACAAGATTATTAACTCCATATTGTTTGGAGTCGTCTTCATAAAAAGTTCTTAGATATGTATATACCCATTCAGGACTATGCGATCGTGTTACCAGAGTTAGATCAGGTGGTGCAACTCCGAACCACTCTTCCGCATTTCTTTTAATCATTGAGCCTGTCATTAAATCTCCAGGCTTGGTCTCTTGATTAAAAATTAAATTTTCAAATAATATTTCTTCGGGAATTTCGAGGTCAGCTGCAATCCTTCCCCAACGAGAGTATTTTAGCGAGTGACAGCCGTAACAATAATTTATATAGGTTGCTAATCCTTTTTGGAGTGATTCATTGTTATAGAGATCATAACTGTAATCATCACATTCTCCGTAATCACCACAAGGGGCCGACTCAGCAGAAAAAACAATGGGTGCAGAGTATATAGAGAAAATGATAATAAAAATTTTAATCATAATCTCTCGGGTGGCTGCTTTGTCGATTCGAGTGATGTATAAATTGGCATTAAAAAGAAGAATAGGAAATAAATAGCAGTGCAGATAACGCTCATTAAGGTTCTCAACTCAGTAACCGGGACAGTTCCAAGATAACCCAAGGTTAGAAAGCTGATAGCGAATAGAGAGATTGCGATTTTACTAAAGATGCCTTTATATCTAATTGAGTTAACTTTACTTCTATCAAGCCAAGGCACCACAAATAAAATTGCTATGGCACCAGCCATAACAATCAATCCTCCAAGTTTATCTGGGACAGCTCTAAGCATTGCATAGTAAGGAGAGTAATACCAAACAGGAGCAATATGTTCTGGGGTGCTAAGTGGATTAGCTTCTTCAAAGTTAGCTTTTTCAATAAAATATCCTCCAGCTTCTGGAAAAAAGAACATTATTATTGAAAAAACTGTCATGAAGACACCAATGCCTACCAAGGCATTTAAAACTTTGTAAGGAAAGAAAGGAACGCTATCAAGAGGCACCCCATCTTGATCAAGGTGTTCTTCAATATCTATGCCTTCTGGGTTACCAGCTCCAACTTCGTGCAAAGCAACCAAATGCATAAAAACAAGAGCAATTAACATAAGAGGTAATGCGACAACATGTAGGGCAAAAAACCTTGAAACAGTAGATCCAGAAATATAATAGTCTCCCCTAACCCATACCTCTAAAGATTCGCCAATATATGGAATAGCACCAAAAAGAGAAATAATAACTTGTGCTCCCCAATAAGACATTTGGCCGTAAGGTAATACGTACCCCAGAAAACCTTCTGCCATCATTACAAGATAAATCGTCATTCCAAAAATCCAAACCAGTTCTCTTGGTTTTTTATATGAGCCGTACAAAAGTCCTCTAAACATATGCAGATAAACCACTGCAAAAAACATGGATGCGCCAGTAGTATGCATGTACCTGATTACCCATCCATAATCTACATCCCGCATAATAAATTCTATTGATGAAAAAGCACCCTCTTCTGTATTTTGATAAGGCATCATGAGCCATATCCCAGAAATAATCTGTATTATCAAGACAACTGATGCTAAGGCACCAAATAGATACCAGAAATTAACTTTCTTAGGAACGGGATGTTTTGAAAGATGTCTTTCAAATGTATTAACTATTGGTAGTCGGTCGTTAAACCACTTAAATACTGTATTCATTAAGTAATCTCCTTATCCTCTCCAATTGTTAAAATTGATCCCTGAAAATTATGAGGCGGCACCTTTAGATTAGTAGGTGCTGGAACACCCTTGAATACTCTACCAACTATGTCAAACATTGAACCATGACAAGGACAAAAGAAGCCTCCTGTCCAGGTTGCATCCCATGGTTTTGGTTCAACCTCAGGATGATATTTTGGTGAACATCCTAAATGCGTACAAACTCCAGCAAGTATTGAAAATTCATCACTTTTTGATCTGGTTGGGTAAAGGTCTCTATATGGCTCATCAATAGCTAGCGAGTTTGGATCTGCAAGCTTAGTTTCAACTGATGGTAAGCTGGAGATTGAACTTTTTGTATGACGTAAAACAAAGACTGGTTGCTTTCTCCAGGCCACTTGAACAATTTGCCCTTCCTCAATTTTAGAAATATCTACTTTTACAGCAGCGCCTAGTGCCTTAGCTTTAGCACTCGGATTCCATGCAGCTATAAAAGGTGTCGCAGCAAATGGAATGCCTGCTGCACCAAATGCAGCTGTCATGCCTATAAGTACCTTTCTTCTGTTATTATTTTTGGTGGATTCGGTCATAATTGGGATTTATATTCTAATATAATTAGTCTATATAAACCACTACCGTTTTGAGAATTGAGAGCTCTTTCTAGCTTTCTTCAAACCTGGTTTTTTCCTTTCAACTTTCCTCGGATCTCTGGTCAATAAACCAGCTTTTTTGAGTTGGGGTCTAAGCTCTTCATCATACTCAATGAGGGCTCTTGATATACCATGCCTGATTGCACCTGCTTGACCAAAACTACCGCCGCCCTTGACCATAACTTTAATGTTAACTTTTTCATCTAACTCAGTTAGTTTCAAAGGTTGCATGACAAGCATCTGAGCAACCTGTCTGCCAAAGTATTCATTTAGAGGTTTGCTATTAACAGTAATGTCTCCTTTTCCTTTGCTCAGATAAACTCTTGCAGAGGAAGTCTTCCTTCTGCCCGTTGCATAATGAATTTCACTCATTTAATTGGTTTCCAAATTTCAGGTTGTTGTGAATCATGCGGATGATCTGAACCAGCATAAATTTTTAATTTCTTGATAATTTGATTGCTTAATTTGTTTTTAGGGAGCATGCCTTTTACAGCAAGCCTAATAACTTCCTCAGGCTTTTTATCAATCATTTCTTTAAAGATTGTTTCTTTAAGTCCTCCAGGATACTGTGAGTGTCTGTAATAAGTTTTCTTATCATACTTACTTCCAGTGACAGCTACTTTTTCTGCATTGATGACCACCACAAAGTCTCCTCCATCAGTATGAGGGGTAAAGGTTGGTTTGTCTTTTCCACGAAGCCTATCAGCTAATTTAGAGGCAAATCGTCCAAGAATTTGCCCATCAGCATCCACGACATACCACTTTGGATCTACTGATTGTTTATTTAATGATTCTGTTTTCATTTGTTTATAAAAATAGACGTGAATATTAATGTTTCATGAGCATTTAATCAACAAATAATGTTCGAAGAATTAATTTTTTGTGATGTATTCTTGGGATGACATTTCAATCAATCTGCTTGCTGTTCTCTCCCACAAGTTTGAAAGGGCCTTGCCATTATAGATATGAGGTAAACCTTCTGAGGGATAAAAGAACTTTATTTTTGTATTAGCAATATATGCTATGTCAATAAAAGCTATTAGTCTTCTAACCAAATCCATTGAATCATCGCTGAGTATTGAAATATTGCTTAAAAAAATCCAATTGAAATCTCTGCATAAAAGATTGAAATCTTGAGTTGCAACAGGTGCTGAAAAAAAACTTTCAAGATCCATCCAAAGGCATTCTGCAGTGAAACCTTTTACAGGGAATTTTCTATCATTCAAAATTAATTCATTATCTAATTTAACCCTCTCTCCAAAATAACTTTCAATTAATTTAATAATTTCATTTTCATTGGATGAATCCATGTTTAGTAGAGATGAATTTGTTTTTCTGTAATCTTTTGTTGAATCCAAATGATGGTATAGAAAATCATTTTTTATAAATTGAAGAGATTTAATTAATTTTTCTCTCTGAAGACCATTTTGATAAAGCTCATCTACATTTGAATTAGAAGAAATGAATAAAGGGATTTCGTTTAAATAAAGTTTTGGCATAATTTCTGCAATTATCATTGCATCAGCAACATCCTCTACCTGGAACTCATCAATAAATATTAATCTTTTTTGATCTTTAAGCTCATCTATGACTTTATCTAAAGGATTTTTTTGGCCATCTAATTTATCCAGCCTCTTTTTTATGTGGTTCATAAAGTTAGTAAAGTGAATAAATTTATATTCTTGATTTAGCTTGCTAGCAATTTTTTTTAAAAGGATAGTTTTGCCAATTCCCACGCCGCCATACAGATAGATGCTGGGAATTTTTTTGGATCTCAGAAAAGTAAAAATTTTTTTGTCTCGTTTAATTGAAACTTCAACGAGGTTCAAAAATTCTACTTGTTTAGAATCTAGCTTAATGTCCTTTTTTTGGAATTCATCTAGAATAGATTTTGATATCATCTTTTTAAATTATGGCGATTAATCTTAATTTCAAACCAATCATCACAGTTGCAGTGGCGGCTCTTGCCGTGTTTAGTATATTTCACTTCTCAATTGATAGAAATGATCTAAATTTTGAAACAATAATTAAATCTGTTGTGATCATTAAAACAAAACCATCTCGGTCATCAGCTTTCAATGCTCAGCATATTGGTTCAGGGGTAATTATCTCCGATGATGGGTATATAGCAACAAATCTTCATGTGATCAGTGGGATACAAAACTTTGTAGTTGAGACCAATGATGGCATTAATTTAGATGCAAATTTAATTGGCTTTGATAAACGCTCGGATTTAGCCATACTTAAAGTTACTAATGAAAATGGGTTGAATTTAAATTCAATTGTCTTTGCAAAAAAAAATTCGATAAGTATTGGTGATAAAGTTTATGCAATAGGTGATCCATTTGGACTTGGTTTAACCGTTACATCAGGCATTGTAAGTGCTAATAATAGAAATACTGGAAACCCATATCTTGAGCTCATACAGACCGATGCTGCAGTAAACCCAGGAAATTCAGGCGGAGCATTGATTAATGAAAATGGAGAATTGGTTGGAATTACTTCAAAAATTTTTTCAACAACTGGCTCTTTTTCAGGCATAAGCTTTGCTTTACCAGTTGATAAGCTTTCTGATATAGCCTCTGAAATTATTAAGTTTGGTCTTGCAAAGAAAGCTTCCCTTGGAAATTTTTCTATCCGTTCAATAAGAATTTTGCATAATAATCAACTTAAATATTGTGGCGAGATCGTTAATTATTCAAGTGGTCCAATCTTAGATTTATTTGAAACAAATGAAAGGTTATGCATCCTTAAAATAAATGAAGAGCCGATGAGTTTAGAAAGGTTAAGGCTAGTGCTTGAAAATGCGTTTCCAGGTGATGCGATAAGCTTAACTCTTTTGGATGATAAGGGTGAATTGCACTATTACAAAATTAAGACTGAGTCTATCTAGGCAATCTGACTATATTTGCTCCTAGGTAAGATAGCTTTTCTTCTATCCTCTCATAGCCTCTGTCTATGTGATAAATTCGATCAACTATTGTTTCACCTTCAGCACATAATCCAGCAAGAATCAGACAGGCGGATGCCCTCAAATCTGTAGCCATTACTTGGGCGCCTGTAATTTTTTTTACTCCTTGAATAAATGCATTTTTTCCTTGTATGGAAATATTGCAACCCATACGAACTAATTCTTGAACGTGCATAAATCGATTTTCAAAAACATTTTCAGTAATAACTGATGAGCCTTTTGACAAAGCATTTATAACTGTAAATTGAGCTTGCATATCAGTAGGAAATCCAGGAAAAGGTTGAGTTTGAATGTCTACGGGATTGATGTCGCTGTTCATTTCAATGGAAACAGATTGGTTTGTTGTTTTAATATCTGCACCACAAAGCTTAAGTTTTGAGAGAATATTTTCTAATCTATTTGGATTAACTTTGTTAACCGTAATGCTCCCATTTGTGAGCGTAGCAGCTGCAAGATATGTTCCTGCTTCGATTCTATCTGAAGGAATGAAGCAGTCTCCACCCTTTAACTCTGCAACTCCAGTTATATGTATTTCATCAGTGCCGGCACCCTCAATTTTTGCGCCAATAGAGTTAAGAAAATTTGCTAAATCTACCACCTCGGGTTCTCTAGCAGCATTTCTTAAGATAGTTTCTCCGTTAGCCAAAACGGCTGCCATGATTAGATTTTCAGTACCTGTAACGGTAACACCTCCAAAAGTAATATCAGCTCCACTAAGATTTTTAGCTTTTGCAACTATATAACCACCATCTAATTCAATTTCAGCTCCCATTTGTTCAAGAGCATTCAAATGAAAATTTACAGGTCTTGTTCCAATTGCACATCCACCTGGTAAAGCAATTTTTGCTTGACCATACCTTCCCAGTAAAGCCCCCAAAACTAGTATTGATGCCCTCATGGTTTTGACAAGTTCATATCGGGCCTCAAAGTTCTTAATATTTGATGAATCAACTGAGAACTTCATTGACTCATCAAGAACTATATCTACTCCCATTGAACCAAGAAGCTCGAACATGGTTGTTATGTCTTGTAAATAAGGCAAGTTATCAAACGTAATAGTTTTATCAGATAGTATTGATGCAGCTAATATTGGTAAGGCAGCATTTTTTGAGCCTGAGCATTCTATTGATCCCTCTAATCTTGAACCACCAATGATCTTAAGTTTTTCCAAGATTGAACTCCTCTTTTGTCAGAGTCTTTATACTCAATGCATGAAGCTCCCCCGAGGAGAAACATTCCTTGAGGTGTGACAAAACTTCTTTGTGTCTATCGAGCACCTTTTGCCCAATAAATTTATCTGAAACTATTGTGAGTGTTAAATTGCAGTCAGAATCAGACAGAATTACCTCAGAACCTTGAAGGTTGGCCTCCAAAATACTTCTAATTTTTTCATGATCCATTATTCAGGTATGTTTGCATCTGAAGTCCAGTTCAGAATTACTTTATCTATATCACCATCAAATTCTTCAGCAAGAGCTTTGAATTGGTTTCTAAAAGTTAGGCCGAGATTTACACCATTAACAATAATATTAATAATTTTCCAGCCTTCACCTGATTTTCTAACTTTATAAGTTATTGGATAAGAATTTGACTCAGTAAGTAAATCTTGATTTACATCCTCAATTTTTTCATATGTAGTTTTATTCGAGAAGTTAGTAACTATTTTTTGATCTCCCCACTGCGCTAAAGTAGATGCATATGTATCAAGCAAAGAATTTTTGAAAACTTCAATAAATTCTGATCTTTGTTCAGCTGAAGACTTCAAATAATTTTCCTTACCCATAACGCTTGCTGAAACTCTTCTAAAATCGACCATGGGTTCAAATATATCTTTTATCTTCTTTTTAAAGAGATCAGGATCAGATTCAAATAAATCTTGATTATTAACTATAACCTGCACCATAGACTGGGCATTACTATCGATAAAGGTTTCTGGGTTTATTTCACCACTATTAGCTGGGACTAAAAATAATATTGAGAATGCCAATATAAAAACTTTTTTCATTCTCTTCATTATAACATTAGTGTTAGGTTAAGATTTCAATATGAGTACTAATAAATTTATCAATTCAGCAAAAAAAACTATCCAAATACAAGCAGATTCTATTGCATCTCTAATCAATCAAGTTGACAAATCTTTTGGAGAAATTGGTAAAAAAGTGTCGCTCCTTAAAGGGAAACTAATTGTTATGGGTGTTGGTAAGTCAGGACATGTGGGCCAGAAAGTTTCTGCTACGTTAGCAAGTACTGGAACACCGTCATTCTTTATTCATCCAACTGAAGCAGCTCATGGTGACCTTGGAATGATTGCAAAAGATGATGCGGTATTAATCTTTTCAAATTCTGGTGAAACAAAAGAAGTTACTGAGATTTTGCCTGCCTTAAAGAGAATGACTTCAGATATCTTTTCCATTACGGGTAATGCTAATTCCTCTATTGCAAAAGCATCTTCAGTGCACTTAAAAGTTCAGGTTGAAAAAGAAGCTTGTCCACATGATCTTGCGCCCACAAGTTCAACCACTGCGTCGATGGTAATTGGGGACGCATTGGCAATTTCTTTAATTGAAGAAAAAAACTTTTCTAGCGAAGATTTTGCAAAATCTCATCCCGCAGGTGAATTAGGTAAAAAATTAACGACGTATGTAGGTGATCTTGCTATTAGCGGAAATAAAGTTCCATGCATCGAAATTGACTCAAGTATTAAAGATACAATTATTGAAATTACCTCTAAAAAGCTTGGCATGGCTCTTGTTGTTAACAACAAAGAAGTTGTTGGTATTTTTACTGACGGAGATCTAAGAAGAGCATTAAATCAAGAAATTGATATTGAGAATAATTCTGTTTCAAGTGTTATGACAAAAAAATTTATAAGTATTTCTGAAAATGATCTAGCCATAGATGCCGCAAAGCTCATGGAAAAGAACAAAATTTTTACACTAAATGTCCTTAATCACAAAAAACAACCCTCAGTAATTACAATGCATCAGCTTCTTGAATTTGGCATTATATGAAATCTATTTTCAATCTTTTTTGTCTAACAGTTGTAATTCTAGTAAGCCATTATGCTAGTGCTAATCAAAATGAATTTAAGATCAATGCTGAAATTATTGACTATAATCCAAGCAAGAAAATAATATCTCTGGATGGAATGATATCCATGATCTCTGATGATTTTCAAATATCTGGAACAACTGCAACGATTTCCATGAATGAAGAAGTAATTTCCATTGAGGGAAATCCCGCAAGAATAAATCTTGAGAATCCTGAAAAAATTTCTGGAGAAGCAAAACAAATAAAATATACCCCGGCAAAAGAAATATCATTAGTGGGTGAAGCAGTTCTTAGGACTACAGATGGAGAGCTTAAATCAAAAAAAATACTCTATCAGCTTGGAGGGTCTAATTGATGGAAAGTATTCTCATGTCATGCGAAAAAATTTCCATCAAAGTAGTTGAAAAATTAATAATTCAAAACATATCTCTAGCAGTTAATAAGAATCAGATAGTTGGTTTATTGGGTCCAAATGGAGCAGGAAAAACGTCTACTTTTTATGCCATAGCAGGTATTGTGAAAATAAACAGTGGAAAAATCCTTTTTCAAGAAAATGAAATTCATAACCTTCCAATACATAAGCGTGCCAATCACGGGCTAGCATACCTTCCACAAGAACCTTCTTTGTTTAGCGACCTTTCAGTAATAGAAAACCTTAATGGTATTAGCGAGCTATCAAAGCAACCAAATCTAATAACAGTAGATGAGATTATTAATACTTTCAATCTAAAAAAAATTATTAATAAAAAAGGAAGAGAGCTATCTGGGGGACAAAGAAGAAAAACAGAAATTGCTAGAACTCTTATTGGAAGTCCAAAACTACTTCTGCTGGATGAGCCCTTCTCCGGTATTGATCCAATAGCTGTTGACGAAATTAAAGATTTACTTTCACACATCAAAACTATGGGCATTTCAATCCTGATAACAGATCATAATGTCAGAGAAACGCTTAAAATATGCGATAAGTCTTATCTTATGGCTGATGGGTCAATATTTTTAGCAGGCACTAAAGAAGAAATTATTAGCAATTCTTTAGCCAAGGAGAAATACTTAGGCTCTTCTTTCGAATAATTCATGGCGATCAAGTTAGTAAAAACTTTTAAACAGAGCCAAATTCTGGCGATGACACCGTCCCTACGAAAGTCAATTGAATTGCTCCAGCTATCAAAATTTGAATTGCTTGAAGAAATAAAACATCATCAAGATGAAAATCCATTCATTAAAAATATTAACGAAACTAAAGAATTTTTTGAATTAGATTACGAAAACTTTTCAGAAGAAATTAATCTGCAGGAATATCTGATCAAACAAATTTTTGATCTATCACTAGAGAAAGAAGATGAAGAAATCTGTAAAACACTAATATATTCGTTAGATGAAAATGGGATGTTGATCGATGAGATTGAGGAACTTGAAGATATTTTAAAATTCAAGTATCCACAAAAAAAGATTTTAGAAAATTTAGTTAATGTTGTTCAAAAGCTTAATCCCTTGGGTGTTGGAGCTAGGGATTTTAAAGAGATGATTAAAATACAAGTAGATAAAAAAGTTTCTGATATTGAAGTGAAAGAAATTGCAGATGCCATCCTAATTAGATCAGAAAACTCTAATTTTCAGGAATTAGAAAATGAGTTATCTAAAAACTTTGATGACAAAAAGATAAGGGATGCAATTAATTTTATAAAGAAATGTGATTTAAGTCCTGGAATGAATTTTTCTAAAAATGAATTCATACGTCCTGATATTGTGGTAAGTCGTGCTAATACGAGTTTAGAGATTAATTTAATTGAAAATGATCTGCCAAGCTTAGAGTTTGATGACGAACTATATGAGACATTTAAAAAAGAAAAATCTGTATCACAAAAGATTAAAGATAAGGTTCATGAAGCTAAATGGTTCATAAAGGCAGTTGAAACTAGAAATAAAAATGTATCAAAAATAGGTAGTCTAATTTGCGAAAAACAAATTAAATTTTTAACAAAAAACTCAATAGATCCAGAACCTCTTTCAGGTAAGGAAATTGCAAAAGAGCTTAACCTATCAACCTCGACAGTATCAAGAATTATTCGGGCAAAATATATCCAATATGATGATGGTCTCCTGCCCATGAAATCACTTTTAGCTCCATCCGTTTCTAAATCTAAAAAAATTACATCAAGAAATCTAATTAGAGAGATAGATTTAATAGTTAAATCTTCTCAAAAAAGATTAAGTGATCAAATGATTACAAATTTACTCAACAAAAAAGGGTATGGATTAGCAAGAAGAACAATTAATAAGTATCGACAAAAATCTATTCGACTCGAAGTGGATTCCTCAAAGAATAAGACTATAAATGAAAGAAGCTAATTCTTCATCCGAACTATCAACTGAGCTAATTAGTGCCTTAGATGAAACTGGTAAATCTTTTTCAATAAATCAGATTAAGCTTCAGCTTGATACGATGAACCCATCTGAAATAGCGCATGTAATAGAGTCATCACCTCCTTATCAAAGAAAATTGATATGGTCACTTCTTAATCATGATGAGGAAGGAGAAATACTAACGGAGCTGCATGATGAAATTCAACAGGAACTTCTCTTAAAAATTGATTCAGATGATCTGATTGAGATAATCTCAAACTTAGAGCTTGATGATATTGTAGATATTCTTCAGGTATTGCCTCAGCCTCAGGTAGATGAGTTTTTATCAAAAGCATCATCCCTTGATAGGGAAAAAATCAGGACGGTTATGGATTATCCTGAGGATTCTGCTGGGGGCTTAATGAATACTGACATTATCAGTGTAAGACCGCGACACAGCCTCGAGGTTGTAATGCGGTATCTAAGATTAAAGAAAGCTCTTCCAAAAAATACAGATAAGATTTTTGTTGTTTCAAAAAATGATCAGTATCTTGGCGATTTATCTATTTCAAAGATAGTTGTTTCTGAACCAACTTTAAGTGTCAGAGAATTAATGGAAACAGATGCATTGCCGATAGATGCAAATATGAATGATAAAGAGGTTTCAATTTTATTTGAACAAAATGATTTAATCTCTGCGCCAGTTATAGATGAAAATTCTAAGTTAGTTGGAAGAATTACCGTAGATGACGTCGTGGATGTAATTCGAGAAGATGCTGATCAGAACTTAATGAGCATTACAGGGATTGCTGAAGATACATTTGCAGCTCCTGCAAGAGCAGCAAGGTCGAGGGTTGTTTGGCTTTCAATTAATTTAATCACAGCATTTATTGCTGCCATGACAATTAATCTTTTTGAGAGCACTATTGATAAGTTAGTTTACCTCGCGGTGCTAATGCCAATTGTTGCTAGCATGGGTGGAGTTGCTGCAACACAAACCCTTACTATTGTTATAAGAGGCCTGACTCTTCAGCAAATTAATAAAGCTAATATTAGATGGCTTTTTAAAAGAGAGCTTGTTGTATCAATTATTAATGGAGTAGTTCTTTCTATTGCAATTGGCGGTATTACCTTTCTTTGGTTTCAAGAGGCAATGATCTCAATCTTGATATGTGTTGCCATGACTATTAACTTAATTAGTTCTGTAATAGCTGGAATGGTTGTTCCGATAATACTAAGAAGATTAAATCAAGATCCTGCGATTGCAGGTAGTGTTGTTGTAACAACTGTAACGGATGTAGTTGGATTTTTTTCTTTTCTAGGCTTAGCAACTATATTTTTAATTAATTAATTCTATCTAGAACAGGATCACTGATTGGGCCTTTTACATCAAACTGGATTGTTGATGCGTTTGATAGGTCCTCTTGAAAGACTTCATTTAAAAAAAGAGCTCCAGCTGCAGCTGGAAGTCCCACAAAGATTCCAGCATACCACGGAAGATTTTCTGTAATGCGTAAGCGCACATCTAGACTAAGATCTAATTTATCAAAGTTGCCAAAATTATCTTTCTGGATCAAGCCTCTCCACATCATTTTTGATGAGTTTGTTTCAATTGTCATTGTTTCATTTAGTCGAACATAATTTTTTGCAGCAATAGGATATATTTCTAATCGATCAATTTTTGTTTGAGCGTACTCATCCAAACTAAGATCTAAATTAGCAACCTTTCCAATTATATTTTTTAAATTAAATACTCCTAAAAGATTGAGAGCTGCTGAATTTGGTACGAAGGAATCCCAAGTTAGATCCTTAAAAAGTAACTTTCCCTCACCTTCTAGACTATTGAGATTTTTAATATTTTTGAATTGGAAATTTAAATCTAGATTCGCATAACCTAATTTAAAATTATCATTAAAATTTAATGGATTAAAATTTAAATTCTCGATAACGTATTTGCCTTTTAAACGATAGAAATCTTTTTTTGAATCATAAAAAAAATTGTTTATCTCTGGCTTTTCACCATATGTCTTAATTGTTCTTGATGATAATTGAATGTTGTTAATCCCAAGTTTTGAACCAGATTTTTGGATATATGCTGAGAGATCTTCAAAAAATATATTATTTACAGTTGAGTTGGATAAAATGATTCTAAGGTTTAAATCATTCAATAATCCTGATTCAGAATCCAAAGCATCAAAATCGTAAATAAAATCTAAGCCATTTATCTCAGCCTTGATAAAGCCTGTTGAATCATTAAAAACCTTACCAAATATTTGTTCGCCTGTTAGTTGAAGATCAAATAAACCATTTTGAACGTTAACCCTGCCCTGTTGATTAAGATATTTTTGATTAAAAAAAGAAAGCTCCTGTATATCAAAATCAATTTTTAATTCTGCTCGATTGGAGCTAGTTTTTTGTGATGATAAGAAATCAAATAATTCATCTGAATTAAATGAATCAAGCTCAGCAATTAGATGATATTGGTTGGGTTCTAAATGTTTTATTAATTTTGTTTTTGGCTTCCCTAAATGAATCAAAGCTGAGTTCTGAGTTAAATTTGGGAGATAAACATCTAACTTATTGTTAATAACTTTTAAAGAGCGCGTTTTATTTTCATAAATTATGTCTGTATCTAGAGGCTCGTCTGAATTTTTACTGATGTAGGCAAAAGGTGAATTAAATGAGGTACCTATAAAATTTGTTTTTGCAAATGCTGTAATTGATTCACTTGAAAAAATTATACTAAGATCAGTTTTTGATTTACCATCTAACTGGAGAAAGTCTTGATTAGAATAAAATCTTTTTGGATCTAAGTCGATGCTTGTTTTGATTTGAATATTGGGAGATTGTCTTAATTCATAGCCCAATAAATTTGCTTTTATATTTTTTTTGTCATCAAAGTTAAAAAAGATAACTCCTTCAAGGTTTTGTAAATCCTTAATGGTTAAGCTGGCATTCATTAATCTTAAAGAATGATCAAGAAGAAAAAATGATCTTCCTTTAATATTTGAGACCTCAATTAAATGCTCAAGATCTCTAGAGCGAAAGTTATAAACTCCTGATTCAAGAATACTCATTGATGGAGCTATGGAAAGCTCTTTCAGATCAAAATTAATTAGCTCACTTATAATATTTAATTCTTTCTTATTTGGCATATGCCGTGATGAAAAATATATTTTCCCTGAAGCAATATCAATATTAACCCTGAAATCTATGCCAGATATGTCATTAAAATTTCCGGTTGTAGCATTTATTAGTAATTGACCTTGCCCAAAGTAGATAGTTCCTTTATCTAAACTAACTGAGTTAGATAGAAACTGATAATTCAAATGTGAAAAATTTAATTTGTCTTTATTAAAATTAAGCTTCCTGGAATAAAATTCCTGACCACTAATCTTCAAAGTAATTTCATTTAACTTAGGACTAAAAAAAATAATTGAGCTTAAAATTTCAATCGATAATGTAATTTCTTCAGCATTAAATATTCTTTTGTTTGAGTTATTCAAAATGCTTATTTCTGTAAAACTTAGTTTTGGAGATAGTGCTGATCCCGTTCTTATAATTTTTTCATATTTAATATCAAGACTAGTTAACAAATAGTCATCGATATACCTAAGGCTCTCTTGAGGAAATCTATTTATTGATAGAAATATCAATAAGACTAAAATTAATGTTAATCCTGTTGCTATGATTAATGTAGTTAGCCCAATTCTCTTAATTGTTCTAAGCATAAAAAAAATTCTGTCTAAACCTTCTCATTCCAAAATAGACCGGGAACCATAAAATCATGCTTGTAATCCAATAAATAAAAATATCTAAGTATGAGTAATGCAATGGGTGATGGAAAAGGTAAAACATCGCTGAAATAAACGATGCAGATGTTCCGAAAAATATTGCTAATTGTAAATATGAAAAAAGACGAAAAGTATAAGCATATGCATGAATTATTAACGAGAACAAACAGTAAAGTGTGATATGAAACCCAATTGCAGAATTTGAAAGAAAATCCACTAAAAATCCAATTAAAATCGACTGACTAACCCTAATTTTTTCTGGTGCTGCAAAAACCCAGTAACTAAATATCAAATATGAGAAGTTGGTATCAAAAAAAACGCTGCCTAGCTTAATTGAGAATAATGAATCCAAAATAATTGCAAATGTGATGCTTGAGTAAATTACTATTATTTCCCTGACACTCATGATGATTGAAATAAAAATACTCTTTCATCTATTAATGGATTTGCGAAGATCTCAATAGAAATCTCGTACTCATCCTCCTCAGCTTGAGTAAAACTTATTACTTTGCCGACAGGCATATCTTTATTAAAAACTCCTCCAAATCCAGAAGTATAAAATTCCTGTCCAATAATTGATCCCTTATCTAAGTCCTTAGTAGACTTACAAATTATAAGCCTCTCAAAACCACTGCCCTCAGCATTGCAGTAGATATCAAAATATTTATTATATATTGGAATTTTATGGTCAATATCACTCAGTAAAATTAGTTCATATGAATTAGAATGATCTCTATAAATTTGACCAATTAGACCAGTTGAATTTAGAACAAAACCTTTTTGATAGAATTTTTCATTTTTTTCTACAAACATTCTGTGGTGCGAGCAACAAAAATACTCATTGGTATCAAAGTTAATAATTCTATGAGGATGGCTCACATCATCAAGCTTAGCGTTAAATACATCTTGTTGAGCAATAACCGATAAAATACTTAGCTCTTCTTTCAAGCTTTTGTTCTCATTCAGTAGTAATTTTTTGTCACTGAAATTAATTTGTAGTGAGACAAAAGAGTTTTTTAGACTACTTAGACCAGATTGCAAATAGTTTTTAGAATTTATCTTTATTCGATCCAATGGATCAAATGCTTGATAAGTAATATCAAGAAAAAATAAAGTTAATCCAAATAAGCAGGCAATAACATAAGGTAATCTTGAGGTGAATCTGGGCGTCTCGTTCGCCATTTACAATTACTCAGTTGAAAGTAAGTCAATGTTATATTTATCTATAATTTCAAGTGCTTGACCGCCACCCCTAGCAACACAAGTTAGAGGATCTTCAGCAATAATTACAGGTATTCCAGTTGAATTGGATATTAACTTATCTAAGTCTCTTAACATTGCGCCGCCACCAGTTAATACAATACCTCTCTCAGCTATATCAGCAGCCAACTCGGGAGGGGAAAGCTCAAGTGCGTTTCTAATAGCTCTAACCATACCGAATAAAGGATCTTTCATGGCTTCGAAAACCTGCTGGCTATTTAGTGTAAAACTTTCAGGTATTCCCTCTGCAAGATTTCTGCCTGTTACAGTCATTTCAGTTTTTTCAGAGTCATCTGTTGCACAACCAACAGTTTTTTTAATTTTTTCAGACGTTGATTCACCAATAACGCATCCGTAATTTCTTCTAACCCAAGAAGTGATTGCTTCATCCATTTTATCGCCACCAATCTTTACAGATTCAGCATAAACGACTCCATTTAGGGAGAGGATTGCAATCTCAGTAGTACCACCACCAATATCAACAACCATGTTTCCATTAGCTTCTTCAACCGGAAGACCTGCACCAATTGCAGCAGCCATAGGTTCTTCAATTAATTTGACATCACGAGCACCTGCCCCAAGGACAGATTCTCTGATTGCCCTTCTTTCTACTTGAGTAGATCTGCACGGAACACATACTAATACTCTAGGACTAGGTTTAATAAATCTTTGTTCATGAACTTTAGCAATGAAATGTTGAAGCATTTTTTCAGTGACCTGGAAGTCAGCTATCACACCATCAGATAAAGGTCTTATTGCATTGATATTACCCGGAGTTCTGCCGAGCATTTTTTTTGCTTCATGACCAACTGCAACTACTGTTTTTTGGCCTTTTGACTCTCTGATTGCAACAACACTTGGCTCATTTAAAACGATACCAACCTCTTTGGTGTAAATGAGGGTATTAGCTGTACCAAGATCTATTGAAAGATCATTCGAGAACATGCCCCTAACTGTTTTAAATAAGTTATATTTCAATTCCGGTCCCCTTCATGTAAATAATGATACAAATAGTATAATATTGCGATTTTAAAACAATAATATCATATGGATGATCAAACAGTCAGAACTATTTGCTACCTCTCAAGACTAAGATTGGATGATGAAAAGTCTAAAAAAATACTTAGCGATCTCGATACAATTATTGAAATGATTGACTCCTTATCGTCTTCAAATACTGAAAATATTTCACCTCTTTATAATCCCTTAGAGGAAACTGCAAGAAAATTTAATGACAAAATAAAATCTGATAACAATAAGGAACTATTCCTAGAAAATGCTCCAGAATCAGATGAAAATTTCTTTTTAGTCCCTAAGGTTGTTGATTAAATGCAATTTAAAACAATCAAAGAAATCAATGCTGGGCTGGTTTCTAAAAAATTCTCTGCTGAAGAGTTCATCAAAGATACTTTTGACCTAATTAATAAAAACAAAGTCCTAAACTGTTTTATTTCATTGAATGAAGAGAATGCTCTAGCAAAAGCAAAAAAAATAAAAGTTAGTAAAGATTCCCACCTATTATCTGGTATTCCTATTGCACAAAAAGATCTTTTTTGTACAAAAGGAACTAAAACAACTTGTGGATCAAAAATGCTTGAAAACTTTAATCCACCCTATAGCTCAAAAGTTGTAGATGCATTAGATGCTGCTGGCTCAATATGCGTTGGTAAAACAAATATGGATGAATTTGCAATGGGATCATCTAATGAAACGAGTTTCTTTGGAAATGTGCATAACCCATGGAAAAAAGGGTTTGTTCCAGGCGGAAGCTCTGGCGGTGCGGCATGCTCAGTGGCAGCTGGGTTAGTTCCTGCAGCAACCGGAACAGATACGGGTGGCTCAATCAGACAACCAGCAGCATTATGTGGTCTTACTGGCATTAAGCCAACCTATGGGAGAATCTCAAGGTGGGGAATGATCGCCTTTGCTTCAAGCTTAGATCAGGCTGGTCCAATTTGTAGAACAGCTGAAGACTGTTCAATTTTACTTGACGCAATGAGTGGTTACGATTCGAGAGACACGACATCTCTTAATCTTGACTCCACCAATACATTTGCTGACTTAAATAAGCCATACGAAAATTTAAGAATAGGAGTTGTGGATGAATTTAATATAGATGCTTTAAATAGAGAGTCTCAAAAATTATTTAATGAGTCACTAAAAGTTTTTGAGTCCCTAGGTGCTTCAATTCATAATATTTCTCTGCCCAACATTAATCAATCAGTACCTACATACTATGTCATTGCGCCTGCAGAATGTTCTTCAAATCTTTCCAGATATGATGGAGTTAAGTTTGGTCATCGAAGTCTTGAAGCTGAAGATCTCGAATCTCTATACATAAATTCCAGAAGTGAGGGATTTGGTGATGAAGTTAAAAGAAGGATACTGATAGGTACTTATGTTTTATCAGCAGGATACTACGATGCATATTATAAAAAAGCTCAACAGGTTAGAAGGCTTATAAAGAACGATTTTGAGGAAGCATTTAAAGAGGTGGATCTAATTGTCTCACCTACTTCGCCAAGTGAAGCATTTGGATTTGGATCCAAGGGGACTCAAGACCCAACTGAATTATATCTTGAAGATCTTTATACCATCTCATCAAATCTTGCAGGTCTTCCAGCCCTATCAATGCCTCATGGCTTTGTAAATGGACTGCCAGTAGGTATTCAGCTTATAGGAAACTATCTTGAAGAAAGCATGATCTTAAATTTTGCTAATAGGTTTCAGCAAAGTACAGATTTTCACAATGCGAAACCAACTTTTGAGGGTTTTTAATGATGAGTTGGGAATGCGTGATTGGTTTAGAGGCTCATGTTCAGCTATCTACTGAAACCAAGCTCTTTTCAAGAGCTTCAACATCTTTTGGGGAAGAGCCAAATACAAACGTCAATTTAGTAGACTGTGGACTGCCAGGTGTTTTGCCTACTGTCAACAAAAATGCTTTTTATAAGGCGATAAGATTTGGTCTCGCAGTAGATGCTGACATCAATCAAACTTCTTTATTTGATAGGAAAAACTACTTCTATCCTGATTTGCCAAAGGGATATCAAATTACCCAAATGGAGCTTCCAATAGTTTCAGGCGGAAAAGTTGAAATTGAAATTGAAGGAGCAAAAAAAATTATTAACTTAACTAGAGCGCATCTTGAAGAGGATGCTGGAAAGTCAATACATGAGGGTATGGATGGAACAGGGGTAGATCTAAATAGGGCTGGAACTCCTTTGCTTGAAATAGTTTCTGAGCCAGAAATTTCGTCAGCTAAAGAGGCAGTTGCTTACATGAAAGCAATTCATCAAATAGTTACTTTCTTGGATGTTTCTGATGGAAATATGTCTCAGGGATCCTTAAGGTGCGATGCAAATGTTTCTGTAAGAAAGAAAGGTGATGAGGAACTTGGAACAAGAACTGAAATAAAAAATATCAATTCGTTTAGATTTATTGAAAAAGCTATCAACTATGAAATTGAAAGACAAATAGATGTTATCGAATCTGGAGAATCTGTAACTCAAGAAACAAGGCTATATGACAGTATCAAAAATGAAACTAGGCCAATGCGATCTAAAGAATTTGCTAATGATTATAGATATTTTCCAGATCCTGACCTTTTGCCAGTCATGATAAGCGATGCAGAAATTGAAGAGATTAAGGCAACTTTTCCTGAAATGCCGAAAGATAAATTTGTAAGGTATCAATCTGAATTTAATATTCCTGAAAATGATGCACAGATTATCTCTTCATCTAAAAATCTTGCCACATTTTTTGAAGAATGTATGGAAAATACTAAAGACGCAAAGCTTTTATCTAATATCATAATAGGAGACATTAGCTCATTACTTAATAAAGAAAACATAGAAATCATAGACTCAAAACTATCAACTAAAAATGTTTCAGAGCTAGTAAATTTAGTTACTGAGGGCGTTATTTCAGGGAAAATAGCAAAAACTGTTCTTGAAGAAACATGGGATTCAGGATTAAGCCCTATAGAAATTGTTGAATCAAGCGGGCTCAAACAAATTGATGATGATGATGAAATTGAAAGAATTATAGATCAAATTATTTCTGAACATCCCGATCAAGTGTCTGCTTACAAAGGTGGTAAAGATAAGCTATTTGGATTTTTTGTCGGCCAAATCATGAAAGCAACTCAGGGAAAGGCTAACCCTGCTTCCGCAAATAAAATTCTAAAAGATAAACTAGATAACTAAGTTACCCACATAGACAAAGTCTCAGCAATACATGCAGGTTTGTCGGTTCCTTTAATTTCCATTGTGACTTCTGATTTAACAAGAAATTGTCCAGGATTTTTTTCTGTAATATCAACAACTTTTGAATGCATTCTAATTTCTGAATCAACTGGAACCGGACTTAAAAAACGAACCTTATCTAAGCCATAATTTAAGCCCATCTTGGCTCCTTCAACAACGAGTGCAACATCTTGTCCTATCCCTGCTGTTAGCGATAGGGTCAAAAAGCCATGGGCTATAGTAGATCCAAAAATTGGTGTTGCTTGCTCAGGATCAACATGAATAAATTGATGATCAAGTGTTGCATCCGCAAATTTATTAATTCTTTCTTGATCTATCTTAAACCAGTCAGTAGCTCCTAACTCTTTTCCAACATAACTTTCAAGATCTTCAACTTTCACTACTGTTATAGCCATAATTTACTCCATTAAATGTTCTTTATACTGCTCTCTAAGCTCTACTTTTAATAATTTACCAGTTGCCCCATGAGGTAATTCGTCTACCTTAATAATATCATCAGGCAACCACCACTTTGCCACTTTATCTCCAAGAAACTCATTAATTGATTCTTTGTCTAAATCTCCCTTACAAATCACAAGAAGAATCGGTCTTTCATCCCATTTTGGATGGGGCACTCCAACCACGCATGCTTCTTCGACATCTGGATGTCCAACAGCAGCATTTTCAAGATCAATAGAGCTGATCCACTCCCCGCCACTCTTGATTACATCTTTTGATCTGTCCATTATCTGCATACAACCATCTGAGAAGATTTTTGCAACATCTCCGGTATCAAACCATCCCTCATCATCAACCGCTGGTGAATCAGATTTGAAGTAACTCTCTATGATCCATGGTCCTCTGACTAATAATGCGCCCTGCGCTGATCCATCCCTAGCAAGCTCATTGTTAGCATCATCCACAATCTTTATTTCTACTCCAAAAAGTGGATAGCCCTGTTTAGTTTGCAATTCATATCTCTCTTCATTTGGTAATTCTTTCATTTTCTTTGTTTGAAGATTCATGGTTCCAAGGGGGCTCATTTCTGTCATGCCCCATCCATGGACTAAAAACGTATTATGCTTTTCATTAAACTCTTTAATCATTGCAAGAGGCGCAGCTGACCCACCAACCATGACGCTGTCAACGCCCTCGAGAGTTAAGTTTTGTTCAGACAAATAATTTAATAATCCGAGCCAAACAGTGGGCACTCCCATAAGGATATTTGGATTTTCTGCACTTATAAGTTCAAATAGTGAAGCTCCATCAAGCGCTTGACCGGGCAGAATTAATTTACAACCAGTCATCAAAGCAGCATAAGGTGTTCCCCATGCGTTCACATGAAACATTGGTACAACCGGTAATACCGAGCTAGTGGTGTCAAACCTTAATGCATTTCCTGATGCCCAAGTATGTAACACGGTAGACCTGTGACTATAGAGAACTCCCTTTGGATTACCTGTAGTTCCAGAGGTATAACATAGTGCTGCCGCATCCCCCTCATCCACTTCAACCCAATCTGAAATAGGTTCAGATTGCTCAACCATTTCATCATAAAAATGTAAATTTTTAATATCAAAATTTATCTCTTTTTTGGGACCCATAAGAATTATTACTGGTGAAAACTCTAAGTGATCTTGAACTCCCTCAATAAGTGGCAGAAATGTATCATCAACAAATACAACTTTATCCTCAGCATGATTTAGAATGTAAATTAGTTGCTCTGGGAAAAGCCTTGGGTTTATTGTGTGCAAAACCCCGCCCATACCGGTTACCCCAAAATAAATCTCAAAGTGCCTAGAATTATTCCATGCAATCGTTGCCACACGATCACCTTTGCCAACCTTAAGGCTTTGAAGTAATTTAGCAATTTTCCTTGATTGATTTAAACACTCACCAGTAGTCTTCTTCAAAATTGAATTATCAGTTTCGCGACTGACAATTAAAGTATCGCTGGTATACCTTTCAGCATGCTCAATAAGTTTAGGGATCGTTAGATCCATATTCTGCATATTACCTTTCATGAATTTCCCCCCTAAGTAATGAACTATTGTATTAAAAAATCTCTAATAGTAAATTTTAGCTTTTTAATCTTAAGCGCTTATCCAATAAATATTTTAGATCATGCTTATTTTTTAAAACAAATCTCAGAAAGTGTAGATATGGATAAAGCTCAAGTTTAATTTCCATGGATGAGTTCCACAGCACCTTATCAATTATCTTTATATCTTTATCAACATCACCAATGCGTCCTTCGAATTTAAAATAATGCAAGATATCAATTATTTCATTTGGTAAATGTTTTTTTAAGATTGATTTGAAATCTTCATTACCCTTACCCATTCCAGATGAAAATAATTCAAGTAACAGAATATCAAGATTAACTTTACCAGTAGGATTAATCATTACACCGTAAATATTTTTTGGATTTTTAACAAATGGGTTATAGGCATCAATGGTAACTCTAGGCTCACAGTAATCTGATGCATAAAAGTTATCCCAAATTATGAGGTCTTGATTAAATCTTTCCTGAATTTTTGAAATGTATTCAAGGTCATAACTTTTTGAAACCACACTCTCTCCTGTCCAGAAAAAAGGAACCTGATATTTCATACTAGAAAAGAGCTCATTTAAGTACAGGCAATCTGTGGCATCTGTTTTAGACAATTGATCAGAGTATATTTGTGGAACTATGTATAGCTTTATTTCAGGAAAATCTTGTACAACTTTATTTAAAATTTCTGCATGCTCTTTCCCTTTTTGTTTTGTGGCTTCAAATGAAATGTCGTCGAATAGAATACAAAAGCTTTTGATTCCCAGATCAAAAATAGATTGGATTTTATTATTAAGTATTTTCTGATCAATTGACTCGCTCACAAACCCAGGTGAAATTCCGAAAATTAATTCAATGTTTGAAGATTTTGCAGATTCAAAAAATGAGTCCAAATTCAATAGATACTCATCAGAATAATCTTCTGCCCATTCTAGTCTATGAAATGGATCTTCTTTTGGACAGTAAAAATATGAGTTGAGATTCAAGGCCGATAAAGATTCAAGAATTTTTAGCCTTTGATTCCAATCTAGCAAAGAACCGTAGTAACCTTCTATGTACCCTGTAAGCATTATTTTTTACATATAAAACACTCTTTATCTTTATTAATGAGCGTTTGATTAGTTTTTAAAGTCATTCCATCTATCCTATATAAGAAATTTTCCTTTGTGAATTGATCCAAGATTATTCTTATAGTCATCATTGCAACTATTGAGCTTACATATGACAACACTGGAGTAAGAATTCCTACCTCATCACATGAATCTTCATTAATATTTGTGTTCCTTGGAAAAATACATTCGTAACACGGGCTGTTGTCATAATTTAGGAATGCTGCAACATGACCTGTTACCCCTGATGCTAGACCCATTACTAAAGGGATATTCTTTTCAACACAGACCTCATTAATGTTATATCTAGTTTTAAAGTTATCAGAACAGTCAATTATCAAATCATAATTTGGTATTTGTTCAAATAGATCTTTTTCTTCTAGAAATTTTTCAATAATCGAAATGTTAGTTTGGGGGTAGTGATCTTCTAACTTAGACTTCAAAACTCTGGCTTTACCTTGACCAATACATTTTTCACTAAATAAGAACTGTCGGTGAAGGTTTTTGTATTCGATTACATCTCCATCCGCAATATCAAAAGTTGTTAACCCTGAACCGCATAATGAAGTTACTAAGGGATGAGCCAATCCACCAGCTCCAACTAAGAGTATTTTTTTTGAATTAAGTTCATCAACTAAAGTTTTATTAAAACCACTTAGCTGAGTTGCTGTTTCCCAGAAATTCATTCTGACTTAGGTCCCTAACACCAAACATCTAGGTATTTTTTGATAATCAATAATGCTATCAATAACCCTTAAGTTAATATTAGTTGCAAGATCAACTAAGTCTCTATGCTGATCATATCCATGCTCAACAACTAAAAAACCTTCCTTTTTTAATAATGACTTTGACTGTGAAAATATTTCTTCAAAACACTCAATTCCAGTATCTCCTGAAACAAGGGCATTTTCGGGCTCCCATTGCAAAGAATTTAGGTGAGGATCTGATGATCTAAGATAAGGAGGATTAGCCAAAATAATATCAATAGAATTTTTTTGAAAACATTTAAGCCAATCCGATTGAATTAAATATAAGTTTTTGCAATCCAACTCTAACTGATTTTGTTGTGCTATTTTTAGTGCGCTAAACGATTTATCAATACCGAAAACTTTTGAAGAAGGAAACTTTTTAGCTGCAGTTATTCCAATACAACCTGAGCCTGTCCCTGCATCGACGATAATGCTTTTTGAGCCAGCACTCTCGATAAGATAGTCAATAATTAGCTCGGTCTCAGGTCTTGGAATTAAAACATCATAATTAACGTTGAATTCGATACCATAAAAATTGGTCTTGCCTAAAATATAATCCACAGGCATGTCTTGAAGATAATTTCTGAAGAAAACGTCATCGATAAATATCTTAGATTGATTATCAATCTTTTGATCAATTGGAGACTCAATCGGATATTTAAGAATGCCTTTGAAATTCAAAAAGATGTTTAAGTCTTTTTGTATTTCGGGGAAATCTTCTTTATAAGCCTGGCACTTTTTAAAAATGAACTCTTTATTGTTGTTGGCTTCCATCTGTTTCTAAGTCTGCTAATTGGGCTAGTTGATGCTCTGTTAATAAAGCACTCGAGATGTCTTTGATGTCTCCATCCATGACCTGATCAAGGTTATGTTGAGTCAATTTAATTCTGTGATCCGTGATTCTGCCTTGTGGGAAATTATAAGTTCTAATCTTTTCACTTCTATCGCCTGTGCCAACAAGAATCTTACGTTCATGTGCTATGCTTTGAGCCTGCTGCTCCTCCTCCACAGCTTTTAATTTACTTGACAAAAGTGTCATAGCTTTTGCTTTATTCTTATGCTGTGACCTGTCATCTTGACACTCAACAACGAGACCAGTAGGAAGATGCGTCAACCTTATGGCAGAATCAGTCTTATTAACGTGTTGACCTCCAGCACCTGAAGCTCTAAATGTATCCACTCTAAGGTCATTTTTATCAATTTCTACTTCTTCAACCTCATCTGCTACTGGCAATACAGCAACAGTTACTGTTGAAGTATGAATCCTACCCTGCGATTCCGTTTCTGGGACTCTTTGAACTCGATGAACTCCTGATTCAAACTTTAAGTATTTATAAACTCCATCTCCATCAATCTTCATTACAGCTTCTTTTGTGCCTGCCGGTTCAGAAACTTTATTAGTCATAAGCTCAAATTTCCAGCCTTCCCTTTCACAAAATCTTGAGTAAAGGCGCAATAAATCCGATGCAAAAATAGCAGCTTCGTCACCTCCTGCTCCAGCTCTAATCTCTAGGTATGCGGCACCATCATCGGCGTTGTCTTTTGGAAGTAACAACAACTTAAGATCTTTTTCAATTATCTCAATGCTTGATTCTAGTTCTTCAATTTCTTGTTTTGCTAATTCAATAATCTCTTTATCCTCAAGATCAAGCATTTCTTTTGATTCCTGAATGGATTGAAGGGAATGATTATAATTTCCATACAATTCAACTACTGGTGTAATTTCAGAGTATTCTTTATTTAGTAAAGTAAATTTTGAAATATCCTCGGTGGCACCTTCACTGGATAACTGATCCTCAAGATCCTTTTTTCTCAATACCAAAGAGTTAAGCTTATTTAATACAGACTCAGGCAACATCGATGATCTCCCTAATCATAGATTTGAGTGCATAGCTTTCAATATCATTAATGTTATTTGGTAATTTTATTTCTGCATCATTGATTTCACTGAGTGCTTTGATGGGATCATTAGAATTTAAAAGTTTGATTTTGAAATCCTCAGTTGCACCTTGAATTAATTTTGTAAGAGCTGAGTAAAGCTCTTTACGTGAAACTTTTTCTTTTAGCCCCTCATCATTTGAGGAGCACAAGTCATTGATAAGTACTTTTGCTTTCTCAGCTTCGGACTCTCGAGCTCTTAAATTTTCATTACTAAAAGACTCAATGTCTTCCAGCGAGAAAAGATAAACTTGCTCAATATTTTTAATCGAAGACTCTGCATTCCTGGGTACCCCAAGATCAATAATAACGAGTGGTTTATTTTTTCTATGAGCCGAAATTTTTTCGATCAATCCCTTACCGATAAAGGGTAAATCGGTAGAGATTGATGAAATGATAATATCTTGTCTTAATAATAATTGGTCAAGCTTGTTTAGAGGTCTAGACGAGAGACTTATATTATCTGCAAGGCTAATTTTTTTAGGAGTTCTATTTGCAAATGTTAGATTTTGGAATCCTGCATTTACTAAAGCGTTTAAAACTCCTGAAGCAACCTCACCGGCTCCAATTGTGATTATGTTTTGATTCAAAGGGTTTTCAAAGATTTCAGCGAAAACATTCAATACTAATGAAGAAATAGATACAGGATTGTGATCAATTTTTGTATTTGACCTTACTTGTTTAGCTATCTTGATTGCTGCGTCCGTATACATTGATAACATGCGTTTATTTAGGCCGATATTTAAGAAAAGCTCATTGGCTTTTTTGAATTGACCAAATATTTCTTTTTCACCTACTATTCTTGACTCAATACCTGATGCAACTGAACACATATGCTTGAATGCTGCTATTCCAGAGAATTGATAAAAATTTTTAGTTATGTCTAAGTCACAGCCTAAATATTTATAAATTGATTGAAAAAATTGTTGATGGGAATCCTCACCTCTACAATATGAATAAACCTCAGTTCGATTGCACGTTGATAAAACAAAGATGCTATCTATTTCACCGGCAAACTTTGTTTCTAAAAGATTCTGCATATAACTATAATGGTCATCATTTATGACAAAAGATTCCCGCATCTCTAAATTTGCAGTTTTATGGCTAATTCCAAAAAGCTTTAGTTCCATTTTTCAATATTCAACAATTTTTATTATTTTTTTGCTTTCTTCATGTGCAACATTTAATGCTGACAAATATATAAATTATCAAGGTAAAGTTGAGATTAGCTATAACAAAGAGATATTAAGATCAAATATGCTCATAAAGTACACAAATAATGAATTTATTATACAACTTTATAGACCGTTAATTGGTACCCTTTTTGAATATGACATTAAATTCAATGAAAATTTTATTTTTCAGGAAAACTTTTTTGATTATTTAGAACAAGATGTGCTTATTGAACTAGACAAAATGAATATTATTTCAAATACAAGGAGCTGCTTGATTCATAAAAAATTAGTTATGACTGATGGCTATATATGTCAATTTAATGAAGGAAAAATAATCTTTAAAATTTCAACATTGAATCTAAAAGCAAATGGATTTCTAAGAAATGTCTCTCTCTAACTCAACTTTTTCACCTGCAAAAATTAATCTTTTCCTCAAAGTTGATAAAAAAAGGTCTGATGGCTTTCATAATATAGAATCAAGATTTCAGCTAATAAACCTATTTGATGAAATCACTATAAAAAAAACGAACAATAAAAATATTTCTCTAAGATCAAACGTTAAAGATAAAAGCTTTTTGAACAAAAATATTATTCTGGATGCATTTTTTAAGCTTCAAAAAGCTGTTGATGAAGACTTGGGTTGTGAGGTTGCTGTTATAAAGAACATTCCCATGGGCGCAGGATTAGGTGGTGGCAGCTCAAATGCTGCTTCAACTTTGGTAGGCTTAAATGATTTATTTAAATTAAACTTATCCCGTACTGAATTAACCCAGCTTGGTGCAGAACTAGGTGCCGATATTCCATTCTTCATCAATGGCGAGAATGCTGATGTATCTGGGTTTGGAGAAATATTGTCTCCATGTGATTCAATTAATTCAAAAATACTTCTGATATACCCAAATATTCATGTTTCAACAAAAGAGATGTTTGATGAACTCCAAGCCCAGAGAAGAATTCAAGGAGATAAAAAAATTTCTGAAAAACATAATGATTTCCAGGATATTTTTAATAAAAAATTCCCTGTGATAAGTAATTTTTTTAGTCAGTCAGAAAAAGAGTTTAATTTAGAATTTGCTATTACTGGAACAGGTTCTTCGCACTTCTGTTTCTACAAAAATGAGCTTGAAATTAGTGAATTTGTAAAAAAAATTCCAAATAATTGGAGATTCTTTAATGTTGAACCATTACAATACTCACCTATTAATGATAATTAATGGGGTGTGGCCAAGCGGTAAGGCAACGGGTTTTGATCCCGTCATGCGTAGGTTCGAATCCTACCACCCCAGCCAATTAAAATGTTTAGTAAATCTAGTTTAGATATTTTTTCTGGGAATGCGACTCCAGCCCTTGCATCAGAAGTTGCATCTATTTTGGGACAAGATCTTGGTAAGGTCGAGGTCAGCAAATTCTCAGATGGTGAGATAAGAGTTGAGTTGCTTGAAAATGTCAGAGGGCATGAAACATTTATAATTCAATCAACTTGTCAGCCGTCTAATACAAACATAATGGAGTTAATGTTATTGGCTGATGCACTAAAGAGGTCTTCTGCTTCGAGAATTACTGCCATCATCCCCTATTTTGGTTACGCAAGACAGGACAGGAGAGTTAGATCAGCAAGAGTACCAATCAGTGCAAAAGTTGTAGCAGACATGCTCAATCAAGTGGGAATTCAAAGAGTTCTTACAGTAGACCTTCATTCTGAAACCATTCAAGGATTTTTTGATATGCCTGCAGATAATGTTTATGCAACCAAGATTATGGTTGATGATATCAAAAGAAGTCCAAGCGCAACTGAAAAATTAATTGTTGTTTCGCCGGATGTAGGTGGAGTAGTTAGATCAAGAGCTCTTGCAAAATTTCTAGATGAATCTGACCTTGCAATTATTGATAAACGAAGAGCAGCTGCTAATGAATCAGAGGTAATGAATATCATTGGTGATGTTAAAGGAAAAACTTGCATTGTGCCCGATGATATTATTGATACTGCTGGAACCTTGTGTAATGCAGCCCAAGCTTTAAAAGAAGCTGGTGCATCAAAGGTTAAAGCTTATATTACTCATCCTGTACTTTCCGGTCCTGCAATTGAGAGAATCAATGATTCATCAATTGATGAATTAGTTGTAACAAATTCCATTCCTCTTTCGCAAGAAGCAGAAAAATGCAGTAAAATACGCGTCATTTCTCTTGCACCTACTATTGCTGAGTGCATTAGAAGATTGAATAATGAGGAGTCGCTGAGCGCACTCTTCCTATAACCGGAAATAAAATGAGTAACGAGATTATTTTAAATGCAGATGCACGATTAAGAACTGGAACCAACAAAAACAGAGAAATTAGAAGAGAAGATTCAATGGTTCCTGCCGTTATATATGGGAATAATGAAGATACAAAAAATATCAAAGTCCCTTTAAATGAAATTACGAAAGCTTGTGAATCAGAACTCTTTTACACACAGGTTCTTAAAATTGTCCTTGACGGTAACGAGGAGAAGGTTGTTTTAAAAGAGCTTCAAAGAGAGCCTGAAAAAGGCAAGCTGTTGCACGCTGACTTCCAAAGAGTATCAAGCAAAACCAAACTTAAGGTTACTGTACCAGTTAAATTCATTAATGAAGAAGAATGCCATGGTGTCAAAATGGAAGGTGGTGCGTTAACTAAAGCAATTAGAGAGATTGAAATCTCTTGCTTAGCCTCAAATATTCCTGAATCCATTGATGTTGATGTTTTAGAACTTAAACTTAATGAGTCAATAAGGCTTACTGAGCTTTCCTTGGGTGAAGGAGTTGAAATACCAAATCTAGATGAAAGTAATGATCAAATGGTTGTTAACGTTATCACGCCTAAGGAAATTGTTGAAGAAGAGCCTATCATTGAAGATGAGGCTGAAGGTGGAGCTGAAGGTGAAGATGCTTCAACTGACGAAGCTGAGTCAGCACCAGAAGATGCGTCAGCTGAAGGCGAAGATTCTGCTCAAGAAACACCAACTGAATAATTGTTACAAACTCAAAAAATCTTTTTTCTGGGCTTAGGAAATCCTGGTTCAAAATATGATCTACAACGCCATAACGTTGGTAAAGATTATATTTTAAGTCTCGCTAAGGAACTTAAAGCACCTATGTCCACAAATAAAAATACACTTGCTTCAACCTTTGAATCTCATAATGGACTATTTCATTGGTATGCAAGTGAATCTTACGTGAACGAGTCTGGAAAAACTGCTCTAAAGATATTAAAAAAACATAAAATAAAACCTGAACAGTTAGTTGTAATATACGATGACCTTGACTTGGCAACTGGAAAGTTAAAATTTAAGTTTGGCGGCGGTCATGGAGGGCATAATGGTATGAGAGATATTATTCACTTAATAGGATCAAATTTTTATAGATTAAGAATAGGAATTTCTCACCCAGGATCAAAGGATGATGTAACAAAGTGGGTTCTTAGCAAGTTCAAACCATCTGAAAAAAGCTCAATCAAGAAGGCATATAAAACAATTAAAAATATGATTCCTGTCCTTATTGAACATGGTATAGATGAATTTCAAAAAGAAATTAACACAAACTAACTATTAATTATGGGATTCAAATGCGGAATCGTTGGCCTGCCAAATGTCGGTAAATCAACACTTTTTAATGCATTAACAGAATCAGCTATTGCTGCTGAAAATTTTCCCTTCTGCACCATTGAACCAAATATTGGCATAGTAAATGTTCCTGATGATAGGCTAGATAGAATACATAAAATTTCACAATCTGAGCGGTTAATTTATGCCTCAACCACATTTGTGGATATTGCAGGTCTGGTAAAAGGAGCATCACACGGTGAAGGTCTTGGGAATGCTTTTCTGGCAAATATCAGAGAAGTAAACGCGATTGCCCATGTAGTTAGATGTTTTGAAAATGAAAATATTACTCATGTGAATGGGAAAATTAACCCTTTGGATGATCTTGAGGTGATACTCACAGAACTAGCCCTTGCTGACATACAAACACTCAATAACAGAGAAGAAAAAAATAAGAAATTAATCAAATCAAATGACGTACTCATTAAAAAAGAGACTCAAATAATTGAGAGGGTCATTGAGGAAATATCTGATACTAATCACATAAATCTAAGTCTATATTCAGATGAAGATAATGAGATCATTTCAACCTTTAATCTCCTGACATCTAAACCATTTTTTGTTGTAGGAAATATATCAGAAGATGAAAACCTAAATCATCAAACTGAAATTCATCGATGGTGTGATAAGAATTCTATTCAGTTTATTCCAGTTGTAGTTAAGCAGGAATACGAAATAGCGACTCTTGATCAAGAGGAACGTAAAGAATACCTAAATCTGTTAGGATTGAGTGAGCCTGCACTAAATTCAATAATCAGAGCTGGCTTTGAGATACTCGGCTTACAAACTTATTTTACAAGTGGACCAAAAGAGTCAA
Source organism: uncultured SAR86 cluster bacterium (assembly GCA_902601475.1). GTDB lineage: Bacteria > Pseudomonadota > Gammaproteobacteria > Magnimaribacterales > D2472 > MED-G82. The sequence goes on along the minus strand of CACKNK010000007.1, from coordinate 17,745 downwards.
GAGCTTGGACTATCAAGAAAGGATCTTTGGCTCCTCAAGCTGCTGGTGTAATTCATACAGATTTTGAGAAGGGATTTATTAAAGCTGAAGTGGTTTCATACGATCATTTTATTGAATATTCTGGAAATCATGGCGCACGTCAAGAAGGAGCTTTAAGGCTTGAGGGCAAGGATTATATTGTTAAAGACGGTGATGTAATCTTATTTAAATTTAATGTTTGACATGGAATTTGATATAGATATCATTGCTCATCATGGCTATGTAGCTCAGACGGTTAGAGCACGGCACTCATAACGCCGGGGTCGGTGGTTCAATTCCACCCATAGCCACCAGCTATTTTTTCTTTAAATAAGCTAGAATTATAATTATTGAAATTAAAGCAAGAAGGCCGTCTTGTCCAATTAGGCCAATGATTTCTGCAACGTTTGTATATACATTTCCAACAAATGGTGCATCAATCCCAAAGATTATCCCTAACAATAAAGAGACCGCTACTATTGGGATTAAAACATCAGTCAACCTTCTGAAAAATTTTCTGATTGATTTAAGTGAAAGTTTGAGTTTTTTTATCTTAAACATAACTAATAAAAGCATCCGATAGGCTAAATCCCTATCGGATGCTTAAGTATATACTTAAGTTAGATTACTTAAGAAGCATCATAAGGAGTGCAGCAACTAGTAGTCCTACTAACCCATTATCACCGAGTGTTTGTACAACACCGAGTAAGTTATCTAGAACTTCACCAAAAAAGAATGTGTCGCCAAACACAATTCCTGCTACAACACCTAGACCAATAACACCTACTAAAATAGCAGTTAAGTCACCGACTAGGTCCTTAATCATTCCGAATGCTTTATCCATAATTTCCCCCTATGGTTGTTGCTTGGATTGCTATATAAAACCATAGAAATTTGTGTAGAACAAATAAATTAAATAAGAAAATTCAAAAAACTTGACAAATATGACTATTCTTTATCCACTGCTTTTGCAGAGAGTTTAAGTTTGCCTCTATCAAACCCTATTAACTTGACCTTAATAGATTCACCTTCTGATAGCACATCAGAAACATTTTCAGTTCTTTCTTCTGATATTTCAGATATATGAAGTAACCCATCCTTACCAGGTAAGATATTAACAAAAGCACCAAAATCAACAATTTTTACTACCTTTCCTTCATAAATCTTATTAACTTCAGGATCTTCAATAATAGTTTCAATCATACTTAAAGCAGCTTGCATTACAGATTGATTCTCACCAAAGACAGTAACCACACCATCATCATTTATATCAACCGATGCGCCTGATTCTTGTTGTATATTCTTGATAACAGCACCACCCTTACCAATAATTTCTTTAATTTTGTCCTGATGAACCGTGAATTTCTTCATAGCAGGAGCATTATCCGAGACTTCTTTTGGCTTATCTATTACCTCATTCATAACACCAAGAATATGCATTCTGGCAGCTTTTGCTTTATCAAGTGCAGCATCCATGATCTGCTCATTTATGCCTTCAATTTTAATATCCATTTGCAAAGCAGTTACTCCGTCTGCAGTTCCTGCAACCTTAAAATCCATATCGCCAAGGTGGTCTTCATCGCCAAGGATATCCGTCAGAACAGCAAAATCATCACCTTCTTTTATTAGACCCATTGCAACACCTGCAACGGCATTTGTTATAGGTACACCTGCATCCATCAATGACAAAGAAGTTCCGCAAACAGTTGCCATTGAGCTTGATCCATTTGATTCTGTAATTTCAGAAACAACTCTTAATGTATACCCAAAAGAATCTAGATCAGGTAAAACTGCTTTAATAGCTCTTTTTGCTAAATTGCCGTGTCCGATTTCTCTTCTCTTTGGGCCGCCTGGAAAGCTAATTTCACCGACACTGTAGCCAGGGAAATTGTAATGAAGCATAAAAGCATCGGTGCTTTCACCTGAAAGGTTTTCAATTCTTTGTGCATCTTTTGTGCTGCCCAATGTTGCAGCAACTATTGCTTGGGTTTCACCACGTGTAAACAATGAAGATCCATGTGTTTTTTGCAGAAAAGAAGTTTCGACCTCGATTGGTCTTACTGTATCAAGATCACGACCATCAATTCTCGGTTGATTAGAAAGAATTGATTTTCTGACAACTGATTTCTCAACGTTCTTAAAGGCAGTCATTAATCGAGCTTGCTCTAATTCATCAAGATCTTCGTGAGAGGATTTAATTTTTTCTCTTACTGAGTTAATCGCCTCACCTCTAGATGATTTGTCTGCAATTTTAAAGGCACTTTCAATTTCATCAAGGAAATTACTTGAGATTTGATTTTCATACTCCTTAATTGTTGGAACTTCTTCAACCTCCCACATATCAGGATTAACTTTAGACTTTAATTCATTACATGCATCCACCACTTTCTGCATCTCTTGATGGCCAAACAAAACTGCTCCTAACATTAAGTCTTCATCAAGCTCTTTTGCCTCAGACTCAACCATGAGAACAGCATCCTTAGTTCCGGCTACTACCATGTCAAGGTAAGAGTCTTTAAGCTGATCGTTTGAAGGGTTGATAACAAAGCTATCATCTATAAAGCCAACTCGGGCAGCTCCAATTGGCCCTTGAAAAGGGATGCCAGAAATACTTAAAGCAGCACTAGCGCCGATCATTGAAGCAATATCTGGATTTTGATCTTTGTCGGCAGACATTACTGTACATATCACCTGAACTTCATTTGTAAATGAAGATGGAAAAAGAGGTCTAATAGGTCTATCGATAAGACGCGAAACAAGAGTTTCGTTTTCGGTTGGTCTTCCTTCTCTCTTGAAAAAACCTCCAGGGATTCTGCCAGCTGCGTAAAACTTTTCCTGATAAAAAACTGCAAGAGGAAAAAAATCTTTTAAAGGATCATTATCTTTTTGTGCAACTACTGTAGTTAGGACCGACAAGTCACCCGAGGATACCATTACACTGGCTGTAGCCTGTCTAGCTACTTTTCCAGTTTCAATCTTATATTTTCTATTTCCGTACTCAAATTCAACCGTATTTATATCAAAATTTAATTTATTCACTTTATTCCTTATTTACCCTCTCAAATTAAGGGATTTAATTATTTCTTGGTGCCTATCACCGTCTTTCTTTTTTAAATATGCCAATAGCTTTCTACGCAAATTAACCATTCTAATTAAGCCAGTTCTGGAATGATGATCTTTTTTATGCTCATTAAAGTGAGCTTGAAGCTTATTAATGTTTTCGGTTAATAAAGCTATTTGAACTTCTGGTGATCCAGTATCGTTATCAGCGGTCTTGAACTTTTCAAGTATTTTCTGCTTTTCTTCCTTAGCTAGTGCCATGTTGTCTCCTTGGGTATACCTTTGTGTTATCTAAGCCTTGCATACCTAAAGCCTAGAGTGCGAGTAGCTTAGTACTAATTACACAATTAAACAAGAATTTCTTTAACTAAATGATCTTTTGAAAATGAAAGAATGCCAACGAAATTCTCATTATTGTAACCTCTAAAATATCCTGACTTTTTTATTTTTGATCTAGTCTTTCCATAATTTTTTAGATCAGCATACTCATTATCACTAATGGAAATCTCATCAAAGATTTTTGTGCAATCCTCAATACTAATTATGTTTTTTTCAGAAAGATAATCTATTGATTTGGAATCAGAAATATCAAATGAGCCCTGCTTTAATCGTCTAAGTGATTGCAAATGACCTCCTATACCAAGCTTCCTACCCAAGTCTCTAGCTATTGCCCTTACATATGTCCCCTTGGAACAAGTAATTTCTAGCTTAAGTTTTGGGAACTTAAATTCGATAACTTTTAATTCATGGATTATAACTTGCCTGGCTGGCTTAGTGATTGGATTACCCTCTCTGGCGTAATCATAGAGGGGCTTTCCATTATGCTTTAAAGCTGAATATTTTGGGGGGACCTGCTCTATCCGTCCTTCAAAATCCTTTAGTACAGAAATAACATGTTCATAACTTACAATCTCAGAGGATTTAAAGATAGTATCCCCCTCAAGATCGTCTGTGTCTTTTTCTTCTCCCAAGAATATCTCTGCAACATATGTTTTATCTTCGTTAAGAAAAATATTTGATAGCTTTGTCCCCTTTCCTATTCCTAAAATGAGTAGCCCATCAGCAAACGGATCAAGTGTTCCAAAATGTCCAACTTTCTTGAGAGATAATTTCTTTTTTACCTTTTGAAGTGCTTGATTAGATGAATACCCAATTGGTTTATCTAATAGTAAAATTCCATTATTCATTTAAAGATTTTAATAAATCATCAATTGAGTTTGCTTCATAAAGAGTGTTGTCATAAATAAATTTAAGTTTGGGGACCTTTTTTAGAACTACTTCTGAGGCAATTTGACTTCGAATCATGGAAGAGAATTTTTCAAGAAATTTAATTTCTGGAACATCGCTCTCATTGCCATTTATGATAGAAAAATATACTTTTGCAGAAGATAGATCCGAAGCTGCTTTTACGTCAATAATATTGAAACTTTTAAATCGCTCATCCTTTACTTTAGTCAAAATGATTTGAGAGATTTCTCGTTTTAGCAAATCTTCAAGCTGAAGAATTCTGTTTGAAGTCATTTATTTAAAGAGATTGAGCCTCTTCTTTTCTATCGTAAACCTCAATTTTATCTCCAGGTTTTATGTCTTTATAGTTTCTAATACCTATGCCACACTCAGTCCCATTTTTAACTTCGCCAACATCGTCTTTAAATCTTCTTAAAGAATCTAATTCTCCTTGATGAATAACCACATCGTCACGGAGGACTCTCACAGGTTTGTTCCTAAAGATGGAGCCCTCAACAACCATACATCCTGCAACTTGACCAAATTTTGGCGAGTTAAACACTTCGAGGACTTCAGCATTCCCAACAATTTCTTCTTTTATTATTGGATCAAGCATGCCGGTTAATCTAGCCTTAGCATCATCAATTAGTTCATAAATAATGCTGTGATAGCTGAGACTGATATCATTCTCTTCAACAAGTTTCTTTGCAGCATTATCAGCCCTGACATTAAAACCTAACAATATCGATTCAGTTGCTAATGCTAAATTCACATCTGATTCAGAAATACCACCAACTCCAGTGGATACAATTTTTATAGATGCTTCATCATTTCCTGCATCCTGCAATGCTGCACTGATAGCCTCAGAAGTACCTGCAACATCTGCTTTTAAAATAACGTTAAGAATCTTTTTAGAGCCTGAGCCCATATTTTCAAATAAGTTGCCAAGATTTTCATCACGTTGTTTCAAGACTTTTTTATCTTTAATTGAAGATTCCCTAAATTGGGCTATTTCTCTCGCTTCTTTTTCAGACTTTACAACCTGAAAGGATTCACCAGCATCAGGTGCTGAATTAAGTCCTAAAACCTCAATGGCATCTGACGGGCCGGCATTCTTAAGCTTTGAAGTACTTGAAGATGAAATATTTTTAACTTTTCCGTAAGACATTCCAGAGACGATCATATCTCCAACCTTTAATGTTCCATTTTGGATCAGCAAGGTAGCAACTGCACCCTTAAATTTATCAAGCTCTGATTCTAAAATAACACCTTGTGCTGGACCAGAATGATGCGCTTTCAATTCAAGCAATTCAGATTCCAAGGCCACTGCCTCAAGTAATTTATCTATTCCTTCTCCAGTTTGGGCTGAAACAGGAATCATTTGGACATTCCCTCCCCAATCTTCTGGGACTAAATCTTTAGTAGCTAGGTCTCCTTTTACTTTTTCAGCATCTGCATCTTGTAAATCAATCTTATTTATTGCGACCACAATTGAAACTTCAGCTGCTTTGGCATGATTAATTGCCTCTTCAGTCTGTGGCATTACGCTATCATTTGCTGCAACAACTAAAATCACTACATCAGTAGTATTTGCGCCTCTTGCTCTCATTTGACTAAAAGCTGCGTGACCAGGAGTATCAATAAAAGTTATTTTTGAATCTTTTAATTCAACTTCGTATGCACCTATATGCTGAGTAATTCCTCCAGCCTCACCATCAGCGACTTTAGACTTGCGAATGTAATCAAGAAGAGACGTTTTTCCATGATCGACATGACCCATAACAGTTACTACTGGTGATCTTGGTGATTGATCATCAGAATATTCAATTTGACCAATAATCTGATCCTCGACTGATTCATCTGCTACCGGTACACCATTGTGACCAATTTCTTCAGTAACAAGAATTGCTGTTTCTTGGTCAATAGAATCATTTATAGTTGCCATTACACCTAAAGACATTAACTCCTTGACGACTTCTCCTCCCTTAATTGACATTAATTTAGCTAGTTCACCAACCAGGATCGTGCTTGGTATTTCAATATCTTTTTTAATGAACTCATCAGGCTTTTCAAACTGATGTGAGCTGTCCTTAGAAAAAGAAGATTCTTTTCTAGCATATTCATTTGCTGCCTTAGACAATTGATCCTTTACATCAACAGGTTTAGAGGGTTTTTGTGGTGTTCCTGGAACAGGTTTTTTGGAAGCTTTGGCTTGTTCTTGCTTAAGCCTAATGGCTTCTTTGATCTGGTCTTCTCTTTTCTTTTGCTGCTCTTTGAGTTGTTCTGCTGCAGCTTTTCGCTTAGCCTCAATGTTGTCAGTAAAACTTTTACCGGAGGAAGTTTTTTTTGTTGCAGAGGACTTTGGTTTAGCTTTTATATCCCCATCTGAAGTGGTAACAACCTTTTTAGGGCCTGATTTTCGATCTTTTAAAAAAAGTAATAGTGCCTGCTTATCACTTGGAGTTATCTCATCAGATTCGGATTTATGACTCAATCCAGCAGACTGCATTCTCTCAAGAAGAACGGATGGCTCTGTTTTAAGAGCCTTGGCAAAATCTTTTACTTTCATTGGTATATTTTACTCTTCGAACCAGGACTCTCTAGCTTTCATAATAATATCTGCAGCTTTCTTCTCATCCATTGGAACGATATCAATTAATTCATCAACAGCAAGCTCTGCAACGTCATCCATTGTTTTTAATTTATTTGATTTGAGAGTTTCGATATCATCCTCACTGAACCCTAATCCAGTAAGAGAGGCTAGCTCATCTTCCTCTGCTGAAAATTCACCCATAGCTTCAATTAATGCTGCATCAGAAGCAGAACTTTTTAGCTCTTGAGCTTTTTCATGATCTAAGCCAGTCGCATCTTCTAGATCTTTATCGTCCATATAGGCTATGTCATCAAAAGTTTTTACTCCCAACTCCACAAGCTTTTCAGCAGTTTCCTCATCGAGTGATAGAGACTCCATCAATTTTGCCTGAAATTCAGTCTCAACAACTTTTTCTTTTGCTTCGGCCTCCTCAGAAGAAATAATATTTAATTCCCATCCAACCAACCTTGAAGCAAGTCTTATGTTTTGACCTCTTGCCCCTATGGCTAATGCTAAGTTATCCTCATTTACTGCGAGCTCCATAGATCTATTATCTTCGTCCATCACAATAGACTCTACCTTTGCAGGTGAGAGCGCATTAATTACCATTTGCGCAGGATTATCTTCAAAAATTATTATGTCTATCCTTTCGTTGCCTAACTCTCCTGAAACTGATTGAACTCTTGAACCCCTCATTCCAACGCAGGCACCAACTGGATCAATTCGTCCATCATTGGTTTTAACAGCGATTTTAGAGCGCGATCCTGCATCTCTAGCAATTCCTCTTATTTCAATGACATCCTCATTGATTTCAGGTACCTCGATTCTAAATAGCTCAGTAACCATTTCAGGGCACACCCTACTCAACATTAATTGAGCTCCTCTTCCTTCAATTTCCTTAATCTGAAGTATTGCTCTTATACGATCATTAATTTTGTATATTTCACCTGGTAACAATTGATCTCTTGGCAAAATAGCTTCCACATCGTTATTTATTTCAACAATAATGTTATCTCTTGTTACTCTCTTAACAATTCCATTCATTAAGGTATTATCTTGAGCTCTAAATTTAGAAACTATATTCTCTCTTTCAGCTTCCCTTACTTTTTGCATCATTATTTGACGAGCAGCTTGTGTCTCGATTCTTCCAAAATCAATATTTTCAACAACCTCAGTATGTAATTCACCGGTTTCTTTACCAGCATCAGCTGAAGTTTTATGAGTTTCAATATGAAAATCAGGATCATCTTCATTTGCTACAATCCATGAACGTGATGTAGTGTAAACTCCAGACGAAGTATCAATGGTTACTGATATCTCAGCATCCTCATGAAAATGTCTTTGTGATGCAGATGCAATTGCTACCTCAAGAGCATTAAAAATTATAGATTCTTCAATTCCCTTCTCATTGGAAACTCCCTCTACAACAGCTAAAATTTCTTTACTATCCATTTTCTTTCCTCAAAATCTTTTCAAAATCTGGTATTAACTTGCAAGTATCAATATCTTCAAATGTAAACTTATATTCATTGTTGTCCTGATCCAAAAATATTAAATTGCTGTCAAATTTCTTGTAAATTAACTTAAAAGTTAGCTTGCCTTCAACTGGAGCCTTTAACTTGATGCTAAATTTCTCTCCTACAAATTGATCAAATTGTTCAGCCTTATATATTTTTCTCTCAACACCAGGAGTTGAGACCTCTAAAGTATAGTCAAGCTCTGCAAAAAAGTTATCCAGTGGCAACTCATAATTCAAATCTTTTGAAATCTTTTCACAATCTTCAATAGTTGCACCTCCAACAGCATCAATAAAAACTCTCAAAATAGGTGTATTTGCTCCATGGATAAAATCAATACCCCAGAGATCGCATCCGTTTGCTGTAACCGACGGCTCAACTATACTTTCAAAATCAAATCTCATCTTTCTAAACAAAAAAAGGCCAAATGGCCTCCACTAATATCCCCTATAAATGTGGACTGGTAGCGGGGGCTGGATTTGAACCAACGACCTTCGGGTTATGAGCCCGACGAGCTACCAGACTGCTCCACCCCGCATCGCAGCGAATGTGAAGTTTAATTAAAAGCAGTGCGATTGGTCAAGCTAATTCTTAGTTCTATATGAGTGAAATATAAGCCTTAATTAATCTTTTGTTGATATAATCTTCGCCCATGCCGAAGTGGTGGAATTTGGTAGACACGCTATCTTGAGGGGGTAGTGAGCTAATGCTCGTGCGGGTTCAAGTCCCGCCTTCGGCACCATACCTTTAGACCATAAGACTTAATTCTTAAATTAAATTTATTTAGATGTCACTCCGTTGGAACTTCTTCGAGAATAACTTCCTCTTGAGTCAGTTCATCAATATCAAAAAGCACCTCGGTATTTGATTGCTTTAAAAAATATGCATGTCCCAGGCTAACAACTAAAAAAAGTGCTGCAATATAAGTAGTTATCTTGCCTAGGAAGTTAGAAGGCCCTACAGCTCCAAACAAACTATTTGAAGAGCCACCACCAAATGCTGATCCAAGGTCTGAACCTTTACCTTGTTGTAAAAGAACAAGGACAATCAATATGATTGCTAGAATTATGTTAGTGATCATTAAAAAAGTTATAAGCATTTTCTCTACCCGTTATTAATCTCAAAAAAATTGTTCGCTATTCTACCAAAAGAATGGCCATCTAATGAAGCCCCACCGATTAAAGCTCCATTTACATGTTCTTGCTCAAAGATTTCTTTTGAGTTTTGATCGTTGACGCTTCCACCATAAATGACATTTTCTAACTTCACATCAAATTCTCTAGAACAGATCTCCTTAATAATTGAATGGATCTTATTGATCTCAGATGGTTTTGCAACATCTCCGGTTCCTATTGCCCAAATAGGTTCATAAGCAATAGATAGATTTATATTATTCAAGTTATTTAATGATCCTTGAAGCTGAGAATATAAGAAATCCTCAGTTTTTTTTGCTGTATATATTTCTTTTGGCTCTCCAATACATAAAACAGGATAAATGTTGTGATTTGATGCCTCTAAAATTTTAGATTTAATAACTTCTTGTGTTTCAGTGTGTAATTCTCTCCTCTCAGAGTGTCCTAAAATCACAAAGTCAGCTCCGGAGTTTTTAATCATGGCTGCAGAAATCTCACCAGTAACTGGCCCCTCAGGAAGATGACTTATATTTTGAGCGCCCAGCTTAATTTTAGATTGATGAGTTTTGCATTCATCCAAGAGTGTAAAAGGAGGTGCAATTCCTAAATCATCAAAAAGATTTTCATCTGCGGTTTTAGAAAGATTTTTATACCAATGCAAGTAATCATCTTTAAACCCATGCATTTTCCAATTTGCAATAACTTTCATTATTGAAATAATTTACTAATATCGCTTGCGTACTTTTGAGCAGTTTCCTCAGATTCTGATTCGACCATTACACGAATAAGGTTTTCTGTGCCTGATGGTCTGATTAATACTCTACCCACAGTCAAATCTGATTCAATCTCTTTAATTTTCTTTTGGATGTTTGATTCATTAACAATATCTTTGTTTGCTACAGGAACATTGATTAATACCTGAGGTATCTTTTTATAGTTTGATAAAACTTCAGGTGGGGTCTTTTCTAGTAATAGTAATGAAGAGATTGTTTTTAAAGCAGCTATTGTCCCGTCTCCTGTACTCACAAGGTCTCTACAAATTATGTGTCCTGAAGATTCACCACCTAAAAGCCAACCCTCCTCTAACAGCATTTCGCTGACATATTTGTCTCCAACATTAGCCCTCTTGAACTTATAGCCTAGCTTTTTAAGTCCATCCTCTAATCCATAATTAGTCATGAGAGTTCCAACTATCCCAGACCATGCTCCGGTTCTGTTGGGGTTAGAAAAAGCAAGAATGTATAAAATATCATCGCCATCAAGCAAATTGCCTTTAGAATCGACCAAGACAACCCTATCTCCGTCTCCATCCATAGCTAAACCATAATCAGCACGCTGCTTAATTACTTCTTTTGCTAGCGCTTCAGGATGCGTAGATCCACATTTTTTATTTATATTAAAACCATCTGGATTAGTAGCCATTTCTATGACCTCAGCACCAAGCTCTCTAAAGATGGAGGGTGTAACTTTATAACATGCCCCATTAGCACAATCAATTACAATTCTAAGGCTGCTGAATGAAACTTCTGATGGAACTGTTGATTTGCAAAATTCAATGTATCTATCACCAGATTCATCAAACCTTAAAGCTTTACCAAGTTTGCTAGTGGGTACTGGCATTAATTCTGTGGCAAGTACTTTTTCTATTTTTTTTTCTATCTCTCTTGAAATCTTTACACCGTCAGCTGAGAAAATTTTGATTCCATTATCATGAAAATCATTATGAGATGCACTGATAACAACACCAAACTGACCTCTCAGTGATTTAGTTAAATAAGCAACGCCGGGTGTAGGCAGTGGTCCTAAAAGCCTAACATTCACACCTGAAGCAATAAAACCAGCCTGAAGTGCTGATTCAAGCATATAACCAGAGACCCGTGTATCTTTTCCTATTAGAACAGTATCCCAGCCCTCTTCCTTGAGAACTTTGCCTGCAGCATGCCCTACTTTAAGACAAACCTCTGGGGTTATCTCTGATTCGACTGGTCCGCGTATACCATCGGTACCAAACTTGATTTTCATTTTTGAATTATAGCTCTTCTGCAGGCCCTTTTATTGAAGAATCCTTAGATGATGTTTTTTTAGGCTTATCATCATCGTTCCAATCTTTTGGTTCCCTAGGTTCTGCACCAGCCATAATGTCGTCGATTTGATCAGCATCTATGGTTTCATACTTTAAGAGAGCATCAGCCATAACATGAAGCTTTTCTAAATTATCATTTAAAAGTTTTTTTGCTTTTGAATATGAATCATCGATTATTTTCTTGATTTCAGCATCAATTTTGTTGGATGTTTCTGCACCAAATGTTTGGTTCTGCATAGCAGCTGACTTTCCTAAAAAAGGATTAGTGTCTTCATCACCATATTTTAACGGTCCAAGAGAAGATAAACCCCACTTAGTAACCATATTTGTAGCAATCCCGGTTGCAACATCAATGTCATTTGAAGCTCCAGTGGTAATGCCATCCTTACCATTAATAATTTCTTCAGCAATTCTTCCACCAAAGAGAGCAGAAATTCTTCCTAACAAATATTGGCGAGATTGCATGTACTTGTCTTCTTCGGGTAAGAACATCGTTACACCTAAGGCTCTACCTCGCGGAATTATAGTAACTTTGTAAACAGGATCATGTTCGGGCATTAGCCGGCCAACAATAGCATGACCAGCTTCATGGTATGCCGTAATTCGCTTATGCTCATCAGAAAGAATCATTGATTTTCTTTCAGGTCCCATCATAATTTTGTCCTTAGCTAGATCAAAATGCGACTGATCAACTTTTTTATCTGAATATCTAGCTGCAAATAATGCAGCTTCATTGACAAGATTTGCCAAGTCCGCTCCTGAAAATCCTGGTGTTCCTCTAGCAATAACCAAGGGCTCTACGTCTTTAGATATAGGCACTTTTCTCATATGAACTTTTAATATTTGTTCTCTGCCTCTCAAGTCCGGAAGGTCTACAACAACCTGTCTATCAAAACGTCCTGGTCTTAGTAATGCTGGATCCAATACATCTGGTCTATTAGTAGCAGCAACAACAATAATTCCATCGTTACCTTCAAAACCATCCATTTCTACGAGCAGCTGATTTAAAGTTTGTTCTCGCTCATCATGTCCGCCACCTAAACCAGCACCTCTGTGCCTTCCAACAGCATCTATTTCATCAATAAAAACAATACAAGGGGCATGTTTTTTTGCCTGATCAAACATATCTCTTACTCTTGAGGCACCAACACCCACAAACATTTCAACAAAGTCAGATCCTGAAATAGAGAAGAAAGGTACCTTTGCTTCGCCTGCAACAGCTCTTGCTAAAAGGGTCTTTCCCGTACCTGGAGGACCTACCATCAAAACTCCTCTTGGGATTTTTCCTCCAAGTTTTTGAAATTTAGTTGGATCTTTAAGAAAATCAACTAATTCCTGAACATCTTGTTTGGCTTCCTCGCAACCCGCAACATCCTTAAAGGTAGTGGACACTTTTCCACCCTCCATTAATTTAGCTTTGCTTTTGCCAAATGCCATTGGTCCACCTCGGCCAGATACTCCGCCCTGCATTTGCCTCATGAAGAAGAAAAATATTGCTAAAAGCAGCAGAATCGGGAAAGCACCGACAAGTAATTGTGACCAAATTGAAGGTTCTTCTGCAGACTCAAAAACAGTTACAACACCATTATCTGAGAGCGCGCTATCAACCACTTCATCCCTTTTATAAATCGGATGTCTTGTCTCAAATCTGGTTCCATCAAGCCTTTGGCCGTGAATGGTCATTTGATCACCCTTATAGGTTACTTCAGCAATTCTGTCGCCAATAACCTCTTGTCTAAATTGAGAATAACTAATCTGCTCTCTTCTATTTGAATTAGATTCTTCTATGTTGTTAAAAAGAAATATGAGGGAAGCCCCGAGCACGATCCATACCAATGCATTTCTTAAAAGGTTGTTCATTATTTATTTATCTCCATATAAATAGATCTCGCCTGATTTGCTTTTTGAAGCAGCGGGCTTGAAAGTTTGCACTAAACTGAAGTAATTTTCCATTTCTGTCCTAAAATTTTTGAGCAATGTATTTTGAAAAGTTTTAACTATGAAAGTTCCGCTATCATTTAAATAACTGACAGCAACTCTCAAAGTTTCAAGATTAAGCTCATGAATGTTGATTTCATCAACATCTCTTATACCACTTAAATTTGGGGCTAAATCAGAAATGACAAGGTCAAAACTGCCTTTTTTGTTATGAATCTCAGTAATATTATCTATATTGCAAATATCCTCCCTGAAAAACTTCAATCCTTTAACTGGCTTTATGTCTAGTAAATCTATTCCGTATAATGATGATTTGGGGTATTTCTTGATCAGATAGTCGCTCCAGCCTCCAGGCGCACACCCTATGTCCAAAACTTTGCAAGACTGATTGTTATATTTAACTTTTACCAGAATTTCTTCGAGCTTATAAACCGCCCGAGATCTATAACCCTCTCTTTGAGCTTTCAATGCCCAAGTATCTTGCAACATATTAATTATGTTTTACTAGAACAATTTCTAAGCTTATTTTTCCTGAGGGTGTCTCTACTGTAACCTCATCACCTTCAGATTTTCCAATAAGAGATTTTGCTATTGGTGTATCAATGGATATCTTCCCGTTCGCAGGATCAGATTCTAGATTTCCGACAATCTGATAGCTAATTTCAGCATCATTTGAAACGTCATAAACCTCTACTGTTGATCCAAATACCACTCTCCCGGTATAAGGAATCTCTTTTACATCTATGATTTGACAATTAGCAATTATAGCCTCAATTTCAGCAATCTTTTGCTCAAGAAGGCCCTGTTGCTCTTTAGCTGCATGATATTCAGCATTTTCTTTTAAATCACCATGCGCCCTTGCTTCTGCTATGGCTTGCGAAATATTAGGCCTATCTATAGTTTTAAGCTGATGAAGTTCGCTTTTTATAGCTTTTTCACCATCTTTTGTAATTGGATTTTTGTCCATGAGGTCATTATACAATTACTTCAGAATTAATTGATTTCTTGGATTGCAGAAAAGGACCAATCCTCTCTTGAAGTTTTTAAGGCTTCAACAAATGCAAATGCTCCAAAAATAGTTGTGGTACAAAAAATCTTATTTTGAAGTGCTGTCTTTCTTATCGAGGCTGAATCCTCAATAGATTGCCTTCCCTCGGTTGTGTTAATAATAATATCTACCTTTTTGTTAACTAATTCATCAACAATATGAGGTCGTCCCTCGGTAACTTTGTTGATAATTTCACAATTAAAACCCAAATCCTTTACAGTTTTTGCAGTACCCGTTGTCGCAATAAGAGAAAAGCCACTATCAATAAGTTTTGGAATAAGATCTTGCAAATATTTCTTATCGCTCTCTTTTACGCTCACGAAGACTTTTCCAGAAGTAACAATATTTTTCTTTGCTGCGAGCTGAGCTTTAGCATATGCTTCCCCAAAAGTTTTACCTATACCCATCACCTCTCCAGTAGATTTCATTTCTGGTCCTAAAATAGGATCAACAAGAGGAAACTTATCAAAAGGCATCACAGCCTCTTTAACAAATGATAATTCAGGCGATAAAGATTCATAGTAATCATTATCTGGGAGACTCTTGCCAATCATTGCCTTAGTAGCATCTTTAACTAGCGATATACCAATTGCTTTGGATATAAAAGGAACCGTTCTGGATGCTCTAGGATTAACTTCGATGATAAAAATATCATTTTCTATTACAGCAAACTGAACATTCATTAAACCAATAATATTTAGTTCGTTCGCAATTTTTACTGCTTGAGCCTTAATTTCATTAATAATTTTTTTCTCTAAGCTATAAGGTGGCAATGAGCATGCGGAATCTCCAGAATGAATCCCTGCCTGCTCAATATGTTGAAGAACTCCACCAATTTTTATGTGTTTACCATCAGATATAACATCAACATCTAACTCGATTGCATCTTTTAGATAGCTATCAAGTAAAATTGGTTTATCTTCAGATATTTCTACTGCTTCTCCTAAGTATTTTTTAAGTTCTTCTTTTTTATGAACAAGTTCCATTGCTCTTCCACCTAGCACGTATGAAGGCCTTACAACTAACGGATAACCAATTGTTTCTGAGGCCTCCAAAGCCTCATCAAGATTTTTTACAGTTGTATTTGATGGTTGTTTCAATGACAACAGATTAATTAGCTCTTGAAACCTTTTTCTATCCTCAGATCTATCGATAGCGTCTATGTCAGTTCCAAGAATTTTGACACCCTTATCATGCAAAGCTTCAGCAAGTTTTAATGGAGTTTGGCCGCCAAATTGAATGATTACGCCCGCTGGCTTTTCTAATTCAATAATATCTAAAACTTTTTCTTCAGTTATTGGTTCAAAATAAAGCCTGTTCGAAGTATCGTAATCAGTCGACACGGTCTCAGGATTGCAATTAATCATAATTGATTCATATCCTTCTTCTTGCAAAGCCATTGATGCATGAACACAACAATAATCAAATTCAATACCTTGTCCTATTCTGTTTGGTCCGCTGCCTAAAACAATAACTTTTTTATTTGCTGTTGGATTTGACTCGCAAAAACCATCATAAGTTGAATACATATAGGCAGTTTCAGTTGCAAATTCTCCAGCACAAGTATCAACCCTCTTAAAGGCTGGGAGGATATTTTCTGAAATTCTTCTTTTTC
This sequence comes from uncultured SAR86 cluster bacterium, assembly GCA_902601475.1. Lineage (GTDB taxonomy): Bacteria > Pseudomonadota > Gammaproteobacteria > Magnimaribacterales > D2472 > MED-G82. The sequence continues at coordinate 1,513 of CACKNK010000007.1, read as the reverse complement.
TAATCTCTTTCTCTTCACTTCTGAGGCAGGTAGCCAGTTTTCTGTCTGAGAATCCTTTTTGTTTTAAAGCAAGGAGCTTTTCTTTTTCAATTTGATCTATTCTGAGTCCCTCTAGATTTAACTCTTCGTTAATCAAATCTCTGAATTGGAAAAGAAACCAGGGATCAATCCCTGTCAGCTTATGAAGTTTTTTATCATCCCAGCCAAGTCTCATTGCATCAGCTAGATAAAGCATTCTGCTGGGACCTGGAAAAGTTAGCTCATATTGCAATGTTTCATTTTGGTTTTTTTCAGAATCGAGGATGGATTCAAAACCATAAAGACCCTCTTCCATGCTTTGTAGAGCTTTTTGAAAAGATTCTTGAAAAGTTCTTCCAATAGACATAACTTCACCAACTGATTTCATTTGAGTTGTTAGTCTTGAATTAGCCTGAGGAAACTTTTCAAAAGCAAACTTTGGAATTTTCGTAACAACATAATCAATAGATGGCTCAAAAGAGGCAGGCGTTAATCCTTGAGTAATGTCATTTTTAAGTTCATCAAGAGTAAAACCAACCGACAACAGAGCCGCAACTTTTGCTATTGGAAAACCTGTAGCTTTTGATGCAAGAGCTGAAGATCTTGAAACTCTAGGATTCATTTCAATTACAACTACCTTCCCAGTTGAAGGGTTTACAGCAAATTGGACATTGCTACCGCCAGTTTCAACTCCAATTTCCCTTAAAATCTTAAAAGATAAGTCACGCAGGACCTGATACTCTTTATCTGTTAGTGTTTGCGCTGGTGCAATTGTGATTGAGTCGCCAGTGTGAACACCCATCGGATCAATATTCTCGATGGAACAGATAATAATACAATTGTCATTTCTATCTCTTACAACCTCTAATTCAAACTCCTTCCAGCCAATAAGTGATTCATCAATAAGCAATTCGTTTGTTGGTGAAAGGTCTAATCCTTTCTTACAAATCTCTTCAAACTCTTGGATGTTATATGCTACTCCACCACCCGTTCCACCGAGGGTGAAAGATGGCCTAATAATGCATGGAAATCCAATTTCTTTCTGGACTGCGAATGCATCATCCATTGAGTGAGCTATGCCTGAGGTTGGTGTATCAATTCCAATTGATTTCATTGTTTTATCAAATAATTCCCTATCTTCAGCTTTATCAATAGCTTCTCTAGATGCGCCAATTAGCTCAACACCATATTTCTCAAGTACTCCCTCTTTTGCCAATGTTAGTGCAGTATTCAAACCAGTCTGGCCACCCATCGTCGGCAATATTGCGTCAGGCCTCTCTTTTTCAATAATCTTTGAAATTGATTGCCACTCAATTGGTTCGATGTATGTCTTATCAGCCAAAGTTGGATCTGTCATAATTGTGGCTGGGTTAGAATTGACCAAAATTACCTTAAAGCCCTCTTTTTTTAGAGCCTTGCAAGCCTGTGCTCCAGAGTAATCAAATTCGCATGCTTGACCAATAATAATTGGGCCTGCACCTATAATCATGATTGA
>CACKNK010000006.1 GCA_902601475.1 uncultured SAR86 cluster bacterium | reverse complement strand
ACTCGCTTATAACTGTCTCAAGGATGGCATCGCCCAAAAATTCTAGTCTTTCGTTGTTATGTTTGTTATCGAAGCTTTTGTGGATAAAAGCTAAATGAAACTCAGGAACATCGTACTGAATTTTTTCAAGACCAAGCTTTTCAAACATGTTTTATTTTATCTTACCTGCTCTCTCAAAAGAGGGTAAACATAACCAACATTCCCAAGTAGCCCAAATAACTTCAGCTGTTCCCATAAAGTTCTCGCGCGGTACAAACCCCCAAATCCTTGAATCAGAAGAATTATCTCTGTTGTCTCCCATCACAAAATAATGCCCGTTAGGTACAGTGACCTCATAAGGAAATTCTGAAGCAGTTTCTCGTAAACGAATGATTCTCGAAGTTTCTTCAAAAGTTTCTTTAATAATTAATTCTCCAGGTTTGCTACTAATTAACTGCTGATCTAGAGGAATATTATTTACATATAATTTTTTATTTTGATAACGGATCACATCGCCGGGCTTGCCAATTAATCGCTTCACAAAAGGTGCATTAACATGGGGTGGTACAAACACAACAACATCTCCATACTCTGGATCTCTGCCGCCGATTGATGGCTCGCCTATTCTGTTAATCTTGTAACCATAGACATGTTTATTGACTAACAAAAAGTCCCCTACTTTAAGCCCTGGAAGCATTGAGCCTGAAGGAATTTGAAATGGCTCATAAGCAAAAGTTCTAAGTGCAAAGATTAGGAAAACTGGTATGAACCAACTTTGCCCTGTTTTGGTAAGCCTAGAATTTGATGCAATAACCCCAACTAAAAGAATTAACAAACAAATGATTGAACCAAAGAATAATAAAATCCCCAGGTCACCTGCATTAACAAAAAGCCTCCAGATGATTAACACAGAAAAAATTAATCCAATACGATTGAGTTTTTCTTCCAATTCCTCAGAGCCTTCACCCCTCAGGTTATCTAATATCCACCAACCTATACAGCCTATAGCGCCCATTAACCCAATCAAAAATAGTGGATCTTGATACATTACTACTCCCCGGTATTAAAGTAATTTAAGAAAGCTTCTTGGGGAATCGAAACTTTTCCAAGCTGCTTCATTTTCTTTTTTCCTTCTTTTTGTTTTTCAAGAAGTTTCTTTTTGCGTGTAACGTCACCACCGTAACACTTAGCCGTGACGTTTTTTCTGAGAGCTTTAACGGTTTCACGTGAAATAATTTTTGAACCTAGAGCTACCTGAATTGGTACATCAAACATTTGTCTTGGAATAAGTTTTTGCAAATTCTTAGCAATTTCTCTGCCACGTGTCATAGCAAAAGATTTATGAATAATCATTGATAGTGCATCCACTTTAGAATTATTAATTAGAACATCCAGTTTGGTTAAGTCTGAACATCTGAAATCTTTAATTGAATACTCTATGGAAGCGAAGCCTTTGGTTGACGACTTTAAGCGATCAAAAAAATCGATGATGACTTCTGCCAAAGGGATCTCAAAAATAATAGATACTTGATTACCAAAATAATTCATGTCCTTTTGTATACCTCTCTTTTCGGTACAAAGTGTTATCACGTTTCCAACAAAATCTTTTGGTGTCAGAATGTTTGCCTGAACAAATGGTTCGCGAATTTCTTTGATGTCGTTGGGTGGTGGAAGCTGCGAAGGACTATCACAAGTTACCACTTCACCATTTGTTTTTTCAACTTGATATTCCACAGAAGGTGCTGTTGAGATTAGTTCGATTTCATTTTCCCGCTCAAGCCTTTCGCGAATAACTTCCATGTGGAGAGTTCCAAGAAATCCGCAGCGGAAACCAAAACCCAACGCATCGGATACTTCTGGTTCATACACCAATGAAGAATCATTAAGGGTTAGTTTTGCTAAGGCGTCCCTGAATTTTTCATACTCATCAGAGTTAACAGTAAACAAGGATGCAAAGACTTTTGGAAGAACTTTCTTAAATCCTGGTAGCGGCAATGTGGATTCATCTTTTGATTCAATAATGGTGTCACCAACGGGAGCACCATAGATATCTTTGATGCCTGCAACCATATAACCAACTTGCCCAGCGCTTAGTTGATCCATTTCAGTCTTTTTAGGAGTAAAGATTCCAACTTGATCAACCGTAAAAGTCTGGCCGGTAGAAAAGATTTTAATTTTTTGACCTTTTTGTATCGATCCATCAATAACTTTGATAAGAGAGACAACTCCCAAATAACTATCAAACCATGAGTCAATAATGAGAGATTTCAACGAGCCATCAAGATTGCCTTTGGGTGATGGGATTGATTCAACTAATGATGATAAAAGCTCATCGATACCAAGCCCTGTTTTAGCACTTACCATTGGAGCTTCAATTGCATCCAGTCCAATCATGTCTTCTATTTCTTGTTTAACTCTATCGGGCTCAGCTTGAGGAAGATCAATCTTATTGATAACAGGTAACACCTCTAAATTTTGATCCACTGCTGTATAGCAATTTGCTAATGTCTGCGCTTCGACTCCTTGTGACCCATCAACAACCAACAAAGCTCCCTCGCATGCATATAAAGATCTTGAAACTTCATATGAAAAATCAACATGTCCGGGCGTATCAATAAAATTTAGCTGATATTCAGTGTCCTTATGTTTATAGTTAAGTGTTACTGCTTGAGCTTTAATAGTAATACCACGCTCACGCTCTATATCCATAGAATCAAGGATTTGATCTGCCATCTCCCTTTTTGAAAGCCCGCCGCAGTACTCTATCAACCTATCAGACAGAGTCGATTTACCATGATCAATATGGGCAATAATTGAAAAATTTCTTATATGTTCCATCGCACACTTATTTGTGTGACTATTTTATAGGAAAAGACAGCTGAAACTAGTCAACAGTGATGGCAACGAAGAATCTGTTACCTGATCTTCTGCCGACTAAAGCTATCTTGTCCCCAGATGACAAAGAATCCACAATTTCTTCAAAGCTATCAATATCTATCACGGGCTTTCGATCACCGGAGACAATTACGTCTGTAATAATGTCACCACGCATAATTTTACCAGCAGCAGAAGACCCAGGAGTGACTCTAGTAACAACAACTCCCTCTTCGGGATCACTGGCTTGAGAATTTTCATCGTTAAGATCTTCGAGTCTCAGTCCCAGTGGATCTGAAGACGCTTCAGCTCTTGCTGGTATGAAGGATCTTTCATCGGTCGGTAATTCACCCAATGAAAAAATTAAGGTTTTACTTTCACCACTTCTAATGACTTTTGCTCGCGAACGAGTTCCCGGTTTAATTCGACCAACCACATGCGGAAGATCAGAACTAAATTTAATTTCTTTACCGTTAAACTCTGTAATTACATCTCCAGGTAAAAGACCGCCTTTATCAGCAGACTCACCCTTCTCAACATCATTAATTAGTGCTCCAAATGGTTTATCCATGCCAAGTGCAAGAGCAAGATCATTATCTACTTCAGCAACTCGAACTCCTAGGTAGCCCCTTTTCACAACACCATCATCAATTAACTGATCAGCAACTTCCATCGCAACATCTATTGGTATTGCAAAGGCTAAACCCTGATAACCTCCACTCCTAGAATAAATTTGTGCATTAATACCAATTACTTCACCATCTAGATCAAATAAAGGACCACCAGAATTTCCTGGATTAATAGCAACATCGGTTTGTATAAATGGCACATAGTTCCCAATATTCTGATTTTGGATGCTTCTGCCCTTAGCGGAAATAATCCCTGCTGTTACTGAAAAGTCAAAAGAAAAAGGTGATCCAATTGCAACAACCCAATCACCAACTTTGACATCTTCACTTTTGCCAATTTTTACTTTGGGCAAGCTTTTACCATCAATTTTTAAAACGGCAAGATCGGAAAGCGGATCAACGCCAACAACTTCTGCCAAAAATTCTCTTCTATCATTTAATGAAACAATAATTTCTGTGGCGTCTTCAACAACATGAAAGTTTGTTAATAGGTATTGATCTTTAAATATAAAACCAGATCCATACGAAACTGCCTCTCTAGTTTGTGGTTGTTGAGGAACCTGTGGAAAGGTTCTTGGGATACCAAAACGACGCTCAAATTCATCAAAAAGGTTTTCTCTTGAACGCATGTTTACTTCTTTTTTTGATGTGATATTCACAACTGCAGGTGCTGAAGTCTCGACTAATTCACTGATATTTTCTGGCAGCGCAGCTTGCACTGGAACAACCCCCAACCATGCAATGAAAAATGTGAGTCCAAGTAAGTATTTTTTTAGTTCCATTTATTTAGTTCCTATCTATCAATGTAAGCGAGAAATGATTTTGCCTCTTGTAGCTCAATCTTTCCGTAAATTGTAGCCAACCTGCCATTTCTCATAGGGTGAACATAAACTAATTCATTATTTACGTTCCAATATCTAGCAGTTTTAAGGCCGAAATGGTTATTTTCAATGTGCAGCCTAAACTTATTGTTGCCGTTTGAAAAATAAGATGGCTTGCTCGGGTCCTGATTATACCCAACAGGCACTAAATTTGTATTCAAGTAGTCAACATTTAAATTGTCCGCTGCAAGAATTTTCATAACATATTGATTCAACGCGCCATCGATATTATTCAAGTGATCTTGAGCCTCTTGACTTGAGGCAGCATTTGCAATTATCTCATTGTTAGTTTGGTCAAAAGTATAATTATTGCTTACGACTAGCAGAGCAATAAGAATGGTGGCTGCCATTCCAGTGACATACGGTTTAGGCATGCTAAAAATTCTAACAAGAGGACCATTTGAGGTTTCAGCTTTATCTGGTCGGTCCAAATTAATTAACCCTGAGATCGATGAATATTTTTGCAGTCTTTGTCTTAGCTCAGGGTCTGATCGCAGCATCTCAAGGATCTCAGCAGATTCAGCTTGATTGAGCTCACCATCTACATAAGCGGATAACATTTCAAATTTATTTTTTTTCTCTTCCATAATTAATTGATCTCATCAAATTTTTCTAAAATAAGTTCCCGAGCACGAAAAATACGTGATCTCACCGTACCTACAGGACAATCCATGATGGTTGCTATTTGTTCGTATGACTTGCCTTCATCTTCGCGCAGCAAAAAAGCTGTTTTTAAATCAATAGGGAGCTCTCTTAAGAAATTATCAAGCTCCGCTTTAAGTGATATAGAGATAGTAAACGCTTCAGGTGATTCGTTAACAGCAATCAAACTCTCAATATTCTCAAGATTATCTGTAATGCCATCATTTCTTAAACTCTTAGAATTAAAGGCGTTTTTAGCAAGATTAATGCCAATCCTGTAGATCCACGTGAATAATGCGCTATCGCCCCTGAAAGTATCAATTTTCTGCCAGACCTTAACAAAGGTTTGCTGAGCAATATCTTCTGAGAGCTCAACTGACTTCGTGTACTTTACTAAAGAGGCAATTAATTTGGGTCGGTACTGAATGACCATCGCTTCGAATGCGGCTGCGTCTCCAGCTTGAATTCTATCTATTAGCACTTTATCTGATTCGTTTTGCATTCATTTCCTCTTTGATTTAAACAATTCAGTAAAGTTCAATCTTTTTTATAAGTTTTTATAAATTTTAGAATAAATAATTCATGCGATTGATTGCCTAAAGGCTCATCTTTAAATATAAAATCAAATAGAGATTGATCGTCATATTTAAGCACCCCTTCCAACTCATCAAGTTGATTTGAATCAAATTTTTCTAAGTGCTGACTAATCATCTCGCGTAATAGCAGATCAAGCTCCCTTAATCCCCTTCTACATTTCCATTTAATGTGACTGATTCTGTTGGTCATAAATTTGTTGCTCTAATATAATGGAAATATGGATTCTCTACTCGATAACAAGACATTCTATCTTAATGATTATGTAAAAATTGATTTTGAGGGTGATAAAGAAGCTGTGAAAAAGCTTCTGCAAGGCCAAATAACCTCAGATATTGAAGAATCAGGCTCTACATTTTTTCAACCCTCTGCAATTTGCGATGTAAAAGGCTTCGTTATTGCTGATTTCTTTATCCTCAATGCAGAAGAAATGATCTCAGTGATTATTCATAATTCCTTAGCAGCATGCCTTAAAGCTGAGCTGGAGCCTATGCTTCCTTTTTACAAAACATCGCTAAAGGAAACTAAAATTTGTTGCTTGGGTTTTATTGGCAATAAGAAAACTGTTGGAACGCCCATAAGTTTTTTACAAACCAAAGCAGAGGTAAGCTTAAAAATTGATCATCAAGAAGAAAAAAATGCAGAGCATCTGCATTTTAGTGAATGGAAACTTGCTAATTACCTAAATGGAAATATTTTCTTAAGTGATAATTCTTCAAAGAAATACAGACCTCACGAATTGGGTTTCGATAAATCAAGAGTAAGTTTCAATAAAGGCTGTTTTAAGGGTCAAGAAATTATTGCTCGGGTTCATTACAAAAGCAAAAAAGAGATCACATTAAAACTTAACAAGACAGAGGAAACTCCAACCGAACAAAAAGTTATTGGCGAAGTTCTTAATTACGAAAATCAATTTTATTTTTACACCTTAGGATAGCGACCAATCCATTTCAGTAATATTATTCTTTTTGAAATAAGCATTCGCCTTTGAAAAATGTTTACTTCCTAAAAAACCCCTATGCGCTGACAATGGAGATGGATGCGGAGCCTCTAGGACTAAATTTTTATCCAAGTTAATTAAACTCTTTTTGGATCTTGCATATGATCCCCACAACATAAAAACAATTTTTTCTTTCGAGCCTAAGTGCTCAATAATCCTATCTGTAAAAATCTGCCAACCGATATCCTTGTGTGAGTTAGGAGAATTCAATGTCACAGTTAGAGTTGCGTTCAATAACAAGACTCCTTTTTTTGCCCATCCATCCAAAACACCATGACCGGGTACCTTGATTCCAAGATCACTATTAAGTTCCTTAAAAATATTTTGAAGGGATGGAGGTGGCTTGATATCGCTTGAAACTGAAAAGGCCAGTCCATTAGCTTGACCCTGTCCGTGGTATGGGTCTTGCCCAAGAATAACGATTTTGACTTCAGGAAGTGGAGTTAAATTTAGTGCTCGAAAAATATTTTTCGGATGCGGACAAACAACCGTGCCAGCCTTTGACAGATCTTTTAATTTACTCTTGATCTGCAGCATATAATCCATGGAAAATTCATTTTCTAGAACCTCGAGCCATGTTTTATCTAAGTCAATTTTTGACATAAAAAAATTACAAAAAAAACCCTAAAAACTTATCCACATTAACTGTGGATAAAGTTATGGATAAGTCTTCTTACTATCATTTCAAGCGTTACTACAGTAGCATTTATAAAAATTGATTAAAAAGTAATCAATAATTAAAAAAATACCTTAAATCAGATATTTATAAAATACTTATTACATTATAACAATCAGCAAACAATCAAAATCAAACCTTTCAATAACATTATTTTTCGTTGTGGGCAAGTATTAATTAAAAAAAAATTAAATTACAATAAATTTTATTTATATATTCCATAAAACTTACTTATATTTATGACAAATAAATCATTGTTTTCAACCTTTTCTATCAATAATCATGAGCTAAAGAATCGTTTTGTTATGGCGCCCATGACAAGGAATTTTTCACCCGAGGGCATCCCTTCTGAGTATGCTCCTGAGTATTATGCTAAGAGAGCTAGGGGTGGTGTTGCTCTGATCCTTACCGAGGGTGTGGAAGTTAGTCATCCTTCCTCAAGCGGTTATCCCGATGTGCCAAATCTAACTTCAAGTGAATCAAAAAAAATGTGGGCGCGAGTTGTTGAGGAAGTTCACAAACATGACTCTAAAATATTCTGTCAACTTTGGCATGTTGGTGGAATTAGAAAACCAGGTATTGATAAAAATAAAGATGTTCCTGGATACACTCCAAGCGGACTTGTTAGAGCCAATAAAAAAGTAGCCTATGAAATGACGCTTGATGACATTCAAGAAATGATTTCAATTTATGCTGAAGACGCAAAAATTTGTGAGGAGCTTGGATTTGATGGTGTTGAAATTCATGGGGCGCATGGATACTTAATTGATCAATTTTTTTGGTCCGATACAAATGTTAGATCGGACAATTATGGAGGCTCCCTTGAAAAAAGAACTCAATTTGCTAGAGACATAATACAAGCTTGTCAAAATGTAACCACTGAAGATTTTTCAGTAGGCATTCGTTTCTCTCAATGGAAGCAACAAGATTATGATGCAAAACTTACTCTCAATGAAAATGAATTAAAAATATTTGTTGATTGTCTCTCTGAAAGTAAGCCAGATTTTTTTCATACGAGCATGCGAAGATTTTGGGAACCGGAGATGAATAACTCTTCACTGGCTGCCCTGGTAAAAGGGATGACTGATATACCAGTTATTGGAGTTGGCAGTGTTGGCCTTGATAAAGACTTTATTCGATTATACGCAGGTGATGACAAAACAAAGATCAGTGACTTTGATCAACTATTTGATTCGTTTCAGGCCGAAGAATTTGACTTAATCGCAATAGGAAGAGCCTTATTATCAGATCCTGATTGGGTTAAGAAGCTTGAACAAAACAAAATGGATACCATCGTTCCGTTTGATAAGAGTTTTGTTGAAAATTATGTCTAATGATTAATCGATCTGACCACAAGCACATGATCAATCTGACAGAGCGCATCAACTGAACTTTGATCTACAGGCTTGTCTACATCAATAAGATTGATTGCTATTGAATCTCTACTTTTATTTGACATGTCCTCAATGTTAAAGCCCTCATCAGCAATTTTGTCTGCAATTTGTCCAATCATTCCGGGCTCATTCTTATTAATTACAAGAATCCTATTGCCAGTTGATTTCTCTAAAGTAATCGGCGGAAAATTAACTGAATTAGTCACATTTCCATTAACTAAATAGTCCTTAATTTGATTGGCCGCCATAAAAGCACAATTTACTTCTGCTTCATGAGTTGAGGCGCCTAAGTGAGGCAATAAAATTACATCACCATTGGACTGACTACGCTGGATAAGGGCATTTGTTGGGAAATCGGTCACATAGGCTGATAAGATGCCGCTCTCTAGAGCTTGCAATGCATGCTCATCATTCACAATACCCCCACGTGATAGGTTGATAAGTTTGGTGCCAGTTTTCATGGCCATAAATGCTTCGCTGTCAATCAAATTTTTTGTTTCATCAATGAGGGGGACATGAATACTAATATAATCAGATTTTTTTAATAAAGCTGGTATTGAGCTTGCCTTTTCAACATCAGATGGAAGTCTCCAAGCAGCGTCAATAGAAATATGAGGATCGTAACCAATAATTTTCATACCGAGACTGGCAGCAGATTGAGCCACCATAGACCCAATAGCCCCTAAACCAATAATTCCAAGAGTTTTACCCTGAACTTCATTACCTTTAAAAGTCTTCTTGGCTTTTTCAACAGATTGATTGAGTGCATTATCATCTGAGCTTTTAAGGCTTGATGAAAATACTGATCCCTGAACAATGCCTCTTGAGGCTAATAACAAACCGCAAACGACAAGTTCTTTTACGGCATTAGCATTGGCACCAGGTGTATTAAAAACAACAATGCCTTTTTCAGTTGCTTCATCAACCGGAATATTGTTATATCCAGCTCCTGCTCTACCAATGCACTTTAGGTTATCAGAGAACTCGTCTGCTGAGAGCTTATGACTTCTTAAGACCAAAGCATCAAAATTATTTTCATCAACTTTAAAGCCAGCCTCATCAAGGGCATTGGTTCCCTCTGCCGCAATGGCGTTTAATGTCATATAGGTGTACATAGGGGAATGATCATAATCTCTAAATAAGATAAAATCACTACTCACTATTAAAATAGTTCAAAGATTTATTATGTTGCTAAAGATCAAAGATCTAAATTTCAATTATCCTGATAAAGAAATCTTTAGCTCGTTTGATTTGCGGGCACCTGCAGGCAAAATTATTCATATCAATGGTCCTAGTGGAGCCGGTAAAACTACCCTTCTTCATTTAATAGCTGGAATACAATCTCCACAAAGCGGTGCCATTACTCTTGGTGAAGAAGTTTTTTTTAACAATGATCAAGAGTTGTTGATTGAAGAAAGAAGAGTTGGGTTGATTTTTCAGGATTATGCTTTGTTTCCCCATTTGAATGTAATTAACAATATTTCTTTTGGGAACAAAAATATTACTGAAGAAAAAATTAATACGACTTTACATCAATTAGATATTCATAAGATTAAAAACAAATATCCTGAAGAAATATCAGGCGGTCAGCAACAACGCGTTGCTATTGCCAGAACAATACTTCATCAACCAAATATTTTGATGTGCGATGAGCCTTTTTCGGCTCTGGATTCAAAGGTCCTGGAAAATACAAAAGACTTTATTAAAAGTTACGTGATTAAAAATCAAATCCCTTGCTTAGTGGTGTCGCATAACAATGAAGCAGTTGGAAATGATTTCTTTGATGAAGAAATAGTGATTGGTTAATAATTTGCTTTAAGCAAGTCTAGATTTTCTTGCCAGTTTGAATAGTCCTCTTGATCCAAGGAGCCCTTTGGATTAAATGTTGCTCCAACTGACGAAACTTTCTTTAAATCATCAATACTTGAAAGCAAACCAACACCAACCATTGCAACAGAAGCTGCTCCAATTGCTGTACTCTCAGGGTTCTCGGAAACATTAACTTGCTCCTCCAATAAATCACTAAGTAATTGGCAAAAAGTCTTATTCACGGTCATCCCGCCATCAATTGATAGGCCTTCAACGACTAGCCCCTCAGATTTAAGCAGCTTCAGGATATCCTTTAACTGATAGGCAATTGATTTAAAAGCTGCTGTTATAAGGTCTTCTTTGCTATTGTCGGCGGTTAGACCATAAAACGAGCCTTTAATGGTTGGGTTCCAGTGCGGTACTCCAAGCCCCGATAGGGCTGGAATGAAAAGCACACCGTTTGAATTCCAGTCTTTATTTATGAGTGCTTCGGTCTCGCTTGCATCCTTAAAAAAGCCAAGTCCATCCCGCAACCATTTAACAATAGTTCCGCATGAAAAAATACTGCCTTCCAGTGCATATGCCGTTGTATTGGAGACTCCGTAACCAATGGTGGTCAATAGTCCTTGATTAGAATATTTAGGTTCACCTCCGGTGTTTGCCATCAAAAAACACCCTGTTCCAAAGGTTGCCTTCATTGAATTCATTCTAAAACACTGCTGACCAAACAAAGCTGCCTGTTGATCGCCAATGATTCCTGTAATTTTAATTTTTGTTTCCTTGTGCTGACCAAATTCATGACTGCTTTCTTCGACCTGCGGCAATATTGATTTAGGTATATTAAAAAGTTCTAATAAATCCTGATCCCATTCTTTGTTGTTAATGTTATAGAGCATGGTTCTGCAGGCATTTGTGACATCAGTTTTATGTTCACCAGCTAACTGCCATAAAAGGAAAGTATCTATGGTTCCAAAAAGCAGATCCCCTTTTTCAGCCTTTTTTCTTGCCTCAGGAACATTATCTAAAATCCAAGCTATCTTGGTCGCAGAGAAATAAGGATCAACTTGAAGCCCAGTCTTTTTAAAAATAGGCTCCTCATTGCCTTCTGCTTTAATTTTTTTGCATAAATCTTCGGTTCGTCTATCTTGCCAAACAATAATTGGGTAAATTGGTTTACCTGATTTTCTTTCCCACACTACAGTGGATTCTCTTTGGTTGGTGATGCCAATGGCTTGGATTGTATTTTTGTATTTCTTTATCAACGGATTCAAAGTATTTTCAACAGAGGCCATCAACGCTTCGGGATCTATCTCTACCCAGCCAGATTTTGGATAATCTAATGGGTATTCTTCCTGTAGAGATTCAACCTTTCTAAGTTGCGTGTCAAAAATTATTGTTCTAGATGAAGATGTGCCTTGGTCGATTGCTAGAACATGTGACATGGGGACAATCTTATATTTTATCCACATATTATCAACTGTTAACCCACAAATGGAAAACACCTTAAATACAGCATATTGATATATTTTTGAAATTTTTCACAATATATTGTGTTTTTTGCTTGATTCTTTATCTACAATAAAGTTAAATCACCTTTAGGCAATAAAGATTAAAAAAATTATCTTTCTTACCTCACCCCAGAAAAAAAACTGCCTAGATTCAATTTAGGCAAACGAGGAAAGAAGGCAAAAGAGGAAAAATATGTCATTACAAGAGTTAGAAAAAACTCAGGCTACAGCAGCGCAAAATGCAAGCCTAGAAACACAAAACAGCGAGATCAACTTAACAGCACCAGGGAAGCTAAGAGTCATTAAAAGGAATGGAAAAGTGGTTCCTTTCGAAGTAGACAAAATTAAAGTAGCGATCACCAAAGCGTTTCTTGCAAATGAATCCGGTAACGCTGCTGCAAGTGAGAGGATTCATATCAAAGTCGAAGATATTACTTCCGATGTGATGGAAATATTTGATCGCAGGATGCCTTCCGGTGGAACCATTCATATTGAAGAGATACAAGATCAGGTTGAGTTACAGCTCATGCGCAATGAAGAGTATACCGTTGCAAGAAAGTACATTCTCTATCGTGAGGAAAGAGCGCAAGAAAGAAGTAAAGATGCTCCAGAAGCTCCAACTGAAACAAGTCAAGATCACCCAACGATTAAAGTAACCAAAAGCGATGGAACTCAGGTCCCGCTTGACTTAAATAGAGTGTCCTCTGTGATCACTCATGCCTGCGAAGGTTTAATTGATGTTGATCCAAAAGAAGTTCTTGATGAGTCACTAAAAAATCTATATGACGGCGTCTCATTGAGTGACATGCGAGCAGCTCTAATTATGTCTGCTAGAACTAAGGTGGAACAAGAGCCAAACTATACTTATGTTACTGCGCGGATCTTGCTGGATGAACTAAGAGCGGAAGCCCTTTCATTTTTAGGTGTTGCTGAGGAAAGCACGCAACCAGAAATGGATGAATACTACCCCAAAGCACTTGCTGCATTTATCGATAAAGGCATCGAGCTTGAAATGCTTGATCCAAAGTTAAAAGAATATGATCTAGCTAAACTTGGCGCAGCCATTGAAGCTGAAAGAGATTACAAATTTACCTATCTTGGGTTGCAAACCTTATACGACAGGTACTTTATTCATTCTCAAGATATCCGCTATGAGCTTCCACAGATTTTCTTTATGCGTGTTGCCATGGGTCTTGCAGCAGAAGAGTCTCAAAAAGAAGAAAGAGCGATAGAATTTTATCGCCTGCTTTCCAGCTTTGATTATATGAGTTCAACGCCAACATTATTTAATTCTGGAACTTTAAGACCGCAACTCTCATCTTGTTACCTAACTACGGTTCCAGATGATTTGGATGGTATCTTTTCTGCTATGAAAGACAATGCCCTACTGTCTAAATGGGCTGGTGGACTAGGTAACGATTGGACCCCTGTAAGAGCGCTAGGTTCCTATATTAAAGGCACCAACGGAAAGAGTCAGGGTGTCGTACCGTTCTTAAAAGTTGCAAACGATACAGCGGTTGCTGTGAATCAAGGCGGTAAAAGAAAAGGTGCTATGTGTGCCTATCTAGAAACCTGGCATCTTGATATCGAAGAATTCTTAGAGCTAAGAAAAAATACTGGTGATGATCGCAGACGAACACACGACATGAACACAGCTAACTGGGTACCAGATTTATTTATGAAAAGAGTTGAGCAGGATGCTGAGTGGACACTCTTTTCACCAGGCGAAACTTCAGATTTGCATGATCTTACTGGTTTAGAATTTGAAAGAAGGTACGCCGAGTACGAGGAATTAGCAGCAAAGGGAGAGATGCAACAGCACAAAAAGGTTCCTGCTAAAGAGATTTGGAGAAAAATGCTTACCATGCTCTTTGAAACGGGCCATCCTTGGATTACTTTTAAAGATTCATGTAATTTGCGCTCTCCTCAACAGCACACTGGAGTCATTCACTCATCGAATTTATGTACTGAAATTACACTCAACACCAGTCAAGATGAGATTGCAGTTTGTAACCTAGGCTCAGTCAACCTTGCCAACCACATGGTAAACGGTGCGTTGGATGAAGAAAAAATTAAACAAACTGTTACCACTGCATTAAGAATGCTGGATAACGTCATAGATATCAATTACTACTCAGTGGATACAGCAGAAAATTCAAACCTGAAGCACAGACCCATCGGACTTGGAATGATGGGCTTCCAAGATGCACTTTACATGCAAGATATTCCCTATTGCTCAGAGGCAGCAGTAGATTTTGCTGATAAAAGCATGGAGATGATTAGCTACTATGCCATTTCAGCTTCATCAGCGCTTGCTAAAGAACGAGGGAGCTATAAAACCTACGAAGGGTCTTTATGGAGCCAAGGCATCTTCCCTAAAGACTCAATTGAGATCTTAGAAAAGAATCGAGGATCAGAGTATCTTAAAGTTGATAAATCAGAGACCTTGGATTGGGACGCTTTACGTAAACAGGTCAAAAAAGACGGTATGAGGAACTCAAATGTGATGGCAATTGCTCCAACTGCAACCATCTCCAATATTACTGGTGTGACTCAATCAATTGAGCCAACTTATCAAAATTTGTATGTTAAATCGAATCTCTCGGGTGAATTTACCATAGTAAATCCGCACCTCGTAACAAAATTAAAAGAGCTTGGGCTTTGGGATGATGTCATGATCAATGACTTAAAATTCTTTGAAGGCAGCCTTGCTCAAATTTCAAGAATTCCAGATGAAGTAAAGACTCTATTTTCAACAGCGTTTGAAGTGGAGCCTAGATATATAGTTGAAGCAGCCAGCCGCAGGCAGAAATGGATCGATCAAGCACAATCGCTCAATCTATACATTTCCAACGCAAATGGTAAGAAACTAGATATCACCTATAGAATGGCGTGGTTATGCGGACTCAAAACAACTTATTATTTGAGATCAATCGCCGCAACAACCACAGAAAAATCAACAGTGAACCAGGGTACGCTGAATGCAGTGAGCTCTGGTACAGAAACTACTGAAAATGGTCAACTTGGAACACCTGCCCCGGTACCGAGTGCCTGCTCTCTGGATGATCCGGATTGTGAGGCATGCCAATAAAGTATAAGGAGTAGAAAATGTTAAATTGGGATGAATATAATAAAGACGAAGCCGCTGTAGTTCAGCAAGAAGCCATGACAGCCAAACCGGTTGTTCAGGAGGCTATCGCTGAGGCGCCAGAGGTCAAAGAGGAAGCTTCAAGTGTTGAAGCTGGAGCAAGAGCAGCGCAAGCAGCTCAGTCACTACAAAACTTAGATGTAGAAGAAGGCGTCAAAGAGCTGGATGCTCTTGGCGGAAGAGTGGAAGTCGATCAAAAAGCAATGATTAATTGCAAAGCTGATCTTAACCAACTGGTCCCTTTCAAATACGACTGGGCATGGCAAAAATACCTTGATGGCAGTGCCAACCATTGGATGCCGCAAGAAGTTAATATGACTGCTGACGTTGCTTTATGGAAGTCTGAAGAAGGCTTGACTGAAGATGAGCGCATGATCGTGAAAAGAAGCCTAGGTTTCTTTTCAACAGCAGATTCATTGGTGGCTAATAACTTAGTTTTGGCGATCTACAGATTGATCACTAATCCAGAATGCCGACAGTACATTCTTAGACAAAGCTTAGAAGAAGCAATTCATACGCATGCCTACCAATACTGCATTGAGTCCCTCGGAATGGATGAAGGTGAGATTTTTAACATGTACAGAGAAATACCATGTGTGGCAAAAAAAGCATCCTGGGGTCTCAAATACACAAAAGAAATATCCGATCCAAACTTCACCACCGGTGATGTTGAGTCCGATAAACAGTTGCTGAAGAATTTAATCGCATTTTATTGCGTGCTTGAAGGCATCTTCTTCTATTGTGGGTTCACTCAAATCCTGTCTATGGGTCGCAGAAATAAGATGACAGGAACCGCAGAGCAGTTCCAATACATTTTAAGAGATGAGTCCATGCATGTTAACTTTGGAATCGATGTAATCAACCAAATCAAATTGGAAAATCCACATCTTTGGGATGAAGCCATGAAGCAAGAAGCCGCTCAGATGATTCTTGAGGGTACTCAACTCGAGATTGAGTATGCAAGAGATACTATGCCAAGAGGTGTGCTAGGTATGAATGCAGCAATGATGGAAGAATACCTCCAGTTTATTGCTAATAGAAGACTCACTCAGATTGGGTTAACCGAAGAGTTTCAAGGAGCAACGAATCCTTTCCCATGGATGTCAGAAATCATGGATTTAAGAAAAGAAAAGAACTTCTTTGAAACCCGCGTTATCGAGTACCAAACAGGGGGAGCGCTTAGCTGGGACTAAAAAAGGGATGAAACTTTACAGTGCCAAGGGGGCGAACAGCCCTCGTAAAGTCCTGATCTTTATTGCCGAAAAGAATATCTCTGACATTGAGGTGGTTAATTTGGATCTGATGCAAGGAGAGCATAAATCTCCAGAGTATCGGGCCATTGCACCCAATGCCAAAGTCCCAGCTTTAGTGTTGGATGATGAAACCATCATCACTGAATCCACAGCCATCTGCAGATACTTAGAAGACTTATATCCTGAACCCAGTTTATTTGGGAGTTCGTCCATAGAAAAAGCTGCCATTGAAATGTGGCAAAACCGTGTGGTGTTTGAATTAATGTTGCCGCTGGCCATGACCTTCAGGCATACCCATCCAGCCATGGCGCAAATGGAAAATCAAAACGCATCTTATGGAGGGCAACAACGAGACGTTGCGCTGGGCTCATTGAAGTACTTTGATAAGCATCTTGCTGGCTCAGAATACATTGCTGGCGATGCTTTTAGCTTTGCTGATATTCAGGTCATCACAACCATTCAGATGTTTTTGCCGCTCAATAAGATCCCAATGGAAGATTTTGAGAACATCAGCAGCTACAACGAGCTCTTATCCGCTCGACCTAGCTGCCAAGCCTAAAAACTATGCTTTATCTGCTTGCTCTAAAATTTTGATCGTTTGTTCAGGTCCGCTGAAGAGTTCTCTAGCATCATCCATATCCGCAACCGAGCTCCATCCAGCTGCAATG
Source organism: uncultured SAR86 cluster bacterium (assembly GCA_902601475.1). GTDB lineage: Bacteria > Pseudomonadota > Gammaproteobacteria > Magnimaribacterales > D2472 > MED-G82. The sequence continues at coordinate 67,593 of CACKNK010000006.1, read as the reverse complement.
TTTTCAGGAGTCATATCATCGCCTGTACCCAAAGCTAAGCCCATGGTTTCAAAGATTCTAAACTGAGTAAAGACCCCTGCTCCGGCTCCAATAATCGCTCCGTTTGGAGCGTCATCACTGGCCAGATAAATAACCGCAGGAGTGACGTACTCCGGTAAGAAACGCTCGCCAATACCTTCAGGAAAAAGGTTTTCAGTCATCCTTGAAAGCGCAACCGGCGCCACCGCACTTGAATGGACATTATATTTTTGACCTTCAATTTTTAAACAATTCATTAGGCCGATCATTGCCATCTTTGCAGCACCATAATTTGCTTGACCAAAATTACCGCTCAACCCACCTGAAGAAGTGGTAAAGATAATTCTGCCAAAGTTTTGTTCACGCATAATAGGATACACAGCATGACTGGTATAAACGCTGCCCTGAAAATGTACATCCATAACCGCATTAAACTCTTCTAAGCTAATTTTATGAAAGCTCTTATCGCGCAGAATGCCGGCATTGTTAACCAAGACATCGATACGGCCCCATTTCGACATGACTTCATCAATCATGTTTTGCACACCGGATTGATCGGCAACGCTAGCGCCGTTTGCAATCGCTTCTCCGCCTTCGGCTTTGATCTCTTCAACAACAGCATTGGCAGCATCACTGGCGCCGCCTGAGCCATCCACAGAGCCTCCCAAATCATTGACTACAACTTTGGCACCACGTCTTGCAAATTCCAATGCATGACTTTTACCAAGACCTCCACCAGCACCGGTTACAATTACCACTTTGTCGTCGAATTTAATTGTCATAATTTCTCCTATTGATTAACTTGAGCCTGAAAAAATATTCTCAGGTTTAAAATCCTTATCTTTTATTACTTCCATTGGAATTCTGCTGCCACCTGATAAGGCCTTCTTCATCAGCATAAATGGCTTGGACATATTAACTGAGTCAACCGCAATTAAGCTACCCTCTTTGCCGTAACAAGCAAGAAATTCAGCATCCTCAGTTGAGCCAATGATATGAACTTCATCAAAATTTCTTGAAATGCCTACCATTTGTAATTTCAAATCATACTGATCAGACCAAAACCATGGCATTTCTTTGTAAGTTAGATCGTTTCCAATAATCGATGATGAAACAACCTTGGCCTGAGCCAGTGCATTAGGCACACTTTCCAGACGCATCCTCTCACTGAATAATTTATTTTGATGATTGGTGCAATCACCAGCTGCTAAGATTAAGGGATCGGAAGTTCTGCAATACTCATCAACATGAATGCCACCTTCATGCGCAATACCTACAGCCTCTGCCAAACCCACATTAGGGATGGCTCCAATACCCACAATCAGCGCGTCAGTATTCAATTCTGTACCATCAGAAAGCTTTAATTTGGATAACGCGCTACTTTCACTAACTATTTCTTCCAAGCCCGTACTGCATCGAATATCAACTCCATGATTAGCGTGATACTGATGATAAAAATCTGATACTTCGGCTGTGGTTACACGCTTTAAGATTCTATCTTCAAGTTCAAGAATACACACCTCTATATCCAGTTCTCTAATTGCAGAGGCTAATTCAAGACCAATATATCCTCCCCCTAGCAGTGTAATGTGAGAGGCATCCGCTAACTTTGCTTTAATGGTTTCGGCGTCTTGCAGATCTCTTAAGTAAAGGACCTCAGGAAGATCAGCATTATCTAAATTTAGTTTTCGAGGTGACGATCCAGTGCACAGGACTAAGAAATCATAAGCTAAAGTGCCTTCCAGAGTTTCAATAGTTTTAGCAGCTCGGTCAATGGAAAGAACTTTAGTATCAAGAGTTAAGGTGATTTGATTATCTGCATAGAAAGCTTCGGGTTTAAAAGTCAGCTTTTCCTTCTCAGTCTTACCCTTTAAGAAATCTTTTGAAAGTGGCGGGCGATGATAAGGCGGGAAGGATTCAGTAGATATGATTTCAATATCACCCTCAAATCCGTCACGTCTTAAGTTGTATGCAACATTAGCCCCAGCATGACTTGATCCAATGATTTTTACTTGTAAACTCATGAGAACGTAATATTTTACATGAAGGAAGTCGCCATAAACTATAAGGGTCTAGAAATAATTTCTTATGAGAAATTTATCAATTCCTCAGATGCAGATCGCATATTTTCTTCAGCCTTAAATGAAATACCGTGGGAATCATCGACCATCAAAATGTATGGCAAAGAAGTGTTCATTCCTCGCCTGCAATGCTGGATTGGTGATCCAGGATGTGAGTATGCGTATTCAGGTAAGAGCCTGCAAAGATACGATTTTTTTGAACCCTTAATTGAAATACGTTCGCTTATTCAAAACCAATTGGGTATTTATTTTAATTCCGTGCTTGCCAATCTTTATCGTGATGGGAATGATTCAATGGGATTTCATGCTGATGACGAGCAAGAGCTGGGCAATAATCCGGTTATTGCATCTCTTTCCTTAGGCGCAGAGAGACCACTTGTTTTTCAAAATAAGGATAAAACTGAAACCAAAACATTCAATCAACCGCACGGATCATTAATGCTTATGCAAGGTGCAACTCAGAGCGCATGGAAACACGGTATAAGAAAATCAAAAAAGATTTCAGAACCAAGGATTAACTTCACTTTTAGGAATATAATAACGCAGTAAAAATCGGAGTAATTACATGTCAGAAAAAGTTAAAGTTGTGGTCACAGGAGCAGCCGGACAAATAGGATACTCATTGGTGCCCAGACTTTTAGATGGCGTTACTTTCGGCAATAAAACGGTGGATCTTGAGCTGGTAGAAATACCACAAGTAGTGGATAAGCTCGAAGGTCTGGTGATGGAGTTAGAGGATTCATATTTTCCAACCATGGGTTCGGTGAATTACACCGATGATTTTTCAAAAGCTGCAGACGGTGCTGACTGGTTTTTACTGGTGGGCAGTATCCCACGTGGCATTGTTTACAACGGTAAAAAGATTGAAGAGCGATCTGATCTCCTCAACATCAACGGTGGTATCTTTGTTGACCAAGGTAAAGCTGTGGGTGAGAAAGGTGCGGATGATGCAAAGATTTTAGTAGTTGGCAATCCGGCTAATACCAATGCATTAATTGGCCGACATGCAGCTCATAATGCTGGGCAACTATGGATGGCAATGACCATGCTTGATTCAAGCAGAGCTAAATCCGTACTGGCAAAAAAATTAGGTGTGGGTGTGGGTGATGTTCAGCGCATGACCATTTGGGGTAATCATAGCCCTACTATGTATCCTGATTATGAGAATGTGGTTGTGAATGGCCAACGCGGTGCAGAACTGATTGATGATGCAGCCTGGATTGAGGATAGTTTCTTACCAACCGTACAACAGCGTGGTAAAGCTGTAATCGATGCACGAGGTGCCTCCAGTGCAACTTCAGCTGCCAAAGCAGCCTTGGATACGGTGAAAGCATGTGAGAACCCTACAGCATCCGGTGATGTTTTTAGTGCAGCAGTTTATAGCGACGGTAGTTACGATATTCCTGAAGGGATTATGTGTGGGCTGCCTTTAATGACCACCTCCAGCGGAGATGTTGAGATCGTGAGAGATTTCACCTTATCCGATTTTGCTAAAGCAAAAATTCAGATTTCTGTGGATGAATTACTGGCTGAGCGTGAGGCTGTGCAAGATTTATTAAACGATTGAAAAAGAACTCAAAAACCTTAACCGACCTGATTGCACTCTTTCAAAACCTTTCTTTGCAATCATTAACGATTGTCACCGCCAAATCAGTGGGTGGCTGGATCGGCGAACTGGAGAAAATTTTTGCAAAAATCAGTATTGTTCCTGAAATAGTTGAAGAGATATTTCCAACAAACGACCTCTGTTTGGTGATGCCGGATATGACGTTATCTAAAGTTGAAGTCGGCAAACTCAAAAACGTACTGGCACAGCGCATCATCATTCAATCCAAAAACTTAAAACCTGAAGAGTTAAGCGAACTAGGTTTTTTGAAACTTGAGCTTAAAGGCGCAGAAAACTTCTACAGCTACAATCTCGATTCATACAACAAAAAAAGAAACTGGAACAGTCCTGAAGGCTGGGCCAATCCAGATAATTTCGACAAGTACCGCTGGTAATCAGTCTTTCATTTGAGGGAATAAGATCACATCCTTGATGGATGAACTATTGGTGATCATCATCACCACCCGATCGATCCCAATACCAACCCCAACTGCCGGAGGCATGCCATGCTCTAGAGCAGTAATGTAGTCTTGATCAAACGACATCGCTTCTTTATCCCCTGCTCGTCCTGCTTCGACTTGATCTTGAAAACGTGAAGCCTGATCTTCAGGATCATTCAGCTCACAAAAGCCATTGGCTAATTCTTTACCGCCAATAAAAAGTTCAAAACGATCGGCAAAATCAGGATCTTCATTAGAGCGCCTTGAAAGCGGTGAAACTTCAACAGGATATTCCGTCACAAAGGTTGGTTGAATGAGCTTTGCTTCAACGGTTTTCTCAAATAACTCAAGTAAAACCTTACCCCAGCCATAACCCTCTTCAACCTTAATGCCTTTGGCTTCAGCAACTTCCGTTAATTTTACTAGATCTTTAAGATCACCCTCGGCAAGCTCGCTATTGTTTTCAAGCACCAACTCACGCATGGTTTTGGTAGCAAACTTATTAAGATCAATGCTGTCGCCATCCCATTCCACTTTTGCCAAATCCAGTCCCACGCAATCAGTGGCGTTTTTAATAATGTCGGCGACAAAGTTAAGAGTGTGGTCAAATTTCTCATGCGCTGCATAAAATTCAAGCATGGTAAATTCAGGATTGTGTTTGGTCGAAAGACCTTCGTTTCTAAAACTTCGATTAATCTCAAAAACCTTATCAAACCCACCAACCAGTAATCTTTTTAAATGTAATTCAGGCGCAATCCTTAAATATAAATCACGGTTCAATGCATTGTGTTTGGTGATAAAGGGTCTAGCCACGGCACCGCCTGGCAGAGAGTGCATCATGGGGGTTTCAACTTCCATGAATTCTGCCGCTTTCATCGTGGTTCGCACACTATCCAAAATTTTTGATCGACTTAAAAAAAGCTCCTTGGTCTCATTATTACTCATGAGATCTAAGTACCTTTGACGGTAGCGGATCTCGATATCGGATAGCCCTTTATGTTTTTCCGGCATGGGTTTTAATGATTTGGTGATCATAGTCACCGCTGAACAATGCAAGGTAAGTTCATCCGTCTTGGTTCTAAAAAGCTTGCCAGATAGACCAACAATATCGCCAATATCCCACGTTTTAAAATCAGCGTAATCGTCTTCACCAATGTCGTTTTTACTAACATACGCCTGTAAATCAGATAGCTCATCGCGAATGGTGATAAAGCTTGCATTGCCCATCACTCGCTTGAGCACAATGCGACCGGCAAGCTTAATGCCGTCAATGTTTTTTTCTTCCAGTTCAGCCTTTGAAAACTCATGATAGTCAGCAATGATCGACTCAGCACGGTGCGTCCTGTCAAAATCGTTGACGTAAGCTTTATTGCTCTCACGCAGAAGTTTAAGTTTCTTCTTACGCTCCTCAATCAGACCAGCTTCACCGCCTAAATTTTCTTCTGTCATAACTCTAAATACCCTGCGTTAAACTTGCTTTGATAAACATATCCAAATCCCCATCCAGCACATTTTGAGTATTGCCTGTTTCTACATTGGTTCTTAGATCTTTTATTCTTGATTGATCTAACACGTAGGAGCGTATTTGGCTTCCCCAACCAATATCAGACTTACTTTCCTCTAATAATTGCTGCTCTTCCTTTTGTTTTTGTAATTCTAGCTCATACAACTTAGATTTGAGTTGTTTGAACGCATTATCTTTATTTTTATGTTGCGAACGATCGCTTTGACATTGCACCACCGTTCCGGTGGGCTCGTGCGTTAAACGCACAGCCGAGTCAGTTTTATTAACGTGTTGACCGCCTGCACCTGATGCTCGATAAGTATCGATGCGTACATCTGCAGGATTCAGATCCACTTCAATTGATTCATCAATTTCGGGTGAAACAAACACCGAAGCAAATGAGGTATGCCTTCGATTACCACTATCAAAAGGTGATTTTCTTACCAATCGATGCACTCCGGTTTCAGTTCTTAGCCAACCGTAAGCATACGAGCCCTTAATATGCAGTGAAACTGATTTGATGCCAGCAACTTCTCCGGGTGAGAGTTCAATCACTTCGACACCAAATTCTCGTGATTCAGCCCAGCGCATGTACATACGTTGCAGCATTTCAGCCCAATCCTGTGCTTCGGTGCCACCGGAGCCTGATTGAATATCAATGAAGGCTGAATTCGGATCTGCCTTTTTGCTAAACATCCGATTGAACTCCAGCTCTTCAACGCTTGCTTCAAGTTGAGGATAGTCGTTTTGAATTTCCTCAATGGCCGATGCATCGTTTTCCTCAACAGCCATTTCTAAAATCTCAAGATTATCAGCCAATTGAGATTCGGTATCTAAAAAGTGATTAAGAAATTTTTCGATCTCTGATTTTTGCTTATTTAGCGATTGTGAAAGCTCTAAGTCCGACCAGGTCGATTCCTCAGAAAGTTGTTGGGTAATGGAAGCTAGCGATTGCTCTTTTTCAGCAACGTCAAAGGTACCCCCTAAGATCAGCAATTCGATCTTGAAGGCTTAAAAGTCCTGTTTTTAATTCACCTAGCTCCATAGACCCGCATTTTAATATCTTTAGCAGGCCTATGAAACCATTATTTTTTTAAAGATTTATTTTACGGAGTAAAACTTCATCTCCAAGGAGTCATCCAGTAAGTTCACACTGGTAATGCAAAGATATTGATTCCCATCACTAACATCATCCAATGATCTAAAGTGCATCGTAGAACCTTTACGCTCCCAAACACCTTGTCGGCTAGCGCCGTTGCGGTTACCGTTATCATCAATAGCAACCGCTCTGCCTGAGAACGAGCCTTGATTAGGTGATGCTGGGTTATCAAGTTTAAGATTGTAAGTTAGCCAAACTTTACCGTACTGACTAGTTTTACCCACCACATTGATCACCCCACCGGAATCGGTCAACGAGATGGTGGTGACGTTGCCGGTAAATTCATAAGGCTTGTCTGTAATGGTTAATGCTAAAGAACTCAATGAGAACGTTAGCCCTAAAAATACAATTAAAGATTTTTTCATTTTTTTCTCCTCTAGAAAAAATAGTTGATATGTTTTAATTTAAACACATGAGAATTAAATTAAAAGAAAACGCTGCATCGTCCATGCTGGGACCGGGAGAAGTGCATGCTAAAGAAATCTCTGCTGCAGGTAATGCCTTTGCTTATGCCATTTACGAACACAGTAAATTACCTTTAAGAGTTTTTGAGGCAGCCAGAATTGCAACCGCACAAATTAACGGGTGTCAGATCTGTATGAATTGGCAAACCAATCGTGACATTAAGCAAATGGGTATTGAAGGTGGGGTTACCCTCAACGGTGAAGCACCTGATGAAAGCTTTTATACTCATCTCTTGCAAGATGATCTATCGCACCTCAACCAACAAGAATTGTTAGCAGTTAAATATGCTAAAGCCATGGGCAGTGAGCCCAAACAGTTAGCTAAAGATGAAGCCTTTTGGGAGGAACTTAAAGAGCACTTCAGCGATCAAGAAATTACTGATCTAACCTATTGCATTGCCGGCTGGATGGGGATGGGTCGAGTGGCCCATGTGTTGGGACTGGATCAAGATTGCACTGTTTAATAGATTAAATAAATACCTTCTGCCGTATAAAAATCATTAGCTCCAGCAGTTGAAGTATCGCCAGTCTTGTAAATATTTACGTCAAAGCTTCCTCCGCTTTCTCTCACTGTATGTGTAACCCCATACGCAGTATATTGACCGCCGTAAAGACTTCCCTTGACTGATGCAGTGCCCGACCAGCCATTTTGCATGCTTGGTGTTAGGCTCCCGCTGTAATGTTGATCGGTGCCAACAATTGGCACTGTAAAGAAACCATTGATATCAAAGAAGCCGGCATTCGCTACAATTGGATTCTTATCATCAAAGTTTTCAAAAGTTATAGATCCTGAATATCCGCTTGTACCCCAATTAAAAGTTGCGCTAACATCTGCGGTGCTGGTGTATTTATGCACGTCGTAATCAGTGCCGCTTGCATTATGTCGATAAGCCACATTAAACACTGCCCCTCCATTCATATTTGCCGATCCTGAGGTTGGAATTAAACTTTGATCGATGAGTTCTCCGCCAACCCAGGTACCTAAATGCACCGAGGCGTTTTGATCGCCGGTAGCTACAGCAATATCAGCAGAACTCATAGCCCAAAAACCCCATGATGCGTAGTTAGCATTCCCTTGAGTATCACTAAATGCATCGCCATTACCTACATTCGACATTCCGTTGTACAAAGTTGAATCAGGATTATCAAGGCTCTGCCAAGTAACCATAACGCCAGCGAGATTGTTGGAACCACCAGAAGTACTATCAATCTGTGTGCCATCATCTTGAATTTCAGCAGCAAAAACTTTATTGGCTAAAAATGCAGATTTTGCATCGGTATTGTCAAGGTCTCCAAATTTTAAGGTCATCGAGCCAGTATCAACAGTGGTCCAATTTGCTGTGTAATTATTTGAAGCAAATGCAGTAATATCCATTGGCGCCACGACCTCAGCAAAGTTAGTGCCATAATTAAAAGTAAAGCTTGCTCGGGTACTGCCTGTTCCAATGGAAGCGAATTGATTGTTGCTGGCACCGCTTACATCAAACTCCAAAATACCATTAAAGTACCCACTCCAATCTAAAGTGCCTGAAGTGCTCGAGCCGCTTGATGGGAAAGAGTTCTGACCTAAATTAGTTTTTCGATAAGTACTGGTATCGGTGTAAGACCGCCAATTACCATTGCCATTTTTTACATTTTGTCTGATTAAAGCCTGATTAAAAGAACCGGTTAAAAAAGCATCGGTGTTAGCGTTATAAGAAACACCTAATCCCATATTTCCTGATGCATATGGATCTGAAGACGTTAAGAACATTGCACTTGGAGCTGCAGTGTCTGAAGGATTGCCGGTACCGCCGGCTGACTCTTTAGCATCCGGTGCCCAGAAACAAGCAGTTTCATTGGAAGTAGCGCATTCTACCGGTGACGTACCGTAAACAACTCCGAGACCATTATCATTGGCATTGGTCGCCCCTTGATAGGACCAATAATGATAACCATCCATCCCAAAACCGCTGTCTCCGGCTGAGTACATCGAGGTCATGTTGCTGCGTCGATTCATGTTTGTGATTACTACATTGAGTAAGCTTTGTTGATCATCTCTAGTATTACTGGCATCACTATCGTCGGCATATGAGTCAGCGAAGGAAATTTGTGCCCACATCCCGACACCCACTCCATCATATTTAACCATTTGCTTAAAGAAGCTTGAGCCCTCAGGAATATCATTCCCCCCCACATCATATTCTCTTGAATTTGTGTGGAGGCTTGAGGAGGACACAGGATTTAAGGCTAGCGATTGCCATGCATAAGCATCATCATAGGTATGGCTGGAACATTCAGAACCAGCATTGGCTCCTGGAGAGCAATAACGTAACCCCACGTCTCCATAGGTCCAAATGTTTGAATTGGTCATGGGCATAAAGTTAGGATAAAACCAGTTATCAGAATCTAAGTTAAGACTGGTGCCTAGATACTCAATAGGCAATACAGCAAAATAAAGTATATTTCCTGAAAACTTATCAGAGCAATCACCAGAAGTACAACCAACAAATGTGTCCCACATGGCATCGGTATAAATTTGACCTGCTAAAGTTGTTTGATCTTCAAAGAGGTTGTAGGTGGAAGTGACTGCAGAGCCAATATTCAAACCCGCAAACCAATTCATGATGAATGAATTACCACTACCTGAAGACGTATACGCATTGTAATCTGCTACCCCTAAAACAGCACCGTTTGAACCGGTTCGTCCTGGATCACAGATGAAAGTTGAAGCGCCGCTGGCACCACTAATTGTCCCATTTACCAAAGAGTTACAAACTGATGGGATGTTCATAATCCCGGCCGCATTGAAGGAGTGAGTTCTACCTACAAGGGCTGAATAATTTAAAGTACCTCCGCCATTAGTGATTGCATCAACAGTTGATTGTGAAATTGAAGTACTAGGACTTACGTGGCCACCAACGGTATTACCACTAAAACCACTCCACCCAAGGCCTGCAAAAATATCTTCATGTTGGTCGCCATTCATACCTCTTGTGCTCCAACCCGAATGTTCCCACATGGTGGCAGCATAATTTCCTCCACCATCAATCCAATCGGCAAGTTCACTGTAGCTATAACCAAATGTAACGGTACCAGGGCTGTTATTTACGATAATTCCTACATCATCAAGATCAATGCCTGCATTATTAAGACAAGTCTTAACGTTGGCAGCCACACAATTTTGAAATGTGTAGCCAGCTCCGGTAATCGCATTTTGCCAATAGCTGCCCACTCCAGTGTAACCGCTACCGTAACTTGTTGAAGTATCACCAACAATGACTCCATACGTGCGTTGTCCACTTGAGGATTGGTAGCTTAGAGACGCACCAGCTAAATTTGTTGTCATAAAGGCGAAATCGCCGCCTGTTGATGCGTTTACGCCGTTTCCTGATCCCGAATATTGCATGAATGCACCGGCACTTACAATCTCATTATCAGTTATGGTAGGTGAATTTCCGGTAGTACCAACCACGTCAGCAGCCGCTAATATTTGGTTGGTCAGAATCCCTCTATATGCAGCATTATTACCGAGAACAGTTGTATTCACAACACCATAACTGCCGTACATACTTGGAGCATAAACCCCTGCAGCGCCCCCAAGAGAGGTTATTGGAAAAATATACTCAAAGTTAAGTTGGGTTCCACCACCAATTTCCACTCTAACTGTAGGGCTATGGTTGTTTCGAACATCACCGTCATGATCAAAAACATCATTGAAATTTGTTGTGGCAGTCGTACCAACTTGCTCTAAGTAGTAGGCTGGTAAGCTCGATCCTGAAGCTCCTCGCGTTGCAGTGGCACTAAAGCCAGTGCGTGAAACTGAGTTGTAAGCTGCTGAATAGCGAAGCACCGCTGCATTAAGCTCAGCTACGTTACCGACATTAACTGTAAAGGTGTCGGTCACTGACGTGCTGCCTGCAGTGGCGGTTAGAGTTAGCGCATAGCTTTTAGCCGTTTCAAAATCCAGCGTTCCGTTAGTGGTCACATTTCCTGATGAATCAACAGAGAATTTGTTGCTACCGGTACCGCTTAGCGTATAGGTAATCGTTTCACTGTCGGGGTTGTTGATGCTGGAGCTAGCAACAGCTGTGCCTGAGCTGGATGATTCAGCCAGCGCTGCCCCGCTGTTGGCTAAAGTGGTTGCTAGAGTATTAAGAGAAACATTATTAATACTAATATTAATGGTTTCAGTATCAGTATTAGTCCCATCAGTGACAGTTACAGTGAGTGAATAGGATGAGGTGGTTTCAAAATCCATCGCTGCTGCGGTGGTAATCACCCCACTGCTGGAAATGGCAAACTTATCGCTGCCAGTACCTGATAAAGAATAAGTTACTGAAGCACTGTCTTGCTGGGTTAAGGTTGAAGTAGCGACTTGAGTTCCAGTGCTGACGCCTTCGTTAATAGCAGGTGACGTACTTGAAAGTGCCAGAGTAAATTCATCCACGTCACTGACATTAATGGTGATGGTTTCTTGGGTTGAATTGGACCCGTCGCTAGCGGTTAAAGTAATGGTATAAGAGGTGGTCGTTTCATAATCTAAGCTACTAGCCACAGTGACATTACCGTTGGCATCAACGCTAAAGTTATCACTACCGGTTCCGCTGAGTGAATAAGTGATGGTGCTGGACTCTGGATCGCTTGCTGTGCTGGTCGCAACGGTAGTTCCGGTGGCTGCATCTTCTGCAACACTTGAGGTTGCTAGAGTTGTGGTAACGGTTGGCGCTTCATTAATATCGCCCACATTGATAGTGAGGATTTCAGAAACGGTATTATCGCCATCGGAGGCTGTTAGGGTAATTTCATATCCAGTGGCAGTTTCATAATCCAGGGTGCTCGCTAAACTCACCGTACCATCAGAACTGACTGAAAAGTTCTCACTGCCGGTGCCAGAAAGACTGTACGTAATGGCTCCTGCCTCCGGATCGGTGACTGAACTCGTAGCAATCGTGGTACCGGTAGCAGTATTTTCTTGGAAAGCGTTGAAGGCTACCGTTGCGCTTAATGTTGGGGCTTCATTGACGTCGGCAACACTCACGGTGATGACTTCAGTAGAAGCATAAGTGCCATCATCGACAACGACGGTTAGTTCATATGAGGTTGTCGTTTCATAATCCAAGGTGCTGGCAAGAGTAATGTTACCGCTGGTATCAATACTAAAGTTATCGCTGCCTGTGCCTGATAATGTGTAAGTCACCGCACTGCCTTCAGGATCGGTGGCATTCACCGATGCAATGGCAGCTCCCACAGCAGAGTTTTCTGCAAATGAGGTAGCACTTAAAGTCGCTGCAATGGTGGCAGGCTCATCATCGTTAATAACGTTAATAGTAATTTCTTCGGTGGTGGTATTAGTCCCATCAGAGACTTCCAATGTCATGACTAGGGTTGAATTCGTTTCAAAATCTAGATTACCAGTAAGGGTCACTTCTCCGGTTTCAGAAACGCTCATCAGTTCACTACCGGCTCCAGTTAATGAATAAGTTAAGGCATTGCCCTCAGGATCAGTGGCACTAAAAGTAGCCACCACAGTTCCAGCGGGTACCGTTTCAGATACATTGACCTGATTGGCAACGAGTTCAGCACTAATAGCAGCTTCACTAATGGTGTTGACCGGTTCAACAGCAAGTTCAACGGCTTCATCCACATCAGCAACATTTAAAGCTAAGGCAACTTCTTGAACATCACCATTTTCGCTGGTAAAGGTCACGGTCAGTTCAACCGCTTCTTGGCTTTCATGATCCAAAGCTTCAGTAATTTCTAAGGAGTTGGTTGCTTCGTTATAAGTAAAGGCCTCACTGCCCTCACCTTCGACAGACACAGTAAAGTTTTGATCGCCTGGATTGACTACAGCAAAAGATGCCAAGCTGATCTCAGTCGTATTTTCATCGACACTTTCAACCACTTCAGTAGTTTCCACTTCAAAAATGGGTGCGACCTCTGCAGTGGTTTCTTGGGTGGTTTGCGCAACTTCTTCGGTGACTTCTTCGGCTGGACTCTCATCCACATCAACTAAATCAACTTCGGTTTCAACTTCAAACGCATCGGCGGTACCCAGTTCATCAGGGGCCACATCAGAAGAAACATCAGAGACTCCAGAGCTATCTAAAAGTCCCTCATCAACTTCAACTTCAGTTGTTCCACCATCACCACCAGCATCAGCAACTTCAGTCGTAACTTCAGTATCTGATTCTGTTTCTTGAGCAACTTCATTAGTAGGTTCATCACTTGATGAATCTGAAGATGCATCATCGGATGAGCTATCGCTGGCAACTGAATCATCAGCAGAAGATTCATCGCTGGAAGACTCATCTGAGGAGGACTCATCACTAGATGATTCGTCAGAACTTGAATCATCTGAGCTTTCTTCACTAGAGGATTCATCAGAACTCTCTTCGCTTGAAGATTCCTCTGAGCTAGACTCATCTGAACTCTCTTCGCTTGAGGACTCTTCAGAACTTGATTCATCAGAGCTTTCTTCTGAAGAAGATTCATCACTTGAAGATTCTTCTTCGGCTGGCTCATCTTCACTGGCCTCTAATTCATCTTGAACGGCTTCTAAGCTTTCTTCAGTTACCGGCTCAGGTTCTGAAGGTTCAGAGTCAGCTGACTCAACCGTCACTGAAAAACCTGGTTCGGTGATGGTGGTAATAAAATCGCTACCGCATTGATCGCCAAACGTATCAAGATCCACACAATTTGGGGTCACTGTCATTTCCTCACCGTACAAGAAGGTCGCATTGACTTGCGAGCCATCGGTTTGGACAATTCCGATTCCGCCTCTGATCCCCACAGTTGCTGAATTAGTTCTTATCAGCGCGGGTTGTTTTTTGGTGACCTTTCCACCAACAATTCTTAAAAGACCTCGTGCGGTTACTTCTAAGGAACCTTCCGCTGTTTCCGGATTATAAATAAAACGATCAAGCACCACGCTTGAATTAGGTCCAACTGAGAAAGCGGTTCCATCGAGTAAGAGCATCTGAGCTTTACCGATTTCATCGGTTTCAATGGTATGGTTTTGAATGATTTGATAACCCGCTTCAACGAGTTTTCTTTCTTGTTCCAGCGTTAGGTCAGTAGTATTACGGTTGACTGCAGCAGCCACACCAATTTGCTCTTGAGCAACAATGGAGGTGCTAAATAGTGTTAATAAAAGTAGTTTTGAATAAATTCTCTGCAATTTTTATTCTCTCCCTAATCAGTTATTTAGGGTTAAGTTATCAATAATTCAATGTATTCTATATAAAAAGTGACATTTTGTCACTTTTTTATGAATTATTTATAAATTCTATACAAAATAGGCTTATTTTCTAGCCTCACGAATCATTGGAAAAGCTGGAGGCGAGTCCTCTGTTTGCACCTTGCCAATCATTTCAAAGCCGTAACGCTCATATAACGCTTTATTTCTTTCATTTGAGGCTTCTAAGTAAGCCCGATCCCCTTTTTCATCAATCATCTTTAATGCTTCTTTAAGCAAGAAAGAGCCTATTCCTTGGCCTTGTTTTGCAGGATCAACAGCAATAAAGGCTAAGTACCATGCATCTTCTGGGTGATAGGTTTCAAACTGCTCAAAAAAATGGGCCACCGCACCTAAATTTGCTTCTGGAATATTACCAAAGGTAGGCTCCAAAAGAGATTCATCAAATGCTACTCCAGGCGGATGCCAAATGGAGGCTCCAGCAAAGGAAGCTTCTGCAAAACAAATATCATGTTTGAATGAAATTTTTGAATACTCTTCCATCCAATGATCAAAACTTTCCAAATAAGCCTTAGCATCAGGAAAAACCCAGCGCAGTAATGCATCGTTAGCAAACCCTAATTTAATAACGCCTTTTACTTGTTCTTTATTAGTTTCTGCTGCGCGAATAATAGTTGGAGAATCCATATCTAGTTCCTTGAATTAATAAAAGAGGTTATTTGATCATAATTAGCATCAAAATGATGTAAATATTCTGTTTTATCGTACAAGCCTTTAAGTGCCTTGGGTGTCTCGGATAAATCGATGGCGAGCTTTTTATAGATGTCAGGAAACTTTGCAGGATGTGCCGTTGCTAGGACTACATAATGGTCTGCACTTGAGGAGACTTCAATTGCCTCTTGCATCGCTACGGCAGTATGCGGATCTAATAAGTAATGATGCTCATTATTAATTGACTGAATGATGGCTTGGGTTACTGCATCATCAACGCTGCTGGAGCTAAATAATGCATTTTTTTTATTCCATGTTGTCTCATCTAATTCAATGCCTTGATTGGGAAAGTTGTTAAACAACTCAGCACATTTTGCGGTGCTGCGATCTAAGAAAAAATCATAAACCAAACGTTCAAAATTACTGGCCACACTTATGTCCATGCTGGGTGAAATGGTTTCATGCACCTGCTTTTTTGAATAATCATTGCTGGCAAAAAATCGATGCAAAATATCGTTATCATTGACCGCAACTGAGATGGTCTTGATAGGTAGTCCAATTTTAAAGGCTGAGTAACAGGCAAAGACGTTACCAAAATTACCGGTAGGAATAGAGAAGTTCAGATTTTCATGGTTGGCAAGGCGATTATAGGCAAAAAAGTAATAACAAATTTGGCCTACAATTCGGGTCCAATTGATCGAATTAACCGCCAGTAAATACTGATCAGGTTTTAAGAAATCTCTTTGAATGAATGCCTGTTTAACGAGATCCTGACAATCATCAAAAGTACCGTTAATTCTTAAGGCAAAGACATTATCTGCCTCAATGGTACTCATCTGCCTTCTTTGCACCTCGGACATGTTGCCATTAGGCAGCATGATAAAACTTTTGATGCGTGCATAAGAGCGGCAAGCATCGATGGCAGCCGAACCGGTATCCCCTGAAGTAGCCCCTAAAACAATGGCGGTCTTATCTTCTTTCTCAAGGACTTCATTAAAAAACGCTGCAGCAAGTTGTAAACCAAAATCTTTAAAGGCTGCGGTCGGTCCATGAAATAACTCCAACACAGATATATTTTCAATGGTTTGAATCCCAACTAAATCTTGATGTTCAAAATCATGCCAAGTATTTTCAACAATCTTGATGGTTTCTTCTTGAGTGAACGAAGATGCAGTAAAAAGCGGCACGATCTCTTTTGCTACCTCAACAAAAGATTGCAGTCCTTTAATTTTTTCTAGGTCCACCTGGGGCCATTGGTCGGGCATAAAGAGCCCTCCATCATCAGCAAGACCTTGCATGAGAATGGAAGCAAAATCCTTATCCTTATCCCCACCTCTGGTTGAATGAAATAACATTGCTAAGCTTCGATTCTAATAATTTTTGCAGAATGAATTTCTGATTGTGCAGAAAAATTCTCCAAGGCTTTTTGCATTTGTGACTCTTTAATTAAGTCCGTAAAGACAACAACTGGAACTTTGCCATCGGGCAAATGATCTTTTTGTACGATCTTATCAATACTGATTTCGTTATCTGAAAAAATCTGGCTTACCAAGGCAAGCACCCCTGCCTGATCTTGAACTTCTAGGTAAACATAATAAGAAAAATCTAAGCTTTCAAACGACTTTATCTTAGGCATATCCTTAAAATAGGGATAATGCATTGGTGTGCTTAAGGCGTGTTTAGATAGCGCTATCAGATCAGAGATCAACCCCGATGCTGTGGACTCTCTGCCCGCGCCTGAGCCTGCAATTAGAAACTCACCCAACAAATCAGTATCGATCTGAATACCGTTTCTGACACCAGATAGCCCTCCAAGGCTGGAGTTTTTATCAATTAAAACTGGATGGCTTCTAAGTTCGATTGCATCACCGGCTTGCTTGGTAACTGCAAGATGTTTGATGGTTAAATTAAATTCATCGGCATAGTTAAAATCTTCTGCTGTTATATTTTCAATGCCCTCAATATGAAAATTACCTGCAGGAAGATCGCTGTTAAGAGCAAGTGAGGCTAAGATTCCAATTTTATGAGCAGCATCGGTTCCGTTTACATCTAGACTCGGATCAGGTTCGGCGTACCCTTTTTCCTTGGCTTCCTCAAGAGCAACCTCATAAGCAATGCCCTGCTCCATGTTGCTTAAAATGTAATTGGTGGTTCCGTTTAACATGCCGGAGATTTTAGTGACCTGGTTTGCACCCAAATCATTGGAAAGCATCTTAATGATTGGCGTTCCAGCACACACGGCTGCTTCAAACATCAAATGTACGTTTTTTTTAATTGCAAGGTTAATGAGTTCATTGCCATGCTCATACATGACTGCTTTGTTAGCGGTAACGACATGCTTGCCTGCATTCAGTGCTTTTGAAATTAAATCTCTGGCAGTATCGGTGCCACCAATCAACTCAATTAATACATCAATGTCTTGATCGATGACCGCAAAGATATCTCGATGGATTGTTACATCGCCAGAATCGCAGTTAGGGTTGTCCCGTCGTGCGCCAATACAAACAAGCTCGAAAGCCTGCTCATTAGATGATTTGGTGAGTTGCTCAAATAAACCGGTCGCAACATTCCCCCAGCCGCAAATGCCAACTCTTAACTTAGGATTCACTTGCTTCTAACCTCGAAAATAAATCGCTGGCCGGTAAATAACCAGGAAATAGAGCTCCAGACTTACTGATAATAGCTGGAGTGCCTGTAATGCCAATTTTTTGACCCAGCATGAAATGCTCCATCACTGGATTGTCCTCACAAAGAGAAGTTTTCGGCTCTTCTCCTTTTTTTTGCTCTGTTAGAATTTTTTTAGGATCAGCAGAGCACCATGCGCCAACAATTTTATTATACGAAGAGGAATCAGGTCCGGATCTTGGAAAAGCAACATAATTCACAGTGATGCCTATTTCATTGTAGTCCTCAATTTCACTGTGAAACTTTCGGCAATACCCACAATCCACGTCAGTGAAGACTGTAATTTCATGTTTGGCTCGTTTCGCTGGAAAGGTAATGTAATCTGCGGAAGAGAGGTTTGAAGCAATCAAATTTGCCCTTTTATCCCGCTTTGCTTGATCGGTAAGATTATTAATGTTGGATTCATTGATTGAATAAAGCTCACCAAAAAAGAAATATTTACCGTCCTCGGTCACATAAATTGGCTGCAGTTCTCCGATATCTACAACCTTGATGCCGTCAATGTTTGAATCCGCAATAGCTTGTACCTGCATGCCTGGCGGTAAGATCTTATTTACAGCTGTTTCGACATCTTCACCTTTGACTGTAATTACTAAAATTAAACTAATGAAGATATTTAATTTTTTAACCATGATTACCCTCGCGGATGATGTTTTTTAATCATCTCACTAAGTCTTTGTTTTGCAATGTGAGTATATATTTGCGTGGTAGAAAGGTCACTATGTCCAAGCAACATTTGTACGGATCTAAGATCAGCTCCATTATTAAGTAAGTGAGTCGCAAAAGCATGACGAAGTGTATGCGGTGATATCTTGTAAGGAATGGATGCAATCTTTTGATAATGTTCTACGCGCTGCCAAAATGACTGACGTGTCACTTGGGATAGCTTTTGACTAATAAAAAAATATTTACTGTTCATGCTTAAATTGTTTTGCCTACGAAAATCTATGTATTGTTTTAACCACGAAAGTGCACTGTCGCCAAAGGGGATAATTCTCTCTTTCGATCCTTTGCCCAGAACTTTAATAACGCTTCTTTCAAAGTCAAAACTTGAATACTTTAAGTTTACAAGCTCAGAAACCCTCAAGCCTGTTGCGTACATTAATTCCAACATGGTTTTATCCCGTAACCCTATAAAGGTTGAAGTATCCGGTGCATCCAACAGGGTGTTTACCTCTGCCATCGACATGGATTTAGGAAGAGATTTTGGAATTTTTGGTAAGACCAAGTCTTGAAAAGGATTAGTTTTAATATGTTGCTGTTTTTTTAAGTAAACAAATAGGGATTTTAATGATGAAATTTTTCTTGAAATCGATGCAGGAGCAAGTTCTTTTTTTCTTAAACTAACAATGAAATTTTCAGCATGCCTCAAATTAACTTCCGAAAATTTTATTGCTTGATCAGAGCACCACTGATTAAAACCGCCAATGTCAGTTTTATAAGAGCTTATGGTATTTTTAGATAGAGCTTTTTCTAACTGTAAAAATCTCAAAAAAGAATCAATAAGATGACTCTCTTTTGTATCCATAGTCATAATTATTCGAGTCTTTCTTTGATCCTAGCAGATCTTCCAGATCTCTCTCTTAAATAATAGAGTTTAGCTTTTCTAACGTCGCCCTTACGCTTAACTTTGATGGAATCAATTATGGGGCTGTGAACTTGAAATGTTCTTTCTACACCAATACCGCTGGATATTTTTCTAACGATGAATGATGAGTTTAAACCAGCATTTTTGATGTGCATAACAACGCCTTCAAAAGCTTGAAGTCTAGTTCTTTCACCTTCTTTAACTTTTACTGAAACAACAACAGTATCTCCTGGTCTAAAAGGAGGTACATCATCTTTTAACTGAGATTTTTCGAAATTTTGAACTATTTGCGCCGGCGACAATTCTTCTAGCTTAGCTGTTGAAACAGCTTCAGCTGGCTCTTCCACAGCAGCACTAGCTTCTTCTGCAGGAACATCTGCTTCAGGTTCGGGAGTCTCAGCGGGTGCTTCAGGGACAGATTCTTCAGGCGCTGAAGCTTCCTCAGCTTCAACAACAGTTTCAGCTGTTTCGGGAGTAGAATCCACTGATTCTGGAGTTTCTACTGTTTCCGATGCTTCTTCGTTAGAAGCGTTGTTTTCAATTTCTTTATCTGACATGTCTACGGCCTAAAATGTGCTATAGGATACGCTTAGAATCTAATTCTTCCAAGAGTTTTTTTTGTTTTTTTGTAAGTTTTATTTTATCAAATATTTCAGGCCTTTTCTCAAGTGTGGTCTTGATCGATTGATATTCTCGCCAAGCTTTTATTTCTTCATGATTTCCTGATAGCAGGATCTCTGGGACACTCATTCCATCATAGACTTCAGGTCGAGTATATGTGGGGCCTTTAAGCAGTCCATTAAAGAAGGAGTCTTCTGTTACAGACTCCTCTTTTCCGATGACAGAAGGAATCATTCTTGCAAGAACATCAATAAAAACTAAGCTGGCCAAATCTCCATTGCTGAAAACGTAATCACCCAAGGAAACTTCTAAATCAACATATTTATCAATAAACCTTTCATCAATACCTTCATATCTTCCGTTCACAATAGTAATTTCATCATAATCAAGCATTTTTTTAGCTAGGTTTTGACCTAATTGCTTTCCTTGAGGTGAAAAATTTATAACGATATGTTTATTCTTGGGCGATATTGATTTCAAAGCATTTTCAAGTGGCTCCACCATCATAATCATGCCCTTTTCTCCTCCGAACGGTTTTCCATCTATCTGACCATGTTGATTAATTGCGAAATCTCGTAATTGAATCTTATTTAACTCGATTACATTATTTTGAATGGCCTTACCGATTAATCCATGATCCAAAGCATCATAGAT
This sequence comes from uncultured SAR86 cluster bacterium, assembly GCA_902601475.1. GTDB lineage: Bacteria > Pseudomonadota > Gammaproteobacteria > Magnimaribacterales > D2472 > MED-G82. The sequence continues at coordinate 46,885 of CACKNK010000006.1, read as the reverse complement.
TTCAGGAAATAAGGTAATAAGATTAAATTTAATATCCATCAGTAGGAATCATACCAATCAACGTTAATAACTTTCTTTTCTTTATCGATATCAAAAATTATTCTGTTTTTAACAAAAGGAATAAGTAGTTTTTTCTTCTTGGTCTTCACTTCGAGCATGTCGTTTGATCCATAATTATTAATAGCAATCACTTCTCCAAGAGCGTCACCATCTAAATTAATTACCTTCATGCCTAACAATTCATGCCAGTAATAACCGTCTTCTAATTCAGGAAGGTCATTTTTATCCAAAAAAAGGTCTGAATTTTTAATTCTTTCTGCATCTTCAGGTGTATTGATATCTGATATTTTTCCAATAATTTTCTGGTTCTGTTTCTTTAAATAGTCAAAATCAACAGGAACGAGTTCTGATTCAGAATAAAGAAAAAAGTTTTTATATTTTAAAAAAGCTTCTGATGATTCAGAAAATGAGTTTATGAAAAACTCACCTTTGAGACCTCTTGGTCTACCTATTCGTCCAATTAATATGTGGCTATCGTCTAAAGAATTACTTCTTTTCGTCATCTGATGGAGAATCTTCTTCAGCTGGAGCTTCTTCTTCAGCTGGAGCTTCTTCTACTGGAGCCTCTTCTGCTGGTGCAGCTTCTTCAGCTGGAGCCTCTTCTGCAGGTGCAGCTTCTTCAGCTGGAGCCTCTTCTGCTGGTGCAGCTTCTTCAGCTGGAGCTTCTTCTTCAGCTGGAGCTTCTTCTACTGGAGCCTCTTCTGCTGGTGCAGCTTCTTCAGCTGGAGCCTCTTCTGCAGGTGCAGCTTCTTCAGCTGGAGCCTCTTCTGCTGGTGCAGCTTCTTCAGCTGGAGCTTCTTCTTCAGCTGGAGCTTCTTCTACTGGAGCCTCTTCTGCGGGTGCAGCATCTTCAGCTGGAGCCTCTTCTGCAGGTGCAGCTTCTTCAGCTGGAGCCTCTTCTGCTGGTGCAGCTTCTTCGGCTGGAGCTTCTTCCTCAGCTGGAGCTTCTTCTGCTGGTGCGGCTTCTTCGGCTGGAGCTTCTTCTACTGGAGTCTCTTCTGCCGGTGCAGCCTCTTCAGATGCAGCCATTTCTTCTGCAAGTTTTGCTGCTTTAGCTTCTTTTTTTGCTTGACGTTTAGAATCCCTTTTTTCGAATTTAGCAGCCAGATCTTCAGGAGACATTTCAGCCTCTTGATGCAAAACCTTCACACGATCTGAAACTTGTGCACCTTGGCCGACCCAATGATCAAAGCGCTCAGTATTAAAACGAAGTCTTTCCTCAGAACCTCTTGCAGATGGGTTGTAAAAACCTAGTCTTTCTATGAATCTACCGTCTCTAGGCATTCTAGAGTCAGCTACTGTGATAAAGAAATATGGGTTTTTCTTTGCCCCACTCTTTGCAAGTCTAATTACTACCATAAATTTTGTTAATCCTAAAAAGGTGTGTATTTTAGGGTAAGCTTGATAAATTTGATAGTGTTAATATATAAAAGATTAACAATTTATTTAATGGCCACTCCTTTCCTAATTTTTACCCTTTCAAGCCTTCCGATCTATGTCTTGCTTAAAAGATTCTTTAGTAATGCCGTTTCATTAGGTTTGGTATCTGCTGCCTTCAGTGCTTCGTATGCATTAATCTTTGCAAATACTGATTTTTTATATGATCTTCACGTATTGGCAACGATTTTGAGTATCACAATCTTAATTATTACTATTTTTGAAGCATTATTATTGGAGAGGCACTCTATTAATCTTAAAAAGGGTTTATCAGAATCAAGCCTTCGTACCCCAATTGAGAGCCAATTTAAGTTTCTACTGAAAGTTCTTGGAGTCGGATTAATTGTATTAATTTTTGCGCTGGCAACAGGATTTTTAATATACAGCGATCCAGATATTGAATCACGAATAAAGATATTGTTATCCTGCCTTGCTCTTGCCATCTATATAAGTGTTTACATAGCAATGAAATACTCTAAACTGAGTGCAAAATATGCTCTTAGATTTCTTTTGATAACATTTTTATTGATAATAATTACCTATTTCCTAAATATTCAAATCATCGACAGGTATAACTAAGCAGTGGACTCATTAATATATTTGCTTCTGTTATTGGTTGCATTACTAATTTTTTCTGGATTTTCTTCAGGATCTGAAACTGGCATGATGGCCTCAAACAAGGTCAAGCTACGTCATAATTCAAAGAAAAGCAGAGGGGCTAGAAGAGCGCTAAGATTGCTGGCACGTCCTGATATTTTGTTGTCTGCAATTCTGGTTGGTAATAACTTTGCTAATATTCTTGCTTCATCAGTGGTCACCATAATATTTATTGATTATTTTGGTGGTAACGTATTGGTAGGTTCGGTGATCCTTACCATTGTAATTTTAATTTTTTCCGAAATTACACCCAAAACCATTGCCACGGTATATCCAGAAAAATTTGCTGAAAAATCATCCTGGATCCTAAAGGGCTTAATTTTTTTATTTAAGCCAATTATTGCTTTAACTAACTTCATCAGCTCAAGGTTATTAAAGCTTTTAAACGTTGATCCAGCTGATTCTGCTGAAAATGATAACCTTAACTCTGGAGAGTTAAGAACATTATTAAGCGAGCATGGAGACCTAATACCGGATCAATCAAGAACCATGCTCTCCTCGATCTTGGATTTAGAAGATCTCACTGTTGAAGACATTATGATTCCAGCCGCTGAAATGGTAGGTATCGATCTTAATAATCCTGATGAAGCTGAATCCATCATCAAGTCATCGTTTTACTCCAGGCTCCCGGTTTTTAGAGGATCCTTTGATAATATGATTGGGGTCCTGCATTTAAAAGATTCACATGAGTTTATTGAGTGTATCGAGAATAACCAATCAGTTGATCCTTTTTTGTCTGAAACTTATTTTGTTTCTCAAAGCACGAAACTTACCCATCAACTGAGGGAGTTTCAAAACCTAGATAAAAACATAGGCTTGGTCGTGGATGAGTATGGAGAAATTGAAGGTTTAATTTCGATTGAAGATCTATTTTCAGAAATAGTGGGTAAATTCAATCAACAAAACCTGCAAAAACCTGATGCCTTAAATGTAAGATCTGATGGCTCAATCATTGTTGAGGGTAATTACAAAATTAGAGACTTAAACAAGCAACTTGAATGGGAGCTGCCTGAGGATGGATCAAAAACAATCAATGGAATGATTGTGGATTATTTAGAATACATTCCTAGCACTAACCTTTGCATGGAAATTAATGGTTATCAGCTTGAAATTTTAAATATAGTTGAGAATTCTATCGATAAAGTGAAACTAAAAAAGGGAGCTTAAGCTCCCTTTAATTTTCAAGGAAAAAAACTATTACAAATAGTTAACAATCAAAGCAAATACTACTCCAAGCGCTAATCCCGAGTGCACTACAGCCTTAACCGATGTAATCATGGGATTCATTTTTCCAAATAAGGCATTGAGCTCTATCACAGCAATAATTGCTAATCCCACCCAAAGTCCAGTCAACTGATTGCCAATCAGTAATTGATTTGGCAAAGAGCCTGCATGGGCGGAATAAACCATTAAATAAAGCATGGGAATAGAAAATAAAGTGTTGGTTCTGGATGCAAGTCCGGCTTTAGCTCCAGCCTCAGCTGCATCCGGCGCACCAGCAATAACTTTCTTTTGATTAGGCCAAATTACAAACCAAACGTTAGCCGCCATAATGGTAGCCATGATTGCACCTAAAGTAATACCGACATTGGTTGCAATGCCTTTCCAATACAATAAATACACCCCAGTGAAAAAAGTAAATGCTGCAGCCCATCTGAAGTACCAAAGAGCATTTGGAACAAGTTTTTTTACAACATCAGATTTAGCATCAGCTTCAGACTCTTTAAAGTATTCAGTCTGAACAAAGTTAAAATAATAAAGTAGGCCAATCCACAATATTCCAAAAAGAATATGCAGTGTCCTCATTAAAACAGTACCTAGATATGCTTCCATATTACCTCCCTAGTAATAACAAGATTATATAACTTCCAAAAAAAAACGGGGAAAATCCCCGTTTTTTTTATAAGTTACGATGTTTTTTACATCATGCCTGGCATACCGCCCATGCCGCCCATATCTGGCATTGCAGGAGCAGCTGGCTCATCTTTAGGGAGCTCGGTAACCATAGCTTCAGTAGTGATCATCATGCCTGCAATAGATCCTGCAGCTTGAAGTGCAGTTCTTGTTACTTTAGCTGGATCTAAAATACCCATCTCAATCATGTCACCATAATCACCGTTTGCAGCATTGAAACCAAAAGCATCTTTACCTTCTCTAACTTTGGAGATGATGACAGAAGCTTCTTCACCGGCGTTGGTAACGATTTGTCTCAACGGAGCTTCAAATGCTTTTCGAGCAATATTCACACCAACATTTTGATCATCGTTATCACCTTTAATTTTTTCAAGAGAATTAAGTGCTCTCACAAGGGCTACCCCTCCTCCAGGAACCACACCTTCTTCTACAGCAGCTCTGGTTGAATGCAAAGCATCCTCTACACGAGCTTTTTTCTCTTTCATTTCTACTTCAGAACCTGCGCCCACTTTGATGACAGCAACTCCGCCGGCAAGTTTAGCAACTCTTTCTTGAAGTTTTTCTCTATCGTAATCAGAAGTTGTGTCTTCGATTTGTGCTCTGATTTGGTTCACTCTGCCTTCGATATTAGCTTGGTCACCAGCACCGTCGACGATGGTTGTATTATCTTTATTTAAGCTAACTTTTTTAGCACTTCCAAGATCTTCAATGGTTGCACCCTCAAGTGACAAACCAACCTCTTCAGAAATAACAGTTCCACCAGTTAAAATAGCGATATCTTCAAGCATTGCTTTTCTTCGATCGCCAAAACCAGGTGCTTTACATGCAGCAGCTTTTACAGTCCCTCTAAGATTGTTAACCACTAGAGTTGCAAGCGCTTCACCCTCAATGTCTTCAGCAATAATCAGTAAAGGTCTTCCAGCTTTCGCAACCGCCTCAAGCAATGGAAGCATTTCTCTGATGTTCGCGATCTTCTTGTCATGAAGAAGAATAAGTGGATTTTCAAGCTCAGAAGTCATGTTGTCCTGATTGGTTACAAAATATGGAGAAAGATATCCTCGATCAAATTGCATACCTTCCACAACGTCAAGCTCATTATTGATGCCTTGACCTTCTTCAACAGTGATCACACCTTCTTTGCCCACTTTTTCCATAGCTTCAGCAATGATGCCACCTACGTTATCATCGCCGTTAGCTGAAATGGTTCCAACCTGTGCAATCGCATTATCATCCGCACAAGGAACGCTTAATTTTTGAACGAAATCTACTGCTGCTGCAACTGCTTTATCAATTCCTCTTTTTAAATCCATAGGATTCATACCTGCGGCTACAGCCTTATGACCCTCATTAACGATTGCCTGAGCCAAAACAGTTGCTGTTGTGGTTCCATCACCTGCTTCATCAGAAGTCTGCGAGGCAACCTGTTTCACCATTTGTGCTCCCATATTCTCAAATTTATCTTCAAGCTCAATTTCCTTTGCAACTGAGACTCCGTCTTTAGTTACAGTAGGTGCTCCAAATGACTTATCTAATACTACGTTTCTTCCCTTAGGTCCAAGGGTTACTTTTACTGCATCTGCTAGGGTGTTTACACCTTGAAGCATTCTGCTTCTGGCGGAATCACCGAATTTAACATCTTTTGCTGACATATTTTTTCTCCTTAACTATAAAACTTAACTAATGACTCCGAAGATATCCCCTTCACTAAGAATGAGGTACTCTTCTCCGTCGATTTTTACTTCATTACCGCCGTATTGACCGAAGATTACTAAATCTCCAGCTTTTACGTCGGGAGCAATTAATTCTCCATTGTCCTGTCTTTTGCCTGGACCGACAGCAATAACTTCGCCCTGAGAAGGTTTTTCAGCAGCTGAACCCGGCAATACAATACCACCAGCTGTTGTTTCTTCTTCTTCAGTTCTCTTAACTAACACTTTGTCGTGTAAAGGTCTAAGTTTCATATTTAGTCTCCCACTAATAAATGAATTAATGCCATTTTGGCAGTTAATTGATATCTATGGATTAAATAATTGAATTCAATAGTTTTTCACTAAAAAATTCATGATTTTAACCAAAATTAGGCCGGAGATTATACCAATCAAATCGGCAATTAGGTCTAAATTTGAATAATTTCTGTAGGGTAAGAAAAATTGAATAATTTCAATAATAAGTGCATAAGAAACTAAGAAAAAAAATATTTGCCTTTGACGGGTGAAGTTTTGGCTCAAATAAGCTGAAATTGATAAAAAAATAAAACCCAACATATGCAGCAACTTATCATTTAAGGCAACAGACTCCACTGAGTCTCCAAGGTTTGCAAAGGCAAAAAATGTTGAAATAAAAAATAAAATATAAAATTGAGCTTTCAACTTATTTGCTTAATATATCTTTTCTAATCATGATGGTGATTAATGCCGGTAGCGTTAATGCAGATGTGATTACAAAAAATAGAGCCCAGCCTACCTGCATAGAGGTCAACACTATTAATGAATCTGCTAAGTAACCTGAGAAACCACTGAACACCTTTCCTGGTAGCATCATAAATGAGGTCAACAAAGCGTATTGTGTCGCAGTAAATTTTTTAGAAACCAGGCTGGTTAGAAAGGCTATGTTAACAGTGCCTACAAAACCTGCTGCTAGACTATCCATACCCACAATAATAGATAGCTGAGTAAGATTAGATTCCGAAAGTGCGCTAAGACTGAATAATAAATTTGTTATCAGTACAAGCACTCCACCAAATAACAAACAAGCCTTTAAACTAAAGCGCTTAATAAATTGTCCGCCTACAAAAAATCCCAAAATGGATGCCCCTAGGGCAACTGTTTTCACAATGGCTCCGATTTCGGTCTTGCTGTAACCCATATCAATGTAAAAAGGCATTGCCATGGGTCCCATAATGATATCAGTGAGTCTATAGGTAGCAATGATAAATAGAAGGACTGAAGCAGAAACTAAGCCAATCCTTTTAAAAAAATCTTTAAAAGATGAAAGTAGGTTCTCAACATAGCCGTAATCAACTTTTAAAGTTTCAGGTGTGTTTCCAATAAGTACTCCCAAGACACCGATCAGCATAAAGAATGACAACATTAAGTAGACTGTTTGCCAAGAAACGAAATCTGCAAAAATTAGTGCAAGCGAGGTTGCAACCAATATTGATAATCGGTAACCAAACTGATAACTTGCTGCAAGATTACCTTGCTCATCCAAACTGACCAATTCAATCCTGTAAGCATCTACTGCTATGTCCTGCAATGATCCAAAAAATGCAATTAAAACGGCAGTTATTACTATGAAATTGAGACTTGATATAGGATCAAATTGACTCATCATCATGATTAAAATCAAGATCAGCAGTTGCATCATGAGAATCCAGGATCGTCTTTGACCAACAACTTGGTTTAGAGGCATTTTTATTCGATCCACAAATGGGGACCATAAAAATTTCAATGAATATGTAAGGGCTGCCCAGCTAATAAAGCCAATTACCGTTAAAGCAGCTCCAGCATCTCGCAACCAAGCAGATAGAGTTGAAAAGACCAACATGTAAGGAAGACCGCAGGAGAATCCTAGCGCAGATAAAACAAATATATTCTTCATCGATCTAAATGGCCTGCGTTTATTTTACTCCAATCAAAATTTGGTCCAGGATCTGTTTTTCTCTCTGGTGCAACATGCTGGTGGCCAACAATATTTTTATCAGGGATCAAGTATTCTTTTTTTAGTAAATTTAATATTGAATTTAATGCTTCGTATTGTATTTCTTCGAAAATATCATCATCGCAACCCTCTAACTCAATCCCAATTGAGAAATCATTACAATTTTCTTGCTCTTCAAAAACTGAAATACCAGCATGCCAAGCTCTTTTGTGAAAAGGTACAAATTGAAGGACATCTCCAGATCTTGTAATTAAAAGGTGAGATGATACTTTTAAATCTGAGACTGCCTTAAAATCTGGATGATCATCAGGATTGAGCTCATTAGTAAAAAGTTTCACAATATTTTCAGTGACATATTCTCCAACAGGCATACTAATTGCGTGAATAATAATTAGGTTGATGGATGTTTTTTCAGGTCTGGAATCATAATTTGGTGAAGCTATATATCGGGCATCATCAATAATATGATCAGAAATGTTCATGAATATGAACTATCTTAATTCAGGTGGTAACTTAAAGTATATGCTTTCTGAATTTCTACCTAATTCGGAAGCTTTTGTTTTGAAGTATTTTTCAAGCTCATTCACCAGCTCTCTTACGGTACTCTCAGGTGCAGAGGCACCAGCCGTAACTCCAATTGAAGTCTTATTCCCTAAATCAGATAAATTAATATCAGCCACACTATCAATTAGCACTGCTTCAACTCCACATTTTTCGGCCAACTCTTTAAGTCGATTTGAATTAGAGCTGTTTATCGAGCCAACAACAATCACAATTTCAACTTCCAAAGACAGTTGTTTAACTGCGTCCTGCCTATTTTGAGTTGCGTAGCAAATATCACTACTTCTAGGCTGATGCAGTGATGGAAACTTCACATTAAGGGCATCGACTATGTCCTTAGTATCATCCAAACTAAGGGTAGTTTGAGTCACATAAGCAATGTTCTTTTCATCAGATACTTCAAGTCTTTCAACATCATTCACATCTTCAACCAAATAAATATTTTTGGATGAACTAGGATCATGACGCCCAATCGTACCTTCAACTTCAGGATGTCCCGCATGACCAATTAAAACTACGTCTCTGTTAGCACGATTATGTCTGATTACTTCATTATGAACTTTAGTCACTAAAGGGCATGTTGCATCGAAATAATTAAGGTGGCGCTCTTCAGCCTCATCCTCTACTGATTTGGCAACACCATGGGCACTGAAAATAACCCTCTCGCCGTCGGGTACTTCATCAAGTTCATCTACAAAAATAACCCCCTTTGATTTGAGGTCCTCAACAACAATTTTGTTGTGCACCACTTCATGTCGTACATAAATCGGGGAGCCAAATTTTTCTATGGCTTTCTCAACGATGTCTATAGCTCTATCGACGCCTGCGCAAAAACCTCTGGGATTGGCAAGTAGTATTTTTCTATTCATTTTGAGCCTTTTTGCTGATGTAGTTTGATAGCTCTATTCCAAAATATAAAACTGCTCCACATGAAATATATGCATCTGCTAAATTAAAGATAAAAAATGGTGTATTACCAACAAAAAAGAGTAAAAAATCAGTAACGACTCCATCCATCGCTCGATCAATTATATTACCTAAAGCTCCTGAAATAATCAGTATCAAGCCTACTTTTGAAGTTATGTTGTCCTCTTGCTTAAAAAGCCTTACTAAAAAGACAGTAATGATCAGTCCTATAAAAAGTAAAACATAGTCTGTAAAAAAATTATTAAAATCCAAAAGACTGAAAGCTATACCTGAATTAAAAGCCAACGTAATGCCAAGAAAAGGCAAAATATTTACTACATCGCCTTGCTGAAAGAAGTCCTCAACATAGCCCTTGCTAAAAAGATCTACCAAAATTAGTGAAGCCGCTGCTAGAGAAAACTTGATGTTAGACAAATTGTCTTACCTCGCCACCGCCTTCTATATTGAGCTCACATCTTGAACATATTTCAGGATGCTTTTCGTTCTTTCCAACAGAAGAACATCGATGCCAACACCTTACACATTTTTCATGAGAAGAGGTAGAAACTATAGCCTTAAACTTTTTGCCTTTTTTAAGGTTGCACTCTGAAGTAATAAATAAGAAATGAAGCTCATCACCAAAACGGCCTAGCAAATCAAAGTCAGTTCCCTCCAACTCTAACTCCAAGATGGTATCCAGCGAACCTTTGATATTGCCTTTGTTCCTTTCCTCTTCAATAGCTTGATTTACCAGATCTTTAACTTCAAAGATTCTCTGCCATTCAAGCCCACTAAAAGAAGCTTCGGGCAAATCAATTGAGAACTCATCAGCAAGAAATACAGATTTTGATACGGAATTAAAATACGGATGCGTTTGCCAAATCTCTTCGGCTGTAAATGACAAAATTGGGCTGATCAGCCTCACAAGGATGTTCATAACTTGATGAATTGCAGTTTGAGCAGATCTTCTAGCTATGGAATCTTGACCATTGGTGTACTGTCTATCTTTTATAATGTCTAAGTAAATCCCTCCAAGCTCATTGACACAAAAATTGTGAATCTTTTGGGTCACTAGATGATATTCAAATTTTTTATAAGAATCTTTTACAGATTCTTGCAAATCATTGACTTGATTTAGAATCCATTTATCAAGTTCCAACAAATTATTATTTGGGATCTGGTTCTCAACTTCAAAGTCATTAACGTTGGCCAGCAAGAATCTCAAAGTATTTCTAATTCTTCTGTACTGATCAGAAACTCTTTTAAAGATTTCATCAGAGGCAACCATTTCGCTTCTAAAATCTGTATTCGCAATCCAGAGTCTGAGAATATCTGCTCCAAGGGAATCCCAAATTTTTTGAGGTGAGATTACATTACCTAAAGACTTAGATTGTTTTCTGCCCTGCTCATCAACCACAAACCCATGGGTTAAAACAGATTTATAAGGAGGTGTTCCATTAATGGCAATGCCTGTAAGTAAAGAAGATTGGAACCAGCCTCGATGCTGGTCCGAGCCCTCCAAGTAGAGGTCTGCAACTAGATCTGCGCCATAGTGCTTATCTAGCACACCAAAATGCGTGATGCCTGAATCAAACCATACATCCAATATGTCATATGTTTTGACGTAACTCTCAGGGTCATCAATTAGGGAATCTAAATCAAGTTTGTCCCAAACCTCAACCCCATTAGCTTCAATGTAGTCTGCAATTTCCGCAAACAATGTATTCTGTTTTGGATGAATGTCTCCTGTCTCCTTATGAACAATTAATGGAATCGGAACACCCCATCTCCTTTGTCTTGAGATGCACCAATCAGGACGGTCTTCAAGCATCGATAAAATTCTTTGTTTTCCCCATTCAGGATGCCAGTCAACTTGATCGACTGCGGCCTTGGCTCCACCTAAAAGTCCTGACTGATCCATGGATATAAACCACTGGGGCGTAGAGGTAAAAATTAGTGGGCTCTTGTGACGCCAACAATGAGGATATGAGTGATGAAAATCATCGGTATGAATTAAATTTTTAGCTGCATCAATATCTTGAATAACTAACTCATCAGCTTTAACAGCTGGCAACCCAGCAATGGAAGAAAATTCATCTTTAAAAAAAGCTTTTGCATTAAGCGAGTGAATGGTATCTAAATTATATTTTTTACATACAAAATAATCGTCGATTCCATGAGCTGGAGCAGTATGGACACAGCCAGTACCCGTTTCAATGGTCACATGGTCACCATGAATCAAGATAGAATCTCTCTTTAGGTAAGGATGCTCTAAGACTATATCTGTTAGCTCGCTACCTTTAACTCTCGAAATTTCTTTGATTTCTGAATCCCATGTCTCCTCACATGTTTTCATAAGATCAGATGCAATAACAAAAAATTTCTTAGAACTCTCACATAGAGAATATTCAATTTCTGGACCAATAGAAACTGCTACATTAGCTGGAATTGTCCATGGTGTAGTGGTCCAAATAATAAAGGCGCATTCTTGAATGGTCTCACCAAAGTAGGCGCCTAGTGACTTCAATGATTCTGACTTTACAGGAAAATTTACATAGATAGATTTAGAAATTTTATCTTGATACTCGACTTCTGCCTCAGCTAGTGCAGAACCGCAGTCATAGCACCAATGAACTGGTTTTTCCCCTCTTTGCAGATGACCGTTTGCAACAATTCGACCCAGTGCTCTGACAATATCTGCCTCATAAGCTGGATCCATTGACTTATACGAATTCTTCCAATCACCCAAAACTCCTAAGCGTTGAAAATCCTCCATCTGATTTTCAACTTGTGTATCAGCATAATCTCTACACGCTTTAATAAATTTATTTTTGTCTTGAACTATTTCACTCTTTTTTCCATGTTTCTTTTCGATGTTCAACTCAATAGGTAAACCGTGGCAATCCCATCCTGGAATGTAAGGAGCATCTTTCCCTATCAATGAGTGATACTTAATGGTGATGTCTTTTAAGACTTTGTTGACTGCATGACCAAGATGAATATCTCCATTTGCATATGGAGGTCCGTCATGCAAAATAAATTGCTCGCTACCACTTCTAAGTTTTCGAATCTCACCATAAAGATTTATTTCATTCCAGAATTTAAGAATTTCTGGTTCTTTTTTAGCAAGCCCTGCTTTCATTGCAAGCTCTGTAAAAGGAAGATTTATGGTATCTCTATAGTCCATAGAATTAATTATTCAGTAGTTTTTTTGCGACGTTTATATCTTTGTGAATTTGATCTTTTAAGGCATCTATATTATCAAACTTCTGCTCTTCACGGATCTTATTTTTAAATTCAACTTTAATTCTTTTGCCATAGATATTTTTATTAAAATTAAATAGGTGTACTTCTAATACTGGAGAACTACCGCCGACTGTAGGCCGGATTCCCATATTTGCAATGCCGTCTAGACGAGCACCATCTATTGAACAATAAACTGCATATACGCCGCTCACTGGCAAACGTTGCTTAGGCATCCAAAGGTTAGCCGTTGGTATGCCAATGGTTCTACCTAATTGCTGACCTCTTACTACTTTGCCAGAAAAATAGTATGGCCTACCTAGCAATTGACTTGCTAACTTAAAATCATCTTTTTGGAGTACCTCTCTGATCCATGTTGAGCTTACTCTTCTATCTTTAAAAAGAATCGTTTTAGTAGATACAACCTCAACATTAGAACTTTGCCCCCAATCGGTTAGCATGTTGAAACCTCCAGCTCGATCCTTCCCAAACCTAAAATCATCCCCCACCCTTAAATACTTGAGATTTAATTGATCTAAAACTTGATTGATAAATTCTTCTGGTGACATGCGATTTAGTGCAGGATTAAACTTTAAGAAAAAAGCAAAATCAATGCCATAATCTTTTAATAAAGTAACTTTTTCTCGCCATGGACAAATACGGGGTGGACTTTTTTTTGCGTCATAAAATTCCGCAAAATATTCACTTGCATGTGGCTCTGTAAAAAAAACCATAGAGGCAAAATCTTCGCCTGAAGCATGATCTTTAACTGAATCTAAGATATGTTGATGGCCAATGTGTAAACCATCGAAATTACCAATCGTTGCACTTAGCTTCAGATAACCAAAGCGCGCTTTAAACAACTCAATGTTTTGTAATCCTCTAATTAAATACATTTATTGATACAAATCCTTAGGTCGAATACCTAAAACATATGAAGCGAGTAAAAAAATTAAAGCCGCAACACAAATAACTAAAAGGATACTTATGACATAAAACATTCCATTAAAGATAGAGAAATTAACTAGGTCAGTAACTGCCAGCAAATATAAAACCATTAGCAATGTTGCAAAAGAAATTTTGAAGATAAATTTAATAAAATCAAATGATATGAATATCAATTTTTCAAAACTTAAGATCATTAAGAGAATCATCACACTCACAACAGCTGCTAATGATGATCCAAGAGCTAAGCCGTAATGACCAAAGCCTAAATAAAATGCAAATAGGTAATTTAAGATTATATTTATTAACAAGCTCAAGATAGCGACATAAAGTGGTGTTTTGGTATTTTGCTGAGCAAAAAAGCATGGAACCAATACTTTCATCAGCATAAAAAATGGCAACCCAATTGTGAACATTTGTAATCCTAAATTTGCCATCATTACATCATTAGCAGTAAAGGCACCTCTTTGGAAAAGCATCTCTAAGATTTGATATCCAAAAATTGCTAATCCCAATGATGAGGGTATGCCAATAAATATCACTAATTTGATGCCCTTCATTAACGTACTCTTAAATTCTAAAAGATTTTCATTAGCATAATGTTGAGTTAAGTTAGGAAGTAGGACGGTACCAATTGCAATTGCAAAAACACCCAAAGGAAATTGAATTAACCGATCCGAAACATACAACCAAGTTGGACTGCCGGGTGATAGAAGTGAAGCAAAAATTGTATCGATTAAGAGGTTAATCTGTGCTACACCTCCAGCAAGAATTGCCGGCAATATAAGTAAGCCAAACCTTCTTATGTGTTGATTTTTAAAATCAAATTCTATCTTTGGGATAATGCCAATGCGAGTCAGAGGGACCATTTGCAAAAGTAGCTGTAAAAAACCAGCCAATAAAACTCCCCACGCCAGTGAGAACACAGGGATTTCAAAAAACTTTGAAGCAAATACTGCAAAGATTATTAAAGTTAAATTGAAGATCAGAGGCGTTGCAGCAGGAATGGAAAAAGAGTTATGTGAATTTTGAATGCCAGCTGCAAATGAGACCAATGAGATCAATGCAAGATAAGGAAACATAATTCTAAGCATCTCCACCGCAAGGGATTTAGTCTCAGAATCAAAATAAAATCCTGGTGCAAAAAAGAAAATAAAGATCGGTGCAAAGATTAATGCAGCAATGGTAAAGAAAAACAATACCGTGATCATTAAACCCAATAAAGAATTTAAAAATGCACTGGCTTCAGTTTCTTTATTTTTTGAGATTAATGATTTATAGATCGGTATAAAAGCCTGACTGAATGCGCCTTCAGCAAAAAATCTTCTAAAGACATTGGGTATTTTGAGTACAACAACGAAAACATCATGGAATACTGAAGCGCCTAATAGGTTGGTGGTTGCCATATCTCGCAACAATCCCAAAATCCTTGAAGCGAATGTCCAGCCTCCTACTTTGATTGTTGAAAACAAAGAGCTCAACTAAATACCTATTATTAACAGTTTATTTTTTTTCAAAATCAATTGCTGCAGAGTTAACACAATACCTCAAACCAGTTGGATTAGGGCCATCATCAAAAACATGGCCTAGGTGGGCATCGCATTTACTGCATCGAATTTCTGTTCGTTCTCTAGATAATGAATAGTCAGGTAGCTCATCAATTGAATTTTTATCTTGAGCTTCATAAAAGCTAGGCCAGCCACAGCCAGCGTCATATTTTGTTTCAGACTTAAAAAGAGGCTCACCACAACATATACATTTATAAATCCCATCATCAAAATGATCCCAGTATTTTCCTGTGAAGGGACGCTCTGTCCCTGCTTTGCGTGTTACTTCATAAGATTCATTAGAAAGAGCATCTCTCCATTCTTGATCTGATTTATTGATTTTATCGTTCACAATTAATCCTAATGCCTACTCTGGTACCTTCCAACCTCTAACAATGTAAATAAATACGGTATCAACTATAGCTATAATAAATTTAAATATGTATTTTACCACTGCAAGCCCGAATGCCTCTGCAAATGTTAAATCTGTTGCGATAACCCATGTAAATTGGTAAATGAGTGTATCTATTAATTGAGATGTCATGGTCGAAAGATTATTTCGAAGCCAGAGCTTTTTCCCGTCTGTTTTTTCTTTTAGATAATTAAAGAACCAAACATCAAATGTTTGGCTGGCTAAATAAGCCATTAACGAGCCGATAATAAAAATTGGTGAGTATTGTGCCAACGTAGATATAGCAGAGTGCACCTCTAAGGCTGAACCGGATAATGAGGAGGGGAGAAAATTAATACTTAGCCAAAGGGTTATCATCACGGCAATATTTGCAAAAAATCCTAAATAAACAGCTCGATTAGCTTCATTTTTTCCAAACTTTTCATTTAATAGATCAGTAGCAAAATAGATACCTGAGTACAAAATTGCGCCCATGCTTACATTAATTGAGGTTCCAAAAATTTGTAACTCAGAAATCTTTCCTCCTTGAAGATTGCCAAGAATGATTCCTAAAATTACTGCTGCGTATAGACCATACTTTCCAAAAAATCGAAACAACAAAATTACGAGGGTTAAATCGTAGAAAACTACAAGAAACCAAAGTAGTTCTTGATTGTTGATAAAAAAATCCATTACTTTAAGCTTAAATATTAATTAATTGTGGTGATTAAATCATAAAACCCCAAAACATTGGAGAAATATAATGTCTGAACTTGGTTTTTACAGATTTGCAAAAAAGGATCCCTCAGAGGTAGCCATTATTGGGCCAAATGAGGAAGCTATTTCCCGAGGAGATTTATTAAAAAAAGCGAATCAATTATCCCATGCTTTACGCAAATTAGGACTCAATAAGGGAGATACCGTTGCAATAGTCTTACCAAATTCGATTGAGTATTACATTGCTTATATGGCCTGCTTACAGGTAGGTTTTTACATGGTCCCTATTAACTGGCATCTTGCGGGTCCAGAGATTGCCTACATTCTCGAAGATTCTGAAGCAAAAGCTTTCATTGCCTCAGGATCTCATCCAGATATGAGGGATGCATGCTTAAAGGCTGTATCCTCTATAAATTTTGATTCAAAACGATGCATCACTATTGATGACTTGGAGGGTTTTATTCATTTAGATGAATTTATTGAAGGTGAATCCGATGCTGATCCCGAGGAAAGAACTGCAGGTCAAGTTATGAACTACACCTCAGGAACAACAGGCAAGCCTAAGGGAGTCAAAAGAAGTTTGGTGGAAGGTGATCCAGATGATGTGTTAAGCATGTTTGCAATGATTCTAAGTTTTTTTGAGATTCAACCTGAAGAAGAAAATGTTCATATAGTTGGTTCACCTCTTTATCATACTGCTGTCATTGTTCATTCAACCGCTGCCCTGCATTACGGACATAGTCTTGTGGTGATGGAAAAATTTGATGCTGAAAAAATGTTATATCTGATTGATAAATACAAAGTGACAACCTCACATATGGTCCCTACCCAATTTCATAGACTTCTTCAATTACCTGAGGAAGTGAAAGACAAATACGACTGCTCATCAACTCGTGCGATGATTCATGCAGCTGCACCATGTCCAGTTCATACTAAACAGGAAATGATAGCTTGGTGGGGAAATTCTATATGGGAGTACTATGCTGCTACCGAAGGTGGTGGAACTGTGGTTGGAGCAAACGATTGGTCAAATTTTCCAGGGACTGTCGGTAAAGCGTGGCCAGGTGCTGATATAAAAATTATTCTTGATAATCAAGAGGAAGCGTCAGTAAATGAGCAAGGCACTGTTTATATGAGACTAGGAGATGCAACTAAGTTTGAATATAAAGGTGATAAAGCAAAAACTCAAAAAGAAAGACTGGAGCTTGATGGCTCAGTCTATTTCACTGTTGGTGATATTGGGTATCTTAATGAAGAGGGATATCTTTTCTTATGTGATAGAAAGATAGACATGATCATTTCGGGCGGTGCTAACATCTATCCTGCTGAAATTGAAAGCGTATTTCTAATGCATCCAAAAGTTTCTGACGTTGCAGTTTTTGGAATTCCAAATGAGGAATGGGGTGAAGAAGTTAAAGCTGTGATTGAACTTAATGATGACTCTCTCAATTCAAAAACGATTACAAAAGAGTTGATGGAATTTGCTTCTGAAAATCTTGCTAAAATGAAATTACCAAGATCTCTCGATATTATTGAAAAATTACCAAGAGATGAGAATGGCAAATTATTTAAACGTAAACTAAGAGACCCTTACTGGGAAGGACATTCAAAGCAAGTCTAATGGAATTCAATGCCGCTGATATCTTTGAAGGAGTTGTAGATAGAGTTCCTGATAGAGAGGCAATTGTCTATGGATCAACTCGTTTAACTTATAAAGAATTAGATGCGCGCAGCAACAAAGCAGCAAATGCTTTAAAAAAACTAGGTATTAAAAAAGGAAGTCATATTGGGATATATGCCTTTAATTGTGTGGAGTGGCTAGAAATAATGCTTGGCGCTTATAAGCTTAGCGCAATACCAATCAATATAAATTATAGATATGTGGAGGAAGAGCTTAAGTACCTGATTGATAATGCGGATATGCAAGCTATCTTCTATCACAAACAATTCAGTAACAAGCTTGAAAATATCAAAAGTCATTTACCTTTATTAAAGGATTTTATCTGCATTGAGGACAATTCAGGTGAAGATGATGTAATTGATAAAAGTTTTAATTTTGAAGACCTTATTGCCAATGAGGATGAATCTAGATTGGATGTTGATAGATCTGGAGATGATAAATATATTCTCTATACCGGAGGGACAACAGGAATGCCAAAAGGTGTTGTATGGCGCATGGAAGATGTGCTCATGACCCTTGGTGGCGGTATTGATGCAGTGACTGGGGAGAAATATCGAACCCCTGAAGCCTTTGCAGATAAATGCTTGCAAGATCAAACCATTGCCCTTGCATTAGCCCCCTTCATGCATGGTGGAGCTCAGTGGCAATCATTTAACTCTTTTTTTTCAGGTTGGAAATTAATCATCAACGACCAAGTCTCTTTTGATGCTGACTACGTTTGGGAGGTTGTTGCTAAAGAAAAAGTCATGAACCTTACCATTATGGGTGACGCGATGGGTCGACCTTTATGCGATGCACTTCCTAGGGCGATTGAAAAAGGATTGGATTTATCTTCATTGTTTGTTTTATCAAGTACGGCTTCGGTTTTTAGCGCATCTATCAAAGATACCATTTTGGAATATCTGCCTAATTTATTCCTAATCGATGCTGTTGGCTCATCTGAAACTGGTGCAACAGGAGTTAATATTCATACTAAAGATGGTAAATTAAAAGACTCAGGTGGCGGTCCAAAATTCACAAAACCTAATTTTAGTGAGATCTTAAATTTAGATACTAAAGAGGTTATTCCGCCTAGTGATACAGAAACCATAGGATATTTGGCAAGAAAAGGTCATGTGCCCGTTGCTTATTACAAGGATGAGGAGAAATCAAAAAAAACCTTTATTGAAGTAGGAGGTGTAAGGTATTCAATTCCTGGAGACATGGCTAAATATGAGGAAGATGGTCAAATGACGTTGCTAGGAAGAGGAAGTGTCTCAATTAACTCAGGTGGTGAAAAGATATTTCCAGAAGAAGTTGAAATGGCTCTCAAGGCACATCCTAATATATTTGATTGCTTGGTTGTAGGTGTTAAAGATGATAGGTGGGGTCAAAAAGTTGTTGCCGTGATTCAAAGAAGAGAGAATGATGAAATATCACTGGATGATATAAAAGATGTTGCATCAAAATATATAGCAAGCTACAAAATGCCAAAAGAAATTGTTTTTTCTGAACTAATTGAAAGGGCTCCATCAGGAAAACCAAACTATCAATGGGCTCAAGAATTTGCAAATTTAAAATTAGAAATTAAATAAATATGAGAATTGAGACTTACATACCAGGACTATCGAAAAATACGGTGGATATAGTTAAGCATGCTGAATCTCTTGGCTACGATGCTTTGGTATCAGGTGAGTTAAATAATGAACCTTTTTTACCCGTATTGGTTGGCTTAGAACACACAAACCTTATCGTTCGTACTGGTTTAGCCATAGCCTTTCCAAGAAGTCCTATGACTGTTGCTAACATGGGATGGGATCTACAGTCATTTTCTAATGGGAGGTTTCAACTAGGGTTAGGTACACAAGTTAAGGGTCACAACGAAAGACGATTCAGTGTTCCATGGTCACCGCCTGCACCAAGAATGAGGGAATACGTTCAAGCAGTCAAAGCTATTTGGAATTGTTGGAAAAATGGAGAGAAACTCGATTTTAAGGGTGATCACTATACACATACTCTAATGACACCTATGTTTACCCCTCCCCCAATGGATGCCGATCTACCTCCGATTTATGTTTCCGGTTTGGGTCCCGGCATGGCAAGAATTGCTGGAGAGGTTGCTGATGGATTGCTTCTTCATCCGATGTGCTCCCTTCCATACATCAAAGAAATTATCCTGCCTGCTGTTAAAGAAGGAGCTGCTAAAGCAAATCGTGATCCTAAAGAATGTGAATTACTTTGGGGTGGATTTATTGCTACTGGAGAAACAGAAGAGGAATTAGCTAAAGCAAAAAGAGATATTGCTGCAAGAATAAGCTTTTATGCATCAACAAGAACTTATAAACCAGCATTAGATTTTCATGGTTGGGGAGATGTTAATACTCAGCTGCATGAATTATCTATAGCTGGAGAATGGCAAAAAATGTTTGATCTCGTCAATGATGAAATGGTTGAAACCTTAGGTTTTTGCGGTTCAGGCAAAGAAGTAGCTAACAATCTAAGAGATGAGCTTTCCCCAATCTGTTCTGCGGCTATGTGGAATGAAATTGAGCACCTTGGAACTGATCACTCACAAGATGAACGCATGCATGACCTAATTAAAATCGTAAAAGCATAAAGTGATTAAACATCATTCCTTTCTGGATATAGGTGCAGAATTTTATTCTGCTCTACCTGCTAATCCTCCAGCTGATCTTGCGTTAATTATTGATAATCGTGAATTAAGGGAGCAAATAGGTCTCACTGATGAAGACTTAAAAAAAATACATTCTTATTGCCTTAATCCTAATACTAATGACTTTGATACTTTTGCAATGGTTTATGCTGGACATCAATTTGGTCAGTTTGTTAATCAACTAGGAGATGGTAGAGGAATATTCTTAGGGCAAACCAACCATGATTATGACCTACACCTCAAAGGTGCTGGAAAAACTCCTTATTCCAGATTTGGTGATGGAAGAGCTGTTCTCCGCTCATCCATAAGAGAATACATTGCATCCGAAGTTATGAATAATCTAAATATTCCTTCAACCAGAGCAGTGGCATTATTTATAAGCGAAGAAAAAGTTTTAAGAGATTCTTATGAGCCAAGCGCTGTGTTACTTCGATCTAGCCAATCACATATTAGGTTTGGACATTTTGAATTCTTTCATTACAGAAATAAAAGTAAGCAAGTAAAAAAGCTTGCAGATTACGCTATTGAAAACTATTCCTTATTTAATGAAAGTGCCGAGGAGCCTTACGTTAATTTTTTCCAAATGATTGTTCAAAAAACAGCTCAAATGATCTCAAAATGGCAAGGGGTTGGCTTTTGTCATGGGGTGATGAACACAGATAACTTTAGCATCCTTGGTGAAACTTTTGATTACGGTCCCTATGCATTCATGGAATCGTTAAATCCAGAATTTATTTGCAACACATCTGATTATGAAGGGAGGTATAGATATTCTAATCAACCTTATATTGGCTTATGGAACTGCTCTGCACTAGGAGAAGCACTTAAAACCTTAATCCCTGAAGCTAAAATTGAGGAAATACTCAAAACTTATGAGCAAGAATTCTCATCAAACCTGAGAAAAATTTATCTAGATAAGTTAGGTTTGACTGAGCATCAACCTGGAGATGACGAGTTGATTCAAGATTATTTAAGCCTCATTAAAAATGAAAACCTTGATTACACACAAAGCTTTCGATCTCTTGTAAAAATTCTTCAAGAAGAGGATTTAATTAAAGGCTCAGGAAGCCTGGAAAAATGGAAAAAAAGATTTCTTAAGAGGCATGAATTCGAAAAATCAAATTTAAGAGATAGATTAGAAATGATGAAATCAAATAATCCTCATATAACTCCAAAAAACTTTCAAATTCAGAAAGTTATTGGTGCCGTAGAGAAGGGAAACTATGAAGCGCTTTATAGTTTCTGTAATGCATTTAAGAACCCTTTCGAAGAAAATTCAAAAACACAAGTCTTTGATGAAGTTCCTGATGAAAATGAGGCCAACATTCGTACTAGCTGCTCATCCTAATTATTTTACCTTTGAGTAAAATATGTTACGATAAATTTATAAAACCCCAGAAAGGGTTATCGATATTTTACTGCTTTGTCTTTAACCCTTTCTTCCTCTTAATCTAACTAAATTATTTATAAATTCGTCTAAGCTTTCATCTCTATTTAAGAAGTCATTGAAGTTAAAATTTATAAAATCCCTTCTTTGCGGATGACTCGATCTTAACTGTAAAAAGTTTTTTCCACATGCCTGTTTGAATTCATCAGATATTTTATTAATAGGAAATTCACTCGTAAACATACCCAATGGAAAATCATGATCATGGAAATTATTTAGGAATGTATCAAATGTAATTATTTTTGAAACCTCTAGAGGAGAATAAGAGTACTCAATCTTATCCAATAATTTTGCTGTCCTAATAAACTTACAAGCTTCAATTAATGAGCCTTTCTTGCCATCAAGGCTATGACCAGCAATGTGTGGGGTTGAGATATATGCATGCTTAAGCGTTAATTCATTGACCTTTGGCTCATTTTCCCAAACATCAGAAATGTAAAGAATAGATTCGCCTTGTAGAAGAGTATTCTCATCAACAACCCCGCCTCTAGATGTATTAATAATAATTTTATTTGTAAGAGATTTAATATTATTTTTATTTATTAGTTGATAAGTTGGATGCTCTCCTTCTCTGGTAAAAGGCGTGTGAATTGAAATCAAATCACAATTGAAGATTGTCTCAAGATCAACTAAATTCTTATCTTCTAAAAATGGGTCATTGGCATACCAAGGAATATTAAAGGCACTCAAAGTTTTACAAAGCCTTTTACCTATATTCCCATGACCTATAATCCCAACAGACTTTTGACTACTAAATAATTCCTTAGCAATCAAAGTTTCAATGACGGCCATAACATAATGAACAACTGACCATGCATTTGCACCAGTTGAAAAAAATGTTTGGTAATTTTTTGAGTTTATTAGATCATCAGAAATATGATCTGTTCCAGAGGTTGCAGAAGCAATTACAGATATCTGAGAATCTTTAAGAAATTCTTGATTAAGTTTTGTTACTGATCTGCAAAGAATTGCGTCAGCTGATTTTATTTCACTTTTTGTAAGCTCAGTACCAACAAAAAAAGATTTTTCAAAAGATTTTTTGGGGAGAATTTCTTCGATTAAATTTGAATATTTAAAAAATTCGTTATCTATGAGGACATGCATTAATGTGATTTATCTCTGAATATTAAGCTTTTGATCCAGCTAAATGTAGAATTTTTTGCCAACGTATATCTATCAAGCATGTCAAAGTCATCTGCAAGTTTTTTTGGATCTGAAAAGAAAGATTCTCTACTGACGAATTCACCTTCATCTAATTCTTTTACTAACTTAGCTGGGTTGCCTGCATAAACTGAGTTCTTTGGTACATCTTTTGTTACAACCGAACCTGCACCAATAATACTGTTTTCACCAATAGTTACTCCTTTACAAACTATCGCGCTGTCTCCGATCCAAACATTTTTTTCGAGAACAACTTCTTTAGGTGAGCCAACGACTTCGGTACGATCATAAATTCCATGCCAGTCCGAATCAGTGATGTATGCCCCATGTCCAAACATACAAGCATCTCCAATAGAAACTCTTTTAGCAGCAAGTATTCTTACGCCTGGTGATATCAATGCATAGTCTCCAATATCTATTTCGCCCTCCCATTCACCTACATCCCAAGAGGTAAGCTGAATTAATGCATCCTGCTCGCCAATAATGGTTGGAAAATTTCCAATTGAAATATTTGCACCAAAAACTTTTACAAATCTAGGCTTAAATACTGCGGAGCCCTTACCGAAACTCTTAAACTGTGGAGATAAGAAATGATTTACATAAAATCTGTTAATTCTTTTATCGAGTTTTTTTATCCAATATGGTCGATTATCTTGTCTAATATACTTCTCCCATTACCAACATATGAGTATCATACAATTCATATTTTTATGAGCAAACTGATTTGAAAGATTACCTAAAAGAATTAAAACAATTTCTTAAACTGGGTATTCCAATTTATGGGAGCCAAGCTTCCTATGCTGCAATGGGTCTCACAGATACCATTGTCGCTGGGCGAGCAGGTGCGGTAGAGTTATCTGGTGTAGCCATTGGATCTTCTGTAGCAAATCCACTTTTTTTTTCGCTTAGCGGATTAATGTTTGCAATTACGCCGATCGTTGCGCATTTATTTGGTGCCAAACGAATAAAAGATATTTCGTTAAAAATGAAAGAGGTGATTTGGATAGCATTGGGAGTTGGCTTAATTCTTACGCTTGCTTACCCACTGGCTGGGTCATTACTAAGATTCTCATCAATTGATAAGGAGATCCTTGAGGTAACTTTTGGATATTTAAGTGCATTGTCGATTGGGGCAACAGCCATTGTATTATTTACTGCTCTTAGGTGTTTTAGTGAGGGAATAACACAAACGAGACCGGTTTTTTGGGTGGCTTTCATTGGGATGTTAGTTAATATTCCATTAGATATTATTTTGGTCAATGGCTATTTTGGTTTGCCGAAACTGGGTGGTGTTGGATGTGGGTTAGCAACTTCATTTGTTTCCATTGTGATGTTGATTTGCATGACCATCGTGATTCAAAAAGGTAATCCATTCAAAGAAATTAAAATTTTTAATGAAATGAAGTTTCCTAAACTTTCCACACTTAAAGAACTGATGGCACTTGGTATTCCTATTGGTATAGGAATTTTTGTTGAACTCAGTATGTTCTCTGGAGCTGCAATTATTCTTGGTCCCTTAGGTGATGTTGTGGTTGCAAGTCATGCTGTAGCTCTCTCTATTGCAAGCTTTTTCTTTATGATGCCTCTTTCTATTGGATTAGCATCTGCGACAAGGGTTGGAAACCTTCTTGGAGCTAGTAATTTTAATGGAGCAAAAATTGCTTCATTCTTTTCTGTAGGACTTTGTTTGATTGGTGCCTTAATAAATGTTTCATTAATCTTGTTATTTACAGATGTCTTGGTAAACCTTTTCACTACTGAAAAGGCAGTATTTGCTGCAGCAGTTAACCTATTAATATTTGCTGCCATATTTCAATTGCCTGATGGGATCCAGATGGGCGCACTTGGAAGCTTGAGAGGATATAAAGATACTTTTATCCCAATGATATTTCTAGGTGTTGCTTATTGGATATTTGGTTTACCCATTGGGTACTATCTGACTTATTACGGTATTAATGAGCCTATGGGAGCTGGAGGCGTATGGATAGGAATGATAGTTGGTTTAACTATTGCAGCAGTCTTATTGATTAATCGACTAAGAAAAATTTCTTAACCGATTACCTTTTTAACAGTCTCGCCTATGTGCAGCAAACTTTCAGCAATATGGATGCCACTTTCTTGAAGTTTAGAAATCTTATCTGCAGCTGTTCCTTTGCCGCCTGCAATTATGGCGCCAGCATGCCCCATCCTTTTTCCAGCAGGAGCTGTCTGACCAGCAATGTATGAAATAACCGGTTTGCTAACATTGTCTTTAATATAATCTGCTGCATCCTCTTCAGCCGATCCTCCGATTTCACCCACCATGACTATTGCTTCTGTTTCATCGTCCCCATTGAATAATTCCAACATATCAATAAAGGAAGATCCTGGAATGGGGTCACCGCCGATCCCTACACATGAACTTTGTCCAAAACCAAGGTCTGTTGTTTGTTTTACAGCCTCGTAGGTTAAAGTTCCAGACCTTGAAATGATACCAACTTTACCCTTTTTATGGATGCTACCCGGCATAATTCCAAGCTTTGCCTCATCAGGAGTAATGATACCTGGGCAATTAGGTCCAATTAATCGCAATCCAAGCTCATCAATTTTTTTCTTCACAATCAACATATCAAGTGTTGGCACACCTTCAGTAATGCAAATGATCAACTCTATACCTGAATCGGCTGCTTCTAAAATAGAATCCTTACAAAAAGGAGCTGGTACAAAAATTAATGCTGCATTTGGTTCCTCGGCTTTGGCTGCATCTGCAACACTGTTGAATACTGGCTTGTTTAAATGGGTCGTTCCTCCTTTGCCAGGGGTTACCCCACCTACTATGTTGGTCCCATATTCAATGGACTGCTCTGAGTGTAATGTAGCCTGGGAGCCAGTAAATCCTTGAACTAATACCCTTGTCTGATCATTTACTAAAATACTCATTTTGCTAACTCAACCGATTTTTTTGCTGCAGATTCTAGATCATTTAAGCTTTCGACCTCAACGCCGGAATCTGCCAGTATTTGACTACCAAGCTCAGCATTATTTCCTTCAAGCCTTACTACAACTGGAACATTTACACCCACATCTTTAATGGCTGCAACTATACCTTCGGCAATTAAATCACACCTGACAATACCGCCAAAAATATTTACAAGCACAACTTTCACTTCAGGATCAGCCAAAATAATTTTAAATGCATTTGAAACTCTTTCTTGAGTTGCAGTTCCACCCACATCAAGAAAATTAGCTGGCGCTCCACCAAAATATTTTATTGTATCCATGGTTCCCATAGCCAAGCCTGCACCGTTGACCATGCATCCAATATTTCCGTCCAAAGAAACATAACTTAAATCATGTTTTGCTGCCTCTGATTCTCTTGGATCTTCTTGCGTAGGATCTTGCATTTCAACTAAAGAGGGATGTCTGTAGAGGGCATTTGAATCAAGATTAATTTTTGCATCCAAACAGTGAAGCTTGCCCTCACTATTAATAACTAAAGGATTAACCTCCAATAGACTTAAATCAAGCTCATTAAAAAGTTTTACAAAATTTTGAAACATCCCGCTGAATTGTTTTGCCTGATTTGAGTCTAAACCTAAAACCGAAGATATTCTTCTCGCTTGAAAAGGTTGTGGACCGGTCAGAGGATCTACATTTTCATAAATTATTTTTTCAGGAGTTTTTGAAGCAACCTCCTCAATATTAACTCCACCCTCACTGGATGCAATAAATGTAACTGATTGGCTGGAGCGATCTATAACTGCACTTAAGTAAAGCTCTTTATCAATATCTGTACAAGATTCAATTAAGATTGCGCTAACTAATTGTCCATTTTCATCTGTTTGATAGGTTTTTAATCTCTTACCAAGCCACTGATCGGCAAAATCTCTTGCTTCTTCAGGAGATTCAATTAATTTAACACCGCCGGCCTTACCTCTTCCTCCAGCATGAACTTGTGCTTTAACAACCCACTTTGTTCCACCGATTTTATTGCATGCCTGAATAGCTTCGTCAGAATTAAAAACAACCTCATGCTTAGATACTGGTAGCCCAAACTCTGCAAACAACTGTTTGCCTTGAT
Organism: uncultured SAR86 cluster bacterium; assembly: GCA_902601475.1. Classification (GTDB taxonomy): domain Bacteria; phylum Pseudomonadota; class Gammaproteobacteria; order Magnimaribacterales; family D2472; genus MED-G82. The sequence continues at coordinate 19,845 of CACKNK010000006.1, read as the reverse complement.
ACTCATGAAGATTCACTTTCTTTTATTTCCTATATGTATGGCTTGGTTGTTCACAGACATTGCAGCCTCATGCAGCGCCTCAGACACAGTAGGATGGCTAAAGATGGTCATACCAAGATCTTCTGCGCTTGAACCAAATTCCATTGCTATAACACCTTGTTGAATAATCTCAGCTGCAGCAGGACCAAAAGCGTGAACACCTAAAATCGTATCATTTGCCTTATCTGCTAAAACTTTTACAAACCCCACTGCGTCATCGGCAGCAAGCGCTCTTCCACTTGCTGCAAATGGGAATGAACCAGATTTGTAATCGATACCCTCTTCTTTTAATTCTTGCTCATTCTTCCCAACCCACGCAACTTCAGGATGTGTATAAATTACTGATGGAACGAGCTCATACTCCATTTGAGCCTTTTTGCCTGCAATTCTTTCAGCAACCATTATTCCTTCTTCTGAGCCCTTATGAGCTAACATTGGCCCCCTTACAACATCACCTACCGCCCAGATTGTTTCCACAGAAGTTTGGCAAAAATCATCTACCTTAATAAATCCTTTTTCATCTATCTCAATGCCTAGTTCGGAACCAATAATATCTTCAGAATTAGGCCGCCTTCCAACTGCAACAATCAACTTATCAAACGAATCCTTTTGCTCTCCTTCGCTGCTTTGATAAGTTACATTAACTTTTTTTGCCGTTGATTTAGCATCCGTAAGATTGCAACCCAGTTTAATATTTAAACCTTGATTACTGAATTCTTTTAAAACATCACGGGCAATTTGCTTGTCTGCCATGAATAAAAAATCTTCCATTGCTTCAATTACAGTGACCTCTGATCCGAGTCGCGCCCAAACACTTCCAAGCTCCAAACCAATTACACCAGCTCCAATAACGCCTAGTTTTTTAGGTACTGAATCAAATTCTAGTGCGCCCGTGCTATCAACAATATTTTGATCCCATTTTGCAGAGGGGATTTCAATAGGTCGTGACCCTGAAGCAATAATGATATTTTTTCCTTCGATAATTTCTTTATTATCTCCATTTGTTACTTCTACCTGATTTGCAGACACAACTTTGGCAGTGCCTTGTATGCTTTTTACTTTATTAAGTTTAAAAAGACCCTGAATACCAGAAGTTAATTTATTTACTATTCCTTCCTTTCTTTCCATCATTTTTGGAAGATCCAGTTTAAGGTTAGTTACTGAAATACCATGTTCTTGATAGTTATTTTTTGTAGCATAAAATTTATGTGACGAATCAAGCAATGCTTTTGATGGAATGCAGCCTACGTTGAGACATGTGCCACCAAGTACTTCTTTGCCGTCACTAGAGGATTCTTTTTCAATACAAATTGTTTCTAGTCCAAGCTGTGCACATCTAATAGCAGCAACATAACCTGCAGGACCACTTCCGATAACTATTACATCTGTCATAAATTTACCTATAAGTTAAGCAATAACCTCTCTGGAGATTCAAGCATCTCTTTAATAGCAACCAAAAATGTCACCGCTTCTTTTCCATCTAAGAGCCTGTGATCATAGCTCATCGCGAGATACATCATAGGCCTAATAACAACCTCGCCATTTAAGGCAATTGGGCGGTCTTGAATCTTATGCATACCTAAAATTGCAGTCTGAGGCGCGTTTAAAATTGGTGTTGATAATAAAGAACCAAATATCCCTCCGTTTGAAATGGTAAAGGTTCCTCCCTGCATTTCTTCAATAGATAATTTGCCTTCCCTAGCTTTTTCAGAATACTCAGTAATTTTTAATTCAATATCAGCAATTGAGAGATTTCCAGCATCTCTAACCACAGGAACAACAAGGCCTCTATCGGTAGAAACAGCAACACCAATATCTTGGAAACCATGGTAAACAATGTCTTCGTTATCGATTGACGCATTAACAATGGGAAATTTTCTAAGTGCCTGAACTGCAGCAGAAACAAAGAATCCCATGAAACCTAGTTTGGTTCCATGCTCTGCAAAAAACTCTTCACCATACTTTGCTCTTAAATCTTTAATTGGCTGCATATCCACTTCATTAAAAGTAGTAAGCATGGCAGTCTCTTGCTTAACTTTAACAAGCCTTTTAGCTATGGTGGATCTCAGACGACTCATAGGAACACGCTCTTCTTCCCCTGAGGACTGTAATTCACTATCAGCAGTTGCAGGAGTAACTTCTCCATCCGGATTCATATGAGCAATAACGTCTGCTTTAGTTATTCTTCCACCCTTTCCAGTTGGCTTCACATCTTTTGGATCAATGGATTCCTCGCTCATTAGTCTCTTAGCAGCTGGACCAGCCTTTGCTTTTGAAGTTTCAGAAATTGGTTCTGGCTCTGGCTCTAAAGTTTCTTCAGGAATGTTTTCTTCTGGAGCTTCCTGAAGTAGTGTTTCGCTTTGATCTTCATTAATTTCATTTTGAGCAGATTTGGTAGTTTCGTCTGAGGCATCAACATCTTTTGAGGATGCATCGCCTCTTTCAAATTCAGCAATAACTTCAGCAGAAGTTACAGTATCACCTGCATTTTTTACAATTTTTTTAAGCTCACCATCAAAAGGTGCTACAACTTCTAGCACAACTTTATCTGTTTCAATTTCAGCGATAACTTCATCTTGTGCGACTGTATCGCCTTCCTGTTTAATCCAATTTGCAATTGTTCCATCAATTACAGATTCTGGGAAAGTAGGTGATTTGATTTCTGTACTCATTTTATTTTCTCCAAAACACTAAATACTTGATCTACTAATTCTTGTTGCTGCTTAACATGTAGTTTATTTAAGCCTACTGCAGGTGCTGCAGCAGCTGGCCTGCTTCGTAGATCAATGACAAAATTTTTCTTCAATCTATCTAGAACTCTTTGTATGCGATGGCGATGACTAAACCATGCTCCTTGATTGGCTGGCTCTTCTTGAGCCCAGATAAACTCTGATACATTAGGATATTTCTTTATAGCATCCTCAAGCTCATCGTATGGAAATGGATAAAGCTGTTCAATCCTTATGAGAGCAGTAGTTTTGTCTTCAAGTTCTCGTTGCTTTGTCTTTAAATCGTAGTAAAGTTTTCCTGAGCACATAACCACCTTTTTGATTTCCGACTCCTCATCATCACCATCATTAATAACAAGCTCATAAGTACCACTCGTCAGATCCTCAAGGGTAGAAACAGCGTCTGGATTTCGAAGTAAGCTTTTGGGGGAAAAAATTATAAGAGGTTTCCTCAAGTTTCTTTTTGCCTGTTGTCTTAGTAGGTGAAATATTTGTGACGGAGTGCTTGGAACACAAACTTGTATATTCTTGAAGGCACAAAGCTGAAGAAATCTCTCAAGTCTAGCTGAGCTATGCTCAGGACCTTGACCCTCATATCCATGAGGTAGAAGCATAACCAAACCAGATAGTCTTTCCCATTTATGCTCAGCAGATACTATGAATTGATCTATAACTACTTGAGCTCCATTAGCAAAGTCACCAAATTGAGCTTCCCAAATCACTAGTCCTGATGGCCACGTTGCAGAATATCCATACTCAAACCCCAGAACAGCTTCCTCAGATAATAAAGAATCGTAGATTTCTAAATTTGTTTTTGACTGATCAGCAATTTGCATTAATGGCATCTCAGCATTTCCATCTATTTTATTGTGAACAACAGCATGACGATGAGAAAAAGTTCCCCTCCTAACATCCTGACCAGTCAGTCTTACTGGATAGCCCTCATGGAGTAGAGTTGCATACGCCATTATTTCAGCAAAACCCCAGTTAATCTTAGCTTCTCCGTTATTCATTTTTTGCCTATCTTCAAAAAGTTTTGTTACGGGTTTTTGAAGTTCAAAGCCTTCGGGAATTGATGAAATTATGGAGCCAAGTTTAGCGAATTGTTTAGGATTAAATGTGGTATCAGCAAAATCCCACCATTCTTGATTCATGTAGGGATTCCAATCAAACCACATTGATTCATTAGGCTTTGTAGCAAGATTATGTGCAACAGACTCTCCTTGCTCAATAGTTTCTCTATATTTTTTTTCAAAATTTTTACATTCATCAAGACTTATCACGTTATCCTCAATAAGTTGATCTTGATAGAGCTTTTTAATTCCAGGATGTGACGCAACAGCTTGATACATTTGTGGTTGAGTCTGAGATGGATCATCGGTTTCGTTATGACCTCTTCGTCTGAAACAGACCATGTCTATAACAATATCCTTTTTAAAAGTATGTCTGTACTCACAGGCGAGTTTTGCTGCAAATACAACCATCTCAGGATCATCAGCATTAACATGCAGAATTGGAGCCTCAATCATTTTAGCTACGTCAGTTGAATAATGCGTTGATCTTGCATCTTCTTTGTTGGAAGTGGTGAAACCGATCTGATTGTTAACAATTACGTGGATGGCTCCACCGACCCCATATGCTCTGGTTTGAGACATTTGCAGCGATTCCATTACCACGCCTTGACCTGAAAAAGATGCATCTCCATGAATTAATATTGGTATTACTTTTTCTCTTTCAGTATCCCCCAAGCGATCTTGTCTTGCCCTCACTGAGCCAAGTATTACAGGATTCACTATTTCTAAGTGAGATGGATTATTGTTCAGAGAAACATGGACCTCACCATTAGGAGTTAGTATGTTGGATGAGACACCTAAGTGATATTTTACATCACCAGTATTATCTCCAGTTAGCTCATAGCCTTCCTCAAACTCAATGAATAGATCTTTAGGTGATTTTCCTAAAACGTTGACCAATAAGTTAAGTCTACCTCTATGAGCCATCCCAAAACATATTTGTTGAGCACCAAAAATTCCAGTATTCTGAACGAGGCTATCAATGAGAGGTATTAATGATTCTGCTCCCTCAATTCCAAACCTTTTCATTCCTGGATACCTTGATGCCAAAAACTTTGCTAGTCCGTCAGCAGCTCCAAGTCGTTTAAGAATATAAATTCTTTCTTCATTTGAGAGCTTAATTTTTCCAACGCCTGGCTCTAATCTGGATTGAAACCACTTCCTCTCGACTTCACTGGTAATGTAGTTGTATTCAATGCCTAACGTATTACAGTAAATTCTTTCGAGCGATTGAATTATTTCAGATAAAGACGTGCTTTCTTTTCCAATATTAAGGGTGTCTGTTTGAAAAATGCTTCCTAGATCTTCTTGATTAAGGCCATGATATTCAAGAGTTAAGTCATCACATTGAGCATACTCTTGGAGGTTCAAAGGATCTAAAGAGGATTTCATATGGCCTCTATTCCTGTAAGACTGTATTAACTGAAGAACTCTTATTTGTTTTTCATTGATAGGTTTTACAGATGAAGACACTTTGCTTTTATAGTTTCTAAACCTTTCAATGACTTTTGCATGTGAGGTATCTGTTCCTGAGGGATTGCTTGGAAGACTATCAAAATAGTTTTTCCAATCTTCTGGAACGCTAGCTGGGTCATCTAAGTAAGATTCAAATAGGCCTTCTAAATAGGAGCCATTTCCTCCTGCAGTATGAGAACTTGACCAAAACTCCCCCATGCTGCTCATCTAACTTCTCCCACCTCCATCGGATGCAATAATCTCAGCCTCATGACGTTTATTGGTTAGAAGCATTGATTTAATTTCTCCAATAGCTTTGTTGGGATTGAGGCCTTTTGGACAGACACTTACACAGTTCATAATTCCATGACATCGATAAACACTAAACGGATCAGATAATGACTCTAATCTTTCTTCGGTTCGAGTATCTCGGGTATCAGCTATAAATCGATAAGCTTGAAGCAATGCAGCAGGACCAACAAACTTATCTGGATTCCACCAAAATGAAGGACAGCTGGTTGAACAACATGCACATAAAATACATTCATATAAACCATCTAGCTTGTCACGATCACTTGGAGATTGAAGACGCTCTTGATTGGGTGGAGGTGTATCATTCTGTAAAAAGGGTTTTATCTTTTCGTATTGTGCGTAAAACTCTGTCATATCAACCACCAGATCTCTAACAACAGGGAGTCCTGGCAAAGGTCTTAACTCAAGCTTATTGCCTTTAGCAACCTCTGAAACTGGTGTAATACAAGCTAGTCCATTTTTGCCATTAATACTCATGCCATCTGAGCCACATACACCCTCTCGACAGGATCTTCTGTACGAAATAGTGGGATCAGATTCTTTGAGAGTGTTTAATAACTCAAGAACCATGATGTCTCGATCAGGCATCTCAAAGTTAAACTTCTGCATGTAAGGGAATTTATCAGTCTCAGGATTGTATCTATAAATATTTACTTCAATCATCTCTAATCCTCTGTGCTAATAGGCCCTAACCTTCGGAGGGAATGCTTCCATTGTTTTAGGTTCAAAATTAACTTGTCTCTTTTTTAAATCTTTCTTAATAGGATCATAAAGAGAATGACAGAGCCAATTTTCATCATCTCTTTCAGGAAAATCATCTCTGGCATGTGCTCCACGGCTCTCATTTCGCTTGAGGGAGGAGATTGCGGTGGCTTCAGCAACCTCAAGTAAATTCTGCAGCTCTAATGCCTCTACTCGGTTTGTATTAAAGGATTCGCTCTTGTCATGAAGATGTAAGTTGTCACACTTATTTCTTATTTCTTCAAGAGCCTGAACTCCTTTTTCCATAAACTCACCGCGCCTGAAGACTCCAAAGTAATTCTGCATTACTTCTTGAAGTTCCCTTTTAACTTCAGCTACTTCAAAGCCAGAATTAGATTCATTAAGCTTATTAAGCCTGTGAAGAGCTGATTCAATATCATCACTATTCGCTTCTTCTACGCCGCCACCGGATTTTAAATCCTCGTTAATATGAAGTCCCGCAGCTCTTCCAAAAACGACAAGATCCAGTAATGAGTTACCACCCAGTCTATTTGCACCATGCACGCTTACACAGGCAGCTTCGCCGACTGAGAATAAACCAGGAACCTCATTATCAATTTCATTTTCAGATGTAAATGCTTGACCATGAATATTCGTTGGAGTTCCTCCCATCATGTAGTGACAGGTTGGTACAACTGGAATGGGTTTGTAGACAGGATCTACTCCAGCAAAGGTTTTTGAGAGTTCACAAATACCTGGAAGCTTCGCATTTAAAACCTCCTCACCCAAATGATCCAGTTTTAACAAAACATGATCCTTATTGGGACCGCATCCCCTGCCTTCAAGTATTTCCAGCACCATCGATCGAGCAACAACATCTCGACCTGCTAGATCTTTTGCATTAGGAGCATATCTTTCCATGAATCTTTCTCCGTCAGCATTTATTAGATAGCCACCCTCTCCTCTGCAACCCTCTGTGACGAGAGAGCCTGCACCGTGAATACCTGTTGGATGGAATTGCCACATCTCCATATCTTGAGCTGGAAAACCTGCTCTTAATGACATTCCCAATCCATCACCTGTGTTAATCAAAGCATTTGTAGTTGAAGCATAAATCCTTCCAGCCCCACCTGTTGCAAGAACAGTTGCACGAGACTTAAGATACGCAACTTCACCTGACTCTATTGAAAAAGCAATTACGCCCGTTACCTCACTGAATTTGTTTTTAACCAAGTCAACAGCAAACCATTCATTTAAAAAATTTGCGCCTTCCTTAACATTGTTTTGATAAAGAGTATGAAGAAGAGCATGGCCTGTTCTATCTGCTGCAGCACAGGTTCTTGATGCCTGTCCCCCATTTCCAAAATCCTTTGACTGCCCTCCAAATGGTCTTTGATAGATACGTCCATTTTCAAACCTTGAGAAAGGTAAGCCCATATGTTCTAACTCAAAAACAGCCTTTGGTCCTTCCGAACACATATATTCAATCGCATCTTGGTCACCGATGTAGTCTGAGCCTTTTACAGTATCAAACATATGCCATCTCCAATCATCATTTGGATCAGCGCTTTGGATCGCACATGTAATTCCACCCTGAGCAGAAACTGTATGAGATCTTGTTGGAAAAACTTTTGATACTACAGCTGTCTTAAGTCCAGATTTAGCAAGCTCAAGTGAAGTGCGCATTCCAGAACCACCGCCCCCAACAATTAAAGCATCAAATTCTAATGTTTGAATATTATCTTTGTTTAAATGACCTACCATTTTATGACCACCAGATTAGAAATAAAGTTATGAGCATTAGAGTTACTGAAAGAGTAATGAAAAATAATTGATACATTACTCTGAAGTGGTTGGCATAACCTCCAAGACGACTTGAAATAAATCCAAGTGTTCTTGGTGTTAGATAATCAGTTCCAACTGTCCAGAGACCAATAACAGAGTGGATGATAATAGAGGCAATTACCAAAGTAGTTAGGGTCTTAAACATCAATGCTGAAGAAAAAACAGACCAAACCTCAAATGTTATTTCGTTGAAAACAAAAAAACTTCCAAGCCACAAGGCATATATTAGATTTAACAGAGCAGAAAATCTTTGAAGGTACCATATTGAAGCGCCACTCATATTTGAAATCCAAATAAAGCAAAAATTGAAACAACCAACCAGAAACTTATTACAAAGACAGCACTCATATTTGAAGCTTTTAAATTTTCGCCTATGTGTACATCCATCAGTAAATGCCTAAAACCAGTCAAGATGTGATAGAGAAAAATAAGAAAACTAAAATAGACAAATGTTGAGAAAATACCACTTGTTTGAATTAATAAGGACATGGAATCGTATGATAATTCTGTTAATGCTTTCTGGAATAGAATTATGGCTAATGGAAGAGTAACAAAAAAAACATAAATTCCGGAAAGCCTATGAGTAATAGAAATAAGGGCTGACATGGGCAGCTTTATTTTAAATAAGTTAATATTTACAGGTCTATCAACAATTTTTTGGGACATTTGTTTACTTATTAGAGGATCTTATAACTAATTATACGTCTTATTTATAAAATAATCGCTACTTTTTTGACTTTTTCGTAAACTTCATAAGTCTTTTTTTCTTCTTAATTTGCCTATCTGTTAGCTTATTCTTTTTACCCTCAAATGGGTTATTGCCTTTTTTGAAGAGCAGACTTAATTCAATGCCTTTAAGATCTAATTTTTCATAAAAGAAGTTAATTAAGTATCTTCTTAAATGATTGGGTATTTGTGAATTAGAAAAGTTAGAGTGGATTATGAATGTGGTTGGGTATTTACCTCCAAAATTAATATATCTTAATTTTATAGACTTACCTCTCTTTGAAGGTTGATTAATTTTTGAAATCGCTTCATCTAATAATTTATTTAGCCTTGAAGTCGTAAATGAAGATTCAGCTCTATTATTGGTTTCGTTGATAACCTTGAATAGATAATGAAGTCCTTTTGAATGCAGTGCAGATATTTTTACTATCTGGATGTTTTTTAAAATAGGATTTTTATAATTTAAATCCTCAAATAATTTTTTTTCATTAGATTTTGAAATTAAATCTATTTTATTTATTACCAATATGATTGGCTTGCCCTCGAGTTTAGCTAAATTTAAGATTTTAAAATCTTGATCAACCAAATTTTGATCTGCATCAATGAATACTAGAACAATACGAGACCTAGAAATTGCCTCAATAGTTTTTACGTATGAGAAAAATTCAATGTTGCTTCCTTTTTTATTCTTTTTTCGGATGCCTGCAGTATCTATCAGGGTAAAGGTTTGATCATCTAGCTTGAAGGGAACATCGATACTGTCAATGGTAGTTCCTGGTGTATTTGAAACAATAACTCTATTGTCTTTGGTTACAGAATTTATAAAAGTAGATTTACCACTATTAGGTCTTCCAATTACAGCAACTTGAATGCTGTCACTTTCACTAAAAGAGTCAATCGTTGGTTTAATAGAAGATTTAATTGTATTTATTAACTCGTTAAAACCAATAGAGTGTTCTGCACTCACATGAATAAATTCTTTGATCCCTTTTTTAATTAAGTCATTTTTTGCAGCAGATTGTTTCTTTATATCTGCTTTATTGATTACAACTTTAAAATCTATGTTGCTCTTTCTTAGCTTGGAGAGAATTTCAAGATCTTCTGATGATAACTCTATAGATCCATCAATAACAAAAAGAACAAGATCACTATCTTCTGCAGCAAACCAAGCTTGTGCAGAAATTGAGTTTTGAAGACCATCTTCCGTTTCGCCAATTCCTCCGGTGTCGATAATGAGGTATTTTTTTTTAGTAGATGTTTTTAGGTAACCAATGTTTCGGTCTTTAGTAACACCAGAAAAATTTGAAACAATTGCTGACCTACTGGCGGTTAGTTTGTTAAATATTGAAGATTTGCCTACGTTGGGCTTTCCAATTATTGCTACCGAAGAAATCATGATTACAATTCATTCTAATTTAAAGCAAACATTCTTAATTCGCTATCTAATGCGAATAATTGATTTCCTCTGCTGGAAACATAACGAATTGGATTACCTGAAATTTTTTCTCTGCCAACTGTTCTTCCGGTTAGAGGGTTTATTACATGAAGATATCCTTCAATGTCACCAAACACAACATTTCCATCATGCTCAGTAGCATTACTAAGGCCTCGTCTAAGATATTCTTCATTGGTCCATGACTCTGATAGGGTTTGACCTGAGAAAGAAATAATTGATCCATTATTATTCATAACAATAATTAATCCTTTAATGATCAAAGGAGAATGAAAAGATGATGCATCTGTACTCCAAACAGCCCTTCTTTGAGAGGGATCAAATGCTGTTAAGTTTCCCTGAAAGTTTGTTGCAAAAACTAAGCCTCCCTCAATAACTGGTGATGAATCTGCATCAATTAAATTTTCTAATTCTGAAGTTCCCTCTTTGTATGAGATTGGACCGTCCCAAATAGAAAAACCACTTCCAATATCAAAAACTCCGATTCTTCCATTATCAAATGTTGCGTAAACTAAATTATCTGCAACTACGGGAATACTGTTACCTCTAACAGTTAAGGAGGGTAATTGAGATCGATATGTCCAGATCTTTTCACCTGAACTAGGGTTCAGGGCAACCAACTCACCGCCAGATGTATGAACAATAACTGCTTTCGCATCAATAGCAGGTAAAGCTAGTATCTCCGAGCCTACATTGCTTGACCATAAAAATGATGAATCTTCCAACGAATAGGCATGAACAGAACCCTTTGAATCAGCAAATACAATTTTTCCAAAGCCAACAGCATTGGAAACAGAAACGCTATGATTTAATTTATCTTTTTGAAGAATATTTCCTCTATTGGCATCAACTCTGAAAAGCTCACCCTCTTCTGTAGTAATTAAAATGGTTTCACCACTAAAACCTGGTCGGTAATTACCTAATTCATTATCAGAGTTAAAATTTCTTGACCATGACCTATCTAATTCCACTGATGGCTGAATATCAACTAAAGGCCTAGGCTCCTCTAAGTTCTCCTCATCATCTGCCCAAAAATTCAATATCGAGCAGCTGGATATAAATAAAAATAGAGCTAAATTAAGAATTATTTTTATCATTGACTAAGGAGTTTTAGTTTATATTCTGCAACAGCTCGCTCCTCTGCTATCTGAGAAAGGTCGATGGCTTTTGTATATTGAGCTTCGGCTAATTCAAGTCGTCCAAGACCGCGCAAGGCATCCCCTTTGAGAGATGCAACTGTGGCATTTTCCTTATCTAAAGAGATTGCATCAAGCGCTTTTAAAGCAAGATCGAAGTTACCATTCACAATTTCTATTCTTCCAATATTTAAATTGGCAATTAAATTAAATAAGTTACCTCTGCTTGTTTTATTTTTTAACTTATAAAGTAAATCCAATGCAGCATCAAGGTTTTTCTCTTCTGCAAGCCTTGAAGATTCAATTACTAAGGCTAAGTTTGAAAACCCTGTTGATGAGTAATCATCTTGAAGTAAATTAAAAAGGCCATCTGCCTCCATAGCTTTGCTTTCATCAGAAAAATCAATTTCTGACCACTTTGAATAGACTGAGTAAGCTATAGAATTTTGATTTGCACGGAAATTAGATACAGAAATAAAGACTAATACTACTAGGAAAAGGCCAACACTGCCCCACACAAAAAATTTCTTATAATCATTAAAGAAATTAATTATTGCTGAAAGCCTTTCTTCGTCAGTTCTATATTCAACCATATTTAAGCCTATAACTTTTTAAACTTATTTATCAATTCATCCAATGAAAGAGATTGTTGCTCGATTTTATCGTCTAAATCTTTCCAAATAACTTCGTTTTTAGAAACTTCATCGTCCCCTATAATCAATGCTGCTGAAGCACCAGCTTTATTTGCACGTCTTAATTGCGACTTAGCGCTTGAAGTTAATAATGGGTCTTCAATAACAATATTTGTATCTAATGAACGCAAATTTTGGGCTATTTTATATGGATATCTTGAATTATTACTAGTTAAATTAACAATAAATACTTTCTTATTTGCTTTTGGAGACTCTGGCATAATATCAATCATCCTCTCTAAGCCAATTGCAAACCCTATTGCAGGAATGTCTTTACCCCCCAAAGATGAGAATAAACTATCATACCTTCCTCCTCCAATAAACGAATCTTGAGATCCTAATTCTTTTGAAGTTACCTCAAATATGAATCCAGTGTAATAATCTAAACCCCTTACTAATTTTGGATCTATAGTTATGTTTGATTCATCAAAATCATCCAATAAGTTATTTAATATAGATAGATGATCGGGTTCAAGATAATCAGTATAAGACGGAGATTTTTCAAGAATTTTAAGAGTTTTTGGATCTTTTGAATCAAGAATTCTGAGTGGGTTAGTGCCAAGCCTTGTTAGCTCAAGATCAGATAGTTCACCTTCAAATTGTTGCATATATTCAACTAGAGCGTTTGTAAATTTTTGTTTTACTTTACTGTTACCAAGATGATTTATTTTAATGTTGTAATGTTTGATTTTGACTGAATTAATCAAAGCAATAACTAGAGACATTATTTCAAATTCTGCATGACCCTCTTCAAATCCAACATACTCGACACCGACTTGATGAAATTGTCTCAATCGGCCTTTCTGAGGTCTCTCATATCTAAACATTGGACCCTGATACCAATATTTTCCAGTATCATTATCTTTCTTAGATTCTATTAAAGACCTAACCAACCCAGCAGTTCCTTCAGGTCTGAGTGAGATACTCTCATCATTTCTATCATTAAATGTATATAGTTCTTTATTAACAATATCTGATGATGATCCTACTGAACGAGCAAACAGATCTGTAGATTCAAGCATGGGATTTCTTACCTCACCTGCATTAAATTTTAAGAATACAGATTTAAACGCAGTTTCTAGGGTTTGCCATTTAGCCAGGTCAATTGAAAAAAGATCATCCATCCCTCTTAGTGATTTAAATTTCATCTCTAACCTTTAGCAATAATATCAGATTCATTTTGATTTCTATTTAACTGCTCACGAACTTCAAATTCAATTCTATCAACAAGGGACTCATTAGAAACTTTTTCACTTGGTTCTCCATTGATATACATAAGATTTTTTGGGGAGGCTCCAGTAAGACCTATATCAGCGGCTTTGGATTCCCCTGGACCATTAACATAGCAACCGATTATAGCGACTTCAATATCATCTGAAATGTCTTCAAATCTTGATTCGAGCTCATTAACTACGTTGATAACATCAAAGTTTTGTCTTGAGCAACTTGGGCAGGCAATGATTTTAACGCCCCGACTTCGCAAGTTAAGACTTTTTAAAATATCCCAGCCCACCTTTACTTCATCAACAGGATTTGATGCAAGTGAAATTCTAATCGTATCGCCAATACCTTCACTTAGCAGCATTCCAATTCCAATCGAGGATTTTACCGCTCCAGATCGCAGGGTACCTGATTCTGTAATTCCCAAGTGAAGTGGTTGATCAATTAATTTTGATATCTTGCGATAGCTGTTTACTGTCATATCAATATTGGAAGCTTTTAGACTTAATTTAAAATTATCAAAATTATACTTTTTGAGTATATCGATATGCCTAAGTGCAGATTCAACTAGTGCATCTGAGTTAGGCTCACCATATTTTCTTTGAAGTTCTTTTTCCAACGATCCGGCATTAACTCCTATTCGAATTGGAATTTCATTATCCTTTGCAGCCTGAATAACTTCTTTTATCTTATTTTCTTTACCAATGTTTCCTGGATTAATCCGAAGGCAATCTGCTGAATCTGCTACTGCCAAAGCAATTTTATAATCGAAATGAATATCAGCGATTAGAGGAATTTCTACAGCGCTTTTTATCTTTTTGAATGCTTTAGCTGCATCAAGTGTTGGCACAGAAACTCTCACTAGATCAGCACCTGCGGCATGAATCTCATTGATTTGCTTTACAGTGGCATCAACATCTTCGGTATTTGTATTGGTCATAGATTGAATGCTGATAGGACTCTTGCCTCCAACATGTACATCCCCAACAGTTATCTGCTTTGTTGTTTTTCTGTTCGCAACAACCCTATCCATTTGAGAGCCTAATTACGCTGACATCAAGTCTGTTCGCATTAGCACTAAAATCAATTGGTAAATCATTGAATGTGCCAACAACTCCTGATGCATTACCAACCACTACAACAAGTGGAGATTCAACCTTAAGTTGATAAGTTTCATTTTCGTAAAATAACTTATAAACCACTTGGAAATAATCACTCGGATCAGCAGAGTAAATTTCTACCCAACTTTCTTCATTAAAATTTAAATTCAAAAGGTTTTTGGGCATGTTTTTAAGTTGATTAATTTCATCGGTTCTACTGCTTGTTGAAACAACAGAAATTTCACTATCATTTGATTCCATATCTAAACTTTCAGGAACTTCAATATCTATAGGTGTATCATCTATTAGAGAGGATGAAGGTATAGAATTAATTTCTATTGTTTCTTCATCAGAAGATGACTTGATTTGGTTTTCATCAGATGAGCTACTTGCTAAAACTGAAACAATTAATAATAAAAATAAAATTATTCCTGCAACTAATAAGGGTTTTTTATAAGATTCGATAACATCATTTATGCTTTTAGCCTTTACACGTTTTGCAGATTGATTGGACTGTGCAAGCTTATCTTCTTCAAAAACCTCATTTGCAAGTTCCGGAAATTCAAGATCCAAACCTAGATGAGTTGTATATTTTACAAAATAGCCTCTGGCAAAAGCTTTTGCCGGAAAGATACTATAGTCACCATTTTCAATGGCCTTAAGAAATTTCTCAGTTAAATTGATTTCATTTGATACTTCATGAATTGTTAGCTTAAGTTCGAGCCTTTTCTCTTTAATTTTTTTGCCTATTTTTGCACTTAAAGCTGTTTTCATAATTAAGTAATATTTTTTAATTCAATATTAGAGCTTTTCTTAGATTTTATAGCATTTAGTAGTTGACCAGATAATTGTCCACATGCACCATCTACTTCATCTCCTCTTGTTATTCTAACAGTTGTGACAAATCCATTCTTGATTAAATAATCCTTAAATACATTAATATTTTCTAAGCTTGATTGTTGGTATGAATTTCCTTCAAATGAATTAAAGGGAATTAAGTTAATCTTGCACTTTAGTTGTTTTAGTAAATTAGACAGTTGAACAGCATGATCGTAACTATCATTAACATCATTGATCATGATGTACTCAATGGTAATTGATTTTCTTTTTCCAAAATATGAAAGGTATTTTTTACATGACTCCATCAGCATTTCAAGCGGGTATTTTTTGTTAATAGGTACTAGTTCATCACGAAGTTTATTATTAGGTGCGTGCAAAGATAGGGCCAAAGAAACATCAGTTTTATCAGGCAGTGACTCTATCTCGGGAGCAATACCGGAGGTGCTTAAGGTAATTTTGCGTTTTGAAATGCAATAGGCGTTGGTATTAAGCATCAAATCAACGCTATTTAAAACAGGTTTGATATTTAATAAGGGCTCACCCATTCCCATAAAAACTATATTCGTAATTGGTGGCAATTTTTCGTCATGGAAACTAGCTAGCCATAGCTGGCCTATGATTTCACTAGCACTTAAATTTACCTCAAAACCTTGGGCGCCAGTTGCACAAAAAGAGCACTGTAATGCACATCCGGCCTGAGAGGAAATACATAAGGTTTGTCGGTTATCTGAAGGGATGCGAACCATTTCAACAATTGAGCCAGATTCAATTTGAATTAAATATTTTATTGTTCCATCTTTTGATTTCATTTGATGATGGATTAATGGTGGCTTTAGGGAAGCAATATTGTGAAGTTTTTTTCTAAGTGCCTCACTTAGATCGCTCATTTGATCAAAGTCTAAACACCCATGTTTATGAATCCACTTAAGAGTTTGAACAGCACGATATTTAGGCTCTCCAATGTCAATAAAGAATTCCTCCAACTCTCTCTGAGTTAGTCCAAGTAGATTTATTTTTTTAGAGGTATTCAACTAACAATTTCTTCGGGCTCGAAGAAATAATTTATCTCCCGTAATGCACTAGATTCAGAGTCTGATCCATGCACAGCATTAGCATCTATGGATTCTGCAAAATCTGCTCTAATTGTTCCAGGAGCCGCATCTTGTGGATTGGTTGCTCCCATCAACTCTCTATTTTTGGCTATAGCTGATTCACCCTCTAAAACTTGAACGAGAACAGGAGCCGATGTCATATATTCAATTAGGTTCTGAAAAAATGGTTTTCCATCATGCTCTGAATAAAAGCCACCTGCTTTAGCTTGATCTAACTGAATTAGTTTAGCAGCAACAACTTTTAAGTTATTGTCTTCGAATCTGCTTATTATTTTTCCGATAATATTTCTAGAAGTTGCATCAGGTTTAATGATTGATAGTGTGCGCTCAATAGCCATTAGAGTATCTCCGTTAAAGAAAACGTATTATATGTGACTTAGATAAATTCATCTATCCAGCTTTGCTGAATTGCTTCTAAAATTTTTTCGTTAGACTTATTTGGATCTCCAATAAAATTATCTAACTCAGTAATTTTTTTATGTAAGTCTGGAAAACTAATCCATTGAGGATCAATATCAGGAAATTTTTCAGACAATTCGATTGCAATGTCATTAATGTTTGACCATTCATATTGCATTTTTAATGGTCCTCTGAAACTTGATTGATGGTATATTTTGGAAGTTCAACTATAAATTCACCTTCCTCAGGGATTGTTTGACAGCTTAATCTTGAGTCAGGTTCTAAGCCCCATGCTTTATCTAATAAATCTTCCTCTTCGTCTGTAGCTTCCTTAAGAAGATCGAAACCCTCTCTGATAATTATATGACACGTTGTACATGCACAAGACATTTCGCAAGCATGCTCTATTTTAATATTATTTCTAAGGGCAGCTTCGCAGATTGATTCATCCTCTTGTGTTTCAAATGTTGCTCCTCGTGGACAAATCTCATGATGAGGAAGCAGCTTAATTTTTGCCATAAGATTTATTCTAAAGTGAAGCTTTCACCGCATCCGCAAACTGCCTTCGCATTTGGGTTTTTAAAAGTAATTCCTTTATTTAAACCCTCTTCTGAATACTCTACTAAGCTACCTTTCATGAAATTAAGGCTTATTTCATCAACAATAATCCTACAATGATCGAATGCAAATTCAGTATCTTTAGCACTCAAAATATCTTCGAATTCAAAAAAATATTCATAGCCAGAACAACCTGCCTCCCTTACACCAATTCTTATAAATGAAGCATCTGTTTTCCCAAGCAATTGAGATTTAAAGTGATTTATTGCTTTTTCAGAAAATTGAAGAGAGCTTGGGTTAATCTTATTTAGAGTTTCACTGCTTTGCTTCATAGTCATCAATGGCTTGTTTGATTGAATCTTCAGCTAGTACAGAGCAATGAATCTTGATTGGTGGCAGTTCCAAGGCATTAGCTATATCTTTATTTTTAATCTCTTTAGCCTCTTCAAGTGTTTTACCAATCAGCATTTCAACTAGCTCACTTGATGATGCGATCGCAGAGCCACAACCATAAGTTTTAAATTTTACATCCTTTATAACGTGAGAATTGCCTTTGGGTTCACATTTAATCTGAAGCTTCATAACATCTCCACACGCTGGCGCTCCAACCATTCCAGTACCTACATCCAAATCAGATGGATTAAATCTACCTACATTAAACTTTTTAGGTTCATTAAGCGTGTTCTCAAATTTTTCAACAACTTTTTTACTATATGCCATTACTTGCTCCTAAATTAATTCCATTCAACTTTATCTAGATCGACTCCGTCTAAGTGCATTTCCCATAACGGTGAAAGCTCTCTAAGTCTTTCCACCGCATGAGAAAGAATTGAAAGAGTGTGATCTACGTCCTCGTTGGAAGTAAACCTTCCAAATGAAAACCTAATTGAGCTATGGGCTAACTCATCTTTTCTACCAAGTGCTCTTAACACATATGAAGGTTCAAGGCTTGCAGAAGTACATGCAGAACCGGATGAAACGGCTACATCTTTTAAAGCCATTATCAATGACTCACCTTCAACATAGGCAAAACTAATATTTATTATGTTTGGTACTTTTCGATCTAAATCACCATTTACATAGATTTCTTCAATGCCATCAACACCGTTTAGAAATCTTTGATGCAATTGCGCAACATGTTCGCGATCTGCCTGCATCTCTTCTTTTGCCAGCCTAAAAGCTTCTCCCATACCTACAATTTGATGAGTAGGCAGAGTACCAGATCGCATTCCCCTCTCATGACCACCGCCATGGATCTGAGCTTCGATTCTTACTCTTGGTTTTCTGCTAACGTAAAGAGCGCCTATACCTTTTGGGCCATAAGTTTTATGAGCACTGAATGACATAAGATCTACGCAAAGATTTGATAAATCTATGTCAACCTTTCCTGTACTTTGGGCCGCATCTACATGAAAAAAGATTTTTTTTGAACGAGCAAAACTTCCAATAGCTTCAATATCATTTAGTGTTCCAAGCTCGTTATTTAAATGCATAATTGATATTAAAATTGTATCTTCTCTTGCAGCGGCCTTGATTGATTCAAGTGTTATACACCCGCCTGCATCAGGATCCAAATATGTAACTTCAAAACCATCTCGTTCCAACTGTCTGCAGGGATCAAGGACAGCCTTATGTTCAATTTTTGATGTAATAATGTGTTTGCCCTTGCCATTATAGAAATTAGCTACCCCCTTTATTGCTAGGTTATCAGCTTCAGTCGCACCAGAGGTCCAAACAATCTCTCGAGGGTCACAATTGACCAAGTTTGCGACATGTGATCGTGCTTCTTCAACAGCCTCTTCTGCTTTCCATCCATATTTGTGGGAACGGGAAGCAGGATTTCCAAAAACACCATCCATTTTTAGATGAGAAGAAATCTTTTCTGCAACTCTAGGGTCCACCGGTGTAGTGGAAGCATAATCAAGGTAGATAGGTAGTTGTATGTTCTTACTCATGAATTTATTTCCTTAAGGAATATATGGGTACGATCTTGTGAATCAGCAAGCTCATTAATAAAAATTTTGCTTAAATATGCGTCTACAACATTATTTAGTTCATCCCAAAGCTTGTGAGAGGAACATTGCTTTCCTTCAAAACATGATGAAGCCCCGGCACAGTTGGTTGCATCCAAATCCTCTTCAACAGCATCCATCACTTGTTTAATTGAAATTTTAGATGGATCAGAAGCATAAACATAGCCACCGTTCCTGCCCCTTATGCTTTTAACAATTCCTGCTAGTCTTAATTTTCTGAAGATTTGTTCAAGATAAGTAAGCTCAATATTTTGATTATCCGAAATATCCTTCAAACGAACAGGGTTGTCGCTTGAATAGATGAGTAGTTCTGCAAGTGCATTAATAGCATACCTGCTTTTAGTAGTTAGTTTCACGAGTGTATTATGAATACTTGACTAATTTAGTCAAGTTTAATTTGCATGCCTAGACGATCTGCTA
>CACKNK010000005.1 GCA_902601475.1 uncultured SAR86 cluster bacterium | reverse complement strand
TGTGAACCTGTAGTAAAGGTGCACGGGGTCTTTCCGTCTAGCTGCGGGTACACTGCATCTTAACAGCGAATTCAATTTCACTGAGTCTTGGGTGGAGACAGTGTGGCCATCGTTACGCCATTCGTGCAGGTCGGAACTTACCCGACAAGGAATTTCGCTACCTTAGGACCGTTATAGTTACGGCCGCCGTTTACCGGGGCTTCGATCAAGAGCTTCGCCGAAGCTAACCCCATCAATTAACCTTCCGGCACCGGGCAGGCGTCACACCCTATACGTCCTCTTACGAGTTTGCAGAGTGCTATGTTTTTAATAAACAGTCGCAGCCACCTGGTATCTTCGACCATGCCATGCTTAGAGAGTAAATCTCATCACACAACACGGCACACCTTCTCCCGAAGTTACGGTGTTATTTTGCCTAGTTCCTTCACCCAAGTTCTCTCAAACACCTTGGTATTCTCTACCTAACCACCTGTGTCGGTTTCGGGTACGGTTTCTTGTAATTTAAGCTTAGAGGTTTTTCCTGGAAGCATGGTATCAACTACTTCCCACTACATGAGTGGTCGTCATCAGCTCTTGGCCTCAAAGTGTTCCGGATTTACCTAAAACACAAGCCTACAACCTTAAACACGGACAACCGGCGCCGTGCTAGCCTAACCTTCTCCGTCACCCCATCGCAATTACAAGAAGTACAGGAATATTAACCTGTTTCCCATCGACTACGGCTTTCGCCCTCGCCTTAGGGGCCGACTCACCCTGCCTCGATTAGCGTTGGACAGGAACCCTTGGTTTTTCGGCGAAGAGGTTTTTCACCTCTTTGATCGTTACTCATGTCAACATTCGCACTTCCGATACCTCCAGCATGTCTTACAACACACCTTCAACGGCTTACGGAACGCTCTTCTACCATCTTCTAAAAGAAGATCCGTAGCTTCGGTTCATGATTTAGCCCCGTTATATCTTCCACGCAGGCCGACTCGACTAGTGAGCTATTACGCTTTCTTTAAAGGATGGCTGCTTCTAAGCCAACCTCCTAGCTGTTTGTGCCTTCCCACATTGTTTCCCACTTAATCATGATTAGGGACCTTAGCTGACGGTCTGGGTTGTTTCCCTCTCGACTACGGACGTTAGCACCCGCAGTCTGTCTCCCATGCTCATACTCATTGGTATTCGGAGTTTGCATCGGTTTGGTAAGTCGGGATGACCCCCTAGCCGAAACAGTGCTCTACCCCCAATGGTAATACATGAGGCACTACCTAAATAGTTTTCGAAGAGAACCAGCTATCTCCAGGTTTGATTAGCCTTTCACTCCTATCCACAGCTCATCCCCTCATTTTTCAACATAAGTGGGTTCGGGCCTCCAGTCAGTGTTACCTAACCTTCACCCTGGCCATGGATAGATCACCTGGTTTCGGGTCTAATTCCAGCAACTCAGCGCCCTATTAAGACTCGGTTTCCCTACGCCTACCCTAACGGTTAAGCTTGCTACTGAAATTAAGTCGTTGCCCCATTATACAAAAGGTACGCCGTCACAGAACAAGTCTGCTCCGACTGCTTGTAAGCACAAGGTTTCAGGTTCTATTTCACTCCCCTCGCCGGGGTTCTTTTCGCCTTTCCCTCACGGTACTGGTTCACTATCGGTCAGCTGAGAGTATTTAGCCTTGGAGGATGGTCCCCCCATGTTCAGTCAAGATTTCACGTGTCCCGACCTACTCGATTTCACTTGTTATAACTTTTCATATACAGGGCTATCACCTACTATGGCCAAACTTTCCAGAATGTTCTACTGAGTTATATCAAGCTTAAGGGCTGCTCCAGTTTCGCTCGCCGCTACTCCCGGAATCTCGGTTGATTTCTTTTCCTCTAGGTACTTAGATGTTTCAGTTCCCTAGGTTTGCCTTTCATACCTATGTATTCAGTATGAAATAATATACTTATGTATATTGGGTTTTCCCATTCGGAAATCTTCGGATCAAAGCTTGTTTACTAGCTCCCCGAAGCTTATCGCAAGTTACAACGTCCTTCATCGCCTTCAGCTGCCAAGGCATCCGCCTTGTGCTCTTAATTACTTGATCATATAACCTTAAAAAAGGTTATGTTTTGAGAATAACTTAATTAAATTACTTCATTGTTATGCAGTGATCTAAAACGTAAATTTTACGTTTTGGAAATTACATACCATTAATTTAAAAGATCTATTCAACAATTTTAGTTACTCGTGTGGGCGGTCAAAAACGCAATAAATATAAGGAGGTGATCCAGCCACAGGTTCCCCTACGGCTACCTTGTTACGACTTCACCCCAGTCATGGACCACACCGTGGTGAGCGCCCTCCCGAAGGTTAGACTACCCACTTCTGGTGCAATACACTCCCATGGTGTGACGGGCGGTGTGTACAAGACCCGAGAACGTATTCACCGCGACATGCTGATTCGCGATTACTAGCGATTCCGACTTCATGCAGTCGAGTTGCAGACTGCAATCCGGACTACGAAGAGTTTTATGAGATTAGCACCAGCTCGCGCTTTAGCGTCTATCTGTACTCCCCATTGTAGCACGTGTGTAGCCCTACACGTAAGGGCCATGATGACTTGACGTCGTCCTCACCTTCCTCCGGTTTATCACCGGCAGTCCCCTTATAGTTCCCGACCGAATCGCTGGCAAATAAGGGTAAGGGTTGCGCTCGTTATGGGACTTAACCCAACATCTCACGACACGAGCTGACGACAGCCATGCAGCACCTGTATCTTGGCTCCAAAAGGCACTCTTTCATTACAAAAGATTCCAAGTATGTCAAGTGTAGGTAAGGTTTTTCGCGTTGCATCGAATTAAACCACATGCTCCACCGCTTGTGCGGGTCCCCGTCAATTCATTTGAGTTTTAACCTTGCGGCCGTACTCCCCAGGCGGACAACTTAAGACGTTAGCTGCGCCACTGAAAAGCATAGCTTCCCAACAGCTAGTTGTCATCGTTTACGGCGTGGACTACCAGGGTATCTAATCCTGTTCGCTACCCACGCTTTCGCACCTCAGTGTCAGTACAGAACCAGAAAGCTGCCTTCGCCATCGGTATTCTTCACAATATCTACGCATTCCACCGCTACACTGTGAATTCTACTTTCCTCTTTCGTACTCTAGTGAATCAGTTTTGGATGCAGTTCCCAGGTTGAGCCCGGGGCTTTCACACCCAACTTAATAAACCACCTACGCGCGCTTTACGCCCAGTAATTCCGATTAACGCTTGGACCTTCCGTATTACCGCGGCTGCTGGCACGGAATTAGCCGGTCCTTATTCTGTAAGTAATGTCACGGAGTATTGGTATTAACAATAGTCTTTTCTTCCTTACTTAAAGTGCTTTACAACCCGAAGGCCTTCTTCACACACGCGGTATGGCTGGATCAGGCTTGCGCCCATTGTCCAATATTCCCCACTGCTGCCTCCCGTAGGAGTCTGGGCCGTGTCTCAGTCCCAATGTGGCTGATCGTCCTCTCAGACCAGCTAAAGATCGTAGCCTTGGTGAGCCTTTACCTCACCAACAAGCTAATCTTACGCAGGCTCATCTAATAGCGAGAGCATCAAAGCTAAGCCCTCTTTCTCCCTAAGGACGTATACGGTATTAATCCGAGTTTCCTCGGGCTATCCCCTTCTACTAGGTAGATTCCTACGCGTTACTCACCCGTTCGCCGCTCGTCAGCACGAGATTTTGCAAGCAAAATCAAAATGTCTGTTACCGCTCGACTTGCATGTGTTAAGCCTACCGCCAGCGTTCAATCTGAGCCATGATCAAACTCTTCAATTATGATCATTGTGTTGCTATTTCAAGCAACAAATTTTTTTATAATTTCTCGTATTTTGAACACCCACACGAGTAACCAAAAATGTTAAATATCAAGCCGCCTCTCGGGCGGAAAGGGAATTCTACACCTGTTAATTACAATAAGATACCGTTTTTTTAATTTTTTTTCTTATCGACTAATTTTTCAGTTTGCAGGAACTTCATTTTAGATCTTAGCTCGTTTCCAACCACCTCAATTGAGTGATCAGCATTGCTTTTTCTGTTAGCTTTCATGACTGGTCCACCTGACCCATCATTGCTTTGCCTGCAGTCATTCAAGAACTCATCTGCGAATTCTCCAGACTGAATTTTAGCTAGGATTTCTTTCATAGAATCTTTGGTGGATTGTGTTATCACTTTTGGTCCACTGACATAGTCACCATACTCTGCAGTATTAGATATTGAGTAATGCATATTTCCAATACCACCCTCATGGATTAGATCAACAATTAATTTTGTTTCATGCAGGCATTCAAAGTAAGCCATTTCAGGACTATAGCCAGCCTCGACAAGAGTTTCATAGCCAGCCTTAATCAAGGCTGTCATGCCACCACAAAGGACTGCCTGCTCTCCAAACAAATCAGTTTCGGTTTCTTCTCTAAAATTTGTTTCAAGGACTCCTGCTCTAGTTCCACCATTAGCTTTTGCATAAGATTTTGCAATATCAAGAGCAGAGTAATCTTTGTCATGGACTGCATCTTGATAAACAGCGACTAATGAGGGGACACCACCACCTTGAAGATAAGTACTTCTAACTGTATGGCCTGGGCCTTTAGGCGCAATCATAATCACCGATTGATCATCTGAGGGAATAATTTTTTTAAAATGAATATTAAAACCATGAGCAAATGCCAAGACGCACCCGTTTGAAATATTTGGCTTAATTTCATTATCGTAAAGCGCTTGTTGAAACTCATCTGGTGCAAGGATCATAATTAGATCTGCTCCTTTTGATGCCTCTGAGACAGAAGCAACTTTCAATCCAGCATCCTCTGCTTTTTTCCAAGAAGATGATCCCTGTCTTAAACCAACAGTAACATCTACACCAGAATCGTTTAAGTTATTTGCATGAGCATGGCCTTGTGAACCATATCCAATAATGCTCACTTTCATATTCTTAATTATTTCTAGGTTTGCGTCATTGTCATAAAAAATTTTCATATTAATTCCTATAATTTAAGTGTCTTAGTAGATTCATGAATTCCCAAACTTCCCGACCTCACAACTTCTAAAATATTTGATATTCCAATGCTCTTAATAATAGCTTCATAGGATGATGAAGCATCAATTATTGAGAGAACTACAATCTCCTTTGACTCCTCAATTACATTTAATTGTTGAGACTTTAATTTGTCACGAAGTTTTTTAGTGAACTTAGATGCATGCATTTTAATTAAAATCATCTCAATTTCATGATGCTCACCTTCAGTGAGATCTGAAACTTTAATTACATCTATAAGCTTATTAATTTGTTTAGTAATTTGCTCAACAACATTTTCAGTACCTCTGGTAGAAACTGTCATTCTGGAATAACTACCATCAAAAATTGGAGCAACGTTTAAAGACTCAATGTTGTAGCCACGTTGATGAAATAGCCCAACTACCCTGGCAAGTGCTCCTGGCTTATTTTCTATTAATATTGAAAGTGTTCTTCTCATACTTTATCTGATTTGCTCAGCCACATATCTTTCATACTTCCATTTGGTGCTACAAGCATTGGGTACACATGCTCATTTGGATCAACCAATACATCAATAAAAACCAATTTTCCCTTCATGGAAAAAGCTTTATCAAGTGCTGGCCTGAGATCAGCATATTTTTTTACTCGCATTCCGACATGTCCGTATGATTCAGTCAGCTTTACAAAATCCGGTAATGAATTTTGATATGTGCTCTCTGAGTGTCTTCCGCCATAGTTCATGTCTTGCCACTGCTTGACCATACCAAGTGCTTCATTATTAATATTAATAATTTTTATCGGTAATCCATACTGCAAGCAGGTAGAAAGTTCTTGGATGCACATCTGAATACTGCCCTCACCCGTGACGCAAACTACCTCTTTTTTTGGGAAAGCCAACTTAACACCTAAAGCAGCTGGCAAACCAAATCCCATTGTTCCCAAACCACCAGAATTAATCCATCTCCTTGGCTTATTAAAATGATAATACTGTGCAACAAACATCTGATGTTGACCCACATCTGAAGTTACATAAGCATCTCCATTTGTTGCATGATATAGCTCCTGAACAACAGCTTGTGGCAAAATTGCCTTAGTTTTGAGGTGTTTAATGTAAATCTCATGATCAAGACCATGCTTGTCTCTCCAGACATTGATTTTGCTTATCCAATCCTCAATTGCATCTGAATCAATTTTTATCTTGGACCTTTTGATTTCTTTAATAAGAGCCTGCAATGATTCCTTTACTTGCCCAACTATGGGGATATCAGCATTGATGATTTTTGATATTGAGGCTGGATCAACATCTATATGAACAATTTTTGCATTAGGTGCAAAAAGTGCAGGGGTATTGGTAATCCTATCATCAAACCTTGCGCCTACTGCTAAAATAAGGTCCGCATTATGCATGGACATATTTGCTTGATAAGTACCATGCATACCTAGCATGCCAAGAAAAAGTTTATTATTTGCTGGGAATGCTCCTAGACCCATTAAGGTACTAGTCAATGGTACTTTTAAGAGCTTATTAAGGTCATTTAATTCCTTAGAAGCATTGCCAATAATAACGCCACCACCTGAATAAATTACTGGCCTCTCAGATGACAAGATAGCTTTTGCTGCTTTTTTTATCTGCCCTGGATGCGGCAATGATTTTGGTTTATATGATCTAATGTCAGGATTGTCTGGCTTTTGATACTTAAACTTTTTAGAAGGATCAGTCATATCTTTGGGAATATCAATTACAACTGGTCCAGGCCTTCCTGAGGTAGCTATATGAAATGCTTCTTGAACTACTTTTGGAATGTCCCGAACATCTTGAATAATGTAACTGTGCTTAACTATTGGTCTTGAGATACCAATCATGTCGGTTTCCTGGAATGAATCTGTTCCAATTAAATGACTTTGAACTTGACCTGAGATAACAATCATAGGAATGGAGTCCATAAAAGCTGTTGCTATCCCAGTAATAGCATTTGTTGCTCCAGGTCCAGAAGTTACCAATACAACCCCAGGCTTACCAGTAGCTCTTGCATAGCCATCAGCTGCATGAGTAGCGCCTTGCTCATGTCTAACTAAAATGTGTTCGATGCTCTTTTGACGGAAAACAGAATCGTAAATATGTAAAGCAGCTCCTCCGGGATAGCCGAATATAAATTTCACGCCCTCTTCTCTAAGAGCTCGCATTAACATGTCACCGCCAGATAAGTTCATATCTAAGTATCTAAATTGGAACGTGGATTTATACCTTAAATTCTTTTAAAAACAAGTGTTTCAAGCATTTTTATTGCTCTTCAAGAATTCTATTAGGCCTAATATATCATCTGGTGGATTACTCTTGTATGTCTGCATTTCGTTGCTAGCATCGAAAAATGCTAATTTATATGCGTGGAGTGCCTGCCTTGGAAATGACAAAATTTTATCCTTTAAATTATCAGAAAGATTCTTGATTAATTGGCTTCCAGAACCATAAGCCTTGTCTCCAATTATAGGTGTTTTATTCGAGCTTAAATGTACTCGAATTTGATGGGTCCTTCCGGTTTCAATTTTTACCTCAACCACAGAGTATCCACCAAAACTTTCCAGAGATATAGCTTCGGAGATAGCCTCTCTCCCGCTTTCATCTACTTTCATCTTGGTTCTATTTTGTCTATCCCTGGCAATAGGCTTATCTATAGTTAGAGCGCCAATAATCTCACCCTTAATTACTGCTAAATATTTTTTTTCTACCTCTCTGTTTTGGAATTGCTCAGCAATGTGATTTCTAAAACCGTTTTTCCTCGCTATAACTACTAACCCTGACGTATCTTTATCAAGCCTATGTACTATTCCGTTTCTTGGAAGGCTTAAAACTTCGGGATAAATTTTTGCTACTCCATTTGCTAGAGTGCCTGACTTAACACCAGCTCCAGGGTGCATTACTAAGCCAGCTGGTTTATTTATGATTGCGTAATCATCACATGCAAAAATAATATCAAGATTAATATCCTCTGCAGTCCATGAAGATACTTCGGCATCCGGAATTGATACATCGATTTGATCATTATGACAGACTTTATCTTTTGGCTTGCACCTCTCATCATTAATCAAAATATCACCCGATTTAATTAAATCCTTAACCTGATTTCTTGATAATTCATTGCCAAGAAGCTCGCTAATTGCAATATCAGCCCTTTTGCCACGGAGGATCTCAGGAATTTCTAACTTTTTGTGCCTCATAACGAACTGACAATAACTTTAATAGTCTAAAAATTTTTATGATTAGTTTACTAAGCTTGGAATTAAAAGGGTAAAATGTTGCGAAATTATGGGTATGCATAAAAACAAATTCTTTAGAAATACACTTGGAATGCTCGCCTCATTTGTTGTATTTACCGGATGTAGTTCTGATGGTCCAGTTATTGAACAGCCTGAGCAGCAGTACTATGAAATAGCTCAAAGTAGAATGAGAGCAAAAAACTATTTTTCAGCAATCGATGCGCTTGAGATGATCGTTACCAGATATCCTTTTGGTAGGTATGCTGAGCAAGCTCAATCTGAACTAATATATGTTCATTTTATGAATGCTGATGATGAAGCTGCTCACGCCGCAACAGAAAAATTTATAAGACTTCATCCCAGACATCCTAATATTGACTATGCATATTTTATGAGGGGAATTACAAGCTATACCCGAGATAAAAGCTTTTTTGCGCGACTCTTTGAGGATAATTTACCAAAGAGAGATATTTCTGGAGCAAAGCAGTCATTCTCAGAACTATCTGAATTTCTAACTAGGTTTCCTGACAGCCAGTATGCTCCTTATGCTAATCAGAGATTAATTTATCTAAGAAATATGATTGCTAAACACGAACTTACTGCAGCTGATTATTATCTTAGAAGAGAGGCATATATAGCTGCCTTAAGACGAGCAAAATATGTCTTAGAGCACATCCCTAATTCAAGTGAAAATTTAAGAGCATTAAACATACTTAAAGAAGCTTATGGAAACTTAGGCTATCTTGACTTACTTGAAGATGTTGAGAAAACGATCGTGATTAACTATCCAAATCAAGAATTAGAAGATTCTAAAACTGAGTCAAGAGGATTCTGGCCTTTTAATAGAGAGGCTCCCAAACCTCCACAACAAGAATCTTAAATTAAGCTATTTTTTCTTTTATTGCATACAAGCTGGGTATATAAAATAAAGCAATTATTGTTGCTCCAAAGACTCCACCCGCCATCGCCCAAGCAAGTGGTTTAAAAAATATACTTGAAACTAGCAGTGGTAAGAACCCTCCTATGGTAGTCACCGATGTTGTAATGATATGTCTAGTGGAGCGCATCACCACATCTATCAATCCTTCCTTAGTGAGATCATTATTCTCATTTGCCTCCTTAATATGAGATAGAACAACTATTGAATCATTTATGGATAAACCAACAAGACCTACTGCTCCAACCAAACCTATAAAACCAAAATTAGCATTTCCCATGACCAGGCCCACGAAAGCTAAGCCTGTACACAATATTGCAACACTTAGAATAATTGTTGCTTCTCTAAAAGAATTGAGCGCAGAAATTAGAGCAATTATTATTAAAATAAAGAATATTGCAGCAGAGGAAAAAATTTGTGCTTGCGACTCCGATCTAGATTCAGCTTCACCAGAAAGCTCTAATTGATATCCGGGAGGCAAAGATTCTTTAAATTTTTCAATGGAGGTCTTAATGTAGCGTTCAGTGCCTGATGCAAGTTTATCTGGCCAAATCCAACCTTGAACAGTATTTGACTTTGAGCCCTCAAACCGAGCAAGGGATGTTGGCTTGGAAGTCAATTTCAGATCACCAAAACTAGAAGAGTAATTAAGGGAATTATCTCCGGGAATGGAGATGTATTGAATTGAATCATTCAAATCTTGATACTTCATCCCTCTAATTCTTAAAGGAATTTCTTTATTTCCATCAAGCATTGTTCCAACATTAATGCCTTGAGTTGCTATAGAGATTTCATTTAAAAGAACCTGTGTATTTACACCGGATAATAATAATTGAGAATTATTGAAATCAATTTCAAACTTTGCACTGATTTGAGAAAGATCTGCTCTTGTTAAGAAAACATCCGGTGCATTATTCATGATCAGCTCTAATTGCTCGCCCAATGCTTTTAAAACCTTTGGATCATCTCCTAATATTCGATACTCAACAGCAGCAAAAACTGGTGGACCAGAATCAAACTTATCAATAATAATTCTGAGGTCAGGATTTGTTTCAACCATAGACCTTGCTAATGCTGGGAGGCCTTTCATCATTTTGGAGTAGTCTTCAGAAATAAAAAATGCGTCTGCTACATTATTATTACCTAAAGGTGAGTCTCCTCCAATTACATTGTAGAGAACACGTGGAAGGTTTCGCCCAACAAACCAAACATCAGATTTAATCTCAAAGCCTGCCTTTTTATACATCTCCTCTCTTAATCTAAGAATCTCTTTCTCAGTTGCATCAATTGATGAGTTTGGTGGCAGCTCAACTATAACTCTGAACATATTTCGATCTAACTCAGGAAAAAAATCTTGCTTAAGCAATGGGAATGCTAGAAAACCAATGGTAGGAAGAATAAGTGCCAATAAAATACCCCGACGAGGTTTATCAAATGACCATTTTAAGAAGTTGCGATAGTGGCGAGCTAAATCTTCATTTGAATAGCCCTCGGTAGCAAGTTTTTGATTTTTAAATAGTGGAATTTTTTCTAAAAGATTTAGAAAAACAGGAGTTATGAATAAAGCCAAAAATAAGGAACCACAAACCGAAAGAATTACTGTGATTGCCATACCACCTACAAATTCTGAACTTGGACCCTTCCCCGCAGCAATCGGAAGAAAAGCAAACGCCGTGGTTGCTGTAGCAGCCGCTAGTGGCACCCAAAGATGTTTAAATGAAATTAAAGCTGCGCTTCTGGGAGCATGTCCACTTCGCCGTCTAAATTTATAATCCTCAACCATAATAATTGCATTATCAATAAGTAGCCCCAGTGCAATTATTATTCCTGTCATGGAAGTTTGATGGAGCGGTAATCCCAATAAATTACAACCCAAAAGAACCAAACAAATAGTCAGCGGGATGGTTACTCCAACAATTAAAGCTGACCTCAGACCCAGCAAGAAAAAGCTCAGTAATATAACAATATTTGTTGCAAAAAAGATGCTCCAAGAAAGATTATCAAATTTCTGATTTAGGTAAAATGATTCGTCATAAAGCTTTACCACGCTTAATTCATCGGGAAGGTTTTTATCAAAGGCATAAGCAATTTTTTCGAGATTTTTTACATACAAATCTATCCTTTGCTGGAACGCCGCATGAACCTGAATCAATATTGCAGGCTGCCCATCCACATAGATTATTTCTTCAGATGGAATTCTTGGGGTTTTCTTTATGCTGGCAATATCCCCAAGCCTGACTATTTCCGTTCCATCAAAAGTCTCTATTGGTAAGTCTTCTATTTCTTGAATGGTCCTAAAGTTATCTTTTGATTTGACCAATATTTCACTACTTTTATCTGTGAATACACCTATAGGTCTTTTGTTATCTAAAGCTTGTACTCGATTTGCTATTTCTTGAAACGATAATCCCATGCTAGAGATTCTTGCATTATCAATCTCAATAAGAACTTCTTCCTCGGTGCCACCAAATAAAAAGGCTTTATCTGTGCCTCCACCATACGCCAGCTCCAGCCTTAAATCATCTGCCACCCTGGTCATAAGAATTTTTGGTGGAGGACTGTCCTTCATCCATTTAATTGCATAAATTAACGTAGCCGGTGGACCACTACTTCTTATTAATTCGGTATCTATGTTTCGCGGTAAGTTAACTTTGGCCTGATCAATCTTGTCCTGAACTTCTGACCATGCATCTTCGATAAGAGATGGATCTACATCTTCTTTTAACTCAACCAAGGTCATACTGAAACCATCTGAAGCTGAGGAGACTAATCTTCTAACCTCAAAAACTTCTCTTAATTTTGCCTCAAGTGGCTCTAATACTTGAGTTTCAATTCTTTCAGGAGATGCTCCAGGATAGATAACTTGAACGGTAGACCATCTTTGGGCAAGCTCTGGGTTTTCTTGCCTTGGAACGGAATTAAGAGCAAAAAATCCTGAAATTAAAATAAATATAATTGTTAGAATGAAGACTCTAGGTCTTTCAAGGAATATTTCTATGGGATTCATGGTGAAAATTAATCGTAGATCTTGCCTTCAATTACTTTTGATGCCCCACCCACAATGACTTGCTCACCCGGAGTTAAAGTTCCGGTTACATAAGCAAAATTACCCTCAATATGCAACAACTCAACAAGCTCTCGAACTACCTTTACGGAGCCAAAACTATCACTTTCAGGTGCAAGGACAAACAAACTCCATAAGCCTTGGTCAGATTCTGATAAAGCACTAAACGGAACCCAGACTCCTTTTGTGAGGACTAAATTCTCATAATTGAGATAGCCTATCGAACCAGGATTGATGAATTCTTTAAACCTAAAGATTGCTAAACGATTGGTTGATCCTCCAATAGTCATAGGAGCAACACGGGAGAATTTTGCTTTTGCATTTCCACCTTCAATAGTGAATGTATATTCTTGTCCGATGACAAGGTTCTGAATGATGTCGCTAGGTATTGAGACATGTGCCTCAACGGAAGTTGAGCTTACAAATTGAAAGACCATAGTTCCTGGAGAGATAATGGTACCTTGATCAATCATACGATCTTGAATAAAACCATCGTATGGAGCAGTAATTTTAGTTTGAGAAAGTTTTACTTTGAAGAATTCTAGTTCAGATTTAGCTACATCATATTCTGCACTGGCGCGATCAAATTCTTGCGCAGAAATAAAGCCGTCTTTTTTAAGATCCTCAAAACGATCAAGAGCAAGCTTAGATAATTTAAACCTTGCCTCAGCTTGCATGAAATTTGCATTAACTTCTCTGCTATCAAGTTCAGCTAGGACATCGCCCTTTGTAAACCTATCTCCTATGTCTGCATTTATCTTATAAACGATCCCAGGAATTTCAAAAGCAAGATTTGATATTTGAGTCGGAAGTACTTTTCCTGGTATTAATTTAATCTCTTTGTAACTATTTTGAATTTCAACTTCTAAAACCTCCAATGAATCCTGCCCCATCAAAAGAGTCGTAGCTCCAAGGATAAGAAACAAGAAAAGTTTTTTCATAGAATTAACCTAACTTTGTTAGTTGAAACATAGTTATCAAAATTATATTTAAAGAGCTTACTGAAATTAAAAAAGCAACGAGGGTCTGGTTTTTGTATATCAATTTTTTCATTTATTTGACAAATTTATAGTTAAGAATTAATGTTTACAGCGTAAACATAGTACTAAATGTTTACAGTGTCAACATAAATATGAAATATCATCACGGAAATTTGCGCTCAGAGCTTATCCGTTGTGCGTGTACCTTATGTGAAGAACATGGTCATGACAAAATTAGCTTAAGAGGCATTGCCAAGGAAGCGAATGTCTCTCAAACAGCACCCTATAGGCATTTTGAAACTAAAGAATCACTGTTGGCTGCTGTAGCTGCTCATGGGTTTGTTGAGATGCAAAAATCCATAGATAAAATCATAGACTTATCAAAAACAAACAAGATTTCAAAAAAGACGCTTATTGATGCGATGCTTGCATATCTAGATTTTGCAATAAGCAACAATAATATCTATGAGGTTATGTTTGGGACGGTCATTAAAGATTTTAGAAATTTTCCTGATCTTCATAATGCTGCTCTTGAAGCATACAGCTCACTAAAATTATCAATTAAAAGGTACATTAAACTAAAAAATGATCAAGAATATGATGAAAAATGCGTCAAAATTTGGGCCTTTTTACATGGTCTTGTTGGTTTAAATAAAATTGAGCAAAAATTAGAGGATGTTCCAACAACTGATGGGAGTTATGATATGCCAATTGATGCTTTAAGAGCTGCAAAAAATAATCTTGTTCCCTTTATGAATTCTTCAATTGATGCATTAATTAAAAGCTAATTAGCTTTAACTCTTATTGAAATTATTTTTGATTCAATGCTAGGGTTAAAGGGGATATGCAAATAATTACCTAGAACTAATTGAAGTTCATATTCACCTGGCTCTAAATCTAGGATAGTTTCAGTCTGCCCTTTTCCAAAATGTAAGTGATTTTTATCAGCTGGAATTGGTTTTGAATAATCTATTCCTGGACTGTTAACAAAGAGGTGATGGTGGCCTGCAAATTGAAGGTCAATGCCTGCAGGCACAACACCAAAATTCTTAAGGCCAAATATAACCTTAAAGGGACTCGAAACAACATCACCATTTTTTGGATGAATGACATATGCATGAGGTTCTGTTTCTTCTGCATGCAAATAAAACAAAGGTAATGCACACAAGGTACATAACCAAAAACGAAAGACTAATTTTAATAAGTTATAAGTATTTTCCATTTGCATACATCAAAGTGTCAAAGCCATCATCGTTATGAGATTGATAAACCTCTCCGATTATTATAGTGTGGGTTTCATAGTCTAAATATTTTTTAACGTTACAAAATAAATTCGATTGAGAGCCTTGCAAAAAAGGGACACTGTTTAAATTCCAATTTTTATCTTCAAATCTTTGATCTTCTTTTTCTTTGATACTGCAGAGTGTAGCGATGTCTTGTTGATTTTTCTTGAGCAAATTAACGCAAAACTTAGCCTCATCATTTAATAGATGGTCATGGATTGATGCGTCATGATTGACGCATACCAAAATTGATGGGGGTTCAAGAGTTAAAGAAGTAACTGAAGATGCCGTCATTGCATAAGGCTTATCATTTGAATCCTTTGCAGAGATAATACTGACTGAGGCAGCTAAATATCTCATCGATTTTAGGAATTCTTGTTGTAACATTTATAAACTTACTTTTAGAAATATTGAAAACTAATCCAAGCATAAGAATTATCAGTGGTTCTAACAAGGGATTCAAGATAAATTTTAAACCTAGTTCAAAATTAAGGCCTACCAGTGATCGTTTAAAAAAAATTGCTTTTGATTGGGTGCAATTCAATATCCTTGATTCAAATTGCTTGGATTTATTTGCAGGGACTGGAAGTCTTGGTCTGGAATGTCTCTCTCGCAGTGCATCAAAGGTTACATTTGTTGATCATACAAAAGATCACATCAATAAGATTGATAAATTAACTGGTGAGCTTAATTATAAGGATAAGTGTGAATGCATTAGAGCTGATGTTTCTGCATGGATGCATGGCAATGAAGAAGTATTTGACCTTATTTTTATGGATCCTCCCTACGAGTTCAAGGATTATGAAATTCTATTACAAACTATTGCTTTAAATAAACTGCTTTCAAAGAATGGTTTTATTTTTTTAGAGCATGCAGCAAGAATCTCCATTAATATACCTGATACTTTAAAAGCCATAAGAGAAAAAAAAGTAGGAGAAGCAAAAGGACAACTCATTCAATGGAAATAAAAATTGCAACACGAAAATCTCCTTTAGCTCTTTATCAAGCCGAAGCTGTAAAACAAGCAATCATTGATAAGCATCCAGATTGTATTTGTGAGTTGTTACCCCTTGATTCTGAGGGTGACAAGGATTTAAGGCCAATTCATGAATTAGGTGGAAAAGGTGTCTTTGTTAAACGACTTGAAGAAGCATTAGTGATGGGTGATGCAGACATTGCGGTGCATAGCCTTAAA
This sequence comes from uncultured SAR86 cluster bacterium, assembly GCA_902601475.1. Classification (GTDB taxonomy): domain Bacteria; phylum Pseudomonadota; class Gammaproteobacteria; order Magnimaribacterales; family D2472; genus MED-G82. Next base: position 95,472 of record CACKNK010000005.1, on the reverse strand, counting down.
GATGTTCCAGCAGATCTTAATAACGAATTCCAAATATTAGCAACTCTAGAGCGGGCTAACCCCTCCGATTCAATTATTTTTAAAGAATCAATAACCCTTGACCAGCTAAAAGATAAATCAATTGTCGCAACCTCATCTCCTAGACGTGCAGCACAAGTCAAATTATTCAATCCTTCTTTGGAAGTGTGTCCAGTTAGAGGCAATATTCATACAAGAATAAAAAAGTTAAAAGATAATGAATTTGATGCATTAGTTATAGCGACAGCTGCTCTCGATAGGCTTCAGTTAAATTTAGAAAATGTAGAGAAAATTGATTCATCAGTAATGCTTCCTGCAGCGACACAAGCAATAATTGGAATTGAAGTGAGTAGAGATATAAATCCACAGAAATTAGAAATTATTAAAAGCGTTAATCATCATGAAACATACTTCATTGCCTCTGTTGAGAGAAAAATTATTAAATATTTAGAAGGTGACTGTAACTCTGCAATTGCTTTGATTTGCAAAAAAGTAAAAGAAAGTACATTCGAGATGAATCTTCGTGCGTTTGATCAGAAAAGCTTAAGAGTAGAAAAAATTGATATGAGTTTCATTGAAGCTGAATTAGATCAATTTTATTTAGAGTTATTCAATAAAATAGAAGACTTAAAAATCAAAGAATTAATTTCAAATTAATGATCATTAATACTAGACCACACAAACAAGCAAGAAAGCTTAGCTATAAATTAGAAGCATTAAATATTGAACATACTTCATTTCCATTATCAGATATTAGACAACGCAAAAACTTAACATCAGCCGATATTGAGATACTCAAAGATATTCATACTTTTGACGGTATAGCTTTCACTAGTGCCGCAGCAGTAAAGTATGGGATAAAAATTGTTCAAGATTTTATCTCTCTAGAGGAATGCAATGCAAAATTCCTTGCAGTCGGCCCATCTACTCAAGAAAATCTTTTAAATCATGGTCTTAATAGTCTAATCCCTCAAGAATTCCAATCTGAAGGACTGGGGCTGCTGATGCAAGACGAGGGATTAAAAAGAGTAATTATTTTTAGCAATTCTTGGTCCGAGAAAAGTATCTCAAGCAATGATGAAACAGAAGTAGTTTATATTGCATCTCATCACTTAGAAATAAATTACGAAATGGTTAAGAATTTACAAAAAGAATTAGAGTCCTCCGAAAACATTGTCTTTATTTACAGCATAAATATTTTTGATGCTTTAACTAAAAACCTTTCTAAAAAGGCTTTATCAAGCACAACATGGATAATTCCATCAACAAGAATTGCCAATCATGTTAGCAAGGTATCAAGTAAGGTTATTCAGGCGAGCAGTGCAATCGATGAAGATATGATTGATGCTTGTATAAAAATTAACTAACTTTTCTTCTTTCCATTTCCACTTCGCATTGCAGCAAAGAATTCATCATTAGTCTTTGTCATTTTGAGTTTCTCTATTAGCCACTCGATAGCTTGAGCATCTTCCATATCATCCAGAAGTTTTCTTAAAATTATCATTCTTTGTAGTTCTTCATCAGTGGTAAGCAAGTCCTCTCTTCGAGTTCCTGAACGTCTAATATTTATAGCAGGATAGATTCTTTTTTCAGCAATGTTTCTTTCCAGATGAATCTCCATATTTCCCGTGCCCTTAAATTCTTCATAAATAACTTCATCCATTTTTGAGCCAGTATCCACTAAAGCAGTGGCAATGATAGTGAGACTTCCACCCTCTTCAAGATTTCTAGCTGCTCCAAAAAATCTTTTTGGTCTTTCCAGCGCATTTGAATCTACACCTCCGGAAAGTATCTTCCCTGAAGCTGGTTGCACAGCATTGTAAGCTCTTCCCAGCCTAGTGATTGAATCAAGCAATATCACAACATCTTTCTTATGTTCAGTTAAGCGTTTAGCCTTTTCAATCACCATATCCGCAACTTGAACATGTCTAGTTGGAGGCTCATCAAAAGTACTGGCAACCACTTCTCCTCTTACAGTTCGACTCATGTCGGTAACCTCTTCAGGCCTCTCATCAATTAACAAGACAATTAACTCGACTTCAGGATTATTTTTTGTAATTGAGTGAGCAATACTTTGAAGCATTAAGGTTTTACCTGCTTTAGGAGGTGACACAATTAATCCACGTTGACCTTTACCAATTGGAGCAGTTAAATCAATAACCCTTGATGAAATGTCTGCATTTGATCCAGTGCCCTGCTCAAGCATTAGTCTATTATTAGGAAAGAGAGGAGTCAGATTTTCAAATAGTATTTTCTTTTTAGCTTTATCTGGTGTTTCTCCATTGATGGTATCGATTTGAACAAGCGCAAAATATCTTTCTTGATCCTTGGGCGGCCTTATCTTGCCTTGAACTTCATCACCTTTTCTAAGCGCAAACTTTCTAACTTGGCTCGGTGAAACATAAATATCATCTGCGCTGGTACAGTAAGAATTTTCAGTCGATCTCAAAAAACCAAAACCATCATTAAGTATTTCTAATACACCACCACCGAAAATATCAGTTCCCTCACTGGCTTGTTGCTTAAAAATCCTAAAAATTATGTCTTGCTTTTTAAGTCGCCCGACATCTTCGATGCCAAGATCGGTAGCAATATCAATTAAATCACTAATAGATTTAGTTTTAATCTCTGATAAATTCATATGGTTTTGTCCTCTGGAAAAGAAAAATTACAATGAATGGTGGTCAAAAGACCGTGATATGCGAATGATAGTAGCTTTTTGCTAAAGATGCAAAATTATATTTCTGCTTGAATAAACTCCAAAAGCTGCTGCTTACTAACTGCCCCGATTTGTGCTCCTGCAACTTCGCCATTTTTAAAAATCAATAATGTTGGTATTGATCTAATTCCAAATTGAACGGCCGTTTCTCTATTTGCGTCAACATCCATCTTGCAAACTTTTAACCTATCTGAATGTTCATCAGCTATTTCTTCAACTACAGGGGCAATTTGTTTGCATGGTCCGCACCACTCAGCCCAAAAATCTACAAGTACTGGTTTTTCACTATTCACAACTTCGGACTCAAAATTATCATTTGAAACTTCTAAAACACCATTACTCATCTTTTATCTCCTTGGCAATTTGCTTTGCAGCGTAGGTAAGAACTGCATCAGATCCAGCTCTTTTAAAACTTACAATCGATTCTAGCATAACGCTTTTATCAAGTAATCCTTGACTGATAGCCTTCGAAAGCATGCTGTATTCACCGCTCACCTGATATGCAAATGTAGGCATTTGAAACTTTTCTTTTACCTTGGAAATGATATCTAAATACGGCATACCAGGCTTAATCATAACAATATCCGCACCCTCATCTACATCAATTGCAACTTCGTGCAATGCTTCATCTGAATTTCTTACATCCATTTGATATGTTTTTTTTGATGCGCCTGCAAGATTGGTTTTGGAGCCGACCGCATCCCTAAATGGACCATAAAACGAAGAAGCAAATTTTGCTGCATAAGATAAGATAATGGTGTCTTTATTTTTATTTGCGTCCAAAGCTGACCTTATGACGCCAATTCTTCCATCCATCATGTCAGATGGTGCTACGATGGTAGCGCCAGCATCTGCAAGTAATACAGCCTGCTTTCCTAAGAGCTCATTAGTTTCATCATTTATAACAATGTCATTGGCCAATATTCCATCATGCCCGTGAGATGTATATGGATCCAGCGCGACATCTGCAATTGAAATTACATCAGGATATCTTTCACTAAACTCTCTAAGAAAATTAATCAAAAAATTATCTGCTGATAAAGCATATGAGCCGCTTTCATCCTTCAAATCACTTGGTACAACTGGAAAAATAGCAAACGCCTTGATGCCATGTTTAATACTTTCCTCAATTTCTCTAAAAAGCTGATCTTTTTCAAACCTCTCAACACCGGGCATCGAGTTTACAGGGCCTGCATCTGATTTAGAGTTTACTAAGAACATTGGCTCAATTAGATCGTTACTGGAAACAGTATTTTCAGCGACTAAATCTCTTATTGTTTTAGATTGTCGAAGTCTTCTAAGCCTTGTGCTTGGGTATTTTCTATTGATCATATGAATCAGTGACAGCTCCTTTAGATGCGCTGCCAACTAAATTTTTGTATTTAGCCAGTACACCCTTTTTTGGGGACGTATTGATATTTTTCAAATTTCTTTTTCTTTCTTGCAAAATTTCCACATCCACCAAAAGGATTAGCTCATTTGATTCAGCATCAATTCTAATAAGATCATCATCTTCAATTAATGCAATTGGTCCTCCAACTTCTGCTTCTGGAGAGATATGACCTACAACAAACCCATGAGTCCCACCTGAAAACCTTCCATCAGTAACAAATGCTACTTTATCGCCAAGACCTTGTCCCATTATGGCTGAAGTTGGTTTTAGCATTTCTCTCATACCAGGACCACCTTTTGGACCCTCATAACGTATCACCACAACATCTCCTGCTTTTATTTCCTTGTTTAGGATTGCTTGATTACCGTCCTCTTCAGAGTTGAAAACTCTTGCCTTCCCTTCAAAAATAGTTCCTTCTTGGCCCGTGATCTTAGCAACTGCTCCTTCAGGTGCTAAGTTACCGTAAAGAATCCTCAGATGACTACTTCCTTTTATTGGATCTTCAAGAGACTTAATAATGCCCTGACTGGAATTATAAGGACTAATATCTTCAAGATTTTCAGCAAGTGTTTTTCCTGTTACTGTTAAACAATCCCCGTGGAGTAAATTTTTATCCAGTAACATTTTTAAAACGGGCGAAATTCCACCTTGCTCATTCAGCTCAGACATAAAATGATTGCCAAATGGTTTGATATCAGCAATAACGGGAACATTTTCACCAATCCTAGAAAAATCATCTAAATGCAAATCAACTCCAATTGCATCTGCCATTGCCAAAAGATGCAGCACTGCATTTGTAGATCCACCAAGAGCAATAACCGCAGTTATGGCATTTTCAAAAGCTTCTTTGGTCATAATATCTGAAGGCTTTAAATCTAATTCGATTAAATGTTCTATCGCTGCACCTGCCTCTTTGCAATCTTGTTTTTTATTATTAGAAATGGCATCTTGACTACTGCTTCCCGGAAGACTCATTCCAAGAGCTTCAATGGCTGAAGCCATCGTATTAGCTGTGTACATGCCTCCGCATGAGCCTGGGCCTTTAACAGAAATTTCTTCAATTCTAATGAGTTCGTCTTCAGAAATATCTCCTTTTGCGTACTCTCCAGTCTTCTCACAGACAGTTACATAATCTGTATTTTCATGACTGGGCTTGATAGATCCGCCGTAGATAAAAAGAGATGGTCTATTTAATCTTGCCATCCCAATCAGAGCTCCTGGCATATTTTTATCACATCCACCGATTGCAACTAAGCCATCATAACCAAGACAACCAACAACCGTTTCTATTGAATCAGCTATCACCTCCCTTGAGACCAATGAGTATTTCATGCCCTCAGTTCCCATCGAAATACCATCAGATACTGTAATGGTATTAAATAAGACTGCTTTACAGTTTGATTCATCAATTGATTGCTCAACGATCTCAGCTAAGTCGTTAATATGCATGTTGCAGGGCGTAACTTTTGACCAGGTGGAAGCAATTCCTACTAATGGTTTTTTGAAATCCTCTGAAGAAAACCCAACACCTCTTAGCATTGATCTTGAAGCGGCCTGTAATGGGCCATCTACTAATTTGCTTGAATGTTTTCTTTTAGTCATATTTAACCAGAGGAATACTTTAATGCTGCTTTTAACAAGTCTACTGTATATTGATTTTTAGGATCTTCAAATACAACTTTTGATGGCCCGGTTTCTATAATTTTCCCATTTTGCATAACAAAAATATAATCTGAGATTGATCTGATAACTTTAAGATCATGGCTAATAAATAAATAGGTTAATTTAAGTTTCTTCTGAAGTTCTTTTAGCAGCTCCAAGACTTGAATCTGGATAGATCGATCAAGTGCAGAAGTTGGCTCATCAAGAATAAGTAATTTAGGTTTTAAAATAATCGACCTAGCAATAGCAATTCTTTGGCGTTGTCCTCCTGAAAATTCATGAGGATACTTGAACATATGCTCTGGATTTAACCCAACATCCTCCATTGAATCTTTTATTAGCGATACCTTTTCATTTTTCTTTAAATCAAAATGTACATCTAGGCCTTCACCAATAATCTCGCCAATGGTCATTCTAGGAGATAATGAGCCAAAAGGATCTTGAAAAATAATCTGAATATCTTTTTTAATTCTTTGTCTTTCAGAGCCAGAAATCTTTGCAAGATTTTTTCCATCAAATAATATTTCACCCTCGTAATTTAATAATCCAGCAATTGCTTTACCCAATGTAGACTTGCCCGAACCAGATTCGCCGACTAATCCAACAGTAGAATTTGTATTGATCTTGAAAGTTACATCATCAACTGCTGTAAATTGCTTGCGTGTCATAAAAGAATTATTTTTAAGATTAAATCTTACTGACAAAGACTTAACTTCAAGTGATACAGATTCATCTTTCTGAGTACTCTCTAGAGGTTTGGGCTCAGAGGCTAAAAGCATTTTTGTATAGGCATGTTGTGGATTTAAAAAAATTTCTTTTGTTTGCCCTTGTTCTACAATTTCGCCTTCCTTCATCACAATTACTTTTTCTGAAAAAGATTCAATCAGTCCAAGATCATGAGTAATAAATAAAACCGCCATGCCAACCTCATTTCTTAATTTTGAGATTAGGTCCAATATCTGAGCTTGAATAGTGACGTCGAGAGCGGTAGTTGGTTCATCCGCAATGAGCAATTTTGGTTTATTAGCTAGGGCCATTGCAATCATAATCCTTTGCCTTTGACCTCCGGATAATTCATATGGATATGAATGATATCTATTCTTTGAATCTGGAATCTCAACGAGTTTCATTAAGTTAATGGCTTCATTTTTTGATTCTTCTTTTGTTAATTTTTGATGCAAACGAATTGATTCCTGTATCTGCTTTCCTACTTTATGAAAGGGGTTTAAAGAAGTCATAGGTTCTTGAAATATCATGCTTATTTCACTGCCTCTTGTTAGTCGAAGTTGGTTAGCAGGCAGCGATAAGACATCATTATCTCTAAAGGATATCTTTGAGTTTGCTCCAAACTCTGCCTTAGGCTCAGGCAGTAACCTCATAAGTGACATGGCAGTTACTGATTTACCTGATCCAGATTCTCCGACAAGACCAACAATTTCATTTTCTGATATTTCAAACGAAGCATTTTTTACAGCATGAAAAACTGAATCTCTAAGATTAAACTTAACGTCTAAGCCAGAAACTGATAGTAATTTATTCATAAAAATTTCTCATTTCATCAATCATATCGTCAACGGCAGTCTTGCATGCCCTTAATCCAGTTAAATTTACAAATCCGTGAAATAAATCTGGGTAGTGCAATTGTCTAACTCGAGCTCCTGATCGATTAAGTTTTTTGGCATAAACTTCTGCCTCATCCCTCAATGGGTCAAATCCGGCTGTAATTATAAGAGTGTCTAGAGAATTTGAAAGGTCTTCTTGATGCATTAAGTTGAAATATGGATTTTCATCATCACTAATATTTCCTCTAAATAGGGACCAAAATCTGTGCATTGATTCTTTAGTTAATAGGAAACCATTAGCAAAAAGATCTTGTGATTTCGAATTACAGCTTGGATCTATCATTGGATAAATTAATAGTTGTGTTTTGCTACTTTTGTATTGATTATCTAATCTGTAGTTAGAGAGAGAAGCTGCGAGATGAGCGCCAGCACTATCACCGCATAATATTATATTTTTAGCCTCACAATTATACTTCTTCATTATCCATTCAAAAGCAAAATTTGCGTCCTCAAGTGCGCTCGGGAATGGATATTCGGGTGCCAATCTATAATTTAGGGAATAAATTTTTATCTGCAACTTAGATGCAAAATATTTCACCCAGGTATGGTGAGTATTTATACTGCCTATCACATAGCCTCCGCCATGAAAATAAAGCATTGAGTTTTTGCTTTTAATAGATTCGGGAATGTATTCTCTCAGGATTAATTCATGACCATCTATGACAAGATTATGATCTTGAGTTGATACTTTTATTGTTGGTTTTGCAGAAAGATTTTTCAAATTATTTTTTTCCCTTTCTGTTCTTATCTTTACAGGATCATCTCCCAATGCTTTCAAAGATTTTTCAATAAAACTTAAAAAAACTTGGGACTGAAAATTTAGGCGCTGATTATCAATAATAATCCTTCTTTTGTAGAAGAATATAATTCTCAAAATAGGTTCAGGTATAGCTAGAAATAACGCTATAAAAAAATTAGCTAGCACTACAACCTCCTACTACCTAATTTTAACTCGTCTCTCAGATCATCTGTGTAGGTTAAACAGTTAATTTGTATTGTGTGACGAGGTGAGTCCACATAGTAATCCTTCGTCTCGTTATGAATGGATTCAGCATCTTGCTTCATCACCTCTTGTGAAGGCAATTTGTATGTGTTTTTTAAATAACTGGTAAGAAGTTTAGATTGCTCATCTGCGATTGGCATCATTGCGCATAGCGGCTGCACCAAACCTAGAAAAAAAAGTGATGAATATTGAGGATGAAATATTCTTTTATATAAAGCAATATCATTGTTCTTTACTTTTAAAAAAGAATCGCTAAAAAATGGAAAAGAAATCTTATATCCTGTGGCATAAATGATAACGTCAATTTCTTCCTTTGATCCATCATCAAATGTAACTGTTTTATTATTAAAATTATCTATGTTTGGTTTTATTATTAGGTCGCCTGATCCGATTCTAAGCTGAATTTCGCTTGATATTGTGGGGTGAGCCTGTGTAAATTTATGAGAAGGTTTTGGCAATCCAATATCTTCTGGTCTACCAATATACTTAATAACTCTGCGTGTAAGAATAAAGTCAGCTAAAAAACTAAAAATCTTTTCGAATGCTTTTTGAAGAATATTTGCTTTTATTGATGGATGTCTTTGAAAACTATCCAAGGGTGTTGAACCAAAATATTTAGGCGTTATCCAAACGGGGCTGCGAACAGCAAGGAAAACTTTGTTTGCAGTATTTTTTCTACTAAGTTCACACGCGATATCCATCGCGGAATTTCCAGCACCAACAATCACAATATTCTTTCCCACACAGTCAACTGGGTCATGAGGCTCTAAGTAATGATGAGAGTGCATGGTTTCTCCAGAATATTTACCTTTAAAATCTGGATTAGGGTATCTGGGATCCCAATGATGCCCGTTTGCAACTACCAAATTATCATAAATATTTGTGACGCCGTCACTGGTAGATATTTGCCATGACTCATCCTCTAGTAGAATTGCTGAAACTACAGATGTATTGAATTTAATTTTATCTCTAAAACCAAAGTGATCTACGTAATCATTAAAATATTTAGCAATATCGCTGTGATGAGGAAAGTCTGGAAAAGAATCAGGCATTGGGAAATCTGAGTATTCCATTTTTTCTCTGGAAGTATTGATATGCAGTGATTTGTAAGCGGATGACATTTGGTTCTTATTTTTGTAGACCCAATTCCCACCAATCTGATCGCTTGCTTCGTAACAAATAAAATCTAAACCTGCTTGGTGAAAATTCTTACATGCTGCTATACCGGTACTTCCGGCACCAATGATGCAAATGCTTTGATTTTTTTCTATCATTTGAGGATTAAGTTATGCAAAAAATATCTAATAAATACACTTTTTTTATCTTAATGCTTATTTCATTAAGCACCTTCGCTAATGAAAAAATTCAGTCCATTTTAGGTGATGAAAGAGTTATTCCACCTGAACAAGCATTTAAATTTAACTATTTGATAAATAATAATACTTTAAAATTAATATGGGAAATTGAGCCAGGATATTATATGTATAAGGATTCCTTTGCTTTAATATCAGATCATAAAATCTCACCAATCAACATTAATAAAATAAAATGGATTGTTAAAGATGATCCTTTCTTGGGCATAAAAAAAGTGATTTATAATAAAGTTGAAATCGAATATGATGTTGAGTCTTCATTAAGTAGATTTGACAATCAAAAAGTTTCGATTAATGTTGAATATCAAGGTTGTAAAGAAAATACTTATTGCTACCCAATAAAGTCTACGGTTATTTTTCTATAAAATACGTAAAAATCTGCTAAAATCTTCAAAAATCAATAAAAGTGATGAAAATTCTACTTATTAATGGTCCAAACCTTAATCTTCTAGGTTCAAGAGAGACTGAAAAATATGGTGATTTAAGTCTCAAAGAGCTTGAGTTTAAACTTCGTTCAATAGCAGAGGATCAGGATTGTGAACTGCATTGTTTCCAATCAAACTCAGAAGAAAAAATTATCAATGAAATACATGGTGCTAGTGTTGAGAATATTGGAGTCATTATAATTAATCCAGCAGCTTTTACTCATACAAGTATTGCTATAAGAGATGCATTTCTTGCTGTTGATATTCCATTCTATGAAGTTCATATAACTGATATTAAAAGCAGGGAATCGTTCAGGCATCATTCTTATTTTGAAGATATAGCTATTGAGCAAATTTCTGGAAAAGGAATAAGTGGATATGAGGACGCAGTTAATAAAGCAATCAAAAAATTCAGGAGTAGCTAATGGATATTAGAAAAATTAAGAAGTTAATTGAAATGCTTCAAGCTTCAGACCTTAGAGAGATTGAGGTTAAAGAAGGGGAAGAATCAGTGAGAATTGCAAGAGGTGGCATGAGTTCACCAAAGGAAGAATACGTCATTTCAAATCAAGCAACTCAAGCAGTTAAATCAACAACCGAAGAGATTGGCATTGACGATTCAAATGCTTCGGGTAATCACATTAAATCTCCAATTGTTGGAACTTTTTATAGAAAACCAGCCCCTGACAAGCCCCCATATGTTGAGGTTGGCGATCATATAGAAAAAGGTCAAGTTGTTTGTATTGTAGAAGCAATGAAAATGATGAATGAAATCAAATCAGATTTTTCTGGAACAATTAAATCTATTAATGTAGAAGATGGAACGCCTGTAGAATTCGATCAAAATCTTATTACAGTAAGCTGAATGACAAAAAAAGTTTTAATTGCCAATAGGGGAGAAATTGCGTTGCGTGCTCTTAGAGCATGTAAAGAAGTTGGCCTGAAAACAGTTGGCGTCTACTCTAGTGGCGATCAAGAACTCAAACATTTGAGATTTGCTGATGAGACTGTTTGCATAGGTCCATCCAATCCAATTGAAAGTTACCTTTATATCCCAGGCATACTCTCTGCAGCTGAAGTTACCGGCTCTGATGCGATTTACCCTGGATATGGATTCCTGGCCGAAGATCATAAATTTGCTGAAAAATGCGAAGGGAGTGGTTTTAAATTTATAGGACCTTCCTCTGCCGTTATTAAAAAAATGGGAGATAAGATTACCGCTAAAACAATAGCTGAAAAATCTGGAATTCCAATAGTTCCAGGCTACAAAGACAAACTTCCAGAGAGTAAGAGTGAATTGGAAAAAATAGCTACGAAAATAGGATTTCCCATAATGATCAAAGCAACTGCCGGTGGAGGAGGAAGAGGAATGAGGGTTGCTAACGATATTAATGAGTTAATCTCGGGCATTTCGATTACTCAACAAGAAGCAAAAAATGCTTTTGGAAACGAGACATTATACCTAGAAAAATATATTGAAAATCCTAGACATATTGAAGTGCAGATTTTTGGTGATGGGAAAGGTAAAGCAATCCATCTAGGAACAAGAGATTGTAGCCTTCAAAGGAGACATCAGAAAATTATTGAAGAAGCGCCAGCTGTAGATATTGATGAGGGTGAAACACAAAAAGTATTATCAGCGTGCGTGAATTTATGTGAATCAATAAAATATGAAGGCGCAGGAACTATTGAATTTCTTTATAAGGATAAAGAGTTTTTCTTTATAGAAATGAATACAAGAATTCAGGTTGAGCATCCGGTAACTGAAATGATAACTATGTTTGACCTTGTTAAAGCTCAGCTAAAAGTAGCATTGGGCATGGATTTTGTCCTTGATCAAAACCGAATCACTTTTAAAGGTCATGCTATGGAGTGCAGGATTAATGCAGAAGATCCTGTCACATTTATTCCATCGCCTGGCAAGATAACTAAAATGCATCCTCCAGGAGGTTTTGGGATAAGATTTGATTCGCATATATACTCTGGCTACACAGTGCCGCCATATTATGACTCTTTGCTTGCAAAGATAATTACTGCAACAAATAAACGCAAATCGTGTATCAAAAGAATGAAAAATGCTCTGGATGAGTTTTTTGTAGAGGGCATTAAAACCAATCACGCTCTACATATTGCATTAATGAATGATCAAACATTCCAAGATAACAAACACAATATTAATTATCTTGAAAATAATTTCATGAAGCAGTTTGAAAATGACTGAATCATATAACCCCAAAATAGTAGAAAAAGCTGCCCAATCTTTTTGGGATGAAAAGAATAGTTTTGTAGCAACAGAAAGTGAAAAACCTAAATACTATTGTCTTTCAATGTTCCCATATCCATCTGGAAAATTGCACATGGGTCATGTTAGAAATTATACGATTGGGGATGTAATCTCAAGGTTTAAGCGTATGCAAGGCTTCAATGTGCTTCAGCCTATGGGTTGGGATTCATTTGGTTTGCCAGCCGAGAATGCTGCAATTGAAAATAATGTTTCCCCAAAAGAATGGACCGTTCAAAATATTGATGCTATGCGAGGACAGCTTAAAAGTTTGGGCTTCAGTTACGACTGGAACAGAGAGTTTGCTACCTCATCACGTGATTACTATAAGTGGGAACAATCTTTTTTTAATAAGCTCTTTGATCAAGGGCTGATTTATAAAAAGGAATCAGAAGTAAATTGGGACCCCGTTGATGAAACAGTTTTAGCCAATGAACAAGTAATTGATGGAAAGGGATGGAGATCTGGAGCAACAATAGAAAAAAAGAAAATAGATCAATATTTTATAAAGATAACAGATTATGCAGAAAAACTTTTGGAGAACATTCAAGAGCTCGATGGTTGGCCGAACCAAGTAAAGCTGATGCAGGAAAATTGGATTGGAAAATCTCTGGGATTAGAGTTCAATTTTCAGATTAAAGATCATAATGATGCCTTAAGAGTTTTTACAACAAGACCTGATACGATTTTTGGTGCAACATATTGTGCTGTGGCTATGGATCATCCCTTAGCAATCTCATTGATAGAATCAAATCCAAAAATCCGTGATTTTATTGAGAATAATAAAAATATAACGACATCAGAGGCAGCAATTGCAACTCAAGAAAAACTAGGAATAGATACTGAGCTAAAGGCAATTCATCCATTCACGAGGGAAGAGATTCCAATTTGGATAGCAAATTTTATTTTGATGGACTATGGCACTGGAGCAGTAATGTGTGTTCCGGGACATGATCAAAGGGATTGGGAGTTTGCAAAAAAGTATAGTATTTCTATCAAACAAGTTATTCAGTCGCATCAAGATAATGGAGTTAGTGAAGGTGCATTAGAAGACAAAGGTATTCTCATTAATTCTAAACAATTTAATGGCTTAGATTTTGATGATGCTTTTGATTCGATAACAAAAGAACTTGTGAAAACTAATAATGCTGAAGTCAAAACAAATTTTAGACTGAGGGATTGGGGAATTTCTAGGCAAAGATATTGGGGTTGTCCTATTCCGATAATTCATTGCGATGATTGTGGCCCTGTAAAGGTTCCAGAAACTGATCTTCCGGTTGAACTACCTGAAATTGATAATATTTCCTCAAAAGGTCTAAACCTTTCAACATTTTCTGATTGGATAGCTGTAAAATGCCCAAAATGCTCTAAGGATGCTACTCGAGAGACTGATACCTTTGACACGTTTTTTGAAAGCTCTTGGTATTTTGCTAGGTTTGCAGGTATCAGCGACAAAGAAATGATCAGCAAAGAAGCCAACTATTGGCTTCCAGTAGATCAATATGTTGGGGGTATAGAGCATGCAATCCTTCACCTTTTGTATGCAAGATTCTTCAATATCCTAATGCATGAGAATAAGCTAATTCATAACGAAGAACCTTTCACTAAACTTCTTACTCAAGGCATGGTTTTGGCAGATGCTTTTTATGTGCTAGATGAGGCAGGAAATAAAACTTGGCTGAATAAATACTCGCTCGACGATAAAAATGATGAACTTCTTGATAATTCAGGAAACAAAGTTTTTAAAGATGGCATGTCAAAAATGAGTAAATCAAAACTTAACGGAGTGGATCCAAAAGAGATGATTGATAAATATGGGGCTGATACAGTTCGGTTATATATGATGTTTACATCACCTCCAGAACAGACTCTTGAATGGTCAGAGAATGCAATTGAAGGTTCTTACAGATTTATTAAGAGATTCTGGATGTTAGTTGATGGCAGATCTAATAATATTGAAGAGCCATCTGCATTTAATAAAGAGGAAGAAACATTAAGAAGAAAATCCCATCAAACGCTCAAAAAAGTATTAAAAGATTACGAAGAAAGAAACTCTTTTAATACAGTTATTGCAGCGGTAATGGAGTTAATTAATGCTATCCCAGAGTCATTTAAAAAAGAGGATGCTTCAGAATCACAAAAATACTGCCTTAATGAAGCAATTGAGTTTTCACTTAAGATATTATCCCCAATAGCACCTCATGTAACTTTAGAGTTATGGTCCAAATTTAATTCCTCTCAAGATAAAAGTTTATTTGAAACAAGTTGGCCCGAATTCAAAGAGAATTTGATTCTCGATGATAACTTTGAATTAATCATTCAAGTAAATGGAAAAGTCCGTGGGAAAGAGAAAATTGAAAAAACCCTAACGGAAGAGGAAATTAAAAGTATTGCCCTTTCTAATCAAAATGTTTCAAAGCACATACAGCTAGACAATATCAAGAAGGTGATTTATGTTAAAGAAAAACTAATTAATTTTGTAATCTAATGGCATTAATAACACCTTTTGACGATTTTCCAATACATCAAACAGCAGAAACCTTAGCTGTCCCGTCTTCATCTGATCGCAATCATTACGATAGATATTGGTTTAATGGGTTTAGCGAAGAAAAAGACTTTCTTTTTGAAATTGGTGTTGGCTTTTACCCTAACAGACACATCATGGATGCACATTTCAGCATCTCAACTGCAGGAAAACAATACTCGTATCATGCTTCAGCAAGAATGAATCCAGAGAGATATCCAATAAATATTGGACCAATCTCCCTTGAAATATTAGAGCCCATGCAAAAGATTAGATTCAGCTTAAAAGATCCTGAAAAAAAACTCAGCTGTGATTTAATTTTTAATGCCATTACAGAACCACATCTTGAACCAAAATCTTTGATGATTGAAGGAACGAGGAAAATACTTGAAACAAGCAGATTCACTCAGTTTGGTAAATGGGATGGAAGCATTGAAACAGAGTCTGGAAACCTAGATCTTACAAAAGAATACGGAACCAGAGATAAATCTTGGGGTGTTAGGCCAGTAGGAGAACCTGAGATTGGCGCTCCTGGAAAACTTAATGCTGAGCCAGGAGTATATTGGTGCTGGATTCCAATAAATTTTGGAGATACTTTCACTCATTTTGGAACTTTTGAAGATCATGATGGAAATTCTACGCAGCTCTCTGCAGATTTAGTTGAGATTTCGAATAATGAAGTCATTAAGCCTCTTAATAATATTTCACATAAAGTTGATTGGATAAAAGGCACAAGATGGTCAAGCGGTGCTCAGATTTCAGCTCAAGAGGGAGATAAAAAAATTGAGATTAATGCCGAGGCCTGTGGGCCTAGATTTCATTGCAAAGGTATTGGTTATCAACATCCCGAATGGGGCCATGGTTTCTGGAAAGGTGAAGAGGCTGTAGGCTATGAAGTTTGGGATCTAAATGAAATTAACCCTGAAGATTACTCATTCTTTCACATACATCAAATTATTAAGGCCACAATGAATGATTCAGAGGGTTATGGAACTCTTGAAAACCTTGTAGTTGGAAGACATGATCCTTCAGGATTTAAGGATCTTTTTGATGTTACTGAATAAAAAATCACTTTTCATACCATTAGTCTTATTAATTTGCTCTTGTAATACTAGTTATCAGCCTCTTCAGTCTAAAAGTATCTTCATTGCAAATGATGTTGATGTTCGCTTTGCAGAATTGGTCCATAAAAGATTTTTTCATGAAGTAAAAACAGGGCAAAAGGTTGATATTTTAGATCTGAAATATTACGAGAAACCATTCTTTTCTGGCATTGGTGTAAGACCAACTAATATGGAGATTTACTATGACTTGTCATACAGGCTGGGTAATGAAAACAAAATTCAAAACATAAATGTAAAAGATAATGTTTATATAAATGAGTTTAATCCGATAGCTCAAAATAATGCGGTAAGTCAAATCTCTTTTGAACTCATGAATCAGCTGATTGACGAATTGATAATAAAGGTAAGAAATTAGTGGAAACAAGCTATATAAAATTTATTCAGAAATCTAAAATCAATCTAAAGAGCTATTTTTTATATGGTAATGAGGAAGTTTTACGACAAGATTGTAGTGAGCTAATATCCAAAAATTTATATTCAGAGGGTTACTCTAAATTAGTCACATTTGGTTTGGATGGTTTTGATAATCTTGAAGAAGAAATATTAAAACTTTCTGGCGGGTCATTATTTCAAGAAAAATTGATAATAAAAATTAAGCACTTAGAAGGTAGGTTCCCTGAAATTATTAAAAAACTTATCGAGGAAGAAAAATTTAATTCGAATGTTCAAAATGTATTTATCATTGAATCAGCCCAAACCAAGCTCAATAAAAGTACAAAATGGGTTAAAGCTCTCGATGCAAACCAAGAAATTATTAATTGTAATAAACTTAATATTTACGAAGAAAAGCTATGGTTAAAAAACCAACTTTCATTTTTACCAGAAAAATATCTCGGTGTTGTTGGATCAGCAATTCATAATAATTTTACAGGCAATCTATTAATGCAAAAAAATGAAGTTTCGATTTTAAAACTTGTTGAAGATCAAAAGATTGAAGAAACAATTAAAAATTACTCAGTAATGCAAAATCATGAAATATTTGATTTAGAGAATGCTATTATTTGCACTGACTTTAAAAGAGTACGAAAAATTATTAACTCGATCAGAAATAATAATTCTTCGGTTCCACCATTAGTAAGCTGGATATTATCCAAGGTAATTTCATCATGCTACGGAATCAAGAGTTCTAATGGGAAACCAAACTTATATGATTTAGGAATATGGCGTGATGTTCAATCTGAATATATGTCTTTCTCTAACAAAATAAACTTTAATCAAATTAATTCGCTCGCAAATGCCTTTTTACTTGATAAATCTTCCAAAGGAATACATCCAATTAACTCGTGGAATGTATTAGAAACAATTATTAGTGATCTTGAAAATAGTCTTTTATCGAATTAGTAAATGCTTCTTTAGCATTTCTAAATAGAGCATCGTTAGGGTCCATTTCATAGCCGTGATTCAAAATTGATTTTATTGGTTGAACTCCTCTTGTAGAGCTAGTAAACCAGATGGTCGATACTGAATCTAAAAATGAAACTGGACAGTCAACTTGTTTTACATTGATATTTTTCTTTTGTAGAGAAGAAATAAAGAACTCCCTGGTAACTCCAGGAAGAATATTTTCTTCCAGGCCTGGAGTATAAATTTCATTTTCATAAGTCATAAATATATTGCACGCACCACCTTCAACAATTTTATTATCCCTAATTAAGATTGTTTCATTGCAACCATCACCATAAGCATCATTCATGTTCAAGACGTTTCCAAGTAGAGAAGTGGTCTTGATATTACAATGAGCCCATCGATTATCTTGATTGAGCTTTGCAAGTATTGGATCAGTGGATAATGTAACTTCACCAGCATATCCAAATCTTTCAGGAATGAGTTTCTCTTTAACTATATGCGATCTTAAAGAGTCAACTCCTCTAGAGATTTGATAGTAAACATAAGCATTTGTATGATTTTCTACAGATCCTCCTAATTGCTCAATCTCTTTTCTTACGACAGAGAAATCTAATTCGATTTTTAAAAAATCTGCACTTACTTTGAATCTATCGATATGTTCATCAAGGCATAAAGGTTTTCCACTATAGTAAGGAATGACTTCATAAATACTATCTGAGAAAGTATATGCACGAGAAAGAGGAGAAACTCTAATCTCATTAAGCGGCATAAATGAGCCTTGATAGACACCTTGGATCGAGTTACTCATTGAAATTGAAGAGTCCTATAAACCATAAGATAATTTTTGCAATCATTCTGCCAAAAAATCCCTTCTCGTCAATATCTTCAAGCGCAATAAGTGATTCAGAAACAACAATATTATTATTAGAAATAACTTCAACAAGCCCCAGCTCATCGCCTGCTTTTATGGGGGCTTGTATGTTGTTCTGGATTGTATAATTTATAGTTAGGTTTCTGAAATCACCTCTTGGCAGAGTCACCAGAAGATCATTCTCCAAACCTATTGAAACTGATTCTTTTTTACCGCCCCAGACTGTTGAAGACTTGAGTTCTTTGTTACCTTCTAATAATTTTTGTGCTGCATAAAACCTAAAACCATACTCAAGAAGTCTTTGTGATGCATCAAACCTTTCTTTATCAGATTTACTTCCAGCAACAACAGTTATTAAGCGCATATCATTTCTTTTTGCGGAAGCAATTAGGCAATATCCAGCAGCTTCAGTATGGCCTGTCTTCATCCCATCGACAGATTCATCACGCCAAAGCAATTTATTCCGATTGAGCTGCCTTATATTATTAAATGTAAATTCTTTCTCTTTATAAAGAACATAATGCGATGGGAATTCATCAATCAGTGCCCTAGATAAAACAGCAAGATCCCTTACGCTGGTAAAATGGTCAGCATCAGGGAGACCGGTTGAGTTTTGAAATAGTGTATTTCGCAAACCTAGCACTGAGGCATACTCATTCATAACATCAACAAAGATTTGTTCTGAACCAGCTACATATTCAGCAAGCGCTACTGCTGCGTCGTTACCAGATTGGATAACCAAGCCCTTTAATAAATCTTCAACTGACACACGCTTTCCGACCTCAATAAACATTCGAGATCCTTCCATCTTCCATGCCTTTCTTGAAATTAATACATTATCATCATTTGAAATCATGTCCTGCTCGATTTGATCTGCAACGATGTAACCTGTCATAACCTTTGTCATGCTTGCGGGCTCAATTTGAGAATTAGAGTTAGATTCAGCTAAAATTTTTCCAGTTGTTGCATCCATTAAAATATAGCTGGAGAGATTTAATTCGGGAGGCGTTGGCACAATAGATTGAGCCGAAGCACTCACTGCAAATAGTGAAACAATTAAGTAACTTTTTAAAATATTATTTTTCATAAAAATTCTTGTGCAAGGTCGTACACAGCCTTTGCATAAAAATGACTCACATTGTACTTCGTAATAGCTATAAAGTTTCTTGTGCCAACAAAATAATTAGTACTTTTATCAGTCTCATAACTTAGCAGCAAAACATCAGTATTTAATCCTTCAAAATTAAAATCAATAGCATTTTTAGGAGACATTGTTTTGCTGTCAAAATTAACTTTTTTTCTTACATTGTTTACCGAATCTGAATTAAAACCTTCAAAGGAATTATCTACCTCCCAAATGATTGGATAATTTGATTTCCAACCATGCTGAAAAAGATAATTTGCTATGCTTCCTATTGCATCTTCAACAGAGTTGAGTAAATCCACAGACCCATCATTATCAAAATCAACTGCATATGCCCTATAACTTGAGGGAATAAATTGGCCATAGCCCATGGCACCAGCATAAGAGCCCTTAAGCTTAAAAATATCAAGATTATTCTCTCTAGCCAAAAGAAGGAGGTTAATCAACTCCTGTGAGAAAAAATTTGACCGCCTCGGATAATCAAAGCTTAGAGTCGACAGTGCATCTAAGACTCTGTAAGAACCCATAATTTTTCCGTATCTTGTCTCTACACCAAGAATTGCCGTGATAACTTCCTTAGGAACACCAAATTGAGCTTCTGCCCTTTCTAAAGTCTGAAGATTTTTTTTAATAAATAGTTTTCCATTTTTTATACGTTTTGGCTCTATGAACAATTTTCTGTATCTATCCCATGTCCAAGTAAATTCAGCTGGAGAATTCATTGAGTCAATGATTCTTTGTTGCTTCTCAGCTTGACCAATGATTAGCTTGATTTCTTCTGCACTAAAATTATGTTCTTCAACTAAAGCTTTTTGAATGAGTTCATATTTAGGATGTTCAAAATCATATCCGGATAAATGAAAACTAGACATTAAAAGAAGTAAAAAAATTCTCATTTTGGTATAAATTTTTTATGTGTTGACATCGAGGTTATTATCCCAAACATCAGAAATATTGAAAGCAGAGAAGTTCCTCCTCGACTAAAAAAAGGAAGTGGCATTCCCACTACAGGTATTAGTCCAATTACCATTGCAAGATTAATCATGACATTAAAGCCGAAGGTAAAAATAAATCCGCCTATTACTAGACGACAAAAGCGATCACGAGCATTAACAGCCAAATAAAATGTTCTCAAAAGAACAAGCGCATACAGAAATAACAATAGTAGTACACCAATAAATCCAAACTCCTCTGCCAAAACAGAAAAAATAAAGTCTGTTTGTGTTTCAGGAAGAAAGTTGAGGTGCGTCTGACTGCCCTCCCCATAACCTTTTCCAAAGAAGCCGCCACTTCCGATCGCAATTTTTGATTGAATAATATTCCACCCTGAGCCATAGGGATCTGACTCAGGATTAAAAAGGGTCCAAATGCGATCTCTCTGAAATGGCTCAAGAAGATTATTCCATATGAAGGGTGAAAAAATTAAAATTGCTGCGATTGTAATTCCAATAAAAACCCAACTTAAGCCAGCTAGAAATAGTACTAAAAATCCAGATGCAGCAATCAGCAATCCCGTCCCAAGATCTGGTTGAATATAAACAGATAAAAAACAGGCCAAAATAAAGAAAATAGAAATAGCTGTTTGCTTTGCGTTAATTGGTAGCTTTTTATCAAATAAAAAAGATGCTAAAAAAAGTGGTAGAGATATCTTCAGAAGCTCAGAGGGCTGAAATGAAAATCCAAAAAGCCTTATCCATCTTCTAGCTCCATTTATCTCTGGACCAAAAAAGTAAGCTATAAATACCAGAACTAAAGTTCCAAAAAGAATAAGTGGAGAGAACCTCCTATATATGTCAGGATCGGGCTGACTAACAAATAAAAACAATATGAGTCCTAAAACAACATAAATTGATTGCTTGAAAACAATAGTTGTATCACCCTCTGATGCACTGAAAAGAATTAAAACCCCAACCATTGCTAATAATGAGATGCCTATAAAAATATATGGATCTAAGTAAATTTTTTTGATCATTCTTTTAATAACTCTTTAAGGGTGTTCAAAGCTACTGGACCAGCTACGGACCCACCACTCTCACCATTCTCAATAATGACACTGACGGCATACTTGGGTTTTTCAGCTGGAGCAAAAGCAACAATAATTGCATGATCTCTTAGACCTTGATCCTCTCTAATCCTTTCATATTCTTCTCTAGAATCTAAACTAATGATTTCCCCTGTTCCAGTTTTTGCAGCGATAAGAAAGTCTTTTTGATCTCTGATTCGTCTTGCTGTTCCATAATCAGATTCGACTACACTCTCCATTGCTTTATGAAGAAGCCTCCAGTCCCGTTGATTAAAATTTTCTAGTTCAATCTCAGATGATGGTATCTTTCCACTTAAAGAATTATTTAAAAACAGTGGTTTTTTTGTCCCTTTATTTGCCAATGCTGCTGTGTAATGGGCTAATTGAATTGGGGTAGCACTAATATATCCTTGTCCTACTCCGATATTAACTGTGTCGCCTTTAAACCATCCAAAATTTAAGTTATTCATTTTCCATTGAGGTCTTGGAACCAATCCTCCATCCTCCAAAATGCAATCAACGCAAACAGTGCTCCCAAAGCCAAATTTTTCAAAATCATCTGCTAATTCGTTTATTCCAGAGTTATAGGCAAGATTAAAAAAATATGTATTTGAACTTCTTATCAGGGCTTGATTAAGATTAATTAAACCATGAGCTATTTCTCCCCAGCTTCTAAAAATTCTTCCATCTTCAGGTAATTCAAAAAAACCTGGATCATCAATCTTTGTTGTCCAGCTTATTTGACCTCTATTTAAAGCATGAATGCCTACCAAAGGCTTAATTGTTGAGGCGGGAGGATATCTTCCAGCGACAGATCTATCAAAGAAGGGTTTATCAGGATCATTTATTAAATCTTCATAATCTAATTGGCTAATCCCATTTGCCATTTTATTAACTGAAAAAGTTGGGTAACTGTAAATTGCCACAATCCCCCCTGTCTCTACATCTACAACAACAATCGAACCCTTTCTTTTGCCTAGTTGATTGGCTGCTACTTTTTGAGCATCAATATCGAGGGTAGTTAAAATATTTTCTCCATTTATTGGAGGGGTATAACTGAGCTCCTTAACTAGACGCCCTCTTGCATCAACCTCGAATTGCTTTATGCCAAATGTGCCAGTTAAGCTTTGGTTATAAGTTTTCTCTAGACCTGCTTTACCTTCTATCAATCCATTGGCATATGAAAAAACTGCATCTCTCCAGCTATTGGATCTAAACCTATTTTGTTCATCTAAATTATTCTCTCTAGCACTACCTGTATAGCCAAGAACGTGAGAAAAAATCTCATCATACCTTGAGACCCTTCTGAATCTTTTACCAACAAAAGCTTCTTTATGTTCAAATCCTCTTACTTCAAATCTTGCGATTTCAATTTCAGATAAGTTTTTTTTAAGAACCAGCTCTCTATTAAAGAATGCCTTAGAGTTAAAATTTTTAATGTAAAGATCGATCTCATCTTTATCAAGATCAATAATTTTTTCAATTTTCTCTAAAAATTCATCAACATCCTTAACATCCCTTGGAGTAGTAACTAAATCAAACGTAGCTATGTTTTCAGAAATGACTTCGCCATTTCTATCAAGAATTTTCCCTCTGAGTGGTTGGACAGGAACAGAATAGGTTCTGTTATCTAAGGAGGCTTTATCAAATTCTGTGAAGTTTGAAATTTGTAAAGAAAAAGTTCGAAATAAGATAACTACAATAAAAATTAGCAAAAGAGATGCCACCAATAGTGATCTCTGTGTAAACGATTGGCGCTCTAGCTGTCTTTCATGAAAATCCATTATTTATTTATGATAAGGGTGATTAGAGATAATTGAGCATGCTCTATAAATTTGTTCTGATAATATTATTTTAAATAGTCTATGGGGGAAAGTAAGTTTTGAGGCTGATATTATATGGTTTGACTTATCTAGTACCTCATTAGATAAGCCATGAGATCCACCAATAACAAATTCTATTTGATGATCATTCATGGAGTACTCCGTAATCAAATTAGCAAATTCTTTGCTAGAAATCGACCTTCCTTTAATATCCCATGAAATTGCACGATTTATTTTTTCAACTTTGTTTAACAATATTCCTGACTCAGCCTGAATCAACTCCTCAGAGTTCTTCGATGAGAGTTTATGCTTATGATTTAAAAAAATAAGCTCATGCTCGTGAAGCCTTTTTTTATAAAATTCTAACGCGGTTTCTTCCCAAACTTGAGATTTACTTGAAATTGAGTGAACTTTAAATTTCATCGCTTGATATTGATGAGCTCATTTCAGCCCCCCAGAGACTCTCAAGATCATAAAAGCACCTTGTCTCATCAAGCATAATATTTATTACAACTTCTCCAGAATCAATTAATATCCATTCAGATTCTTCTTTACCTTCCACCCCTATAATTTCCACATTATTATTTTTCAATTCTTCAACTACGTTATTAGCAATCGCTTTTGCATGCCTATCTGAAGTTGCAGTAGCTATTACAAACCAATCTGAAAAATTTGAAGACTTTGATATGTCTAATGTAAGTAAATTTTGTGCCTTTAAATCGTTGAGTGCTTGAATACAAATATTAAGTGGTTGGATGCTTTTCATTGAAGGTTATTAACCCATATCTTCGTATTCAATAAGTAAAGAATAACTAAAATAGATTGATCAATCCACTCTAAGAGCTATAAAGTATCTATTAAATGAGCATTAGTGAAAAAATTATTTCATGGTCAAGTATGAATAGCGATTTACTATTTCTTTTAGGCAGCTTATCTATATTCATCCTTATCATCTCAGTTTTCATGATGGTGCTAATTATTTCTTTTTTGCCAGAAGATTATTTCAAATCTGAAAATAGAAATTTAATTTCCAGTGTTCAAAACTCTCGATACCCATTGTTAAAATTGTTGGTTTTAATTACAAAAAATTTTTTTGGTATCTTGTTATTGCTGTCCGGTATTTTAATGCTCGTATTGCCAGGACAAGGAATTCTCACAATCATCACTGGACTAGTCTTCATGGACTATCCAGGAAAATATAAATTTGAGAGGAAGCTTTTAAAGCAAAAGGGTGTGATCAACTCAATAAATTGGATTAGATTTCATCTAAGTAAACCACCGTTAAAGATTTAAATTTTTAGCACTTGTTTTCCAAAGTTTTGACCGGTGAAGAGTCTGTTTAAGGTTTGAGGACAGTTCTCAAGTCCTTCTTGGACATCTTCTATGTGCTTTATCTTACCCTCCATAACCCAAGTCCCAATTTCTTCTAAGGCCTTTTCAGCATGAGGGAGATAATCTAAAACTAAAAATCCTTGCATTGTTGCTCTTTTAATAATTAATGAAAAAAGGTTTTTAGGTCCATCAGGTAATTTAGTGGCGTCATAACCAGAAGAAATGCCGCCACATAAAAGAACTCTGGCATTGATATTGATGAGGAATAGGACTGTCTCAAGAAGTTCTCCACCAACATTATCAAAATAAACATCGATGCCATTTTTAGCAACCTTAGGCAGCTCCTCATGAACATTGCTATTTTTATAATCTATAACCTCGTCGATTCCACAGTCTTTTAGCCATTGGCATTTTTTTTCACCACCAGCTATTCCGATAACATTACATCCTTTGAGTTTTGCGATCTGAGCTGCAACTGAACCAGTTGCACCTGCTGCTCCAGATACTAGAACAGTTTCACCCGGTTTAGGGTCGCCTAATTCAACCAAGCCATAGTAGGCAGTGATCCCTGTTGTGCCTAAAACATTTAACATAGTGGGCAATGGAAGAATATCCGGAATAACTCTAAATCTTTCATCCTGAGTTGGTGCAACCAAGCAATGAGATTGCCATCCAACAAATCCGAAAACCAAATCTCCAACCTTATAGTCGGAGTGCTTAGAATCAATCACTTTGCCAACGCCGCCGGATCGAACCACCTCTCCTATTTGAACTGGAGGTAAATATCCTGGCATATCATTCAGCCACATTCTCTGGGTAGGATCAAAAGACAAGTATAAATTTTCTAGCAGAATTTCTTGATCATTTAATTCATCAATTTCTTCTTTAATTAATTCAAAATCTGAATCTTTGACTAATCCAATTGGTCTTTCTTTTAAGACCCACTTAGTATTTTCCATTTTCTCTCCCTTTTAGAATTTTCCTATAAAGCTATATTAAATGTTTGTATAAAAAAAAATAGTAGGCAAAAAGATTGTACTAGTGCGAAATTAAGCAACACATAAGTTTAGTTCTTAATTAAATTAGGCTTTTCTTGAAGAACTAGAAATCTCATCAAGCAGTCTTGATAAGATATTTAATCTTTGACCTGCATCGAATGCATCTAATAATAATTGTTTATCGAGTGGGCTCAATGGTATTAAACCTCCAAGATGAAAACTCACCGAATCAGCTGAAGATAAATTAATATCTATTGGCAACTCTCTTACTTTGGGGTGTTCTTTTAGTTGACTTAATACATTAATAAGTTCAGGAAACTTTGCTAATAATGCTTGATCATCAACAGTTGGTTCAGAGATTGGAAAAATTTGACCAACATGATAATCATCCTCATTTATTTCAGCTGAAGAAATTTCAATTCTTGTTGCACCCTTGACTGTAATCCCAAGCAGGCCATTTGGTAAATCATTAAAATCTATTATTTCTACAAGAGTCCCTTTGTCTTTAAAGGAAATATCTTGATTTGAGTTGCTCAAAAGCGAGATAACAAATTGATTATCACCACGCATAACATCTTTAATCATTTTTAAATATCGCGGTTCAAAAATTTGTAAAGATTGAATATTTCCGGGGAGTACAACGATACCTAATGGAAAAATTGGAAGGGATTTATTCATCTAGAATTTTTGTTATGGGATCTATTAATTTTTTACTATCACTATTGGTCATTAAAAGAATGTTTTTACATTCCCTTAAATCTTTATTGGCGACATTTAGCAAATTTTCAAGGTCATCAAAAGCATTCTGATGATCAAGTACACAATTCCTATCAAGCCAATACACATAATCGAGCTTATGAGCGCTCTCTAAAAGAGCTTTTCCATGATGGCCTGTTTTCATCGTGTTCGATGCTAACTCAATAATGCCTAGCGTCCCACCTGAGTGATCCTTAATAACGGCGTCAATTGTTGCTGAAATGGCAGTTGGATGATGAGCAAAATCATCGTAAACGATTTTATTATTTTTGTTATATACGACCTGCAATCGTCTCTTTACACCACCAAACTCCTGCAATGAATTAAATGCAGATTTATAATCCACACCATTTAAGTAAGCTGCTTGCATCGCAGCAACTGCATTTTGATAATTGTGTCTTCCAAAAAATGGTAACTTATCAACTGGAAAATGATTATTATCAGCTGAAATAATATTTTCTTGATGGTTATAAGAAATACTTTCCTCTCCCAGAGCAAAAAGATTTGACCAACATCCCATCTGAATTAGCTTACCTACATCTTTATCATCAGAATGAAAAATGATGTTGCCATTATTTGGAATAATTCTTACTAGATGATGGAATTGCTTATAAATTTCATTAACGTCAGAAAAAATATCAGCGTGATCAAACTCAATATTATTTATTATTAAAGTATTAGGAGAATAATGAATAAACTTTGATCGCTTATCAAAAAAAGCTGAATCATACTCATCAGCTTCAATAATGAAATATTCACTTTTTCCAAGCTTTGCTGATCCCTCTAAATCTTGGGCAACACCTCCAACCAAATATCCTATATCTTTATATTTGTCGTGCATGATTTTACAAAGCATTGCTGCGGTAGTTGTTTTGCCATGAGTGCCTGATACTGCTAAGACATTTTTATCTTTGAGGATATTGCCAAGCATCGCGGGCCCAGAGGTAAAATTAAGTTTCTTTTCAAGAATATATTCAACACTTTCATTGCCTCTAGAAAGAGCATTGCCAATGATATACAAATCAGCACCTGGAAGATCCTTAGCTGCATATCCAGAAGTTAGATTAATTCCTAAGTCATTAAGTTGATCTGACATAGGTGGATAAAAGGCAACATCGGAACCAGAAATATCATGATCTGACTCAGATAATATCCTTGCAAGTCCGCCCATAAAGGTGCCGCAAATTCCAAGAATATGAATTTTCATTTTTAAATTTTTATCTCTGTTGATACCATAGACGATATTTCATTAATTATAAATATATGTCAAAAAATGCATTTTATTCTCAGTCTGGTGGCGTTACTTCAGTCATTAATACAACTGCTTCGGCTGTAATTTTAGAAGCCAAAAAAAGTAAAAAAATTAACAAAGTTTTTGCGGGCAAAAACGGAATTCTTGGTGCTCTAAATGAAGAGCTATATGACACATCAGTTGAATCAACATCCTTTATAAAGAATCTAAAATTTAGACCCGGTGGTGTCTTTGGATCCTGCAGATATAAACTGAAAGACTTTAGTAAAAATCAAAAAGAATATCAGAGAATCATTGATGTATTTCGTGCTCATGACATTGGTTACTTTTTTTATAACGGAGGCAATGATTCTGCTGATACTGCACTAAAAATTTCTGAGGCATGTAAAAAACTTAACTATGATTTAAATTGCATTGCGATACCAAAGACAGTGGATAATGATCTAGCCGTAACCGATTGTTGTCCAGGCTTTGGTTCAGTTGCTAAATATGTAATCAACTCAACAATTGAAGCTGCTCTTGATGTTGAATCAATGGCGGTTAGTTCAACTAAAGTTTTTATCCTTGAAGTTATGGGTCGGCATGCCGGATGGATTGCTGCATCGAGCGCAGTCGCTAAAGAAAGTTATCCTCATGCACCTGATCTTATTCTTCTACCTGAAATTACTTTCAAGGAAAGAGACTTTTTAAAGAGAGTAAAAGATACAGTAGCAAGTAAAGGTTTTTGCGTAGTCGTTGCGTCTGAGGGAATTAAAAATAACAAGGGTAGATTTATTGCAGAAAGTGGCTTGAAAGATGCTTTTGGACACTCTCAGCTTGGGGGCGTTGCTCCTAATTTAGCAAATATTATTAGTAAAAAAACAGGTCTTAAGAATCATTGGGCAGTTGCTGACTATCTTCAAAGGAGTGCTCGACATATTGCATCGGGAGTTGATCTTGATCAAGCCTTTGCGGTTGGGAAGCACGCTGTTAGGTATGCAAGCAAAAATATGCATGGAGTAATGCCTGTAATAAAACGCTTATCTAACAATCCCTATAAATGGACAATTGAACCTGCTTCTTTAAAAAAGATTGCAAATGTAGAAAAAAAATTGCCCGCTTCATTTATTACAAAAGATGGATATGGAGTAACCAAAAAAGGTATTGCTTATTTCAAGCCTTTAATTTCTGGCAAATTGGAGCATAAGTTTTCATCAATGCCTAAATATAAAAAAGGCAAACTCAAGTTAGTAAAAAAGAAGCTGCCTTTATGGGTCTAAGCTATTAAGGAATGAAATTGCCGATCTGATTTCTTTAATTAAATCCTCTTTTTGTTCTTGATTAAGAAAATTACCCACCTCAATATGCTTGCCTTTAGATGAAAAAAATAATTTATTCGTTTCGTTGTTGGTTTTTTTAATCTGAAACTTAACAAATGCTCTAAACTCCTCCCAAACAAAATCTCTAAAGATCCTCCCTTTTTCAATCTTTATTTTTGAGTGGGAAAGGTAAATGATTTCTTTTTGCCTGCTCCATTTGAAGTTTGCATAAAATCCTAGGCTTACAAAAAAAATCTCTAAACCTGCAAATGGAAGAATTAGTGTTGCGCCCAATATAAAAAAAGCTAGGCCAATGATTAAACAAGTTGAAAAAAGGAGAGTAAAAAAAATAACTCTTTGGGTTCCGTAAAGCGAACGGTTGGGCTTAATTTCAAAGAAAAAACTATTTTGTTTATTTTGTTCAACCTTTATCATGTTTACATGGTTACTCGAAGTGATTTTAACAAGTACATATTGCCTGTATATAATCCAGCTAAATTTATTCCAAAAAAAGCAAAAGGCAGTTATGTATGGGATCAAAATAATAATAAGTATCTTGATTTTGCTTCAGGTATTGCCGTATCAAACTTAGGCCATTGTCATCCAACTTTAGTAAAAACATTAAATGCGCAGTCAAAAAGTCTTTGGCATCTATCAAATGTATTAGCAAATGAGCCTGCATTAAAGCTGGCAAAATTAATTTGCAATAAGACATTTGCCGAAAAAATCTTCTTTACAAATTCTGGTGCAGAAGCTGTAGAGGGAGCAGTGAAGACAGCTAGAAAATATGCTTCAACTAATTTTTCTAACAAAAAAAATGAGATCGTTGCTTTTAATGATGCTTTTCATGGCAGAACGATGATGGCTATTGCTCTTAATGGTTCCAAAAGGATGACCGAAGGTTTTGGTCCTATGCCAGGTGGCATTAAGCAGCACCCATTTAATCAAGTAAATGGTTTAAAAAAGATAATCAATAAAAATACTGCCGCAGTTGTAATCGAACTAATTCAAGGTGAGGCTGGAATAGTGCCTGCAAAAAAAGTATTCATTAATGAAATTAAAAAGTTATGTAGGAAAAATAATGTTTTAATTGTTATAGATGAAGTGCAATCGGGTGTTGGAAGAACTGGTCATCTTTATGCGTACGAGAAGTACAATATAAAGCCAGACATTCTTTGTTCTGCTAAAGGCATGGGAAATGGAATACCAATAGGTGCAATTCTTACTACTAATAAAGTTGCAAAGGCAATGCAAGTTGGTGCTCATGGTTCAACATATGGAGGCAATCCTTTGGCTTGCTCTGTTTCATATGAAGTTTTCAAAGAAGTATCTAAAAAAAGCTTTCTAAATTCAGTAATTAAGAAAGAAAAACTCTTTATAAGCTTATTAAATGATTTAAACAAAAAATATAATTGTTTTACTGGGGTTAGATCTGCAGGATTATGGATTGGTCTTGAGCTTAACTCTAAAATAGAGAATTTAACCCTTCAAAATATTATGTCATCTGCATACGATGAAGGATTAATGATATTAAAAGCAAATAATAATACCCTTAGGCTTGCACCAGCACTGACAATTTCAGAAAAAGAGATTAAATTGGGTGTCAAAAAATTAGAAAAAAGTCTTTCAAGACTCCTCTGAAGCATCAAAAACTTCAATAACCCTATCAACTTTTCGATATCCTTGCGGCAACATTAAGCCTCGCTTGGCTCTATCTGAGAGATAATTTTCAAGATCTTTAACACTGAAATTTTTAAATTGTTTCCCGCTATGAAGTTGCAGCTTTGACTCTGCTCCTAACAAACATATATGTGTCATTGCTTCTTCACCACTTTCAAATTTAGCCTTGGGAATATTAATTATTTTATTTCCTTTACCTCTTGGAAGAATTGGTAAGCTATCTAATGAAAAAATCAACATTCTTCCTATAGAAGAAATGGCAACAATTAACTGATGATGCGGGAGTATCTTAATAGGCGGAACTAGTTTAGATTGAGGGGTTAATTTAATAAAATTCTTACCAGTCTTCTTGTTTGATAGAGTATTCCTAATTTCACTGATAAATCCATATCCAGCAGATGTTGAAATAATAAATTTTTCTTCATCAGCGCCAGCTATTACTCCTTGAAAAGACACACCTGACTCGGCACTTACTCTACCAGTAATTGGCTCACCCATGCCTCGAGCTGAGGGCAACGAGAAAGATGGTAACGAAAAACATTTCCCCGTTGAATCAAAGAAATTTGCCATTTGATTATTTCTGCCTTGTGCAAAATGCCTTAGACCATCATCGCCCCGATAATTTAATGAGCTTGGGTCAACATCATGTCCCTTTGCTGCTCTGATCCATCCTGCTTTTGAGAGGATGATGGTTATTGGTTCGTTGGAAATGACCTCCTCTTCAGAAAAAGCCTTTGCGTTAGAGCTTTCAATAATCGGAGAATTCCTTTCATCACCAAACTGTTCTTTAATTTCAAGCAGTTCTTTCTTAATGTAAGTCTTTAATCTAGATTTGGAGCCAATGATCTTTTCCAAATCTTTTTTTTCATCCTTTAATAGTTTACTTTCTTCTTCAAGTTTTATTTGTTCCAGTTTTGCAAGCTGTCTAAGCTTAATCTCAAGAATTGCATTGGCTTGAATTTCCGAAATCTTAAATTTCTTAATAAGTTCTTTTTTAGGTTCATCACTTTGTCGTATGATTTTAATGACCGTGTCTATGTCCACGTAAACAATTAGTAGGCCTTCAAGGATATGCAATCTATCATCAACTTGTTGAAGTCTGTGATTAAGTTTTTTAAGCACCGTCTCTTGTCTAAACTTCAGCCATTCGTACAGCAAGTCTCTAAGGCCAAATACCCTTGGCGATCCAGATCGGTCAATTAAGTTAATGTTTGCTCTGTAGTTCTTTTGTAAATCAGTGGTTGCGTATAAATGGTTCATAACCTCCTCACCATCAATTCGATTAGATTTAAGAGAGATAACAAGCCTAACTGGCTCTTGATGGTCAGCCTCATCTCTAAGATCAACAATCATTGGAAGCTTCTTTTTATTCATCTGATCTGCAATCTGCTCTAAAATTTTTGATCCAGATGCTTGATGTGGAAGAGCATCGATAACAATATCATTGCCCTCCTTTATCCATTTTGCTTGCATTTTAAAACCGCCTCTGCCGGTTGTATAAATTTCGATGAGCTCCTCATCTGAAGCAATTATTGGCGCATGATTTGAAAAATCTGGGCCTTTGACATACTTGAGAAGTTTTGAAATGTCAGCTTTGGGATTATCAAGTAGAAAAATACAAGCATCTATAACTTCTGAAATATTATGAGAAGGAATATCTGTGGCCATGCCCACTGCGATTCCTGTAGTTCCATTCAATAAAATATTTGGAACTTTAGATGGCAAAATTATTGGTTCCAAAAGAGAGCCATCAAAATTAGGCTGCCAATCAACTGTGCCTAACTTAATCTCCTCGAGCAAAAGATTTGCATATGCAGTTAATCTTGATTCTGTATATCTCATTGCGGCGAAAGATTTTGGGTCATCCTGTGTTCCCCAATTTCCTTGTCCATCAACAAGGGGATATCTAAAAGAAAAGTTTTGTGCCATCAAAACCATAGCCTCATATGCAGCACTGTCTCCATGCGGATGAAATTTACCAATTACATCTCCTACAGTTCTTGCAGATTTCTTGTACTTTGATCCAGCATTTAAACCTAGCTCACTCATTGCATACAGGATCCTTCTTTGAACAGGCTTCATTCCATCACCAATATTTGGAAGCGCACGATCTAAGATGACGTACATCGAATAATTTAAATATGATTCCTCTGCATAATCTTTTAGTTTTATTGCATCAATTTTTTGATTACTCATATGTCCACCCTAGCAATTTTTCCTTTTTTCTCGAGCCATGTCTTTCTATCCCCTGCCCTTTTCTTTGACAAAAGAAGATCCATCATTGCATTAACATTGTCTTTTGAGTCTATGGTAAGTTGAACCAATTTTCTGGTTGCTGGATCCATAACAGTCTCTCGAAGCTGGCTTGGATTCATTTCACCAAGCCCTTTAAACCTTTGAATATCTATTTTTGGGTTTCCTTTTTTAGAACCAAGCTCTTTTACAATCTTATCTTTTTCTTTTTCATCAACTGCATAAAATTTTTCTTTTGCGCAATCTATTCTGAAGAGTGGCGGCATCGCAACATAAATGCGGCCATCTTGAATAAGATTTTTATAATGTCTTAAAAAAAGTGCACATAGCAGTGTTGCTATGTGTAACCCATCTGAGTCAGCATCTGCGAGGATGCATATTTTTCCATACCTGAGGTTTGATAGGTCTGTTTCTCCCGGATTAACACCCATAGCAGTAGCTAAGTCTTTAATTTCCTGAGACTTAATTATTTCACTGCTTTCTAGATCCCATGTATTGAGAATTTTTCCTCTGAGCGGCATGATTGCTTGAAAGCCTCTTTCGCGTGCTTGTTTTGCAGAGCCTCCAGCTGAATCACCCTCAACTAAAAAAAGTTCAGTTTCATTCAGATCGATTGAATTGCAATCAGATAACTTACCTGGAAGAGCGGGACCTTGAAAAGTTTTTTTACGTGCGACTGTTTTAACTTCTTTTGATCTTTTCTGAGCAGATTCAATAGCAAGGTCAGCAATAAGTTCTGCCTCTTCAGTATGCTGATTGAACCAAATACTTAAAGAATCTTTTGTAGCTGCACTGACAAAGGATTGGTGATCTTTAGAATCTAATCTTTCCTTGGTTTGACCGGCAAACTGTGGATTTTTAAGTTTCGATGAAACAACAAATGCGGCATGATTAATTGTGTCGTCAGAAGTTAGCTTAATTCCCTTTGGCAAAAGATTTCTAAATTCACAAAATTCTTTTATTGCATCCAAAAGTCCAGATTTAAAGCCGTTAAGATGTGAGCCACCTTGTGCAGTTGGAATTAGATTTACGTAAGATTCGTTTAGAAGTTTTTTGGAGTTATTCATAACCCAGTTGATAACAAAATCAATTGAATTATCTTCATTAGATTTTGAACTTAAAATTGAATCTTTTAAGAGAAACTCTTCATCTTTAATCTCATCACCCAAATAACCTTCTAGACCATTTGGATACTCCCAAGTTTCTTTATCGTCTTTTTTAAATTCACTTGAAAATGAAATTTTTAAACCCGGACATAAGACTGATTTTGCCTTTAGTAGATGTTTTAATTTTTTGACATCAACTTTGGAGGATTCAAAATACTGAGGATCAGGAATAAATCTTATGCTTGTTCCTGTATTCCTGTTGCCAACCTCGCCTGTTACTTTTAATTCTTTTGATTTTTCTCCGCCACTAAAACTCATTTGATGAATTTTTCCATCTCGCTTTATCGTTGCTGATAAATTTGTTGATAAGGCGTTCACAACAGATACACCGACTCCGTGGAGTCCGCCAGAAAAGTTGTAATCCTCACCAGAAAATTTTGCTCCAGCATGGAGCTTGCATAAAATTAACTCGACACCGCTTACTTTATGTTCGGGATGAACATCAGTTGGCATACCTCTTCCATCGTCACTTACTTCAATAAAACCATCCTTAAAAAGATTAATCTTAATTTGAGAGCAATGACCAGCTAAAGCTTCATCAACTGCATTATCTAGGACTTCTTGAATCAAATGATTAGGGCAGCTGGTATCGGTATACATACCTGGCCTTTTTCTTACAGGGTCTAATCCAGAAAGTACCTCAATGGATTTAGCGTCGTATTGTTTAGCCATTAAGCCTTTGAATAGATTGAGTTTCCAGCAGCATTAAATTCTTTAGATTTTTCATGCATACCAAGTTCAATAAGCTCAATTTCATTCCCATGCTCTTTTTTTATGTCCTGTGAAATCTTCATTGAACAAAATTTAGGTCCGCACATTGAACAAAAATGAGCTGTCTTTCCGGATTGTTTTGGTAAAGTTTCATCATGGAAATCTCTTGCAGTTTGAGGATCTAACCCAAGATTGAATTGATCCTCCCACCTGAATTCAAACCTTGCCTTAGAAAGTAAGTAATCTCTTACATAGGCTCCTTTATGTCCTTTTGCGAGATCAGCTGCGTGAGCAGCAATTTTGTAAGCCATTAGACCTTGTTTAACGTCTTCTTTATTTGGCAAACCTAAATGTTCCTTGGGAGTGACATAGCAAAGCATTGAGGTACCAAAGCTACCAATGTTCGCAGCCCCAATCGCAGAGGTAATATGATCATACCCAGGAGCAATGTCTGTGGTTAAAGGTCCAAGAGTATAAAAAGGAGCATCATGACACCAGGCTTCTTCTTTTTCTACGTTCTCTTTTATAAGATGAAGAGGCACATGTCCTGGGCCCTCAATCATGACCTGAACATTATGCTCCCATGCATGCTTTGTTAACTCACCCAAAGTTTTTAATTCTGCAAATTGTGCTTCATCGTTGGCATCCGCTATGGAGCCTGGTCTGAGACCATCACCCAAAGAAAAAGATACATCATACTTTTTCATAATTTCGCAAATATCATCAAAATGTTCATAAAGAAAATTTTCTTTATGGTGAGATAGGCACCAACTAGCCATAATTGATCCGCCTCTTGAAACAATCCCTGTAAGACGATTTGCTGTCAATGGTACATATCTCAATAGAACACCTGCATGTATGGTGAAATAATCAACACCCTGTTCAGCTTGTTCGATTAATGTCTCTTTAAAGACATTCCAGTTTAGATCTTCGGCTTTACCATTAACTTTTTCTAATGCTTGATAGATCGGAACTGTTCCGATGGGCACCGGAGAATTCCTGACAATATGCTCTCTGGTTTGATGAATATTTTTACCTGTAGAAAGATCCATCACAGTATCTGCACCCCATCTTGTAGACCAAACAAGCTTCTCAACTTCTTCATCAATTGATGAGCTAAGGCTTGAATTACCGATATTTGAATTCACTTTAACTAGAAAATTTTTGCCGATTATCATTGGCTCTAGCTCAGTGTGGTTTATGTTTGCAGGTATGATTGCCCTGCCACAAGCAATCTCATTACGAACAAATTCCGCTGTCACCTGATCTGGTAAGCTTGATTCATAAGGGGCATTAATACCTAAGGTTTTAGCTTGATCAAGAAGTGCATTTTCCCTGATAGCAACATACTGCATTTCATTGGTGATGATTCCTTTCTTTGCATAATGCATTTGGGATTTATTTTCTGAATCAAGATTTTTAATCCAATCCTTTCTATACTTCTTGATGCCTTTTGTGTCTGCTTTGAAATCTGGATCTGATAAAGGTCCTGAGGTATCGTAAACAATTAAATCTGGATTTTTAATATTCCCATTTTCCGAAATTGTGTCAGTTTGTGAGATTTTCTTAAATGGAACTTTGATGTCCCTAAATTCAGGATGCTCAAAATAAACTTTGTCAGTAATGGTTGAGTGTTTTACTAGCATAACGAACTTTTAAAGAATATTTTACTCTAAATAAAAGCTATTAAGTTGTAAGTTTTGATAATAGACTAAAGTATTACTTTTGTTGAAAGTGTTATCTGCAGAACCTACAATGTGCGACCTATGAAAAGAAATAGAAACTATATTTTATTAAGTATATTGAGCATCACTTTTACTATTGAGGCCGATAATCTTCTTGATATTTATAATGAGGCTCTCGAAAATGATCCACAATTTAAAGCTGCCGAGTACACCTACTTATCTGGCAAAGAAATAAAAAAACAAGGGATGGCTGCATTATTGCCAAGTATTTCTCTTTCAGGTCAGACCACATGGAATGAATATTATCAGTTAGGCGAACTTCAGAATGAATATAATAGCTTCAGTCAGGCTGCAAGAATCTCTCAACCTCTTCTAAGACTCGATACATGGTTCAACTTCAGAAGGTCAAAATTTCTTACAGATGCAAGTGAGGCAGACTTTGCATTTCAACAACAAAATCTGATCGTTAGAACAGCCGAATTATATTTCAACGTTTTAAGGTCAATTGATAATTTAAATGCAGCTATCTCAGAAGAAGTTGCTATTAAAAAACAGTTGGATCAAACAAAACAACGTTATGAAGTGGGTCTTTCTGCGATTACAGAAGTGCAAGAAGCACAATTAGCTTATGACGTTAGTTTGGCCGCAAAAATAAGACGAGAAGGTGAAGTTTTTACAGCTAGAGAAGCATTAAATGCACTTGTTGGCCGTGAGATTGTTTCTGTTGATGCGCTAGTAAATGAGATGAGGGTTACTAATCCAGTGCCTGATTCAAAAGACGATTGGGTTCAAAAGGGAATAGAGAATAACTTTAGACTAAAAGCAGCCAACCTAAGGACCAAAGCTTCAAAAAATAATGCTAGGAGTGCCGCGGCTAATCATCTGCCTAAAATTGATATTGTTGGTAGCAGGGTGGAATCAGAAACTAATCAGTTTTCATTCGATGGCATTGACACAGGTTCTGCTTTTCAAATTACTGTTCCTGATGAAACACAAAGAGATAATTACAGCCTTCAGTGGAGTGTGCCAATCTTTCAAGGTGGAGCTGTTAACTCAAGACGAAAGCAAGCTTATGCAGACTATAATAAATCCTCACAAGACGCACTTTTTGTTCAACGATCAGTGATTCAAGAAGTTAGATCGCAATATTCGAATGTTGTGACACTTGTTGCTAATCTTAGAGCTCAGCGTCAAGCAGTGATATCTGCTACAAGTGCACTTGAGGCTACTAAAGTTGGATATGAGGTCGGAACCAGAAATATTGTAGATTTATTGCAGGCTGAGAAAAATTTATATGCTGCTGAAAGAAATTTAGCAAATGCAAAATATGATTATCTTATGTCTACACTCAGGTTGCACTTGTCTGCTGGAACCCTTGACCCAAAAAATCTTATCGACATAAACAGTCTCCTAGGATAATCATCTTAAAATCAACTGCTCTCTAAATGCCTGAATTACCTGAGGTTGAAACATCGGTTAGAGGTATTTCTTCACTCAGCGGAGAAAAGATTCAGCAAATAAAAGTACATATCCCAAAATTAAGATGGCCAATCAAGGAAAATGATTTTCTTGATCTTGAGGACAGAAAGATAGTTTCTATTTACAGGCGAGCAAAATACATAATTTTTAATTGTGAAGAAAAATTTCTAGTCCTTCATCTCGGAATGACTGGAACCCTTCGGATAATCCCGACGAAATCTAATGAATATAAAAAACATGATCATGTTGAGTTGATTTTTAAAAAAAATAAGTTGATTTTTAATGATCCAAGAAGGTTTGGCTCTATACATATAACTAATAATATAAATGAGCATTTTTTAATTAAAAACCTGGGGGTTGAGCCATTGGATGAAGTATTTAATGAAGATTACTTGTATACAAAAATCAAGAAATCCAATGCATCCATCAAGTCACTTATCATGAACCAAAAAATAGTTGTTGGTATAGGCAACATATATGCAAATGAAGTTCTTTTTTTATCACGGATTAATCCTAGAAAAAAAGGCAAATACATTACAAGAAAAAATGCATCTGAAATTACGAAACACTCAAAAAGTATCCTAAGAAAAGCAATTAATGCAGGCGGTACAACATTACAAGATTTTTTTTCACCCTCTGGTAATAAAGGATATTTTAAAGTTGACTTAAATGTTTATGATCGAGAAGGAGAGAAATGCTTTGATTGCTCAAACTTAATAAAAAGAATTGAGCAAAACCAGAGGTCAACATTTCTTTGTAGAAATTGCCAGAGTTAAGAAAATTTACTATTTAAAGCTTTTTCAATATGCGACGGAACAAATCTAGATACATCTCCTCCAAATTGTGCAATCTCTTTTACGAGACTGGAAGAGACATAAATTAGCGTGTCTTTAGGTGTGAAGAAAATGCTTTCAATATCTGGTGCTAAGCTCCTATTCATCGTTGCTAACTGAAATTCATATTCAAAATCAGCGACAGCCCTAAGCCCTCTAATGATAGCTATTGCGTTATTTTCTCTAGCCAAATCAACGGTTAATTTTTTTGAGTAGCCTATAGCTCGAATTTTGCTGTTACCAGAAAAAACTTCGTTTATAAGATCTAGACGCTCATCTGTGCTGAAAAGTGGATTTTTAGATTTAGATTCTGCAACCCCTATCACAACTTGATCAAATAACGATGCGGCCCTTTCTACAATATCAATATGACCGAATGTGATTGGATCAAATGAACCTGGATATATAGCAACTTTCATTGATCGAATGATACTAGAAATTAATTCTTCATCAAAATTTTTACAGTATTAGGTGATTGATAGCCAATCATCTTTGCTAGCTCATGAACTTGTTTAGTGCGTGTAAAGTTTTTTCTAAAAACGAGGCGAATTTTTCTATTGGCACTTTGGTCATCAAGTTTCCTTACTAAAATTCCCATGTCGGTTGTCCATGCTGACTGAAGTGCTAATGCTGGAACAAGGGTGCAGCCCTCTCCAGCTGCAACAAGGTTAATAAGCGTTTCAAGACTTGAAGCGATAGTATTTAAATCAGATTCATCTTGTTGTGAGATTAAATTTGAAATCTGACTTCTGAGGCAGTGAGTTTTATTTAATAACAAAACATTTTGAGAAGCCAGATCTTTGGGTTGCACAGAGTTTAAATGCTCTAACTGATTACCTCTCTTGAAGGCAACCCAAAATGGCTCCTCAAATAAATCAATTGAGGTAAAGGCAGAATTTTTTTCCATATCACTGATTAGCAATACGTCTAGTTCACCAGAGCTTAGTTTATCCAAAAGAATTGAGGTAACATTCTCATCAAAGATTACCTTTGCTTCAGGGATGGTTTTTTTAAGATACAAATAAAATTTTGGGATTAGATAAGGTCCTAATGTTGGGATAATCCCAACTTTTAATGGAAGTGACCAAGGGTTTTTACTTTTGAATGAAAATTCAGTTAAAGCATCAACATCCTGAATAATAACTCTTGCTTTAGAAATTATTTCTTCTCCAAATGGTGTTATTGATAGTGATTTTGTTGTTCGTTCAAAAATTTTATTACCTAAATAATCCTCAAGTTTTTTAATTTGGCCGCTAAGTGTAGGTTGTGAAACATTGCAATGCATAGCTGCTTTATAGAAGCTTTTATAGTCAGCGACAGCAATAATGTATTTAAAATCTCTTATATTCATATTTAAATGAGAATGATTATCATTTATAAAAATTATAAATAAATACTATTATATAGGTTTTATCTATATATAAAATAGGAAATAACTTTTTGAATTTAATTTGTTAACAACAATAATAATGTAATCAATATTAAGGAGATTGTTATGGAACTTAAAGGATCAAAAACTGAACAAAACTTAAAAGATGCATTTGCTGGAGAGTCTCAAGCTAACAGAAGATATCTTTATTTTGCACAAAAAGCTGATGTAGAAGGTTTTAACGATGTTGCTGCTGTTTTCAGATCAACTGCTGAAGGTGAGACTGGTCATGCACATGGTCATCTAGAATATCTTGAAGCTTGTGGCGACCCTGCAACTGGAGAGCCATTTGGTGACACGATTGCCAACTTAAAATCTGCTATTGCTGGTGAAACTCACGAGTATACAGACATGTATCCAGGTATGGCTAAAAGTGCAAGAGATGAAGGTTTTGATGAAATTGCTGATTGGTTTGAAACATTAGCAAAAGCAGAAAGATCACATGCTAATCGTTTCCAAAAAGCTTTAGACGAAGTAGCTTAACTTTAATTCTTTTTAGATTTAGGGCTGGTAACAGCCCTATTTTTATTATGGCAGAAAAAATAGAGTCATCGAGAGAAGGCGGTATAGATGCACCAACAAGGCATGCTCTTGATTGGACCAATCCGGATTTCTATAACCAAGATAAAATTGATGAGGAACTTTATCGCACCTTTGAGATTTGTCATGGTTGTAGGAGATGTGTAAGTCTATGTGATGCTTACCCTACCCTGTTTGATTTAATTGATGAATCGCCTTCATATGATATCGATACTGTTGAAAAAAGTGACTATAACAAGGTTGTCGACGAATGCTACATGTGTGACTTGTGTTACCAAACGAAATGTCCATACGTTCCTCCACACCCTTGGGCACTTGATTTTCCTCACTTAATGCTTCGCGCTAAAGCAAAGAAATTTAAAGATAAAAAAGATGGCTTGCAAAAAAGAATCAGAAATAAGCTATTAAGTAGTACTGACTTCACTATGAAATATGGCTCGATCCCTCTGGTTGACGTAACAATTAATACTCTAAATGGTTCACAAATCGTTCGAAAGCCGCTTGAAGGCTTGCTTGGAATTCATGCAAAAGCTGATTTACCAAAATTTAAATCAAATAATCTTAAAAAGAGAGTCGAAAAACTAACTAATTCTGTTGATAAAGTTCAGGCAAATGAAAGCACTACTGGGAAAGTGATGGTTTTTGGAACCTGTTACTGTAACTTCAGTGTTCCAGAGGTTGGCGAAGACCTATTTACTGTTTTCAGGCATAACAACATACAAACAGAACTTATGCAGCAAGAAAAATGCTGTGGTATGCCTAAATTTGAGCTTGGTGATTTAGAGTCTGTAAAAAAAGCAAAAGAATATAATGCGCCTAGGCTCTTAGAAGCAATTAATGATGGATATGATATTGTTGCTGCTGTCCCTTCATGCGTTTTGATGTTCAAACAAGAGCTGCCTCTAATGTTTCCTGATGATGAGGGTCTACAAAAAATTAAATCTAGAATATTCGATCCGTTTGAGTATTTGAGTCTTCGAGATAAAGATGGGTTGCTAAAAAAGGATTTCAAAAAAGAGTTTGATAAAATTTCATATCAAGCTGCATGCCACCAAAGAGTGCAGAATATTGGTCCAAAAACAAAAGAAATACTCTCGCTAATTCCAGGTGCAGAGATAGACATGATTGAGAGATGTTCTGGTCATGATGGAACTTATGCGGTAAAAAAAGAATCGCATGAAACGTCTATTAAGATTCGAAAACCAGTAGTGGGTAAAGTTGAGAGGTTTGATCCAAAAACCTTTACTTCGGATTGCCCAATGGCTGCTAAGCATGTTGGCAATGGAGTAACAACAGAAACTGAAACAGTTTTGCATCCGATGAGTATTCTCAAAGATGCATATGGATTATAAAAAATATCTTAGGAGAAAAATAAATGGTAGAGCTATCAAGAGATGATTTATTTACATTAGAAGAATATTCTGAAAAGAGATCAAGTTTTAGATCTGGCGTTTTGGATGAAAAAAAGAATAGAGGTGTCATGGTAGGAAATCATGTTCACTTAATTTTTGAAAATAAAAATACAATTCAGTATCAGGTTCAAGAAATGTTAAGGATTGAAAAGATTTTCGAAGCCAAAGACATTCAGGAAGAATTGGATGCCTACAACCCTTTAATACCGGATGGTAAAAATCTAAAAGCTACAATGCTGATTGAGTACGTTGATGTTGAGATTAGGCGTGAGGAACTAACAAAACTTAAAGGAATAGAAAGAAACGTATGGTTCAAAGTTGGTGATACTGAAAAGGTTTATGGAATCGCTGATGAGGATCTAGAGCGAGAAGATGACACAAAGACTTCTGCAGTTCATTTTATGAGATTCGAGTTTAATGAAACCCAAATAGCCAAATTCAAAAATGGTGCTGGAGTACTCGTGGGCATTGATCATGATTACTATGATGTTCCTCCAACAACACTTCATCATGACGTGGTGAATGCACTGGCATCAGATTTTAGCTAAAAAAACTATCAAACAACGGCCCAAAAACTCTTGCGGCCACCATAGTGCCAACAAGAATTAAGACTATGATTGATTTTTTACTCATTCAATTAGCTCAAATGCCTCTAAATCAGGTTTAGACATTTCTTTTTTAAAATCTTTGTAAGTCCATGGCCAACTTGCCGGAATCCCTGCAGCATTTAGATACCAGCTGGTACAACCGCCTGTGTACCAAACAGTTTTTTTTGCTGCCGCAGCCCGATCCCTTTCATAGGTTTCTGTTATATCAGTCTTAACATCAATGTGACATTGTCTTTTTCTAATTATCTTAATTAACTCAAGTATGTAATTCATTTGTTGCTCGGCTATATCAATTAAAGAAAAATTTCCTACAGGACCGTTCGGGCCATTTAATAAAAATAAATTTGGAAATTTAGGAATAGCAATCGATAGATAAGCTTTTGGATATTCTTTCCAGTAATCATCCAAATAAATTCCATCAATCCCAAGGGTTTTAATCGGTCTTAAAAATTGATCTACCCTAAACCCTGTTGCAAAGACAATTACATCAAGATCAATAACGTTATTATCTGATAATTCAACTCCCTCATTGATAATTTTTTTAATTGGGTTGGTAATCAATGTACATTTGGGTTTTTGTATTGCTGGATAATAATCTGACGACCAAATTAATCTTTTGCAAAGCGGTGTGTGATCAGGCGTTAGTCTTTTTTTAAGCTCCTCATTATGAATATTTTTTTCTAGATTTTCCTTGCATGCAAAAGCTATTTCATTGGCACCAATCGAGTCTTTATCCAAAAGAGCCTGAGAATAAATTTCAACGGCATTAAAGTATTCTTCAAAATTCATAGCTTCACTTAGATTTTTAGGGTCTTGGAATGACAACTTTTCTTCATCGCTGAAGCTTCCATTCTCAAGGGGCATCATCCATTGTGCAGTTCTTTGGAAATGATACAAATGCTTACATTTTCCTGATAAGGCGCTTACTATTTGTATCCCGGTAGATCCTGATCCAATGACGCCTATCTTTTTGTCTTTTAATGAAAGCCCATGATCCCACCTAGCGCTATGAAACTTATCCCCATTAAAATTGTTTATACCTTCTATATCTGGCAAGTATGGATGATGCAGAACTCCAGTTGCTCCAATTACAATATTGGCTTTGTAAGTATGTGACTTGTTAGTAGTAATCTCCCAAACACCTTCTTTAAAAGAAAGACTTATAATTTCAGTCCTGAATAAGCAAATTTGATCAAGATCATTTTTTAAAAAAATTCCCTCAAAATACTTACGAATCTCTGGTCCAGAGGAATAATAATTTGACCAATTAGGATTTCTTTCAAAACTATAAGTGTAATGATGGGATGGAACGTCACAATGTAAGCCTGGATAACTATTGTCTCTCCAGGTTCCACCTACCCCATCCCCCTTTTCAAAAATGGTTATATCTTTAATTCCAAATTCTTTAAGTTTAATTGCAGCAAGGATGCCTGACATTCCTGCACCAATTATTGCCACCTTTAGATTTTCAGACATAAGTTATTATTAATTTAATGATTTTCCTTTTGAGAATCTAAATATCCAATGAGCTGTAAGTCATTCCTACTTTTTGCAGAAAACTTATTGTTGTTACCCCAGGCATCGTGATTAAGTTCTCCAAATGGCTCCACAATATCTCCGGTAACAGTAACCCTTTGAATGATTCGCTCACCTTCAAAATTATTTACAACGAGGTGTTGTGTTGATCTGTTGTCCCAAATTGCAATTGTATTCTTTGACCATTTATACCTAACAGAGAAATCTGGTTTTTGTACCCATTTTGTAAGAAACGATAAAAGTTGTTCACTTTCTTCATGACTAAGCTCAACAATTCTTCTGGTGAAATGCTCATTGACATATAAAACTGCTTCACCCGTATCTGGATGTTTTCTAACAACTGGATGAATCATCATTTTTTCAGGATGCATATGCGGTGAAGCATCATGAAGAGCGGTAATTGATGAGCATAAATCCTGCATTGGTTTAGACATTGCTTTGAATGCGGCAACTAAGTCGGTCCACATGGTATCGCCACCGACGTCAGGTGCTGCAGTCATCTTAAGGATAGACATTAAAGCTGGTCTTTTTTGGAAAGTTAGATCCGTATGCCATTCATCCGCTATTCCTCCAGTAGATGCAGCTAGCTCAAAGATCTTTGGATGTTTTACGTTTGGATTATTAATATGCGGGTGCCCTT
The DNA here is from genome assembly GCA_902601475.1 of uncultured SAR86 cluster bacterium. Taxonomy (GTDB): domain Bacteria; phylum Pseudomonadota; class Gammaproteobacteria; order Magnimaribacterales; family D2472; genus MED-G82. The sequence goes on along the minus strand of CACKNK010000005.1, from coordinate 50,512 downwards.
CCAGCTCACCAAATAATTCACCAAAAGCTACGTGCTCTTCAATTGTTAGTTCTTGGTCAGGGAAAAATATAACCTTATGTTCTGAAAGTATTGCTCTAAATTCCTGCACGTCATCTTTTGAAACGTTTTTTAAATCAAAATCATTAATTTCAGCACCGATGGTTGTTGAAAGTTTTGAAATATTTGTAAAAAGACTCATTAACTTATCTTAGCTTGAATCAATTTGCTTTGAAATGTCTCAGCGGTTTACTAGGATTTATTTGTTATTATTAGACTCTGTTTATGGGGTAAAAAGTATGAAAAAGTGTATCTTATGGTTCCTTTGTTTAAACCTGGTTTTGATCTTGGATGCGCAAGAGGCAAGAACTGAAAACAATGGCAATTTAATTCTTGAGGACATCCCAATAATTCCACAATCAATAAAGGATGATTTATCAAAATTTCAGAATGTTCGCTCCGCGGGATTTAGAGGTTTTAAACATGACAATGGAATCTTTATTACGACAAGATTTGGAAATGTCAGTCAGCTCCATTCTGTAGAGTCGCCAGGAGCTACACGACAACAAGTTACTTTTTTTCAAGAGCCTATAGGTTCTATTTCAACCAATCCTAATGATTCTTCAATTGCTTTCACAATGGATAAAGGCGGTACTGAAAATGCACAAATTTATTTATTAGATACTGATAATGGTGAATCTAAGTTGCTGACTGATGGTAGCTCAAGAAATGGCGGTCCATTGTGGAGTAATAGTGGAGACATGATTGCTTTTCAGAGCACGAGACGAAACGGAAGATCAAATGATATTTGGTTGATGAGTGTGGAGAATCCTGACAAAGCAAAGATACTCCTTAAATCTTCTGACGGAAGTTGGTGGGGAGCAAGTGGCTGGGCGAAAGATGACAGTAAAGTTTTGGTCCAAAATTATATATCTGTTGCAAATTCAAAAGCTTATATTATTGATCTTAAAACTAAGCAAAAGAAATTAGTCCTTGGTAATGAAAATGAATCCTCTGTGAATGCTGCCCTAGCGTTTGATAAAAACGATCAAGGCTTATTCTTTATTACGGATAGATTTGCAGAATATAATCAGCTTGCATACAAAAACCTTAATAATGAAGAAATAATAGTCATTTCAAAAGATATTTCTTGGGATGTCGATGGTTTTGCCATTAATGAAAAAGGAGACCGAGCTGCATTTGTAGTGAATGAAAATGGCTACAGTTCGCTATATTTACTTAACCCTCAGACATTTAAATATAAAAAAGTTAAATCAATCCCAATTGGTTTGATAGGAGGTATGGAATTTAACAGGAATAATAAATCCTTAGGTCTAACAATAAATACTTTCCAATCTCCGTCCGATGCTCATGTGCTTGATCTCAAAAGTAATCCTCTTAGTCATGGCAGCCTAACACGTTGGACTTTCTCTGAAGTGGGAGGATTAGATACCTCAAAGTTTGTTGAGCCTAAGCTTATTCATTATCCTTCATTTGATAGCAGAAAGATTCCTGCATTTATATACGCTAATAAGACTGAAGAACCTCAACCGGTAATAATTTATATTCATGGTGGTCCCGAGGGGCAATCAAGACCGAGATTTAGCAGTACATTCCAGTTATGGATAAAAAATCTTAATGCTGCGGTCATAACTCCAAATGTTCGTGGCAGCGAAGGTTATGGAAAAGAATATCTCTCACTTGATAACGGGTTTAATCGAGAGAATTCAGTTAAAGATATTGGTGCCTTGCTTGATTGGATTGAAACACAACCCAGCCTGGATAGTGAACGAGTTGCTGTTTACGGCGGCTCTTACGGAGGGTACATGGTCCTTGCAAGTGCAGTTCATTATAGTGATAGATTAAAAGCAGTAGTAGATATTGTAGGCATCTCAAACTTTGTTACTTTCCTCAAAAACACAAAAGATTACAGACGTGATTTGAGGCGAGTTGAATATGGTGATGAGCGTGATCCGGAAATGGAAAAGTTTCTTCAATCGATAAGTCCAAATAATAATGTAGATAAAATTAAAGTTCCGTTATTTGTTGTTCAAGGAGAAAATGATCCTAGGGTGCCAGTTACAGAAGCTGAACAAATAGTAGCTGCCTTAAGAGAAAACGGTAAAAAAGTTTGGTACATGAATGCACTTAATGAAGGACACGGATATAGAAAAAAAGAAAATCGCGATATTTATCAGCAAGCAGTGGTTTTATTTTTGAGAGAGCACCTTTAATGCTATGTATGAATTTCCTCTCTCTAAAAGAATTGAGAATCAAATCAAATCTTATTTTACCAACCTAGAAAAAATTGATCTTACAGTTGATGAGAACATAAAAATTTTTGTAATTGATGAAAATAATATTGATCCACCATCAATTGAAATAAAGCAAGTAAAAGAAAATTATGAGCTTCACTTTTGGGACGGTTATTCGCAATCAGAAGTTGTCGAAAATCTAAAAGAAAAAGAAATCACTAAATCACTTAGAAGATTTCTTAAAAAAATAAATAAGTACCTTGATGTCTCTTGAGATCTACTTAATTCTTGGAGCTATTTCATTGATTACTTCAATGATTACTGCAATTTTTAGTGTGGGTGGAGGCATGATTATGCTTGCATCTCTAGGGCAATTTGTGGGTGCATCAGCATTGATACCCTTACATGCCTCTATTCAGCTTCTTAACAACATTTCTAGAGTATATGTCTATAAGGAGCATATTAACTTTAGGATTTTAAAAACTATTTTATGGGCTTCATTTATTGGGTCATTGATCGCGATATTTATTTTTCAAAATCTTGATGAATATATTCTTACCTTAATCATTGGTTGTTCAATTCTTTTTCTAACCTGGGTGCCAATAAATAAATTTATTAAGCATGGCTTAGCAAATGATTTGATTTGTGGCTTGCTTGCAGGAGTCGCCGGTATTTTTATAGGTGCAAATGGACCAATAGTCACAGCCTTTATGAGGCTAAAAAATTTATCACCAGAGTCGTTGGTAGCCAATCACGGGTTGGTGATGGTCTTTCAGCATTCAATAAAAATTATATTATTTATAAGTGTGATTGGTTTCTCGTTATTAAGCTATATTCCTCTGGTCATTTTTCTTGGCTTGATGGGTTATCTCGGCACGAAAGTTGGAAAAAGATTAATTAATAAGATTGACTTTAAACTTTTTCAAACTGTTTTAAAGTTTTTGCTTTCCGTATTGGCAATCTTATTAATATTAAGAGCTGAATAAATTCTTGATATCTTTATGGATATCTTATTAAGAATCTAAGATTTTTTTGTTATGTTGAGAATGTGCTTTTACAAACTTTTCTAGAGAATTAAAAAGCAGAAGATATAAACTAGTACTTAACAGCAGCCTGAAATCAAAAGGTATTGCCGCAATATATATTTCAATTAAAGAGCCGCCACCAGATATCCATACGGCGCCATTAACTACAAAAAACCATAAAAGAACATTGCTTATACAGCTATAAACAAGATTATTTATCTGTCTACTTACTATTGGGGTAATGAGAAAAATAAAGATAATGCAAAATAAAATCAATAAGTCTACTGGGGGCAAAAATATGCTCGTAAGTAACATTACTCCAGCAGGCAAAAATGATTGAATACTTTTTCGGCTTGTTAAGCGAGGCATAAAAATTGCGACCGCTAACATTGGTGAAAAATTAGTGGGTAGGCCTATCATTCGACTGATAATCAATAGACCAATAAGCAGCATTAAACTCTTATTCATGAATAGGTTCATTAAATCACACCTCTGGTATTAATTCCGTAGTAGGTTTAATAATCGACACCTTTTCTTGCCATAATTTGCGAATTAAATGCATGCTTAATATCTCTTACTTCTGAAACGGTATCAGCCCAATTCTTTAACTTTTTACCTCCTCCTCTTCCAGTTATAACTACTGACTGATTTTTTGGTCTGTTGTTTAGTGCTTGAATGACTTCAGACTCATCTAAATATTTAAAACTTAACATGTAAGTCAATTCGTCAAGTACCACAAGATGTAAACTTTCATCTGCAAGAGCTTTTTTTGCTACCTTCCAAGAAGAAATAGCAGCAGCTTTATCCTTGTCTCTATCTTGAGTGTCCCATGTATATCCGGTCTTCATTTGATGAAAGAGGACATCAGGGAAATTGTCTTGAATAAATTTTTCCTCTCCAGATGGTTGTGCTCCTTTTAAAAATTGAATAACTGCAACTTTATAGCCATACCCAAGTGCACGCATTACCATTCCAAAAGCTGAACTTGATTTTCCCTTACCGTTGCCAGTAAGCAAAATGCCAACACCCTTATCAATAGTGGCTGCAGATATTGAAGCATCAACATTTTTCTTGAGCTTTTCCATTTTAGCTTTGTGCGTAGTGTGGCCTTTGTTTTTCAATTGCCCTTTCCTAAAATTGATACCTTATTCCAAGATGTGCTGAAAAGCCTAAAGCTCTATACCCATAAACTTCTTCGTAAAACTCATCAAGCAAATTATTAAGTTGGAAGTTAATGATAAATTTATTATTCAATTTATATTTTGCGTTTATATTCAGTAGTGTAACTTCAGGTAAGGTGACTCTATTAGGAAAGACTATATCAATTTGTGAACTTCTGTGCCTAATATTGGCGGTCAGAAATAATCTATTGGATGAATTCCAATTTATATTAAGGCTTGAAATATGCTTTGGTCTTCTAAGTTCATCAACGTATATCCTGTTTGAGTTAGGTTCGATGGAATCAGTATAGGTATAGGATCCGTTAATTTTAAATCTTTCAGAAAGCTTTCTAGAAAAATTCAACTCGACTCCTTCTCTAAGACTCTTACCCTCCAAGTTAATGGCTGTATAGCCAAAAGTAACTGGATCTAAGAAATTTCCATTAATCTCGTCAACCAATCTGGATTTAAATAATGTAGCTGAAAATAAACTGTTGTAATTTTGCAAATCAAAATCAAATCCTAGCTCTAAATTTTTTGAATACTCCGGCTGTAAATCTGGATTACCAATAAAATTTGTATAGTACCCAAAACGCTCAGTGAAGGTTGGATTCTTTATGGCCGTGCCATAGCTACCTTTTAATTTTAATGATTTAGATAAGGGTAAAATCAATTCTACCCTTGCAGTAGTTCCATTTTTAAATTGAGAATTCTTATCGTAGCGCGAGCTGACTGCAAAAATAGATCCTTGATTAAGTTTAGTCCTGTATTCAATTGATGCGCTGTCAGTTTTTCTTGTACGTTGCTGATTAGGATCAAAGATGCCATAAATTCCGTAATCATTAATCGGGCCCTCTTGCTTAAAATCCTCATTCTCATGCTCAAGCAATAATGAAATACGTTTATTGGAGTTACTCCAAAAAAGAGTAGCAACAGATCTAATCTGATTTTTTGATGACTTTACTCTTGTATCAAAGATATCATTAGTAAAGTCAGAGCTCTGATTATTTGATTCTGAAATTAAAACCTGATGACTTAAATTTCCATCAGAATCAAGATAATTATATTTAAAACCAAGGTGATGGTTTTTGAATTTAGCATATTTATCTTGATCATCGACCAAACCATCGAAATCTATATCAGCATCATATTCATTATTGCCCGAACTGTAGCTTCCGATCAGTGAAAGCTCAGAACTATCTTTAATTTTTAAATTTGATTTAAAGTTTAGAGAATCATTTTCGTATCCATCTTTTTCATTGCCAAGCCTAGAAATATTTACTCCATCTGTCTTAAATTTTGTAGCTCCAAAACGGAAATCTAAATTACTATTTGACGCCCCATTACTAAATCCATACTTATGAGAATTGAAGCTGCCTAGTTCTGAGAAAACATCTGTACTTCTGGAAGTAGTTGCACGTTTTGTGATGATATTAACAACTCCAGCCATGGCATCGCTTCCAAACATTGAACTTTGTGGTCCACGAATAACTTCAATCTTTTCAATATCAGTTGGAATGATGTTTCCCCAATTAAATTCGTCATTCTGGGAAGCATTATTAACTTCAACTCCATCAACAAGAACAAGAAGGTGATTTGCCTCACTCCCTCTTACTCTAACCTGAATTTGAGATCCTAGAACACCGCTTTGACTAACAGATATTCCGGGAAGATCTCTAAGTAAATCTGCAAGATTTAAGTGAGGAGTATTCTCAATATCTTCAGCGGATATAACATTTATTGAGTTCGCGGAATCATCAATACTCACTGGAAACAAAGATGCAGCTACAATTGTTTCATCAATTTCTGCTTTCATGTTTGATGAAAGCAATAGAGCAAAAAGAGTAAAAGATAAAGATCTTATGTTCATAAAAATTTTTTGTTTAATAACCCAAAACTGGCGAGAGCCAAGTTTCATTTTCATCAATGCTTTCCCCTCTTGACTTTGAGTAGGCCTCAACCTGATCTTTATCAATCCTGCCCAGTTGAAAATAGCGAGATTGGGGGTGAGAAAAATATAATCCACTGACGCTTGCTGTTGGCCACATTGCTAAAGAATCTGTAAGAGATATATTAATTTTTTGCTCAACATCTAATAAATCCCAAATATCATTTTTAAGACGATGATCTGGACATGATGGGTATCCAGGAGCAGGACGTATGCCTTGATATTCTTCTTTTATATAAGCTTCATTATCCAGTGATTCCTTAGCTGCATATCCCCAAAATTCAGTCCTGACTTTGTGATGGGCATATTCAGCAAAGGCTTCAGCAAAGCGATCGGCCAAAGCTTTTAAAATGATTGAATTATAATCATCGAGATCCTTCTCAAAATCTTCAATATATTTATCAATGCCATGCCCTGCTGTCACAGCAAAAGCGCCGATAAAGTCGTCATTTGTATCAACAAAATCTGCCAAAGAGAACGAATCAAGATCATCCCTAGATTTTTGTTGTCTCAGGCAATGCAGAATAGCTTCCTCATTCGAACCATCAGTTTTTGTAACTCCAATTGCATCCCCTAAAGATCTTGCATGAAAAAGTCCAATAATTCCTTTAGGACTGAGCCATTTTTCTTTAATTAATCTTTCAAGAATTACTTGCGTATCTTTCCAAAGCTTTCTAGCTTCTGGACCCTTTGAGGGATCGCTTAACAAATCAGGAAACCTTCCGCTAAACTCCCATGCATTAAAATAAGGCATCCAATCTATGTAATCTTGTAAATCTTCGAGTGATGGATTTAATTCAGATATACCTAGCTTAAGAGGCGCTTCAGTTTTTAATGACATATCTATTTTTGGTCTTCTTGCCTGTGCATCATCAAAAGGTCTAAGGGGAGATGCTTTTCTTGAAGCGAAAGCCTCTCTTTTGTTAGCGTGGGCTTTATCTAGTTCTTGTTTATATTCATCTGGTTGATTCATCAATTTTTGCGCAACTCCTACAGATCTTGAAGCATCCTTAACATAAACTACTGAACCGCTGTATTCTGGATCTATTTTTACTGAAGTATGTGCAGGGCTTGTAGTAGCCCCACCAATAAGAAGTGGAATCTTTAGATTTCTCCTTTCCATCTCCTTTGCAACTCCAACCATTTCATCTAATGAGGGAGTGATCAAACCTGATAAACCAATAAGATCACAGTTTTCGGCCTCAGCAACATCTAAGATTTTTTCTGTGGGCACCATAACCCCCAGATCAATTATTTCAAAATTGTTGCATTGCAAAACTACACTAACGATATTTTTACCAATGTCATGAACATCACCTTTAACAGTAGCTATAACCATTTTTCCACTTGATTCCATAGCTTGACCGCCTTTCTCTGCTTCGATGTAGGGTACTAAATAGGCTACAGCTTTTTTCATAACTCTTGCAGATTTAATTACTTGAGGAAGGAACATCTTGCCGGCACCAAAAAGATCACCAACTTTATTCATGCCATCCATCAATGGTCCCTCAATAACATCTAAAGGTCTTTCTGCAGCCAATCTTGCCTCTTCAACATCTTCAATGACAAAAGTATCAACACCTGAAACAAGTGAATGATTTAGTCTTTCATTTACATCAAGCTTACGCCAATCTTGATTGGTATCACTTTGCTGAGATCCTTTTTTACCTGCATATTTAGGAGCCAGATTAAGTAAATTTTCAGTTGCATCAGGGTTTCTGTTCAAAATTACATCTTCAACCGCATCTCTGAGCTCTTCAGGCAACTCATCATATATAGCAAGCTGGCCTGCATTTACAATTCCCATATTTAAGCCATTTTTAATTGAATGGAATAAAAATACTGAGTGCATTGCCTCTCTCAGTGTATCGTTTCCCCTGAAGCTAAAAGAGACATTAGAAATTCCACCTGAGATTGAAGAGCATGGGCAACAACTTTTAATTTCTTTACATGCATCTATGAATGATTTTCCATATTCATTATGCTCAGTAATGCCAGTAGCAACTGCAAATACATTTGGATCAAAAATAATATCATGTGGATCTAAACCGACTTCCTTGGTTAAGAGATCATAGGCACGTTTTGAGATTCCTACTTTTCTCTCGAGCGTATCTGCTTGGCCCTCTTCATCAAAAGCCATTACCACAACGGCAGCACCATACCTCTTAATAAGTCTTGCTTGTTCGAGAAAAGGTTCTTCACCTTCTTTAAGAGAAATTGAATTAACAATTGGTTTTCCTTGAATGCATTTAAGTCCTGCCTCAATAATTGACCATTTGCTTGAATCAACCATGAAAGGAATTTTTGCTATATCTGGCTCCCCTGCTAGCAAGTTGAGAAATTTAACCATAGCACCTTCAGAGTCAAGCATCCCCTCATCCATGTTGATATCAATTACCTGAGCACCATTTTCAACTTGCTGCCTGGCAATTTGAATTGCTTCATCGAATTTCTCAGCTTCAATGAGTTTTCTAAATTTAGCTGAACCAGTAACATTTGTTCTTTCGCCAACATTAATAAATAAGCCACCTGGATCAATATCAACCGGCTCAAGACCTGAAAGAAGCATAGCTTTTGAAGGGTCTACTGGTTCTCGAGGTGGTTTATCAGAGATGAGGTCCTTAATCATGGAGATATGTTCTGGAGTAGTTCCGCAACATCCTCCCACAATATTTAAAAAGCCGTTGCTAGCAAATTCCTCCAAAATAGTAGCCATTTCAGAAGCTGTTTGATCATATTCACCAAACTGATTTGGCATGCCGGCATTTGGATGAGCACTTACATAGCAGTCTGCAATATCGGATAATCTTTTTAGAAACGGCCGAAGCTCTTCAGCACCCAAAGCACAATTCAATCCAATTGAAATTGGTTTTGCATGTTTAACTGAATGCCAAAAGGCTTTTGTTGTCTGTCCTGACAAAGTTCTGCCAGAAGCATCGGTAATGGTTCCTGAAATCATCAACGGAATATCAATTCCTCTCTCAGTAGAAACTTTATCTACTGCAAATATTGCAGCCTTTGCATTCAACGTATCAAAAATAGTTTCTATGAAAATAAAATCAGCACCACCATCCAACAAAGCTTCGGTAGACTCTGCAAATGTATCAACTAACTGATCATAATTTATATTTCTATAAGAAGGATCCTCAACATCCGGACTGAGTGAACAAGTTCTGTTTGTTGGACCTAAAACACCAGCAACAAAGATATCTCTATTTTCTAATTTTCCTAATCTGTCGGCAGAATCTCTTGCAAGTTTAGCTCCAGCAAAATTCAGCTCATAAACCAAACCCTCCATTCCATAATCAGCCATAGATGGAGCATTTGAATTAAAGGTATTTGTTTCAATGATGGTCGCACCCACCTTGATAAATTCATCATGGATATTTTTAATGATCTCTGGCTTTGTAATATTTAAAAGGTCATTATTGCCTTTTAAATCATACTTCCAGTCCTTAAATCTTTCGCTTCTAAAGTCTTGCTCATTTAAATCATACGACTGAATCATGGTTCCCATCGGGCCATCAAGAAGAACGATTTGTGAATCAAGTAATTTAGTAAGCCTTTTTCTAGCTGATGATTCTTGTAAATTAATCATTAATCATAACAATATGTTTAAATTTTTATATTGTGATTAATCCTATGGAATTCCGTTTTAGCCAGTTATTTTTAATCGCTGCAATAGGATCAAATCACGATAAATGCTATTTTATAGATAAATATTATTATTTCCAATATTTGTAAGAATTTATAAAAACAGCCTTCCCATCCATTAAATTATCTATAAACTGTTGCTTTTATTAAGTAAGGCAAACATGAAACAAACACTATTACTCTCAACCATATTAATTTTTGCAGCCAGCTGTGTTTCAAATCCGGAAACATCATCATTAGCATCAAATGAACAAGATGAAAAAGATGGTCGCATATGTAAGCAAGAGGAAGTTCTTGGATCAAAGATTCCTCAAAAAATTTGTTATACGAAAGCAGAAATAGAAGACATGGAAAGAAGTGGACAAAATGCCATCGAAAATGAAAGGCGAAGGCGAATGGATCAACAAACCCAACAAGGACTTCGAAATACTGGGGAACCTATATAATCTTTCTGGCTCCTAGCCTGCTCCAAAAAAGTTGTTTTTATTTTTTTATCTCAGTAAATGTTGTGATTATGGTAATCTCAACAATTGAGGTAAAAATATGGACCAATTAGCACTTTTAACACCGGTACTTATTCTAATTATTTGGACTTTCATAATCTTCTTGATTATGGCTTTTGGTAGGGTTAGTTTTATGAATAATCCACAAGACGCCGCAGAATCAAAAGATTATAAAGACAGCCTTCCCGCTTGGGTAAATAGGACTGCAGATAATTATAATCATCTATTTGAGCAACCTGTTGCATTCTATGCCGTTACTTTATCAATTGCCTTGATTAATAACTTTGATATTTTAATGGTGCAATTGGCTTGGGCTTATGTACTAATTAGAGTTATTCACTCGCTTGTTCAGCTAACAATTAACATAGTATTAGTCAGATTCTTTCTTTTTGCCTCTGGGTGGTTAATCATTGCCTTTATGGCATTTTCTCAAATCTTTTTAAATTAATATGACAAAATTCTTTAATCTAATATTCATTATTTTTTCAATTTCTCTTAGTTCCTTTGAGCAGGAATATACATCTGCTCAAAGCAAATTTTCTCTTCTAGTTCATAAAACGCCTACTTGTGGATGTTGCAAGAAATGGGTTAAGCATCTGGAGGCCAATAGTTTTTCAACGATGATAAAAGATCATCAAAATCTTCAAAAAGTAAAAGATCAATACTCCATTAAACCAAAATATCAATCATGTCATACAGCTGTCTCTCAAGATGGATATATTTTTGAAGGCCATATTCCAAGTAAATTTATTAAGCAATTCTTAGCAAATCCCGAAGCAGATGCCATTGGTCTCTCTGTGCCTGGTATGCCGCTTGGATCACCAGGAATGGAAGTTGAAGGAAGATTTATGCCCTATGATGTACTTGTCCTCTATAAAGATGGGTCAAGTAAGGTCTTCGCTGAAGTAAGAAAACTCTAAGTCTTAAGTGCTCGTTCAAGGGCGTCTAAATCGCCAATATTGCCCATGGTCGAACGCTCCTTACGAACGCCCAATGCGTATTGTGGTGGCACAGTTTCAGGTGACTCGCCTGGATTGCCTGGGGGAGTAAAGTAACCCAATGCGTATTGCCCCATAGCATAACCAGCGAGTTCTTGAAGTGATGGGCTTAAGTCCTTTGCAAGTTCGGGAGGACATGTCAGATACTGATTTTCTTCCTGACGCAACCAGCCTAAAGCATAGGTAATATTAATTCCAATACGATCTCCATCGCTGTTATTTGCACCTCCGCCATGAAATACAGAACCTGAATAGATAAGCACTGAGCCAGCCTTCATCTCTGCCTGAGTAATTTGTTCAGGTTTTATTTCTTGATCATCGGGCCATTTTGTACTGCCTGGAACAACTTGAGTTGCACCATTTTCATTAGTGAAATCAGTGATAGCCCATATTGTATTGAACTGAGGCTCAAGATGAGAAAGATGCTTCCCCCAAGCCCATTTATCTCGATGAATTGCTTGTGAAGTTTCTCCAGGTCTGATGCGGATAATTTGAGTTAAATGCAGCTGAACACGCTCGCAGAAAGGAGCCAGAAACTCTCGACATGGATTTAGGACTGTTTCGTGCTCGATGAGATCACGACACTTTGAAGAGCGAGCCATAAGACCTCCGGTTCTGGTTGTTTTGAAGCCTGCAAAGGGATCTTCTCCATTCACTGTTTGATCCATGTAGGGATCAGTCTCCTCACGTAATGCAGCAATGAATTGTTTGCTAATGACATTATCTAATATAACGGCTCCGTCTTGCTCAACTGCGGCAACAATACTTTTCACCTTAGCATCAGCGGGCAAGTGTTTTAATTTTGACATACTTCCCCTCCCCTATTTAATAACAGCTAAGCATTTAATTTCAATTTTAAATGACGGATCCACAAGACCGGCAACTTGGACTAAAGTCTGACTCACTTCTGGAGCTTTGCCGTACAATCGCTGACGCTCTGCAAATAATTCTTCCACCTTAGCCATGCAGTCATCGATATCAGTTACAAACCATGTCTCATCGACTATGTTGTCCATATTGGCATCGAATTGAGAAAGCACATCTTTCACATGTCCGTAAGCCAGCGACATTTGTTGAACCAAATCATCCGGCGCTTGACCGCTCTCGTCGGTACCTACTTGACCAGCCATATAAAGACCATTGCCAACTTGAACGCCCTGACTAAATAAGTCTGCATAAGGACCGCTTCGATATAATTTTTTGTTTATGCTCATAGAATTTTCCCTTAATTACATTTTAATGAAGAAAATCATTAGTTCAATTTTCTGATTTTTAATTAGCGCTAGGACAATCTAAAATGGTGGGCCCGGGAGGACTCGAACCTCCGACCAATGGATTATGAGTCCACTGCTCTAACCAACTGAGCTACAGGCCCAATCTAATAAAATGAAAGGAATGTGATTATATAAGAATTCGTTCTTTAGTGAAGCCTTAAAACTTTCTATTTCATTTGAATTCGTTATTATCTAGCAATGATTGATCTAGGCAGTGCCACTCCGTTTGCTCAGGGAGGCAACAGAAAATGCTTTATTCATCCTCAGGATTCATCAAAATGCATCAAGGTGATAAATCAAGAATCTTATAGCAACCGCCTTAAAAATCTTCCGTGGCACAAAAAAATCAGGGGCAAGATGTCCTTTAATGATAATTATGAGGAGGCAAAAGGCTATCAGCAGAAATCTTTAAAAAATATAGATCAATCTTCATGGAAACATGTAGCTAAATATTTTGGATTTATTAAAACCAATATGGGTGAAGGTTTGGTTACCGAACTAATTAAGAATGAAGGTGAGATTGCAGAAACTCTTGAAGATTATTTATTTAAGTTTGGACTGACTGAAGAAATTAAAGAATCAATTAATGTCTTTGAAAAATGGCTATTAGATAATTTAATACTTACAAAAAATATTATTCCTCATAATTTGGTGATCAAAAAAGATACCAATGAGTTGGTCATTAAAATCATAGATGGGCTTGGATCAAAAGCATTTATCCCTTTGCCAGAGTACTCTAATTTTTTTGCAAAGCGTTATATAAAAAGAAGAATTGAATTGATGTGGTCAAGGATAAATTGGGATTTGAGTGGCCGCAAAGGCGACTGGAAATAAGCTTTACTTAAGGCTCAAGGATTGATGACTCCCAACCATCTTCGGTTTTAGAGAAAGCCTTTCTGTGATTGAGTCTAAAATCACTGCCCCTCCAAAACTCAAAGTAGTATGGAGTAAATGAAAACCCACCCCAATAATCAGGTCGCTTGCCAAGATCAGCATTTTCAAGGGTTTTTGTGAACTTAGACTTTACAGTTTCGAAGCTTGAAATTCGTTGGGACTGATTTGAAGCAATCGCAAGTGCATTTTTTTCTTTTTGTCTTGATTTAAAGTGCTCATCAGATCTCTCTTTATTCGTTTCTTTGATCTTAGCTTTCATTCTTATTTGAACATTGGTAGTCGACCAATAGAACATCGCAGAAATTTGATCATGGCTTTGAAATGACTTTGCTTTGGGGCTGTTGTAGTTTGAGAAGAAAATCCATTCTTCTCCCTCTATATATTTTAAATTCACAAAACGACTTTCAACTTCATTCAGCGTCTTATTAAATGAACTTATTGCTATAGCATGGATTAGCGGCTGATTTGCTTTTTCAGCATCAAGATAATCTTTTTGAAACTGTTGATAGGGTTCAACTTCAGGCAGATCCTTAAAAACTATCATTAAGAATTATTCATCAAGAAAGCTTTTAAGATGACTGGAGCGTGAAGGATGTCTTAGCTTTCTTAAAGCTTTAGCTTCTATTTGTCTTATTCTTTCTCGAGTGACATCAAACTGCTTACCAACCTCTTCAAGAGTATGGTCAGTATTCATGCCGATACCAAACCTCATTCTTAAAACCTTGGCCTCCCTTGCAGTGAGTGATGATAAAACATCATCGGTAGCCAAGTTTAAGCTGTCTTCAGTGGCATTCTGTATGGGAGAAGAGATAACAGTATCCTCAATAAAATCTCCAAGATTTGAATCTTCATCATCACCAATCGGAGTCTCCATAGAAATTGGCTCCTTCGCAATTTTAAGAACTTTTCGAACCTTATCCTCTGGCATATCCAACTCCTGACTCAACTCTTCAGGTGTGGGTTCGCGACCCATGTCTTGCATCATTTGTCTTGAGACTCTATTGAGCTTATTAATTGTCTCGATCATATGCACAGGTATTCTAATAGTTCTGGCTTGGTCTGCTATGGATCTAGTAATTGCTTGCCTTATCCACCATGTAGCATAAGTTGAAAACTTATACCCTCTTCTGTACTCAAATTTATCCACGGCTTTCATTAAACCAATGTTGCCTTCTTGAATTAGGTCTAAAAATTGTAAGCCACGGTTTGTATATTTCTTTGCAATCGAAATTACCAACCTCAAGTTTGCTTCAACCATGTCCTTCTTAGCTCTTCGCATTTTTGTTTCACCCATGGACATGGCTCGATTAATCTCTTTAATATCTTTAACAGTCATGCCAACTCTTTCTTCAACAGACTTGATGCCCTTCTGGCAAATGACCACATCGGTTTTAACTTCCTCAAGTGCTTTCTTTGAATATTTCTTACTCTTCATTAGAGCATCTATCCACTTAACTTTAGTAGCATTATCTGGATATTGTGCAATAAAGTCTTTTCTGGGCATCTTTGCTGATCTTACAAGTAAAGATTGAATCTTCCTTTCATTAAGCCTGATTTCTGTAAGATCTCTGCGAGCTAAGAATGCAAGATCTTCAAACATTTTTGGGGAGAATTTTAAGAACTTAAAGATATCTCCAAGCTTTAAGAATTCATTCTTTGTTTCTTTGGCATGCCTACCTTTTTTATCAAGAATCTTTTGAGTTTTATTGAACTGCTTTTTAAGATTAGTCATCCTTCTTTGGACTTCTTTCAGATCCGGACCGGTATCTTCTTCCTCATCACTTTCTTCGAGTTGTTGTGCTTTAGCACTTCCGGGACCAGCTGACGGAACTTCTTCCATCTCTTCAAGAAAACCTGTCATTAATTCATTAAGTTTTCTCTCACCATCTTTATATTTTTGGTAAAAGTCTAGGACATACTCAACAACATTAGGGTAATTAACGCTAGAGTGGAGAAGATCGCGCATGCCCTCTTCAATTCTTTTAGCGATTTCTATCTCGCCTTCACGAGTAAGCAAGTCAACAGTTCCCATCTCACGCATATACATCCTAACGGGATCGGTTGTTCTGCCCTTCTCATTTTCAACCGCGACAAGAGCCTCGGCAGCTTGCTCTAAAGCAATATCGTCATCGTCGTCAGAAGATTCAGACAGCATTAAGGTGTCGGCATCAGGAGCGGTTTCATGAACTTGAAGACCAAGGTCATTAATCATGCCTATGATCTCATCAACTTGATCCGGGTCAGAGATATCTTCTGGAAGATGATCATTTACATCAGCATAAGTTAAATACCCCTGCTCTCTACCTTTATCAATTAACTCAGCAATTCGGGAGCCCTGCTTTTGAATTTTGTCCACTTAAAACCTCTAAAAACTTTTATTTATATTGATATTAGTCAGTAATTTTCAAGCTTTTTTTGAGCTTAATTTACTTAACCATTCTTGATCTTCTGTGCCTAATTCTGGCTTTTTTAGAATTAACTGTTGTAATTCTCTTCTTTCGTGTGCTGAGATCGAGTCGCTATTATACTTCTCTTTTAGCATTTCCTCTCTATCTTTTTCATTTTTTAGCAAAACAGCTATACAGTCCTCTACAAGTTTGGTTGCATTTTTTTCGGAAATTTCCATCTCTTCAATAGTAGCTTGGCTGAAAAACCCCTTAATTTGCTCGTTTTCTATGGACTCTATAATGTTGGCTGGCCTAGCTTGAGGATTTCCATGATATGCATCCAAGATTGTTTTTAAAAACTGGAAACGTTCAATTCCTACGATTTCATTAAAGGCTGGGTTTGATGCAAGTTTAGGGAATGCGATCAGTGCTTTGAAAATATTGATCATCGCTTTGACTCTTACGTTTGAGTTAGTGCTTTCAGGCTGAGGTACTTGATTGGTTTGATTACTGATCTTAATTTCAGAGAGTTGATCGGGATTCATTCCACATAATTGAGCAAGCTCATAGGAATAAATATTCTGAATAACTGAGTTGTTGATAGTTTTAATTATTGGCATGGCATAGTTTGCAGCTTTCGACCTACCCTCAATTTGCTCGAGATTAAATTCTTTAACCTTTGAAAAAAAGAATGTCGAAAGAGAAATAGAATTTTCTAATAAGCTATTAAATGCATCCATCCCTTTTTTGCTTATATAAGAATCTGGATCTTCTCCCTCATCAAAAAAAATAAATTTGGCATTAATATCCTCACGCATCAAAGGAAAAAGATTTTCCAGCGCTCGCCAAGCAGCTATTTTTCCAGCTGTATCCCCATCAAAAGCAAAATAAATATCTTTTGTGTACCTCAGTAACTTTGATAAATGTCTTGAAGTGACAGCGGTACCAAGAGTCGCTACAGCATTTTGTATACCATGCTGATATAACCCGATTACATCCATGTATCCCTCAACAACAATTAGGGTGTCTGTATTCTTTGAATCCTTTGCCTCAAATAAACCAAATAATTCGTTTGATTTATTAAATAACTTGGTTTCAGGTGAGTTTAGATACTTCGGCTCGCCTGCTTCTATAATCCTACCTCCTAAACCTATAAATTGTCCTTTTATATTGCGTATGGGGAAAATAATCCTGTCCCTGAATCGATCGTAAAAACCTTTTTCTTTTTCAATGAACAGTCCTGATTCCTCAATTTCCTGATGATTGTATTTTTTATGTGCTTGTTTAAATAATGTGTCCCAGGAGTTGGGTGCATATCCTAGATTAAATTTTTTTGCGACCGCTCCAGTAATTCCTCTGGCTTTTAAATAATCTTTGGCATGAGAAGCTTCATCAGATTTAAGATTGTTTGCATAAAAGCTTACTGCTGAATCAAGCAGGTCACTCGAAAAATTTTCTTGAGGTGTTCTTTCATATGGCACCTCCAAGCCCAAAGAGCTAGCGAGCGTTTCAACAGCATCCACAAAATCTAATCCCTCATACTCTCTTAGAAAATGAATAGCGTTCCCTGATTCTTGGCAAACGAAACAATAAAAAAATTGCTTATCTTCATTTACCGCCATTGAAGGATTATTGTCATCATGAAAAGGACAAAGGCTCCAGTAATTATTCCCTTTTTTAGTGAGCGGTAAGCGCCTACCAATAACATCTACAATATTGGTTTGTTCTAAAACTTGATCAATGAAAACTTTAGGAATGCTCATTATTATTCATCCAAGAGTCTAATATAAGTTTTGCTGCCAAGGCATCAAGATTATCATCCTTTGTAAATTCTTTTGCCTCAAAAGAGCTTAATCGTTCATCAACTAATTCAACGGCCAAATTAAATTTTTTTGAAAACTGGGTAGAAAATTTTTCTGCCAATTTACTCATCTCACTTTCTGTTTGATCCATATTCAATGGGTTACCAATAATAATGAACTCTGGCTTCCATTCAATAACATGTTTTTCCAGTAAATTGAAAAGCTCCAGTTTAGATTTATAAAAAATAGTGCTTATGGGCATGGATGTTTTTGTAAGAGTATTTCCAATGGCCAAGCCCACTTTCTTTAATCCAAAATCTATTGCGAGTATCTGCATTATTTATAGAAATTCCAATCTCTAACTATTTCTATAAATTCATACATGGAAAGCATTTGATCATCAAAAGGTAAGAAAGGGGAAGCCTCTTTTAATATATTCATTGCAAGATTATCAATCTCTTCACTTCCTGAACTTTGTAAAATTTGAGCATCAACAAGCTCTCCTTCAGCATTAATTATTGCCTTAATTCTCGTCATGCTGTCCTGTTCAAAGGAAATTCTATTGGTCTCATAAAATCCTATGGTTTCAACTTTTCTTTGCCAAGAATTTAAATACCTAGACTCACTATCATTTTGCAGTGAATTAGCTTCAAGTCTTCTAATGGACATAGCCTGAAAAGATTGATTAGAAACATTATTAGCCGAACTTCGCTCCTTATCATTAATTGTTTCTTGAGTGTTATTTAAGCTGCTTAAATTACCCAATGAATCAAAGTTAGCATTAGCAAACTTAACATTCACAACCCTCTGCGGATCAAAGCGTTCTTGAATTTGGAACAATGTAAATCCTAACCCAAAAATCAAGATGGCATGAATCATCAAAGAAGTAATAAATGCTTTGGAAAAATCCCAACGCCTTAACGACTCTCTTTTAAGCATTCTTGTCATAAAAGTTTATTAAATAACAATTCAATTGGGTTAACTCCAGATTGATCAAAAATCTCTTTGGCGCCTGTAGGACTTGTAACATTGATCTCAGTTAAATGATTGCCGATCATATCGATGCCTGCAAAAGCAATATTATTTTTAATCAAAATTTTTCCTATCTCTTTTGCAACATTTTTTTGTTGAGGAGAGATTTCTTTTGCAATACCTTTGCCACCAGCTGCTAAGTTACCTTTAAAGCTTCCTTCTTTAGGAATGCGAGCCAAAGAAATTGGGCAGACTTCACCGTGAATGATAAGAATTCTAAAATCTCCATCATATATTTCGTGAAGAAAACTCTGCAGCATAACGTGAGTATTATTTTTAGACAGTGATTGGAAGACTCCTATTTCTTCATCTGTAACCTGATCAAATTTATAAATTGATTCGCCACCCATGCCGTTTAGAGGTTTCAGTATGAAAGGCTGATGGTTTTTACCAAATTCTACAAAATCCTCATCGTTAGAAGTAACTAGGGTATTTGGCATGAAATCTGAAAATTGAAGAGCAAACATTTTTTCATTAAAAGTCATAAGGCTTGCTGGATCATTAATAACCTTACATCCATCAATAGCTGCCTGATTGAGAATAAACAAAGCATTCATGTATTGCTCATTAACAGGAGGGTCTTTTCTCATAAAAACATAGTCAAACTCTAACAAAGCAGATGACTTTGATAATCCAACATCCTCTAGGCTATTGATTGGATCCATAACCTCCTTAAAGCAAACTTTTACTGATCCCTCAGAATAATAAAGATCTTTAGGCTCACAAAAGAAAACTTGATGATTTTCTTTTTTAACGTGTTGCATCATAAAAACAGTAGTATCTTTATATGCAATTAAAGAGCTCAATGGATCGATAATGAATAAAATCCTTTTCATTTTTTATATATCTTTATAAATGAGTTTTAACATTGGCAGAATTGTAACAGGTACAGTTTCCGCTCTAAGGATGTTTGTTCTTAAATAATAAACATCATCTTTTTTAAATAGCTTTCTCTCAGCATCGCTGTAACCTGATTCACATCCTGTCACTATTGAAACACTCCTTTCATTTTGCAAGGGGTTATAAGCGTTCAAGGGAGCTGCATCTGGAAGGGTATCTAACATAACGATTCTTCCATCCTTAGCATCAAGAGCCTCTTTAAGATTATTGAAAAATTTAAGCTCGGGGATAAAGTTATTGCCAGATTGTGAGCAAGCAAGGATGAGCGTTTCGGTTACCTTTTCAGTTAATTTATTAAAGTCTTTTTTTGCCATCGATTGATCGACCTTATCAGGTAAATACAGTGAAATCTTATCAACGCCAAGCTCAGCTAACTTTGAGGCAACAGAAATCAAGCTTTCGCGTTTAAGAATAGGAAGAAAGAAATTAAAAGTAATAATGTTCTTCTTTTTTGAGGTATGAGAATCTAAAAGATCTAACTTGATCTTATTTTTTTCTATTTCTTTTATTTCACATTCAAACGTTTTTCCATTGCCATCAAACAAGACAACACGATGACCCTGTCGAGCCCTTAATACCTTGATTAAATGATGGATAATTTTCTGATCATGAATTTCTAAAACATCCGATGATATATCTGGACAATAAAATCTAGGGATTCTCATTATGGCATTATAATTCATAGAAAATTTATGGCTGAAGTAGAAATAATCTTAATACGTCATGGTGAAGCAGCATCTAGTTGGGGTGATGACCCAGATCCAGGATTATCTAATCTTGGCAAAAGCCAAGCCGAGGCAGTAAAAGAAAATCTTGAATCTTTTACAAGCCAAAATTTTCAGTTAATCTCAAGCCCAAAAAAAAGAGCAATTGAGACAGCCCAACCTACTTCATTGGATTGGAAAAGCGAGATCAAAATAGATGATGCATTTTCTGAAATACCTGCCTCAAATATAAAGCTTGAAAGAAGAATGGAATGGTTAAAATCCATGATGAATATGGATATTGCAATGTTGCCTGAGGACGTTAAAGAATGGAGATCAAGAATTATAAAAAAACTCAAAAATATCAAATCAAATTCAATAATTTTCTCTCACTTTATGGTAATTAATGTGGTTGTTGGTTATATAAAAAATCATCCCATACTTTTGAGTATGTATCCTGATAATGGATCTCTTACAAAAATAAAAGTTTCTAATGGAAAAATTTCTCTAATCAAAATTGGGGATGAAAAAAATACCAAAATAAATACATAATTGGGTTGAGCATTTTTTAATCAATAGTAAACTTACTGCTCAGTAAATTTATATCGTGATAAAGAAAAAATCTCTCAACCCACAAACCAAAAAACCGCTTAGCGAACAAGTAAGAAAAGCTATGAAGCGATATTACAGAGAACTAAATTCTGTTGAGCCTATGGGTGTATACGATTTAGTGATGGGTGAAGTTGAACCTGAATTACTTATAGCAACAATGAAATATACAAATAATAATCAATCGCGTGCTGCTAAAATACTCGGCTTGAATCGAGCAACCCTTAGAAAGAAATTGCTGAAGTACAAAATCAAATCCTAAAATTTATGATTAAAACTGCTTTGATCAGTGTTTCCGACAAATCTGGTTTAGATGCATTGGCCAAAGAATTAATTGCAAATGATGTAAAAATTATTTCTAGTGGCGGTACTTTCAAATACCTTAAATCCATAGGTTGCGAAGTCCAAGAGGTTAGTGACTTCACGGGTCATCCTGAGATGATGAACGGAAGAGTTAAAACCCTGCATCCAAAAATTCATGCTGGTATTCTTGCAAATAGAGACGTGCATTTAGAGGAGCTTGAATCCATGGGTTACCCTCCCATTGATCTTGTTGTTGTCAACCTATATCCATTTATCAATACCGTTAAGGGTGGTGCGACTTTTGAAGAAGCTATAGAGAATATTGATATTGGAGGTCCTGCAATGATTAGAGCGGCTGCCAAAAATTTTAAAGACGTCGTCGTATTATCCGACCCTTCTCAATACGAAGATTTTTTGCTCAAGCTAAAGAATAATTCTGTAGATCTGGATTTCAGAAAATTGTGTGCTGCAAGGGTGTTTGAAAATATGGCGCAATATGATGGTGCAATAAGTAACTATTTAAATTCATCTTCTGATGTTCAGTTATTAAATTCAGATGGATTAAGTCCTGCTACAAAACTTCGGTATGGAGAAAATCCACATCAGGAAGCCCTACTCTATAAATTTAACTCCTTGGAGAGTTTGCAGATTGCCAATTGTGACATCATTCAAGGCAAGCCTTTATCTTATAACAATATGGTAGATGCTGATGCAGCTTGGGAATGTGTGAAAGAATTTGATGGGCCATCATGTGTAATCGTCAAACATGCAAACCCATGTGGTGTTGGTAGCTCAGACAATATTCATGAAGCCTATCTTAAGGCCTTTCAAACAGATCCAACTTCAGCATTTGGAGGTGTTATTGCTGTTAATGATCAATTAACTCAACAAGTCGCAAAGACAATAATCGAAAACCAATTTTTAGAAATTATAGTTGCTACTGATTATGAAGATGGTGCTTTAAAAGCCTTTGAATCAAAGCCTAATGTAAGAGTTCTTAAGGCAAGTCTCAAAACAGAGGATCCATATCCAGGCACTCTCAAAAAAATTTCAGGTGGGATTTTATGGCAATCAAATGATGATGGAATACTTAAAAAACAAGAAATAAAAGTTGTCACAAAACGAGTTCCAACTGAAGATGAGCTCAATGATCTTTTATTTGCTTGGAAGGTTGCGAAGTTTGTAAAGTCAAATGCCATAGTATTTGCTAAAGATGATCAAACCATTGGCATTGGTGCTGGACAAATGAGTCGTGTTATCAGCACTGAAATAGCCTCACTTAAAGCCAACCAAGAAAACCTAGATGCGAAAAACTCAGCAATGGCATCGGATGCCTTTTTTCCATTTAGAGATGGAATTGATCAAGCAGCAAAAGTTGGTATTACTGCGATTATTCAACCGGGTGGATCTATGAGAGATGATGAGGTGATTGAGGCTGCTAATGAACATAATCTTGCAATGGTCTTTACAGGCATGAGGCACTTTAGGCACTAGTTTGAATATCTTAATCATAGGTAGTGGTGGTCGAGAGCATGCACTTGCTTGGAAATGTGCTCAAGATCAAAATGTAAATAAGGTTTTTGTAGCTCCTGGTAATGGAGGCACCTCGTTGGATCAGGGAATTGAAAATCTGAAGATTGATATCAAGAATGCTGATTCGATTGCAAACATATGTAATCAAAACGGGATTGACCTTGTGATAATTGGTCCTGAACAACCCTTGGTTGATGGCATAGTGGATGACCTTCAATTGAAAAATATAAATGTTTTTGGACCCTCTGCAAAAGCTTCTAGGTTAGAGGGATCCAAGGCTTTCTCAAAAGAGTTTTTTAAAAAGTACAAAATACCTACTGCGAATTATGCAACTTTTAATGATATTGAAAGTGCTTTGGATCATTTAAAAGATATAAGTTTTCCAACTGTGATAAAAGCTGACGGGCTTGCTGCTGGTAAGGGAGTTCTGATCTGTCAAACGATATCAGAAGGGAAAAAAGCATTGGAAGAAATTTTTGTTGATAATGCTTTTGGTAGTGCTGGCAACAAAGTAGTTATTGAAGATTTTCTTGAAGGTGAAGAAGCAAGTTTTATTGCTGTAGTTAGTGGTGAGGAAATTATTCCATTGGCAACCAGTCAAGACCACAAAGCAGCCTATGATGGGGACAAGGGCCCTAATACTGGAGGTATGGGTGCATACTCACCAGCCCCGATAGTAACGGATGAGCTTCATAAAAAAA
This sequence comes from uncultured SAR86 cluster bacterium, assembly GCA_902601475.1. Lineage (GTDB taxonomy): Bacteria > Pseudomonadota > Gammaproteobacteria > Magnimaribacterales > D2472 > MED-G82. The sequence goes on along the minus strand of CACKNK010000005.1, from coordinate 26,833 downwards.
TCATGGATGAGGTAATGAGCCCAACTGTTAAAGGCTTGATTGCTGAGGGTTCATCTTATCTGGGATTTTTATATGCTGGCTTAATGATAAAAGATGATGAGATCAATGTTCTTGAGTTCAATTGCAGGTTTGGTGATCCGGAAACGCAACCAATAATGATGAGACTAGAATCCAGCCTAGTAGAACTTTGTCTAGCAGCGATTAATAATACTCTGGGCTCTCATCAAGTTCGCTGGTCTAGTAATCATGCTTGTGGTGTGGTTATTGCGTCAGAGGGTTATCCAGGAAATTATGAAACTGATAAAGAGGTGATAATAAATAATCACTCTGAAGATGATGTAAAGCTGTTCCATGCAGGTACTAAAATTCAAGATAATCAACTTGTGACCTCAGGTGGAAGAGTTTTTTGCGCAACTGGGACCGGAGCTGATTTAGCTACTGCTCAAAAAAATGCTTATAATCTCGTTTCTGAAATTTCTTTTGAAGGCGCAGTTAATAGAAAAGATATTGGAAATAAAGGAATTAGTTAATGAGTTTCATAGATAACATAATCAATGAATTTGATATTGCATTAAAAACTCTTTCAAATAAGAAATCGGGAACTTCCAGAGGCTATCCTGCTGAGGAATCCCCTGAAAATCTTACTCAAGAGGAAAAAGATTTATCGATTCAGCTGATGAGAGTGAATCTTGCCGGTGAGGTTGCTGCTCAAGCCCTGTATCGTGGGCAAGCTATGGTTTGTGAGGATAATGAAGTCAAGGAACATCTTATAAATGCAGGTCTTGAAGAAACAGATCATTTAATTTGGTGCAAAAAAAGACTCGATGAGCTTGGTGGTAATGGCTCGTTATTAAATCCAATTTGGTATGCAGGATCCTTTGCTTTAGGAGCAATATTTGGCAGTCTTGGCAAACAAACCAGTTTAGGTTTTGTTGAAGAAACTGAAAAACAAGTAGTCAAACACTTAGAAAAACATCTTGAAAAAATATCCCAAGAGGATAAAAAAACTATAAAAATTCTTGAAACAATGAGAGCTGATGAAGATCAACATGCGAATGAGGCTTCCGAGAGTGGTGGCGAGGAACTTAAAGACTATACAAAAAAATTCATGAGCATGACTGCCAAGGTCATGACCTCAACAAGCGCTCATATTTGAATATTTTTTCTCATAAGGCTTTCGCCGATTAAGAAATTATTTATCCCGTTTTTCATAAGATAATCTAAATCTTCTTGTGATTTAATTCCTGATTCAGCAACAAATGGATTGTCGCCCCGATAAGAATTTTTAAGTTTTACTGATAAGCTGAGGTCTACCTCAAATGTTTTCAAGTTTCTATTATTGACTCCAATGATTACATCCTTAATTGATTCAATCCTATTGAGCTCATCTTGATCATGAACCTCCATGAGGCAATCTAAGTTAAGAGATCTAGCAACATCGATAAAATGAGTAATCTGATCATCATTTAAGATTGAAGCAATTAATAAAATACAATCGGCATCTAGGATCCTGGCTTCGTAAATTTGATACTCATGAATAATAAAATCTTTTCTCAGTATTGGCAGACTCGATTTTTGTTTAACTTTCTGCAAATGTTCTGCTGAACCTAAGAAGAAGTCTTCCTCAGTTAAAACAGAAATCGCAGTGGCACCAATATTCTCATAATGAATAGCTTGTCTTTCTGGATCAAAATTATTATCTATAATCCCTGCGCTTGGTGAAGCTTGCTTAATTTCAGCTATGATCGATAGATTTGATGACAGCAATGAATGTCTGAATGAAGAAGGTTTATTTACAAGGCTGATTGCTTTTTGTTTTATTTCGTCAAGGGAAGCATTCTTTTTTAATTCATCTAGGCGCAATTTTTTTGCATTTATTATTTTATCTAAAATATTCATAGCGAATTTGTCATTTCAATATACGAACTAAAGGTTTGTTTCGCTTTACCATTATTTAATAACTCTTTAGCAAGACTGACACCATCTTTTATTGAGTTTGATGCTGAACTTAGATACAAAGATGCTCCTGCGTTAAGAGATATCATGTCCTGAACAGGTGATTCTTTGCCTTCAAAAGCAGCATTAATTAATTCCAAGCTTTCCTCGGGTGTCTCTGCTTTAAGGGCTGTTATGTTTGCTCTACTCAATCCAAAGTCTTCTGGCTGAATCTCAAATTGATTAAGATTTCCGTCCTTAAGTTCAGTTACGAATGTCTTATCGGTAATGGATATTTCATCCAAACCGTCATTCCCATGGACTACCAACACGTGATGCATCTTCAGTAAATTTGAAACATTGCCAAAAGTTTTTAAAAGCCCTTTATCGTAAACACCTAATATTTGCCTTTTAGCATTGCAAGGATTGGTGTGAGGACCTAATAAGTTGAAGATAGTTTTCTTGCCAATACGTTGTCTGGCTGGCATAACGAATTTCATTGCTTGATGATGTAAAGGAGCAAATAAAAATATAAACCCTACTTCGTTAAGAATTTCTTTTAGATGATTGCGATCGTGATTGATGTTAGCTCCAGCAATCATTAATAAATCTGCGCTGCCTGACTTGCTGGAAACTCCTTTGTTGCCGTGCTTAGTAATTTGAGCTCCCCCAGCAGCTGCTACAAAAGATGCAGCAGTTGAACAATTAAAAATATTTAGGCCTGTTCCTCCGGTGCCACATGTATCAACATGAGCCCCGTTGCCTAAATCGATTGAAAGAGACTTGCTTCGCATTACTTGAGCCGCTGAACTTATCTCACTTTCAGTTATACCCTTTGCATTAAGCTTAATAAGAAAATCTTCAATCATGGGATCCTCAACTTCGCCACTCATGATTTGATTTACAGCATCAGTCATAATTTGATTATCAAGATCAATGCGCTCTTCAAGTTTTTTTATAATTTCTCTCACTAAATCTCCATAAAGTTTTGGATCAAATCCATTCCCTGATCAGTTTCGATAGACTCGGGATGAAATTGGATTCCATAGATTGGTCTTGATTTATGTTCCACACTCATAATTAAATCTTCATGGCCATCAACCCATGATGTAATTTGTAACTCACTTGGCAGAGTGTCATGCTCAATAATCAAACTATGGTATCTCACAACCTCAAAACTATTTTTAATGCCAGAAAATAATTTGCTCTCATTATGCTGAACCAAAGACTTTTTCCCATGGAAAATTTCAGGTGCTTCTACAATATTCCCACCAAAAGCTGATCCAATTGATTGATGCCCTAAACATACTCCTAACAAAGGTACATCAGACTGTCTTATAACCTCTACTGAAATACCGGCTTCATTGGGAGTACATGGACCAGGTGAAATAACTATCTTTGTGGGATTGAGATCAAGGGCTTCACCAGCATCCATTTCATCATTCCTAATGACCTTTATGCTCTTGTCATAGTTACTAATGTAGTGGACAAGGTTAAAAGTAAATGAATCGTAATTATCAATGACTAAAATCAATCTAGCATCTCCATAGCATCAGCAAAAACTTTTGATTTTTGAACACACTCTTGCCACTCATTTTCTGGAACAGAGTCTGCTACAACACCTGCCCCGGCACCAACATGAATAAGCCCATCCTTAATTACTGCAGTTCTTATAGCAATAGCTGTATCCATATTGCCATCCCAAGAAATATAACCAACTGCTCCACCATAAATACCGCGTGAGCTGGGTTCAAGCTCATGAATTATTTCCATGGCTCTTATCTTTGGAGCACCAGAAAGGGTTCCGGCTGGGAGCGAAGCCTTCATCGCATCCAAATAAGTAAGCTCATCTTTTAATCTGCCTACAACATTTGAAGTTATGTGCATTACGTGGGAGAACTTCTCGATGATCATTTTTTCTGTAACTTTGACGGATCCAAATTGCGCTACCTTACCAACATCATTCCTTCCTAGGTCAATTAACATCAAATGTTCTGCTATTTCTTTGGGGTCATTAATAAGTTTTTCAGCTAAGATTTTATCTTCTTCCTCAGAACTACCCCTTTTAATGGTTCCTGCGATTGGTCTAACAGTAACCTCCTCGTCTTGCAATCTAACCAATATTTCCGGAGAGGCACCAACAATATTACAGTCCCCAAAATTAAGATAATACATATACGGGGATGGATTAAGTTTACGAATTGCTCGATACAATTCCAAAGGATCATGCTTAAATTCTGCAAAAAAGTCTTGGGCCAAAACAACTTGCATCACATCTCCAGCTTTTATATACGACTTAATTTTTTCTACAGAACTTAAATAATCTTCCTTAGTAAAATTTGAACTGAATGCAAAGTTATTTTTAACTTCTTTTAGCTCTTGAAAACTTTGTTGATCATCTTCATTTAACAACTTAGTTAATTGTTCAAGATCCTTTAATGCATCTTCATATTTTTTTTGTTGAGGATTTACATTGACAATGACTTCAACAGTTTTACTGAAATTATCAAAAACGATTAATTTTTCAGCTTTTATCAGATAAATTTCAGGCATGTGTTCATCAAATTTCGATGATTTATCTGAAAGATCAAATATCTTTTTCTCAGCATACTTTGAACTTTCATAAGCAAAAAATCCTACATAGCCGCCATAAAATCTTGGCATATTTTTTTCTTCCAGCGCCTTTTGTTTTTTTATCTGATCAGCAATTACATCAAGCGGTTTAGATGAGGTGACTTTTTTTGTTCGGCCCCCCTCAATTATCTTAATTTCATCATGGTGAACCTGAATGGAATCACTGCAATCAAACCCAATGATTGAATATTGAGCCCATTGATCTCCACCCTCGACGGATTCAAGCAAAAAGCTATCCTTAATGCTTCTTACTTTTTTAAAGAGGCTAACTGGATCTTGGTATTGAGTTTGAATTTTTTGCTTCAAGGGGACAACTGTATAACCCTCGACAGCTAGCTCACTGAATTTTTCCTTATCCATCATTATCGTTAGTTGATTTTAAGTTGCCGTCCCACACCTATTTTATTATTTTGAAACCATCCTTGTTTCATCTCAAGGGCCATTCTTGCCTTTTGATTTGAGCAAACAGATTTCTCTGAAAAAGGCTTAAGGTCATGAATTTCTAAGATATGCCCACTCTTTGAGAGATAAGCAACACTTAGTGGGATACTGGTATTTTTCATCCACATGCATCTTTTATCAGAATCAGACCAAATGAATATCATGCCTTGATTTTGGTCCAGTTGATCCCGGAACATTAACCCTCGTTTTCTTTTACTGTCTGTATTAGCAATTTCTAGGTCTAAGTTAATTTTGGTATCAATAAAAACTGCTTCGACAGCTAAAAGAGGTAAGCTTCCAAACAGCAGAATCAGTAAGCTAAGAGATTTTATCTCTAAAATCGTTGATTGTTTCCTCATAGTTTTCAGATCCAAATATTGCTGAGCCTGCAACAAAAACATTAGCCCCTGCATTATAAACATCTGCTATTGTGTCAAGATTGATTCCGCCGTCAACTTCCAAATCAATATCCTTTCCTGATGCATTAATTAAGTCACGAACGGTTTTAATCTTATTAAGTGTATGAGAAATAAATTTTTGCCCGCCGAAGCCAGGATTTACACTCATAAGCAATACCAAGTCTAATTCATCAATAATATTTTCAAGCACACTGACAGGTGTAGCGGGATTAAGCGCTAGACCTGCCTTACATCCAGCATCTTTAATCAGGCTGATTGTTCTTGAGACATGCTTTGATGCTTCGGGATGAAAACTGATTAGGTCTGCACCAGCGTTTGCAAAAGATTTTGCCAGTTCATCCACTGGCTCTATCATTAAATGCACATCAATAAAATCTTTAATTCCATCATCACGCAAGGATTTACAGACCAATGGTCCAATTGTTAGATTAGGCACATAGTGGTTATCCATGACATCAAAATGAATCCAATCAGCACCCGCACTCATTACTGAGCGTACTTCTTCTCCTAGCCTTGAAAAATTAGCAGAAAGTATTGAAGGAGCTATTACAGTTTTCATATTTTTAATTCTCTTCTTTTACCAGCTTCCTTGCAAGTTCAAGAGTTTCAGGAGTTCCTATATCTACCCATAAATCAGTACTTGTCGAGCCTGTTACTAATTGTTTTTTAATATTTGGTTTAAAAATAACATTCCAAATATCAAAAGGAATTTTGTTTTTTAAAAAAGGTTCTAAGATTTGTGGATGAATAAGTGAGATGCCGGACCAAGTTAGTTCATTAACCGAATTCAATGTGACAATACCATCAGAGAGACAAAAATCTCCTGAGATATTGTGTGATGGATTTTCAACTCCAATAATGTGTGCTGCATCAGTAAAATCTGGGAGCAAATTGAAGTCTATCTCAGCATGAATGTCAGCATTGCATAGTATGAAAGGATCATTGCCCAATCTTGAAAAAGCATTGATAAGTGCTCCACCGGTACCGTATGGAAATGGTTCCTTAATGAAGTGAACATTTTTTATGCCAGATGTTTCAACACATGAAATGATTTGATCTCCTAAATAAGAAACATTTATTAATATCTCATCGATCCCAAAATCTCTTAGTCTTCCAATGACATCTAGAATAATTGGTTGGTTAGTAACCTCAATCAACGGCTTTGGTATTTTATTTGTCAGCGGACGTAGTCTTTTGCCCTGACCTGCAGCAAGTATCATGGCCCTCATAAGACTTTAATCCTTTCATTAAATTTTGGCAGTACTGTGTTTGATAAAAAATTAGAAAGTCCACTTTCACCAATTTCATTAGCAACGGTTGCTGAATTAGAAATAATTCGTGGTAAATCCATGATTCTAAATTTTTTATTTTTATGGATATATAAGCTAGTTAGCGTTCCCATTATTCTGAGATTTCTTTGCAACGCTCCCCATAAAGCATATTCGTAAACCTCGTCTCCGGATAAATCAAACTTTGATAATCGAGCAAATTTATTTGAATATGAACTTACTAACTCTAAATTAGTTTCATAATAGTGATCAATTAAGATTCCCGCCAGATCGATCCCAATTGGTCCAAAACCTAAATCTTGGAAGTCCAATAAAATGATTTCTTCATCTGCGCCCATGTGCAAATTTCTTCTCTCAAAATCATAATGGCAGTTTGCCCACTTTTGATCTAATAATTTGGGAATCATTCTCTTATATAAGTCTTTGTATCCAGAATACATATCAAGATCTAGAAACTCTTTACAAAGAATTTTTGAAAACTTTTTTGCATGTGACTCAAGACCCATTTCAAATGTTGTATCTAAGTTAACTAGATTTGCCGACTGCATATCATTCAGAAGTAAAAGAACTTTTTCTACGATTTCATTTTTTTGATAAAAATCTGGGACATCCAACAAGTTATAATCGCCTATATCCTCTAAAGCAGTGAGGTTTGAGTCCTCATCGTATTTCAAAATTTCTGGAACCCTTACATTGGCATTATTTAATTCTTTTGCTCTTTGAATAAATGTTGGGTGGCCATTAATAGTAGATGGATCAAAACACACTACAAATGTGCCTTGATCATGACTGGCTCTGAAATATTTTCTGCCGCTTGCCTCCTCAGTGAGAGGTTGGATTGATTTTATGTCCTCATGAAATGACTTTGCAAAACTGAGAGCTCTACTTTCTAAGTTATCAGCTATTTTTAATTTCCTCAGGCAGGGGCGTGTCATCTGGCACAAAGAAATCAGGAGCTAACTTGTCAAAACTTACATCAGCATACTTTGTAAAATCTTTAACACCTGATTCATGCAGCACCAAGTCATCAATGCAAAAGTTGCCTGTAAACTCCTTAGAATCTTTAATGAAAATTTCATAAGCAGCATCTGCCATAATCTCAGGCTTTCTTGATATGTTCATCAATTCCTCACCGCCTAAAACATTTTTTACTGCAGCAGTTGCAATAGCGGTTCTGGGCCATAATCCATTTACTGCAATCCCATCAGCCTTTAATTCTTCAGCCATACCAAGTACACACATACTCATCGTAAATTTTGCCATAGTGTATGCCAGGTGAGGCCCAAACCATTTTGCTTTCATATCCAGAGGCGGGGCTAGATTAAGAATATGGGGGTTGGAGGATTTCTTAAGATGAGGAATACAATATTTACTAACCAGGTAGGTTCCTCTTCCATTGATTTGGTGCATCAAATCATATCGTTTCATATCTGTATCTGGCGTTTTAGTTAATGAAATAGCAGAAGCATTGTTTACACAAATATCAATCCCTCCAAAATGAGAGACCGTTTCTTCAACTGCCTTGAGAACATTTTCTTCGTCTCGAACATCAAGAATTAATGGTAATGCTTCGCCTCCTGCTTCAATAATTTCTTCAGCTGCCGTAAATATAGTTCCAGGAAGTTTTGGATGAGGTTCAGCCGTTTTTGCAGCTAAAACAACCTTGGCTCCATCTCTAGCAGCCCTCTTCCCGATCTCAAGACCGATACCTCTGCTGCCCCCAGTAATAAATACAACTTTATTAGCTAAACTCATTTACGTTCCTCATTTATGTTTAAATCGATTATGATTATAACAATCATAATCTGTAACCATAATGAAAATTACTTTTATTTACGATATTGCCAGTCCAAATGCATACCTATGTCATAGAGTTATTCCTGAGTTTGAAAAAAAGCATAATGTAGAAATTGAATACTTGCCTTGCTTGCTGGGCGGCATATTTAAACTCACCAATAATCAGCCTCCATGGATGGCATTTGCAGAAATAACAAATAAATCGGGTTATATGAATATTGAGATGGACAGGTTCATGAGGTTTCATAAAATTTCTGAATTTAAGCTTAATCCTCATTTCCCAATTAATACTGTGACTATTCAAAGAGGCCTTTTGGCTGCAAAAAAGCTGGATTGTGAAAAAGAGTACATTGATGTAGTTGCTAAGGGCATGTGGGAAGAAGAGGTAAATCTTGGAGATAAAGAAATTTTAGAAGAGTTCTTAACTAAAAAAAGCCTGCCTGGAAAAGATATTCTCGAGCTAACTAGTGACGATCAGATCAAGCAACAACTTATTGAGAATACACAAAAAGCAGTTGATGCAGGTGTTTTTGGGGTGCCTACTTTTATATTGAATGAAGAAGTATTTTTTGGAAAAGAGGCTCTCAGAGAAATCCCAGATTTTTTATAAGGTTATAAAACTATTTGAGGAAAAAGCTTTCTAATCTATTTATAGATGAAGATTATGATTAGATCTTTTGTATGTTCAGTTTATGTGCTGGCTGTTTGTGTTGCCCATCCAATACAAGCAAATGATGAATGCCTTATCAATGATGGCCTCATGGATGAGATTCCATCTCTTAATAATCAAACCACTATTAATGCTGGATCCATTCAGGTTCTAAGTGATGCAAGGCTTGAGCTTAAAAATGGATTCGAAATCAAGCTTGAAGATTTGAATGTAAATGGAGATCAAGCAGTTTTTAATAAGAATAAGAATTCAATAAATGAGATTCTTAATGGTTTTATATCGGGTCAGAACTATGTATCTAAATTTAAAAAAGGTTCAATTAATCCTATAACTGATGAGGCTATTTTGGAATCTGGCGAGGTTTCATTTAGAAATCGAAATATTAAATTTGGATTTAAAGAGCTCAAAGAAAGCACCCAAGATAAGTTTAAGATCATCAACACCTCTTTCACATCTTGCACGGATACACAAAAAGGCTGGGAAGTTACAGCTGATGAAGTCCAGCTGAATGACAAATCTGGAAGAGGACTATTAAAGAACTTAAAAGTTAAGTTATTTGATACAACAGTTTTTGGTTTTCCTGTTATTCCGTTTACAGCTACAAATAAAAGAACAAGCGGTTTTTTAGAGCCTGAAATAGCATTTTCCAGTGATGGATGGGATGCTTACCTCCCAATTTATATTGTTACATCAGAAAAATCTGATCTTACCTTTGCTCCCAGAACCATCAATGACCGAGGGAATGGATTTGAACTAAATCTAAGAAACCTCTCTGGATTTAATCAGAATAATATTGATGTAATCAAGATAAATAATGATAAACAAATTTCTGAAGCCTCCAACAAAGATCGATGGGCATATGCGATTGATCATAAGTATGATTTTGGCAAATTAAATATGCAGATTGAATGGTCTAAAACTTCTGATCCTTTGGTTTTAAATGATATTGAAACAAATTTTAATAAAGCCATCGATCGGAGGACGCATTTTTTACCACAGAAGGTAGCAGTTGATTTTCCATTAATTGGAGGTAAATTCAAAATCCATAAAGAAAGCTATCAAATCATTAATCCGCTATTCCCATATGAACTCAATAAATCTCCAGCAGCAAACTTTTCAATAGAAAAGATATTTGGAGCCACTAGCTTCTCGCTTAATCTTGATAGGAGTAAATTTTCCATCGACAGGGTACCACTAAAATTTTATAGCGCTCTTACCAATGCAAATGGGCTTTTAGATAAGTTTGATACTGGTAAAAGGAATTTTGCTGCTGCGAAAATGAAAACAGTACTCAATAATAGATCTTATATTGCAGAAATTGAAAATGAATTAATCTATAAAGATTATGATCAGGATAGTGGAAGAAATTATGATGATTCTTTTATTAAATCAAAGATCACTTTCAGAAAGTATTTCTCGAAGAGAGATAACTTAAAGCAAACCAATTTTGAGTTATTAAGTGGATTTGGATACACAAATTATAGAGATCAATCCAGCTTGCCTATTTTCGATTCACAATTTCTTTTTGGTAGTAGTCATGCTCTTTTTTCAAATTCAAGGTTTCTAGGGCTTGATAGAATCATTGACGAAAAATATCTTTTTATAGGATTCAAGCACCTTCTAGATACTCAAAACTATAAGGTCAAAACTAACTTTGGTTTAAAAGAAAGGCTTGAGCCAAGTAAAGTTCTTAACAATATTTATGGCTCAGATTCTGAAAGAGACATTGCAACGTTCAATTCTTCCTTTCACACAAATAATAATTTGTCGTTTGATATTGGAGCAACCTACGATCAAGATAATAGAAGATTAGAGAGAAGTGAGCTTGCATTCGGGTTTGCAAACGAAAAATTAAAGCTTCTATTGGCTAAAAAGTTTTTACGTGGAAATGTCGCTCTTAACCTTCAAAACCTCAATTATTATGAATTTGGATTTGAAAGAGAATTTACAAGTTCTTGGAAAGTTATTTCAGGGTTCAAGCGGGATCAAGGGATGAAAAAAAATATTGATGCTTTTTTAGGCCTTGGCTTTGAGAGCTGTTGTTTAGGTCTTAGACTCTATGTATCAGATAAAAGATTGATTGATACAAACACCTTGTTTGAGGTTAGTCAACTCAATGAAAATGAGATTTATGCATGGAAAGAAATGATTTCTCTTGAAAACAAAAGTAGAATCACCTTTGAATTTGAGTTAAAAGGATTAAGCAGTAAAAAAAATAAACTTACTCGCTTCTTTCAAAAATCAATTTTAAACTTATAAAGAATATGAAAAGGCATAAGAATTTACTATTTCTACCCATTTTTATTGCAGGGACAGTTAGTTCTGCAGAAATAACTTTAGACAGGATTGCTATCATCGTTGGTGACGGAGTAGTTTTGGAGTCTCAAGTTAACAAAATGTTAAATACATTTAAACAAAGAGCGATTCAGCAAAATCAAGGAGATCGGCTGCCTCCAGACAGCGTGTTGATTGAGCAAGTAAGAGAAAGGCTTATTATCGAAGAACTTCAACTGCAGTCTGGAAGAAGGGCTGGGGTTCGAATAGGTGATGCCGAACTAAATGAATATGTCGCTGATGTTGCTGGTCAAAATAATCTTTCTGTAGATGCATTCATCGATACAATTGAAGCTCAAGGCGAATCATATCCTGAGTTTCGAGAACAACTTAGAAAAGAGTTGATTATTCAAAGAGTCCAAAGAGGTAAAGTTGGTAGTCAGATTATTATCACTGATCAAGAGTTAGATCGATTCTTAGAGACAGAAGAAGCAAAAGCACAGCTTTTGCCAGAACTACAATTGAATCAGATTCTAGTTAAAGATTTAGATACTGCAAATGCATTAAAAGAAGATTTGGTTTCAGGTAAAGACTTTTTGGAATTGGCTAAACAAAATTCAATTGCATCAAATGCATCCTCTGGAGGAGATCTTGGATGGAGAAAAGCCAATGACTTACCCGACCTTTTTTTTGATGCTGTTAATAAGCAACCGAGAGGCTTTATCAGCGAACCACTAAAGAGTGGTGCCGGCTATCACCTTATTCAACTGACAGATAAACGTGGTCCCTTTGTAGAGTATCAAGATCAATGGAAAGTAAGACATATATTAATGAGTCCAACTAAGTTAAGGGATGAGACCTTTACCAAACAAGAACTTCAAGATGTACGAGAACGTCTTATCGATGGAGAAGAGTTTTCTTTATTAGCAAAAGAGTTTTCAGAAGATCCGGGATCAGCCAATAAAGGCGGTGATCTCGATTGGCTTCCAATGGGTGCAACTGCTCCAGCATTTGAAGCTATGATGCTCAAAACTCCAGTTGGCGAGGTATCAGAGGTTTTTGAATCTCAATTTGGCTTCCATTTTCTAGAAGTATTGGATAAAAGAAATTACGACAGAACAATGGATATCGTTGAAGATAGAGCATACGGTGCTCTTTTTTCAAGAAAGTTCGATGAGGAATTAGAGAACTCGCTTCGTACAATGAGAGCAGAAGCATTCGTAGAAGTTAAAGAGCTAGATTGAGTATCATCTTATTCTCACCAGGTGAACCAGCAGGTATTGGGCCTGATCTCATTATTAAGTTGGTGACATCAACCCAATGGGAATCAATAAACTCCAAAATAGTTTGTCTTGGTGACAGTGAACTCTTCCAAGCAAGATCAAAGCTTATAAATAAAAGGATTAAGATCAGGGAACTTAAGTCTCTCGATGCTTCTGTTAAAAATAAAAAGGGAGTATTGCAATTATATAAAGTTTCAAACTGTGCGGATTTATCTCCAAAAAAATTAAATGCTCGTAATGCAAAATATGTAATAGATCATTTGGATTTTGGAATCAAATACTGCAATGCAAATAAAAAAGTTGGCCTGGTTACTGGACCAATTCAGAAAAGTAACATTATTGATGCTGGATATAAATTTAGTGGACATACCGAATGGATCAAAAAAAAGACTGGCAGTTCAGACGTTTTAATGATGCTGGCATCTGAAAAGTTAAGGGTTGCACTAACTACTACACATTTACCCCTAAAAGAAGTTTATAAAGAAATTAAAAAATCTAAAGTACTTAAGAAAATCATGATTCTCGATTCCTCACTAAAATCACAATTAAAAATAAAAAAACCACACATCACGGTTCTAGGGCTTAATCCGCATGCGGGTGAAAGCGGTCATTTGGGTACTGAGGAAATTAAATATATTCAACCAGCAATCAAGGAAGCAAAGAAAAAAGGTATTAACGTGAATGGGCCACTCGCTGCGGATACTGCATTTAATAAAGAAACACTTAAACTAACCGATGCATATTTGTCGATGTACCATGATCAAGGTTTACCCGTTCTCAAAGCCTTAAGTTTTGGTGATGCCGTTAACATTACTCTTGGAACTCCAATTATAAGAACCTCGGTTGATCATGGAACGGCTCTGGAATTGGCTGGCACAAATAATGTTAGTACAAAATCTTTAGTTGTTGCTCTCAAACAAGCCGATCAGATGCTTTGATGATTGATAGAAAGAAACGTAAAAAATTTGGTCAAAACTACTTAATTGATCCGGTCACCATTCATAAAATTATCAAAAGCATTGGCCTGGATCATCAGCTTCCCTATCTTGAAATTGGTCCTGGGCATGGCGCTATAACCGATGGCTTTATAGGGGCAATCAATAATTACAGTGCAGTAGAAATTGATCACGAAAATATAGAATTTCTTTTAAAGAAATATGGAGATCAACAAATTAACCTGATTTCCCAAGACATATTAAGCTTTAATTTTGAGAGCCTCCCAGAGAACGTAAAAATTATTGGTAACCTCCCATATAACATTGCATCGCAAATAATCATCAAAATATTAACCAGTAAGGTTAATCCCAAAGATTTACATTTTATGGTTCAAAAAGAATTTGCAGATAGACTATGCGCAAAACCAGGAGACAAATCATGGAGCAAGATATCTATTAAATCGCAAGTGCTTTTTTTTAATGAATCACTTTTCGAAATTGATCCAATTGCTTTTGATATAAAGCCAAAAGTTACGTCTTCATTTATTAGAATGACGCCCTTGAAAAATCCCATTGTTAAGAAAGCAGATTTTCATAGTTTCTCAAAATTTATTGATGTTTGTTTTCAATCTAAAAGAAAAAGTCTAAAAAATAATTTAAAGGATCTATTGATTGACGCCGACTTCGGTTTGGAGCATTTCAAGAAAAGACCCGAAGAAATAACACTCGATCAATACAAAGAATTATTTAAAATGATCAAATGAGTACTTATGTGATTGGCGACGTTCATGGTTGCTTTGACGAACTCAAAAAATTATTAAAAAAGATTTCATTTAATCCTTCAAAAGATTCAATTATTTTTACTGGAGATTTGGTCAACCGTGGCAATCAATCTCTTGAAGTTTTAGAGTTTTGCATGAAGGAAAAATCAATTGATACTGTACTTGGAAATCATGATGTTTTTTTGATAAAAAGCTTATTAGGGAAAAAATCGCCCGAACGTTTAAAGAATATTTGCGTACATAAAAATAAAAAAAATTTTTTACAATGGCTTGTTAAGAAGCCTTTTCTGATTTCAAAAAAACTGAATGGTAAAGAATTCATTATTGTTCATGCTGGAATTCCACCTTCTTGGTCAATCAAAGATACTAAAGTTTTTGCTAAAAGACTTAGCAAAAACCTAAAAAATAATCCTGAGCAATTCGTACAACATGCTTGGGGAAATAAACCCAATACTTGGAATGACAAACTTAATGATGAGGAGCTTGATAGAGTTACATTAAACTACCTCACAAGAATGAGGTTTTGTAATGCTTCTGGCAAGATGGATTTAAAATCAAATGGTCTTTTTAGTAAAATGAAATTCAAGAAATGGTTCCAGCATTGGGATCTTGATGAAAATAAAAGAGTTATCTTTGGTCATTGGGCTGCATTGAATGGTAAGACTCTAAACAGGCAATTCATCGGTCTCGATACTGCATGTGTTTGGGGCGGAAAGCTAACAGCTTTTAGGCTAGACGATGAAACATTCTTCCAAGTAAAAAAAATATGAAAACTTATCAGGTTGGTGGAAGTGTCAGAGATGAGCTTCTTGGCGTGGAACCTAATGATAAAGATTGGGTTGTTGTCGGGTCTTCTCCGGAAGAAATGATCGAGGCTGGATTTAAACCAATTGGTAAGGATTTTCCTGTCTTTCTTCATCCAGATACAAAAGAAGAATACGCACTTGCAAGAACTGAAAGAAAATCTGGCAAGGGCTATCATGGGTTTAGGTTTTACTATGATCCCTCAGTAAGACTTGAAGATGATTTGCTAAGAAGAGATCTTACAATCAATGCTATTGCTAAAGATAGTCAGGGCAAACTTATTGATCCCTTTAATGGTCAGGATGATTTATTCAATAAAAAACTTAGAAATGTTTCCGATGCGTTTTGTGAAGACCCGCTTAGAGCTATAAGACTCGGAAGGTTTCTTAGTTATAAACACATTTCAGATTTTTCAATAACTCCACAACTTAAAGCCATTGTTAAGAAAATCTTAGACTCTGGGGAATTAAACTATCTTTCAGGTGACAGAGTATTTACTGAAATAGATAAAGCAATGCAAAACCATTTCCCTGAAAAATTTTTTAATTTTGTGGTTGAGAATAAACTTGATAAGCCATGGCTAAAAGATATCAACTCACTTGATAGTTTTAGTGCTACGAGTTCAGATCTTAGATGGGTGGAGCTATCGTGCTTAAATCATTTCACTGATTTTGATCAAATCCCACTGCCTAGCAAGATTAAAAAACTTATAAGTCTAGCCAGACAACTTGCTAATATAGAGATCGATAATCTTCTTGTCGATAATATTGACTCTCTTAGAATCCTAAGAAATGAAGAAGATATTATGAGGATTGTATCCTTGGGACTAGAATGCATGGATCAAAAACTAATCACAAAGATTGTGGATTTATATAAGGATATTAAGTTTGCAGAGCTTGAAAAATTAGATCCGAATGAGAGAAAAAACGAAAAGATTAATTTATTAAAGGACTTGGTGAGTAAGTTATGAATAAAGTTGCGCTGATCACTGGTGGTGCCAAGAGAATTGGCTTGGAAATTGCTAAACTCCTATGGAGTGAGGATTGGGATTTAATTATCCATTATCGCTCCTCCCAGCCTGAGGCTGAACTGTTTGCAAATGAAATGAATAAGCGAAGAGATAATTCAGTTCAATTGATACAAGCCGATCTTGATAATGCAGAAGATGTAAAAAGGTTGATAGCCCAGACCATTAAATGGCATTCAAGAGTTGATGCTCTTATCAATAATGCCTCAACATTCTTCCCTACCCCGCTTGGGGAAATAAATGAAAACAATTGGGAAAAATTAATTAATAGTAATCTAAAAGCACCGCTTTTTTTAATTGATGGCTTGGCTGATGAGCTCAAGAAAAATCATGGCAATATTATTAATATTACTGATATGAATATTGAAAAAGGTTTGCCTAATCATGCCATTTACATTGCTGCTAAAGCTGGTCTTGAGGCTATTACCAAAGTATTTGCAAGAGATCTTGCTCCTGCCATAAAAGTAAATGCTGTAGCACCAGGTGCAATATTAGAGCCACCAGGTGTTGAATGGTCTGAGGATGTAAAAAAGAAAATACTTAGAAAAATCCCACTTAACAGAATGGGAAATGAAAAAGATATAGCTGAGGCAGTTTTATTTTTAATTAATTCGCCTTATATTACAGGTCAAACAATCAATGTAGATGGTGGGAGATCAATTGGCTGATGGATGATTTATTTTCAGGTACTAAAGCTGTTGATCAGAAGCTAAAATTTGACGAGCAAGGTTTGCATGATTGGTTTTCAAAAAATCTTTCTGAATTTGGTTCCATTGAAAAAATTGAACAATTTAGAGGTGGCCAATCCAATCCCACTTACAAAATTACAACTGCTAATAAAAAGTTTGTTCTCAGAAGAAAGCCACCCGGAAAATTATTACCTTCTGCTCATGCGGTAGATAGGGAATATAAGGTTATAACTGCATTAAATTCTACTGATGTGCCAGTCCCTAGGACATTTGGTCTGTGTGAAGATGAAAATATTATTGGTACATCATTCTTTGTCATGGAATTTTTGGATGGAAATATTTATTGGGATTTACTGCTTGAGGACTTTAATCCAAAAATCAGAAGGGCAATTTATGATAGTAAAAATAAAGTTATCAGTGCATTGCATCAGGTAAATTTTGAATCCATTGGTCTCGGTGATTATGGCAAACATGGCAACTACGTTGCTCGTCAAGTTTCGACTTGGACAAAGCAATATCTTGCATCACAAACCGATGATATAGAGGCCATGAACAATTTAATAGAATGGTTGCCAAAAAATATTCCTGATGATGATGAAACATCTATTGTTCATGGGGACTACCGTTTAGATAACATGATCTTCAATGATAATCACGAGGTGATCGGCGTCCTTGATTGGGAGTTATCAACGCTTGGACATCCCATCGCAGATTTTAATTATCATTGTCTTAATTGGAGAACCCTCCCACAACTCCAGGATGAGAAGTACTGTAAAGAGTCTGGAATTCCATCAGAGAAGGAGTACATGGATATGTATGCCATGAGAACTGGAAAAGATCTTAACAAGCACTGGGAGTTTTACATTATCTTTAATATATTCAAAATCGCCGCTATCCTGCAAGGTATCCTAGGTAGAGTTAGAGATGGCACAGCTACAAGCAAGCATGCAGAAGAGAGAGGCATGCAAGTCTACCCTCTCTCTGAGGCAGCCTGGAATAATGTACTAAAAGAGTACGGTTAATCAATCTGTAGTTACTTTTTCTAAATTTGAGTCATCTTGATTGATGCTGAGCTTGTCCGATATATGTGGTGAAATAATTTCATTAATCGGAATTCCAACGAAATTATATTTTTCGAGCTCATCACTAACAAATTTAATATCATCATCTGCAACAACTAAAATAATATCAATATCTATGGTCCTAGAACTAAATTTCGGCTGGGATCTATCACGCTTAAGAAGATTTTCTATTTTTTTTAATTCTTTATTTAAATCATCGAAGTCTAGTTTGCTTTTAATACCTAAAGCGCAGTTAATAAAGTCCTCTCCCTCAAATCCTTCAGAGGGTGATTTATAAAAGTTTGAACAGCTAATTTCTATACCAATATTTTTTAAATGATTAATGGCTGAATTCAGGTTAGAAATTGGATCTATGTTGCTGCCCAAAGAAAGAAAAAAAGACTTCATCTCTCAATCATAATACCGACATCTTTAGAAAACCTTAATGCTCCCGGTTTCGAGAGCCTAAGCTTAACCTTTTTAATGCCGAATTTAGATTTTAAATGATCCACTATGCCCTCACCCAAGGCTTCAATTAATTTATAGTCGGAGCTCTCAATAAAAGCAATTAAAGACTTGGTTATTTTTTTGTAATCCAAAGTATCGTCAATTGAATCACTTTTACCAGGTACTGAGACATCAAATTCAAAATCTAAATCCATGCTGATTTGCTGCCTAACCTCTCTTTCCCAGCCAAAGATTCCAATGATGGTTTCAACTCTTAGATCTCTTATGTATATCGTATCTTTCATAGTTTTAACTCATGCAGTGGCCATCTAGGTCTAACCAATGAGACTAAATTATATGATGAAATCTCAGAATATAATGAGCCTAGATAAGCAACCATTGCCGCATTATCTGTGCAATGTCGAAGGGGTGGGTAATGCAGATTAATATTTTTTTTATCAGCAAGAGAATCCATTTTTGATCTTAGTAGTTTATTGGCTGCTACCCCCCCAGCCAAGACAATATCTCTGACAGGATTTTTTGATAAAGCGAAGTCAATCTTTTTAACAAGAATTTCAGTTGCTGACTCTTGAAAGGATGCAGCGATGTCTGCCTGATGCTGATCAGATATGGTGGATAACTTTTCAACGGCATATAAAACGGCTGTCTTTAAACCGCTAAAACTCATATCACAATCATTAGAATGAGCCATCGGTTGTGGAAAAGAAAAAGATGAGCTATCTCCTTGCATAGCAATTTTCTCAAGAATTGGTCCTCCTGGATAACCAAGATTTAACAACTTAGCAACCTTATCAAAGGCCTCACCTACTGCATCATCTCTTGTGTCACCTAATAATTTATAATCACCAAGCTTATTGACTTTAATGATCATACTATGACCGCCTGAAACCAATAAAGTAATGAATGGCAAATCCAAATGAATGCCTTGATCAATTTTTGGAGCATGTAAATGAGCCTCTAAGTGATTAATAGGCACAACCGGTTTATTAAGACTGATTGAGAGACCGTGTGCTAAATTCTCACCGATTAGAAGTGCGCCAATTAGTCCTGGTCCAGCAGTATATGCAATTTGATCGATATTTTTTAAATCGTAATCTGCAAAGCACTGATCCAAAACGTTGATAATCTTGGCGCAGTGATCACGAGATGCAAGTTCAGGGACCACACCCCCATAAGCTGCATGTAAATCAATTTGAGAATAAACTTTTTCAGCAATTATTTGTGAAGAATTGCTGTCATAAAGAGCAATAGCCGTCTCATCGCATGAAGTTTCAATTCCTAAAGTAACCATAATTTTTTCTTTGCAATAGTATGCCAAAAAGCATAAACTACGCATCTTAATTATGCCTTCAATCAAAATAAAAGACACAGAATACTTTGACGTTGGTCTTCGAAAATTTAAACGTGCTTGCGAAAAAGCAGGAATTGTTCCTGAAATTCGTAAACGTGAATTTTATGAAAAACCAACTGAGATGAGAAAAAGAAAAATGGCTGCAGCAAAGAAACGTGCCCATAAATCAAATAGAAAATTTTCTTTTTCGCGTCAAAGGTCCTACAGATAATTGTCCCTACTAGATCAAATTAATCAAGACATTAAAAGTGCAATGCTTGAAAAGCGAGCGCTTGAAAGAGATACACTCAGAATGCTACTTGCTGAAATTAAGCGCTATCAAATTGATAAAAAAACTGAAGCAACCGATGAGGTCGTGCTGTCAATCATTAACAAGATGGTCAAACAGCGAAAAGACTCTATAGAACAATTCACAAAGGGCGGTCGGGATGACTTGGCTTCTAAAGAGAAAGATCAACTAGAGGTCATCAAGCAGTACCTACCAGAGCAGCTTTCTGAAGATAAAATTCGCGAAATTGTTGAAGCTGCTGTTAACTCAACCCAAGCATCCTCGATGCAAGATATGGGTAAAGTTATGGGTGCCATCAAATCTGAATTACAAGGCAAAGCTGATATGGGTCTTGTAAGTCAAATTGTTAAATCATCCCTATCCAATTAGTGCTTATAGGATGAGGGTATATCCCTTTTGTCTGTATACCTTTCGGTTAATCTTGAAGCGCGAGTTTCCAAACTGATTTCAGATCCATTTATAATCACTGTTGTTGGATAAGCTGAGGGCTCTAAGGGATCTTCGCTCCAAATTACTATATCTGCAAAGTAACCATCTTTAATGGAGCCTCTATCTTGAATATTAAAAACATCAGCAACAATGCTAGTCATTCCAGAAATACCTGCTTGATAAGTCATGCCATGTGCCACCGCATTCCCAGCTCCTTGCCTCATTAAATGATAATTGTGGCTCCTTTGGGTACTAAACATGACCTTGATGCCAGCATTACTTAAAATTCCACCCAACTTAATATTTGAAGCTAACTCATCAAATGAATCCGGAATATTATCCATAGGATCAATAATTACTGAGACCCCTGATGCCAGAATCTGATCTAAAACCAATGGTGCTTCCTCTACACTCATTAGCACTAATTCAAGATCATAATCATTTTTAAGTCGCAAAGCTTGAAGGATATCAATGGCTCTATTTACTTCCAATACCAATGGGATTTCTCTATTTACAACTCTGGAAAGAGCTTGAATGTCTTGTAGTTGCATATCCATAGAGCTTGCAAATGTTGTACCTAATAATTCTTCTAACTCCAATTCATCTTTGTTTAAGGCTAGCTCAAACATTGATTCCATAATCTGAATGGTTTCTGCTCTAGATCCCCCTATTGCACCAAGCCTTGCGTACATCGCCACATCTGCATTGCCAGTGATGTCTATATCTCCATCAAGCAAATAAAAGGATCCCATGCCTTTAAAAATCTGACTTGAATATCCAGGTGTGGAAATTGATGATGTAACACCATTACTTCTATTCCACGGAATCAGAGTTGAGTGCGGATTAAATGCATTGAAAACACTGAAGCCAGGACCAAAAAAATCTGGCGAATCATCATTGGTAACATCCAAAGCATTTATTTCAACTACTCCAATATTGCTTATGGGCGAGATTAATCCAGGAGTAACTGGCTTGCCTTTTGCTTCAATAATTTTTGCTGATGGGGAATTAAGAAACTTCCCAACTTCTACAATCTTTTCATCGACAATAAGGATATCGCCAATGAAACTATTTCCAAGTCCATCATTGATTTGGCCAGATTTAATGAGAATGGAATTGGCTGAAACATTTATGGATAAAAGTACTATTAAAAAGCTAAGTTTTTTCATAGTGAGGCCCTCTCATCTGACGGATTAATAATGCCTAAATCAAAATCAGTTACTGGCTGAAGTTCTTTTTCACCTCTTACGAAGGCCTTTGCTCCATCAACAAATACATATTCGGTCAAAGCATAAACGCTAAAAGGATTCTTATTCCAAATCACAAGGTCAGCATCTTTCCCAATTTCTATGGTACCGGTTTGATCTAAAATACCTGCTGCTTTTGCTGGATTGCTAGTTATCCATCTCATAGCACGGGCCTTAGTAATTTCATATCCAGCCCTCAATCCTGCAGATAAAGCTTTTGCTGCTTCCTGATTTAGGTGTTGAATACCAACCTCATCATCGGAATGAACAATTGCACAACCTTGACCTCCCCTTGCTTGATCTACAATAGCAATATTTGCTGGGACCATATCATAAGCCTCATGTTTAAAGCCCCACCAGTCTGCCCATAAAGCACCACAGATTCCCTCATCTGCCAGCAGGTCTGCAATTTTATAAGCTTCAACTGCATGATGGAATGCGGTGATTTTATAATTAAACTCCTTGGATAATTCAATCATATTTGCCATCTCGTCAGCTCTATAGCAATGATTTTGAACTAATATCTCACCCTCTAATACCCCTGCAAGAGTATCAAGCTCTAGGTTCCTTCTAGGGGGATCAACTAGCTCTTTAGCTTCATCTGACTTTTTAATATATTCATTCTGACGTTTTTGATAATCGACTGCGCTGATCCATGCATTTCTGTAGCCTGCCATATTACCCATCCTGGTTGAAGGTGCTGACCCTCGATTGCCGTAAACTCTCTTTGGGTTTTCACCACAAGCCATCTTTAATGAGTGAGGAGCACCAGGAAATTTCATATCATGAATTATGTTTCTAGGAATATTCTTAAAAGTTGCCCCGCGACCACCAAACAGATTTGCAGAACCAGGCAGCACATGAAAAGCAGTAACACCACCTTTTAATGCTAGAGAAAATTGAGGATCCTGTGACCAAACAGAGTGTTCAGCCCAAACCTCAGCCGTATTAGGGCTGGTTGCCTCATTTCCATCTGAGCTTGTTCTTACACTTGGTGCTGGATAAACACCCATGTGCGAATGAATATCAATAAGTCCAGGAGTTAACCATTTGCCCCTAGCATCAATAATCGTTGCATTGTTATCAACGATATCTTTTCCTATCTCCAAAATGATGCCATCGTCAAAAAGTACATCAAAGTTTGAATATTCATTACCGAGCCCATCATAAAGATTTACAGACTTAATCAGTGTTCTCTCCGATTCGAGCGGTTTGTAGTTAGATTCAAATGGGTCTCTATCTAATGAAGTAGATTTTGCTGGAGCATCAGTTGTGCTGGATTGAGATACTTCGACATCCTCTGAGCATGAGTAAATTAGAAGCATAGAGAAAGCTAAAAATAAATGATTTTTCATACTAATTAATTCCAATGAATGATTAAAGAATTATAAAGGATATAATGCTTCTCATGAAAAGATCAAATGACAGAGCTTTTGACCAGCTTAGAGACGTCAATGTTGAAACAGGCATCATTAGTAATGCTGAAGGATCTGCATTAATTAAGTTTGGAAATACTCATGTGATTTGCACTGCATCAATTGAAAATTCTGTACCCAGATGGATGAAAAATAGCAATGAGGGATGGATAACAGCTGAGTATGGCATGCTTCCAAGATCAACTCATGAGAGGATGGGAAGAGAGGCTGCCCGAGGAAAACAAAGCGGCAGAACACAAGAAATTCAGAGACTTATCGGTAGATCTCTCCGACAAAGTGTTAACTTGGAATATTTAAAAGATCACACCATCACAATAGACTGTGATGTGATTCAAGCTGATGGGGGAACCCGCACTGCCTCAATTACCGGAGGCTGCATTGCTTTATTTTCTGCAATTCAAAATAAATTAAAGGATCATAGGGCTATAAAAAAACATGTTGCTGCCATCTCCATTGGCCTCCTTAACGACCAGCCTATTTTAGATCTTGAGTATACAGAGGACTCTTCAGCTGAAACTGATCTTAATTTAGTCATGGATGAAGATAATGGCATCATTGAAATACAAGGCACTGCTGAGGAGAAACCATTTTCAAATGAGCAACTTGAGCAGATGCTAGATATTGGGAAAAAAGGGATTAGCCATTTGATCGAGCTTCAGAAAAAATGTCTCAATTAAAAGATTATCAAATTAGCTTTATTAATGAAGCCATGCGTGTAGGTGCATTAGAATTTGGAACGTTCACCCTAAAATCTGGCAGACAAAGTCCGTATTTTTTTAACGCATCAAAATTACTTTTTGATGCAGATATAAACATCATCATCGAAGGATTTGCTCATAAGTTTCTAGAATTCGGTTCGGACATCAATCAATTGTTTGGCCCTGCCTATAAAGGTACTATTTTTGGAAGCATGTTGGGTATGCATCTTAAAAAAACCAATCCTTCTTTATCGCTTTGTTTTAATAGAAAGGAAGTTAAAGATCATGGTGAAGGTGGGATGTTTATTGGTAAAAGTCCTGCTGGGAATGTTGTTATAGTTGATGATGTGCTTTCAGCGGGAACTGCTGCCAAGGAATCCATTGATTTAATTTTAGAAAATGATGCGACGCCATCTGGTATCTTAGTTGGGTTAAATAGACAGGAAAAAGGTACATCAGCTAAATCTGCGAGCTTTGAGCTAGAACAAAACTATAACCTTAAAGTCCTCTCTGTAATTTGTCTTGATGATTTAATAAAGTTCCTTAAAAAAAGTGATCAAGCAGAACTTATTGATAGCATGGAAAGCTATCGAAATGAGTGGGGAGCCTAGATGTTTACTGGTATCGTAACCGAGCAAGGTATTATTTCTTCCGTTAAATCGAATAAGGGCTATAGCTCAATTTCAATTAAATGCTCAAAGAAATTTCTAAAAGGGTTGAAGAAAGGCGCCAGTGTTGCAGTCAATGGAGTTTGTCTTACTTCAAAAAAAGGTAGTTCTGAAATGCTCCAGTTTGATGTAATTGATGAAACTCTGTCCTTAACAAACCTTAAGCATATTAAAAATGATACAAAAGTTAATCTGGAGCGCTCAATGACTGTAAATACTGAAATTGGTGGCCATTTATTATCAGGTCACATCCATTGTGAGGGCACAGTATCAAAAATAACTAAAGTTTCAAATCAAACTAAAGATATGTTAATCACCCTTCCTTCTAATATGATGAAATATATTTTTTATAAAGGATACATTGGTATCAATGGATGCAGCTTAACTATTGGAAAGGTGAATAAAAATTCTTTTTCTATTCACTTAATTCCTGAAACATTAAAAATTACAAATTTAGACGAATTGTCAGTTAAATCAAAAGTTAATATTGAGATTGAGCAAAGTACTTTAATTACGGTTGAAAGCGTTGAAAAAATTATTGCTCAGAAAAAAGTTTAGCTAGTACTGCCATTCTGAGACCTACACCATTTGCTACTTGATGTGAAACCTTGCAATTTTCTAAATTAGCTATTTCTTCATTAAATTCTATCCCATAGTTCACTGGACCCGGATGAAATAGAAGAAAATTCTCAGCAGCGTTTTTTAGCCTTTCTTTAGTCAATTGGTATTTACTTACATATTCAGCATGATCAATGCTTAAGATATCTTGCATTCTTTCTTTTTGAATTCTCAATCCCATAACTAAATCAGAGTCCTTAATAACAGAATCCATATCAGGATCAAATTTACCAAAATCAGAATCAATAAAATTAGTACATAATTCGGGAAGTCCAGAAAATCTTAAGGTCTTACAGCCAAGCTTTTTTGTTAATTCAACAAAAGATTTCGCTACTCTTGAATGATCAAGGTGACCAATAATTGAAATGTTCATTTGAGATATTTCTCTATTGAATTCCTTGATTGTTAATAAATCAGTCAATGCTTGGCTTGGATGAGACTCTGCTCCTGCTCCAGCATTTATAAAGGAAAGGTCAGGATATTGATTTGCAAGATCACTAACTATAGGTTCTGAATGCCTAATTATAAAAAGGTGTATTCCCATTAAAGCTAAAGTTTCTATGGTGTCGCTAACTGATTCTCCTTTAGCAATTGATGAAGTATCTGGATTTATGTCTATATAGCTGGCACCAAGGTTCATTAATGCTATTTCAAATGAAGATTTCGTTCGGGTGCTTGGTTCAAAAAATAATAATGCTGCCTTTTTATCTGCATAGATAGGCTCCTGATTAAACCCTCCTAAATCGGACCTAAATTGAGATGCAAGCGAAACAATGTCTTCTATTTCTTTTATATTTAGCGATTTAATATCGATTAAATTCATTTTAATTTGGTATTACCAAAATAGCATCGATTTCTATTTCTGCATCTAGAGGTAGTTTTGCAGCCTGAATGGTTACACGAGCAGGATATGGTGCATTCATCCTCGCTTCCATAATCGAATTTACCTCACCAAATTTTGATAACTCTGATAAGTAAATTGTAATCTTAACTGCATGATTTAAGTCTGAATCCGCTGCAGCAGCAATTGCTGTTAAGTTATCAAATACTTTATTTACTTGGTCTGAAAATGATGAATCAACTAATTTTCCAGAGATATGATCAAGAGGAATTTGTCCTGAGATGTAAACTGTATTTCTTACCTTTACAGCTTGATTATATGGCCCAATAGCAGAAGGTGCATTTTCAGTTTTAATAATTTGTTTTTTCATTTTTGCTCTTTGCATCGTTAATGATTCTCACACAACTACTTACAAATTTCTTTGATCTAATTTTTTTCATCAAGGCCTGAAGATGTTGCAAATTAAGAACATCGCCCTCAAACATGAATTCAGTAAATTTAGTATCAAGGTCCCTTGTTCTTGCATTGGATATATTGATGTTCATTTTTGCAAAGACTGAAGCTAAATCCGCTAAGCTACCAGGACGATCTTCACCAATTATCTTAATCTGTGCTCGATAGTACCTCTCTTGCCGGTTATCTCCCCAAATGGCTGAAAAGAACCTTGAGGCGTCATCTCGATTCTTTGAAAGCTGTCTGCATCTTGAATGATGAATCACAATTCCCCTGTCAGTATCTGTATGAGCTT
>CACKNK010000004.1 GCA_902601475.1 uncultured SAR86 cluster bacterium | reverse complement strand
TTGGGTTGAGTAAATCAATATGAATATCTGTATTAAGTAGTAAAACTACCAAGATTTCTTTAATTTTTTCCTATAAAAACGTAGTTTTTATTATTTATTGACATAATTTAAGCATTTTATTTTAATGCACTACATAATTCCGGAGAAAATTATGTCCAATATTAAGTTTCTTGATGAAATAGAAAGAATAAAAAATCTTGATGGTTTTAAGAATTCTAATTGGCAATCTATAAATCCAGACTTTGTAGCAAGAATGTCGCTGCAAAACAAGTTCAAAACTGGATTAGACATAGCCAGATACACTGCAGATATCATGCGAAAGGATATGGCAGATTATGATAAAAATTCATCTGATTACACTCAATCTTTAGGTTGCTGGCATGGGTTTGTTGCACAACAAATGATGATGGGCGTTAAGAGAACACAAAATACAACTGATAAGACATACGTATATCTTAGTGGTTGGATGGTTGCTGCACTCAGGTCACAATTTGGCCCTCTTCCTGATCAAAGCATGCACGAAAAAACTGCTGTTCCTGCATTAATTAAAGAGATCTATACATTTCTAAAGCGAGCTGATTCTATTCAACTTCAACATCTTTTCAATGAATTAGATGACCTTGAATCATCTGGTAAAGATACTTCTGATGTTATGTCTCGAATTGATAATTTTGAGACCCACGTTGTTCCAATTATTGCTGATATTGATGCTGGATTTGGTAACGAAGAAGCAACTTATTTGCTTGCTCGAAAAATGATTGAGGCTGGTGCCTGCGCTATTCAAATTGAAAATCAAGTTTCTGATGAAAAACAGTGTGGTCATCAGGATGGTAAAGTGACTGTTCCTCATGAGGACTTCCTAGCAAAAATTAATGCTGTTAGATATGCATTCTTGGAGTTAGGTGTTGATAATGGGATTATAGTTGCTCGAACTGATTCATTGGGTGCGGGTTTAACACAAAAGGTACCAGTTTCAAAAACCGATGGAGATTTGGCTAGCAAATACAATGATTTCTTAGAAACAGAGCCCGTTAATGATGTTAACGATCTAGATGAAAACGATATAACTATCCATCAAGGTGGCAAGTTAGTTCGTCCAATTCGCCTTCCAAATGGTTTATACAGATTTAAAGAGAATACTGGATTTGATAGGGTTGTTCTTGATTGTGTTACCAGCTTACAAAATGGAGCTGATCTTTTATGGATTGAAACTGAGAAACCTAATGTAGAACAGATTGCATCCATGGTGAATGAAATCAAGAAAACGATATCAAATGCAAAATTAGTCTATAACAATTCTCCGTCGTTTAACTGGACACTTGCTTTTAGACAACAAGTATTTGAGGAAATGGAAGCAAATGGTGATGACGTTTCCGCCTATCCAAATCCAAAGGATGATCCTAAGGGTTTAATGGATGAAAAATATGATGATACCGATTTAGGCAAAAAAGCTGACGAACTTATATCTAAATTTCAAGCTGATGGTTCTCGTGAGGCAGGTATTTTTCATCACCTAATTACACTACCTACATATCATGAGGCTGCTTTAGGTACCGATATGCTTTCTGAAGGATATTTCGGTGACCTAGGAATGCTTGCGTATGTGCAAGGTATTCAAAGGCAGGAGATTAGAAGAGAGATGTCATCAGTGAAACATCAGGATCTCGCAGGGTCAACGGTTGGTGACACTCATAAAGAATATTTCTCTGGTGATAATGCGCTTAAAGCTTCTGGTGAAGCTAATACTATGAATCAGTTTTAGGCGTTAAACAGTCCCCCGTGGTGGTGCGTCCACAAATTTCGCAGGGCGCACCCTCCTCTATATTTGCTAATCCACCACAACTACCCACCACAGGTTTATTTTTTAAAATAAGGCCGGTTGCTATCAACGCAAAAGAAGCTGCAACAATTAAAAAACCTGCTATAAATTCAAACATTACAAAATTTTACCATTTTTTTGAGTTTAATCTTGTTCCATCATTCATGAGATAGGTAATTGCAAGATCCATAGAATTAGCTAGAGCGATACCATCATAAGGTTCAAGTAAATTAAAAAGCGTAGCAAAGGCATCTGCTTCCATGCAGGATATATTACCTTTTACAGTTACACTTAAAGATTCACTTTGAACTGATTGTCCACTAACTGGATCGATGGTATGCGATATAACTTCATCCTTACTAATATAATAATTTCTGTATTCGCCTGAGGTAGCAACTGATAAATGAGACTCGTCATTATGCTCGATAGTAAAAATTGCATCATTAATCAGTGATGATGGGTTCTGAACACCAACGACCCATGAATTACCAAGTTTTGAACCTCTAACAATTAGCTCACCACCAATGTCAATTAAATAATTGTTGTGATTATTTTTATCTAAAATTTTTGAGATTTGATCCACTGCATAGCCTTTAGCTATTGAGGATAGATCAAACAGAAAATTCTCATTCTTGATAAGTTGATTTCCTGACAATGAAAACTTAGTTTGCATTGATTTATACTCAGTACGAATATTTTTTAAAACATTAGTTGCGGGTCCAAATCCGAGTTGATTAATCTTATTACCAATTGTTATGTCATATTTTGGTGAAAGTTGATTAATTTCAATTGCTTTATTTAAGATAATTTTTAAATCATTTGACAGTGTGAACGGATCACTAAGAGTGTGTTCATTCAAAGCACTAAGCTCTGAGGCCTTCTTATAATTTGATGCAATTAAATCAATTCGATTAAGTTCATTCTTGATTTGAAGATTCAATTGGTCATTAATATATTTTGACGAGGTGATGTTATAACTGGTTCCATATATTGAACCTGAGACTTGATAAAGAGAACTTTGATTGTACTGATATGCTGCGTATATACAGAGACAGCCAACAATAAAAGCAACTAGCTTGGATAAATGACTTCTATTCAAATAATTTAACCGCCAAAATCATCAAGCATAATATTTTCAGGCTCAACGCCTAAATTAATAAGCATATCTATTACAGCTTTATTCATCATTGGGGGTCCACAAAGATAATATTCACAGTCTTCTGGAGCCGGATGGGATTTTAAATAATTATCCAGAAGGACTTGGTGTATGAAGCCTGTTTCACCAGACCAATCGTCTTCAGGTAATGGATCAGATAAAGCCACGTGCCAATTAAAATTCTCATTATCCTCTTGTAGTTTATCGAACTCATCTACATAAAACATCTCTCTAAGACTTCTTGCTCCATACCAAAATGTAATTTTACGATTAGTATTAATTCTTAACAGTTGATCAAAAATATGTGCACGCATCGGCGCCATTCCAGCGCCACCCCCAACAAAGACCATTTCAGCATCAGTTTTGCGTGCAAAAAATTCACCAAACGGTCCAAAAACTCTAACTTTATCACCAGCCCTTAGATTAAAGACCCATGATGACATAAGGCCAGGAGGTACATCACTACCCGGTGGCGGAGATGCTATTCTAATATTAAACTTTAAGACACCCTTTTCTTCTGGATAATTTGCCATTGAATAGGCTCTAATAATAGGCTCATCATTGTTTGCAACATTATCCCAGATTTTAAACTTGTCCCAATCAGAGTGATATTCATTATGCACATCAAAAGCTTTGTATGAGAGATCTTCATATGCTGGTGCTTCAAGTTGAACGTAACCGCCAGCCTTAAAATTGACTTCCTCACCTTCAGGTAATTTCAGGATCAATTCTTTAATAAATGTAGCTACATTATCATTTGAAATTACTTCACACTCCCATTCTTTAACTCCAAATACCTCATCTGGAATTTTAATCTTAAGATCATTCTTTACAGCAACTTGACATGAAAGTCTCCAACCTTCATTTTGCTCTTTAGATGTAAAGTGAGATTCCTCAGTCGGTAAAATAGACCCACCACCGTCCATAACTAAACACTTACATTGACTGCATGTACCTCCACCTCCACAAGCAGAAGAGAGAAAAATTTTATTCTCTGCCAGAGTTTGTAAGAGTTTAGATCCTGCAGGTACCGTAATGGTGTTTGCTGGATCATCATTTATTTCAATATTTACACTTCCTGTGCTTACCAGCCTGCTTCTTGCAAAAATAATTACAAGAACAAGCAATAGAACAACACCTGTAAAAGAAACAACACCTAAAATTAAATCAATTTGCATAAGACCTCACTAAAGCGAAATTCCCCCAAATGACATAAAACCAAAACTCATTAAACCAACTATGATAAATGTAATACCTAGACCCTGAAGTCCTTCAGGTATATCAGCATATTTTAACTTTTCTCTAATTCCAGCCAAGATTACAATTGCCATTGCCCAACCAACACCTGCACCCAAGCCATAGACAACACTTTCAC
Source organism: uncultured SAR86 cluster bacterium (assembly GCA_902601475.1). Taxonomy (GTDB): domain Bacteria; phylum Pseudomonadota; class Gammaproteobacteria; order Magnimaribacterales; family D2472; genus MED-G82. Next base: position 116,418 of record CACKNK010000004.1, on the reverse strand, counting down.
CAAACTTAAGATCTTTTTCAACCATGAAAAGTGAGGCACCAAGAATAGCGCAATTAACTGTAATTAATGGAAGGAAAACACCTAAAGCGTTATATAAAGCGGGTACAAATTTATCTAAAAACATTTCTAGAATTTGAACAGCAGCTGCAATCACACCTATGTAACTAATTAAGCCAACAAATTGTAAATTTGCCTCAGGTAATCCAGCCCATGCTAGTGCGCCTTCTCTGAGAACATTGTTGTATATAAAATTATTTAAAGGCACCGTAATAAGACAAACAACGATAACTGCTATACCAAGACCAAATGCAGCATCAATTTTTTTAGAAATAGCTATAAAAGTACACATGCCTAAAAATACTGACAAAGCTATATTCTCTATAAAGACAGTGGTTAAGAATATATTGAGATAATGCTCAAACATTTATTTCTCTCTTCTCGTAATTAGGTGACACGTCATGTTTTGATAGACTGAAATCTTTTTCTTCAACTTGCTCTTTATTAAAGACTCTTATAACCCAGATTAATAAGCCAATAATAATAAATGAACTGGGTGGCAATAAGAGTAAATTATTTGCTGGATACCAACCACCATTAGAGACTAAGGGAAAGATTTCTACTCCCATTAGTGTTCCGGCACCAAATAGCTCCCTTATAACTGCAACAACGATCAAAATAAAGCTGTATCCCAAGCCATTACCTAGACCATCTATAAAACTTGGAAATGGTTTCTCTTTCATAGCAAAAGCTTCAGCCCTACCCATCACAATACAATTGGTAATAATCAAACCTACAAAAACTGATAGCTTCTTACTTGTCTCATAGTCATAAGCCTTAAGCAACTCATCAACAACAATTACAAGTGATGCAATGATCGTCATCTGAACAATAATCCTCACACTCGAGGGGATATGATTTCTAATAATTGATATGAATAAATTAGATAAAGAAACAACGCTTGTAAGGGCAACGCACATGATTAGTGTGACCGTAAGATTGCTGGTTACAGCAAGAGCTGAACAAATTCCTAAAATCTGAAGCGTGATAGGATTTTCAGCAATGATAGGCTTTATAAGAATTTCTTTATATTTATTAGCCATTCTTTAAGTTCTCCAAAACCTGCTTGTATCCTGATTCACCAAACCAATAGGCAAGCATATTTGTTACACCTCTGCTCGTTAGGGTAGCTCCTGATAAACCATCAACTTTATAGTCAATATTTTGATCTTGTGGATTTACAGCACCCTTGATAACTTCAAGTGATACATTTTTATTATTGTTGTATACCTTCTTACCAATCCAAATCTTTTTCCATCTTGGATTATCTACCTCACCACCTAGACCAGGTGTTTCTTTATGACTATAAAACTCTAGGCCCTCAACAGTATTTAAATCTGCAGCTAATGAGATATATCCAAAAAGTGTGCCCCAAAGCCCATAACCCCTAATAGGAAGAACAACTTTATTGATTGAGTTATTCTCATCACGAAGAATAAAAATTTTTCCATAATTTTCTTTATTTTTAACAATCGCAATATCTTCATCATTTGGAATCGCCGTAAAAAATCCATCTTTCCTTGAATATTCAACAGGATCATATGAATCAAGATCAAGCCCCTCAATTACTGAAACAATCTGATTATTAGAAAAGTCTATGAACATAGCTTCAAGTACAGAAAATTGTTCTTCAATATTTGTATTAGCTTCATCGTATATACCTGCGGCTTGAAGAACTTTAACTCTTTGGTCATTAATTTTATTAAGATTTTGAGTATCTCTTAAGTTAACCGCAGCAAATGAAACAAATAGGGAACACACTAAGCATACTGCGAATGCAACACTCAAAGTTTTAATGATCGAATCATTCATGATGCTAGTGCCCTTTCACGTTTTTTAATGTTTGAATTTACGACAAGGTGATCTATCACTGGTGCAAGTAGATTAGCAAATAAAATTGCAAGCATCATGCCTTCAGGGAAAGCAGGATTAATTACTCTAATTAAAATAACAGTTACACCAATTACACCACCGTAAATCCACCTGCCCGCATTTGTACCTGAACCCGAAACAGGCTCTGTGGCCATAAAAACTAAACCAAAGGCAAAACTACCTATAACTAAATGCCAATACCAAGGAACGTTAAACATTGGATTGGTGTCTGATCCAACAATATTGAGGATACTGGTCATTAAAATCATTCCTATTAAGGTACCTAATATAATTCGATATGAAGCAACTCTTGTCATCAATAAAATAATTGCCGAAACAGCAATTAGTAATACGGAGGTTTCCCCAACGGATCCTGGTATAAACCCAAAGAAAGCATCAGACCAACTAAAGTTAGCTTCTAGACCATTAGTTCCTGATTCAGCTGCATAAGCCAAGGGTGTAGCTCCACTATAACCCTCAGGAACAATGTTTTGATCGGACAGTCCAGCTATCCAAACTCTGTCTCCAGAAATTTGGCTTGGGTAAGCAAAATAAAGAAATGCTCTACCGGTTAGAGCAGGATTAAGAAAGTTTTTACCTGTACCACCAAATATTTCTTTTCCAATAACGATTCCAAAAGTCATACCTAGAGCAGCTTGCCATAAGGGTAAATCTGGCGGACATGTAAGAGCAAATAGAACTGATGAAACAAATAAACCTTCATTGATTTCATGTTTTCTAATAACGGCAAAAACTATTTCCCAAAATATCCCGACTGTAAAAGCAACAAAATATATAGGAACAAAATATACTGCTCCAAACCAAAACTTCGAAAAAACTGTTGGATTTTCATAACCAACAATGGATATTAATAGATGATGCCAGTCACCAGTATTGGATGCACCAATTGTATTTAGATAATTTAGGCCATAATCTCCAATGTTATACATACCAAAAAACATCACTGGGAATGTCGATAGCCATACAATCACCATAACCCTCTGAATATCAATCGAGTCCCTTACATGTATCGGATTTGCTGTTTTAGATTTAGATGAGAAAATAAAATTTTCAATAGCATCAAAAATTGGGAACCATTTGGAATACTTTCCTTGGCCAACGAATAAAGGTTTCTGGTTATCAATAAAGTTTCTAAGAATAGGTAACTTCATGCCATCTCCTCAAATATAAGATCTAAATTTTCTTGAAGAATTGTCTGGTAATCGTATTTACTTGGACATACATAGCTTGATAAAGCTAAATCTTCAGGTGCAAGCTCAAGAACTCCTAGTTTTACGCCAAGTTCAATATCCTTTGTTACTAAAGCTTTAAGGAGTTGTGTAGCTAATATATTGAAGGGCATTACCTCTTCATATGGAGGAAGTGGAACTATTGCTCTATTACCTCCGTTTATAGATGTATTAAAGATAAATTTCTTAGGTTTAATCCATGATGATAAAAATGCACCCATTTGAGAATGAAGTTTCGAGCCTGGCATTGCCCAATTAAATAGAATGTCGTTAGCTTCATCTGGGAGGACAGATATTTGATTATCAAAAGCCCCAACATAACTCATTACATCTTTAGCATGAATGCCATTCAAAACGGATCCTGCAATTACCCTTGTGTTATCTTTAATCTTGCCGGCTGTTAATTGATCAATGTTTGCACCAGCATTAGTTTTTAGAATCTTTGGTTCATAGACACCTTCACCGCCAAGTGAGACATACTTATCAAGTTTAATATTTCCAGTCGAAAAAAGATGACCGATAGCAATCACTTCTTGATATCCAATTGTCCATACTTGACGTTTTAAACTTACAGGCAAAGTGAAATGAACTTGAGTACCTACTAATCCAGCGGGATGCTTACCTTTAAATTCTTTAAAATTGATATTAGAAAATGATGATGGTTTCTCACCAATATAAGAACAAAAAACCGGTACATCAGTCTCAAAAATATTTGATATTACATTCAAACCCTTATCGAAATTATTTTGTTCATGCTCGATAATAGAGCTTGGACTTACGGCTAATGGATTTGTATCGCATGCATTTACAAATATTGCGGTGGGCTTTGATCCTATGATAGGAACCCTATTAAAGGGCCTTGTCTTAAAGAAAGCAAAATAACCACTTTCTTCTAAGCACTTCATTGGATTCGTTGTATCAAATTGTATTGGGTTTACCGAATCATCTAAATCAATAGATATACTTAGAAACTTTCTTTTATCTCCACGATTGATTTCAGAAATAGTTCCAGATCCTGGAGACGTAATAAACGATCCAGGATTTTTTTTATTTTCAAAAAGCTTATCTCCAGCTTGAACTGTATCACCAATATTTATCATCATGGTTGGTTTTAAACCTGGATAATCAGATACTAGAACACCCACTGTGCGGACGGCAGAAATTTCTACCTCATTTGATGGCATTCCTGAAATTGGTATATCTAATCCTTGTGTGATTTTAATCACTATTTACAGTTAAAAAAGACGTTGAAATTATAATTCTAAAACCCTTTAGATTCTAGAGAAATTAGTTAATTGCTAGAGGTAAAATGGGTAACTCAATATGCGCTATTTTACGTGTTAAATTAAGCACTTGTTTTGAGTATCCATACTCATTGTCATACCAGCAATACAAAGTTACTTTTTTACCATCTGCAATGGTTGCTTGTGCATCAATAACAGAAGCAAATTCACTTGAGTAAAAATCCGTTGAAACAATTTCTGAAGAGTTAACGAATCCTAAAATTTTTCTATATTCTGATCTAAATGCAGAGTCTCTTAAAAAGACATTTAGCTCAGTCTTTTCTACTTCTTCATTTAAATTAAGCACTAAAACAGCAAGGCTTACATTTGGTGTTGGGACTCTTATAGCATTACCGGTTAGCTTGTTCTCCAACTCTGGAATAGCTTTTGCTACAGCTTTGACTGCACCAGTTGATGTAATTACCATATTCAGAGCTGCACTCCTGCCTCTACGATCGCCTTTATGATAGTTATCAATTAAATTTTGATCATTTGTGTATGAATGCACTGTCTCAATATGGCCTGAATTAATCTGATATTTATCATTCATAATCTTTAAAACAGGGACTATTGCGTTAGTGGTGCATGATGCAGCAGAAATAATTTGATCCTTTTCATCGAGTATCCCTTCATTAACACCAAAAACGATATTTTTAATATCTCCTTTTCCAGGAGCAGTTAGAACGACTTTATCAGCACCAGTTTCTAGATGATTTGATAAATCTGCTTTATCTCTCCATACACCTGTATTGTCAATTACGATTGGTCTATCAATATCAAAATCAGAATATTTAAAAGATTCTGGACCACTAGCATATATAAACTTTATTGGATTACCGTTAACAATCAATGTATCACTATCAGCATCAACTCTTATGGTCCCAGAAAATTTTCCATGGACCGAATCACGTCTAAGCAATGAAGCTCTTTTAAGTAAATCGTCATCACTAGCTCCTTTTCTTACAACAACGGCTCTAAGTCTAAAGTAATTGCCGGGACCCGTAGTCTCAACTAATAACCTTGCCATCAACCTTCCTATCCTACCGAAACCATACAAGACAATATCTTTAGATGATTCAGGTCTTTTAGATTCAACATCTATGACACTACTAAGTTCTTTATTTAAATATTGATCTATTTTTTCTAAAGGGTTATCTCTTAATTCTTTAAAAAATGGGCATCTAAGCGTTAGTTCCCCAATATCAATTTCACAATCAGCAAGATTTAGAGTTACCAATCTCTGAAGAATAGGAAATGTTTCAAGTTCACTTAGCTCATTGTTATCAACTTGGCGAGCAAATCTATGTGCTTTTAAGATCTCACTTGATGAATTATTAACTAATGATTGACCGTAGATCAGTATGTTAATTCCATTTCTATAAAGATTACCAATTAAAGGTATCATTAACTCAGAAAGCCCTTCTCTCCATTTCCAATCACCAAAATAGTCATCAGGTTTCTCCCTTTTCCTGAGATCTGGATTTTGAGTAAGGTCTTTCACTGAACCAATTATAAATTACTAAAATTATTTAGATGATAGTTTCGATTTCCAAATAATGCATCTATAACAGTAAATCTTTTGAGGTAATGGCCAATTGACATTTCATCACTAACACCCATTCCACCATGCAATTGAACAGCAGCCTGGCCTACTTGACGACTCGATTTACCAATTTGTGCTTTGAGTCCCGATATGGTCTTACTAGCTTCATCATCCTTTCCATCCAATTGAAGCATCGCTTTAAAGAGAAGTGATTTTGATACTTCAGCTTCCATAAACATATCCACCATTTTGTGTTGCAAAACTTGAAAATTAGATATCGGCTGACCAAATTGCTCTCTTTCTTTTGTGTATTGAACAGTCTTAAGATATGAAGCAGTCATTCCTCCAACAGCTTCAGCACAAATGCACAAGTTGGCCAAGTCAAGCATTGCATTAATGGCTTGAGATGCATCATTGTCGTGACTGATGATTGAGGATTCGCCAACTTCTACATTTTCAAATGTAACATCACCACAATTTTGACCATCAACTGTGCTAAACGAATTTACGCTAACACCTGCTTCTTTTGCATCAACTAAATAAATCACAGGTTTGTCTCCATTTCTTGCATAAACAAGAAACGAATTTGCAAAACTAGCATTCAATACTACAGTTTTTACTCCATTCAGCTTTCCATCTTCAATGGATGTTTCTATATCATGAAAGTTATATCCATTGTTTGCTTCTGAGAATGCAACACTGACTTGTGTTGTACCATCAATAATCTTGGATATGGTTTGTTTTGCTAGTTCATTGCTTGATGACTCAAGCACTGATCCACTCATTACAACATTAGCTAGGTATGGTTCAGCTACTAGCGCTTTACCAAATTCTTCAAAAATAACTGCTAATTCGATTGGACCAAAATTAAAACCACCATTTTCTTCACTGAAAGGCACTGCCAACCATCCAAGGTCTGCAAATTGTTTCCAAGTTTCTGGATTATGACCATAGTTCGATTCAACAATTTTTTCCCTTACATCGAATGTATAGTCTGACTCACAAAATTTTAGAACCTGTTCTCGGAGCATGTTTTGCTCATCTGAATAGCTTAAGTTCATTATTTATACTCCTAAAATTGCTTTAGCGATAATATTTTTTTGTATTTCATTAGATCCGCCATAGATTGAAGTTTTTCTAAAGTTTAAATACCTTGATACAGCCTGAGAGCTAAAATCAGATACATTGGAGGCAGGAGTATTATTTGAATTAAATCCTTCTGGCCCCTCGTAAGGAAGAATGTATTGACCGGCAGCCTCAACATACATCTCTGTAAGCCTTTGCTGGAGCTCTGTCCCTTTAATTTTAATAATGGATGATTCTGCTCCAGGATGACCACCGTTTGCTAGTGCAGCTAGAGTTCTTAATTCTGTAAATTCAAGCGCTAAAAGCTCAATTTCATAATCAGCAATTTTCTTTTTTAAATCATCATCAGCAAAGTCTTTTGTTCGTTCTTTCAGCAGCTTTAGTGAGTATTTTTGATTTGGAACGCCAGCAATGCCAAACCTTTCGTGAGCTAGAAGAAATTTTGCATAAGTCCACCCCTTTCCCTCTTCACCGATTAAATTTTCTGCAGGAACTTTCACATCTGTAAAAAATACTGAATTAACTTCATGATCACCGTCAATGGTAATAATGGGTTTAACTTCGATTCCTTCAGTCTTCATATCAATCAGTAGAAATGAGATACCTTCTTGTTTCTTTTGTGTGGTTTCAGTTCTTACCAAGCAAAAAATCCAATCGGCATTTTGAGCTAAAGTAGTCCAAGTTTTAGAACCATTAACTATGTAATGATCACCGTCTCTAACAGCTTTTGTTTTTAGAGATGCCAAATCCGATCCTGATCCTGGCTCAGAGTATCCTTGGCACCACCATGTATTAAATTCAAGAATATCTGGCAAGAATTTCTTCTTTTGCTCTTCATTGCCAAAGGTATAGATCACAGGCCCCACCATATTTAATCCAAAAGGCAGGATTGTTGGAGTGTTTGCATAACCTAATTCCTCTTGAAAGATATAGATTTGTGTAGGTGACCAACCTGTGCCTCCGTATTCAACAGGCCAGTTATAACCTGCCCATCCTTGTTCATATAGAGATTTATGGTAATCAATCATGTCCTGCTTGGTTAATTGCTCACCATTATTTTGTTTTTCTTTTACATGTTTGGGGTATTTGTTTTCAAGATAATCTTTAACTTCTTGTCTGAATTGATTATCTGCATCTGAAAAATTTATATCCATTAGTTTTTCCTTTAATTAAATGATTTAGATTTTATGACAATAAATGTGCCAATATTTTATTTGAATATTCGTCAAAAGTATAATTTTTAGTGATAAATGATTGTTAACTAGGTTTATAAAACAATCTATACTTCCTCGATGAATTTCTCGATTCCTTCATCATATATAAGCGAAATAGAAAATTACATTTTATCTGATACTAAAAACTATCTAATTCTTGCTTCTTCACCCTATGAGGCAGATATGCTGACAAAGGAATTAAGTTTTTTCACTAAGCATGATGTTCAATATTTCCCTGATAGAGAGATTTTACCGTTTGATCAATTTTCGTCTGATAACAATGTTCTTCTCAACAGATCTAAGTTTTTAAAATATTGTACTAATGCAAAAAACACTATATTTATAAGCTCAATTCAAAATTTATTTTCTTTATTACCACCAAAATATTTTTTTCAAGCCAGTCAGGAATTAACAATTAATTCTGAGATAGATTTTAATGAAGTGCTAAGAATCCTAAATCAATTAGGCTATTCAAGAGTTGAACGGGTTGACTCACTAAATGAATACTCCGTTAGAGGTGGGATTATTGATATCAATCCATCTCACACAAATCATGGAATTAGATTAGATTTTTTTGGTGATGAATTAGAAAGTATTAGAGAATTTAATGTAAATACACAATTATCTTTAAATGAAATAGATAGTTTTAGCCTCTCATCTGGACATGAATTGCCTCTAGACGAAAATTCAATTGGATTATTTAAATCACAATGGCGTGAATATTTTCTTGATATTGATGAAAGAAATGTAGATCTATTTAAAAGTATTTCAGAAGGAATATTGATAGATGGATATGAAGTTTATCTTCCTTTCTTCTTTAAGGAGATGAAACTAAGTTGCTTTATTGATTATATTCCTAATCTTGAATTGATAAGCTTCTCAAATGCTTTAGAGGTTGCAAATGAATACCATAATTATTTAAAAGAAAGATATTTAATTGAAAGTAATGAAATCTACAGACCGATACCTAAAGTTGAAAAGCTTTTTTTAGAATTAGAAACATTTAAGGAATATTTAGAGAGATCAAAAAAAATAAATCTTAAAGACAATAGTTTTTTATTTGAACAAAAAAATATCTTCGAATTAATATCAGATCTTCATGATACAAACTCTGCAAAAAATTTTAAAAAAGTAGTTATAGCAACTAATAATGATGAAACATTAAATGAAGTTCAGAAAATAATTCCTAATATTGAATTAATTAATCATGCTGAAGATATTAAAAATAAGAGTTTTTATCTAACCAAGCAGAATAATTTAAGATCACAAGTATTGGACACCACTCTGCTATTGCATGTAGAAAATATTCAATCATTTAATTACCAGCAACCAGTTGTTAGTGATGAAACTAAGTCAGATTCATTAATTGAATCAATTAATTTTAATGAAGGTGATTATGTTGTTCATGAATCATATGGAATAGGTATATATGAGGGACTTAAGACTGTTGCAACAAGCAATCATGAAGAAGAGTTTTTAGAGGTTGTTTATCAAGATAATGAGAAACTATTTATACCGACTCGGCAACATTATTTATTAAGTAAATTTCAAAGAAATAATATTGATCATCCTTTGGATTCATTGTCATCAAAGAAATGGATTAATAAGAAAAAAAAGATAAAAGATAAGGTAAACGACTTAGCTATTGAATTATTAGATATCGAATCAAAGAGATCAATCTCAACCTCTATACCTATGAGGTTAGATTTAAAAATTGATGCCGATTTTAATAATTCTTTTCCATATCAATTAACCAAAGATCAACTTACTTGTATTAATGATGTATATAAAGATTTAAAACTTATTAAACCAATGAACCGTGTAATATGCGGTGATGTAGGATTTGGAAAGACAGAAGTAGCTATGAGAGCTACAAATTTAGTTGCCTATAATCAAAAACAAATTATTATTTTATGCCCTAGTACGGTTCTAGTGAGTCAGCATCTAGAAACATTTAAAATTCGTTTTAAAAATTTTCCATACCTAATTGAAGGTCTATCGCGACATAAAACAGTTAAAGAAAAAAATAATATTATTAACAACTTTAATAATAAGAAAATTGATATTCTTATTGGAACCCACGCACTCCTTAACAGCGAAATTGATTTTAGCAATGTGGGATTGTTGGTCATTGATGAGGAGCATCGTTTTGGTACCAAACAAAAAGAGTTTATAAAATCGAAACAAACGGGCATTCACATACTCTCTCTTTCCGCAACTCCCATCCCTAAAACATTAAATTATATTTTTTCTGGCTTGAAGGATTTTTCTTATCTGTATTCTCCGCCAAGCAATAGAATATCAACAAAAACATTCGTCAAGGTGCATGAAAATCAAATTATTAAATCCTCAATACAAAGGGAGGTTTCACGAAACGGGCAAGTGTTTTACGTTACAAATGATATATCTCAACATGAACGCTCTAAAGCGTACCTATTAGAGTTGATGCCTAATTTAAGAATCGGTATAGCTCATGGTCAGCTCAAAAAATCTGAAATAAAACAGGAAATGAATGCATTTAGTACAGGTGAGCTAGATGTCTTAATTTGCACAACAATTGTTGAAATGGGCTTAGATATACCAAATGCAAATACGATTATTGTTGATAATGCCCACAGGTTTGGCTTGGCTCAATTACATCAATTACGGGGACGGGTTGGTCGATCATCAAAGCAGGCCTATTGTTATTATTTAATTCCTGATAAACACATTCCTAAACATGCAGATAACAGACTTGAAGCACTCTCGAGGCACTCAGCTCTTGGTGCTGGATATTTTATTGCACAAGAGGACTTAGAGCTCAGAGGAGCGGGACAATTTTTAGGAGAAAAACAGTCAGGTCATATTGAAGAGATTGGCTTAACTTTATATTTATCGATTCTTAAGGATTGTATAAACCAACTGAAAGGAATTGATGATAAGAATAAGATAGACTTTGAAATCAATCTGGGTGATAAGTCGCTTATACCTGAGCAATACCTTCCCTCAATGACAGACAGATTAAAATACTACAGAAAAATTTCTGCGTGCAAAAATGTTGAGGATATTAAAAGGATTTCAAAAGACCTTGTTGATCAATGCGGAAAACTTCCAACTGCTGTGAATAACCTACTATATGACGCAGAAATTGCCTTAACTGCAACTGAAATTGGTATTTCCAATATCTATCTCAATAGGAATAATTTTTTGCAGTTTAAGTTTATTAAACCGATAAGCGATGAGAATTTTAAAAAATTTATGGAACTAATGAATTCTAATTTATATGAATTTAAACTTAATGCTGAAAATAAAATTAATTTAAAATTAAAAAGCAATGATGCGAGACAACAGATTAAGAGTTTTATAAATGCACTTATTTAAAATTATATTTGCAGTTTTCTTTATTACCTCTGTAAGAAGCGATGAATACCTTATTGAATATGTGGTGTTTAAGAATTTGCAATTTACCACTGATGAAGTTTTTACCCTAAAAGAGTTATCAATTAGTCCATCTTCAGTAATTTCATTAAAGAAAAATACTAATGAGATAGTCATAAGAAATTTAGATGAATCGTTTAATAGTAAAAATGAATCATTGGATTCAATAGGTGAAATTATTTATGAGGAAAAAGAGGGAGAAACTTTAAGTCAGGAACCTTCAGTTAATCCAAATCCCCAACTTTGGTTTAATGAAAATAAATCTCTCACTAAATTAGAGACTTTTAAACGAAGAATAGAGAGAAGATCTGATTATGAGTTAATTGATTCAGGAAGTTGGGTTCAGGGCGTTTTTGATAGCAATAGCTCAAAATTTGTTAATGTTATTGCTAATGAACTTAATTTATACATCAAAACATACAAAGAGAGGTACTTGCATTTAGATGTACTGGGTATGCTTGATAGTCAGACAATTGAGTTATCTGAGAATGCAAATGGAATAAAAGAAATTAAGCGCAAAGGTTATACAGCCTTAATAAATGAAACTGATGTAAAAGATGTAAACATAAGTATTGATATAGATACTTTATTCGAAGGTGATATAAACACAGTTGAACAATACCCTTTAGATGAGATTATTAGTAAAAGCTCAGCAACTCTAATAATTGATGAAGATAGAAGAGTATTTAATGAGCAAGTCCACTACTTTGATCACCCTCAGTTTGGAATAATGATATACCTTAAAAAACTATCAGGATTCTGAATAGTAAGCATTATCTGTTACAGAATGATCAGTAATATCCTTGACCGATTTTAATTCAGAAAATTTTTCTAACAGAGTTTTTTCAATACCATCTTTTAGGGTTACATCCACCATTCCACATCCCTGACAACCGCCCCCAAATTGCAAAACAGCATCGCCCTTGTCGGTTATTTCGACTAAGTTTACAACGCCGCCATGTGATTCAAGCATTGGATTGATCTCGTTATAGATTACATAATTTACTTTATCTTCAAGGGAACTATCTGGAGAGATATTTGGAAGTCTAGAATTTGGGGATTTGATGGTTAACTGACCCCCAAAGTTATCAGTATCAAAGTTAATTTCTGCATCCTCAAGAAAGGGTATTGATCGAGTTTCCACAAAAACTTTTAAGGTCTTCATTTCTATTAATGTATCTTGGCCTTCTTGCTCATCAATTTTACAAAAAGCAAGACAGGTTTCAGCTTTAGGTGTTCCCGGATCACTAACAAAGACCCTAACTGCCATATTTGTATCTTTTTTTTCATCAAGAAGTTTTGCTAGATACTTCTCTGCTGATTCTGTAATTGTTATTATTTCGCTCATATTTAATGTGGTTAAAGCGTATCATAGCCTCTTTTTTTGGCATACGAAAATCGTCTGATTTAGAGACCGATATAAAAAATATAAGTTTAGGTAAATTTATATTTTTATTTTTAATTATTAACTGCTCATTTATATTTTTTGTACTACTAATCATAAATTTAATTACGTGAATAATAAGATCCTTGAAACTGTTAAATCTTTCGATGAACTTTCAGTAAATCCTGAAGTTTTTATATCTCCATCAAAAAATTTTAGATGCAGAATTGAATTTGGCTATAAAAATGACGGTTACACCATGATGGATGGTGAATCACAAATATTTTTTTCAAAATCAAATGTTCCTATAAAGATGATTAGCAATAATATGGAAAGTATTCTTCATGATATTAATTGCTCTAAAACTCTAAAAAATAAATTATTTGGTATTAATTATAGATCTAATAATGTTACGACAATTTGTACTTTGATTTATCACAGGCCTTTAGATAAGAAATGGCTATTAGAAATTAAAGAAATTGAAGATAAATACAAAAACATTTTTTTTGTTGGTAGATCAAAGGGCAAAATTTATGGAAGCACCAATGAGTACTGGTCAAACGTGATGCTAAGTAATGAAACCTTTTGGATAAAACAGGATGATGAAAGCTTTTTTCAACCTAATTTTTATTTAATGCCTAGAATGATCAATTTTATTTGCAAAAATCTTAGTATCAAATATCAATCCTGCAATCTATTAGAGCTTTATTGCGGATGTGGGACCTTTACACTCCCATTATCTAGATACTTCAATTATGTGTTTGCTACTGAAAATAATCGCAAAGCAATAAGTCATCTGCATTCATCAATTAAAAAGAATAACTTTAAAAATATTAATATTGCAAGATTGTCTGATCTCGAAACAATTGAAGCATTTAGTGGTAAAACCTTTAGAAGACTGAATAATTTCGATCTTAAATCATATAAATTTGATACTATATTAGTTGACCCACCAAGATCAGGACTATCACCTGAATCAATTGATTTTATTAAAAAGTTTGAACAGATAATATATATATCATGCAACAGCGAGACTTTTTTTCGGGATTTAAAATTGCTCAATAAAAAAATTAATAAATCTGCTATTTTTGATCAGTTTGTAAATACTCGACATATTGAATTGATAGGTATTTTAAATGACTAAAATATTTACTCACTTAATTTTACTTTTGGTAATTTCTTATTTATATGGAATTGCTTTAATTGTAGGTAACCAGGTTGCTTTTTTTTCATCTCAGGTTGCATGCGGCAGTTACTTCATTTCAAATAGACCGCTTGAATCTATCCGCAAGCATGAAGGACGGACTGATCCATTTGGAATACCCCTTCTTGATAACTTAATTTTTAATCTGATAGATTACTCAATCAACAACGATGCACAATCTGTAGAAGTAAAGTTTGGTCCCTCAAGCTCAAAAATTTACTTTAAAGAAAGCTATGGATGTACTCCTAATAACAATATAGTTTCAGTAACAACCAACCCTTTACCCAATAACCCTCTTACAAGAAGAAACATTAATGAAGAAATTCAAAATTTAATAGATGAGGAACTGGAAAAAGATCCTGGCTCAAGAGCTTTGTTAGTTTTTTATAAGAATTCGGTCTCCGGTGAATCATATGATTTATTCTCAAATGCAGAGACTCCATTATTATCTTGGAGTATGACTAAATCTTTATCCTCCGTTCTGTTTTCAAGAATGCATGATGAGGGATACTTTGAACTATCCGATAAAGTTCTTCCAAACAGAGCGGATGAAGGGAGTCAATTAACGTTCAAACATTTGCTTAATCACGTTGATGGATTGGACTATAAGGAATCTTATTTTCCCTTAACAGATTATTTTGCAATGATAACTTCAGAAAATGTTGGCCTGCATTTGTCTTCATTGGAAATGACTCATAAACCAGGTGATTATTGGTCTTATTCATCAGCAGCCACAAATCTTCTTAATTATAAAATGACTGAAAAGGCTAGCTCTCTTGGTTTTACTCCAATTGAATTGTACAAATACTATATCTTTGAACCTTTAGGTTTTAACGACACTTATTTTGGAACCGATAATCTAGGAAATTTTATTGCATCCTCCTTTGGATACGTCAGCGCTGAGTCATGGTTAAAGGTTGGTATTATGATGATGAATGCATCAAAAAATGATGAATCATTTATAAGTAAAAAAATGTTTGATGTTATGACCCAACCTACAAGATTAAATAACAATAAAGTAATTGAAAATTATGGTGGTCAATGGTGGCTCAACACCAATAATAAAGAAATCAGCCCAGCATTTTATGATCTTGAGCAAAAAATGTTTTCAGCAAACGGATTTCAAGGCCAAAGATTATTTGTTATTCCTGAATTAGAATTAATTGTTGTTAGATTAGGTTTATCCGGCGGAAGAAAAGAATGGGATAATGAAAGAAGTTTCTTAAAATCATTAATAGATATCTATGAATAAACTATGAAAATTGAATTAACAAAGAATCAACAAAAACTTAAAGACGAGCTTAAAGAGTATTTTTCAGCTTTATTAAATAAAGAACTTTTGAGTGAGATGAGTGATCCTCAATTTTTTGAGGGTGGAGGTCCAGAATTTAAAAAAGCATTAAAAATTATGGGCCAAGATGGATGGATTGGCTTAAGTTGGCCAAAAGAATTTGGTGGTAAAGAGTTCACTCCAATAGAGCAATATATTTTTGTTGAAGAGATTATGAGAACAGGATTTCCTTTTCCGTTCTTAACAACTGAGTCTGTAGGCCCAATGATTGCTCAGTATGGATCTGATTGGGCTAAAGAAACTATCGCAAAATCTATTCTTCGAGGTGAAACTATTTTTGCCATTGGTTATTCAGAGCCAAATGCTGGAACCGATTTAGCATCACTAAAGACACAAGCATTACCTGATAAAGAAGGATTTAAAATTAATGGTCAAAAGATTTGGACTAGTTTAGCGAATTATGCTGATTATATTTGGTTGGCAGCCAGGACAAACAATGAGGTAAAAAAGCATAAAGGCATTTCAATGTTTATAGTTCCTACCGATGACGATGGGTTCTCTTACACGCCTATTCAGACACTGGGTGATGTAACAACTAATATGACTTACTATGATGATATCTATGTTTCAAAAGACAATTTAGTAGGTGAGCTAAATTCTGGCTGGAATCTAATAACGAGTCAACTAAATCTAGAAAGACTTGCTCTTGTTAATCATGGTCCAGTGGATGAGTTGTATCATCAGTTATTGTCGTTAGCAAAATCAACGAAGGTTGACTCAACAAATGTTCTTTCGGATATTGATTGGGTTAAATCTAATTTTGCAAAAATCTATTCTGGCTTGGAGACACTTAAATTGATCTGTTGGAAACAAGTTTGGGGAATGGAGAATAATGTCCTTTCAATGACAGACGCATCCTTAGCTAAGATATATGGTTCTGAGTACTTTATAGAAGCTTACAGAATGATGATGGAGATCTTTGGTGAACTCTCAATTATTAGAGATGACAGTTTATCAATTCTTAACAGTAGATTGGAAAGAATGTATAGAACTGCCTCAATCCTTACCTTTGGTGGTGGAACAAATGAAGTGCAACGAGATATCATTTCTATGGCTGGGTTATTAATGCCAAGATCAAGGTAATGGATTTTTCATCATCTAGTGAAGAAAAGTTAATTAGAGAAAGTCTAAAAAAACTCCTTGAATCCTTTAGTAGTGAGGACTACCTTAAAAAGTTTGATTCTCATAGATATGATCCTGCATTACTTAGTGAGCTTATTAACCAGGGTTTTCTTGTGGATCAAGACACAAATAAAATTAATTTTGATGTGATTAAGATATTGTCTGAAGAACTGGGATACTCGAATAGTCCTCTTAATCCATCCGCACTTGTATCTGATGTTCTAATTACACTTCAAGAATCATCATTTAAAGGTCTTTCAGAGATATTAAGAGATTTACTTTCAAACAAATTACATTCATATACATCCGCACTTAATGAGCCGTTAAATTTTGAAATTGAATCTCCAAAAGTTACCGGGAAATTATCAAACAATGGCTATGAGCTATCAGGCACAAAAATACTCTCTTACAATCTAGATATTGCTAAGAAAGCTTTAATATCCTTTATAACTGATGATGGAGTATATCTAGCTCTCATAGAAACGGATCAATTAGAAATTACTTCTCTTGATGTCACCAGTAAGGTCCCCTACTCTAAGTTAAATCTTGATGGTGTAATTGTTAGCAAAGAATCAATTATCAATAAATCAGGTGAAGGACTTTATTTATTAAATAATATCTATGCTCGAAGAGTGCTTATTCAGGCTTCTTTGGCTAGAGGGATGGTTTTAAAGATGTTGGAATTAACTGCAGCTTATACGAGTGAAAGGGAGCAGTTTGATAGACCTATTGGATCATTTCAAGCAGTATCACACCGCGCTGCAAATATGTTTATAGACCATCAAGAACTTGTTCTAAACCTTCAACAAGCATCATATTTATATAGTTCAGGTAGTGATTTAGAAAATCAAATTTTAAATTTAAAGTATATAACTGGTAATGTCCTACACAGAACGTCATATGCGGCACAGCACCTCCATGGTGGAATGGGCGTAGCTAAAGAATATCCATTGTGGAGATATTGCCTTTCTGCAAAAGAGCATGAAATTATTAATGGAAATAGCTCGAGTGCACTGGAAGCACTTTCAAAAAATATAACTTTAAATCAGTAAGTTAAATTTTATCAGCAAGCTCAGGTAGAGCATTAAAAAGGTCTGCTACTAAGCCATAATCAGCAACTTGGAATATTGGTGCATCTTCATCTTTATTTATGGCCACAATAACCTTTGAGTCTTTCATTCCTGCAAGGTGTTGAATAGCACCAGATATACCCACTGCAATATAGAGATTTGGGGCAACAATTTTTCCAGTTTGACCTACTTGATAATCATTTGGAACAAATCCAGCATCAACGGCAGCCCTTGAAGCACCCACAGCAGCACCAAGTTTATCTGCAATAGTTTCTAGAAGATGAAAATTATCACCTGACTGCATGCCTCTACCACCAGAAATAATTACATCAGCGGCTGTTAATTCAGGTCTATCACTTTTAGCGATTTCCTCACTTACAAATTCACTTTTATCATTACTAACAACACTATCAAAACTTTCAACAGCTGCAGAGCCTCCAATAAGCTGAACAGGATCAAAGGCAGTAGCCCTAACAGTAATAAGCTTAACGGAGTCATTAGATTTAACGGTGGCAATACAACTTCCTGCGTAAATCGGTCTTTTAAATGTATCCTGGTCAATCACGCCTGATATATCTGATATCTGTTGTGAATCTAAAAGCGCACTAGCTCTAGGCATTAAGTTTTTTCCAAATGTTGTTGCCGGTGCTAATACGTGAGAATAATTTGTTGCTACTTCCTTAATCATTGGAGCAAGAGCTTCAGGGAGTTGGTGCTCTAACGTATCATCGACACTTGAAATCACCTTAGAAACACTTTCTATAGTTGATGCGGAATTAGGTAGCTCGGAGTTACTAGTTGCAACAAATAGATGTATATCATCACCTAATAGCTTTGCTGCAGCTATAGTATTAAGGGTTGATGGTCTAATGCTGGTGTTATCATGTTCTGCTATTACTAAAATACTCATATTGCTTTAGCCTCATTTTTTAATTTATCAACCAACTCATCAACTGACTCAACTTTTATACCAGCTTCTCTTTGTGGTGGTAGTTCTACAGATATAATCTCTGTTCTTGCTGATGTATCAATACCAAGATCATTAATGTTTTTAGTAGCAAGCTCTTTTTTCTTTGCTTTCATAATATTAGGTAAGGATGCATACCTTGGTTCATTTAATCTTAAATCCGTAGTTACAATTGCAGGTAAATTAACCTTGATGGTTTGTAATCCACCATCGATTTCCCTGGTTACATTTGCAGTCTGACCTTCGATTGCTAATTTTGAAGCAAATGTCGCTTGAGGAAGATCAAGAATTGCAGAGAGCATTTGACCAGTTTGATTATTATCACCGTCAATTGCCTGCTTTCCTAAAATAATGAGATCAGGATTTTCTTCTTCAAATATTTTTGCTAACGCCTTTGCTATCACTAAAGGCTCAGGATTGTCTACAGATTCTATGAGGATTGCTCTATCACAACCTAAAGCTAAAGCAGTCCTCAGCTGTTCCTGTGAAGCAGATGTGCCAACAGTAACAGCAATAATCTCTGTAGCTGTACCACTTTCTTTTAATCTTACTGCCTCTTCTACAGCAATTTCACAAAACGGATTGACTGCCATTTTTACATTGTTTAGATCAACATTTGAATTATCGCTAAGAGGCCTTACTTTAACGTTATAGTCAACAACTCTTTTAATTGGTACGAGAATTTTCATATTTATTTAGTAATATAGTGTGAACGTCTTTTAAGAGCTATAATTGTAATGTTTTTTAAGAAAAATAAAAGTCAAAGGATCAATCATGGAACGTGATGTAATGGACTACGATGTAGTGATTGTAGGAGCTGGTCCATCAGGATTAAGTAGCGCCATAAAGCTTGCACAATTAGCAAAAGAAAATAATAAAGAATTAAGCATTTGTCTTATTGAAAAAGGTTCGGAAATAGGAGCTCATATACTTTCGGGTAATGTCTTTGAGCCAACAGCATTGAATGAACTAATTCCTGATTGGAAGGATAAAGGAGCTCCTTTAAATAATCCTGCCAAAAAGGATGTTGTTAAATTCATGATCTCCCAAAATTCATCTTTCAAAATACCCTTCCCAACCTTATTGATTCCCACATTTAACAATCATGGAAATTATATTATGAGCTTGGCTAATTTCTGCAGATGGCTTGGTGAACAAGCCGAGCAATTAGGAGTAGAGATTTTTCCAGGTTTTACTGCCTCAGATATTATTGTTGAAGATGGAATAGTTAAAGGAATAGTAACTGGAGAAATGGGAGTTTCACAAAACGGTGAAAAAAAACCAAGTTATCAACCAGAGATGGAGTTACGTGGTAAGTACACTATCTTTGCTGAAGGTTGCAGAGGACATTTAGGAAAAGAATTAATCGCTAAATTCAACTTAGATAATGACAAAGATCCACAACATTATGGGATTGGATTTAAAGAAATTTGGGACATTCAACCCGAAGACCATCAAGAAGGCACAGTAATGCATACCATGGGATGGCCAAGCAATGGAACTATCTCTGGATCATATTTTTATCATGGTGAAAATAATCAGGTTTACTTAGGCTATGTAGTGCCTTTGGATTATGACAATCCTCATTTAAGTCCATTTGATGAATTCCAACAGTGGAAACAGCATAAAGATATAAAAAATATATTAGAAAAAGGGACTCGAGTGGCTTACGGTGCAAGAGCTCTTATTAAGGGTGGATATCAATCAAGACCAAAAATGTCTTTTCCTGGAGGCTTACTAGTTGGAGATAATGCAGGAACTCTTAATTTTCCAAAAATTAAAGGAACTCATACAGCAATGAAATCTGGCATGCTGGCCTCCGAGGTAGTTTTTGAAGCAATAGCAAACGATAAACTCAATGAGGATTTAACAGAATACGAAAATGCTTTTGTAAATTCTTGGATCAATTCTGAACTTTATAAAGCAAGGAATTGGGGTCCATTTTTACATAAAGGCCTCAAATTAGGATTTAAGGGTTTAATAGGAGTTGCCCTAGCTGCGATTGATCAATTTATTTTTAGAGGAAAGCTACCATTTACTCTTCATCATAAAACTCCTGATTATGCGTGTTTAAAGAAAGCCTCTGAAGCGCCTAAAATTGATTACCCAAAACCTGATGGGAAAGTTAGTTTTGATAAGCTTTCTTCGGTTTTTCTTTCTAATACAAATCATGAAGAAGATCAGCCATGTCATTTACAATTAAAAGATCCTTCTATACCCATTTCTACCAACTTACCCATTTATGATGAGCCTGCACAAAGATATTGCCCTGCTGGTGTTTATGAGGTTGTTGAGGATAACGGAGAGCATAAATTTGTTATTAATGCTCAAAACTGTGTGCACTGCAAAACATGTGATATTAAAGATCCATCACAAAATATTAAATGGGTTACGCCAGAAGGAACTGGAGGACCCAATTACCCAAATATGTAATATGGACACTTCAAAATTTATAAAATCATTTCTTATTATTATTCTCATTACTTCTTGCTCAGAAGTTTCAGATATTGATAAATTTAATTTAATTGTTGATGAACAATGGAACAAAGTTATATCTGATAACCCGGTTTATGCATCAAGCATGGGCGACCTCTCAAGAAACCAAGAATGGGGAGATAGTTCTCTAAGAAAGATCTTTCAAGACCATGAGTACGAAAAGGAGATGCTTATCGAATTAGAAAGCATTAATCCAAAATCATTTAGTGAAGATGATTTAACAAATTATAGATTGTTCGTTAAGCAAGTATCTGAATCTGTTGAAATGCAGCAATACAAACTTTATTTATTGCCATTTAGTCACAGAGGTGGTATTCAATTACTTCATGATACTACCTCAGTTTTGCCTTTTAGATCCATTGATCACTACATTGACTGGATTGAACGTCTTAAAAAAGTTCCTGATCTAATTACTAATGAAATTGCTATAGCCTCCCAAGGCATTCAAAACAATGTTATGCCTCCAAAAATCTTAATGGAAAGAGTTAAGGAGCAAATTAAACTTCAAGCTAATACTACAGCTTATAAAAGTCCCTTCTTTAAGCATTTTGGTGAAATGGATTCACGATTATTTTCTGAAGATGAAATTAAAGAAATTCAAGATCAAGCTCTTGAAGTCATTAGCAGAGATATTATTCCTGCCTATAAAAACTTATTAAAGTTTTTTGAGAAGGAATATCTTCCGAATTGCAGGATATCAATAGGTATCAGTGATATTCCTAATGGTAAGGCGTATTATGAATTTACTGCTAGGAGGTTCACAACAACTGACTTAACACCTGAAGAAATTCATCAAATCGGATTAAAGGAAGTTAAAAGAATCAGAGACGAAATGGATGATGTTATTGAATCCGTTTCCTGGAAAGGTACTTTTAAGGGTTTTCTCAATGACTTACGAACGAATCCTAAATTTTATTTTGATAATCCTGATGATTTGTTTAAAGAATATTTAGCAACGTCCAAAAGATTAGATCCTGAACTAGTAAATCTATTTAAAGTATTGCCATCAATACCGTATGGGATTAAGCCCATTCCTGAAGAAAGTG
The DNA here is from genome assembly GCA_902601475.1 of uncultured SAR86 cluster bacterium. Classification (GTDB taxonomy): domain Bacteria; phylum Pseudomonadota; class Gammaproteobacteria; order Magnimaribacterales; family D2472; genus MED-G82. The sequence goes on along the minus strand of CACKNK010000004.1, from coordinate 94,056 downwards.
CACCCGATACAACAACAGCTTATTACCAAAGACCTGCTGCTGATGGGTCTCGTGCTGGATATTATTATGTCAATCTCTACAGACCTGAAGTTAGACCTAAATATGAGATTGAAGTTCTTAGTGTTCATGAAGCAGTTCCAGGACACCACTTACAAATTGCACTAGCTATGGAGCTGGATTTACCAAATTTTAGAAAATATGGTGGATTTACAGCATTTGTTGAGGGTTGGGGACTATACAGTGAGAGTCTTGGTTATGACATGGGGCTTTATAAGGACCCCTACTCCAAATTTGGCCAACTAACTTATGATATGTGGAGAGCTATTCGGCTTGTGGTTGATACTGGAATGCATTATATGGATTGGTCTCGACAAGATGCAATTAACTATTTCTTAGATAACTCAGCTAAAACACAACAGGATATTATAAATGAAGTTGATAGGTATATTAATTGGCCAGGACAGGCTCTGGCATATAAGATTGGTCAACTTAAGATTCTTGAGCTAAAAAATAGATCTAAAGAAAAACTTGGTGATTTATACGATGTAAAAGATTTTCATCATGAAGTCTTAAAAAGAGGAGCTATACCGCTTTACATGCTTGAAGAAAATATTGATGCTTGGATTGAGGATACACTTAATCTATAGCTTCCCAAAGCAATACTCTTGATTCGCACTCTTTATATAAAGGGCGCCATCTCTTTCATAACCGGTGTTAATTAATTCATAATAAATATTTCTTGAAAAAAACCCTTCAATTGAATCACGTACACCAATAATAGGTATTATTTCTCCGTTGGATTCTAGAAATGAAATTTGAGTATCTTTAAGAGCAAATGAATAATTCAAGTTAGTATCAAAGATGTAGGTATCATTATCGATGTGAAAATCAATAATCATGTAAGGTGCCAAATCAACTTCTACAAGTACTTTTTCTACAGGTGTAACACAATAATAATTATTATTTTCTTTCTTTAATATTGAAGCAAATAAGATTTTTAAAGATTCCTTTTTTAAAGGAGAGTTTTGATAAAACCAATCACCATTTCTATCAATATTAAATTTTACTCCTTCACATAAATCTGGATTCCATAAATGAACTGGAGGAAAACCAGGAGTTTGCTTAATTTGTTTTGATAGATCTTCTAACTTCATAAAATATTTATTAAAACTAATAAGCCCATAATTATTAAGATAATCCCCAGTATTTTATTTATTAGCGATACTTTGTCAGTATAAATTTTTTTGATTGATGGAATACTTAAAAAATAGGCTAGAAAAATAAACCAAGCTGTAGTTGCTAATGAAAAATAAACTATCAACCAACTAATTTCATACGTTGTATAACTTAATGTTAAGGCACTAAACAGGGAAACAAAAAAGATAAATGCTTTTAAATTTAAAATATTTGTAAAAAAGCCAATTAATAAAGATCTTTTATCTAGGGTGTTTTTATTATCTTCGAGAGTGATATTTCTTGAAGCAACTGATTGAACTCCCAAGAAAATAAGATAAATAGATCCTATATAAGGTATGTAACTTCCTATGGGGTCACTTAATATCAATGCACTTAGCCCGTAGAGTGCTAATGAACAATGTATTAAAATGCCTAAGCCAATACCAATAGCGGAACTTAATCCAGCCTTAAATCCGGAAGCTAAAGTCTGCCTCATCACTATAAATGTATCAGGACCAGGTGATGCTACAGCGAAGAGGTGCGCAATTAAGGACAAGAGAATCATTTGTAAATTATCGGCTCAGTCTGTAAATGAATACCAAACTCATTGAAGACAGTATTCTTAATCGATTCAATTGATTCCAATAGCTCATTGAACGATGCATTTTTAGGGTTAGTTAAGACTAAATCATGATTTTTATGTAACTCGATTCCACCCTGCAACATAAGTTTATGTTTCACATGACCAATCATGCTAGCTGCTGACAATTTTTTAAATGATTCTGAAATTTCAATAATATCTATCTTTGAGTCTACATTTTGATCACTATCAATAATTGGATTTTTAAAGAAACTGCCGCAATTTGGAAGGACTTTAATATCAGGAAGTCTTAGCGCCCTTACTCTTCCAATAGTTTCAATAATATTCTCTTTAGAAATATTTATTGAATTTTTTGCCACATACTCTGAAAGAGACTTATAGTTCAAATTTGGCTTGAAAGTAGTTTCAAGTTCAAATGAAACTTTTGTAATTAGATATTTCTTAGATTGAAAAATTGATGATCGATATGAAAAATTACATTCACTGTTGGTTAATTGAAAGATTTCTAATGATTCCAAATCAAGACATTCAACAAATTTAATAACCTGCGAAACATCTTGACCATAGGCACCAATATTTTGAATAGGTGAAGCGCCAACACTTCCTGGAATATGTGATAAATTTTCAAGTCCATATAAATTATTGTTGATAGAAATTTTTACTAATTCATGCCAATTTATTGAAGCGCCAGCCGTGATAGTAGAACCATCAACTGATAGTTCATTATCAATGTATCTCACACAATCGAGTTCAACGGATTCATTAAAAATAGAATTGGTATTTTCACCAAGAATTACAGCTTTTTTAGCATCAATTGATTGTAGTTTTTGTTTTAGATCTGCAGTGGTAACTTCAAAAAAATTATTGGGTTTAAAATTTATCCCAAATGATGATCTTAAAGTCATTTTTTACTTAAAACTGATAAAGTTTTCTTGTAATCTTTATCCGTATCAATACCTATTGGTGCAGGTTGATCATATTTGTTTACATAGATTTTATAACCATGATCTAAAAATCTTAGTTGCTCTAACCTCTCAGTCTTTTCAAGATACGTGACATCTAAATTTGCCAGTTCTTGTAAAATACCTCGATTATAAGAATAAATGCCTAAATGTTGATAATAAGTAATATTTGAGACCTCATTACTATAGGGTATTAAAGACCTTGAAAAGTAGTGGGCATAATTATTATTGGTTGTAACAACCTTCACATTATTTGGATCGGTAATCTCATTTTTATCAGATAACACACATGCAGCTGTAGCAATGTTAATGTTAGATCGTATTGAATTTCCTGTTTCGATCATTATGTTCTCTGGCATCAATGGCTCATCGCCTTGAAGATTTAGGATCGTTTCATCATCACTGATTTGAAGTAATGATGCTGCTTCATTCACTCTATCCATTCCAGATTGATGATCAGATGAAGTCATCAAAACCTCGCCTCCAAGAGATTTGATATGATCAAAAATATCTTTGTGATTAGTTGCAACAGTAACTGAAAGTGGATTGATGGATTGGGCTTTTTCGTAAACCAATTGAACGATTGATTTACCATTGATCTCTAATAAAACTTTATTTTTTAATCGAGTTGATTCTAATCTTGCTGGAATAATGATGTGAAAATTATTCATCATTTAATGGCTTGATGGCCTCTTCAATTAATGGCTTGATGGCCTCTTCAATCATTCTTGGAATTGAATCTACAATAGGATAATAAATCTTACATGAATGACACTCTAGATTATCTTCATTTTTTATTAATTTGCCTTTACATTTAATGCAAACCAATATGTCTAGAATTTCATCTTTAAACATGCAATTTCTCCTTTAATTGATCAAAAAACTTATCGTCAATTTCAGCTTCAATAGTTAAATACCATATTTTAGAGTTTTTAAAATCCTTGCATTTAGAGGCATCCTTTTCAGTCATGATAATAGGAAGATGATCTAAAAATAAGATATCTTGTTTCTTGTATTTATGATGATCAGGAAAAGGATTTTTATCAAATTCAAAACCAAGCCTGCCTAACAAATCAAAAAACCTATTTGGATTTCCTAATCCTGCAACAGCATGAACCTGATAATGCATTGGCCAATTACCAATATCATATGATTTACCTGAATTAAGGTGAACAAATTTTGCTGGAGCAAGAGTCATAAGATGTTCTCCTTCTTCAGCTGGACCTGCATTATTAACAACAAAGTCAACATCATTTAATCTACTTCGTGGTTCTCTTAGTGGTCCAGCAGGAAACGTTAAACCATTACCTAGTCTTCGTGAACCATCAATGACAGCAATTTCAATATCCCTACCAAGAGCATAATGCTGCAAGCCGTCGTCAGACAAAATTACATTTGTCTGTGGATATTTATCAAGTAATTTTTTAACTGCCCTAGGTCTATTTTTATCAATGAAAAGAGGTAGCTTTAATTTAGCCAATATTTGAGCCTCATCCCCAGTTTGTTTGAATGTTGTATCGCTCGTAACCTCTAAGGTTTGAGAATATTTACCTCCATAACCCCTACTAACAATACCAGGAGAAAAACCTTCTTCTGATAACTTTTGACCAAGCATCTTAACGAGTGGAGTTTTCCCTGTACCTCCCATAGATATGTTACCCACAACAATTACTGGCACATTGGGTTTCCATACTTTTTTTGAATTTTCTTTAAATGAATTAATTCTTAACCTAACAATAAAGGAGAATATTAATGAGAGTGGAGACAATAGCCATAGCCATACACTTTTCTTATACCATGCATCCAAGAGCATGCCTTGTTGTGCAGGTTCTTCAACAAATGATGGTAAGTAAGATTTTTCAGTTTTAGTAATTACGGCAGCTGTTTTGACTTGATTAGAATCCATATTTTTATATAAATTTTTATAGATTCCATCTCTATCAATTAGTTCCGCATGATTCCCTTGCTCAACAATACGGCCATCATCGATTACAAATATTTTATTAGCGCCTTCTATAGTACTGAGTCTATGTGCAATGATTATGGTAGTCCTATTAACGATAAGCTTTTCAATTGCAGATTGAACTACTAACTCAGATTCTGAATCAAGTGATGAGGTAGCTTCATCAAGAATAATGATTGGTGCATCTTTATAAAAAGCTCTCGCTATCGCTAATCTCTGTCTCTGACCACCTGAAAGCAAAACACCGTCATCACCTATTTCTGTATTAAAACCTTCAGGAAGTTTTTCTATAAATTCCATGCAGCCTGAGAGTTCAGCAGCCTGATTAAGTCTCTCTGAATCAATCTCTTGGTAACCGTAAGCAATGTTCTTTTCAATAGTATCGTTAAAGAGAGTTGGATTTTGACTAACGATTGAAATGTGACTTCTTAAATGCCTTAAATTAATTTCATTTATATCAATTCCATCAATAGAAATTAGTCCAGTTGATGGTAAGTAGAGTCTTGAGATTAAGCTGGCCAGTGTAGATTTTCCTGAACCTGATTTACCAACTATTGCTACAGTTTCATTGTTTTCAATTACAAGATTGATATTTTTTAGAATATCTTTTGAGCGCTCATAACCAAAAGTAATGTCATTAAATTGAATCTTACCTTCAATTAATGGTTCGAGTGTTCCATGGTCATTTTCATCAGATGAATCTAACTGATCAAAAATTTCATCAGCTGCAGCAAGACCTTTTTGAATGATTGCATTAATACTGGAAAGCTGTCTAATTGGTTTTGCCATTAAACCAGCAGAGGTAAAAAAGGCTACAAATGTTTCAGAGTCTAAATTAATTCCAAGCTGAGCACCTAATGCAAAATAAGCAACAATTCCCAACGAAATAGATACAAGAATTTGGATAATTGGTGTTGCTAGGTTACTTGTGGCCTCAAGCTTTAAATTTTGATTTCTGTTTGAAGTATTTGCCTTTTGGAATCTGTCTCTTTCATAGGTTTCTGCATTAAATGATTTAATTTCTGTATTACCCTCAACAGCCTCAGAGGCAATATGAGTTACATCACCCATAGCCGTTTGAATACTTTTAGCTAATTTTCTTAAACGACGGCCGGCAATATTTACTATGATTGCTATAAATGGCGCTGTTATTAGCAATAAAAGGGTTAATTTCCAGTTTAAATAAAACATATAGGAGATTAATCCAATAAATAATGCGCCTTCTCTAACTAGTGTTTTGACTGCATTTGAGGTTGCCCCAGACACTTGAGTTGTGGTGAAGGTTATCCGATTAATAAGTTGACCGCTTTGGTTATTGTCAAAGTAAATTTTTGGAAGCTTAATTAACTTATTAAAAAGTTCATTTCTCATGTCATGAACGATTCCTAAGCCAACTCGAGACATAAAATAATTACCAATAAAAAATCCTAAGCCTCTTGCAAATGCAATTAAAATCAATGCAATTGCTATAAACAAAGGATTAACAACGTCACTAGAATTGATGAACTCAATTACTCTTCTAATCCATTCAACTGCAGCAACATCAGCAGCCGCAAAGATTAAAAAACCAATTATCGAAACTGTAAAAGATAACTTATATCTCAGGGTATATGAGAATAATCTTTTAATATTTGATTTCATTATTCCTGATAAGTCCTAATTTGAATATTTTGATATCCAGAAAGTTGAAGATCATCCATTAATTGGAGAACCCACTCATGATACGCACGTTTTTCTATAGCTAATGTTATTAATTCTGATTTTGGGATTTGGCTTGATATAAAGCTAATTAGTGTTTCACTGGATTCAATATCCACTGAAATATCTCCATATCTTAATTTTCCAGATTCATATAGGTAAATCATCTCTTGATTCTCAACCAATACTGATGAAAAGGACGATGTTTCAGGCAAATCAATATTAAGAGCCTGATTTGTATCAATTTTTGAAGTCACAACAAAAAATATTACTAGTAAAAAAACAATATCTATTAACGGGGTAATCTCAATAGTGACATCATTAGATTGATTTTTAGTAGCAAAGTTCATTTTAAATTTAGAAAATCAACAAACTTACTTAATTCATTTTGCATATTTAACATATGCAGATTGACTCGAGCTGAGAAATATTTATAAAAAATAAGTCCAGGAACAGCAACTAACAAACCGAAAGCAGTTGTTATTAGGGCTTCAGATATACCAGATGCCAAAAGATCGCTATTTGATGAGCCATCAACAAGGTTTATGTTTGCAAATACAGTAATCATCCCAACCACAGTCCCAAGCAATCCTAATAAAGGGCTAATACTAGCAATAATACCTAGCATATTAAGGTTTCTTTCAAGTTTCATTCTGACGTTTGATGATGCTTCCACAACCTTATCTTCAACTATATTTCTTGGCTTATCTTTGAATCGGTAGGCTGTAACTAAGAGTTCGCCAAGTGATGATGATTCAACGTATGAATCCTGTTGTTGAATAGTTATAGATTGATCTTTTGAGTGATTAATAAAAGTCCTTAGGAGGCCCTCAGGACTAACCAATCTTTTTTGTAAAAACCATATACGCTCAATAACAATTGAAATTAATAAAACTGAGCAAATTAATAAAGGCAGCATGAACCAACCACCAGCTGTTAAATAATCAATCATTAATCACCATCAAACTTTTATGTTCTATTTTATACTGGTACTGCATTTTACTTGCAAAGCCTCTATCATGCGTCGCTACAAACATGCCGATATTGAAGGCTTTATTAATATCAAGACACATTTCCTGCACACTTGAAGATGTTTCATCATCAAGATTACCTGTAGGTTCATCTAAAAGAACACATTTTGGTTTATTAGATAAGGCCCTAACGATAGATACTCTTTGTTTCTCTCCACCGGATAATTCACTAGGATACTTTTTAAGTAACTTTTCGAGCTTACATTGATTAATTAAATCATTGATAAATTCATCTGAGCCATAACTCTTATGTATTTTCCTGGGTAGATAAATATTTTCGTATACGGATAAATTTTCTAACAAGGCATGAAATTGATAAACAAATGAAATAAGACTTGAACGCTCTATTGGTTTAGTTTTATAGATTTCTATTTCATTAACCAAAACACGACCTGATGTAGGTTTTAAAAGCCCTGATAATATATGCATTAGAGTAGATTTACCTGATCCTGATTTACCTTGTAGAGAAGTTAAACCAGTCAAATTAATTTCAGCATTGAGATTATCTAGAACCAACTGATTTTGTTTATTCGATTGATAATTTTTAGTTAATTCAATGATTTTTATTTTATTCATATCTAAGAATTTCAACCGGTTCAAGTTTTGAGGCCTTAACAGAGGGATAAATTGCGAATAATATTGAACATATCATTGCTGATATTGTGGTAAAGACAAATTGATTCAATCTAAATTCATAGGGAAAATAACTTATAAAGTATGCGTCAAGATCAAGAAATCTGTAATTAAATAAAACATCTGCTAAATAAATAATATTATTTAGGTTCAAAGTAATGATAACTCCTAATATGAGACCAAGGGTTATCCCAATCAAAGAAATTAATAAGCCCAGAGTAAGAAATATTACTGTTATATCCAAATTCCTCATTCCTAAAGTTTTCAGCACAGCTATCTCTCTTTCTTTGGACTTAACGGTTGTAACTATAGCTGTAAGTATTAAAAAAGAAGCAACGGTAACAATTAAAAACATGAGTAAACTCACTAATCTCTTCTCCATTTGAATTGCTTTAAAGAGAGTTCCTTGGGTTAATTTCCAGGTGCTGAAAAAATAATCTGTTGGAAGTTGATTAATAACGTTATAGCCAACCCTATCAACTTCGAAAAGATTCTTTGTTTTAATTCTAATGCTAGATGTATAACCTTCCTCAAGGCTTACTAAATTTCCAGCAAAATTATGGTGAATTAGGACCAGACTTTGATCAGGCTCAGCATTAAGTTCAAATATTCCAACAATTTTCGTTTTTATTGTTCTAGGATAAGTTCCAAAAATATTTGTTCTAGTTGTATTAGTAAACACAGTAACTTCGTCACCCAGTGAAAGATTTAAATATCTTGATAGCCAAGATCCAATAACAACACCAGATTTGTCTTTTAGATCATTTAATGATCCCCTAACCATAAATTCTGGAAGAATGGACATTTTGTTTTCAGATTCAGGAATAATGCCAGAGATAAAAACTCCTCTTGATCGATCATCACTACCTATTAGTCCTTGCAGCTCAATATATGGACCATAGGCTTCAACACCTTCAACATTCAATGAATCAATTATTGTCGTGTTGTTATAGTTGATAGGATTATCAGACTTGATTAAAGCATGTGGAATAACTCCCAAAATACGTGTTTGCAACTCACGTTCAAATCCATTCATAACAGATAAAACAATTATTAATGCACCAACACCAATAGTTAATCCAATAATTGAAATAATTGAATAAAAGGAGCCATACGCCCCTTTTGATGATGTCAGATATCTAATACCCAACGATATGGGTAATTTGAACATGTTTATTTAGCTATTTGCTTTAGTACTTTTTCAATATCGCCTTTGTAAGGTGGTCTGATTGCATCAAATAACTTATCAAACCTAGAGCCAACTTGCTTACTTATAGCTCTCGCATTTGAAAAATTAAGAAATCCCTCATAGCCCTTATATCTGCCAATTCCAGAAGGTCCAACTCCACCGAATGGTAAATCACTTACTTGAATATGCCCCACTACGTCATTAACTGTCACACCACCGGAAGTAGTATTGTTAAGGATTTTATCCTCTTCAGCTTTATTCTGTCCAAAGTAATATAGACCTAAAGGACGATCTTTTGAATTTACATACTCAGTTGTCTCATTAATATCTTGATAAGTTTTAATTGGTAAAACCGGACCAAAGATCTCCTCATGCATTATTTCCATATCATCGTTAACGTTTCTCACTAAAGTTGGAGGAATTTTATAAGCCTCTTGTTGTGAGAAATCCTCATTTGCAGGATTGATTTCTTCTACATTAGCACCTTTGGCTTTTGCATCATCAACCAATCCATTAATCCTATCGTAGTGTTTCTGATTGATAATACTGGTGTAATCCGGGTTATGCTTAATATCTGGATAATACTCAGCAGTAGCTGCTTTTAACTCATCAACAACATCTTGCTCCTTAGAATCTTTAACCAGTATGTAATCTGGTGCCAAGCAAATTTGACCAGCATTCATTGTTTTACCCATCATTACTCTTTTTGCTGTTGTTGTTAAATCTGCTCCATCACCAATAATAACTGGAGATTTTCCACCAAGCTCAAGCGTTACCGGTACAAGGTTTTCAGATGCCGCCTTCATGATTAGCTTTCCTACATTTCCACTTCCTGTATAGAGCAAGTGATCAAAATGTAGAGAAGAAAATTCGGCACCAATTTCTGGCCCACCAAGAATCGTTGCAAATTCCTCTTCATCATATGCAGAATCACACATTTCTTTTAAGAGATTTGCTGTATTTTCTGTATATTCACTGGGCTTATGCATAACTTGATTGCCCGCTGCAAATACAGCACTTAAAGGAGCAAAAGTAAGATTTACCGGGAAATTCCATGGTGAGATCATTCCAACGGTACCTACAGGCTCATGTCGAACCTCTGCTTTAGCACCAAGTAAACCAAATGGAAATGATGGTTTTCTTTTATCTACCTTCATCCATTTCTTGAGATTCTTTTTTGTGTACTCGATATCCGGAATAATTGAATAAACATCCGTAACCATTGATTGGTTCTTTGATCTTACGCCAAAATCTTCATTTAACGCATCAACAATCTTATTTTTATTCTTAAGAACAATATCTTTCATCCGATTAAGACGATCAATTCTTAACTCATAAGAAGGAGCACCATTTTTAATAAAGTAATCCTTTTGTTTTTTTAGTACTGAATGCATATCTGTCATAACTTACCCCTATTTAAGTGTTTCTGTTAGCCTTATCCTTTTCATTGGTAGATTTAATCATACTTTTAATCTCTTCCCAATCAGAATCTTTGAGTTTTGAAAGCCCAGAAAATGTACCTCCGCCAGTGATATATTGAGCTCCATCGATAGCAATAGTTTGCCCTGTAAGATAATCACAACCATCTGCCATTAGGAATGAGGCCAAGTTTTGTAATTCTGACATTTCACCCACTCTGCCAAGCGGGATTGCACTATAGGAGCTATCATTATCTAGGTCTCCCTTTGGACTTAAGCGAGCCCAAGCTCCTTCAGTAGGAAAAGGGCCAGGTGCAATAGCATTAACCCTAATATTGTAAGGACCCCACTCAACAGCTAAAGATTTTGTCATTGCATTGATAGCAGACTTACTCATGGCTGAAGGAACTACATAAGGAGATCCGGTCCACACCCATGTTGCTAGAATGGAAATAATATTTCCTTTAAGTCCTGCTTCTATCCATCTTCGACCAACTGAATGAGTGACATAGAAAGTTCCGTGAAACACAATGTTTGCAATTGCGTCAAAACCTCTTGGAGAAAGCATTTTCGTAGGTGAGATAAAGTTACCAGCTGCATTATTTACTAACCCGTCAAGCGGCTTAGTTGCAAATATTTGATCTATAAAATCATCAACATCTTGTGGTGATCTAATATCGAGAGATTGAGCTAATACATCAACATCATGATTTGATTTAATTTCATCAGCAGTTTCTTCTAATACATTTAAACGCCTACCACAGATTACAATATCAGCCCCTAATGACGCATAATGTGTTGCCATTTCCTTTCCTAGGCCTGTACCGCCACCCGTTACAAGGATTCGTTTCCCTTTTAATAAGCCTTCCTTAAACATTAGTTTCTCCTAAAATATTAATTATAGCCTGAACCCATTCTTCGTCGTCATTAAGAGACTCGACAAAATCAAGAGTGTCTCCACCAGCCTCAACAAATAATTCTTTATACTCATCATCTATCTCGATTAGTGTTTCTAGATTATCAGCTGTAAAGGCAGGTGCTAAAACCAATATCTTCTTTTGATTATTGGTTGCTAATTCCTCTAAGACACTATCTGTAAATGGAGTTATCCAATTCTTTGTAAGTCTTGATTGAAAGCAAGTAATACACTTATCTGCATTTAATCCCAATCTTTCTTGAATAAGTTTCGTTGTATGAAATGAAGCAGCCTTATAACAAAACTTATTTTCTTCGTTGAAATTAGATTCACAATTTCTATCTGCACACAATCCATTCATATAGACTTTATCGACGTGCGAATTTGGTAACCCGTGATAAGAAAAAACTATTCTATCGTAGGTATCCAAGTCATAACTTGATAGTTTGTTTGCCCATGCACTAATAAATTTATGATTTGTATAAAATTGATTTATAAATGTAACTTTTGGTACCACCCAGTACTTAGAAAGTTCTGTTGTGAAAGCTTCAAACACACTTCCTGTAGTAGACGACGCATACTGAGGAAATAGAGGAAAAACTACTATCTCTGATGGATTGGATTGCATAATTGAGTTGATGACGTTTTTTAATGATGGATTTTGGTATCTCATTGCATAAAAAACCTCATAATCATCTAGCCTGTCATTTAATATACTCTTCAAAGTATTTGCATGTTTTATCAATGGAGATTCAGAGTTATTTCTTTCCCAAAGCTTCTTGTAAAGCTTTGAACTGCTCAACGATCTAAATGGGCATATAATAAAATTCACAAGAAAGAATCGAATTGGGCCAGGCACATCAAGCACTCGATAATCAGATAAAAACTCTCTTAAATAACTAAACACAGAAAAATAAGTTGGCTTATTTGGAGTACCCAAATTTACAAGTAATAATGATTTAGATTTACTCATTTTCTAAAAGTTTTACTGATTTCATTGTTGGATTAATTATTATAAAGATTGCTGCGATAAAACATAATATTGCGCTAAATATATATAAATAAGTTGGATCAATTTGGTAAATGGGCATCGCAACAACAGGAGTTAGCATGTGTCCAATAGGTATAACAGAGCCCAAATACCCAGCAGCAGAACCTTGATTTTCAGGACTTTGAGCCAGCGAAAGTGCTGATGCGTTAGCCGGTCTGATCATCCCCGAACCAATACCATTTAGTATTATTGCGAAGTAAAAAATAGCTATTGAGCTAGAGTAAGCAGCAAATAAATATGAAATTAATACAATTAAAATACCGTATTTGAGTAACTTAGAATTATCTAAGCCAAATAAATCTGTAAATAAATATTGAGAAATAATGGTTGAAATCGAAAGGATTGCGAAGCAAATACTTATAATTAGAGGTAAATCAGGTAAATCGCTAAAAATATCAGTTATATAAAAACCAATACTCTGAAGTAAAGATGCTTGGCAAAAGCTTATAAGTGCTGCAAAAAATAAAAATGGCCAGACATTAGCATCTCTAAAAGAGATAGTATTTATCTTATTTGCTATTTCAGTCGTTACTTTTGTATTTGGCATTTTTAGATATAGCTGCAATGCTGCTGTCAATGCACAAGCTGCAAACAAATAAAACGGTAGTGATTGTGAAAATAAGAATAAAAATCCGCCAATTAGAGGGCCTAGAACGGTTCCCGCCAAGAAACTAGACTCCATACGGGCAAATTTAACTGTTCTTTTTTCAGGTGGTGTTATATCAGCTAAATAAGCAAATGATGCAGGTCTTGTAGCAGAGCCAATTAGGCCATTTATTAACCTCCCAAGTATCAACGAGGGAAAAAGGTATACAAAAGCTAGAAGATTTTGCTCTACAAGAAATAAAGGGGTTATCAATGCGATAATGGAAATTGAATACCCAATTAAACCAATTACTGCAATATTTCTTCTACCAAAATTATCTGATGCTCTACCCCATGATGCACTTGTAATGGCCCAAGCAACTGCAGAGATTGCAAAAATAGTGGATGTTTGTATTTCTGATAAACCAAGATCTCTTGCAAGTGGTGGTACAAGCACAAAGGCAAATGATTGGCCTAAACCCACTGAAAATAGGCCAAATTTTAGCCAAAAAAGATGGTTATTCATGTTTATTAACTGATTTTTTTGATGCCGACTAGATCTCTAACCTTCTCTAAAAGTTCTTTAGCTATTGGAGTCACTTTTGAAGAGCCGTGATCAAGAACGTCATTTAAATAATCAGGTTTTTGCAACAAGTCAAAATAACGATCCCTCACTGGTTCTATGATTGCATTTAGGTCATTAAATACTAATTTTTTAGCTTCACCCCAACCTACCCCATCAGCATAAAGTTTCTTTAAGGCATTAATCTGATCATTTGAAGCAAATGATGAATAAATCGTAAATAAATTACAGTCTTTTGTATCTTTTTTAACACCAGGCTCAAGTGAATTAGTAACGATACGCATCACTCCTTTTTGAAGCTCTTTCTCTGTACATAAGAAAGGTATGACATTGTTGTACGACTTGCTCATTTTTCTTCCATCAAGACCCGGTATTGTCTTTGCATCATCATTTGTAATAGCCTCTGGGAGATTAAAGAGATCATTTTTATAAATATGATTAAATCTACCTGCGATATCTCTGGTCATTTCAAGATGCTGAATTTGATCACTTCCAACTGGGACATGTGTTGCATTAAAAATTAATATATCTGCTGCCATCAATACCGGATAAGAAAATAAGCCCATGGTGATTGCTTTATCATCATCTAAATTATTAGCTTTATTCTGATCAACAGCAGCCTTATACGCATGCGACCGATTTATTAGGCCTTTTGCAGTAACACAACCCAAAATCCATGCTAGCTCACTTATTTCAGGAATATCTGATTGTCTGTAAAAATATGTGTTATCAGGATTAAGTCCCGCTGACAGCCAAGCAAGAGCAACATTCTTAACAGAATCCTCAATTGCAGAGTGATTATTTTGTTTGATAATAGCGTGTAAATCAGCTAAAAATAAAAAAGATTCTGCGTCATTAGACGCAGATAATTCTATAGCAGGATTAATAGCACCAAAAAAATTTCCAATATGAGGGATACCAGTTGTGGTAATACCTGTTAAAATTCTTTTTTTCATTGAACTACTAATTATAAACTTCATCGGATACAAAAAGTGGGATCACATAAAGATTTATTTCAAAAGATAGAAGCTATCGAGTCTCACTTTAATGATGGTTCAATTAAGGCAGGTCAAAAATTACTTAAAAGCCTCAACCTAGACTTAAAATCGCTACCATCAGTACCAAACAAGCTTAGACATAAACATAATTTTGTTTTAGCTCAATCGCGATATTTCAATGATGTTTCATCCTTCGCCGTAAATCCTAAAAGAGCTGAAATGATTAAAGAAGTCCGGGCCTTAATTAATGATTCTGTTGAGCTTAAACCTAGGGATCAGGCAAACAAAATACATGAAATCCAAACAAAATGGCAACAACTAGATAATTCAAGTAGACCTGCTAGTAGAGATCAATGGGAGGAGTTTAAAACTCTAACTGATATAGCATGGCAGCCCTGTGAAGAATTCTTTGCGGAGCTTGATAGTATAAAAATTGAAAATGCCAACAAGCGCAGAGAAATAATTACATCAATTAACTCATATGTACAAAGTAGCGAGTTCAAAAAAAATAAAAATCTGTATAAATATTTAAAGAATCAATTTGATGAATGGCAAAAGTTTGCTCCTGTTCGTGATGATGACTTCAAGCATTTAAAACAAGAATTCTCAGCCGCAAGAAAACCAATTTTTGACCATCTTAAGACAATAGAATCAAGTAATAAGCTTTCAAAAGAAAATTTAATAACAAAAGTAAGTGAGCTTAGTCATGAAGATAACTCTAAAAACATTAAAGCGTTTTTAGAAATTAAAAATCAATTTCAAAGAATTCAATCTGCTGGAAGAAAAAATGATGATAGGTTATGGAAAGAATTGAATGCAGCAGCAGATAAATTCTATGCTGAAAAAAAAGCAATGGCTGATGAAGAGATTTTATTACTAAAAAAATATATTAAAGATGAATTAAGTAACTCTTCACCAAATGATATCGAGTCTTTCTTGCAAACTATTAAACATGCCTCTAAATCTAAAGAATTTACTGAAGTAAATAAATATCTTTTAGGTATAAAAACCAAAGCAGCTGAGGAGAAGAAAAAGAATAAGTTAAAAGATTTTGAATCACTAATAGATAAAATTGAAAATCTTGAGGATATGGATTCAATTCCTCATAAAATTAGACAGATGGTTGAAAAATCTAATTTTAATAATAATAAGAATCTCTTAACTGAGGCAGTAATTGAAATTGAAATCCATGCTAATGTGGATTCATTAAAAAAAGATCAGTCAATTAGAGACAAAATTAACCTTAAGGTGTTACAAGATAAATTTAATTCTAATTTAAATGATCAGGAAAAATTCTATGAATGCTTAGAAAAATTCTTTAATAATCTAAGTTCAAAAAATCCTAATCCAGATGAAAAACGTTTATGGAAAAGGATCGTTAAAACAAATCCGCGTTTAAGTTGATTTTATTGCGTGCACCCATTTTCCTGAACGGAAACTATAGGTATAGAGGAAACC
Organism: uncultured SAR86 cluster bacterium; assembly: GCA_902601475.1. Taxonomy (GTDB): domain Bacteria; phylum Pseudomonadota; class Gammaproteobacteria; order Magnimaribacterales; family D2472; genus MED-G82. The sequence continues at coordinate 77,794 of CACKNK010000004.1, read as the reverse complement.
TTTAACTATATAATCAGCAAGCAAACTAGCAAAAATATACTCAACTGGTAACGAAAAATAAAAGAATAGACCAGCAAGGCTTACTCTAATCAATACCAAACAAGTCAAAGTAATCATTAATGGAGTTTTGGTATCGCCTGCTCCCCTCAGTGCACCACCTAAAGAAAATTCAATTGCCATAAATGGCTGCATGGAGCCTAGTAGCCAAATAAATAGAACTGTTAATCTAACAACTGACTCGTCATTGATCATAAAATACGCTAGTGGCTCTGCAAATAATGAAATTAGTAGCCCAAACAGAGACATAGAGATAATTGAAAGTCGCATAGCGCCCCAACCTGATCTTCTTGCTTGATTAACATCTAATGCACCCAAATGCTGACCAACGAGTGTTGCTCCAGCAATGGAAAATCCAAATCCTATAACAAAAGAAAAAGAAAGGATCTGAACGCCAATTCCATATGCTGCATAGGCATCAGTACCGTAGTATGAAACAAGTATTAAAAAAGCAGTAATGCCAAACTGGAAAACAACTTGCTCTAAGGCTGCTGGATAACCAACAAAAAGGATTTCTTTTATTTGAGAGAAATTAATTCCTAAATAATTTTTGGGTCTTACTGACAATAAACCAGATACCCAAGCAATAATTATGCATACGCCACCAACAAGGTATGAAATGCCATTTCCTAAAGCAGCACCTAGATAACCATAATTTTTAAATCCTAAGTAACCATTAGCTAAGACAATCATAAAAAAGACGCCAGAGATATTCATAATTAACGCAATTATGAGAGGAGTTTTTACGTCTCCAACTGCTCTTAGAGCAGTAATAAGAGCAATACCTAAGCCATAGAAAATAAAATATGGAGATAAAACTCTCAGATACTCTGATGAATAAATAAGTGCATCACCTCTTAGCGCAAAAAAGAAAGAAATATCATATGCATACCTATGTACAAAGATACTTGTTACCACTGATAAAACTAAGACTAATTGAACAGTTGTAACAATAAATTGACTGGCATTATCATAATTCTTTGCTCCCCAGTTACGTGCTACCAAAGCTGTTGTGCCAGCCAAGACCCCAGAAAGAACTGCTTGTAAAATAAATGAAATTCTTTGACCAGTTACCGCAGCAGCAATTTCATCAGATCCAAATTGCCCAACAATTTTTATAGCAATTATTGATCCTGTTGCATAAAGTAAATTGGTAATAATTGATGGCCATGCCAGGAGCCAAACGCCGCGCGATCCTTGAGGTATGAATCCCTCCGCAGGAGTGTTCATGAATTATTTTTTATCTAATGTATTTAGATAGATCACTCCATAAAGCAATGTCATAAATAAGCCGTATGGATATGAAGTAGAGTGAGATTTAATTTTGTTATTAAAAATAAATATTTCTGCTATGTGCGCTATTAAAAGTAAATAAAAAACAAATGAGGCTATGAGTCCCAATAAACCATTAAAAGGTTCAAACAAATTAACCAATCCAAATGCCCAAAGCATCAATGTAATAATATGTGGTAGCTTAATCATGACTTTTTATAAGCAGTTGAAAAAGCTCTTTCAATCATAAACCTCATATCATCAATTTGTTTTTGGTAATCAACTTTAGATCTATCAACAAATTTATACCAATTAAAGTAAGCCAAAAAGCCTCCGGTATAGAGCGTCCATTGATCAACTGGATTACCTTTGATGATGGATTTATCTTTTTGTCCCATTTCAAAAAAACCAATCGTAATTTGATGATGTTTTTTTAAGCGTTTTTGAATTTTTGGATACATCTTATGTTTAGTGATTTCGTGAGGGACATTACCTAAAAGTTCTAAGCCATCAATCGAAGCACATTGTGTGGCTAAAAATTGTATTTTTTCCAATGCATTTACCTTCAATGCTTTCGCTTCAGTTATCGCTAAACAAAGGCTTTCTTGTGTATGGTGCAAAGCAGCAATAAATAAGTCTTCTTTGTTTTTAAAATAATAATAAATAGACTTATCAGTCATATTTAAGCTTCTGGTGATGTGTTCTAAAGAGGTACCGTAAAATCCATTTCGATTAAAATTAAAGACTGCTGACTCAATGATAGACTGAGCTTTAAGGTTATATTTTGTGGTTTCCAGCGCTTCCATGATTTAACTCAAATTATTATAGCTTTTTTTTAATTTCAGAGATAATTTCATTATGACGTTCTCTATCGATTTTATAAAAATAGAAAATAAAAAATGGAATGATCATCAATAAACTAACAAATGGCCCTTGGGTAAAAGCTAAATTAAATATTTGATTTGCATCAGGAATAGCATCTTGACCTTGCGGAAAATTTATCGACTCCAACAGAAGGCCTGATAACAAAATACCTAGACCTGTATTAAGTTTGCCAATAAAGGAGGAACTCGCAAACATTAAGCCCTGTTGTCCAAAACCTGTGTTTAATTGAACCTCATCACTAATGTCTCCTAACATTGATTCCCTTATGATTGCTGAAGCTACTAATCCTGTACTAGTCACAAATAAAAAAGGAGTGGTAGCAAAAAATAATTTCCATGATCCAAATTCTGGTAATAATCCAAATGTAGCTAGTGGGAACGGTAATGAATTAATAAAAGCTGCAATAAAAATAGCAATCATTAATAGATTTCTTTTTTCAAATTTTGATGTAAATAGATTCAAGATTAAAAATGCACTGAAGGTAGCAAAAGCATAGATTGGGATAAAGAACGTTAACATTGAGGTTTCAAACTCCCAAAAATATGTTGTTACATATAGCTGTAATGAACTGCTAATTCCCCAACTTGAAGCAATGAATAAATATCCAAAAAAGAATAATATAAAGTTTCTATTTTTTAAGGCTGTGAGTATCTGTTTAATTAAATCGCCCAAGGAATAACTCTGGACTGCATTCCTGTTATGTTTGTATTGTAATGTTCCAAAATAAGTCGTTAAGACAGCAATGGCCATCAAGCATGCACCTGTAAAGCCGTAGTAAATCCATGGTTCTGGATTTAGTAGCCCTACTTTATATTCAGTTGTAGCACGAAAGAAAACTGAATAAGCCAATAAAGCATTAGTAAGTCCTCCGGCTGTTTGCAGTAATTCACGCCATGAGAAAATGCTGGTTCGTTCAGAATAAGATTGGGACATCTCACTACCTAGTGATCTGTGCGGTACATCAAAAAGAGTTATTCCAAGCCGTGTAAAAATTGTGAAGATTAACATCCATAAAAATAACTGTGTTTGGGAAAAGCCCCAATCAGAATTAATAGCAAAAAGCATGAAATAAGATAACGACATTGGAAGTATTCCAAGCAAAAAGTATGGATGACGACGTCCGTTTTTATGATTGGTTCGATCAGAGATTACGCCCAACAATGGATCCGTTACCGCATCCACACATAAGGCAATAAAAATTGCCAATGAAGAAAGACCAGGCGAGAGACCTATTATATTTGAATAAAAGAAGAGTAAAAAATACGTAAAAGCATCCGTTTTAATTCCATTCGCTGAAGCTCCAATCCCGTAAAAGAATTTTTCTTGATTGGTAACCATAACTAGATTGATGCGATACGATCTTTGATATTGTTTCTTATGGCTTTCCAAAAAAGTTGAATATCAAAATTATGTAAATCGCCATTTACGGAGAGTTTACTAACTTTATCAATGAGCGGGCCTCTTAATTCAATTATATGATTTGGGCTAATACGGACTTCCATCTCTGTGACATCAGTGTACTCAATGGAAATTTTTGACTGTGCATGTTGAATGGCGTAGTAATCTAAGGCTTTGATTTCAGACGATTTTAATCTAATAGAAATTTGATTTGTGTTTCTAACCCAATCACTCGAACTATTCCAAGTTATTGGATTTTGACATACCAATGGTTGCTCCATTTCTTCTCTAATCCATTCATCTGGCGTCCAGTACATAGCATGTGCTCTAGGTCTTGTAAAACCCTCAACACCTGCACCCCATGAAATTATAGACTGAGTATCATTTGAAGAATTTGAATTTTTAAGTCCAGCAAATAAAAGATCGAAATGTTTTAATGGAACAATATAACCAATAAGATAAGCTGCAATAAATTGATTGGTAAGCTCTTTACCAGCAATACGATTATAAATTAACCTTTGTGCATGCAAAGATCCTTGACTGTGAGATGCAATAAAAAAAGGTCTACCACTATTGTGGTGCTCCATATAATAATCAAAAGCTCTTTCAATATCAGAATAGGCAACATCCTGAGCTTGATAACCATTACCTTCTAAATCAAAAAAACAATAATATGTTGCCTGTCTATATTCAGGTGCAAAGATATTACAAGACTCATAAAAGCTTGAAGCTTGAGAAGCCATATAAATCTCAGATCTTTGGAAGCAAGCATGATTACGATCAACCGGTCCATTCCAATTCTTTCCAAAAAAACCAGTTGGATGTATAAAAAATACATCAATATCTTTCATGGATTTTGAAATTGAATTCTCACCTTTAGGAACTATTTGGTGATACCCATCAACTTCTGGATGAGCAACCCAAGAGTAGAGATCTGAATATGAAGGTTCAGGAGGTAAATTACTTGCACTAAAAGGTTCTATTGGCTTTATAGAATTTAAAAATTTTTTGGATTGATCATTCATTAAGTGGTATCAACATATTTGAAGCGGTTGCAGTTGCAATCAACTTATCATTTTGGAATAGTTCGCTTGAGGTAAATACAATCGATCTTCCAAGTTTATTAATCTTACCTATAGCCTCAAAAGGACCTGGTTCACCTGCCCTTAGAAAGTGTACGTTTAAACTTAAAGTAGCACTGTTGAAATCACCATTATATTTACGCATCACAACATGCCCCATTGACGCATCCAACATTGCTGTAATAAATCCACCTTGAATAATTGTCCCCAGGGTATGAGCAAAATCACTGGTCAAGTTAAATTTCATTGATATGATTTCATTTTCCTCATCATAGTCATAACCTTCACTGCCAAGGATCTTTAAGAAATTTGGTGGGGCTACTAAAAGATCTGATTTTTTCATATTGAAACTGGCGGAGAGACAGGGATTCGAACCCTGGAAGGAGTTGCCCCCTTGCTGGTTTTCAAGACCAGTGCATTCAACCGCTCTGCCATCTCTCCATCATGTAATTACGGCATTTTACAGGATATGAAAAATTAGGAAATAGGCTAATGTAATACGCATAAATTATTAGTACTAATAAAGTAAAGTAACACTATAAATGTTAATTCATCATAAAATATGAGGCATGGATAAAAGATATCAAATTTTTGGGGCTACACCATCGCCGTATACGCAAAAAATGATTTCTCTTATGAGATTTAAGCGTATACCTTTCGATGTGCATTTTGGAGACGTTGCATCCCTATTAAAAGAAAGAAATATCTCTCTTCCGAAGCCAGTTTTATTACCTGTAATGCTTTTAGAGGATGATTCAGGTAATGAGATAGCTACAACTGATTCCACGCCAATAATTCGGACCTTGGAAAAAAAACATCCAGAACGAAGTGTATTGCCGCAAGATCAGGCTTTAAACTTTATTAACTATTTACTCGAAGATTTTGGAGATGAATGGCTTACTAAATATATGTTTCATTATCGTTGGCACTTTGAACGAGATGCAGATAAGGCAGGAACCATCTTACCCTTAGTGAATTCTCAAATTAATTTACCAGATGAAATCCTTCAAGAAGCAAAAGAATTTATTTCACAAAGACAAATAGAAAGACTTTGGGTCGTTGGATCAAATGAAGATACTGCAAAAATTATTGACTCAAGTTTTAAAAAATTTATGACATTATTTAATGTGCATCTTGAAAATAACCCTTTCCTGTTGGGGAATTTACCCACATCATCTGATTTTGCTTTTTATGGCCAACTTTCTCAGCTAATTGGATTTGAACCTACATCGAGGGCAATTGCTCATGATTTAGCTATAAGGGTAATAGCCTGGCATGATCTCATGAATGACTTATCAGGATTAGATGTTCATAAAAATTCCTTGAATGTACTTGAGGATTGTCCAAATTCCTTAAAACAGATTTTTAATCAGGTGGGTAAGTTTTATGTGCCGGTTTTATTGGCTAATGCAAAAGCTATTGAAGATGGAAAAGAATCTTGGGAAACAGAAGTTGATGGAGCACTTTGGAAACAAAAATCGTTTCCATATCAAGCAAAATGCTTAACATGGATAAAAGATGAATTTAATTCTCTAAACGATATTGATAAAAAAAGAGTTTTAGATTTTTTGGATGGTACTGACTGTGAAAAACTTTTCTAATTCTTAAGAATCAGAGTATCCGACTAATGTTTCTACGCTGTACCCTTGATCAGCAATTAACTTACTTCCACCAAGATCAGGCAGATCTATAACAGCAAGTACTAAAATATTTTCATTTAAAACACCAAAATTTTCGGTGAGCAATTCTGCGCAAGCTATAGCGGTACCCCCAGTTGCAACTAAATCATCAATGATGACTACCCTATCATTGCTCGTGATTGATGTATTTTTTTGAATTTCTATTGATGTTCTGCCGTACTCTAAATCGAATTCCTTTGAATACGATTCATTAGGTAGCTTGCCTGGTTTTCGAGCAAGCACAAACGGAAGCGCCAAATCTTTTGAAATTGATCCAGCGAAGATAAATCCCCTGCTTTCAATGCTTACAACAACCGAAGGATTAAAAGCCTTAGTTAATTCATCCATTGCATTGCATGTTTTTACAAATGCATCAGGTGTTTCAATTAAACTTGTGATATCCCTAAACGTAATGCCGTCAATTGGGAAATCATCAACTATTCTTATGTATTCTTTTAAATTATATGGATCTGACATCGCGCAATTCTAGCTTAAAGTAATCTATAAATCACCTGAGAAAGAAAAATTACTGTTGTCTTAACCAATTCATTTGATAGCTAATACCAATTAAATAAACCAATAAAAAGCTTAAGTGAAAATTCATTAATAATGGATCTTCAAATGAATCTATGAAAGGATCTCCAATAGGTAAGCGTCTTAGGAAATCTGTTATAGCAGGAATCATATGAAATAAGAGCGTACTGGTGTAACCGAGTGCCTGAAAGTATTTAGACATACTGCCAAAAATTTTATATTTTTCTATAACAAAACCGCCAGTTATGGCAATTAAGGTTAAAACAGCTAGTACATGGGCAATGCCAAAACCTCCTTGGTTGTAAATTCCCAATGCTGATAAAGCAACGACTAACGTTAAACAAAGATATAGTCGCGCTGAAAAATTAATTATAGAAATAATTTTATAATTAAATAAGGTATAAAAACCTGATAGCAAAGCTCCAACTCCAAAGATAGTATGGAACCATCCCAATAGTGTCATTTCTGGCATATTAAACCCCTGGAATCTATCCTAATTGATTGTATGAAAATATCTAGTAGACAATATAATCATACTAGGTTATAAATTCATACTATGAAATACTCAGGTGTATCAGAGCCATTAAAATTAATCGGTGGAAAATGGAAAATTGCTATCTTGCATGCATTAAGCATGGGCCCAATTAGATTTGGAGAACTTAAAAGGAATTTATCACCTATAACGCAACAAATGCTAACTAAGCAGCTTAGAGAGCTAGAGAAAGATAATTTAATTAATCGCAAGGTATTTGATGTAGTCCCACCGAAAGTTGAATATTCGCTTACTGAATTTGGTTGGTCCTTTGAACCAGTGTTGGTAGCTCTATGTAAGTGGGATTTAGGCAATCAAGAAAGAAATGATCAGCTAGCTGTTGATGAAGCAAGCTAGTCAATTTATAAGTTAGTTATGAAAATATTTATTTTAATTACAGCTGTTTTGACTTTAACAGCTTGTAATATTCCATTTGTACCGTTTATTTAATAGCTTTTAAAATGGTTTCTCTTGATTGAGCAGGATCAATTACTGCATCAATTTCTAGAAATGTTGCTGCCTGAATTGCTTGACCGGCGTCATACATTTTCTCAACTAATTTATTAAAAAGGTTATTTCTTTCCTCAGCATCATCGATTGCCTCAAGTTCCTTTCGATAGCCAAGTTTGACTGCACCTTCAATACCCATGCCACCAAATTCACCTGATGGCCAAGCGCATGAAAAGGTGGGGCGATGAAGACTGCCGCCCACAATAGCCTGTGCACCTAAGCCGTAAGCTTTTCGGATAAAGATAGCAATTAAGAAGTTTTTAAACCTTGAACTTGATTCAAATAATTTAGACATTCTTCTTACTGCACCTTCCTCTTCACTATCAGGACCCACCATAAAACCCGGAGTATCAACAAGAGAAATCATATTAATTCCATGATCATTACATAAATCAAAAAATTGAGCTGCTTTGTCAGCAGCCTCCGAATCAATGGCTCCTCCTAAAAACTTGCAATCAGATGCCAGCACCCCAAAAGTCTGCCCTTCTATGCGAGCAAATCCAGTTACGATACTTTTGCCGTAAGACCTTTTTAGTTCTATGAAAGAAAGTTTATCAAAAAGTATTTCAATCAAGTCTCGAATCTCATAGGTGTACCTTCGATCATCAGGCAATATTGATTTAAGCTTGCTTTGATCGTTAAGATCAAATTCTAAAAGAGGTCCTTGGAAATAAGATAATAGAGATTTAGCTGTTTGAGTAGCTGCTTCTTCATTATCAACTAAGATATCAACTACTCCATTTTTAAGCTGGTCTTCTACCGGTCCAACATCTTTTGGAGAAAATTTACCAAGACCTCCACCTTCAATCATGGCCGGTCCAGCCATACCAATATTTGATCCTTTAGTTGCAATTCTGATATCACTTGAACCGTATAAAGCTGCATTTCCTGCAAAACAATATCCATTGGTAATTGCAATTCTTAGGCAAGTACCACTTAAGGATGCCCAATTTGCAAAGCTTGGAACATGCAGACCAGCAATTTGAGTCAGGACATCGACGTCACCTGGGCGTCCTCCACCTCCTTCAGTAAAAATAACTATCGGTAAATTATATTCTTTTGCCTTATCGCAAATCCGATCAAGCTTTTGATGATGAAAGAAACCTTGTGTCCCTGCCAGCACCGAGTAATCATAAATAATAGCAACTGCATTAGTTAAATCTTTAGAGTGAATGTCAGAGTTAATATTACAAAAACCCGTGATAATGCCATCTGCATTGGTATCAAGAATAAGCTCGTCTGAGTCTCGTCTTGATCTTTGTGCAGCAACTGCAAATTGACCGAATTCTAAGAATGTATCTTGATCAACTAAATGGTTAAGGTTTTCTCTTGCAGTTCTAAAATTATTTGCATGACGTTTTTGAGTTGATTCAGCCCTAAATTCATCATCACTTTTTTTTAAACGTTCAATAAAAGCGTTATAGTCTGAACGTTCATTCATTTATAGACTAGGATTTATAAGGTACTTCTTACCGGTAGCAATGGAACCATACACCATCATCTCATCAAGGGATAATGCTTGAGCCAAAGAAATTTCTTTAGTGTAAGAACTAGCGAAAGTGGTTTTGATCTCAGAAGAAACCCTCTGCCTAAGTTCAATATTTTTCTCCATTCCAGCATTTTCAAGAAATGGAGTTAACAACCATCCTCCAATAGCCCAGTACATTCCAAATGAACGATTATTTGGTAAAGAGATTCCGCTTTGGTTCAAAGCTCCATAAATATAAACCTGTTTATGTTGAGTAGAGCCATAAGGACTAAATTCCTTCATATTGGCACGCATGGCTATTTCCATACACGAAAGTATTCTGCCACTTAGTTCACCGCCGCCTGTTGCATCAAAAGCAAGCGTTGCATTGGTTGCTTTAATGGCTTCAACCAATGAATCCTTAAAATTATCGTCTGATGAATTACAGACATATTCAGCACCGAGTGATTTTAATAAATCAACTTGCTCAGGTTTTCTAACGATATTGATCAAAGGAATATTATCTGCCAAACAAATCTTGACTAGCATTTGTCCTAAATTAGATGCCGCAGCAGTATGAATTAAAGCTGAGTGGCCCTCACTTTTCATTGTTTCAACCATTCCTAATGCTGTAAGTGGATTAACAAAACTTGATGCGCAATCTTTTGGTTCAATGTCATCTGGCATTTCAATACATGCCATCGCTGGTAACACTCTATATTGAGCATACATGCCTCCACCTACTGCAGATACAACTTTGCCAATTAGATGTTTAGCATTTTCGCCAGCCTTTGTAACAATTCCTGAGCCTTCATTACCAATAGGAAGTGGTTTACCAATTCTTGGTTTCATAGCCCACATTACAGACTCAGGGATATCCATAATGACTTTTGCATGATCGCCCTCACCCTCAACGCGGATAGATGTTAAATCACCTGCACCGACTAGAGTACCTAAATCTGATGGGTTGATTGGTGAGGCTTTAACTTCAATGAGCACCTCATCAGCACCAGGCTTTGGAACCTCAATATCACGAAGTCCAATTTCAATTGTGGCGTTTTCAGTAATAGTGGATGTGAGTTGTAACATTATTGATCTCCGGAAATTATTTGTTTATAAACATCATATTAGCCATATAAAAAAATACCACTAGGCAATTTATACAAACTAGTTTTAGCTATGTTAACAATCTTGCTTAGATTAACGCACCGGCCATCATAAACAACACAACCACTGAAGCTATAAACGAAAGACTTCTTAGTAAAGCAATGCCTGCAACATAAGAAAGTACATGGATAACTCTAAAGATAAGCCAATACATCATTAGGTAAGATAAATCTGTACTTGTAATTACCCCAAGCAATCCAAGCAAAAAGAAAACAGGAATTGATTCTTGGAGATTTGCAAAAGCCTTTTTAGATCTATCGTAATACAGGGTTGTATCAGGTTTTGCATCCCTATTGGATAGCATCCACTGCATATTTTTTGTATTGAAGGCTGCTGGCAAAATCCAGGCCTGAATTAATACAAGAATGCATGCATAAATTAAATGTTCAATCATAATTACTCCTTTTTATTAATTTTATTTATTTCCATGACTGCCTGCCATATTAGTAATGTTTATTTCCCTAACATCTGAGGGCATGCTTGTACCCTCTCCAGATTCTGGAAAAAATCCATTTGGATATCCTTCTTTTGGAAGATAATTATTTCTTTTTTCAATAATAAGTTCTGCAAGATCAACACAATTTGTATTTCTTTGTATTAATTCGCTAAAGAGAACTTCTCTTGATTTAAAAGAAAGCTTATTAATGTTGTAAGCAAGATGGTAACAAATATCAACGTCACTAAGTTTAGATAAGTTATTAGGTTGAAATTTATAGGATACACATCCCCCTAAAAAAAGCAGAGAAGAAAGAAATAGAGTACTAAATAAGTTTCTGTGGAACTTCAAAGAATTGCTTAATTAATGGTTTAAATGAATCAAGTGAATCAACTTCATAATTTGGATCAAAGGCGGCTTGATCCCATTTATCGGTAAACTCTTCAGCTTTCTCATACCAGGGCTCATCTTTGTATTGCTTTCTTAAATCTCTGGGTTTTCCTTGATAGTGATAATAATGTTCACCCTGAAAATCCTGATGCGTTCGAATAATATGATAGGCATCATCTGAAACATAAGGTTTAATTATTTCAGCACAAATCTGGCCATGATTTGGAACATTGATAACTTTACCAATATCATGGATAAGACTGATCAAGATCATCTCATCTGGTGCATTAGCTCTTCGTGCCATGGTTGCAGTTTGCAGGGCATGATGAAGCTGATCAGTACCAAATCCAAGAGATACTCCTTCAAGTTGCTCAAGCATAGAAATTATTCTTTTTGGCATATCAAAGACATGTGGAAGATGTTCATTATAAATATGATCCCATTCCTCTTTGGTGCTTTGATCCATTCTTGTAAACATAATTTCTCCTAAGGAAGTTTGATTTTTATATTTCTTAACACAATAGCAGCGATACTTAATAAAAGTATTGAAGCTGCCTCAAAGATTAACTGCTCGGGTTGTGAATCTTTACCCTGTAGGACTATTAACCTTGCAAGCGCAGTAATAGCAATAAATAGAGGATAAATTACAGGGATCTCATGACTTTTAAAATAGACAGCAACCATTCCAAAGACCTCAGCATAGATAAACATAAGCAATAAATCAGCAAGGCCAACAGTTTGATTATCAAAAACTACTATGAGCTCAAATATAACAGCAGCTACAGTTAATATAGCAATAGTTATTAATATGGCGTCTTCAACTATGCGAAACATAGTTAAATATTAATATAAGTTAAGAAATTAACGAAATTTTTGAATTAGTACTTCTTTTTGGCAGGACCGCATTGGCCTCGAGCAAGAAATGAAACCTTTGGACTTTTTAAATTTTTAATTTCTTTACCGCTCATAAAAATATTACCCTCGATTCGACCTTTACCAGTAAATAAGTTCAATGAATTAATAATTTTGTAGTAATCGATAACATATTCGTCAAGATTGGGATGAGGAGAGTTTGGAGTATAAGACTCTTCAAGTGAAATAGTTCGCTCTGATTCTACAAGCTCTTTCTTTGATTCGTCCAGTAACCAAGTGATAGCTGGATCAACTTCATAATCAACAAGAGAAAGTTCTCCAGTTATTTCATCTTTGGTCCAATATTGATTAACAAAGAAGTCTTCTCTATCCCATTTATCAGATATGTTAGCTTTAGCCTTATCAACTAAAAATGGTGTGTACGGTCCAGCTGTGAAGTTTTTTAGTGCATCTCCAATGTCCTGTAGATAGTTTCTACTGGGTATTGAATAGGTTGTCTCATAGGTCCCTTTTAATTCACAGAGTATTTCTTCAGCATGCAATGAAATATTGATAGACAAGAAGATGATGAAATATTTTGAAATTCTCATTATATTAGTTAAATGAAATATACCTTAACCTCTATTTTACTGCTGTTAGTTTTACAAATAAATGCTCAAAATAATCAAATTAATTCTGTTGATGTTGAAAAATATATTGGCACCAATCAATTGGTGTGCGGAAAAATTTTTTCGACGAGATACCTTAGAGATACTAAACAGGGAGTGATGTTTTTAAATATGGGAGGCTCCTATCCTAATCAACATGTAGCTGGGGTGACATGGTACAAGCAATATAAACAAAACTTTACCTATCGACCCGATAAAAAGCTTAAAAATAAAAATATATGTATGGAAGGCTACATAGAAACATATCGAGGGCGGCCGCAAATTTTTATCTTTAATGAAAATCAGATAAAAATTATTGAATAGACCTTAGCAAATCTAAGTCAAAATAATTACTGTATGCAATTCTGCTGCTTTATCAAGATCAGCTGAATTAGGAACTTTATTTTTATCTAACTTTACACCCGCAAAAAATGCATCAATGGGATTATGTTCAATCAGCTCTTTTAATTTGTCTCTTACGAAAGCATTATCAGTGAAATTAATGGATATGTTTTTATTGATTTTTTTTCCTTTAAAGTAAATCTCTTGAGTTTCAATATCTTTAAAATTTTTCCACCATAGATTTTCTCTTAAAGTTACACATACAAGAGAGTCATTGATGTGGGCAAAACTTGCTGGAATTTCAAATATTCTTTTAGATCTCCTGCCAACAACTCTAAATAAAAGAATCTGATGACTGATCAAGAAATGAATAGGTGATTTAAGAATTAATCTTACAATTGGATTAATAAATCTAAATAAAAGCTTCATTTCATATAGATATGGATGAATATGCTTTAGTCAATATTTGATTGTCTTTAATTGAGACATTATATGAATTCTTAGATTTATGAAAACTAACATTGTGCTTAACCGTCTCATCAACAAAATGAAGTGCTGATCCACCTTCTATGCAATGAATTGAGTTGATCAATCCTTCCGTAAGAAATTTATTCGTATAGGGTATTCTATCTGGCTCTTCATCATAATGAGGACAACAATTTCCCTTGATAATTCCAAGGCAATCTAAAACTCTTAATCCATCGTCCCATGAATCAGTAACACCTTTTTCAAACCAGCAAATAGCACCAGCACTGACACCCGACATGATCTTTCCTTCATGGTAAGCATTATGGAGTAATTCATCTATCCCCCACTCTCTCCATACAGCCAACATACTCTTAGTATTTCCTCCACCAACAAAAAAAACATCTTGTTCAGCAAATAACTTCTCTAAATTCGGTGTTCTTTTAAATAATGAGAGATGACTAGGATGACATTCTAGTTCGTTGAAAACTTTATAAAAATTTTCAATGTAATCAGGTGGCTCTGCACTAGCAGTAGGAATAAATAGAATGTTTGGGTTGGATTTTGAAGACTGATCTAAAATATACTGTTCAATATGATTTTCGTGTGTAGTTCTTCCAAAACCACCGCCTCCGATTGCTATGATTTGACGCATCGAGTATCTCCAAATGAATAGGTATAAATATATCATCATAGGTGCAGGAAGTGCAGGCTGTGCTTTAGCAAACCGCTTGTCAAAAAATCCTAAATCTAATGTTCTGCTACTTGAAGCAGGACCTCCAGATAAAAGTTCAAAAATTAGCATGCCCTTGGGGGCTAGTAGCTTATTTAAAGATAAAAAATTTGGTTGGGGGTACGAATCTTCTAAGCAACAACATCTGCATAATAGATCAATCAATTCTCCTAGAGGAAAAACTTTGGGTGGTTCTAGCTCAACGAATGGGATGATTTATATTCGAGGCCAGGCTGATGATTATGATCAAATTGCAAGCAAGGGTTGTTATGGATGGAGTTATTCGGAATTATTACCGCTTTTTAGATCAATAGAAAATAATCAAGAAATTACTAATCAATTCCATGGAAATTTTGGAGACGTTTGGGTTGATAAACCTAACTATACGTTACCAATTTCAAAGCATTTTATTGAAGCAGTAAAAGAAACTGGCATTTTAGAAACAAATGACTTTAATGGAGCAGATCAAGAAGGAGTTGGTTTTTATCAAGTTAATATCAAATCAGGAAAAAGGTTTAGTTCAGCAGATGCATTTTTAAAACCTATTACAGAGCGACAAAATCTTGAAATACTCAATCATGCTCATGTCTTAAAAATAGTAATTAGTGGGAATAAAGCAATTGGAGTTATCTATTCAATTAATGGAAAACGTCATACTGCTATGTGCGATGCTGAAATCATTCTTTCTGCCGGCTCAATAAATACTCCAAAAATATTGAACCTTTCAGGGATTGGAGACCCTGATGAATTAAATAAACTGGGAATAAAAACAAACATTGCTAATAAAAATATTGGTAAAAATTTACAAGATCATTTAACAGTGAACATCTCTGCTACAGTTGAAGGTCACAGTACTTTTTATGAAGAGCTTAGGGGCTTAAATGTTATTAAGCATTTAATTAATTATTACAGAAATAAACCCAGCTTATTTTCCTACGCAGCTGCAGATGTTGGGGTATTTTTTAAGCTTGATGAGAGCTCTCAAAACCCAGACTTTCAAATACACTTTGCACCCGGTGCTGGTCAATATCATAAAGATGGGAAAATGCGCCCTATCTCAGGGATAACAGCATCAGTCTGCCAATTAAGACCTTTCAGTAGGGGCTCAGTAAAACTTCAAACAGCTAATTATGAAGATGATCCAATAATTGATTATGGATATCTGAATGATTCAAGAGATACAAAAATTCTACTTAAAGGAATAAAAATTGTACGTCAGTTCTTTAAAACAACGGTCATGAATAATTTAAATGCAAAGGAAGTGGCACCAGGCATTGATGTAACAAATGATGCTGAGCTTGAAAAATTTCTTAAAGCTACTGCTTTATCTGTATATCATCCAGTTGGAACATGCAAAATGGGGTTAGATTCAACTTCAGTAGTAGATCCTGAACTAAGGGTACACGGTGTAGAGGGATTAAGAGTTGCTGATGCATCAATACTGCCTCAATTAATATCAGGAAATACTAATGCAATCTGCAATGTAATTGGAGTTAAATGCGCTGATATGGTTGAGCGAAATTAAGCATCTTGAGCAGTTGGCCTAATAACTATCTCATTCACTGCAACACCATGATCTTGTTCCAGAGCATACTTAATAGCATCAGCTACTCTTTCTGCAGGTTGTGCAACCGCTCCTACACCACGCTTCATTAGTGCTTCAAGCATTGATTCATCTTTGATACTTCCAGCAAGTTCAGTTTTAAATGCCCCTGGGTATATGCACGTAACCTGAATTACTCCAGAGGATTCAATTCTAGTGCCTTCAGAAATGGCCCGAACTGCATATTTAGTTCCAGAGTAAACTGCACTGCCTGGCATAACTCGTTTACCAGCAACTGAAGATATGTTGATAATTTTTCCGTGACCTTGATCAACAAAATGTTTATAGACAGCATTCGTTCCATACAAAACACCCTTAACATTTACATCGATCATTTCGTCCCATTCTTCAGTTCTTCCAGCTGAGATCAGTGACAAAGGCATAATTCCAGCATTATTAATGATTGCATCAACACCTCCAAAGGTATCAATTGACTTTTGTACCAGCCTATCAAGATCTTCTTTTTTCTTAACATCTGTTACTTCATAGGCTGATGAATCCCCAAGCTCATTTACTAATTCTTTAAGTCGATCTTCTCTTCTTGCACCCAAAATAACCTTACAACCATGATCAACAAGAAGCTTTGCGGCAACACTCCCAAAACCTGAGCTTGCACCCGTAATTACAACTCTCATATCCTTGAGCTCACTCATAATTTATCTCCTATTATGAAATTTAATTAAACGTTTTTTCCATTTATCAGTATATAGAGAAAATTCATCTTTTTTAATGTGGAACTCCTTAAAGAGCAAGTCTCTATCAACCATTAAGATAACTAAATCATTTATTGAGGTTTCAAACATTACATTATGTGCATTGGCATAAGCTGAGCATTGAAGAAAATAATCTTCTATCCAATCCTTTCTTTTGAGTTTTTTTGCAGTTTTAAAGTCGATAATTGCTGGCAATCCCTTATAAACCCCTATGCAGTCGGCCGTCCCCGCATACAGACCATCTAAAATTAGCCCACTTTCTAATCCCCATACTTCATCAATACCGTTGAGACATGAGGAAATAAATTTAGATGAAATTGATTTTGCGAGGAAGCCATTTCTGTCTTCTGTAAAATTATTCCAGGACTTTCCAAGCAAGTAATTTTCAATGGCCTCATGAACGGCACTTCCAATTAATGTGCTTTCTTGAACAATAGCATCAGCTTGTGCTGAGCCTACTTTTCTTCGCCATTGTGTAATGCCAGATTTATCACCGGTAGCATCTAAAACTGTTGTTACGGATGGAACAAGGTCATTATTTGAATCTCTATAAAAGCGCATTTCATTTTCTTCGACCCTTTCTAAATTAGGGTAAGAATATTTAAACTGCATAACTAATTAATAGATGATCCACCATCAACAGATATTATCTGACCGGTAATGTAATTAGATTTTTCAGACAGCAAAAAAACAACTGCATCACCAATATCTTCTGGCTCACCAATGCGCTCTAATAAAACAGAGGATTCAAGATACTTTTTTGCATTGGGTTCAGCTTTAAAATAATCCTGGACACCGGGAGTGTTTATCGTACCTGGAGATATTGCATTGACCCGTACTTTTCTTCCACTTAATTCCTTGGCAACTGATTGAGTTAAATTATTAACCGCGGCTTTTGCAGCAGCATATATGGAATTAAAAGCATATCCCCTAATAGCTGAGTTAGATGAAATATTTACAATGCTTGAAGTCGCTTTATGTTCATCAATGTAAGAAACTTGACAGGTTAATGCTTTCCAGAGGATTGTAAAACTTAGCTCTAAAGTTGTTTCAACATCACTCAAGTCATAGTCATGGAATGGACCTAATCCCTTAGAAGCTGCCGCGCTATTACAAAATCCGTTAATTGGCCCAATTAAAGTATGAGTTTTTTTAATGGCTTCAGAGAATGAATTCATTTCGGTGAGATCAGCAACCAAAGGAAGAGTTGTGGATGGATATTTTTTTTCTAGGTCAAATGACGCATTATTTAGGGTTTTTTCATTAATATCGATCATTGCGACTTTACCGCCAGCCTCAATAATTGACCTAGTGATACCAAGACCAATGCCTTGAGCGGCACCAGTAACTAAAAAATTTTTATCTTTAAGGCTCACTTATTAATCAAGTAATTTAAAACATCATCATAAACGATGTTTCTTGAGGGTTCATTCAATATTTCATGTCGCATGTCATCATAAAGTTTTAAAGTACAATTGGATGTTTTGGATGAAAGAATTTTATGTAATTTCTTAGGTCCTGAGCCAAATCCTCCTGCTGAATCCTCTTTACCAGATAGGATTAATACATCTAAATTAGATTGATATAGATGGAATCTATTCTTATCAAATATTCTATTAAAACCAACCAAAAGGTCACTCCATAGTGAGTTTGATACTACAAAACCGCATAATGGATCAGCAATATAGTCATCAACACTACTTATAGAATATGACAACCAGTCTGATGGTGTTCTTGAATTCTTAATAGATTTATTAAATCCTCCGAATACTAGCTCATGCATGGTTTGACTATAATTTTCTTTTCCTTTCAGCAGATTACTTAATTTAAGAAATAAATTTTGAAACATTAAAATTGATCCACCAGGAACTGATGAGCCTGAAAGAATAATATTCTTAATTGGATTACCTGATTGTATTGAGTCAAGAGTAATGTATGAGCCCATACTATGACCAAAAACTGAAAAAGTATGATCAGAAAACTTATTTACTAAAAAATTAGATACATCATTGAGATCGTTTACAACTAAATTCCAACCATTTTGCTTTGCAAATACACCAATGGGCTCAGATGCAGTAATTCTATTACCATGACCTCGATGATCGTATATAAATACGTTAATACCATTTAGATTTAAGAAATTTATAAATTCTTTATATCTTCGCTGATGCTCAGCCATCCCATGGTTAATAAGAATAGATTTCTTTGAGTTTTCAGAAAAATGACTTGATAGCGTAATCTTCTGACCATCACCAGTAATGACTTCTAAATATTCATTAAACATATAAAATACTATATTAAATTAATTATTCTTAATGAGCATGGATAATATTTACATATCAGGTACAGGTCTATGGATCCCGCCACATGGCATTACGAATGATGAGCTCATGGCTTCTTATAATTCATATGTTGAAAAGTTTAATACTGAAAATGCTAAAGAAATAGCTGCAGGTTCAATTGAAGAACTTTCACCTTCTTCATCGGAGTTTGTTGAAAAAGCATCAGGAATAAAACATCGCTATGTGATAGAAAAAGATCATGCTCTAGATCCTAATTATATGAAACCGCTAATACCTGCAAGGGATATTGATGAATTATCAATATTGGCTGAAATAGGTGTCATGGCAGGCAAGGACGCAATGGAAAATGCAGATGTAACTCCAGATGATATAGATGCAGTAATTGTATCAACAGCTAACTTACAACGAGCTTACCCAGCAATTGCTATTGAAATACAAAACGAATTAGGCATCGATGGGTATGGCTATGACATGATGGTTGCTTGTAGCTCTACTACTTTTGGAATCAGTAATGCCATGGCCGATATAGCCGCCGGTAAAGCAGAGACAATACTTGTGATTAATCCAGAAATTACTACCGCTCATAATAATATGAAAAGTCGTGAATCACATTTTATATTTGGTGATGTTTGTACTGCTTCAGTGGTTCAAAAGAATAGCTTATCGAATAACAAATTTAAGATCTTAGATACAAAACTTAAAACGGTTTTTTCAAATAATATTAGAAATGAATTTGGGTTTATGAATCATATTGAAGATAAAAAATATACTGAAGATGAGTTACTCTTTAAACAAAATGGCAGAAGTGTATTCAAGGAAGTGTGTCCCATGGTTGTTCAATTAATTGAGAATCAACTGGATTCATTAAGCCTTTCGACTGATGATATTTCTCAGTTCTGGATGCACCAAGCAAACATTAATCTTAATAAATGGATACTAAATAAATTACTTGATGGTGATGTTGATGAGAAAAGAGCTCCTAATGTTCTTGATGAATTTGGGAATACCGGTTCAGCTGGCTCATTAATTGCTTTCCATAAATTTAATCACCTTGAGCCTGGGCAAAAGGGATTAATATGTTCATTTGGTGGCGGATACTCAATTTGTTCGATAATAATAGAAAGAGAATAATTTACTCTTGAATAACCTATAATATTGTTATGGCTGAATACGACGCAATAATTGTTTTTCTTGTAGCAACTTTGTTTGTTGGTGTATATATTTTCAATGAAGCCCGACCTAAAGGCTCGAGCTTAATCTCCAAGATTCTTAGTCCTTTTTCAAGACTGTTTAAATAGCTTGATAAGTATTGTTAAATCCCCTCTGGTTTTACCCCTGGCCACGTTAATAACTTTCTTCATAGGCTCTTTAGCCAATGTCTATATCAACCAGGATAATTGGTACCAATCATTAAATAAGAGCACATTAAATCCTCCAGGTTATGTTTTCGGTGTTGTTTGGCCGATCTTATATGCGCTTATGGCCTTGGTGAGTTATTTTAACTTTAAACAAATATCTAAACTATTCTTAGTCCAGCTAATTATGAATGCAGTTTGGTCATGGATATTTTTTTATTTTCAAATGCCGATAATTGCCTTTATAGATATTCTTTTATTGTTATTCATTAATCTTGTCATCCAAATGAGATTGTTTAAATCTAGCTGGTTATATGGATTTCTCTACTTACCATATCCATGCTGGCTTTTTTTTGCAGCTTTCTTAAATTTAAATATTGTTATTCTTAACTAAAAATACCAATCACTAGGCCGGTCATACACGAAGCCAGAGTAGCTCCAATTAAAGCCTTTAAAGATACTTTGATTAAATCTGCTTTTCTTTCAGGTGCCATAGCTCCAATACCTGAAACAAGAATTCCAACAGAAGAAAAATTAGCAAATCCACACAGAGCGTATAACGTGATTAATTTAGATCTATCAGATAAGGCGCCCTCCTCTAAACCTGATAGTTGTGCGTAGGCAACAAATTCATTTAAAGCTGTTTTAATTCCCAGCAACTCAGCTGATGTCATAACTTCATCAAGCGGAACTCCCATTAACCAAACAATTGGATAGAAAATGAAACCCAAAATCATCTGAAGTGATACTTCTCTACCTGCAATGGAAGGCAGCAATCCTAAAACAGAGTCAACTAAATAAACAAGTGCGATAAACACCACCAAGATGGCTCCAACATTTACAGCAATGTCAACTCCATCACGAGTACCTCTGGTAATTGCATCCATTGAAGATTCATAGATTCGTGGAACTTCTCCCTCAGAAAAATCAGTAATTTCATTTGAAGGAATCATTATATTGGCATACATAATGGCTGCCGGTATTGATAAAACTGATGCAGTTATTAAATGCTGGATAAGGTTGATGTCTCCAAACTGGATCTGAAGCATGGTGACCAATGCAATCATAATTGAACCTGATACTGTTGACATGCCAGCTGTCATCAAAATCAAAAGCTCTTTAGAGGTCATCTTCGAAAGATAAGGTCGTACAAGAAGTGGTGCTTCAACTTGGCCCATAATTATATTTGCAGTAGCTCCCAAACCAATAGGACCACCAATATTAAATAACTTCTCAAAGACCTTTGATATACCTCTAATTACAATCGGTAAGATCTTCCAAAACCAAAATAAGGCTGTGAGACAAGAAATAACAATAATCAAAGGTAAAATTTTAAATGCAAAGATTAATTCTTCACCCTCCCCCATGGATAGATATCCAAACACAAATTGAGTTCCTGCATTTGTAGCTTCCTGCAGCTTTTCAACTCCAGTTGAGAAGTAGGAAAAAATATTTACGATGAAAGGAACCTTAATTAGAGCAAAAGCTAATGCTATCTGGAAGAGAATAGCTATAAAGATGCTTTTATAGTTTATGTTTGATTTAGAGTTAGATAGAGGTATTGCAATAGCAGTCAGTCCGATAAAACCAATGATAATTTGAATTATTTCTAATAATGTCATGATTAATATAATTTAATTGCTCTTATTCTTTCCTCTAAAAAATCATGTGCCGAGACTGACCCCTCACTATCATCCACAATGGATTTCAATATAATCTCTGGAGAAGGATGAAGAAAAAATGGCATGCTGTATCTTGATTTTGGCTCACCTTTACCGTATTCAACAACTCTGTGAGTTGTGCTTTTTAGTCTTCCACGTGTTACTAATTGCATCATATCACCGATATTACAAACTATTGATTTACTTCTACTCTCAATAGGAATCCATTCACTACTCTTAGACAGGACCTCTAGTCCAGATTCTTCTGCTCCAACCAGAAGAGTGATTAGATTAATATCTTCATGAGCTCTTGCCCTTTGTAGATTTGATGAGTCATTTACGGGAGGGTAATGAATTAATCTTAATACAGAATTTCCTTTTACTACCCAGTCATTAAAAAAATCTTCATTTAAATCCAGTACTTTAGCTATAGCTGATAAAACACCGATACCAACATTGTTAAGAGATGTAAATAAGGTATCAAAATGAGAGCTAAATTCATCTATCTCCTCAACGGATATATTGCCTTTTATTCGATCATCATATGTGTTGTCCACTTTAGGCCCATGATGCCAGAACTCCTTGAGATCCGGTACTTTTTCACCTAATGCTGTTTCTTTACCAAAAGGTGTATAACCCCTAGCACCACCATGCTCAGGTCTAGAATAATTGGCTTTTATAGATTCATCTAGATCAAAAAACTTCTTTGCTAAATCATAACTAGCATCAAGCAAATTATCATTGATGCCATGATTTGTTACGGTAAAAAAACCATGATTTTCAAGTGCATCAGATAATATTGAAAGGGTTGCAGGATCAAATGCTGCAATCTTTTCATATGATAATTCAGGTATTAGATCCCTAGACATAGTTCATTTTAACAAAAAAAAGGGCGGATAAACCGCCCTTAATAACTCTATAAAATATTAGAAAGAGTATTTAAAGCCTAAGTTAACTTGCCATACAGATTGGCCATTAAAGTTAACAACGCTTAAGCTATCATCAGGATCAACTCCTGTAATATTAACTCTTCCTTCAGCATCAACACCATTTACTAGTATTTGTCTGCTGTTATTGTAAGAGTACTCTTCTACTATTCCTTTATCATCATCTAATAGATTCAATAGGTTAAGAACATCAAGATAGACAATTAATTTATGATCATTCCATACATTGATATCTTGAGTGATCCTTAAGTCTACCCTTCTATAATCAGGACCTTGGAAAGCATTTCTTGGTGCATAAGTACCTTTGTAGTTTCTTAGTCCAGTGTTGTTGATGTGTTCCATTACAGACGCAGCAACTCCAGCAGATGCAAAGTTAACTTTTGGGTCAGCTGCACCGGTTGGAATGTAAGCAAGATCATATCCACCATAACTTGCACCACCAACAGAATTGTATCCTGTATCATAAGTAACACTAAAGTTTTCACCAGATTTTGAAATGTATACAAGTGAGAATCTTGTATCATTTTCACCGATCAGCTTAGCAGTATAATCAAGTGAGAAGATCCACTTCTCATCGATCATAAAGCTTGAAGGCCTTGGTGAGAGATTCTCTCCATCAAATCTTTGAGTATAACCATATGTAGATTCAGCCTGAGTTGATGTTAATGGATAAATATCTTCAGCATCAACAGTACTATAGGCAAGTAATGCTTTTAAACCATTAAAGTCTTTAGTTACAGACCACGTAAAGGCTTCAGCACCACCACCACTAGCATTAGTTAGCCAGTAGTCACCTGAAGTGTCATAGACGCCTCTTCCATCAGCCAATTGACCGGTTCTCTCTAGACCTAAATCTTTATAGAAGACACCCTCATTAACATCATCAAGGTTATATTCAAAGGTAATTTCATAGCCATTGGCTGTTACTAAATCAAGGGCAAGATTTGATCTCCAAGAAGAAGGAGCCTCAAAATCTGGGTCTGTACCTTGAGCATCACCAAAGTAAGCTCCTCTTACCTGGTAATTACTTGTTGGTCCAAGCCAGAAGAATCTTGGATCTGCCACGGAAGCGGCAGGCATAGTTCCAATGGTATCAGAAAAACTTCTGAATCTATTGTAATCAGTTGCGCCACCAGATCTTGAATACTGGTTACCGTACCAAACATTAGGAATTCTTCCCATGAATAATCCGTGTCCGCCACGAAGTGTTGCATCTACAACATAATCGAACATTCCATCAAACATCCCTGAAACTTCATCAGTTACGTTCATATTGAATGAGAATCTAGGTTGAACAAGATCAAAGTCAAATTTAGCATTATTAGGAACACCGTTTCGAGCCAAGAAGTTTGGATTAAGTCTGGCTTCAGTTGGTGTTTCACGTTGATCGTACCTGACACCATAAATAATAGTTAAGTCATCGTTGACATACCACTTATCTTGCAGATACATAGTAGTCTTTTCTACTTCAAAAGCAGCAGCAGCATCAGAAACATTTGCATTACCGCTAATAGGAGTGTGGAATCTTAAGTAAGACCATGTACCGTTTGCAAAATCGTCAATAGAATCAAAATGAATCTCACCGTTATATCTTGCAATGAACAAGTTATAAATATCAGCTTCTTCAGTCTCAACACCAGCAGTAATAATGTGGTCGCCTAAGTCATAGTCAAGTTTAAAGGTGAAGTAGTCAGATGTAGTGTTGATAAGGTTCGCACCTCTGTATCTGTCACCACCAAGATAAACTTGGTCCCCACCTACACGAATTCTTGCTTCAGGGAAGAAAGGATCACCAATGGAGGAATCATCTTCATACATTTCATATGAAGTGAATTTAATTTTTGTTCTTAAGCGATCACTCCAGTCACTGAAAATTGTTATTGATTCACGATCAATTTCAGGAGGTTTAGCATAGTAGTTGTTACTAAACACAGTATTACCTCGATTGTATTTTCTAGGGAAGTAATCCTCTGAATGTGAAACGTTTAACACTGCACGATGAAAATCATTGATGTAATAGTCAATTTTTACAGTGTATTCTTCATGAGTTTCAGGAAAAGATACATTATCAAGTGCACCAGGATCATAACCATAAGTATTCATGGCAATATCTTTGATTTGTTGTCCAATTGCAGCTGTGACTGTTTCAGCTTCATTGGGAGCTCCACTGCCTTTTGTTCCGTAAAGTACAGGAGATGAAGCTTCGAGCTCCTCATACCCAACAAAGAAAAATAGCTTATCTTGGATGATTGGACCCGATAGTGTTACGGATGTAATCTCTTCACTGAATGTTGCAAAATCAAGACCGTTGTAATCACCGATGTTGCTTTCATCACGTTCAGTAGTGTAGTAAGTCCCTTTGAACTCATTGGTACCGGATTTTGTTACCACAGCAATTGATCCACCAGTATTGTTACCACGAGATACATCAAATGGAGTAACGTCTACTGATATTTGATCAACAAAGTCTAAACTGATTGGGTTTCTCATTGAACCGAAACCATTAGCGTTAAGACCAAATGGGTCATTAAAACTAACACCGTCAATTGAGAAGTCGTTGTACCTATTGTTTGCACCCATTACAGATATTTCTGCATTTCTTGATGAGCCTGTATTAATAGATACCCTTGGGTCTAATTTTGCAAAGTCAGCAACCGATCTGTTGATTGTTGGAACGCCATCCATAGCAGTTCTATCTAGTAACGTACCTGTTCCCACCTTGATTGAACCAGCTCTAGTAGCTGTAGTAACAACCTCTTCAACATCAGCTGTTGATACAAGAGTAATACTTATATTGGTTGTCTCATTAAGTACTAAGAACAACCCATCTACTGATTCTCTTGCATAGCCTGGAGCTGATGCACTTACAGAGTAAGGACCACCAACTTTTAAGAAGGAAGCTGAAAAGTTTCCAGTGGTACCAGCAGTAACAGACTTTGTTTGACCTGTTGATTGATTAGTAATCTCAACTGCTGCACCTGCAACATTAACTGTACCCCGAATGGAAGAAGTAGTTTCAACCTCTGCAAAAGCTGGAACAGAAATTAAGAGAATTGATAAAAATAATCCCTTTATATAATTCATGAATGACCCCTCTTGAAATTTGTGTCGATATCAATTGTAGAACTTTTTTTTAGTGAATTAAAGTGACTTTTTAGTGACAAAAATTAGGTTAATTTTTACAACTCTATAATGTCAGCATCCATAAGGTTTTGAAGCTCTTTTGGAATATTAATTAACTTTAATTTTTTATTAAAATTATTTTCAATTACAGCTATCAAAGTCCTACCAACTGCCAAGGCTGAACCATTTAAGGTATGCACAAAGTGATTCTTTCCGTTTTCTTTAAATCTAATCTTTGATCTTCTGGCTTGAAAGTCTGAAAAATTAGAGCATGATGAGATCTCTCTATATTTTTCTTGACTAGGCATCCAGACCTCTATATCAAAAGTTTTGCTAGCTGAAAATCCTACATCTCCAGAGCAAAGCTGGACGACTCTATATGGCAGCTCAAGTTTCTCTAAAACAGATTTCGCATGGGATGTTATCTCTCCAAGTGCTTTGTCAGAATCTTGAGGTTTAACAATTTGTACAATTTCAACCTTATCAAATTGATGAAGTCTTATAAGTCCATTTGTATCTTTACCATAACTTCCCGCTTCGGATCTAAAGCATGGCGTGTGCGCAGTTAGCTTTATTGGAAGTAGATCTTGATCAACTATCTGATCTCGAAATAAGTTCGTAAGTGGGACCTCTGCTGTTGGTATTAAGTATTGATCATTGGATAACTTAAAAAGATCCTCTTCAAACTTAGGAAGCTGTCCTGTACCCTCTAAGGCATCATAATTAACAATATAAGGTACGTAAGTTTCCTCATAACCATTATTAATTGCTTGATTAATCATATAGGTGCAAAGAGATCGATGAAGTTTAGCCACATTGCCTTTTAGAACTGAAAATCGAGATCCGCTTAATTTATTTCCAAGCTCTAGGCTTATTTGATCTGTAATGTCTAAATGAGAATCCGATTTAAGTACTTGCGGTTTTAAATATTCTTCAATTAATTTATTGTCGTCTTCACTTGTTCCAGTTGGGGTATCCTCTGAAATCAGATTAGGTATATCCATTAAAAAAAATGAGATCTCAATTTGCAGTGCTGAGAGAGTTTTTTCTAGATCAGTCGTTTGCGACTTAATTTCTTCAAGTTCTAAAGCAAGTACGTCTGTTGATTGGCCAGATTTTTTTAATTCTCCAAAATTTTTTGAGAGTTTATTTTTTTGGGATTGTAGATCTTCAACTCTTGTTTGAAGATCTTTGCGCTGGTTCTCTAGTGATAAAAATTTTTCATCATCGAGGCTATAACCTCTTTTGGCTAAATTATCTTTGCAACTTTGTATATTTTCTTTGAGAATCTTAGGATCAATCATGCTAACGCTTTAAATAAATAATATGCAATAACAGTCGAAATGATACATGAAAGTAAAGTTAAAAATACATATGAAGTCGCAAGTAAGTACTTTTCATCTAACAATAAATCCAATGCTTGAGCTGAAAAAGCTGACATAGTCGTAAAAGAACCCAATATCCCAATTGTAAGAAAAAGGAAGAGTTGTGATTTAGCATCAACCAATGCCAAAACCATGCCAATTAAAAAACATCCTAATATATTTATTAATAAGATATTAACGGGAAAGAATGATTCAGAGGGTTGTATCCGAATACCCACTAAGTATCTTAATAAAGACCCTAAAGCACCTCCCAACGCAATTAATAAATAATTAGCCATGTTTAAGTGCCAAAGTTATTTCGTGTCGGTAGCCTAAGTTGTCTAAGAAAATTATTTTTTTTATTTGATTGCCTTTAGTTAAAAATTCAATTGCTTGAGTTTCAGCGGAAAGCAGATATAAATTATCAATAATTTCGATATCTAACTTATTAAGATATGCCTTTGTTGGACTTAAGAATGCTTTTATTAAAGGGCTATTAATTGCCTCCATAGGAATGGTTTGTTTTTGATTGAGATCATGATCAATATGATCAATTTCTGTTTCTGATACATAATAGGATTCTTCAAAAGGCTGTTTGATATGTACCTCAAATTTATTCTTTTTCTTAATTATTTCTCCATTCGATTTTTGAATAGCTAATTCATTTTCATAAACTATTTCGTTAAAAAGGTAATCTTTATTTAGAGCCTCAAAGAAAACATCTAATTCGTCCGCGTTAATATTTAAAGAGAATAATAAAAACAGAATTAGATAGGTTCTCATTTCTATCTCTTTGGAACTAATACTTCTCTCGTCCCATTGGTATTCATTTCAGAGACAAGTCCTGCAGCTTCCATAGCCTCGATTAAACGTGCGGCTCTGTTGTAACCTATTCTTAGCTTCCTTTGCACCGATGAAATGGAGGCCCTCCTTGATTCAAGTACAAAATTAACAGCTTCATCATAAAGTTCATCGCTTTCATCTGAATCTGAACCAGATGATTCATTTGACCATCCAGGTATGGGTCCCGTTTCCTGCAGCTCAGATGTAATTTCTTCTAGATAATCAGGTTCTGCTCTTTCCTTCCAGTCATTAACTACGCGATGAACTTCATCGTCTCCAACAAACGCTCCGTGAACTCTTACCGGGACTCCCTGGCCTGCAGGCAAATAAAGCATATCTCCATAACCTAGTAATTGATCTGCCCCGCCCTGATCTAAAATTGTTCTTGAATCAATCTTCGAAGAAACTTGGAATCCAATTCTAGTAGGAATGTTTGCTTTAATTAGACCTGTAATTACATCAACAGACGGACGTTGTGTTGCTAGGATAAGATGAATACCAGCAGCTCTAGCTTTTTGCGCAATTCTTGCAATAAGATGTTCAACCTTTTTGCCAACCAACATCATCATGTCAGCAAACTCGTCCACAACTACAACAATAGATGGGAGTTCCTCTAATTCGGTTTCCTCATCCTCTATAAGTGGATCAAATAATGGTTTGCCATCAATTTTTGCTTCAGCAACTTTTTTATTAAATCCACTTAAGTTACGTACGCCCATTTCTGACATTAACTTATATCTTCTATCCATTTCAGCAACACACCAACGAAGACCGTTAGATGCATCAGTCATGTCAGTGATTACAGGCGTTAATAAGTGAGGAATGCCATCATAAACTGAAAGTTCGAGCATTTTTGGATCAATTAATATTAGCCTTACATCAGATGGATCAGATTTAAACAAAAGACTTAGAAGCATTGCATTGATTCCAACAGACTTACCAGAACCTGTTGTTCCTGCGACCAATAGATGAGGCATTTTTGCCAAATCAACTACCACTGATTTACCTGCTATGTCATGCCCCAATGCAAGAGAAAGAGGTGATGTTGAATTTTTGAAGGCATTGGATGAAAGAATTTCACTTAATCGAACCATTTTTCTATTTGTATTCGGAATCTCTATTCCCACAACAGACTTACCTTCAATTACCTCAACAACTCTAACGCTACTTACTGCAAGAGAACGAGCTATATCTTGAGAAATATTAGTTATCTTACTTGCCTTTGTCCCTGGAGCAGGCTGGATTTCAAATCTGGTTACAACAGGTCCTGGTAAAACTGATACAACCTTTGCCTCAACACCAAATTCATCTAGTTTTGATTCCAATAAATCAGCTAACTGATTTAGTTCATCTTTAGTAAGGGAATCGCCATCATCCAGAGCTCTATCCAATAAAGATGTATCAGGCATTGAAGTATCTACATTTTCTTTTTTATAGACAGTGGTTGAAGTTTTTGTATTCAACGGCTCAGCTTCATTCTTAACATCTTCTGGAATACTTTCTTTTTTTGGATCCTTTTCAGGTGTGATTTGAGATTTTTCTACAACCACTCTTTCAATTTCATCCTGCTGTTCAATTGATTTTGAGGATTTTCTAGGTGATGCCTTTTCCTCCTGAGCTTTTAATCTGCTGGATTTGAAATTTGATATCAAGTTTTGGGTAGTTTTTACAAAATTACTTAAGGCATTTTTAAAAGAAGTGAGGATTAATGTAGATAGCATTTTTAATGCTTGTAAAAGTATCTTCGAGAATGCAATTAGGTTTTTGCCAATAAAATCAAAGACATTAATCCATGAAAATGCAAGCGCAAAAGAGAGGCTTGCAAGCGCAAAGATCACAACAAATATTAAGGCGCCAAAAACACCAAGATAAGATGAAAGAAAATCTAATCCGAGAAAGCCGAGAACCCCACCAGCAGATAGTTGAGGGTAAGCTTCTCCAGATAAGAAATATTCAAAGAGTAGGCAAGAACAAAAAATTAAAATAAATGATGAGATAATGCGAAGGGTCTTATGATGTGCAAATCTTTCATGAAAAAAAAGGATATTTAGAACTTCATGAACCATCAATGCTATGAGCAAATAAGCTGAGGCACCAATAATGGAAAATAAAAAATCAGATAAATAAGCACCAAAAAGACCACCATAGTTCTCAATTGAATTTACTTGAGAAGAACTTGTACTTAATGAAACATCATTTGGATTAAAAGTTACTAATGAAACAAAGAAATAAAGACTAAATGCCAATAAGACAAATGAAAAAATAGTGGTAATTGGAAGTGGCGCTGATTGGTTTTGTTTTTTTGCCATGGGCTAATAGTTAGTAATTATATTATGGATTAAACAGATTTTATTAACACCTTAATTTATAATTTTAAAATGACTAATGAACATAAAAAATTAATTATTCTCGGATCTGGACCAGCAGGTTATGCGGCTTCAATTTATGCTGCGAGAGCTGGACTAAACCCAACTTTAATTACTGGGACCGAAGTTGGTGGTCAATTAACCACAACTACTGAAGTTGAAAATTGGCCGGGTGATTCAGATGATCTTCAAGGGCCGGAATTGATGGACCGTATGCAAAAACATGCCCTGAAATTTGATGTTGAAATCATTAATGATCATATTCATGAAACAAAATTAACTGATGGGACTAAAACTCTACATGGAAATTCAACATGGACATGCGATGCACTAATTATTTCTACTGGTGCAAGTGCAAAGTATTTAGGCATTCCTTCTGAAGAAAAATTTCTTGGTAAGGGAGTATCTGCATGCGCTACGTGTGATGGCTTCTTTTATAAAGATCAAGAGGTTGCTGTAGTAGGAGGTGGAAATACTGCTGCTGAGGAAGCCCTTTATCTTTCAAGAATTTGTTCAAAAGTGCATCTTATACATCGAAGGGATGAGTTGAGAGCTGAAAAAATATTACAAAATAGAATTTTTGATTCAGACAATATTCAAATACATTGGAATTCACAATTAAAAGAAGTACTTGGGGATGAAATGGGCGTGAATGGAATGATTGTAACTGAGGAACAAGATGACAAAAAAATTAGTCTAAGCGGTGTTTTTATTGCTATCGGTCATTCCCCAAATACAGGAATTTTTGATGGTCAACTAGACATGGATAATGGATATATCATTATAAAATCTGGATTATCTGGATCAGTTACCGAGACGTCAGTAAAAGGTGTATTTGCTGCAGGCGATGTATCAGATCAAGTTTACAGGCAAGCTATAACTTCGGCCGGTTTTGGTTGTATGGCTGCGCTTGATGCTGAAAAATTCTTATCAGAATAAATAACTACTGACCAGAAACCCAAAAAACTGCAGTTACCACAAAAACCATAATAATAATAAATGCTACCCATGCATCAGATCTTGAGTCTTGATTAGCTTCAGCAGATTCATAATATTTAGCAAGCTTATCTTTATCGTTAGACATTACGTTTACTCTCCGTGTTTTACAACCACTCTACCCTGTTGATTGCCATTTAGTATCTTATCAATCTCAGGGGCTAATTCATTAAGTTTAATTATTTTTATTGAAGACTTTGAATAACCTATCTGCCATTCGGAGGCAATTTTATCCCATAAATATTTTTTGTAGGAAATTGGAGATTCAGCTGAATCAATGCCTTGTAAGGCAATACCTCTTAATATGAATGGAAAAACAGTTGTCTCAAGCTTGATTGAATTCACATTTCCACAACAAGTTATGACTCCATGTCTGTCAACTTGAGAAATAATTCTGCTTAATATTTCACCACCAACTGTATCTACTCCTGCTGAGAACTTAGTTTTATCTAGTGGTCTTATTTTTTCGGAACTAAAATCATCCCTTAAAATTATATTTTTTGCTCCAAGATTTTTTAGAAATTGGCTTGAATTTTCTTTGCCAGTTATTGCAGTTACATCGATACCTAATTTAGATAAAAGGCCAACTGCTATTGACCCAACTCCTCCAGTCGCTCCTGATACTGCAACTGGCAATTCTGGGGCATCAATTTTTGATAAAACTGCATCAACGCTCGCAGCTGCTGTAATCCCAGCTGTTCCAAATGAGATAGCTTCTTCCATTGATAAATTATTAGGCAGCGGAACAACCCAACCTGATGGAACATGAATAATTTCACCAAAACCACCATTGGTATTCATACCAAGGTCATACCCGGTAACAATTACCTCATCTCCTTCCTTTAAATTGTTATCCTTTGACTGTCGGATTTTGCCAACAGCATCAATTCCTGGAGTAAAGGGATAAGATTTTGTGACTCCTTTATTGCCTGAAGCAGAAAGCGCATCTTTGTAATTAAGCGAAGAATAAAGAACATCAATGAGAACAAAGCCATCTTGAAGTTCAGGAAGAGGTAATGACTTAATGGAAGACTTGAATTGATCTTCTATTTCATCAACAACGAATGCATTGTAAGTATCAGACATTTATCTTGGCTTCATTCGCATGCCTGAATCAATTCTAATTGTTTCACCATTAAGGTATGAATTATCAACGATGTGTGATGCTAAGTTACCGAATTCTGATGGATCACCAAACCTATGAGGAAATTGTGTTGATTCCAGTAGAGGATCTCTAACTTTATCTGGAGCTAGTTTCATTAGAGGTGTATCAAAAATACCTGGAGCAATAGTATTTACTCGGATAGCATGCCTAGCTAAATCTCTAGCCGCAGTAAGTGTTAAACCAATTACACCAGCTTTAGAGGCGCTATATGCAGATTGACCAATTTGACCTTCATATCCTGCAACTGAGGCTGTATTAATAATTACTCCTTTTTCACCCTGAGCATCTGGTTCATTCTTGTCCATAAGTTCAGCTGCAAGACGCATTACATTAAAAGTACCAACTAGATTCAAGTCAATAATAAATTTAAAGTGATCTAATGGATGAGGAGCGTCCTTACCAATAATTCTTCCTCCATATCCTGTGCCAGCACAATTAACAGCAACATGAAGAGCCCCAAATTCATTTTGAATGAAATCCATTGCTTTTTTAACTGGTTCTTCTTCCATGATATTGGTATTGATGTACTTTAAATTTTCATCGCCTAGCTCATCAATTAGCTTTTTAGCATTTTCATCATTAAGGTCCAAGATAACTACCTTAGCTCCGCTTTGTAAAAAATGTCTTACGGTTGCTTCACCTAAACCTGATGCCCCACCCGTAATGGCTGCAACTTTTCCGCTTATATCCATAACTTATCCTTTTGTGATTTTTGCAAATTATATATTGATATACGAATTCGATGATTAAATTATTAGTTAATTTTATTTTGGCATTAATGTTGCATAGTTATAAATATAATAAGGAGAAATTATGAAAAATTTTCTATTAGTAATAATGAGTTTGGCCTCAGTATCCTCATATGCTGGAGTTAGCGCAAACGTATCATTCACTACAGATTATATCTGGAGAGGAATGACACAATCAGATGGTCCTGCTGTTCAGGGTGGATTTGATTATGAAGCTGATTCTGGGTTTTATGCAGGTTTTTGGGGATCAAACGTAAATTTTAATAACGGTAATGGTCAGGAACTTGATTACTACGCAGGTTACGGCTTTAGCCTGGGTGATGTCGGTGTTGATGTAGGTTATCTTACTTACGACTACCCTGATTCAGATCCAGATATTAAATTTGAAGAAATATATCTTGGATTAAGCTTTGGTGATTTAGGTGTCACGTATTATTCAGGACAAGATGAAGCTACTGATTACCTAGAATTATCTTATGGAGTTGGTGGATTTTCATTTGCATATGGAACATATGACGATATGGGTGATAACTACAGCATTGGTTACAGCTTTTCGTGCGGACAATTTGATTGCGGAATAACAGCATATGATTTCACCGATGAAGGATACAGTGGAGTAGATGAAGACGGTATATTCTTCTCTATTTCAGCGAGCTTATAAAAATGAAACTTGTAGTCGCGATTATCAAACCCTTTAAGTTACAGGAAGTTCGGGAAGCATTGGTCGATGCTGGTATTACCGGATTAACTATAACTGAAGTAAAAGGTTATGGACGTCAGAAAGGTCATACTGAACTTTATAGAGGTGCTGAATACACCGTGGATACCCTTCCAAAAATAAAGTTAGAGATCTTAGTGGACGATTCTCAAACCTCAACAGTAACAGATGTCATTACTAAAACTGCTGGTACAGGCAAGATTGGTGATGGAAAAATATTTGTATCAAGCGTTGATGACGTAATCAGAATCAGAACTGGTGAAACAGGTGCTGAGGCTATATAGGAGAAATTATTATGGAAGAAATTAAATTTGCATTAGATACTTTTTATGCTGTTATGGCTGGTGCGCTAGTTATGTGGATGGCCGCTGGCTTTACCATGCTGGAGGCAGGGCTTGTTCAGAAAAAAGATGTATCAGAAATTGTCACAAAAAACCTAGGCCTTTATTCAATTGCTTGCATCATGTACTTAGTATGTGGTTTTGCACTTATGTATGCTGGCGATAGTTACTTTGGTGGGTTATTCCCAGCAATTGGTAGTTCATGGTCGCTTTCAACAGGTACTGAAGCTGATCCAATAATGTATGGAGCTGATGGCTCTATTGCTGATGGTAGTTTTGTGGGTTATTACTCACATCAAGCAGACTTCTTTTTTCAAGTTGTTTTTGTTGCTACCGCAATGTCAATAGTATCAGGAGCTGTTGCAGGAAGAATGAAATTACTACCATTCTTTTTATTTGCCGTTGTTTTAACTGGCTTTATATACCCTACTCAAGGTTTTTGGAATTGGGGTGGCGGATTTGAAGGAATGGGTATTTCATACTCTGATTACGCGGGTTCAGGAACAGTGCATTTATGCGGTGCTGCTGCGGCTCTAGCTGTAGTTACGGTACTTGGTTCAAGAAAAGGTAAATATAACGCTGACGGGTCGGTAAATCCAATGCCTGGGTCAAATATCCCTATGGCTGCATTGGGAGCATGGATTCTTTGGCTGGGCTGGTTTGGCTTTAATGGTGGTTCAGAACTTAAAGTCTCAGAAGTTAGTAGTGCTACTGCAGTGAGTCAAGTATTTTTAAATACTAATATGGCTGCAGCTGGAGGTGTTGTTGCTGCTCTTTTAATAAGCTTATTTCTAAGTGGAAAAATGGATGTAACTATGGCTATCAATGGTGCTATAGCGGGACTAGTATCCATAACTGCTGATCCTTTAAGCCCATCTGGTGGAACAGCTGTTATCGTTGGAGCTATAGGTGGTGCAATAGTCTACTTCTCTATTTTATTTTTAGAGAAAAGCGGTATTGATGATCCTGTTGGAGCAATATCTGCTCACGGAATTGTGGGTATCTATGGTGTACTTGTAGTAAGTGCCACCGGAGGTGCTGACTTTGGAGGTCAATTAATTGGAGTTCTAATGATTGCTGGTTTCACTTATGTTGCTAGCTTAGGTGTTGTGTATTTAATCAATATGTTCATGCCTATTAGAGCAACTGATGAAGAACAAATGGCCGGACTTGATGCCACTGAAATTGGCGTGGAGGCATATCCAGAGTTCGATTAAAATATTTCTAGAGAATATTTATGGGCGGTTTATCCGCCCATTTTTTTTACTAAACACTGATAATACTGACTATAAAGCTCTTCTTTCTCATGTTTTGTTAATTGCATTGCTCTGCTTTCTAAATAATTAATACTTTCGTTGATTTTAGACTCAGAAAAACTGTGGTCTAAAATTTCATTCTTTGATTTTATGTATGCTGCATAATTTGTTGAGTGAGGTTCATATAAATTCCTTATTGATTCAGTTATTTGATTAGAAATTTGATCACTATCGTCAGAAACAAATTTCAGTGGAGAGCCAACATTAATAGATACATCTCCTTTCTTATCAGTAATTCCCTTTGCAATGCTGCTAATATCTTCATTTGAAGATTTAATGTAGTCTTTTCCCTGATTAGTTTTAGCACATTCAATTGCTTTGTTTATATCATTTGGATCATATTCATATGACACTGCAACTGGAACAACCTTCAATTCATTAAAATATTCAGAAATAGAGAACTCTTTTCTCTTGTGAAGATGAATCATTTTAAGTAAAGCTGGATCAGTTGAATCGATTCCGTCTTTTGCCCTTCCTTGTTTTTGAGCAATCCACACTGATTCGTTTTTATTAATTAATTCATGAATATATTCCGAAGCTAATGACAGACCTTTATAAATATCTTTTTTAGTTGCACCTGATCTTTGAATGATAAAACTCTTATTTAATCGCATCAGGTCAGCAACCCACTTAGTGTTCATAAGATTGTCGCCCACTGCAATATTAAATGTTTTATGGCCTGCTTTGTATAAAGCATAATTTAGCAATGCCGAGTCTAAAGTTATATCCCTATGATTAGATATAAATAAATAACGATGATTTTTGTCCAGTTGCTCAAGACCGTTGCATGTAAAGGAAGAAATAGATTGATTTATGACTTTTTCAACTAAATTTTCAAAAATTTTTTGATAACTTTCAATATTATCAATTGATCGAAGTTTATAAGATAAAAATCTTCTAATAAGAAAATTTTTAAATGGGATAAAAGCATAAGCTCTAGGAAAAATTAATTGCAGGAAAGAGCTAGTGACTCGATCATCACCAAGAAGTGTATTTATAACATCTGAAACTTCATGGTCCTTATATGAGCGGATAGCAGCAAATTTATCCATATTATTTTCAAATTAAGCTAAGAGTTTAATCATGATCCCTGCGGCAACAGCTGAGCCAATAACCCCAGCAACATTTGGACCCATTGCATGCATCAATAAAAAGTTTTGTGAGTTGTATTGAAGACCTACTTTATTAGCAACTCTTGCTGCCATAGGAACGGCTGATACACCAGCAGCTCCGATCAGTGGATTAATTTTATCTTTAACAAATAGATTCATAATTTTAGCCATGATTACACCTGCTGCAGTTCCAATACCGAATGCAATTATGCCTAAAGCTAAAATTCCTAAAGTCTCAGCTGTCAAGAATTTTTCTGCAACTAATTTTGAACCAACGCTTAAACCAAGAACTATCGTGACTATATTTATGAGAGAGTTTTGGACAACTTCGCTTAATCTTTCCACAACCAAGGATTCCTTTAAAAGATTACCAAAACAAAACATTCCCAATAGTGGTGCTGCAGATGGAAGCAATAGACCGACCAATAGCAATAGTATTAAAGGAAAGAATATTTTTTCTCTTTGAGAAACTGAACGCATTTGAACCATCTCAATCACCCTTTCCTCTTTTGAGGTAAGCATTCGCATGATAGGCGGTTGGATTAAAGGTACCAATGCCATATATGAATATGCTGCTACCGCAATGGCTCCTAATAGTTCCGGTGCCAGTATTGATGCAACGTAAATAGCAGTTGGACCATCAGCTCCCCCGATAATTCCAGTCGCAGCTGCTTGCTGCAAAGTGAAATCAAATGCTTCAAAATTATTTAGATAAAGGGCTCCTATAACGGTTGCAAAGATTCCAAACTGAGCTGCTGCACCAAGAATTAGAGTTTTAGGGTTTGCGAGCATTGGACCAAAATCAGTCATTGCACCAACACCCATAAATATCAATAAAGGTGCTATGCCTGAACCAATGGAAACAGAATAAAATTTATACAAAATACCTGAAGTGTATCCAAGTTCAGCAGCGTACTTCTCAGCATTGCTAAGGCTTACCAAATCAAGATTTTTAACAACATCTGCATTTATAAAATCTAAACCTAAAAGCATTGCTAGGTTTGATAATGTTTCAGGATCATTTTCAAAGATAATTTTTTCTAAGCCACTGTAGGCAAGTCCAATTTCAGGAATATTAGATAAAATCGTTCCAAAGCCAATTGGAACCAAGAGTAATGGCTCAAATTTCTTATTGATGGCAAGATAAAGAAGAATCAAGCCTACAAAAAGCATAATCACTTGGCCTTGGGTAATATAAAAAAACCCAAATGAGCTCAATAGTGAGTTAATGTCAAAATTATTCATTTACGCAATATCGATTAATAAATCACCTGGAGCTACAGCATCCCCAACTTGAATATGTATGTTTGAAATAACTCCATCGGCCGGTGATTTGATTTCAGTTTCCATTTTCATAGCCTCAAGAATAATTAGGGTTTGATCTTTCGATACTGTTTGACCTTCCGCAATCAAGATTTTAAATATGTTCCCACCCAATGGAGCGTTAAGCTGACTAGAAACTGAAGAAGCTTGTGGTTTAACTTGCTGGGGTTGGCTAGGTGATGTGTTTGATGCATTACCTGATGCAATATCAAAATTATTATTCTCATCAATAGTTACTGAAAATTCTTTTTCATCAATTTTTACAAGATAGGAACTGCTTGATTGCTGATGAATATCAAGAGGTCGTTGCTCAAAAAATTCTGGGTCATCAAGGTGTTTAAAATAATTCAGTCCGATTTCAGGAAATAATGCATAGATTAATGTGTTATCTTCATTTGCTTCGACATCAAGTGAATTATCTTTTATCACTTTCTTAAATTCCTCAACAAGATCATCAAAAGAATCATTTATCAAATCTGCAGGCCTGCATGTAATTGCGGCAGCTCCGTCAAGCGCTTTCTCTTGTAATTCTTTATTAACCGGAGCTGGTGTTGCCCCATATTCACCGGCGAGTACTCCTCTAGTTTCTTTGGTAATGGATTTATATCTTTCACCATTCAAAACATTAATGACTGATTGAGTTCCTACAATTTGAGATGTAGGTGTGACCAATGGAATGTACCCAAGGTCCTCTCTTACTTTTGGAATTTCGCTGAGGACTTCATCAAATTTTTCTGATGCATTTTGCTCTTTAAGTTGATTTTCGAGATTTGTAAGCATACCTCCTGGTACCTGACTTATTAAAATTCTTGAATCAACCCCACGCAATGATCCTTCAAACTTATGATATCTCTTTCTAACCTCTTTAAAATGTTGGGCAACTGGTTCTAATTTTGATAAATCTAGATTTGTTGGTCTGGTTGTGCCCTCTAAGATAGCAACCATTGATTCAGTTGGTGAATGACCATAGGTCATACTCATACTAGATATTGATACATCAATATTATCCAATCCAGCTTCAATAGCTTTTATCCCGGTGGCTGTAGACATACCAGTGGTTGCATGACATTGCATGTGAATAGGTATTTCTAGAGCTTCCTTTAACGAAGAAACTAGTTCAAATCCAACATACGGCTTTAAAAGTCCAGCCATATCTTTAATAGCCAATGACTGTGCGCCTAAATCTTGAAGTTTCAAAGATAAATCAACCCATCCCTTGATATCGTGAACAGGGCTAGTTGTATAGGATATAGTGCCTTGAGCATGACCTTCAAAATCATTGACTGCTTTAATGGCTTGCTGCATGTTTCTAACATCATTCATGGCATCAAAAATTCTAAAAACATCTACGCCATTAGTCTTAGAGCGCTCAACAAATTTGTTGACGACATCATCAGAATAATGCTTGTAGCCTAGAAGATTTTGGCTTCTTAGAAGCATTTGTTGTTGTGTCTTGGGCATCATAGATTTTATTTTTCTAATTCTTTCCCAAGGATCTTCTCCAAGATATCTAATACATGAATCAAATATTGCACCGCCCCATGACTCTACAGACCAATAACCAACCTCATCCATTGATGAAAGAATTTCTTCCATATCTTCATATCTAAACCTGGTTGCAAGTAGTGATTGATGACCGTCTCTTAATACAACTTCAGTAATTCCTAAATTCTTGTCTGTCATGATTTATGTAACCCCAATACCTCAGTAATAATTTGCTTTTCCTGATTAGAAATTATCTCAGGGCCATTGGTATCAACTTTCTTTATTAATGAAGCGTCATCGAAAACAGATCCCACAATCAAACTCATTAGTTTTGTTGCAATTATTAGTAATAACAAAAATGAGAAGACAATACTCATCCCTATCATCATTAAATCTAAACCTGGCAAAATACTTTCTATCATCAGGAATGTATTTTACATCATCAATAAGCGTTAGAATAAACGTTAATATGCATTCCTATCTAGATAATCCTGCATGTTCGATTTTTGCCCATCGAGGCGGATCGATAGAATCTTATGAAAATACAATAGAAAGTTTTAATTATGCGGTTGATTTGGGTTGTGAATATATTGAAACAGACGTTCAACTTAGTTCGGATGGAGTTCCATATATTTTTCATGATGATGATTTGCATAGATTTATTGGGAAGAAATTAAGATTTAATGATTTGAATTCAAATGAATTAAATGAAATTAAGTTATTTGATCGATTTTCAATACCCACATTAAAAGAATGCATGGAAGCTTTCCCAAATACGAAATTTAATATCGATCTAAAAACAAATGAGGTGATGAAGCCTGCAATGAAATATTTACACTCTGTCAATGCACATTCTAGGGTATGTATTGCTAGCTTCTCTGATCAAAGACTTGATTTTGTTAAAAAGAATTACCCTAAATTTTGTAGATCGATGGGACCAAGTGAAATTCTATCTTTAAAATTACACTCTTTAGGATTAAAGAAATTCTCACCTGAAGCAGACTGCGTTCAGATACCAATATATAAATACGGTATTAAGCTTGCTACAAAAAGACTGATTGAGACTGCGCACAGACTAAATTTGAAGGTTCATGTTTGGACAATTAATGATGCTGCAACAATGGATAGGCTGATTGATTTGGGGGTCGATGGCATCATTACAGATAAACCCAATCTACTTAAAGAAAGAATAGCTGCTAAGAAATAAACTTCATAAGGATTTTTCTGCAAACCATATATATCGGAATGATGGTGACTGATGTAATAATAATCTCGACTAAAAGAGAATAATCTAATAGTTCTCTTATTCCGCGAGCTATAAATAAACTAAATATTCCTAAAATGCTGTAAAAAATAATTGAGGTTTTTGATAGTAACTTCATGTTTTAACCTTAATTAGTAAAAGACCACCCAAAACAAATAAGACTGCGATTGGAATTAACCCATAAGAAGCACTGTCAAAAGTTGATACAAAAATTGCCACTAGTAATGGACCAAGAAATGCTCCTGCCCTTCCAAACATATTATAAAAACCAAAAAACTCGCCTGCTGATTTTATAGGGATAATTTTTGCAAATAGGCTTCTTGAGACAGCTTGAATACCTCCTTGTATTGAACCTACCATGCATGCCATCACATAAAATTCTGTAGCATTAGAGAGAGATACCGAATAACTAACCAAGGCAAGATATCCAAGAATATTTACATACAAAACATTCTTTTCTCCCTTTTTTTCAGCAATGTATGACCATGCAATAGTTGATGGGAAAGCAACAAACTGAACTAAGATAAGCCCTATGATTATTGATGAGCTTTCAAGATTAAGGTTTAGAGCAAAATCTGAAGCCATAGCCATGACAGTATGAACACCATCAATATATAAAAAGAATGCTATTAAAAAAATAAAGACGTTTTTCTCAGTTTTAATTTTACTCAAAGTAACAATATTTTTTTTAATTGATTTAAGTAAAACGTTGTTTTGCGGTTCTACAACTGGAACTGACACATTTTTAATAATTGGTATTAAAAAAAGTGCCCACCAAACTCCCACAGATATAAATGACCATTTCACTGCATCAGTAGAATCAGCTAAACCAAATATTTCCGGTTGAAGTGTCATTATTGCATTAATTAAAAAAAGAAAGCCTCCGCCCAGATAACCTATTGCATAACCATATCCTGAGACTCTACCAATATCAGCTGGTTCAGCTACCAGTAATAACAACTTGTCGTAAATTACATTCCCAGCAGCAAAACAATAGTTTGCGAGACCAAAAAACATTAACGGATACAACCAGTCACCTGCCTGAAATGTATAAAGCAATAAAACACTTACAATGCCAAGGATTGTTAGAGTAATAAAAAATGTTTTGGTTGCATTCGAGAAATCAGTTATTGCTCCGATTATGGGTGCAGTAAAAAGTAAAACAAGATTTGAAATTGTGAGGCCATAACCTAAGTATGCTGTAGCTGTTAAGTTATCAATACCTTGCGTCCAATATTCTTTAAAAAAAATTGGGAAAAAAGCAGCGAGAACAGTAGTAGCAAATGCAGAATTTCCAGCATCATATACAATCCATGACTTTGCAGGAATTGAAAGCTTAGATCCTTTCATAAAACGCAATCCCTTCACTGATATTTCTTGAAACCAAACCTCTCTCAATTAAACAATTAAGATGGGCTATTGATTCACCAGTGGCCATCAGGAAGTTACCATCATCAATTTCTCGTTTGAATAAAACAGGAAATACATCAACAGATCGTTTTGGAGTGGTAAGAAATTCTTCAAGTTTATTCAAAGACTCTTCGTGATGATTAATAATGGTCTTTAACCTTTTATGAGCCCCAAGAAAAGGTCTGCCGTGCGCAGGAAGCACTAAGACATCTTCAGGCACTAAATCAATCAATCTTTTACATGACTTCAACCAG
Organism: uncultured SAR86 cluster bacterium; assembly: GCA_902601475.1. Classification (GTDB taxonomy): domain Bacteria; phylum Pseudomonadota; class Gammaproteobacteria; order Magnimaribacterales; family D2472; genus MED-G82. Next base: position 34,913 of record CACKNK010000004.1, on the reverse strand, counting down.
TCATCCAATGGATTGGCATTAGGTTCAGTTGGAAAGACGCCCACATGAGAGGTAATTTTTGGCAATAACTGATCGCCAGATATAAGTAAATTTTTAGCTTTAGAGAACAGACAAATATGCTCCATTGTATGGCCTCTTCCCTCGATACATTCCCATTCATCTCCAGCAATAGAAATCACATCGCCGTGTTTTATTCGATTATAAGAATCAGGGAGTTTGTGGATAATAGAACCAAAGAAGCCAAACCTTTCAATATAATTTTTTATTTGTTTTTCAGATAAGCCAGCTTGAGTATAAAAATCAATTGCTTCATGTGGCACATATTCACCGGTATCTGCAGCAAGAAGTCTGCACTGAAGATAATCGGTTCTACTCATACACAAAGGTACATTAAATTTTTTAACAAACCATCCTGCAAGACCAATATGATCAGGATGCATATGTGTCACGATAAGTTTTTTTATATCTATTTTTTCTGTATTTATTAAATCCGTCCAAGCAGTCTTTACGTCATCTAAAAACATTCCAGTATCCACAAGCGTTGCCTGATCCGTTGATCCTATTAACCACAAATTGATATGATTTAGTGACATGGGAAGAGGCATTCTTACCCAATGGAGTTCATTATTAATTGAATACATAGTTCCATTCTTTGGAACGGTATCAATAGGAAACTCTAATCTTGTATCTAGATTCATTGTTTTCTATGATTAACTTATGGGAGAGGATAGAAAAACTATTATTAATCTTAGTGGGTTCATGATTGGTATTGGTGCTTTAGTGTTACTGCTGGGTATTTTAGCAGGTTTAATTACCTAACTTTAATATTTGGTGCTTTTGCGTCACCCCTTAGAGTTTTTAAAAATTCGTTAACCTTAGCGGGTGCCTGCACATCACTGTACCGATCGTAATTTTCTTCCCAAAATTCTTTCCATGTCGGAAATAGATCATGAAAATAGCCCTCATAAGGCTCCTGATTAGGCCATCGCATTTTATTCTTACCAATTGGAGGTTTATTTAAATCGGTTGCATACCAATACATAGGCAATCGTTTTTGAAATAGCCATTCTCCGGCAACTCTAGAATACACATCCCAGTAAAGCATTTGCATAATCACCCATTCATCATTAGTTTCGTGCTCATTTTTTGAATAGACCAATCCAATTGCATTATCAGAATCTAAAAACTCAATAATATGATTACCTATGTGATGGGATGTACCTTTAAATTGATCTCTAAAGGTTTTATCAGCCCAAGCTTTTAATGCTTGCCTGCCTTGCTCTGATTTGCCCACCTTAACGTCAGGAACAAAAAGATTTACATGCATATCCAGTGCACGCATATCTAAAGAGACCGCATATTTTGAGGCTAGTTGTCTAATCTGGTCCAATGACTCCAATCGATCAATTCTTTCTTCTAGATTACTCATCCTGGAGGCCAACTAAAAACTCTTCCGCTCAAGATATGTAAGTGGAGATGAAATACACTTTGACCTGCTTTGGCACCATTATTAACCACTACGCGATATGCATCCTCAATATCTAATTGACGTGCAATTTCCCCTGTGGCCCACATTAAATGCCCCAAAATATCTTTCTGAGAAGAATCTGCATCAGAAAGCTTGGGAATATGAGTTTTTGGAATTACCAAAATGTGGGTGGGAGCTTGCGGGTTAATATCTTCAAAAGCCAATGCAATCTCATCCTCATAGATAATATTTGCAGGGACCTCTCTATCAATTATTTTTAGAAAAAGATCATCCATTTCTAAAAGAGAATTCTAAAAAGACGCCAAGCAACGAAAATAACCAAGACGGTCAAACCAAGAGAAAGAGTCACCACAAGAAAATCTTTAATAAGATTTAAAAAAGTATTATTTTTGTTTGCCTTAAGTAGCTGAGTTACTAGAAATAAAATAGCTACCAAAGTAAGTGTTGCAATAATTAATGTGATCATTCAAATATACTTCCCACTGATATTACCAATAATATTAGAGCGATACCCCATGCTAAGCAAGCTACTACATCAGCTCTATAAAATTTAATTGAATTAAGATCTGTGATACCCAACAAAAAAGGTGTTAAAGGTCTAATTGCTGGGATAAATCTTCCTAAGATAACCGTATATGGACCAAATCTATCCAAAAACTTTTCCACTCTGTTAATGGCTTTTTGTCGTTTCTGAAAAAACTTCAAGTTAATTATATTAGGACCGATAGTTTTACCTAGAAAAAATCCAGCTAGGTCACCTAGGTGGGCTCCAATTACTGCAACTGATGCAATCATATAAATAGACAAAATATCTGTGTTGTACAAGTAAATACATATAGAAAACAAGATGGCACTGGGTAAAAAAGCCCCAGTAATAATCATTGATTCACCAAATGCAAATGCAAAAACCAAAAGCCATGCATATTCAGGATTTAAGCTCAGGTATTCCTGAATTTTTTCAAGTGACATTATTATTTACTAAAAAAAGCTTGAACAGCTTTTAAGTTTTCATCGGATCCATAGAGTTTTTTCATGGCTGCGTCTTCAAGATCTCTACTTAATTGAATTGAAGGTTGCATAAACTTTTTAAGAATTTTCTTTGTTTCTATCAAGGATGATGTTGGTTTCATTGATAGCTCATTTGCTTTTTTTATGGCCTTATTTAGAGGATCGTTGCAGATATCGGTTACTAGACCAAGATCACTGTATTGTTTTGCATTTATCCATGATGAAGTAGTTAGCACATCAAAGCTCTTCTGATAGCCCAGTTGGTCAAACAACAAGTAAGAGCTTCCAAGTTCAGGTACTAATCCTAATTCAGCAAATGGATACTTCAATTTAAAATCTTCATCGATGAAAACATAATCAAAATGAAGCAATATTGTTGCTCCTCCACCGACTGCCCTGCCTGATGCAGCAGCAATAAGTGGCTTTGAAAATTTTATTAAAGCATCGATGCAATTATTGAATGGGCGCTCATAGTCAGAACCCCCCTCTCCAACCATGCTCTCAAGATCTACTCCAGATGAAAAGTTCCCACCTTCCCCTGTAACTATTACAGATTTTATTGATGCGTCTTGATCAGCATCATTCAAGCCATCAGCAAAAAGTTGCCATAACTCTGCATCAAAAGCATTAATTTTTTCCGGACGATTAAACTTGAGAATGCGAACTCCGTTTGCAGACTCTATTAGTAATTTACTCATTTGCCTTTAAATTTTGGCTTTCTTTTTTCAGCGAATGCAGTCAATCCTTCAACTGTATCTTCACTCATAAATACAGGCTCACCAATTTCAAGTTCCTTCGCTAAAGCCTCAGATTCATGCAGACTTCCATCAAACTCCCTGAGGGATTGAGTGATGGCTTTAATGGATAAAGGTGCATTTTCTGAAACTGTCATAGCAATTTCTTTTGCTTTCTCTAATGCTTTGCCATCCTCAACTATATGACCAATCAAACCAAATCTGAGCGCTTCATCAGCACTTACTCTTCTTCCTGTTAAGAGCATTTCTGCAGCAAGAGTATAGGGGATTTGTCTTCTTAGCCTGATTGTTGATCCACCCAATGGGAAAAGTCCTCTGAGTGGCTCAGTTAGGCCAAAAGTAGATGATTGTCCTGCTACTCTGATATCTGTTCCTTGAAGAATCTCAGTGCCGCCTGCAAGAGCAAAACCTTCAACTGCAGCGATGATAGGTTTGTTGGGACGATTATGTCTCAGCAGAGCTTGCCAATGCAGGTCTGGAATCTCTTTAAGTTTTTCCATCATTGCAGAATCTTCATTTCCCTCCTTCATTGCTGACAAGTCAGCTCCAGAACAAAAAGTTCCGCCAGCACCTGTTAGGATTGCACAACGCAAATTGTCATCTTCATCAAGCTGTCTCCAAGCTTCATAAACTGTTACTAACATCCCAGGACTTAAGGCATTTCTTTTTTCAGGACGATTTAGAGTAATTATTAGAACATGTCCATCCTGTTCGACTATTGCATGATTTTTATCCATATTTATTTCTTATTACTTACTATCCACATAGCAAAAAATTGGGCTGCGCCTCCATAAGCATGGCCCATAGCAACATTGGCACCATCCACTTGATGATCACCAGCTTGATTTGTGACCTGAAGACAAGCTTCACCAAATCGAATCATACCAGAGGCCCCTATGGGATTAGATGAAAGCACTCCTCCAGACATATTAAATGGAATGTCTCCTTCAATTTCAGTAGCGCCTCTTTCAGTTAATTTCCAGCCCTCACCTAAATCACAAAAATGTAAATTTTCAAGCCACATAGGCTCATACCATGAGAATGGTACATATATTTCAGCGCAATCTATTTCCTTAAATGGATTAGTAATCCCTGCTTGATCATAAATATCTTTTGCACAATCTTGACCACCCTGTGGATTAACCTCATCTCTTCCAGCTGATAGAGTTCCCTCTGAACGAACAGCCATGCCTTTTATCCAAGCAGCATTCCTGCTTTCAGCCAATTTTTTATTTGAGATTACCATTGCACATGCACCGTCTGAGGATGGACAACTCTCTAGATATCTAAGGGGTTCCCAAAGCATAGGGGTTTCTGCAACCATTTTTTCGTCTATACCAGGAATTTGTAAATGAGCTAATGGATTTTTTAAAGCATTTAATCGATCCTTAACAGCAACTTTCCAGCCAATATTTTCAGGAGCATCATATCTTCTAATGTACTCTCTCATATACGGAGCGAAATATCCTCCTGCTCCGGCATTAATATGCGGTGAATATGGATACTTAGGTGATAAAGCCCATGTAGCATTTGATTCTGACTGTTTTTCATAAGTTACTGTTAGCACTGTATCGAAGTTACCTGAACAAACATGAGAGGCTGCAATAACCGCGGTGCTTCCTCCAACACTGCCTGCTGTATGAACTCTTAACAAGGGCTTTCCATTTGCTCCAATTGCGTCAACAAGTGAAAGCTCTGGCATCATCACACCCTCAAACATATCAGGTGCCTTCCCTAAAATAACTGCATCAATTGCATCCCAATCCACATCAGCAGCAAACATGGCTTTATCTATTGCTTTTCTAACAAGACCACCCATAGAAACATCACGCCTTTTTGCTTCATACTTTGTTTGACCAACTCCTATTACTGCAGCTTCAATCATTAATTTTCTCTAAATGAACTAACATGTTCTGTTGAAGACATGGGCCGGAGGACGCATGAGCAAGGCCATTATGAAAATCACTATTTTTTAATAATTCAAATGATTTACCAATGGAGTCTAAACCAGCCGCCATCATGACATTGCCTGCCAATGGGCCACCAGAAAGGTTGATATCTATATTACCAAGATCAAGTAGACCTCTTATGAACGGAATTTCGTAAGAAAATTGGGTGTGCAATTCAGCGAAGTCAAGATTAAAGCTTTTGAGGTTTATTTTTTTTCCAAGCCCGATAATACTTTCTGACGTCGAGAGATCTCTAGCTCCAAAATTCGATGTTTCGATAGAATGATGAACACTAGAAATCTTTATTTTTTGTAGTCCAAGTTTTGCAGCTGCTTCCTCAGTACCAATAATCATTGCAGATGCTCCATCAGAAATTGGAGCACAATCATAAGTTGATAAAGGAGAGGAAAGATAATCAGCTGATAGATAGTCATCTTCACTAGGCATGGCTGTAACTAATGCATTAGGGTTATTTTTTGCATTTGAAATAGATTGAGTTAATGCCTCATACATATCTTTCTTTGTAAGCAAACCGTTATTCATAAGTAATTGTGCTTGCAGTGCAGCTAATGAGGTTTTATCAGGCCACAAAGGAGACATGTAATATGGATCAGTTTGTAGAGTACTTACAAAAGGTAGATCACCGGGTGATGATTTTCCAAAACCATAAATTAATGCTGTTTCGGCATCTCCCATTTGAATCTTTAAAATGGATTCATATAAAGCCCATGCTGCATCCATTTCAACATGTGATTCTTTTATCGGTGGATTAGTTTGAATAGCTGACAAACCCTCAACAAATGCAAAGGCAGCTCCTTGTAAATAGTCGCAACTTCCAGAACAAGTAAAACCTATATCATTTTGTGTAAATCCTGTTTGCTTAAAAACCTGATGAACAACAGGCATAATAAGCTCAACTTCATTGGCTGCTTTTGCATCAGCAACAATGGGATTTTGGGCATAAGCTAGTATGTATATATCTTTCATTCTTTAAATTTAAATACTGAAGGATCAACATCATCTTCACCGGTTGGCTTAAACCATTTGATATTTTCTAGGGTTGTGCCCCAATCAGATTTATCCTTCCAAACAGCTTGTACTCGCATCCCAATCCTTATATCTGCTAAATCAATTTCTTGGATTAAATGTAAAAAAGAAATATCAGCACCATCTAAACGAATCATTGCAGAAACATAAGGCGGAACTATTGGATTACCAGGAATAGGAATATGAACAATGGTAAAAGATTCTACTGCTCCAGTATCTGGTAATTCCAGTTCCTCTTCTGTAGCAACACCACATCTTGGACAGCTTCCTCGAGGCGGAACGTATACAGCACTACATTTTGGACATTTTTGAGCAACCAGTTTTCCTTCTGCAACTTTATTTAAAAATCTAGTTGTAGCGTTGCCAGCCGTATACTGATAACTAAGTGATATATCAGAAACAAAAAAATCTTTTTTTTCTTCACTCATCGATAATCTCAAAGTATTTAATGTCTCTGATGGTTTTGGTTTTTTCCTCATTCCAAACCACTTTTACTCTCTTGCCAATTTCAAGTTCATCTTCTTTGCAATTAGCTATCATATGAAGCATGGCTGAATTAGTACCATCCATGGAGATCAAAGCAAAGGCAAAAGATTCTTTTATAAGATGATGAGCTCTAGGTTTTTCAATCCATGTATATGACTGAACTACTCCCTCTTTTTTGACTTCAACAAATTCGCTTAAATGATCAGAATCTTTTGGATCAAATTCAGCTGCTGGCACAAAAATTTCACCCTTAGAGTTTTTAGTGCCAACCAAAACCTCATTAGATAATTCTTCAAAAAATTTTCCAATTACCGGTCCTGGAGAGCGTTCATAAGGATATTCAAGCTTAAATGAAGCTCGCAATAATTCTTTATCTACAGATTTAGTCATTCTCAATAATCATGTTATTAGCATTCTTATCTATTAAAACATGTTTCATAACTTTACCTGAAGCATTTCTTGGCAATGGTGAATCAATAATTTCCCATGTTGATGGTACTTTAAATTTTGCAAGATTATCTTCAAGATACCTCTCAAGCTCTGAGGTATCAATATCTGCATTGATTCTGATAAACGCTTTAACTTGCTGACCTAAATCCTCATCAGGGATTCCAATAACTGCTGATTCAATAACCTTTAGGTGTGCATCCAGCAAGAGTTCGATTTCTTGTGGGTAAACATTTTCTGCCCCCCTTAAGATAAGATCAGTTCTCCTTGAAGAAATAAAGAACAGACCTTTATTTCTATAGGCAAAGTCACCAGTTTTCAGTGTTCTGTCTTCAGTTAACGACTCAGCTGTGGCTGTTGGATTTTCGTAATATCCAAGCATAACAGATGGACTTTTCACATAAATTTCACCCTCAACATCATCATCAAGAATTAATTCTCCATTATCATCTCTGAGCTCAACATGAATGGTTGGCATTGGTTGACCTGGTGAGGTTGGATTTGAATCTAATGTATCACCCCAGTTAATTATAGTTATTGCGCCTGATTCGGTGAGCCCATATCCGTATCCAAAATTATGCTTTACATTTGGAAAGACTATTTTTGATTTATTAATTAATTCTTCAGGAATGGGCGCTCCACCACCCCCTACCACTAATAAACTCTCAAGTTTAGTTTTTTCTTTTTCAGCAACATTTAATACACGTCTCAAAGCGGTCGGCACTGCTCCGCCCCAAGAGGTAATGTTTGAATTTTTAATGATTTCTACAATTCTGTCAGCATCAAATTTTCCGTCATATAGATAAGATGATGTTCCAGCAAACAGGGCTGTTACGGCTCCAGCTGATAATCCAGAAACATGAAATAAAGGTGAGGTAATTAAACTTTTAGGTTTATTAGCTGACCAATCTGTTCCAAGTTTTGAGCTTCTTGCTGCAACAGAGGCTCCCTGCAAAAGTTGCAGCATGGTATTTGAAATCATTGAACGATGAGATGTCATGACGCCTTTAGGTGTGCCTGTGGTGCCGCTGGTATACAAAAGACAAGCACAATCATCTTCATTAGCATCATGAAAGTTATGATCAATATTTGGGTAATCAGTTAGAACCAGCTCCTCAAATATAATTTGTGGATGATCATGAGATGGAAGTCTTGAGATTCTTTTTTCATCACCAACCAATAATTTAGGGGATGCAGCTTCTAGCGCCTTGATAGCTTCTTTACCATTCCACCAGCCGTTCAAACCACAGGCTATCCCGCCAATTGAGACAGTTGCCCAAAAAAAGATAATCCATTCAGGAGAATTAGCAGCATAGATGGCAACTCTGTCACCAGGACCGACGTTATATTTTGATCTCAATAAGTGAATGGCCTTTCCAACGAGTTCATAATGCTCAGCAAAGGAAATCTTTTTACCTTGATACTCTAAGTAAATAGACTCAGCATGGTGTTGTGATTGTGTAATGAATGCAGCTAAATTTTTTGGTCGATTAATAAAAACTGGAAGTGATTCACCCAATACATCTTCATTACCGATTTTAAAGAAGTCATTCTCATTAATTAGGTTATTGATTTCTTGATCTGTATGCATATGGAAATGTTATTATAGTCAATGTTCAAGGGGAGTCATTATGAAAGATCATTTAGTTGCATTGGTCACGGGTGGAGCATCCGGTATTGGTCTAGCAACAGTTGAAAGATTTATATCTGAGGGTTACAAAGTTGCTGTATTTGATGCAAATAAATCAGCTAAAGAAGTCATAAAAAATAGCCTTAAATCAAAAGTTAATGATGTTTTTATATATGAGGTAGATGTCACTAATCATGATTCAATACTTGATGGATTTAAAGGGTTAGCAAAAGACAATCTTACTCCTTCAGTTTTACTAAATTCAGCCGGAATAAGCCCCCCTCTCAATCCACTGCATAAGTATGAAATTGATGATTGGAATAAGTGTGTAAGCATTAATCTTAATGGTACTTTTATGGTGACAAGAGAATTCATTAATTCGTACATTGAAAATAAACTTTCCAAGGGCTCAATAATAAATATTTCATCGATTATGGGATCAAGAGCTAGTGCTGCTCAAGCCGTTTACAGTGCCACCAAACATGGTGTGGTTGGATTAGCTAAATCAGTAGCACAAGACTATGCTCATTTAAACCTAAGGGCTAATGCTATTGGTCCAGGCGTTATAGAGACGCCTATGACAAACGATGTACTGGTTGATGAAAATGTAAAGAATCATTTGCTTACGCGCATACCTTTAAAACGTGTTGCTCAGGCCTCAGAGGTTGCAAGCTTGGTATATTTTTTAGCGACAGATGAGTCCTCATACATAACAGGAACCTATATCCCTATCGATGGTGGATATCTCAGTTCCTAATTCCGTCTCACTAATTACTGGTGCTGCGAGTGGGATTGGTAGGCATCTTGCGATTCATGCATCCAATCTTGGTCACGATGTAGTTCTGATCGATCTTGATGCAAATGGATTAGATGAAACCAAAAAATTATGTTCCAAAGCAGAAACATTTTGTATTGATGTTGGTAATTCCGAGCAAATGGTTGAAGTTAAAGAAGCTCTAGATAAGAAAAATATTAACGTTAATTTTCTATTTAATAATGCTGGTATTTTTATTGAAGGAAGATCCTGGAAAACCAGTCCTGAAATGTGGAATAAAATTATATCTACTAATCTACTAGGCATAACGAATGCACTCAATGTGTTTCTAGATCAAATGCTTAAAACTGACACCAAAGGTCACATTGTTAATACCGCATCAATGGCTGGAGTAATTGTTGGTGGTTTTTTAGCTCCATATACCGCAACAAAACATGCCGTAGTCGGTCTTTCTCGGAGTCTCTATGAAGAACTCAAAGAAGCAAATTCAAACATAGGTGTTTCTGTTTTATGTCCTGGAGTTGTCCAAAGTCAAATAATTGAAAATGAAAGGCCGTTACTTGAAATAAATCAGGATGATTTGGACGAAGATGAAAATGCCAAACTCATGAAAACCATGCTATCTGAAGGCGTTAGGAGCGGTCTTGAGCCTAGCGTGGTTGCAGAGCGTGTTTTCGAAGCAATTGATAAAGAAGAATTTTGGATTTTTACACATCAAGAATTTGCTGATACTTACAAGGAGTATTCTCAGGAAATCTTAGATTCAATGAACTCTTAATTAAGGCTCAATCTGATCTAGAACATCTTTAAACGAAATATATTTAAAGTTTTGATTGAAGAGCTTTCCTCTTTGATTGGTATTGAATCCGTCCTGAGCAACCATCATTCCTTTAGGATATCCTGGTAATGGAGTTGAGGTCACATCAATACCATCGGTATCTCTGACTTCATCAATGCCTTGTGCGCCTAAAATCATAAATGTACCAACATATTGATAAGGGGTTTTTCTGTTGTAGAGATTAAAAGTTGAATTACCTTGGGAAGATACAACAAGGTAGCCTTCTTTATTAGATGTTTTGTAGATCGAGACCCCTTCAGGATCACCTTCTATCTCACCTGCTCGAGAATCAACATCCTGAAGATATTTAAAACCATCCACTGAGAAAGCTTTTAAAATGCCTTTGTCTCCTTCTCTAGAAATGAAAATAGTTTCATTTTCATCATCATAAACACAGCCTTCAGCTTCATTTCCCTCAACTGGTTTACCTTTTTCAAACTGAGTGATGTCAATCACATGGGTTTTAATTTGCTCATTAAGATCCCACTGCTGGACTTGTTTGCCCTCTTCTTCCGTTATAACTGCTTTTAAACCATTGTCGATAAGGCCCATGCAAACACCGTAAACACTCATACCCGTTACTAAGTGATGATGTGACATTGATTCAGAAAATGAATTAGATGGTGTTGATTTAAAGTACTTATAAAGGTCTTGTTCATCAAAAATCCAATAATCTAAAGTGCTCATGGTCCTGTTAGATGTAACGATATGTAACTTACCCTCAACGGAGCGCAAATCAATATTATTAATCTTTCCAAGATTAGAGTAACTGAGTTGATTGCCCTTCAAATCGTATACATAGATACCTGATTTCTTATCGGTTCCAAAGATAAGAGATTTTTTTGGGTCCGCATTATTGATCCATATAGCTGGATCGTCAGCTGCATCTTCTGGTGAAATCACTGGTTCAGTCTCTATAATTGGAAAAATAATAAACGGTACATCACTGTGGACTGAAAAACTTAAAAAAATAGCTAATAAAGAAATAGCTATTTTTTTTGAGTTTTTGTAAGTTGTCATAGGTGAATCTAATTTCATCAGAGGTTCATTATTAATCATATTTTGATAAAAAAATAATAGATTTGATATTTTTTAAACATTTGTCGATAATTAAATTGTGTCAATTATTTATAAACAGCAAAGAAGCTTAAACAGGGTCAATAAAATTCTAGAAACTGCTCATAATGTGTTGATGGATGGAGAAATTAATGATCTTTCAATCGCTAATTTAACCAAAGTGGCTGATCTCAAGAGAACATCCACATATAAATTTTTTCCTCATCCAGATGATATAAAAATTGCTCTAATCGAAAGATATATAGATGAGCTCAGAGAAAAATTAGAAAATTATAATATAAGCTCTTCAGAGCATTACCAAACTCTTAAAGAGCTCATTAACGAGATATATTTATATTTTAAAGAAAATACATCGGCCCAAAAAATTATACTGGCAAACACGGTTAACCCTCCTATCGACAGTACTAAAATGCAAGCCCTTTCCAATCTAATAGTCAATAAAATAGAAGCTGCTAATAAACTTCCAAACATGTTTAACAAAGAGGGAGTTTTTTTAGTAATTACCCAGATTATTATTTCTGTGTTGTCCCTCAACCTAAAGGAAAACAACGAACTCAATGAAATTGGAACAAATGAGGCATTAAGAGCCTCTTATGCGTACCTGCTTAGTTGTACAACAAAGTAATCTCTCATGCTTATATCCTTTAAAAAACTAAAGATTTAAAATTAGTAAGCTTTTTTTGGAATTATCTTTAAAATCTGAATAATGAAAAAGATCCTATTTGTTTGCGTCGAAAATTCATGCAGAAGTCAAATTGCAGAGGCAATTACAAACACACTTTATTCAAAAAAATTTCAGGCATGGTCTGCTGGGTCTGCACCATCCAACCAAGTTAATCCAAAGGCTATAAAATCGCTTGAAGAATTGGGAATAATTCATAGTGGACATCCACAAGCAATTTCAAATTTTTTTGGATATAGATTTGATTACATTATTGGAATGGGGTGTGGAGATGCATGCCCTATAGTTGATGGTGCTAAAAATTTAGAGTGGAATATTCCTGATCCAAAAGATCTTAAGATGCAAGAATTTAATGAGGTAAGAGATTTAATTCATGAACAAATAAAGGGACTGGATTAGTTAGATGCAAAAGTATTTAGTTGAGTTTCTTGGAACAGGTGTTCTGTTTTGTGCAGTGGTGGGCTCAGGCATTATGGGTTTTAATTTGTCACCAGATAATGAGGGTGTGGTCTTGTTGGCAAATACTATAGCTACATCATTTGCACTTTATTTCTTGATATCCACTTTTCAAGAATATGGTAATGCACATTTTAATCCAGCTGTTTCAATGGTTGCGTATTTAAAAAAAGAAATAACAATTTCTGAATTGATTTCCTATGGAATTTTGCAGTGTGCAGGGGCAATTCTTGGTGTTATTTTTGCAAACTATATGTTTGGATTAGAGTTAATTGATTTCGCTACCAATCAAAGAGGTGGTATAAATATTTATGTTAGCGAAGTGTTTGCCACCATAGGTTTAGTAATGATTATTTATCTCTCTAAAAAAGAGAATGTTGCTATGTCAGTTGCTGCATTCATTGGTGGAGCTTACTGGTTTACCTCCTCAACGTCCTTTGCAAATCCAGCTGCATCCATATCAAGGGCCTTTTCAGATTCTTTTGCTGGAATAAGTCCTGACTATGTACTTCCATTTGTAATAGCGCAGCTATTTGGTGGCCTAATAGCGTTTTTAATCTTGAAGCTTTTTAAGGGTGTTAACTGATTTAGCTAATCTTTTATGGCTTGCCTGAAAAAATGACTTTAATTAGCTGATCTTTAATTTCAGTTTGAAGAGTTGATTTAGCCTTGAATATTGTTTTTGAAATAACCCAATGATTATTTTCATTAATGTATTCATCCTCATAAGTTCCATGCAGAGTATTCATGATATGGTCGTTTGTGTTTATTAAATTATATGTAATTTGCCAGACCCCTTTTGCATTTCGATTATCAATTAAATCAATTATTGGATTATGAGCATGATGTGATTCAACCATATGATCATGACAAGCTATATTTTCAAATAATTTTGCTAAATCCTCTCTGTTATTGAATAAACCAACTTCGCCATAATCGATATGACATGAGCCCTCTTTAAACGTTAACATCATGGCTTGCACATCCTTTGCGTCGCATGCATTCAAATATGTATGCTTTAAGTTTTCAATGCTATTGATTGCTTCAAGGCTTGCAATTCTTTTTTCTAAATCAGACACCGAAGAGCACTCTCAAAATGACGTAAAATAGAATCGTAAAAATTGCTCCAACAGGGATTGTAATAAGCCAGGACATAAAAATATTAATAACGGATCTCCAGTCTATTTCCTTAATGCTATTTGCGAGACCAACTCCAATTACACCTCCTATCAGAGTATGAGTTGTTGATATAGGAAATCCTAAATAGGATGCAAAGACTACTGTCGAGGCTGTGGCTATATTTGCACTAAATCCAAATGAAGGGGTGAGTTTTGTTATTTTCTCTCCAACTGTTTTTATGACTTTATGGCCATACATAGCTAATCCGGTAACAATTCCTACCCCACCTAGAAGCAAAATTAAAGGTGAAACAGTAGCATTTGATTCGATAACACCGCCCGATGAAGCAATGGAGGCTATTGCAGCCAATGGACCGATCGCATTGGCAACATCATTTGATCCATGAGCAAAAGCCATAGCACATGCCGCTACTACCATCAGCAAAGAAAAAGCTGTTTCAATGCCTGCTTTACTTCCAAAATCGAATGACTTAGATCTTAAGTATAAGAAACTAACAATCCCAATAACCAAACTTAAAATGAGCGAATATTGGATAATTTCACTATTTTCCCAAACAAGCCCAATATGAACTAAGCCCTTTCTAAACGTTACCTGCAAAATTACGAAAACAACCAATATCACATATATAGGTATTAAATTAACTGCAGCTTTTGATCTGTTATTGCTTTCAATGATTAGTATTTTTACTGATTTAAAAATTAAGAATGCCAATAAAGCAGAAATTAATGGTGAAGTAATCCAGCTTGAAGCAATTTCAAATATCTTGTCCCAAGAAACTGCACCAGAGCCTTTTGTAATTAAGACAAAACCAACGATGGCCCCAACTATTGAATGGGTTGTAGATACAGGCCAACCATTTCTACTTGCAAGCATCAGCCAGCTGCCAGTAGCTAAGAGAGTAGCCATCATTCCGACAATGAATATATTGACATCATCTTGATACAGTAATGGATCTACGATGCCCTTTCTTATTGTTGATGTAACCTCACCACCAGCAAGAAAAGCACCAAGAAATTCAAATATTGCGGCGATAATTACAGCTTGCTTTAGAGTCAGAGCCTTACTACCTACTGAGGTACCCATTGCATTTGCAACATCATTGGCTCCAATTCCCCATGCTGCAAAAAAACCTAATACACAAGCTATTATTAAGATGATGAATGGAGAAAAGAATAGAGCTTCCATATCAGTTATTTTAACTGGCTAATATTACAATTAAGTGAAATTATTTATGGTTAAAGTTTAGCTAAAAATTAGGTTATATAATACAAAAATGCTTTTAAATCTTGACCAAAGAGAATACGCAAAACTAAATGATAAAGCCTATGCGCTAGAAAAAAGACGTTTGCAAATTGAGCTTCTTAAACTCCAAGAAGATGTTATTAGAAATAAAAGAAGAATATGTATTGTTTTTGAGGGAAGAGATACAGCGGGCAAGAGTTCGACAATTAAGTTTTTTGCACAGCATCTTATTCCAAAGAATTTTAATTATGTCCAACTAGGAATTCCTACCAAATGGGAATCAAATAATTGGTTCAAGAGATGGGAGAAAACGATTCCAAGAGAAGGTGAGATTAATTTCCTTGATCGAAGCTGGTACACCCGAGCTATAACTGAACCTGTAATGGGGTATTGTACCGAAGAGCAATACAGAGACTTTATGGAAAAAGTAACGAACTGGGAGGAAGAACTTATTTACTCAGGTGTTGAAATTATTAAGTTTTATTTTTCTCTTTCACAAGACCAACAAAAAAGAAGAATGAAAGCTAGAAAAGAATCTGAACTTAAATATTGGAAGCTCTCCCCTAATGATGAAAGGATTGTTACAAAGTGGGACGCTTTCACGCTATACAAAGAGCAAATGTTTGATAAGACTGCAGTTAATTTTTCCCCATGGGTAGTAATAAATGCAAATAATAAAATGATCGCAAGACTTAGTGCATTAAGATTTTTACTAAACCAAGCAAATTATGAGAATAAAAAACTATTAAAGCCTCTTGCGTGGAGTAAAAATATTAATAATTACAAAGTTTCATTAGAGGGAGTTGAATTCGATAATCTTAATTATGATCAATATATGATTCTAACTAAATATACTGATGATATTTAAAGAATGAAAATAGCTGCTATAGACATTGGAACTAATGCTGTTAAATCAAAAATATTTGATACCTCATCAAATTTAATCTCATTTAATGAATCTATTAGAACGCCAGCAAGATTGGGTACGGATGTTTTTGTGGATGGTCTGCTTTCAAAAGCAAGTATTGAAAAACTAGTTAGCTCACTAAAAAAGTATCAAGACTATTTTAATAGGAATGAAATAGAGTTTTATGAAATTGTAGCAACTTCAGCATTTAGGGATACTAAAAATTCAGAAGACGCAAGAAGATTAGTAGAAAATGAAATTGAACACCCGATTAGGGTAATTTCTGGGCTTGAGGAAGCTTCCTTAATGGCACTAAATCCTAAAATTAAAAAAAATGATCCTAAACTTTATGCTGACTTAGGTGGCGGTAGTCTTGAGTTTTTTTATTATCTTGATGGCAAAAAGAAAATTAAATCTTTTCAACTTGGTGCCGTAAGAAATATGCTTAGAAAAGATAGACCGGATGAGTGGAAAAAGCTGAATGTCTGGTTAAATAAGTTACCATCCTTTAATACAGTAGTTGGGATTGGAGGTAACATAAGATCATTTTTAAAAATACATAACCAAGATAAAATTACAAAAAAAGAATTTATTAAACTGAAGGATAAGTTAAATAAACTTACCTTTAGCGAGAAGATCTCAAAGCATGATCTTTCTGAAGATAGAGCCGATGTAATTGATTACGCAATGAGTATTTATGAATTCGTTCTTAACAGAATAAATGTAAAAAATATAAGATCTACAAAATGGGGCGTATCGGACTCAATTGCTGTAAAACTCTATCACGAGCTTTATAGCAATAAATTTCAAATCAAAAACTAATTAATCTCCGGTTAAGTCCACAAGAAACCTTTCACCTTAAAGCAAGATCTATTTATTCAAATTAAGAATAGTAGATTTCAACCTTATATGTATTTTTACTTGGTAAGATCGAGATTTTAGTTATTTTAATAAAGTTTTCTTGGGCAAAAATATTTGTGAGTTTTGCGAGCAACCCAAGTTCATTAACCTCAAACCTAATAAGATTTTGAGCGCTCTTTTGGGAAATTTGAAAATTAGCTAAATTATATTTTTTTGAGATATTAATTAATAACGAATTTACGCTCTCAGATTCATTAATTAATTGATTAAGGCTGACTCTACCTTCAATAAGATTATATTTGTTATCAACATATAAATAATCGCTTTTAGCGTTTTTTAACAAGGCTCTATTTTTCCGGATATCTGATAACTGCGATAATGATATAACTACTAAAGTTAATAGTATGAAAATTAAAATAATCTGATGATATTTTTTCTGAGATTCAATCAATTCAAGCGCTTTATTAATTAAATTACTCATTAAATGAAACCTTTATCGAACCATTAAATTGATTATCAACTTCGGTGAAATTTTCTTCGATAATTAAGTTAGAAGAACCCAAGAAACCCTTAATGATATTCAATTTCTGTTTGCTAAGGCTCTCAAGATATAAAACACTAAACTTCTCATCGATATTAATTTCAATAGCCTTTAATTCATTTATTTGATAATTATCTAAAAAATTTAAAATTCTACTATCTAAATAATTTTGATTATCAGAAATTTTTAACCCTTTTACGAATTGATCTATTTGAGCTTTGGGATTAACAAGCCGTGATGAACTATTTCCTAGATTTAAAAAAAGTTGTTTGGTCTCTTTGGTTACTGATTCGTACTGAGATTTGAGGGTTACATTAATCAATAGTGATGCTAAAAAAGTAGCAAAAATTAGTGAAGCAAATTTTTTAAAGTCAGGAAGACTAATTAAATTTAAGGATAAAAGTCTGCCTATACTAAACGGCGATTTAAGAAGATTAAATGAAGATAAATGATGCAAATGATAATTTTTGACCAGTGAGATCAAATCGAGTTCATCTGAGGTATGATTTAGATTTTGTAAAAATACCAACTCTTCGGTGGCAATATCTCTGGTCTCTAAACCATCTAAAATTTTAGTATTTGATTTTAAGAGAGCATTAATTTTTTGATAATGGCCACTGTATCCTCTACCATCTTTAAGCCGAAAGCTGTAATGCGATCCTAAATTTACAACAATATTTTTTCGTTCAAAAAATAATAGATAATCCGGTAAAAAGATGCTCTTTCTTAAATCTAAAGTCTTCTGCTTAAGTTCATTAAAATAATTAGAGTCCCCCCAGATTCCAATGTTATCTTCAAATGATGAAAAAAAAGTAAGATCAGATGGATTTAGAAGTAATTGATCATCATGGCTAGAAAAAAACTTTGCTTTTAACAACTCAGCTTTGTCTGATTTATCATACTCATCAAGCGAGCATGAGTTGAGGGCTTCAGCATTAAAGAAAATAATATTCTTACCAATAGACTTATCATTATTTATTTCATCAAGGTCACTAATAGTAGTTTTCAGTATGGTGTCATTTTCTATAACAAAAGAGTTATAAATAGTTTCGAGATTAGAATCAGTAAATATGTATCGTGTTTTCATAATTTATAACCGATCAATAATCCTATAATTAAAGTTGTTTTCCTTTTTTATGAGAGTTTTAAAATTATATGAAAATCCTTGATGGTTTATTGTGCCATTAAAGAGAAATATATTTGAAGTGATATCTAATGCAATCGGTAGCTCGGTTTGTTGCAAATTAAATGTTTCTAAAAAATCTTTTACCGAAGCAAATCCCTCAATGGGTGTTTCTTTGATCATCATGGTCGCCTCATTTAAATTTGATTGATTAATAGCACTAGAAAGTAGATATTTATCACTCTCCTGAAGACTATTGATATTTAAATAAAAATTAGAACTCATTGGAATAATGCATAATTTTTGCCATATATCTCGATTTTTAATTCTGTTGATACTTGGTATGGCAAGCAATTCTGATTTATTAATAAATAATCTTTTAGAGGTGTATTCTCTAGGTTTATGTAAAGGACTTGCATAAAAGTAATTCTCAGCTCCATTATTTCTAGGAACATCATCATCATCCATCCAATCAAGAATTTGATCAATGATTTGCTCAACATCCAAGTAATTTATCTCATAATTTGTGAGTAAATCCTCAAAGTATTTAATCGCTTTTAGGTTGTCTTTCGATTTACCTGCTTTAAATGTTATTAAATGATTTACATTAAAACAGTTTGAATAATCGCTTAAAGAGCCTTGTAGTATGAAATCATCAAATTGAAATATGAGATCCTCATTGAATATAGGATTTTGTTTATTAACGTTTGTATTTTTATTTAATTCTCGTTTAATAAAATTTAATAAAAACTTTTCGGACTCTATTCTTTTGGTATGGGCAATCGCATCAAATGAAAGATAACCCTCTTTACGAATATCTAAAAAGAAAGCCTTACTCATTTCAGATGCGATTACAGACAGCATTAAAACTATAAGCATTGTAGATATAAGTACAAAGCCTTTTCTTTTTTTAAATAACATTGTCATTATGGGTCGGTAAAATTATTTCAAATACCTCCTCTTGGCGTTGAGTGATACTTATAGAAACAGCGTAAGGTAGTTTTCTTTTAGAAACCTCATCGTATGGCCATACATTTAGCCAGCGCTGTTTATTATGCGCACTAATTCGAATATCAGTAACCTCATTTAAAACAAGCACATCAAGATAATCATTAAAATCTGCAGGATTTATGCTTTTATATTCTCTTCGATAGAGCTGCTCATTTTCAATAAAATACAAAACTCTAATATTTTTTAACTCTAAATCATCATTTAAAAAACTCTTAGTAATGAAGCTAAGCTGCTTTTCATCATCATTTAAAAAAAGGGTTTTAAATGAACTCATCCCATCAGCATTAAGCATGTCTATGTTTTGAATGAATCTAAAGTCATCCCGCAAAACCCCAAAAAAACTATTATATTTTTCTAGATAATTTGAATTTTCCATATATAGATTTCTTTGAATAATTGAATTTTGCAGGATTGAAGTTGTAATAATAGTTATTAGTGATAACAGAACTATCGAAATAAGCAGTTCAATTAAGGTAAATCCTTTTTGAAGTTTATCCATTTGCAACAATTGATTTATATTCTGAAATTACTTCATCATTCAGGTTGATTCGAATGGTAATTTGTTTTTCATTAGGTCCAGCGACACTCATCTCTTCAAACACTAGAAAAGTGTAGGAACCAAATTCATAGTTGAAAGATCTTGAGGAATCGATGCGAATGGGATCAATGAAATCATATGAAGAGATTCGATTAATAATTATTTGTCTTGCAAATGACTTTTTTTTCATTAGCTCAAGATTGGAGTTATTGAAGGAAAGAGATTGAAATATTGCAAGCAGTGCAATACTTAATATTAAAATTGAAACACCTACTTCCAACAGACTGAAACCTTTACGAAGTTGCATTTAATTCTCCAAATATGTCGTAATAAATTTTTTGATCTTGATCTAAAAATTGGATTTCAAGACCAGAATTTCTTCCGCTAGGAAAAAAAATTATTAGAAATGATCTATCTTTATTCTCAAGAAATGTGTTGTTAAATGAATCAAAAGCATAATTCTTTAGAATAGTATTCAAGTCAAATTCTAGAATTTCATAATTTTTCCAAGAGCTATCATCATAGAAAACTAAACTATATTTATCATTATTTTTCTCAATTGCTATTGGCTTTCTAATAAGTTGGCTTTCTTGCTTTAAGGCATTGAAGAGTTCATTTATTTGAGTGGGACCTCCTTCTTGGTATCCGCTCATAAAAGATGAATTGATAAATGGTATTAATGAAATTATTCCTATGATTAACAGGACCAATAACAGCTCTATTAATGTAAAGCCTTTAGTTTGAGTTGATATCCCAGTTGCCAAAGTCTGCATCCTCGCCAACTCCTCCCTCTACACCGTCAGCGCCTAGAGTGTAAATATCGTATGAAATATTATTGATACCTGGTGATAGATACAAATAATCATTACCCCAAGGGTCCATAGGAACATCACTGATATAGCCATCTATAGGATATAAGAAAGGCCTTTTAAGATCTGTTGGAGGTTTTTTTAGGGATATAAGGCCTTGATCAGTTGTGGGATATTTAAGTTCATTAAATTTATAAAGCTCAAGAGCTTTTTCTATCTGAGAAATATCAGCTCTAATTTTTTCAAAATTAGCTCTTTGAAGGAATGGGGATACATTTATTGCAACAACGGTCGCAAGAATGCCCAGAATCACAATAACTGCCATAAGTTCGATTAAAGTAAAGCCTTTTTTCATTACGATAAAAAAGAATTATTCATTTGCATGATTGGCAAAAGTATCGCCAATATAATTAGTGTAATTATACCACCCATAATTATTAATATTAGCGGCTCAATAATTGATAGTAATGATGATCTGGAGTTATCAATTTCATCTTTAAAATAAAATGCCAATTTTTCAAACATTTCCAATAATGACCCAGACTGGAAGCCACTTGATAATAATTGAATAAAGATTTCAGGAAATATTTTTGCTTGCTTGATTTTATATAAAAAATCTTTGCCCTCGATAATATCATCTGTGGCATCCTTAATAATTGTACTGATGTAAACGTTATTAATTAACTTATTCGCATGGTTTAAGGATTGATCAAGATTGATACCAGATTTGAGCATTAAAAACATGACTCGACTAAACTTTTCTAATTCACTAATTAGTAAAAACCTTCCTACAAATGGGATTTTTAACAAAAGTTTATGTATGTTTAATTCTCTTGAGGTTCCTGAGATATTTTTTCTATAGTAAAAGTAGGAACTCATAATAAGAAGAA
The DNA here is from genome assembly GCA_902601475.1 of uncultured SAR86 cluster bacterium. Lineage (GTDB taxonomy): Bacteria > Pseudomonadota > Gammaproteobacteria > Magnimaribacterales > D2472 > MED-G82. Next base: position 13,212 of record CACKNK010000004.1, on the reverse strand, counting down.
AAATTACTCCAACAAATATAAAAATATTATTTGAAATAAAGATCATTAAAGAAGTTAAGAAAGGAAGCTCAATATTTGATTTTATAAACTGCTGTGTCACCTGCGGTAAAACAAAAACAAGAAGAGCAATTACAACCAATACAGAAAAACCAATTACAAGGATTGGGTAAGCTAGAGCTGAAAAAATTTTCTGTTTTATTGAAATTTCATCTTCTAGGTATTCTGATAGATTCTTGAAGGCTTCAACCAAGTTACCTGAGATTTCTCCCGCGGCAACGAGTGATATATAGGTCTGATCAAAGCTTTCTGGGTAATCAGATAAAATTAGATGCAACTGCCTACCTTGCTGTAACTCAGTACCAATATCATTAAATAAATCGCCAATTTTTGAGTTTGAATTTTTACCAATTGATTGCAAGGCTTTATCAAGGGGTATACCCGAGCCTATCAGCGAAGAGATTTGTCTGGTTGCAATAGCAACATCCTTTCGAGCTATTTTTTTACCTTTAGCTCCTTTAGATGTTTCTCTGATATTTAAAAGTAATAAGTTTTTTGATTTTATTTCTTGCCTTGCAGCTCTTTCGTTATCGGAGCGCAAAATACCTTTTAAAGACTTACCGTCCTCATTTTGAGCAACATATTGATAATTAGGCATCGGATATATTCTGTAGCCTTACTATTTCACCAATGCTTGTGATTCCATTTTCAAGATTTAATTTAATTGATTCCTGGATGGATTGATTGTTTTGGAATGCATAGTCATTCATCGTTTTTTCTGATGCGCCGTCATGAATCATTTGTTTAAGAGTTTCATCTACTTCAACTAACTCAGCAATTGCAAGCCTTCCGGAGTATCCTGTGAACGAGCATTCCTGACACCCACTTGGTTCGTAATATGATTTCTCAGAACTTAAATTAAATCTAGTTAATAGATTTATATTCTCTTCTGAAGGTTTCTTGCAATGATTGCAAAGCCTGCGTACAAGTCTTTGAGCTAGCACTACCCTTATACTTGAAGCCAGTAAATATGATTCCACGCCCATATCTCTGAGTCTTGCTATCGCTCCAATTGCGCTGTTGGTATGAATCGTAGATAAAACTAGATGTCCCGTAAGACTGGCTTGAATTGCAATACTTGCAGTTTCGGAGTCCCGTATCTCACCAACCATGACAATGTCGGGATCTTGTCGAAGTATTGACCTTAGCCCGCTTGCAAACGTGTAGCCGGATCTTGTATTAACTTGAGTTTGTCCAACTCCTGCGAGTGTATATTCAACTGGATCTTCAACAGTCAAAATATTTTGTGAATTGTCGTTAATTTCTCGCAAACCAGCATATAAAGTTGTGGTTTTACCTGATCCTGTGGGGCCTGTTACCAGAATAATCCCTTCGTTAGATTTTAGTGCTTTTCGATAATTAGCATTCACGTAATCAGAGAATCCAAGATTATTTAAATCTATTTCAGCTGAATCTTTATCAAGCAATCTCAGCACCACTCTTTCACCATAGGATGATGGTAATGTCGAAACCCTCACATCAATAGATTGAGGACCGAGCGAAAGAGATACCCTTCCATCCTGAGGTTTTCTCCTTTCAGCAATATCTAACTTAGACATTATTTTTAATCGAGAAACAATTGGAGGTGACAATCTTGAATCCTGAGAAATGAGTTCTCGCATTACTCCATCTATTCTTAGTCTTACAATAAATGCGTCCTCATAGGGCTCAAAGTGAATATCTGATGCCTTTGCTTTAATAGCTTGACTTAGAATGCCATTAATTAGTTTTACTATAGGTGCATCATTATTTCCCTGAAGTAGATCTTCAGACGGTGTGATCGTTTTTGCATATGATTCAAGATCAAATGATTCAGAAAGCTCTTCTCCAATAGATTCCTGAAGTTTATCTTGTGAGTAAAGTTTAGTTAGACCCTTTTCAAACTCATTAGGGCTACATAAGGTAGTAACAAAATTCTTCCCTGGAAATGCTGAATAAAACTCCTGAATGGATAGTGAGCTTAGTTCATTTTCAGAAAAAATATGAACCTCACCATTAATATCTACTCCTAAGATTCTTTGGGACTTTGAATATTCGTATGGAAATAATGGCTTATGTTCCTTGGTGATTAACTGGTCCATTAAGGTTTTATAGTTAAATCTATAATGTCAGATTTCGCACCATCCAACAGTCTTGCAGCTTCAATATAATTATATTTCTCATTTGAAAGCTCCATTACATCATCGCTATCAAAAAGAATGGTTGGTCTAATGAACACTAACAGATTGCGCTTAACTCTTGATTGAGATGATGTCTTGAAGAGGTTGCCGACTACCGGGATGGCCCCTAAAAATGGAACCCTCGATTCAGAGCTTTGTATATCATCATCAATCAATCCACCAAGTACTATTACTTGGTTATTATCAACAAGTACGGTTGTTTCTATGGTTCTTTTGTTGGTAATAAGATCAGCAGTCCCGGTTAATGGACCAACAACCCCAGACACCTCTTGGTTGATATTTAAAATCACACTATTACCCTCATTGATCTGGGGAACAATAGAAAGTTTAATGCCCACCTCTTGTCGTGAAGTTGTTCTAAATGGATTAGCATTATTAGCACCCAGACTTTCTCCAGTGGTAATTGGTATTTCTTGACCGATGACAAGATTGGCCTGTTCATTATCCATGGCAATGACCGATGGCGTTGACAATATGTTTGAATCTTGGTCATCTGCAATTGCGCTAATAATTGTAGCAAAGCTATCACCATTTGAATCGATGCTTCCTACCCCAGCAATAAGTCCCTGGGTATTAAGCAAAGATGATGCACCAATGTTTCTAAGAGTTACATCGTTACCCGACTCAGCAGCTGAGCCTGCCAGTGCCAACAAATCAGGTGAATTTGAATTTTGAAAACGAGTGATCCCTAATGGCACATCACCGTCTTCCCCACCTGCAAATACGGTTTCAACTCCTAGTGATTGTGCAGCTGTTTCAGATAACTCTACAATGATTGCTTCAACAAGCACTTGTGCTCTCCTGATATCTAGCTTTGATATAAGATTGCGTATGACATCTAGATTTGCTTGCTCGGTAGATACAATAATAGAGTTGGTTTTCTCATGGAAAGTAACCACAGGTTTTTCAGATGATTCAGAGTTAGAAAAACGTGCTGAAACAGTATTTAATATTGTAGAAACTTCTTCGGCCTTAGCATATTTTAAATAAATTACTGCGACTGAGCTGTCGTTCAGTGCATCTTTATCCAATGCCTCCAAGGTTTGCGTTATGTTAGTAGTTACAAAGTTATTTGCTGAAAGGATTACTGAATTAGAAGTCGGAAATGGAACGGCTATAAAATTATTAATGGTTGGGTTTTCTTGAAGTTTTAAGCGCTCTAAAATCCTGACAGCCTCAATTGAAGATAAGTTTTCAAGTTTAATGATTGAAATACCAGCAGAGTTATCTTTATCTAATTGATCTATCAGAGTTTCAATTCTCTCAACATTTGATAATTTATCTACAATTAGAATGGAATTCACTGAAGGAATGCTAGATAGATATGACTGCCTGCCAGTTATCGGTTTAAGCATTGGTAAAATGCCGCCAGCAGAACGATTAACTAAAGGAATGATTTTCGTAGAAAAGTCACCATCATTTGATATATCAGTATCATCACGAGTAGCATCATTTTCTGGCACTATTCGTACAATATCACCGTCAGAAATTGCTGAAAAACCACTAACCTGAATAGTTCTTAGATAGACTTCCCATACTTGTTGAGATGTAAGAATTGTATCTGAAAAGATAGAAACTCTTCCCTTAACCCTAGGATCGAGAATTAATGTCTTATTTGAAAAGCTAGCGACGTCTTGCGTAACTTTCTTTAAATCGACATCATCATAATTAAGTATGTATGTCTCTTGAGCGCCAATAAAAAAAGGAATAAGTAAGGTAAAAATAGTAAATTTTTTAATCATTTTCTTTCTATTTTTATATACCTCTTTTGTCCTGCCCTATCAAAGACTATTTCATCTGTGCTTACTGAAATGAGCCTATAAGTATTATCAATTAGCTCACCTTGCTGCACAACATAATCAACATTATTTTTTCTTAGGACTACTGAGCTATTTTTTTTTCCAGCCCTGTATCCAACAATTGTATAAGAAAATTCATCATCCGATAATTGTGTGGCATTTTGATTAAAATTGTTTTGAGATAGGTCATTTATTACCGTAGCAGATATGTTTAAAGGGGTAGATTTCTTAAATTTTGGAGCATTTATAATTAAATATAATTGGTAAAAAACTAAAACTGTAACCAGTAAAATTAAAAGATAAAAAACTATCTTCTTTAGTAAATTTAAAATTTCCATGATAAAAAAATGGGCTCTCCTGAGCCCATATTAGAATAAATGCACTATTTTAGAAATTATATTTTAACCCGATAGATATAGATGTCCCTAAATCATACTGATCATAGAAAATGTTATCTGCCATGGTTGCCTCATAAGACTCATCGAGAATATTTCTAATTTCGACTGAAAGTTTCAAAGTATTATCTTCAACATCAAATATCCTAGAATATACGAAGTCAAGTGTTGTAGGAACTTCCTCGATTATGTCTGGAAGAACATCAATACCTCTAGCCCTAACTCTATCATCCACATAATTCAAAATGAACGTAGCCTGAGAGTTAGCAAGATAATCATTAAAACCTAGCTGAAAATTGACGATATTGTCTGCTTGACCTTGTAACCTAGGATCTCTTCCGTTCGCCAATAAGGATGAAGCAGAAACGGTTGCACCGACAAGGTTTACATATGTATCGCCATCCCCTACTACAATTTCAGAATCTGTAAAAGTATAGTTAAATTTAACTAAAACTTCTTTACTGGATAGCCAAGCCGATTCAAAACCATCAAAAACTCTTTCATATTCAAATTCAAAGCCATTTATTTCAGCGAGAGGAACGTTTTGATATGAAGTAATAACAAGATCTCCAATTTCAGAAACAGATTCTTCAATGGGATTTTGAATCTCTTTATAAAAAGCACCAAGCGTAATAAATTGGTTCTGGCCAAAATAATATTCAGCTCGTAGATCAATATTATCTATCTCAGAATTTTGAAGGTATAAAGATCCTGCGATAACTCTATCAGTATCAACATCAACAAAAAGTGTTGGGGATAATTCTCTGAAAGTAGGTCTTGCAATCGTTTGAGAAAATCCAAGCCTAACTTGAAGATTTTCATAGTCTTCAGGAAGATATGTCAGAGTTAAGCTGGGTAACGCATAGTCCTCATCGATAGTCTTATCAATGGTATTGTCTTTACCTGTAAATAGATCATACGTATTAATTTCTTGTGATCCATCTTCACTTCTGATTCCTGCGGAAACTTTGAATTCATTAGATACTAAGGCCTCTAAAGAAGCATAATAAGCTGTTGTTTCAAGCTCTCCCTCATATCCTGCTGGAGATGAAGAACCTGTATTTTCAATTACATACAATCTATTTGGATCCAGGTTTTGATCTGCAAAAATATAATCAACTCTTTTGCTAAGAAGCTCATCTGGTAAAGGTCCTCCCGCGGCAAGAAATCTAAAGCTCCTTACCTCAGCCTCTCTGTCATTTACTTTATGATCAATACCAACTTTAAAAATTAAGTCGGTAGAATCAGTTTCAATGGGAATTGTAAGATCCAATCCAACGTTAAAAACATCGTCATCAACGCTACTGAATTGGGTCTGATTCCTACCGGTATTAACGTCATAAAGGTAAATGCCATCATTATCACTATCTTCATAAAAAACAGATCTTTCATATGGTGCGTCTCTACTTGCTGATCCAAAAGAAACTCTTCCATCCAAAACCATATCGTTTTCAAATATTTTATCAAAGCTAAGTTGATTATTAATTAAGGTTCTATCAAAGAATTCAATATAATCCTCTCGAATATTTGCTGCATCACTTGGATCAAAACCAGTAATTGATCTCGCTTCTTTAGTTCCTTTATGAATATACAGAGATGTCCATTTTGCTTCGGCTGTATCTGATTCAACTCCAAAAACACCCATGCCGTAAGTTGTGACATCATTTGAAGTAGAAATAAATGTTTTATCTTCAGCTTTAATAACTGAAGCTGTGCCATCACTATTTGCTTGAAGGTCACCGGTTTGCCTCAGACCATCCTGAGTTTGCCACGATGATCTTACTCCAGCGGTAAGAAGGAAACCAGAAGTTAATCCATTTCCTAGATCCCAATCAAGTTGATCACCGAAGGTCACGTTAAAAGAATTATCAACAGGAACATCACCGTCTTGGATGACCCATAATTTTGAATTTTCAAATTCTCTAGCAATATTAGCAAGCTGATAGGGTTCGAAATTTGACCTATCAATTTTAGTGCCACTTGCAATGGCCCGACCTACTGAGTCAGGATAGTCCCTCGTACCGTCGTCATAACCCCAATCATCATCACCACCACCGTCATAGAGAAGACCTCCTGTTAATGAAGTAACTGAGTTATAACCAGACGAAAAAGAAACCGAGAGGGTTCTATCAAGAGGTACGGCTTTAGTTTCTATTGCAATCATGCCACCACCGAATTCTCCATTCATATCAGCTGAATATGTCTTTTGAACAATTGCTGACTCAATTGCTTCAGTAGGAAACAAATCGAGAGGAACAACTCTTTTAAGAGGTTCGGGGCTAGGCAATACGCCACCATTTAATGTGGCAGCAGAGTAACGCTCACCTAAACCTCTCACATAAACATACTTGCCTCTTACCAAGCTAAGACCTGTAAGCCTGGTAAGTGCTACGGCAATATTATCATCTCCAGTTCTCTCAATTTCAGAACTGTCAAGAACAACATTAATCTCAGTGGTATCCCTCTTTTCATCTGGAATGAAAGAACCGCTCACCACTACTTCCTCAATCTCTTGTGCTGAGATTGAGGTAGTAAGTAGCAACAAGGGTAAGAGAGTTTTATAGCCAACCTTTTTACTTCTAAATGTATTCATTGGTAACTCCTATTTTGTACCCTTAATTAATTTAAGCTTCCAGCAACAGTCCATCCTTTATACCAAGTATCAGTAGAGTCTTTGACAGCACCTACATAATCAGTAGTTGTAAAGAATGTGTCAGCTGATTTATCAGTAACGGTCATTGCATTCTCAGCAGTACCATTAATCACCCCTGAAACTGTTGGGACATATGCACCTCCACCGGAATCAGCAGAGTAAAGGTTATTGCTTCCTGCAGTTACCAAAGCTTCAGCCTGAGCAAGTGTTCCAGCTTCATCACCAAGTGCTGCAAGAGCTTTACAATCAAAAGCTACGGAGTTGAATGTAACCTTTGGTGTTGTTGCAGCATCCTGAAAAGTTTCAGCCTTTGTGGTCTCGATACAAGCTTTGCTGTTAGATGCATCTATGACAATACCATTTGTATATATACCTGAAACACCTTCTTTAAGCTTGATAACGTCATCCTTACCGTTACTAATAAAGGTAAAGTTTGAAATAATTGGTTGAGATCTTGGTTCTGTTAAATAGCCAACAGCAGCATCCGCGTTGGTATTATCTGACTCAACTATGTGATCACCAGCATCGGATGATTGCTTTACAATTACAAATTGTAACTTGCCTTGGTAACCCCAGTCGATGTCAAGATTATCATCACCGGCTCCAGTACAGATTAAGTATTTGACATTAACCGTGCCGCCAAAGAATTCAACACAATCATCTTGATTATTATGAACCTGGACATACTCAACTGTCGTTCCTGAGCCAACTCCTCCAAATGTTATACCATTAAGTTCGTTGCCTGGAAAAATTTCATAACCAGCATACTGAACTCTTAAATATTTTAATGATCCACTTGAGTCATCAGCAACATTTCCACCCATTAGCGCATCAGATGAACCCTCAACTACTTTTTCACAAGCAGCTGTTCCACGAACATCATTAGAACATTTATTAATTGGTGCTTGGCCAAGTAAGACTAATCCACCCCAAAGACCTCTTGAAAATTGTGTGGCTTGGCCAGTCACATCATCTCTTCCGGTCATTATAATTGGAGCTGATTTGGTTCCATTAGCAATTAGCTGTGAACCTCGCATAACAATAAGATAGTCCGATCCAGATTCACCAAATACGGTAACTCCAGGTTCAATAGTTAAGGTAGCACTTGCCCCACCAGCTTTAGTTCCATCGCCACCCATATCTTCTCCAACTTGCACTTTTCCTACGAGTTTGTAGAAGTTACCTCTTGATAGGGTTACATCAGTTGTTAAAGTGCCTTGAACACTACAAACTTTTTTACCTTCTAGTTGTTCAGATTCAAAAGTTCCAGCCGGACACTCTGGTGCAGTAAATAGGCCTTTAGTCCATCCGGCTGCCCAGTTATTATCTTCATCAGACCCTGGAGCGAAAGCACCAATATAGTTAGTTTTAGAGAAGAAACCATCAATTTGTGTTGCATCACTTGGACACAACGTTGAAGTTCCACTCGCATGAGAACCAACAGCACAAACAGCAGTTTGATTTGTAAATGCAGAAGCAATTCCTGACTCATTAGTTCCTAGAAACATCTGACCAACCAGTGTATTGGTTTGGTTGGTGACTAGATTAGTTGCTCTAGACTCTATAGAAGCTTGTAATTCTGCAACTGTAGCAGAATCATCACCGGCATTGTAAACACCACCGGTTCCACAATCCATGAAGACTGAATGGTGAGCAATTTTGTCATAACCAGGTGCGTCTTGAAGCGTTTCTGCCTTAGTATGTTCAATACAGCCCTTATCGCCAGAACTGACAACAATACCATTCATGTACATACCAGATACACCTTCTTTATATTTAAGTGCTTCATCTCTACCGGTTGAAAGGAAAGTAAAGTTTGCTATTTTTGGTTGAGATCTTGGAGTTGTTAAATATCCAACTGCGGCATCAGCATTAGTATTATCTGACTCCACAATGTGGTCACCGGCACCTCTAGTTTGTTTAACTACAACGTACTGCATCTTACCTGTGTAACCCCAATCTATATCAAGGTTGTCATCACCAGCACCGGTACATACTAAATGAGTTACATTGACTGTTCCTCCAAAAAATTCAACACAGTCATCTTGATTGTTATGAACTTGAATGTAATCAACAGTAGTCCCTGAGCCAACTCCTCCAAACGTAATTCCATTTAACTCATTACCGGGAAATATTTCGTAACCGGCATACTCAACTCGAACAAACCTAAGTGTTCCAGAATTATCATCTGGTGTAGCACCACCCATAAGTGCATCTGTTGCACCTTCAACTAATTTTTCACAATTTGCAGTTCCACGGACATCGTTTGCACATTTATTAATTGGTGCTTTTCCTAAGATCACTAGTCCACCCCAGAGTCCACTAGCAGTATCTGGATTTGAAAGAGTGCCATCCAATACAGACGAATGTGTAAAGACAATTGGTTTAGATGCAGTACCCTTGGCTTCAATTTTTGATCCTCTTTGAACTACAAGATAGTCAGCAGAAGTCTTAGATACAATTGTTACTCCAGCTGGTATGTTTAAGACACCAGCAGCTCCACCTGTTTTTGTTCCATCTCCACCCATATCTGAACCAACATTAACGGTTCCGCTAAGTCTATAAATTACATCATCTGTAAGTGTTAGATCACCTGTGATTGTTCCTGAAATGGCACAAACAGTATTTCCACCAATACTGTCATCAACATCTACGTTGCTTACATTAGGGCAAGTTCCAGTAAGAACAGATCCTCCAACAACCACTTGTTGATCAGCAGCAGTTGGTGCTGCAACTTGACCTAATTCACCTGGTGAACTTATTGAGGTACTTCCGCCTCCGCCACAAGAAACTAAAATAAAAAGACTAAATAAAGAAAATAAACGCAAATACATTATGCACTCCTCATGAATATATAAGATTATTAGATTTGATTAAGTAAACTTTTTTGATGCAGCTATGTGAACAAAAGAAAAAAGTTTGTGACAGCCCTGTAAAAAACTATTTGCTCTTAAGAGTGAACCAAAATCTTGATCCGCCATTTTTTCTAGGCATTACACCGACCTCACCGCCTAGTTGATTTACAAGATGTTTAACAATGGCTAGTCCAAGACCGCTACCTTGTTTGGATTCTGCTCTAGCTTTTGCAGTTCTATAAAATCTATTGAAGACTAAGGTTGATTCCTCAGGCGTTAAACCTGATCCGGAATCGAGAATGGATACTCTATAGAAGTCGTCTTGCTTTCTGAGCTTGATATTTATTTTAGAATTTTTAGAGCTATACTTGATTGAATTTTCTAATAAGTTATTTAGAACTTGTTCTAAAGCTCCATGGTCGGCTTTAACAATTGCTTCACCTGCATAGTCAAATATAAATTTAATATCTTTTTCTGCAGCCAAGCTAGTCATGGCTTCCATCACTCGATGGATTTTATTTTTTAGATCAATATCCTCTAAATTAAACTGCTTATCTCCGTATTCGATTCGAGACAAGTCGATCAAATTTGAGACCATTTCCGTTAGTCTCTCAGAATTATGTAAGATTGCTCGTGTAAACCTGTTTGCATCCTTTGGATGATCTAAAGCACCATCCAGCAAAGTTTCAGAGTTAGCTCTGATAACGCTTACTGGCGTTCTAAGCTCATGAGATAAATTTGCAACAAAATCTCTTCTCATCGAGTCCATATCCCTCAATTGAGTTTCATCATGCAGCACTAAAATAAACTCTTTCGTGCCTTTTGCTGCATTCATCTGGGCAAGTATCCATTTATTACCAAGCTTGCTTTCAATCTCAAACTCCATTGCGTATTTACCCTTTTTTTTTGCCTGATCAAACATCAACTTAAGCGGTTGAAGATTTAAATCATCAATATTTTTGTTAAGAAGATCGCTGACTTCAAGAATATTTAATGCTTCATCATTATTAAAGTTAACTATTCCAAGTTCATCAAAAACAACAATACCTTCTCCAAGATCATTCAGCACAGAGCCAAATTGATTTCTTTGTTTAGCAAGCAGGGTCAGTTGATTTTTTAAATCAACAGATATTGAAGAAAGACTTCGAGCAACTGAGCCAATTTCATCAACTCGTTTTGTTGGCAGCGATTTTATGGTCTTCTTTTTTAAGTCTCCTGATTCCAATCTAGTAACGGCACGCTCAAGTTCTAAAAAATTTTCACGCGTATAATTTCCTGCAATGATGCCTGCCATTATAGAAGCAATTAAAGCTACCACTAAAATCAAAATAACTGATGTATTCAGGGATCTAAATGCTTGATCAAAATAGTTATATGGAACGGCTAACCTTATAACACCCTGTTGACCCGCAGATGCATCTAAGATTGCGAAGTAAAGCATTTCCTGTTGAACAGTATCGCTAAACCTCCTACTCCAGCCCATTCCATTATTCTGAGCATCGATAATCTCAGGCCTGTTGGAATGATTGTCAATCAAATCCAGATCATCAACATCAATATTCGAATCACTTATAACAACACCATATGAGTCAATTAATGTAACTCTAGAGCGTGATGCCTCTGCAAAAACATCAGTTTCATCTTTAAGAGAGTTCAGATCGTTGTATTGGGATAAAGGGCCCAGAGATGATTGAATGATTTGCCCTTGTTTTTGCAGCTCAATCTGAATTTGATCTTGTAAACTGGCTCCTAAATCTCTCTCAGCAACAATAAAAGCAAATATTAGTCCCAGCGATAAACAGGACATTACAATAAAAAATATCCTTCCTCTTATGCTCATTGTTATTAATCTGGATTTCTAGAAAAACGATAGCCAACCCCTCTTATGGTTTGAATATAGTCTCCCACAGGGCCTAATTTTTCTCGAAGCCTTTTGATATGCGTATCTACTGTTCTGGTAGTAACTTCAGAACTATAACCCCAAACATCTCCAAGAAGCTGATCTCTGGTTTGGACTCTACCTCTCCTATCAAGCAGATGTTTGAGCAATCTGAATTCTAAAGCAGTTAAAATAACTTCTTTTGAATCAATAAATACTTGATGGGCCTCAAGGTTTAACTCTAAACCACCAAAATTATGCGATGAACTATCATCAGATGGGTTTTCGACAGCGCCTCTTTTTAAGATAGCCTTTACTCTTAAAACTAACTCTCTAACGCTAAAGGGCTTGGTGACATAATCATCCGCACCGAGCTCAAATCCAACCACCCTGTCTACTTCATCTGTCTTTGCTGTCAAAATTATGACAGGAATATTTTTGGTATCTTCCGTGGATTTAATTTCCCTACAAAAGTCAAGACCTGATCCATCAGGCAACATCAAATCTAGGATAATTAAGTTAGGTTGATTTTGATTCGTTAATGATTTGGCTTCACTGATGGAGCCGGCAGTGACAACATCATATGATTCTTTTGCAAGATTATATTGCAAGGTTTTTCTGATATCTGGCTCGTCTTCAACGATTAAAATTTTTGTAGCCATCAATTATAAAAATATTGGATACTTTATACATCAAATCGATAAAACTTGTAAGTTTATTTATTTACTTTTTCAAGCTTGTAACGAAGTTGTCACGCATCTCAGGTTTTGAAAATTTTCCTGATGCAATTTTAGGTAAGGCTTCATCAAAAATTATGATGTGCTCAGGTATCTGAAATGCTGCTAGTTTATCGGCTAGAAAACCTTTAATTGCTTGATCATCAATGAGATTAGAATTTTCTGAGTAGATCGCGGCACACAAAACTTCTCCGAGGCGTTCATCTGGAATACCGAAGACAGCGACTTCTCTGACTGCTTGATGCTCAGCAATTGCCGATTCTACTTCTATACAAGATATATTTTCTCCGCCGCGGATGACTAGATCTTTTACGCGATCAACAATGAAGAGAAAATCATCTTTCATGTAACCCAAGTCACCGGTTTTAAACCAACCCTCGTCATTAAAAACCTCATCAGTTGCATCCGGGTTATCCCAATAACCGATCATGTTTGCAGGAGATTTGATTACTACCTCTCCATGATCACCTTCATTAAGAAAATTCCAATCTTGATCAACAATAGCAACATCCGTCACTGGCGGGACCGCACGACCACAACTTGAAGGATGCTTTAAATAATCGTCACCAGCATTGAGAGTCCCCAAAGCATTGGTTTCTGATAAACCATATCCAATGGAAGGTTTACCCTCCATTTCGTCATTTAGCCTTTTGACGT
>CACKNK010000003.1 GCA_902601475.1 uncultured SAR86 cluster bacterium | reverse complement strand
GTCTAGATAAAAAATAATTTTAGGAGTTAATATGTTTAGTCACATTATGGTTGGTGCAAATGACTTAGAGGCATCAAAAAAATTTTATGATGCAGTATTAGGAAAATTAGGTGCGAAACCTGGCGTTTTATCACCAAACTTAACTGGCCAAAAAAGATATCTTTATTTCTTGGGGGGTTCGATGTTTATAATTACAGAACCTATCAATGGTGAGCCTGCTACACATGGAAATGGAAGTACCATCGGCTTTAAAGCAGAGAGTCCTGAAGACGCTGATGCTTGGCATGAAGCAGGGGTAGCAAATGGCGGAACAGCAATTGAAGATCCGCCTGGAATTAGAGGTGATACTGGTATGCAATTTTATTTAGCATATTTATTAGATCCAGCAGGCAATAAAGTGTGTGCAATGCATACAGTAAAATAAATGAATTTAATAAATTCACGGATTTAATTTTTTTAAATATGCCTGAAATAATTTATTAAATTTAAAAATCTATGAGATATTTTTCAATGTTGAGTTTGATTTTGCTTCTAGGATGTCAGGCGCGCGAATATGAATTAGTAAATCATCAAGTGCATGGTACTGAAGGCCAAATAGGAGTGGCTATGGGATCATGCATGCAAATGGCGAACTCAGGTAATAATATAAAAACACCAGATAAAAAGGGTAGGATTGAAAATCATAGAAGATCGGATGATTCTTTTATTGAATGCGCACATAATGAATATCAGAAAATGGAAGAAAAAAGACTTAGAAAAAAAGACTCCAAAAAGAATAACTAGTAATAATCAAATGAATAAATCTTTGCTACTAGCTATTTTTATACTTGTTTCTTGCCAAGCAAGAGAATATCAACTCCTTAATCACCAAGTTGTTGGAGTGGAGGGTGAGCAGGGAGGAATCATGGGTGCCTGTGTGGGAATTACAAACACTGGTCCAAGAGGACCCATGCTGCCTGATTCAGCTGGAGATCGAGTGGATGATACTTATTTTGAGTGCACCGAAAGAGAGATGATGGAATTAGAGCATCAGCGACATCGCAATAAAAAGGAAGATCAAAAAGAAAAAACTAAATAATCTTGCACCAATCTTCAATATTTTGGCGTTCTGTTCTGAACTGATTAATAGGAGCTTCTTGATCTTTGTAACCAATTGCCATTCCACAAAAAATCATCTGACTATCATCAACATTTAAGAATTTAGAGACACTTTCTTGTTTCATTGACCAAATCTCTTGAGCACAAGTATCCAATCCATGCTCTTGTGCTAAAAGCATAAAAGTTTGCAAAAACATCCCCAGATCAGACCATTGAGGTGGGCCCATTTGACGGTCAACAAAACAAAATAATGCAGCTGGAGCACCGAAGAATTCATAATTTTTGAAGACTTGTTTCCATCGTGCCTCTTTATCGTCTCTAGCAATCCCAAGGCTGCCGTACATTTGCTCACCTACTTTTTTACTAAAACTCTTGTAGGGCTCTTTAAGATCTCTGGGATAAATATCGTAAGCAGGAGTTTCTGGTTCACTCCATTCAGACTGAAATTTTAAGAAGTCATTCATTGAATCTTTATTAATGACATAAATTTTCCATGGCTGGAGGTTCCCACCCGATGGACATCTAGAAGATTGCTCGAGTAATTCTTTGATTAATTCAGTGGAGACAGGATTATTTAAAAATGCTCTAACAGAGTGTCTATTTTTGATTGCTTCAGAAACTTTCATAATGAAATATTACACAAAATACTTTGTAGGGTTAAATTCTTTTTAATGGGGTTTGCAGTGCCAATCTGTCACGACAGCGTTTACACCATTTATCACCCTTATTAAATTCATCAGGCAATGTAAGTCTTTTGCATTGCTTACACTTTCTATAACGAGTTCTTCTGATCATTGAGGAATTTTACAAGGGTTGTTTATTTATAAATCTATCCTAAACTAATTGCATTACTAATTTTTAATTATTTTATGACTGAATCAAAAGTAGCTTTAATAACTGGGGCTGGTAGCGGCATTGGGAGGGGGCTTGCACAATTTGCTGCAAGTAAAAAAATGCAATTAGTTTTGTGTGATGTAAATACCGGTGGGTTGGATGAAACACTGGATATTGTTAATGCAGAGGGAGTTGAAGCAATAGCACGCGCAGTCGATGTAAGCGATATCAATGCGATGATGAATTTAGCTGGCGAAACCTATGCTACCTTTGGTGCCTGTCATTATCTATTTAACAATGCGGGAGTATTGGGGCCGGCCCCTGTTAAAGATGTCACTCGTGAAATGTACGATTGGTTAATGGATATCAACATGGGAGGATGTTTTAATGGAGTGAATGCATTTCTCCCTCGAATGCTTGAGAGTGGTGAAGAGGGCAACATAGTTGCAACCTGTTCCACATCTGGATTTATAAGCTATCCGATGCTTAGTCTTTACTCTGCTTCAAAATTTGCAATTCGCGGATTCATGGCAACGCTCAGAGAGGAGCTAAAAACTACAAAAATTCAAGCAAGCATTGTATGTCCCGGAGAAGTAGATACCAATATTGTTAACAGTGTTTATCAAGGTGAGTCAGCGGCTCCAAAGAAAGAAAAAAAGCTGGAGGATAAAGATCCTCGTGAAATGCTGGAGGTCGCTGCGGATGATGCGCAAGGAAAATCTTTTCCAATTTCACCACTTCAAGCTGCTGAAGCAATATTTCAAGGTATCGAGAATAACGATTTTTATATCTTTACTCACAAGGGTTATGAGGAGCATATCCAACATATTGCAGATGAGTATATTGCTGCCTTTGATCAAGCAAAATATCAATAAAGGTAAAGGATGATGAGTCTTAAAACAATTTTAATCTTAATTGGAATAGTCATTATTGGTTTGGCTCTAATTTACGCTCCCAAAGCCATTAGAGTAAATAAAATGATTCATCTCTACGATAAAGACAAAATTGCTTACAACTTTATCAATATGGATAAGATCTTTCGTGCCGGTCCGACAATAAAAGCTTCGGCTTCTCCGCATAGTTTTCAAAATATGAGCGGTGAGTTTTCATTGCCTATGACCTTTAAACATTTAGGTAAAGATGAAAATTTAGAAGATGCACTCGAGTATTATGAGACAGATGGACTGATTGTTTTAAAAAATAACAATTTACTTTACGAAAATTACTGGCACAACAATACCCAGACCTCCAAACATATTTCTTGGTCGGTGGCTAAATCATTTTTGTCAGCACTTATAGGTATTGCTGTTGATCAAGGCCTGATTGACAGTATCGATGATCCCGCTTCGAAATACTTGGATGATTTTAAGGATACGGGGTATGAGGGAGTTCCTATTAAAGATCTGCTGCAAATGTCTTCTGGAATTAAGTTTAACGAAGATTATGCTGACTATAATTCTGATATTAATCGATTTGGTAGAACCATTTCATTTGGCACATCAATGAGAGACTTTGCAAAGTCACTTGAAAATGAAAAAGAACCTGGTACTTATCATCACTACGTGAGTATTGATACTCAGATGCTGGCAATGGTTTTACAAGAAGTTACCGGCAAATCTGTGACTGAAAGTTTGCAAGAACATATCTGGAATAAGATTGGTATGCAAGACGATGCTTACTATATGGTTGATGACAGCGGCATGGAAGTTGCGCTTGGGGGATTGAACGCAACATTAAGAGATTACGCAAAGTTTGGATTGCTTTATTTAAATCGGGGCGATTGGAACGGCGAACAAGTAGTCCCCGCGGAGTGGGTAGATGCATCCCACGCAACAGACGAAGATCACTTAGTGCCAGGTGATAATCCCAATTCATCAAGCGTTTGGGGTTATGGATATCAATGGTGGGTTCCAGGTTTTCCTAGTACTGAGTACACCGCATCAGGAGTTTATAATCAATACATCTTTATTGATCCAGAAAATAAAGTCGTTATTGCTAAAACTTCATCCAATCATAGGTTTACTGCAGAGAAAGAGGAGTCCAAGGCAGCTCATGTCTCAATGTTTCGGGCCATCGCAAGTGCTGCTGCTAATTTATGAATTTAAAAAATGTATTCCTGATAATCTGCCTAGCTTTTATATCTGAAGGATATTCATGGTGGGATGAAGGTCATAGCCTTGTATGCAATAAAGCTGCAAATTTAATGAGCACTGATACGTCCGCTAATTTATTTTCAATCCTTGAAAGTGATGACTACGGAGAGGGTTGTGTTTGGCCAGATGTTGTTAAGCAGGCGGAACGAAGAGAAACCGGTCCGTGGCATTACATTAACTCACCGCCAGGAAAAGATTTAATAACACCTGATAGTTGTCCAGAAAAAGGTTGCATTATGCGTGCATATGAGGAGCAACTTAGTTTGCTTAGAACAGGCAATGATGCTGAAAAAAAAGATGCTGTAAGGTTTATTGGTCATTTTGTTGCTGACATTCATCAGCCTTTGCATACTGGATTTGGATATGACCGAGGCGGCAATGATCATCTATTAACACTTCATGGAAAAAAGAAATCTAATATGCATTCAATTTGGGATGGACAGATCTTAGAGTTTTTATATAAAACATATGGCAAAAAAGATGTGCACAAAAAGATAGATGACTTAGCAAAAAAATATAAGCGCAAACTCAATTATAGTGATGACGTTTATCCTTGGATAAACGAAAGCAGAAAGATAGCCGTTTCTGACTCAGTAAGATATTTAGACAATAGAATACAAAATGTTGATGAGGGTTATCTTAAAACTCATGGATCTATTGTGATTGACAGGCTTGCGCTTGCAATTGCACGTTTGGCTATTTTGCTAGAAGTTGAATTATCTGGATGAAGACCCTAAAGAAAGTTTTAAGTTTTCTTGGGACTGACGACACTAAGTTAGTTTTGTCGCTTGATGGTGGGGGTGTTAGAGCCATTGCTCAAGTAATTTTTTTGCAAGAACTCGAGCGTTCGATTGGCAAACCAACCCACGAAATTTTTGATTTTTTTCTTGGTACCAGTGCTGGCTCAGCAAATCTTGCATGCCTTGCAGCTCGGGAGATGGAAGCTAAAGATATTCTTGGATTCTGGAGTGAGGAGAATCTTAAAGAAACCATGTCTAAATCATTTTGGGATAATGCCTCGTTTTTACAAACAAAACCCAAATATGACAATAAAGGAAAGGATAAAGTTCTAATAGAATATTTTGGTGAGCAGAAATTAGGAGAATCAAAAAATCCCATGGGGGTTTTGACCTATGATATTGAATTAAGAACGCCACGAATTTTAAGTTCATATGCCTCACCTGAAATCAGTGTAAAAAATGCTGTCATTGCCTCAAGTGCCGCTCCAATTTATTACCCAACATTCCAAATTGAAGATGGATCATGGCTGATTGATGGAGGGATTGTTGCTAATAATCCTTGTTTAATTGCCTACAGTGAGGCAAAAAAACTTTTTCCAAATTCCAGAATCAAAGTTCTTAGCATTGGCACCGGAATCAATAGAAAAAAAATTAGTGGTCCTAGGTCTGCAAAATGGGGCGCTTTAAGTTGGATGAGGCATGATATTTTAGGAGTAATGCTTGAATCGAGCATGTATCACGAAATCATTACTGACCTAATTGGAAATGATTATTTAAGAATTAATAGCTCATTAGGAAGGGTAAACAGACGCATGGACGACAACTCAAAATCTAATTTAGAGAGGGTAAATGATATGGGTTTGAGTTGGTGGAATGACTTCGGAAATCAAACCAAAAAATTGCTCTCAAAATAAATTTCAATTAATTGCTAATTCCTCTTCCTTGCTGGCTTAAATAGGTTAAACTTCTCTAAACTTTTTTGTAGGAAAAATATGAATATATACGTCGGCAATCTTCCTTGGAGCATTCGCGATCAAGAACTTGAAAATCTTTTTGCAGAACACGGTACAGTTGATTCAGCAAAAGTAATTATGGAAAGAGGTACTAACCGTTCAAGGGGCTTTGGTTTCGTTGAAATGTCTTCAGGTGCCGAGGAAGCAATTGCTGCTCTCAATGACGCTGAAGTTGAAGGCAGAAAATTGGTGGTTAACGAATCTAAACCAAAATAATACATGGAATACATTGGTCTGTTAGGTCTTTTTGGTCTAATAGGCCTTATTGGTTTGGTGGATAGGGTTGACCCTTCATCTAAAGGAGGGGCGATTCGGTTAATGGGTCTTTTGGGTTTTATTGGCTTAGGTGGGTTTTGGCTTTCTTCTTTAGGTGCCTTTGGAGCATTTGGTGCTCTTGGACTTCACAATCATCAGAAAAAAAGATATGCCAAGCTTGCATATTTTGGTTGGCTTGGGCTTATTGGTCCTATCCTAACTTTACAAACTTCTCTCTAGAAGCTAACACAAGTAGTCCAGCACAAATCGCAAGATTTTTTACAAAATTTTGTGTTTCGTGTGCCTTATTTAAGCCATCTGTAAGCGTCCAAAAATCATGAATATAAATATTGATTACGATTGTTGTAATGAATAGAGCCAATGCTGAAACCTTAACATTGAGGTTTAAAATCAACATGATTCCACCGATGACTTGAATTAAGATAACAACTGGTAAGGCAACCAAAGTTAGCGGTACATCATTCATTTCCATCACCGCCGCATAATTTGAGTAATTAAATATCTTAGCTAGTCCAGGCCCTAAAAAATACAATCCTAGCAAGGACCTTCCAACAAGAATGCTTATGTCGTCAAGTTTATTTATCATGGTAAGCTATATTCAATAAGTCGCATCATAACAAGGGGAATTCGATGAATAAACGTAAATTAAGTAATACATTTCTTTGCAGCTTATTATTTTTAATAGGATGCTCACAATCAGTTTCTGAAGATCCAGTTCAGCTTGCTGTTGAGAATGCAGACAGAACAATAAAGTTTACCGAAAGAGATAAATTTAGAAATCCTGCAGCGACCTTAAATTTTTTTGGAATCAAACAAGATATGAAAGTTCTTGAGTTATCGGCTGGAGGTGGTTGGTACACTGAGATTCTAGCTCCTCTATTATATGATTCTGGTCAACTAGTGGTCACGCATCATGATCCAAAGGCAGGAGCTTATCAAAAAAGATCCAGAGAGAATTTTGATAATAAAGTGGCTTCGCATCCAAGATTTGATAAGTTAAAAGTAGTTACTACTCATGTTCCTCCAAAGAAAGCATATGTGGAGGCTGAAACTTTTGACATGGTCTTAACATTTAGAAACTTGCATAACTGGTTAAGCCGAGATGCAATGCAAGATGTAATGGAAGAAGCTTTTAATGCACTTAAATCTGGAGGTACTTTTGGGGTGGTTGAGCATCGTGCCGATGACGCAGCATCACTTGAGTATATGAAAAAAAGTGGATACGTAAGCCAAGCATTAGCGATTGAGGTTGCTCAACAGGTGGGTTTTACATTGGTTTCTTCATCTGAGATTAATGCAAATTCAAAAGATACCAAAGATCATCCAAAGGGAGTATGGACTTTGCTCCCAAATCTAAGGCTGGGAGAGGAAGATAAGGATAAATATATAGCCATCGGTGAGAGCGACAGAATGACATTATTATTTGTTAAAGAATAATTTAACTATATGCATTAAAAGGGGTTCTTTATGTTTAAAAATTTAATTTTATCGGTGTTGTTTCTATTGATTTATTCTTGTGCTGATGCAGTCAAAGATACTAATTCAGGAACTTATAAACAAGAAAAAATATTTTTTAAATCAAAGAATATATATGGCTTTGAGAATCTTTTTGATGGCAATCTTGAATCTCAAAAAGATCAAGATGCTTTTGGTATTTTGCACTTTCCTGACAATTATGATGTAGAAAAAAAATATCCTTTGGTAATAGCATCGCATGGCTCACTTAACTGGAGGGATCATCATCGCAGGTATTTAGAGCAGATGAGAAAAGCAAATTATTTGGTTTTTGCGATTCATCCGTTTGATTCAAGAAATGTTTCAAGCACTGTTGGAGATCAAATTAATGTGACCAGTGAAACTGTTATTTACGAAATGGCTCAAGCGCTTAACCTCATGAGTAAAGACCCAAGAGTAAAGACTAAAAAGATTTTTGCAGCAGGCTGGAGTCTTGGCGGAACAGCAAGCTTGTTTAATGCTTGGACTCCGCTACAAAATGAAATTCATGACGAAGGTTCAAATTATGCAGGTTATCTTATGTGGTATCCAGGTTGCCTAGCATTGCCAGATCTTAATGAGTGGGATCATGATCATCTTCAGATTTATATCGGTGAGGCGGATAATTGGACTCCTGCGGCGCCATGCATTGATTTGGTAAATACAATAAATAAAGAGGGAGGTAATGCTCATATTGAATTGTATCCAAATGCATTTCATTCCTTTGATGCTGATGCACCCCTAGAACTTCATCCTGAAGCCTATAGTTGGGCTAACTGTAAGCTGAAGCTTTCTGGTACTACAAAAAAAGTATACGATCCTGAAAATAAAGAATTAGACTTTTCAGACCCCATAGCTCGAAGAGCTGCTTATGAATCTTGTGCCGTTAAAGGGGAGGTTATGGCTGGAGCTAGCCCTGAATATAAGTATGCAGCAGACAAACATCTGGCTGTTTTACTCGAGCAGTTAAGATAGCCTACTACTGAGAGGCGTCTTGCCAGTCTTTAAAACCACCAAGGTTTTTTACATTAGTAAAACCCAATTCTTTTAGGGTTACTCCAGCAAGGGCAGCTCTTGCACCCACTGCACAGTAAACTAAAATTGGGGTATCTGCTGGAAAACCTTCGCTAGGCTTTAATTGAAATTCAAGAAGTCCACGGGGTATGTTGTGTGCACCTGAAACCATTCCACTTTCTTGAGCCTCACCAGGTTCTCTTACGTCAATGATTGTGTATTGATCTTCTTTTCCGATGATGTTTAAGGGATCGATATCTTCAACCTTAGATCGGGCATCAAGAAGCATCTCCTCGAGCTTTTTTATTTTAATGTCCATAATTTAATTTTATCAAATCTGTTATATAAACGGAGTTAAAGTTTAAGCAGTATAAAATCGCAAACTAGTATGATTTTTTTTTGCATACTTCTTTTTGACACAAACATTTAACATTCCCTTTTCTTAAGTGTGGATTTACATCTCTAGGATAAACATTCTTAAATGTTAACAGCGTAAACTTTTTTGGCATTTAAGTTGCATATAAATAATTAACTATTGGAGTAAACATGAAAACAATTCTTCCCTTAAGCCTCTTTGCACTAATTTTTACTGCTTTACCTGTTGATGCTAGCCTTGCTGTATCAGAGGGCGTTAAATTAAAAGGCTCAATCTTGAGTGTAAAAACCACTAAAAAATACACTTCTGTTTCAGGTTGCAAAGCATTGGCAGAAAAGAAATCAAAAGCAGTCGCTTTTAATTTAGATACAGCTGCAGGTAAATGTTACTTACTTAAGTCTGTAACAGGCTCGTCAAGCAATACAAGTGTAGTTTCAGGATCATAAACCCCCCTTTATGAACCTTACTAAGCCGCTCAAAAGAGCGGCTTTTTTTATCTTATACATTCTAAAAGCTCATATTTAGCCATTCTTGATTATCACCATAACTTGTGGGAATATAAATTAAGAATGAATAGAGCTGAAAGATTATTAAAATCTGAGCTTGCTCGTAAAAAACGCCATATGAAGCGAGCAATTGTGGAAAAGCGAACTCAAGAAGAGTACCGTCGTCTAAGAAAGCTCAGAAACCAAGAAAAAAAACACCTTTAGCAAGCTCTTGAGCTAAACTTTAGGTATGGCAACTAAATCAGGCTTCACAGAATCTTTCTTTGACTGTCCTGACGGTGGATCTTTATATTTTAGGTCTTACGGCAATCCAAACAATCAACCAGTTCTTTGTATGCATGGGCTCACCAGAAATGCCAATGACTTTCACCAGTTAGCGCAATTCCTTCAACAATCATTTTATGTAATTTCAGTAGATCAGAGAGGGAGAGCGAGAAGCTCTTATCTTAAAGACCCGATGGCATATAGCCCCGAGACATACCTTACCGACATGACTAATTTAATTGAACATTTAGGGTTTAAAAAAGTTTATTTAGTAGGAACTTCAATGGGAGGATTTATGGCCATGACTATGTCAGCCTTTGACCCTATCTTATTTCCAAAAATCGTCCTCAATGATTGCGGTCCGGAAATTGGCAGTACCGGTGTGAATAATATTGCTTCATATTTAGGAAAGGGTGAAATCTTCAAATCTAAAGATGATGCATTTACAACCATACAGCAAAGACATATGCCGGCATTTCCAAACTTTTCAAATCAAGAATGGAATGATCATATTTTTGCTAATATGAAAGAAAACAAGGATGGCTCATGGCAATTTGATTACGATCAAGGCATCAGAGTTCTCTTTGAAGCAGCAAGCCCATCAGCAACAGATTTATGGCCAATTTGGGAGGCAATAAATTCTGAGATACTTCTTTTTAAGGGCGAGCTTTCAACTTTGTTGTCGAATGAGACTTTAAAAAAGATGCATGCAATGAAGAACTTCGTCAGCCATGAAATTAAGGGGATTGGTCATACTCCAACTTTGAACACTCAATTTGAGCAAGAATCTATTCTCAAGTTTTTTTCATAAATTTTTAATAACATCTAATCAACTTAAGTCTTATGTTGTATATTTTACTAATAAGTAAATTTCTGGAGATAATTATGAAAAATGTTGTTATTGCTGATTTCAAAGTGAAAGCAGATAAAGTTCAAGAGATGGCCGATGTATTTAAGGAGGCTCTTGTGGTGACCAGAGACTTTGATGGTTGTCTTGGCATTGACGTCTATTATGAAGACAAAACTAAGACTTACACATTGATTGAAGATTGGGACTCACTCGATCAATATGAGACCTACCTTCAATGGAGAATTGATACAGGAATTGCGGATCTCTTGAACCCAATTCTTGAGAGTGGATGGGATAGCGTGGTCAATAGCGTTAAACGTCTTGGAATAAAAGAATCAATATAATTTAAAGGAGAAAAAAAATGATAAAAATACTATTAACATTTAGCTTGCTTCTGAGTGGTCTTGTTGCCGCACAAGAAAATAAGTACGAGCCTGTAGCCAATAAAGCAGAATATTATGCTTTGAAGTATTTACC
Source organism: uncultured SAR86 cluster bacterium (assembly GCA_902601475.1). GTDB lineage: Bacteria > Pseudomonadota > Gammaproteobacteria > Magnimaribacterales > D2472 > MED-G82. The sequence goes on along the minus strand of CACKNK010000003.1, from coordinate 113,244 downwards.
AGGCAAAGACTATAGCGATCTTAAAGATTGGGTGCTTGAAAATCAAAAGAAGGTGCTCAGCAAAACAGATGTTTATGATAACTTTGAAGTTGTCTTATTTAGCCCACAATTTGGTTCAGATCTAACTGCTCATGATGCTGTTTTTCTTGGTTTATGGCCTAGTGCTACTGAGATGTATAAGGGAATGGGCTACTGGATCAAAAACGGAGGCAGCCAAGCCGCTAAAATACCGGTTGCGACAGTACAAGCTGTAGATACTTGGCAATGGGCTATCTCAGCACCTGAGGGAGATCGTGATATCGGTGCTGTAAGATTTGCAGACTGTAAGATGAAAGATGGTGTTAATAGCAACCAAGTTTTTGATGCATACAAAGACTTTGCTATTGCGGCCAAAAAGACGGGCGATAATCTTGGACGTAAAATGATTTTCCCTGGACCAGGAGCTACTGAAGGCGATTATGATTATGTGTATTCATTGTATGCTCGTACTGTAGAGGAATTGGGTTCAGGAGCTGATAATTATTGGCAAAATATTAATGGATCTAAAGAAGACCAAGCACTCAATGATTTGATTGAGGGTTGTTCAAACTACCGTATTTACATAACAGAACAAATTTTCTAAAACTTTAGCGAAGGGGTTTAACCCCTTCGTTATTTTTCAGTACATTGTGCTGTCAAAGTCTGATTGGGGTCAGTGAACTCTAGCGTGTTATTTATTTTGCTAAAAGTTGCCATAGCCTCGCCATCAGCATTCTCATAAAACTTCCCAAACACTGTTGTTTGATTCATGAAGAATCCCTCTCGGCTACTTAAATCAACACCGCCAACCACAAACAACCTATCGTAATCATTAAAGATAACCTCAACGCCATCGCAGTCATATATCTTCTCAATGTTTTGTGAACACCCAGAAAAAATAATTAAACCAAGACCTAGATACAGATTTTTCTTCATAATCAAAGTCTATATAGACTTTGATTTGATGACAACAATATTTGCTTTTAGATGGTTATAATATTCATATGTCTAACGCTCAAAACTTTATTAAGTCTTGGCATGATAATTTGCATGTTCAAAATGTAGATTTTCTTGAGGAGATTCTAGATGAAAATGTGGTTTTTTACTCACCGGTAGTTTTTAAACCCATTCAAGGAAAGGAAATGACCAAGCTTTATTTGGCTTCTGCTGGTGAATCTTTCAATATGGAAAGTTTCAAATATGTAAGAGAAGTTCATCAGGCAATGGAATCTGTTTTAGAGTTTGAGACTGATATTGATGGTATCTGGGTTAATGGCATCGATATGATTACCTGGAATGAAGCAGGAAAAATTATTGATTTTAAAGTTATGATCAGACCTTTAAAAGCTGTTGAGATTGTTCGCATGAAAATGGTTGAGTCCCTCGAACTGCTGTCCAATAATTCTTAAATTGAATAAACGCATTTTATTGTTTTTTTTGGTAGGTGTTAGCATCTACTTGGCAGAATCTATCTTTAATAATGATGATTTAGATAGTGATATTTATATATCAGACCGACAAATCAATAACCTAATTAATTCGTGGAATGCCCAAGTTGGTAGAAACCCAAATGCTGATGAGTTGATTAATTTAATTAACAATCTCATTGAAGAGGAAATACTTTATCGAGAAGCTTTAAAGCTTGGCCTAGAACAGGATGATGAAATCATCAGAAGAAGGCTTGCTCAAAAAATTATTTTCCTTAAACGCGATGTGGAAACATTCACTCCTAGTGACGAAGATCTAAAAAATTTCTTTGTTCAAAATCAGAGCAATTATATATCCGAGGATCTCTATACTTTTGAGCACTATTTTTTTGGTAACAATACTGGCGCTCGTGAAGAAGCAGAAACTAATCTTAGTAAACTATTATCCGGCCAACCCCCTAAAGCAGGGTTGCCTTTCTATTCTGGAGACACCTTCACCAGTCATCCTTTGCAAAAAATAGAGGATATCTTTGGGGGGGAATTTGCAGAGGTTTTAGATACACTTGATACTGATCAATGGGTAGGTCCCATTCAATCCGCTTTTGGGTATCACAATGTATTGATTACCAGCATTGAAAATTCTATGGTGCCTTCGTTTGATTCAGTTAAAAATATTGTGCTTGCAGATTACCTAGAAGCTAACTCTGATCAAGCTATCAAAGAATTCATGAAGCAAATTAAATCAGAGTACTCAGTGGCGATTAGCCCAAACTTTGAGCTTTAAATAAATTACCCTAATTACTTTCTGAAATTTGATCAGCGACCCAGCTGATGGACCAGTTGTGACCTAGTTTTCTCCCGTTATAAATTTCTGGAAGTCGTGTTTGTGATGCACTTGATATGCTGACTTCTTGAGGATCTTTTCTGTAATTTCTAAAAGCTCCATCAATCTCTTGGATTGTTTTCCAATTATAAATATCCATCGAGTAGTTATCTTTAAAATCTGTCTTAAATTGACATCCAAGTCTTAGCAGGAGAGGAGGAGAAAGTAGCGATGCAATAAAGTGTATTTCAATTTTTAGATCTTGATTCTTGTTTGCGATGCGTTGCTCAATTAGTTCAAGTGAATATAAGAGATGAGTTCCGCCGTATGAATGGGACAAAATTTTTATCTTTTTAACCTTTGAATAATTATCAAGCAGTGTATCTATATGGTTTACTAACTTAGCATTATTAGCATTAGCACACCTTCTATCATTCCAACGATAGAAAAATACTTGGTTGGACTCTTGATTTAATTGCCATAATGGATAAATCCATTCATAGCCTTCAGAATTGCCACCATGAATGCCAATAACTAATTCATCAGCATCAGCATTATTGGCTTCAAGGAGCTGCATACCAAATGGCATGGCAACGAGATCCTTGCCAAGTGCAAATGCATTACTTTGATCAAATCGACCAATATCAAAGGCTTGAATTTTAAGGGTACTAAGCATCATTAATATAAGAATAAGAGCTTTCGCTCCAAATAAACTACTAGAATAGCTTTTCATTAATAGTAACTAATTGTCTTGCAGCGGGTATTTTATGCAAAAAACTTATAGATGTAAGTAGTCTAAATGTTTTTCTTGAATGAACGAATATCCAGAGGTATATTAACCAACTCAAAAGCGGGAATAGCTCAGCTGGTAGAGCGCAACCTTGCCAAGGTTGAGGTCGCGAGTTCGAACCTCGTTTCCCGCTCCAATTCCATATTAGTCCTAATTTAGATAACATTATTAGTGATCATGCTTAAAAAGCTTCTTATTGGATTTTTGCTAGTTTTTATTGGTGGTTTTTTAGGTTTTAATTCTTGAAAATCTTCACCTGATAAACGATTATTTAATTAATTAGGAGATAGTTATGAGAATTTTAATGATTGGTTTGCTTTCGATTACTATTAATGTATTTAGTCACTCTGCAAAAGACCAAGATATGGAGGGTGTCTGGATCTTAGTTGAATCAAAATGGAACAATGAATTGATGCAGCTTTGTAAGCCTGAGATGACAAAAATTTATTCTCAGGGATTAGTCTTATATACCTGGTATGAAGCTACTGAATCAAATGCATGCAATAAGCTTTCCGTTGGACAGGGGACCTATGCCTTGGCTGATGGAGTTGTGACGGAAACGATCACCAATCATTCAAATAAAAATCTGATCGGCGAATCTTTTACTTATAAACCAAATTTTATGTTTGATAAGAAATCCTTTGTTCAGGAATTAAACTTTGGCGAGGATGTTTTATTTGAGCGTTGGGCGAATAAGTCCTGTGATCAAGAAAAGTGTGCCCGCATTAATTAAAATAATTTATTAATGAAAAGTATTGAGGAGAGATTAGTTCTCGAAGCGCCTATAGATAAAGTGTGGAAAATACTTTCTGATATTTCGAGATGCGACTGGCTACCAACTGTTAATCATGTTGAGCTGGAGGGTGACTGTAGAGTTTTTGAGATGGAAGGTATGGGTAAGATCAAAGAAAAGATTATTGAAATTAATCACGAAAATAAGATCCTTAAATATTCAGCTATCGAGACTCGAACTCCTATTGATCATCATCTTGCTTGTATGCAATTAAATCCAATAAATGATACTTCAACTGAACTTTATTGGAGTACAGAAATAGAGCCTGAAATTTTTGCGGAGGCAATTCGTCAGGGGATGCTTATTTCTGCAGAGGGTCTAAAAAAAGTACTTTCTGAACGTTAGGGTGTTTTTAATATTCTCAGAAATTCTGACATACTGAATTCACTCCTAACCCCCAAGAGTGCTTCGGGAAGAGTAACAGGTCCAGTACTGCTGTTACCACATATGAAATTCCCACCGATACATAGAATATAGTCTCCTGAATGTAACGGATAATAAAGACTGTTTCTTAAAATTACTAAATCATTATTAAAATCAATAACAATAAACTGACCGTCAAAACCTATTGCTTGAACGGTATCATCAATAAACCAGAAGTGTAGATTGTAGAAATCAGGTGTAAAAATTTCATTGATGTACTCTTCGGAGACAATGCCTTCACCTTTATTTAGGAGCATCATTCCAAACCTGCCGAACTCTTCTTGTGTCATGTCTACACAACAGTATGTTATATAGTTGTTCCTAACATCCGTCCACCATTCAGCATTTATCCCTAGAGGACCAAAAAGATTTACATCTGCATAAGCTTTAAAATTTTGTGCAGTTGCTCGTTTGATGATTTCACCTATCACTTGCGAATTGCAATTGTTGTATTCAAATATTTCATTAATTTCACCAGTTAAATTTCTGTCCAGGCATAACTGTTGTTGATCATAAAAGTTCGTTATACCTCCCCCTTCTTCAGAATTTTCTGGAGGAAGTTGTAAACCCGATCTCATGTTGAGCAAATGTCGAATGGTTATTTCATTCCTATCATCGTTTGCCCATTCAGTTATATACTCACTTGCTTTGTCGTCAATATCTAAAAACCCTTGATCTTGAGCAATTCCAGCAATGATGCTTAGGATTGACTTGCCTACGGACCAAGAAGTCACCTGACTGTTTTCTCTAACTCCTTGGAATGCTGGAATCAATATTGTTTGAGATGCATCTTCTAGAGCAATTATTTCTTCTGCACCAATGTCTCGGAATGCACTTCTGAGAACCTGACCATTCTCAATGACAGTAATTTGCTGAGTAAACATCCCGTCCGCCATTCCATAATCAAAAGCTGCATCTAAGTTCCAATACTGAGGAGTGGATGTTGATTGTGAAGATGTCGGTTGGGAGGACGGAGTGCTCACTGCTGTAACTTCAGGGGAGGGCGATGAGCTGCCGCCACCTCCACCGCAACCACTAAGAAAAATTAATGTCAAAAAAATTATTATCAAATGGTTTGTTGCAAAGTTGTTGCTTAAATACATATTTTTTGTGTTAATTTAACCCTAGAGTAAATATTTTATAGGAGGAGTTCAATGAAATTTATTGTTATTACGCTAGCTTTATTTTCTAGTGTTTTTGCAGAGGCTCAAGAAGCCCCTGATCCCATTCGTGCAGAATACTTTACCTGCTCTTTCAATGAAGGTAGGGACATGGATGACATGATGAAATGGGTTGAAAAATGGAATCGATGGATGGATGCAACTGACGAAACCAACTATACGGCTGCTATGCTTTTTCCACGTTATCGAACCCCTACAACTGAATTCGATATGATCTGGGTGGGCCATGTAAAAAATTCTGAAATGCTTGGCAAAGGGAATGACAATTGGCTCTCGGCAAGCAATCGATCATTGCGAGAATCAATTCCCGTAACCTGCGATGAATCCTTTAATGCTTATCAGTGGGTTGCAGTCTCAAACTTTTCACCCAAGGATCTCTCGGACTCATACCCAGTTTCGTATAGATATTGCGATCTCAAAGAAGGCAAAAATTTAGGCGATGCTTATGCCGCACTTAGCGGAATACAAGAAGCTCATCATGCAAGCGGTATGAAATCAGGTGCGAGGATTATTCGACCCTCAAATGGGGCTCCAAGTGATCTAACTAAGTATGACTTTGTTTTATCTTATGCCAATCCAACTTGGGCTGACTGGGGAAGGTTGGTAGACAATTATTGGGGCAATCTTAATGGCTCCGATGCTGCAAATCAGGTTCGAGAAACTTACAGTTGTGAAGGTTCAAGAATGTATGCCGGAACAATTATTAGGAATAACAATTAATTTAAGGAGAAAAACATGAAAGTATTTAAAAATTTATCTATCACTGCATTAGCTATGTTGCTTACATTGCCTGTTATAAGTATGCATCACGAAGAGGGTGCGAAAGACCCCATGATGAAAAATATGATGACTGCTAAAAAATGGGTCGAAGCTGGCTATACCTCAAAAGATAAAGCCATGAAGATGGTCAAAAAGTATATGGCTGAAGATGGCTTCAACTACGGTAGTCGATTTATCGGCTTTGGTTTTTATTATGATCCTAACTCAGAAGATCGATTGGTGGATGGTGTCATCGAAGGTAGCCCTGCTGCGAAAGTCTTAAAAGTGGGTGATAAGTTTGTTTCAGTAAATGGTGTTCAAGCGACCAAAGAAAATTGGGACAATGGCAAACTTACTTTTGGTGGTGCGCCAGGAGGCAAGGTTGAAGTTGAGGTTCTCAGAAATGGGAAAACCATTAAGCGCTCATTTAAAAGAGGGATGGTGAATCCAAAATCTACCAAAACTCAGGTTTTAGATAATATGAACGATGCCGTGGCTGAAGATTGGCCAGCAATCGATTACAAGATTATAGAAGTAGCAGGCAATCCTAAAGAAAAGGTTGTTTATGTTTGGTCATGGAATAAGTCCATGAATACTCTCTATAACAAAGAAGCTGAATCAAATGTAGTAACAAGGTTTAGATTTAATGATGACGGTAAGGTTGTTGCCCTTAGTAATCTTTCCGAAGAACTACTGGTTCAAAATCAGCTTGGATTTAGGCTCACGCGTTAATCAATTTATTTAGGTAAATAAGAGGAGCTATATGCTCCTCTTTTTTTGTACACAATAATAATTTTACTTTATAGTTAAATTATTATTTTTGGAGAATTTTATGAAATATTTTTTATCATTATTTGTCTTGTGTTTTAGTTTTAATGCAGTGTCACAAGAATCAACTTATGAGCCTTATAAAGCCGAGTACTACATTGGCAAATTTAAACCAGGTAAAGATTTGGATGATATGGTGAAATGGGCAAATGACTGGGCTAAGTGGGCTGAGAAGTCAGGTGCTTTTGAAAATTATGGTGTCGGGCTGATGACCCCATATTTCAGTAATCAATTACCAACACATGATTTTATGTGGTACGGCAGGTACCCGGACTCAACTGAACAATTCGCAGGCCTACAATATTGGGTTGAAAATGGCGGAGATCTGTTAGCAAAACTTCCTGCTGTTAACTCTGCTGTAGTTGAGGTATGGCAAAGAGATATCTCAATTCCTGACGGAGAGTCTTACTCACCTGGTTATGTAATCTACATGGACTGCAAACTTGATGAGGGGGTTACAGGCAATGATGTTTATAACGCGTATTACACATTTGCACAGGCTGCAAAAAAAGTTGGTGATAATTTAGGAAGAAAAATGATGTGGCCGGTTACTGGTGCACAAGGCTTCAAACATGACTTTATCGTAGTGATGTATGCCAACTCTTTATCTGAATATGGAAAAAATAATGATCTTTGGTGGGATAAGGTAAATGGTCAATTGCCAGAACAACAGGCATTGGCTGAAGTAGGGTATTCATGTGAGAACAGAAGATCTTACACATCGATGAACATCAAATAAGGTAAAATTATTTAGCAGCTTAATGGGAGCTGAGGCTCCCATTTTTATGGAGATATAAATATGAAGAGGATTTTATTTTTATTAGGAGCAGTCATTTCTCTGCCTGTTCTAGTTGCTAATGAAACTTGTGAGTTTTCACGCTGGGGTGAAGGTGATGAGATAGGAAATGCTAATTTAATAAATCCAGAATCAATCTTAAAAGCAAGCCAATTAATTAAAACTGGCAAGGCATACAGTCTGGGCGTGATTATTGATCAAAACACTCCAGCATATCCTCCAAGATCACTCTCGTTGCAAGTTGTCCAACCCACAGGTCAGTTTGGTAAAGATCAATTCCCAAATGCAACTTACAACGATGATATTTTTCAGGGTTGGTTTGGTATCGGCCCACAAATTGATGGGCTTGGTCATATCGGTGATCCAAATGCAGTTTTTTATAACTGTTTTGATGGCAAAGAGATTTCTCAAATTACTGGTCTAACTAAGCTTGGAATTGAAAAAATACCTCCTTTAGTGGCGAGAGGATTGTTGATTAACATTGCAGCAGTAAAAAAAGTTGATCACCTAGAGGCTGGTGAAACTTTTAATTTAAGTGACGTCAAAAAAGCACTTCGTGCTCAGAATATTTCGGTTGAATCCGGTGATGTTGTAATTTTTCATACCGGATGGACTCAACATAAGTACGATTCAAATCCCCAAGAGTGGGGTTCGGGCGCACCTGGAATTACCCCTGAAGTTGCAAGCTATTTGGCTGATAAAGAAGTGGTTGCCGTTGGCGCTGATACATGGTCACTGGATGTGGTTCCACCAATCAAAGCCAACGAACCTTACCCAGGTCATGGCATTTTAATTCAGGAAAATGGCATCTATATTTTAGAAACTATGAATACTGGTGAACTCGCTAACGACAATGTATCGGAATTCTTATTTGTGCTTGGACCTGCAAAAGTCAGAGGTGCCGTTCAAATGATTATTAACCCCATAGCTATTAATTGAGTTTTAAATGAATTTCTGGCCTTCAGTTGTACTTAAACTAATTCCCATATTTTTTGTTGTATCTGTAATTTTTGCAATCAATCTTTATCCCGGAGGTAACATTCATAATAATGAACAAATTGGTTATGTTTTATCGCATAACTTTTTGAGTGATCTAGGAAGATTTAATTCATTTACTGGCGAGCCAAATTTTTTATCAATGTTTCTTTTTAATCAGGCCATGTTTTTATTTGTGATTGTAGGCATTGCTTTTTTATTTATTCCAAACCTTTATAAAGAAAACAAATTAACTTATACATTGGCGTGGTTAGGTTCATTATCTTTTTTATTTGGAACTTTATTTTTTGCTTTTGTTGGCTTAACGCCTTATGACTTATTTTTTGAGCCTCATGTCTTTTTTGCAGTAAATGCATTTCGATTAATTATTCCTGGAATTCTTTTATATGTAATCGTTTTAATTAGATCAAAATCTGAATATCTTTATATAATTGCCTTATCTTTTTTGTTGGCTGCAACTTTAGGTTATGTGATCTTTCAACTTTTTCATAACGATCCTAGGGAAAGTTATGATGCTATGGTGCTTCAAGCATCTATTCAAAAAATAATCGTCCTAATAAATATTATTTGTATATTTGTTTTTAGTTTTGCTTTTGAATCAAGGGTTAAAAAATTTACCAGTAATACTCAAACCTAATACTATTTTTTATTTATATAGATTAAGATATTTACTCCAGAGTAAAAAAAGGAGGAACTAATGAAAAAATTACTTTTAAGCTTAATGTTAATTTCACCATTAACATTCGCAGATGGATACATTGCTTCTTATTCAATCCAAGTCTCAGACGTGCAAAAGTTTGCAGGTTCTTTTGATAAATTGATGAAATCAAATTGGGGTACATCATTTCCTGGCGTTGTGACCTTAGGTCATTATGCGTTTAATGGATACGATGACGCATCACATGCAGTGATTATTAGTTATGATTCAGAAGCGGATATGGCAAAAGGAACTGAATCTTTCTACACGCCTGAATTTGGTGCTTTCTTAGCAAGCGTTTCTGATGTTACAGAACCAGTCGAACAAGCTTTGAATCGAAAGCTAGCTAGTGGTGGAGGTGGTGATGCTGACATGAATAAAGTCTATACCATTTATAGAATGCAGGTAAAAGATCCAGGTGATTATGCAGATGCTTGGTCAGATCTAATTGATGCACAAGTTGCTGCAGGGAATATTGAAGGCGATTACGGTTTGAGAGCTCATATTGCAGGATCAGCAAACTTTTATACTCATTATGCGTTTACTGGATCATCATCTATTGAGACAGCCGTAGAGGGGAATAGAAATTTACTTGCAAGCAAGTCATTTGAAAAATTTTCTAAGAAAGTTTCTGACAATAGACGAATTATGCAATCTTCAATTGTCGTAGTTCTTGCTAGATATAATTATTAAGAAACGATAACTTCATAAAAAAAAGAGGGCTACTTAGCCCTTTTTTTATTTTTTTAAAAAAACTTAAACTTTTTTTAAAAAACCTCTTGACGATTTGTATGAGAGGAGTAATATAAATCTTACCTAACGAAACCGACTAGGGACCAACTGCAGACGGAGAACTAGAGAGAATCGAAAGGAAGAGTCCGAAGGGCGAAAGCGTTATAAAGAGTTAACGATAAAAAATAGCTTTATAACCCACCAAGAGGAAAAGAGAGAATCCTCAAGGAGCTTAAGAGAATCTCACTTAAGACCCCTTCGAAACTCGGATTAGAAGACAGAGCCTCGGCTCTGTTTTTTTTTGGTTAATACTAATTTTACTCTTAAGTAAAACATTCGCTTAATTCCTTCAAAATAGCCTAAAAGCTGTTATATTCAGAACATAAATTCTAGGGGGAATTCATGAAAGTTAATAAATTTTTAGGCTTTATTGCGCTTCCATTTCTTGCGATTAATTTAGTTGCTCAAGAAGTTGAAGAAGTTGTAATAACAGGTTCATACATTAAATCGAGTCCTACAGATGGTGCCTCACCTGTTGAGATCATTGGTAGAGACGAGATCGATAATTTAAACGCAACAACCATTGCAGATATCACTGCAAATATTGCTGTCAACTCTGGATCAGAAAATAACTCTGATTCCTTTACTCAGGGTTCCACTCAAGGAACATCTAATATAAACCTAAGAGGTTTAGGTTTATCTTCAACCTTAGTTTTAGTGGATGGCAAAAGACATACACTTGCTGGTAATACTGCAAATGATGGAAGTGTGTTTGTTAATACTTCGTCTATTCCAGTAATTGCACTAGATAGAGTTGAAGTCCTTAAAGAAGGTGCTGCATCAATTTATGGTTCTGATGCTGTTGCCGGTGTTGTTAACTACATATTAAGAAAAGACTTTACTGGTTTAGAGGTAGAGGTCTCAAGTCAAGAAGCTGATATTGGTGGGCAGACTGATGATAGGTTTGGTGTGATTTGGGGTGTTGATGGTGATAACGGTAATTTTGTTGTTGCTATGAGTCAACTTAATCGTTCTCCAATGTCAGGTGCTGAGTTTGACCCAAGCTTAGCTCAATTAGGTATTAGTGGACTTGGAAATAGCTTCTTATTATTTGGTCCTAGTACCGTTGAGAGTGGACCTTATGCCGGAACCTATACTCCATTTCAAAATGTTCCCGATGCAAACTGTGTGGAAAATAAAGGAATTTTAATTCCTCAAGCCAGTGGCTCCCGTTGTGGATTTGTATTTGGCCCAAGATTTAATGTTGTGAATGATGAGGATCACATGAGCGCATTTGCATCATTTACCAATGAGCTTGAAAACGGCGTGACTTTTAATATTAATGTTACTCAAACAGAGATTGATGTTAATGATAATCCACAATCGCCATCTTATCCTGCTTTGTCTTACTTAAGCCCTTCAAAAGCTATTTTGCCAGGGCAAGCGGGTAACCCATTTGGAGTTCCAGTATTGTGGTTAGGGCGACCATTAGGATCTGCTTTCCCATCACCAAATGCTCCCAGAGAAATTGAAGTAGATCGATTATCAATGAGTTTTTCAGGAGTTTACAATAACGGGTTTAATTGGGATCTTTCATATACTAATAGTAGTGACTCATCATTTGGACGACAACCAGATACTAGTACCTCAAGATTTTCAGCGGCTATTGCCGGTACTGCTGGTACGTCAGGTAATCTAAGTTGGAATCTATTTGACCCTACAGCAAACTCTCAAGAATTAATAGATTATATTTCTACAGCTCAAGAAACATCGATTAGTACAGATCTTTCTGTTCTTGATTACGTCGTAACCGGGAGCCTAGGTGGCACTAACATTGCTGCGGGGCTACAATTCCGTGACGAAACTTTTGACATCAAACGTAATGCAGAATCCCTTGCACAATTTACTGCTGATGGAAGTATTGCTGTGCCTGCCGACCTATTATTCCTTGGTGGTGGACTTAATAGTGAGGCCAGCAGGAATGCAAAGGCCGTTTTTGTTGAAGCATCCAATCAATATTCAGATCAATTAGAGGTAAGAGCCGCCTTAAGGTATGAAGAACTTGAGAATGATAGTGCTGTTAATCCTAAGATTTCAGCTAGATATCAAGCTTCGGATAATTTAGTCCTTCGTGCTTCAGTGAGTACTTCATTCAGAGAGGCATCTTTAGCGCAATTAACGGCTACAACAATAGGTCTTCAAGGAATTCAAGATTTTACAACTGAAGGTGCGCCTGTTGGGGGTGTTGCATTCATTAGGGTTGCTCAAGCGAATAATCCTAACTTAGATCCTGAAGAGTCTGATAACTTAAATGTTGGTTTTATTTGGTCTCCTAATGACAACTTTAATCTTAAGTTAGATTATTGGGCCATTGATTATACAGATCTGATTACCATCGAAAGTGCACAAGGTAAAGTTATAGCAAACCCACTAGATCCTGATGTAAAAAGAACTATTGACGGGACTCTAACAGGTGTTACCACCAGTTATTTTAATGCTTCGGCTGTTGATACTAATGGCTTTGATTTAGAAATGACTTATGATTTTGATACTGGTTTGGGCTCAGCTCAGTTAGGTTTAAAAGCCATGCACATGCTTCAGTATGAAATCCCGCTACAAACTGGTGAGGTTAAGGATGTGGTTGGACTTTTCAATCATGATAACTTTGCAAGATCATTGCCTGAAACAAAAATGGTTCTCCATGGAGCGCTACAGAATGGCAATCACTCTCTTGTCGCTTTTGGTAGATGGGTTTCAGATTATGAAACTACAAGACCATTAGATGCTATTGCTCAATCTAGAGGATTTACAAATGATGTTGATAGCTTTTTTACCGTTGATCTAAAATACTCATACAACTTTGATATGAATGACAACGACCTTCTATTAACATTAGGTATGACAAATGCCTTTGATGAGGAAGTTCCTCTAGTATATGACGCATCTAATTGGAGTTATGATCCTAAGCATCATGACCCACGAGGAAGGATGGTTTATGTTGGTTTGAAGTATTCAATAAAATAATTTAACCAAGTAATAATAAATAAGAGCCCAGAATTGCTGGGCTTTTTTGTTTCTACCATCTAACTTTGCGATGCATTTTTACTCTATATAGTTATAATTCAGATAATCTAACTTTTAAAATTTATGACAAATCTTACCGAACTACACAACTTAAAATTCTCTATTGAATTAGCTGATTTTGTTGATAACGAATTGCTTCCAGGGCTTGATATTAGTTCAGATGAATTTTGGTCGGCTTTAAGCAAAATTTTCTATGAGTTGAGAGCGGAGAATGGAAATTTTTTAAAAATACGGGAAGAAATTCAAAGCAAAATAGATGATTGGCACATTAACAACCCAAATTTTAATTTTGAGGAATACAAAGACTTTTTAAAATCAATAAATTATTTAGTAGAGGAGGGCTCAGAATTTTCAGTTACTACAGATAATGTAGATGAAGAGATTGCAATGATTGCTGGACCCCAATTAGTAGTTCCAGTGATGAATGCAAGATTTGCTTTAAATGCGGCTAATGCTCGATGGGGCAGCCTTTATGATGCCCTTTATGGAACCGATATGATCGATGAGGCTGATGGTGCTGAAAAAACCGGCCCGTATAATCCTGTTAGAGGCGATAAAGTTATAGCCTTTGCAAAACAGTTCTTAGATCAATATTTTTCTCTTAAACAGAGCTCATATACCAATGCCGTAAGTCTTAGTGTTAGTGATGGTAATCTTTTGGTTGAGTTGGAATCAGGAGAAACAACTTCACTAGAATCAGTAAATCAGTTTGTTGGTTTTAATGGCGTCTCAGACTCACCTAGTGCAATTTTGTTAAAAAATAATAACTTGCATGTGGAGATTCAGATTGATAGAGATCATTCAGTTGGAGCAACTGATCCAGCTGGTATAAAAGATGTTTTTATGGAATCAGCAATTACTACTATTCAAGATTGCGAGGATTCAGTAGCGGCAGTCGATTCAGAGGATAAGATTCAAGTCTATAGAAATTGGCTTGGATTAATGAAAGGAGATCTGGAAGAAACCTTTTTAAAAGGCGGTAAAGAAATGACCCGATCTTTAAATTCTGATAGAGACTATCTTGATCCAGATGGTAACCTATTCTCACTTCCTGGAAGAAGTACCATGTTGGTTAGGAATGTTGGACATTTAATGACTAATCCAGCAATCGTAGACAAGGACGGTAATGAAATTCCTGAAGGAATTATGGATGCTATGTTCACTGTGTGTTGTGCTCTACATGACTTAAATAAAAGTTCAAAATTTCAAAATTCCAGAACAGGAAGTATCTATATTGTTAAACCAAAAATGCATGGTCCAGATGAGGTAGCTTTTGCATGTAAAATTTTTGCTGCTGTCGAGCAAGCTCTTGGCCTTGAAGCGAGTACAGTAAAAATTGGCATTATGGATGAGGAGCGAAGAACAACAGTTAATCTTAAGGAGTGTATAAGAGCTGCTCAAGACAGAGTAATCTTTATTAATACTGGTTTTTTAGATAGAACTGGAGATGAGATTCATACCTCCATGGAGGCCGGCCCTGTTGTTCCTAAAAGAATCATGAAACAACAAACCTGGATTAATGCTTACGAGGATTGGAATGTGGATGTTGGGTTAAGTTGTGGGTTAAAAGGCAAAGCTCAAATTGGAAAAGGTATGTGGCCAATGCCTGATGAGATGTTGGAAATGTATCAAGTAAAGATTGGACATCCAAAATCGGGAGCCAATTGCGCTTGGGTGCCATCACCAACTGCAGCAACACTTCACGCCATGCATTATCATGAAATTCTTGTTAGTGATCAGCAAACTGAGATTCAAAAGAGAACGCATGCATCTCTTGATGACATACTCCAAGTTCCCTTAATGGATAGTATTGAGGAGTTAACTGATAAAGTGATTCAAGAAGAGCTTGATAATAATGCTCAAGGCATCTTGGGTTATGTTGTGCGCTGGGTAAATCAGGGTGTTGGATGCTCAAAAGTCCCTGATATTAATAATATTGGTTTAATGGAAGATAGAGCAACTTGCAGAATTTCATCTCAGCACATTGCAAACTGGCTTCACCATAAGATCGTCTCAGAGGATGAGATTATTCAGTCCATGAAAAAAATGGCTGAAGTTGTTGATGGGCAAAATAGTGGAGATCCTGATTATCAAAACATGGCTCCTGATTTTGACAATATTGCTTTTAAGGCAGCAGTCGACTTAGCAATCAAAGGAAGAATTCAACCCAGCGGATATACTGAGCCTATTCTTCATTCGGAAAGACTCAACTTTAAATCATCATGAGTGCCTATTGGATCACTAGATGTCATATTCTAGATCCTGAAATTTATAGTAAATACCTTGAATTGGCTGGACCAGCAATAATCAAACATGGTGGTGAGTTTTTAGTTCGCGGAGGTAATCAAACTGAAAAAGAGGGCAAGGGATTTGAGAGAACAGTCTTAGTTCAATTTGACTCACTCGACCAAGCCCAGCGCTGTTATGAATCGGATGAATATGCTGCCGCTCTTCAATTCTCAAAAAAATCATCTGAGAGATTGGTTGTCCTTGTTGATGGTGTTGATGTTTAGAATTTTTAATCAAAGTCTACTGATTGTGATTTTCTTCATCACTTTCTTAATTGCAAACTTGGGCGCGCAAGATACTGAAGAATTTTTTTCTAGACCCGCACCCAATTATCCCTTTCATGATCCATTACTCGGATGGATTGATTCAAGAAATTCCCTAACTTTGAATGGAAAGTGGCATCACATAGTTGATCCTATGAATAACGGACTTCCCGAAGAGTCTTTCTTTGGGGGATTTCCAGCTAATAAAACTCAAAAAAATAATCTTGAGAGAGTTGAGTTTAGTTTTGAGGATGCTGAGACAATGAATGTTCCTGGAGATTGGAATTCACAAAATGAAAACTTATTTTTTTATCGAGGACCTGTTTGGTTTTATAAAAAATTTAATTATTCGCTTCAACCCAATGAACTAGTTCATCTCTATATAGGCACCAGTAACTTTTCAACAAAAATCTTCATCAATGGCGAGATAGTAGGAGCATTTAATTCAGGATACACAGCCTTTAATTTTGAGGTTTCGAAGTATCTCAAAAATGGAGATAATTTCATTATCATTCAGGTAGATAATACTTTGTCAGCTGATAGCGTACCAACGAAAAAAACTGATTGGTGGCCCTATGGAGGAATCCTCGGTGATGTTCAATTAATTTCAACTCCAAGGACATTTATACAAAATGCCAATTTGCAGTTAAGCGACATATCTTCAAACGAAATTAAGTTAACAGTTCATTTAAATGAGCCCGTAAGTACAAAGGTAAACCTATCAATTCCTGAGTTGAGCATAGACCTAGATTTTTTCTCTGACAATGAAGGATCAATTAATCAAAAGATAAGTTTGAATAATCTTATATTGTGGGATGTCGGATCACCAAAACTATATGATGTAGTTATTAGTACCGATAGTGATGTCATCTCCGACAGAATTGGGTTTAGGGAAATCAAGGTAATCGATGAAAATATTTTACTTAATGGAAACCAAATCAAGTTAAAAGGTATATCAATGCACGCAGAACCCATTGGAGAAGAGGGGTTTGCATTTTCTAAACAGCATTTTAAAAACTTACTTAATACTGCCCAGGATTTAAAAGTAAACTTTATTAGGGCCTCTCACTATCCCTATACAAGATACATTTCGCAATTATGTGATGAACTTGGGATCCTTCTTTGGGAGGAAATCCCGGTTTACTGGAATATCAATTGGTCAAATGCTGAAACAAAAACTAGCGCAAAAACGATGTTAACTCAGATGATTCATAGAGACTGGAACCGTGCTTCAGTCATTATTTGGTCAATTGGTAATGAGACTCCTTTTTCAGATGCAAGGATGGATTTTATGATTGACCTTAAAGAGACTGCAGAGGGATTAGATTCATCTAGATTGATTTCCGCTGCATTGCTATCGGGTAGTGTGGAACAGTTTCGCTCTTTAACTTACTTTCTTGCAAAAGAAGGACTTAAGCATAGTTTTGTAAGCGACTATGAAAAGGCTATTTTTAAACAAATAGTCTCGCAGCTTCAACCTTTATATGGCTCAATGGATAAATTTAAAATTAATATCAAGGATCCTCTTGCTGAGCATTTAGATATCATCGCATATAACGAATATTTTGGTTGGTACTATACATCTTTTATTGTTGATCAGCTTGGGGTTGAGGAGTCGACATTAAGAAAACTCATGTTTGAATTAATGCCCTCTATAAAAATTGAATCTCAATATAAAAAACCCATTCATTTATCTGAGTTTGGGGCGGGTGCAAAAAGAAATTTTAAAGCTGACGGCGGCATTTGGTCCGAAGAATACCAGGAGGATGTTTATCGACATCAACTAGAAATGATTCAAAACAACGATCAAATTCAAGGTTTAAGCCCTTGGATTTTAAAAGATTTTAGATCAATGATGAGACCTCTTGCCGGTGTACAAGACTTTTATAATAGAAAAGGCCTTGTAGATGAAGACGGTAAAAAGAAAAAAGCTTTCAAGGTTTTAAAACAGTTTTATGAGGATGAGTGGAAGTAATAAAAAAACTTAAACTTTTTTTAAAAAACCTCTTGACGATTTGTATGAGAGGAGTAATATAAATCTTACCTAACGAAACCGACTAGGGACCAACTGCAGACGGAGAACTAGAGAGAATCGAAAGGAAGAGTCCGAAGGGCGAAAGCGTTATAAAGAGTTAACGATAAAAAATAGCTTTATAACCCACCAAGAGGAAAAGAGAGAATCCTCAAGGAGCTTAAGAGAATCTCACTTAAGACCCCTTCGAAACTCGGATTAGAAGACAGAGCCTCGGCTCTGTTTTTTTTGTCCATTTTGTCTTAACAATCATTCATTAATCCCTCTAATTTAAATTTTTAAGAGACTCTCTTATAATTATTTCTGATTGAAATTCCTTTGAAACAGTTTCTTCAGTTAATCCATCAAACTCACCAATAAGTAATTTTGCTGCATGAAGAGCCATCTCGATAACAGGTTGCTTTACGGTAGATAAAGAAGGCCATACTTGCTCTGCTGTTGGTGAATCATCAAAACCTACGATAGAAAGCTTTTCGGGAATAAGAATTTTTTTCATTTGAGCTGACTTCATAACTCCTGCTGCCATTGAATCATTACTGGCAAAGATAGCAGTTGGATGTTCAGATGACGAAAATATTTTTTCCCCAGCTTGAAAACCAGATTCAAATGAGAAATCCCCCTGAATAATCCAATCAAAATTTCTATTAAGTGAATAATCATCCATCGCGTTAATAAATCCATTAAATCTTAGACTTGATGCTGAGTGCATTGCATGCCCTTTTACGAAACCAATTTTCTTATGACCAAGACTAATAATTTTTTCAGTCATTTCATAACTTGCATCATAATCATTTGAGGATACATATGGTGAAGAAACTTTCTTGGTACTTGGAGCAATAATGGAATAGTGGATATTTGCCTGCTCCAAGTTGCTAAGAAAATCATCCATATCACTAAGAGGAGGAGTCACTACAAGACCATCAATTTTAAAATCCTCTATAAAATTAATAATTGAATTTGAAAGGTTTTTATCTTCATAGTCGCATTCTTGAAGAACTAAGTTATATCCTGTTTTTTTACAGACTTGAAGAATTCCATTTTGAATATCAGCTAGATAAGATTTATTTGGATTGTCATACAACAAAGCAATCATATAAGATCTTTTTGACCTTAGGCTTTGTGCACTTTTATTTGGCTTAAAACCCAGCTTTTTAATAGATGCTAAGACTTTAGATTTCGTTGCTTCTGCAACATTTTTTTCATTATTAATAACTCTTGATACGGTCTTAATTGAGACACTTGCATGATTTGATACATCTTTTATGGTAACCGACATTATTTTTTCATTACGTTGTTAATCATACTATTTAATGCTAATTTACATACTTTGACAACGATATCTATTTTATACCGTTTTTTAAGGATGAAATTTGTACTTTAATAATTTAGATTTTTTAATTCTTGGCATATATTGCGCAGTAATTATTTCAATTGCTCAGTATGTATCTAGAGGGGTTTCGGGATCAGTAAAGACTTCTGAAGATTACTTTTTGGCTGGAAGGTCATTGCCATGGTGGGCTATTGGAGCATCATTGATTGCTGCGAATATATCTGCAGAGCAGATTATTGGAATGTCCGGCCAAGGCTTTGTTGTTGGCATGGCTATTGCAACTTATGAGTTGACTGCTGCAATTGCATTGATAGTGATGGCAAAGTACTTTTTGCCATTATTTTTAGAGAAAAAAATCTATACGATGCCACAATTTCTTGAACAGCGCTTTGATAAGCGTGTCAGCCTAGTTTTGTCATTCTTTTGGCTAGCAGTTTATATTTTTATTAATTTAACTAGTGTTCTTTGGTTAGGATCACTGGCAATTAATTCGCTAACAGGTTTTGACTTATTTTATGGTCTAGTTTTTTTAGCTTCTTTGTCGTTGGCTTACTCATTATGGGGTGGATTAAGGGCAGTTGCTATGACGGACATTATTCAGGTAGCTCTTCTTATTTTTGGTGGACTAGCTGTTTCCTATATTGCACTGGTTCAGATCTCAGATAATCAAGGTTTTATCGCAGGTTTCTCAGAGGTTTATGCAAGAATTCCTGAAAAATTCGATATGATTCTTTCTAAGGATAACCCAGCTTATAGTGACCTGCCTGGAGTTTGGGTTCTTGTTGGAGGATTGTGGATTGCCCATTTTGCATACTGGGGTTTTAATCAGTACATAACTCAAAGGGCACTGGGAGCTAAATCATTGCCTGAGGCTCAAAAGGGCGTCATGTTTGCAGCATTTTTAAAACTACTTATGCCTCTTGTTGTTGTTTTACCCGGAATCTGTGCAGTAATTATTTATCCTGATCTTGAAAAATCTGATCAAGCCTACCCAATGATGATGTCTTTATTGCCAAATGGGATTTTAGGATTAACATTCGCAGCATTAGTTGCTGCAATAGTCTCTTCTTTAGCATCTATGACAAACAGTATTAGTACAATTTTTACCATGGATGTATATAGAAGTTTTGCTTTCAAAAAGGCATCTGAGCAAAAGTTGGTGAATATTGGAAGAAATGTTGCATGGGTTTCTCTTGTTATTGCTGTTTTTTGCGCACAACCCTTGTTGGGAAGCATGGAATCAGCATTTCAATATATCCAAAATTTCACAGGGTTTTTTACGCCTGGAATTTTAGTTATATTTTTAGTTGCATTGTTTTGGAAAAAAGCTACCACTTTAAGTGTTCTTGTTGCTGCCATCGTTTCACTTTTTCTGTCTTTGGGTATTTTCTTTGTATTTCCCGACTACCCTTTCATTCATAGAATGGGAGTAGTATTTATTTTCTCTGGATTGAGTTGCTATATGACAGCTCTGCTACAAGGCTATCGAAATCAAGAGAAAGCAATTGACATTAATGGGATCAGTTTTAAAACTGAGAGTTCTTTTAACATTGGAACAGGATCAATTATTTTAATTCTGTTCATAATTTATTTACTTTTATGGTAATTAATCCAACTAAAAATAGTAAAGAAAAGGCTCTACTTATTGATATTGGCGGCACCAACATAAGGACATGCAAAGCTTATATTGGTGATAAAAAACTGCATGATCCACTTAAAAAAAGCATTAGTTGTTTAAAGGATTTCGATTCCTTAGTAAAAGCATATTTAAGTGAAGATCCTGATGTTAGGCATTTAGTAATATCAGTTGCAGGACCAAAACTTAATAATTCGATCACTATGACAAATCGAGATTTTAAAATTAATGAGAAAGACATTCTAAATAAATTTGATATTGATACTTGTGAAATACTTAATGACTGGGAATCAATTGGCCATAGTCTAAGACTATTTAATAACGAAGATATAAATTTCATAAACGATGGTTCTTCATTTAATAATGTAGCCTTGATGATTGGTCCAGGTACTGGTTTAGGTGCTGCAATTGTAATAGACGATAATATGGTTCTGCCCACTGAGGTAGGAAATACAAGTAGTATGTTAAGTGGTCTATTAAAAGGTATTGATATAGATGACCCTAATAATTTTAATGTTGTTGAAGATTTAATTTCCGGAAAGGGTATTGAGAGAATTTATTCTCATCTAGCTTCAGACAATAAATCACCTGAAGAAATTATTGAGCTATGTAGAGATAAAGATAGATTTGCCAAAGAAACTATTGAATTATTTATTGACTCAATGGCATATCTTTTATCAGAGCTAGCTCTGACTTATTTGCCTGGAAGAGGAATTTTTCTAGCTGGAGGCCTAGCCAGATCGCTTCAAGAATTTATTTGTTCTGAAAATTTTAAGAAAAATTTTTTAAGAAATAGGAGATCAACGCATGTCGATTTATTATCTGAAATCCCTATAGGGATTATTCAGAAACAGATGACTTGCTTGCATGGAAATTTAGCTTTTTTATCAGATAAGTTAAGAAGCTAAATAATGTTGTGCACAAGTTTTTAATTACTTACATGCATTTTGATAAAATGATATAATTTTATGACAACATTGTCATTATTCAGGGGAAAAGAATATGAGTTTTAGAAAATTAACCACAATTTTTGGTGTTTTTCTTCTATCAGTTCCACAAGTTTTTGCTCAAGACACAGCTTCAGATGAATCTGTAGATGAGATTGAAACCGTTGTGGTTACTGCAACCAGAAGAGAAACAGATATTATGGATACTCCGCTTGCGATATCAGCAATTACGGATGAAGACCTCGTTAAATATGGCTTATCTAATATTAAAGATTTAAGTTATGCAATTCCTGGTTTATCGATTCAAAATTCTACAGATACAAACGCACCTATTATTACTTTAAGAGGTGTGAGATCTAATAACGTGACTGAGGTAGGTGACCCTGCTGTTGGTATTCACGTTGATGGTATCTATGCTCCAAGGCCTCAAGCTGCGGCAGCTTTGATGTTTGATTTAGAAAGAGCTGAATTACTCAGAGGGCCTCAAGGAACTTTATATGGTAGAAACTCAATTGTTGGAACTTTAAATATTATTACTGCTAAACCTAATTTAGAAGTCCAAGGTGGTTCGGTAACCTTGGAAAGAGGTAGGTTCAATCAGGAAGCAATTAGAGGTCATTACAATCTACCAATTAATGACAGATTTGCTCTTAGATTTGCATTTATGGATGAAACTAAAGATTCATATTTAACTGGTTATTATGATGGTTCACAGCCAGATTGGAGATGGGTGCCAGATAGTGTCAGAGCACAATACACTCCTATTACAGATCAATCGCAGAAAGTGACTGGTACTGATTATCAGTGGTATCTTGGTTGTCAAAGCTGGCAAGCTGGATGCTGGGCTGATCCAGGTTGGCAATTAGGTCTTCCCCAGACTAAAGTAAAGGCTGATCCTGAAGATTTTTATAACAATATTGATAACAGCGCATTCAGATTATCAGCACTTTATGTGATTGATGAAACAAGTGATTTAAACGTTTCAGTCGAGAGGTACAACGATGATGGTGCCGGTTGGACTAATGTGTATTCTTGTGAGCAGATGAGAAATAGAACTGGAAGATTGATGGGAGATCCAGCAGTTTATCCAGCAAATACCTGTACCGACCTCCAAGGAACAGAAGATAGATATACAGCGTATGTCAACGTTCCAGGAAAAATTTCAATGAACATTGACTCACTAAGAGTTATCTATAACAAAGATCTAGGGGACTATGAACTAAGTGCGAAATTAGGTAGCCAAGTATTAGATCAATACTCACAGTTTGATATCGATGGCGCAGCAAATGCTGGCTACAATATGACTTTTGTAATCGAGGACTATACAGCTAAGTCAACAGTTCTTGATGTGGAATTAAAAAATAAATCTGAAGACCTTGCATGGGTTATTGGTGCTTTCTACATGAAAGAGGATAACGATATGCTTGCATTTTTCTCAGCAACATTTAATGGCGATGACATTTTTGATCAACCTAACAGAGAGATTGAATCTACGGCAGTTTTTGGTCAAGCGACCTATAAAATAAATGACAAGTTATTTGGAACCATTGGTATTAGGTACACAGAAGATGAAAAATCTGATGTTGGTGGAAAAAACTGGTCTTGCTCAGTTTGGAATAGCTGTTTTCCATCTACAGAAATTTGGGGCAACAGATTCTCTTTCTTGCCTAACCTAAATGCTCTAGCACCTAATTTTCATATAGCAGGTGGCCAATATGCTGGCGTTAATTGTGAAGCTGGCGGCGGCCCATACGGCGGCGGTCCTTACTTTGGCGGAACTGGCTGTATGGTTCAAAGTACTTCAAATGATGTTGCTGCAAGTTACGATAGCACTGACTGGAGACTAGGCCTTGATTATGATGTAAGCGATAACGCTTTTGTTTATGGTTATGTAGCAACCGGTTTTAAATCAGGAAGTATTACAGACGTATATGTAAGGGGTGAAACAACATTGCATCCTGAAGGACCTGGTTCAGTTGTGAATACATCTTATGGCCCAGAAGAAGCGATTACTGCTGAAATTGGTTATAAGGGAAGATTCTTAAACAATACTCTTAATTTTTCAGCTAACTACTACTTTACCGAGTATGACGGTAAGCAGTTCACAGGTAACGTTCCTGTGGATGTTGTAACTGCTACTGAATACAACAGAGAAACAGAGCAAGTCGAAGAAGTTCAAAATATTGTAACTATTTGGGGTACTCAAAACTTTGGTAAGCAAGAAATGAGTGGACTTGAATTAGAATTTGATTGGATTGCCTATGAGGGTGGCAGACTTTCTGGTTGGGCTACTTTTATGGATACAGAAGTTGTTGATGATTACATTACTCAATGGTACTACGGACAAGATGCTCAATTCGGTAGAGCAGACTATGCACAATCTATTGCAAATGTTCCTGAAAATGCTGTGAACTTGAAGGGCAATGAAGCCCCATACTCACCCGATGTTGCTGTAACTCTTAACTACGAGCATACATTCAACCTTGGTGCTTATGGTCAGCTAGTTCCATCTGTAAAAGTTCATTGGCAATCAGAAGACTACCTTTCAATATGGAATGCCGACAAGCATGTTAACGATGCTGGTGGTTATGGTACTGGTTTCTCAGGCAATGGAGATTATGTTGATCTTCCAGGATACTTTGCTGATCCGGTTGAGCAGTTCGGTGATAACAGAGACTCATGGCACATGATTGATTTTGTTCTTACCTACAGACCAGCTGGCAATGCAAGCTGGTATGCTCAGGCTTTTGTATATAACCTTGAAGATGAGGAAATTGCTTGGTTTAGAGCTGTTGAAGCTGGTCAACCAAGAGGTTCTTACTCAGCTCCAAGACAATACGGAATCAGAGTAGGGTATTATTGGTAAGATTGAACTTACTTTAAACTAACAAAGCGCTTTTTAGCGCTTTGTTTTTTTTATAAGAGAGGAATTTATGAGTTTAAGAAAATTATTTTTATTAACCTTTGTTTCAGGGGTTGTTCTTGCAGATCAATGCTTTGATACATCCAACGAAGATAAAATCTTTATAAATTCACTTATCAATAAAATGACGGTTGAGGATAAAGTTGGCCAAATAGTTCAAGGGGACTTGGATTTTGTAACTCCCAGGGATTTAGAAAGGTATCGATTGGGTTCTGTATTAAATGGCGGTAATACCTCACCTTATAAGAATCAATATGCATCCGCTGATCAATGGAAAGAGCTTTCCAAAGCTTTCTATGAAGCATCCCCGAGTGTTGGTGGAGTAAAAATACCATTTATTTGGGGCACAGACGCTGTCCACGGACATAATAACTTAATTGGAGCAACAATATTTCCTCATAATATTGGTCTTGGAGCTACAAGGAATCCTGAACTAATGAAACAAATTGGATCTGCTGTTGCATTGGAGGTTTTATCAACTGGAGTCGTATGGACGTTTGCACCTGCGCTATCTGTTCCAAGAAATGATCGATGGGGAAGAACTTACGAGGGTTTTGCTGAAGAGCCTGAGTTAGTTGGTCAGCTTGGCAGTGCCTTTGTAAAAGGGTTGCAGGGTGAGGGCGATAAATTCTTAGATAAGAATCATATTTTAGCCACATCAAAGCACTTTGCAGGTGATGGTGGAACCTTTGATGGTATTGATCAGGGTGATGTGAGGCTTTCAAAAGAGGAGTTTTATTCTATGCATGTTTCTCCATATACACCAGCAATTGATGCTTGCACTCAAACCATCATGTCTAGTTTTAACTCATTCCAGGGTAAGAAATTGCATGGTGATAAGAGTTTACTAACTGACTTGCTTAAAAATGAAATGGGTTTTGATGGTTTTATTGTTGGGGATTGGAATGGTCATGGTCAGGTTAAGGGATGTTCAAACGAGAGCTGTCCAGAGGCATTCAATGCAGGTGTTGATATCTACATGGCACCCGATAGTTGGAAAAATCTTCATAGGAACCTAATTAGACAGGTAAACTCGGGAGAGATTTCAGCTGAAAGACTTGATCATGCAGTTAGAAAAATTTTAGAAGTAAAGCTCCGCTTGGGATTATTTGGAGGTAGGAAGCCTCATGAATTTAAGGAAAACTATCTTGGAAAAGATTCTCACAGAGATATTGCAAGACAGGCGGTAAGAGAATCTTTGGTTCTGCTTAAAAATAATAATAATCTTTTGCCTCTTAACCCAAGCTTGAAGATTGGTGTTATTGGCGCAGCAGCTCAGGAGATTAGATACCAAACGGGTGGTTGGACTCTCGATTGGCAAGGAAAAAACAACAAGAACTCTGATTTCCCAAATGTAAGGTCAATTTATCAGAGTATTCAGGCCTTTGTAAAAGATGCTGGAGGGACTGTTGAATTTTCTAAAAATGGCACATTTGCTAAAAAACCAGATGTTGTGATAAGTGTTTTCGGAGAAGAGCCCTATGCAGAGGGTTTTGGTGATATTCCAAATGTTGATTTTAAAGCAAATGATTCAGGGCACTTAAAAGCACTGGAAAAAGTATCTACAGATAATATCCCAGTGCTTTCAATCTTTATTAGTGGAAGGCCTTTAGTTGTGAATAAATATTTAAATCTTTCAGATGCATTTGTTGCTGCGTGGTTGCCCGGTTCTGAGGTTGATGGAATTTCAGAAGTCATATTTAAAAGAGATGGCAAGGTAAATTCTGATTTTCTTG
Source organism: uncultured SAR86 cluster bacterium (assembly GCA_902601475.1). Classification (GTDB taxonomy): domain Bacteria; phylum Pseudomonadota; class Gammaproteobacteria; order Magnimaribacterales; family D2472; genus MED-G82. The sequence goes on along the minus strand of CACKNK010000003.1, from coordinate 86,741 downwards.
GAAGACTCACATTTTCATGGCCAAAAAATAAGTTTCAGTCAACTTTAAATGTAGGGGACGATAATTATGATCCACTTTTTGCTTTTGGGTACGGACTAGATTATTCCTCACAATTAAATGTGCCATATATACCAATAATGGATGAAGATAATTTACCAAATGAGTTTGAAGTTTTTAGGGGCCAGGCACTTGATACAAACAAGGAGTTTGTTTCAAGCAGAGGAAAGGTTGAATTTATCGAAGAAAACCCATTTGCAATGCAAAATGGCTCAGTTCAGACATCTTTATTTCAATACAAAAAACAAGATGATAGTAAGCTTATTGAATATAAAGAAGATGGTCTTTCAGGTTTTGGGATCACAGGAGAGCCTCTTAACTTACTGTATTTAGAAAACCCCTACCTTGAAGTGGTAATGAGCTCAGATAATTCAGCACCGATATATTTAAATGTTGGGTGCGGAGATTCCTGTCAGGCAACAGTGGATTTAGGTAAGTTTTCAGGTGATTGGGAAACGAAAAATATTCCATTCTCATGTTTTGACATACAGGGTTTTGATAGATCTAAGCTCACTATAAGATCAATGTTCCTTTCTCCAGAGGCTACTGACTTTAAGATTCATACGGTCAAGATTAAATCTAACTTCTCTGAAAAAAGCATTAAGGGCTGTTAGGACTAGCCTTGATAAAAATACTGAAACTTTAGATATATTTGTGATGTGTATAACTGCAAGCTTCCACCGGGCTCATCATCATTTAGAAACTGTGAACTTCCAGCATAAAAAATAGTGTAGGGGTCAGGACTCCATTTAAATAAAGTTTCTAGATAATAGTCATCAGAAAAATCATTTGATTCAATATTTACTTTAAATGAAAGATCATTACTAAAAGAATAATTTGTGGTGATCCTATCAACACTTCCGTTATAGAAATCTTCCCCTGATAGCTTGTCTTTTAACTGTATTTTTCTTTTGTTTAAAAATATTGATAAGTTGTCTGTAGGTCTTAATGCAAGGAATAAAGTGTAGTTTGCTTGGTCGCCAATTACGGGAATGTCTTCATTATAGGCGATTCGATCACCGTAATCGGCATTTAGATTTATTCCCCAGGCCTCACTGGGAGAATATCCTAGCCATAATGAGTCTCTAACCTGATCTTCATTAAACACATAATCTTTGAACTGTTCTTTCTTGAAAATTTTCCTTTCAATGTTTCCTCGCAAATTTATTGAAGTTTCAAATCTTGCACCAATCTCCATCATGTCTGAAATTTGATTACCTTCATAATCTGATCTTTCTCTTAAGATTATTCTTGGACTCATCAATCGAAAGAAATTATTTGATCTGTACTGGCGAGAGTGCCAGAGATTAAGTTGTTTAAACCCAGTCTGACGAACGAAACCTACATCTGCTCTGTAATTAGGGGATATGTCTTCTAGTCTGGCACCCCATGTGTTTCCATCTCCCTCTCTAACAAATCTTATATTCTTAGCATCACCTCTAAATTTTTCTCCATCCATTGCATAAGTAATTCCATTTAAAGAATCCTCTGTTTCAAGAAAGTTATCATTTGATTCCTGCGTATATGATTTAGCAAAATCTAACTCTAATCTATAAAGCTCTTGGAATCTTATGTTCGCATCAACTTCCACAAGTCTGCCGTGACCACCTCTGTGGTAGTCTCTGTTGGTCATTAATAGTCCTATATTCGACCGATTCTCAAAATTTCTTACTGACCTTAAAATACTGACCTCACTTTTTCCTGCATTACCTGAATAAGATTGATAGAGTCCTCCTGCAAGATATGGACTATCGGTATCTTGAGCACGCATAAATAATGAAGATGTTTTATCACTTTGATTGATGAATTTGATTGCATTGAGAGGATTATTAATTGACCTTGTATAAACACTATCTAAATCAGTATCAAGTAAATCAGTACCTTCTAAAAAGAAAGTTCGTCTCTCCTCTAATGAAACAGCAAAAGTCTCGTTTACTAAGATCTGAGCAGCATCAGCCTCAACTTGAGAGAAGTCAGGGTTAATTGTGTATTCAATTGTATTATTTTCATCAAGATCCAATAAGCCACTAACACCAATTTCATAGTTGGGATTTTGATACTTTAGATTATCTACCGGACGATCAGCTTTCTGATTCAAAGTAATATATGGATATATGTAATTTCTGTTAGTTTCTTCAAGATCTTGGATCACATAGATTTCATCTGTTGCGCAAAAAAAACATTGATCTTGAGCATAAACGGTAAAATCAGCAAAAATAGTTTGAGTTCCTGGCTCAAAAGACTTTCTTACAAAACCAATTGACCACTCTTGCACCTCTTCGTCTGGATATCTTAATTCTGCAAATGGGATTTTAAATTCAGCACTATATCCATAGTCAGTAAAGCTTGTTTCTGCAAAAAATAAAATATTCCATGATGTATCTTCATCACGATCACCAGGTGTTTGTTTTAAATCAAGTTGTGATCCAAGAGCATTAACCCCCAAAGCAATGGCATAACGATCATCTCCAAACGTATCAATTACTACTCCAACATAATCTTCTGTCCAGCCTGTATCTCTAGAACGAATTGTCGCTCTTATTTCATCTTTATCAGCAAAGGCTCTAAATGCTACATAAAGATTTTCGTCATCATGTTTTATTTTTGCAAAAGTTTTTAGAAGGGCGGGCGCATTTCTTGCAGGACTGACTTCTAATTCAAGCTCATACTCAATAGCATTAAGCCATTCATTTTTTTTAATAACACCATCGATAACTGGAGCATTTGCACTTAGATTGGACCCAAAAATGATGCCCAGAATAAAAAACTTTAAAAAATGTAAATTTTTAATCATGATTTAGAGACAAGCATTTTAGTTTAAATGTTCCTTTAAAAACATATCTTTTAACTAAAAATAGTTCTATCAAATTAACTATACTTATGTATAATTTCCACACCATGGCAGACTCAAAAAAGAAACAAACTAAGGTTTACTTAATTCCTGAAAGTGAATCAAGGGATAGCCACACCTACCACTATCTTGCAGTTAAAACTAAAAAGTTGGTTATCGAAAACCAAAAGTTACGTATTAAAAAGTTCAATCCAGTAAAAAGAGTTCATGAGTGGTTTGTAGAGGCTAAACTTCCACCGCATTCAAAGTAATCTATTTTTTAAATTTAGTCTTCTGACTTTCGTCACGATGCTTTTTTAAATATTTCATAAAAGGTGTTCCGCCTGTGCCGGTGATGGTAGAACCGCCTCTGCCAAATGGATTTTTTAGTTGAGATTGTTGATGAATGTATGTACCAGCATATTCCAAGTGCATACTTCTGAATTTCCTCACTTCCTCAAGACAATCATCATATGTCTTTTGTAGCTTGCTTGAGTCTTTAATTAAATCTCTTGTAGTTGATTTTGATTCAAGATTTTTAATAAATTGATTATGCTTTGGAGGCATATAGTCACGCATTTCATTTAAATAGTGTCTAAGACTATCGTTTGAGTGTTTGACTCCAAGTGCCGCATCTAGGGAGGGAATAATGCTACTTTGTGCGCCTGTTTCTCCTCTGAAGAATTGAGGTTTTCCTTGAAATTCGCCTTCGTATTTTAGTCCTGATTTTAAATCAGGGTTATCTTTGGATCCAAAAATAAAGGGTCTTACACGATGGTAGTAAACATATGGATCACATTTTTCTGGCATTCTAGAAAAAATATTATTTACCCCAATCATTGATTGAAGAATATTTTTTAATTGTTTTTTAATCTCAGATTCTTGGGTCTCTGAATTAAATTCCATCATTTCCATGCAGGCTTCAATAGCTCCTGAGGCTTGATTTTCTATAGCTACATGAACGGTAACAAACCAATCTTCATCAACCCCTCCTAGAAAATTATTTATCAGTGCGACATTTTCAAGGTTAATCTCTTCATTAGCATCTATTTTGTACCAATTGTCTAAGCAGTAAGATGCATAGCTTAGAACAGGCGGTCTTCCAAGCTCATTTGCGACTTGAACCCAGGGTTTAGAAATTACTTTAGGAAGTACCTCATGAGGCTCAACATCACCCCAAATATAACCATGTGCTATGAAACTTAAATGTCGCATTGCAAGATTGATGTCAGATGGCTTTTTATTTATTAATAACTCACTGATTTCTAATTCATTATCTTTAAGTCGATTAATTTTGTTTTGAAGTTGACCTGTTAATAAAAGCTTTGGAAGATCATTAGCTAAATCTGTTAACAGGTTTAGAGAATTATTGTTAATAGAATATTTTTTTGATGGTTGCTGTTCCGGCAAAAACCCCTTCATGAACCCCTCAGTTATTGAATTGCTTCTTACTGTGATTCTAACCTAAGTATGGTCGATGATATATCATCTCTAAATATTTCTTCATCAAATCCAGTAAACCTTTTTTCTATGTGTTCGGGCAAAGAAACATTTTTAAGAGAAATAAATTTTGAGTCCACTTTTCTTCCAAACACTAAGAAATTTATATTATGCGAATTAAATAAATCTAATTTATCAAGCATGTCTTTTCTATTTTTATAAAATTTTTCATCTAATATTCTGACCAAGGTATCCGCACCGATAATAAAAACACTATTAGGAAACATACTTGATTTATCAAAAAACATTCCAGCCCTTGTCATGACCCAGTTTTCTCCACTTGAAAACTGATCAATTGTTCTTTTAATTTCATGATAGCTGAGAGGAGGCTTATCAGCATTTTGAATACATATCTCAAATGAAACCTCCATGCCTGTTTTCTTTTCAGCGAGGTCTTTCATTGCAATATGGCCACTATGAAGGGGATTGAATGCACCAGGAAATATAAGCTCAGGAACTCGCTTAGTGGATGAAACAAAATCAAGATCACCATTTACTAAGTTTATCCATGACTCATCTGCTACAACTTTCTTAAAGACTGGCTTCTCTTCGTGATCAGGATAAGCAAAGGGTAACTGTATAGTTTCAGCTAGCAAATTAACCAAGTACTCTGTAACCAATTGCTCTTCTTCCTCTCGAGATCTTTTTCCTTTTAAGATTACGCATTCAATGCTTCTTGAATAATCTCTTGTTTGAAGAGCAATATAAAATCTATGCTCGCCTTTTTTTTCATATGTAGTAGCAAATGATGCAGTGATTCCAATACCCACTAATTTATCAATATTTGTTTCCGTATCGATTTTTTTTGCTGCACTATAAGCTTTTGCTGCCATGCTTAAAGTTGTATCCAGAGAACAATACTGATCGGGTTCTTTAAGTAAGTAATGAGCCAATGACTCTCTTGCATACGGAATGTAGCTTTCAAGAACGGTTTGGGAGGCTCCTGGAACTTTGAGCAAGGAAGCAATCGCATTGGTTCCACCTCCACTTGAAACAATCACAAGCTTTAAGGGCGATTGGTGAATTTTTTTGATTAGTTCAGCTATATCAGTTTTTGAACTCATTAAAGGCTTTTTTAAAAAAGTTATAGGATAATATTGTAACTAGAAAAAAGCTTTCTTTATGAAAACATTACTACAAAAATTTTTATTAACCCTTACTTTATTTGTTTTTAATGTAGAAGCAGAATCTAAGCCCAATGTAATTATTTTTCTTGTTGATGATCTTGGATGGGCAGATATTTCATTAAGAGGTGCTCCGTTTGATACTCCTAACATCGATTCTTTATTTCAAGAAGGTATGTCACTTGATAGATTTTATGCAACTCCAATATGTAGCCCAACGAGGGCCGCTCTTATGACCGGAAGAGATCCAATGAGACTAGGGGTAGCTTATGGGGTAATTATGCCGTGGATGAATAATGGCATTCATCCAGATGAGCATTTTATGCCACAATCTTTTCAAGCCAATGGCTATCAGACTGCAATTGTAGGCAAGTGGCATTTAGGGCATTCACAAGCAGTCTTCCATCCAAATTTTCGAGGCTTTGATGATTTTTACGGCCATCTTCATACCGAGGTAGGGTACTTCCCACCGTTTGCAAATCAAGGGGGTGCTGATTTTCAAAGAAATGGCGAAACAATTAATGATGAAGGCTATGAAACTTATCTGTTAGCTAATGAAGCCTCTCGATGGATTAGGGAAAGAAAAAAAGATAAACCTTTCTTTCTTTATATGCCTTTTTTAGCCCCTCATACTCCTTTAGAAGCTCCTGAAGATCTGGTTGAAAAATATAAAAACTTGGAAGATAAAAGAGAGTTAACTCGAAGTGAGGTTATCGATAGAACTAGACGCGTTAATGTATTAGGAGTATCAGCTAGACCAATGTTTGCTGCTGTTGTTGATGCTTTAGATCAAGCAATTGGCCAAGTTCTTAAGACACTCGAAGATGAGGGGATTGAAGGGGAAACCTTGATTTTGTTTAGTTCGGATAATGGCGGAGCAGCATATGCGGGTGGTGGAGCAGATAACTTTCCTCTCAGAGGTGGTAAAGGCGATACTTATGAGGGAGGTATCAGAGTTATTGCAGCAATGAAATGGAAAGGAGTTATCAAAGAAAATTCAAATATGGATCAAGTCATGACCGTTATGGATGTCTTTCCTACATTAAGTAGCGCTGCCAAGGTAAACATGAATGTATCAAAAAAAATAAATGGAAGAAATATGTGGCCGGCAATTGCTGAAAATAAAAGAATTAAACTTCAAGATGATATTTTCTTTGCCTCAGAGACTCCAAATTATGGTGAATTCCATACAACTGTATTCAATGAGCAGTTCAAACTTGTCCAAATAATTTCATCTTCTCTCTTAGAGGTAAATGTCGAGAATAAATTATTTAATATTCAAGATGATCCTAACGAATACAATAATTTAGCTGAAAAATACCCTTCGCTTGTAAGAGAAATGGCTGAAAAAATTAGAAAATGGAGGGCCTTGCATCCAATCAGTGGAACCCGAGCTCAATTAGTACCTCCACCAGGATGGAGAGCCCCAAAAGATTGGTCATCTTACACGATTCCATTAAATCAGTTACAGGATGATCCATCACTTGGTTTTGGAACTCATGCTCACCAGATTTTAGACTTCCTTCTCAAGGATCATGGAAGAATTATCTATGATTGCAATGAAAACGATTGGGAGAGAGGGAAGTGCAAACCTACTAAAAATCATGAAAATCATTAGGATTTATTCGATTTCATTTTTCTTCTTATTACTAAGCTTTAATTTTAGTGGGCGAGAGATTCATCAATCGACTTTTATCTATGAAGATAAACCTGATATTGAAGTCTTTTATTCATTACCAGAAGAAGTTAATGATGAAACCATGCTCTTATTTATTATTCATGGGGCTTCTAGAACTGCAGAGGGCTACTTAGAAGATTTTCTGCCACATATCAAAGAAAAAAACTTAATTGCAGTAGCACCTAAATTCTCTAAAGAGTCTTACCCGCATTATGCCTTTCTAAATCGCTCTGCAATTGATGGGAAAAAACTTCCTGCTAGCACGCCAAATATTGATAACGCTTTGGGAGATATTTTTGAGATAATTAGCAGTAAGTACAACATTAGAAATGATAAATACAGAATTTATGGTCACTCAGGTGGCGCACAGTTTGTGCAAAGATATTTATTGTTTTCAAATGATTCACGAATCGATAAGGCTGTTTTAGCTAACGCAGGATTTTATACATTTATGAATCAAAATTTATATCCATTTGGCCTTAGGGATATAGATTTAGATGATGAAGAAATCAAAAGAGTTTTACGCACCAAAGTCGCACTTTACGTAGGTGAAAATGATACTGAGAGGAATTTTAGAAATCTTAAAGGTGCTAGAGCTCAAGGTAAGAATAGGTTAGTACGTGGAGAAACATTCTTTCTAAACTTGGTTTCGTATGCTGAAGAGCTAAAAATGCCATTCAGATGGCAATATCAGATTATCAAGAATGTGGGACATGAGAATGCTGGTATGGTCTCAGGTGCTGCTTACTTTATCCTGGAAGATCTTTAAGTTAGGGTTTTCTTATTTCTCTAACTAATTCGGTTACTTCTTTTGGGGGCGATAAAGTTATTTTGCTGACAAACATTGCAACAATAAAATTTATACACATTCCTATGACCCCAATTCCTTCAGGAGATATTCCAAACAACCAATAATCAGGATTATTTAGATCAGTAAAGATAAACTTAAAGTAGATGATGTAAGTCATTGTAAACAGTAAGCCGCTTAGCATGCCCAGGATAGATCCTTCTCGAGTCACCCATGATGTGAATATTCCAAGAAATAATGCAGGAAATATTGTAGCTGCAGCCAGACCAAAGGCCAGAGCTACCACTTGTGCAACAAATGCTGGAGGATAAATGCCAAATAATCCTGCTATCAATACTGCAACACCAGCAGAAAGTCTTGCAAAAAATAACTCTTGTTTATCGTTGATCTTTGGCATGACAACTTTTTTTAAGAGATCATGAGAAATCGCCGAGGATATTACCAACAATAAGCCTGCTGCTGTTGATAGGGCAGCAGCCAATCCCCCTGCAGCTACAAGAGCAATAACCCAGCCTGGCAAGTTTGCTATCTCAGGGCTTGCCAATACAACTATATCTCTATCGATATAGACTTCATTATCAGTTAGCTTATTTGGCTTATTAGTTATAGGTCTTGGACCCTCATCTGAAGAATTATCAAAAACTGGCTTTGCAGGTACAAAAGCATCTCCGCTGGCGTATGTGATTTTATTGTCACCATTTTTATCCTGCCATGCGATGAGGCCTATTTCTTCCCAATTTTTAAACCATGCAGGCGTAGTCTCATAGGATTGATCTTGGATAGATTCCACTAAATTAACTCTTGCAAACGCAGCAACAGCAGGAGCTGTAAGGTAAAGAATTGTAATAAATAGTAATGCATAACCAGCTGATTTACGGGCATCTTTTATGCTAGGCACAGTAAAGAATCTAACAATTACATGCGGTAATCCAGCAGTACCAATCATGAGTGCGGCGGTTATGCAGAATATATCTATGGTAGATTTTTTAAACTCGGTATAAGCACCAAATCCTAGGTCAATTGAAATTTGATCAAGCTTATCTAATAAGTAGACTGAGCTTCCTGTTAGCGTATCCCCAAAACCTAATGCAGGATTAGGATTGCTGGTCATTAGAATTGATACAAAGATGGCTGGAACTAAATAAGCAAAAATAAGAACACAATATTGCGCAACCTGAGTATAGGTTATACCTTTCATACCTCCTAAAACTGCATAAAAGAAAACAATTGCCATCCCAATAATTACTCCAAGATTGATATCTACTTCAAGAAACCTTGAAAAAACAATACCAACGCCGCGCATTTGACCTGCGATATAGGTGAACGAAATAACTATCAAACAAAGCACACCAACCAATCGTGCAATGTTTGAATAGTATCGAGTACCTATAAAATCAGGAACAGTGTATTGACCAAACTTTCTCAGGTATGGAGCTAATAATAAAGCTAAAAGGACATACCCCCCTGTCCAACCCATTAAATAAACGGAACCATCTCTACCCATAAAGGCAATCAGTCCGGCCATTGATAGAAATGATGCTGCTGACATCCAATCCGCAGCAGTTGCCATGCCATTAGCTATTGGATTGACTCCTTTGCCAGCTACATAAAAATCATTCGTAGATTTAGCTTTCGACCATATTGCAATGCCAATGTACAAACTGAATGTCAGACCCACAAATAGATAGGTTAGTGCCTGTGTTGACATTATTTTTTAAACCTCTCATCAAGCTTATTCATGATGATGCAATATATGAAGATAATAAGCAGGAAGAACAATAGACTACCTTGTTGGCCAAACCAAAAACCTAACTTAAATCCACCCAGTCGAATGTGATCAATACTCTCAGAAAGCAAAACTCCAAACCCAAGAGAGACAATAAACCAAATAGATAACAATGCTGAGATGACAATCAGATTTAGTTTCCAGTAACTTAGATTTTTCATGATCTTCTCAATGGCGCGCCCGGAGAGATTCGAACTCCCGACCGCCTGGTTCGTAGCCAGGTACTCTATCCAGCTGAGCTACGGGCGCGTACAATGATTATACAAATAAACGCAACTAAACCCTTATATATTTGGTATGAAAAATAAACTCCAAGACTTGATTTATGCCAGTTTGGTTATGCCTATTTCGGGTGCTGGAATGCCTATCTTTGTTTATCTGCTTCCTTTTTATGCAAATGAGCTTGGTTTAGGTTTAACCGCAGTAGGATTAATTTTCTTTATAGGAAGGTTTACCGACGTTTTAACCGATCCCATTATGGGTTTTTTAGTTGACCGATACCAACTCCCTAACACTAAACACAAGCATTGGATTGCTATTTCAATACCCGTAATGATGTTAGCAACCTACCTATTATTTTTCCCAATTAAAGATTCCGTAAATAGTGCTTATTTATTTATTTCATTATTTATAATTTACGCAGGTTTTACTCTAGTAGTAGTCACTCATCTATCTTGGTCTGTCGTGCTGGCGCCTGACTATGATAAACGTACTAACTTATTAACTTTGAGGGAGGTAATGTCTCTGTTGGCTGCCTTAATTGTTATCGCAATTCCGGCAGTGATAGAAATATACACGCCAAGCATGGAAGCCAAGGTAAATGGAATAGGGTACTTTATTTTTATCTCTGTACCGGTTTTATTTTTGATATCAATATTTTCTATTCCAGACCATTCAACAAAAGAAATTCGCGGCACTTTTAAAGACAGCGTGAATGTTTTTAAAGAATTTTTTAAAAATAAAAATCTTAACAGAATGGTGATAGTTAGTTTATTAATTGCTTTCAGCCAGTCATTAACAGGTGCGTTATTTATTATTGTTATTACAAGTATTTTTGATCTTCAGGAATACGCTTCAAGGGCAATGTTAAGTTATTTTATTGTCAGCTTTATAGGACTTGGAATTTGGCGATACATAGGAATCAAGATTTCCAAACATATGTCCATTGCTTATTGTTGCTTCTATGCATCCAGCATTATCTTAATCAGTATTATTGGCTTCGATTTCTTTACAAATTTAGGAACGCAACAAAAGATTATTTTTCTATTTGTTTGGGTAATTTTTTATGGCTTTGCTTTTGCAGGACCTATCCCCTTAATTAATGCAATCATTGGAGATCTTGCTGAAATGCATAAGCATCAAAAGGGTCAAGATGTGAGCGGCAGTATCTATTCTTACGTAACCACCATTACTAAGATAGGATTTGCTGCCTCTGCTGCTATTCCCTATGTTTTACTTGAGCAGGTTTTTGGGTTTCAGGTCGATCTTGGTTATGAAAATACTCAAGCTAGTAAAGATTATTTATGGAACATGTATGTCTATGTTCCATTGACTTGCTTTTTAATAGCAGGTTATTTAGTCTCAAAACATCCAATCAAGAAATCAGATTTAGAGGCGATCAAGAATGTATAGAAAGTTTGAATGTGTGATCTGTGGATATATTTATGATGAAGAGTTAGGCGATCCAGACGATGGAATCCCACCAGGTACTAAATGGGAAGATATTCCGGATGATTGGGTTTGCCCTGAATGCGGTGTAAGTAAATTTGACTTTGAGCCCTTAGATTAACTACTTTAGAAACTGATCGATATGCGATTCACTAATCACATTACCATTTTTATCAAGCGATTCAGCAAGGCTGCCATCCTTTGTATAAAGGCTAAAAAGAACAATTGCACCCTCAGGCCCACCTTTTTCCATATGGACATCGCCACCATCTTTTGATGCGTAGTCGCCCACATTTCTTGTTTTACTGTTAATCACTTTTCCCGATTCAATCTCAATATCCTCAACATGTAACTCACCTTGAAGAACGGTAGAGGTAGTTGAGGTAGCAGTGTGTCTGTGAAAGTGACAGTACGAATTTGGCTCCCATTTAGTAAGGAGGTTAATGTGACCATTTTCATTAACGTCCAAAACAGCAGTTGAATAGTCTATTGGGTAATCAAATTTGTCGTCACCAACAAATCGCTTCCATTGAAGTTGATCGTTATTGATTAAGTCCATAGTTATTTTAGATTTAGAGCAGCAATTCTTTGAGCTTCATCATAATCTACATAGAAAGAAGCGTATTGCCTTCTAAACTTGGCGATGGGACCATCCATGTCACAAAGAACTGGTTTAAGTGAAAACTTTTTATTCTCCCAAATAGGGATGTCTTCTTTAACTTGTTTGTTTATATCAGCAATGATTGCGGCACCAACTCCGCCTTCCGGAACCTTGCCATCAACTTTTTTCTGTAAAAAAGAAAAACGAATAATACATTTTTCATCTTCAATAGGTGTAGTAGAGCCAAGCAGAAGAGTATCGCAGATGCCCTCAAATTTAGTTGCATTGTCCCCGGGCCCATTTGATCTTCCAATGATTCTGCCTTCAACAATTCCTCTAGGTGTTTCCATATTAGCCGCCTGAACAAAGAAACGTTTTTGATCTTCATAACTGACTTCAAATTCTGGATAGGTAACAACCCCATGAACGTACTTAAAATGAGCAGCATCAACAGCATTTTCTGCCATATCTTGAATGTGACAATCTACGTTATATTCAAATTTTTGGAATTCATCACCCCAATCCGGATCAACAATCTCATCATAGGTTTCAACTTCATAGTGCGGTTGTTCCCCGTTGGGATGATACCAAGCATAGATAAGATTATTTCTTTCAACGGTTGGGTATTTAAAGATTTGCGTTTCTTTTGCTTTAGGAGGGATATTTTTAGCATAAGGGATACTTCCAATTTTTCCATCGGTCTGCCATTGCCAAGCATGAAACGGGCATTCAATGCACTCGCCATTAACCAGTCCCCCGTGTCCAAGATGGGCACCAAGGTGTGGGCAATAGGCATCAAGCATTGAGATCTCACCTGAGTCTGTTCTAAACAAAACCTGATCTTCGCCAAAGTACCTAACAGACTTTACATCGCCAGGCTTAAGCTCATCCGCATAATCAACCACATACCAACCAAAAGGGATGGGCATTGGATATCTTTTTCTTTCTGTCATAGTTTTAAAAGTTTCTTTGCATTTTCACCTAAAAATTTAGGCAGGACTTCTTCTTTGAGAGGAACTGACTCCATCTCATTGAAAATTTTATCTAAAGAAAGCCCCATTGGGAAGTATCCAGCATACATGACCTTATCTTGGCCTCGTGTGTTCGCATAATGCATTACATCTTTTGGGTAGTGCTTGGGCGAGAAGGCGCTGGTTGAATAATATAGATTGGGGTACTTGAGCATGAGCTTGCATGCTAATGCTGTCCAAGGTTCCGCACCGTGGCGCATCACAAATTTTAGTTCAGGAAAGTACCAACAAACTTCATCAATCAACTCTACTTTTTGAGGTGCCATTGGGATCCTAGGACCCGGAACTCCAACACAACAAAAGAAGGGGATATCTAGCTCAATGCACATTTCATAAATTGGATGCCATTTTGGATCATTAATTGCAATTTGAGGATGCATTCCTGATGGAAATGCGCTTACTGCTTTAATCCCATATTTATCATGCATCCGTTTGATGTTTTGAGCTTCATTTTCAATATTAGGATTAACAGGCATGTCAAAAAAGAACCTATCCGGATGGTCTTTACCAGCTTTGATTTTTACCTCTGAGGACTCATGAAAACCAACCATAGCCATATTGATATGAAATTTATCCATTTGATCGATCGTATATTGAATGAAATCATCATGGGAACCAGTTTCAGGGATATCTTTAAACATGTACTGAGCTGGCATTTTAAACATGGATTTTGACTCTTCATCACGCAACAGAGGTTCCATAAAGGTATACCAATCCGAGCGATCTTCTTGCTCAGGTATACCCAGCATCAAATCAATGGTAAATATATCTTTGTTAATTGGCATGTATAGATTCTAATTGATAAAACTTAAGATTTAGGATGAATTTTAAAAAACTTTGAAAACTTACAAATACCATTGACGAAATAAAATCATTCGTTACTCCCTAGCTCATGAATTCACCACCATTAACGTCGAGGTTTGCTCCTGTAATAACGTTAGCAAGATCAGATGCAAGGAAGAGGGCAGCATTAGCACAGTCTCGATCGTCTGGAATGATGCCTAGGGGTATGTCCTTGGTAATATTTTTAACGAGGTCTTCTGGTTTAATGTTCATCATTTCAGCAGTGCCATTAACATAGGCTTCAACAGGAGGACCCCACATCCAGCCCATATAGACAGAATTTAGCCTAATTCCATGAGGGCCTAGCTCTTTGGCAAGAATTTTAGTGGCACCGGTAAGCGCGCTCTTTGATGCTGCATAGCCACCCTGAGTGGGAAGGGGCTTCTTAGTAATCAGACTGTTGATCATTACAATAGAACCCTTTTGTTGTTTTTTCATTTGCTCAACTGCAACTTTCGTTAGTCCAAGAGTGCCAAAAAAATTAGTATTCATCGTCTCTTTCCAATCTTCTAGATCAGAATCAAGAAATTCAGTAAAGTTGCCAGGTCGATAGGCGCTGTTAAGCAGGCAATCCACTGCACCAAATTCATTTACTGCAGCATCAATTAAGTTTTTACAATCTTCTTGATTGGTAATATCTGTGGGAACACACATTGCTTTTCCACCGTCTTTAATAATTTTTTCTTGAACCTCATTAAGCTTATCCTCACTTCTGGCGGCAAGCACACAATTGGCTCCGTGTTCGGCAGCTCCGTAAGCTAGCTCTTGACCAAGGCCTGGACCAATACCTGAAATTATGACTGTTTTATTTTTAAGCATGATTTAGTTTATATATTTTTGTTGGTATTTAGCAAAGTTGTCATTTATTTGTGACTCGGTCAGATCGTACTCCTCTAAAGAATACTTATGAGCACCCATTTCATGTTTGTTTTCCTCCCTCCAGGCTTCCATTGCCACTTCAGTCTTTTCACCGAAGGGCTCTCCAATAAATTCATAGATTTTTTTCATTTCATCAATTGGGTCTTTAATCATATTTAAAAATTCAAGGTCAAGAAAGTTATCTGGATGCTGTTCACTGATGTTCATGCAATGGTTTAGGGCTCGGGTAAGCTTGTTTGACCAGTGTTTGCCAATAAAGACTTTATCAAAATTTGTGGTTAACGGTTCAAAGAGGTTTGCACACATTGAACAAAATGAAGGTACCGTTTTAATTGGATCTCGATGCGTCTGAATAATTTTGGCATCTGGAAATACTGAAATCATTTTATCGATAAAGCCAAGATGATGAGGCGACTTGAGAACCCATCTTTTTTTCTCCCTGCCTGGATTTTGCCATTGCAGGTACTGAATAAATTTTTTGAGGTCTTCATATGCCAAAGTATGATCCTGCTCCTCAATCCACTCAGAGTAAGAAGGTAGCGCCATAAATGATTCTGGTACCGTACTCAGGAAATTATGCTCCAGTAGGAGAATTTCTTCATCGGCTCCTTTATAGTCCCAAGGATGAATGTCCAGTGCTTCAGGTGAGGCTGCCACTACGGCATCAACCTCAGCTTTACCAAGCTCCATTCTTGTTTCAATATCTCCTCGTTTTTCACCAGGTAACAAGGCAGGATATCGTCCTTCCCACCACGACATAGCTGTATGGTTAGGATCAGATGCAAGCAGCCTATGAGTCATGGTGCTTCCTGTTCTCGGTAAGCCTACAATAACTATAGGAGCAATGATTTCTTGGTCTAAAATCTCAGGAAACTTTTTTAAGTCTTCTTCAAATCTTAATCTATTTATGAGCAATCCCTGAATTCTAATCGGTTGAGCTTGAATACCGATTTCATTTAAGTTTGCTTCATTATTGATTGAATCGATCAATTTATTCAGGCCCTCAAAAAAAAGCGGCTCTCCTAAATCGCTCAAACCTGTTTCTGATTTGGCTTGATCAAGAATTTCGTTAGCATTAATTTTCATCATTTAGCTCATCTAGTTTAATTAATTTAGTCTCAGGTGTTATCGATTCTTTTGCGCCCACCCATCTTAGCAGCATGGCTCCACTTGAATGACCACAGGTAATGAGGTTATTTTTCAAGTCCATTGGTGAGTGGGTCACATGTATTACTAATTGCTCATGTTCAAGCTCAGCAGAAAAATTATTAAGATGAATCTTGTGATGTCTATAGTCGAGTGATTCCATCCAGTGATTTTCTAACTGAAAATTCCAGTAACTACATTTGGGTAACTTTGTTTTAATTATCAGGCACTCGTCCTCTGCAAATGAGTAATAACCATGATGATATTGAATTTCTGGATCTCCACCTGCAGCTTGAAAGTAAGATTGGTCACCTAGGGGCAATGCGTTCATATGATCTTTCATAAAAATTGCCACCCATTGATTAAAGGTTGCAACTGTTCCTTTTACAAAACCCATTGAGGCATTTAGATATTGATTAAATTGTTGCCGTGAGATGAGTTCTGATTGATTAGAGGGTTCAAGTAATTCTATATTGATGTTTGCTCTTTTATCAGTTGTTTTATCCTTATAGGTCTGCCTTACTATTAACATATTGGAAGTATCAGCTAGTTTTAAAAAATTTATATAATCATTATTTTCTTTAGACAAGATTAGCTCAAAAGAATTATTTTCATCGGTGATCATGTTATCTAGTTCTATCTCATCATGAGAAATCATGGTCCCATCAATTGAGTATCTATTTTCCTTAAGGCCAAAACTCAGGTATGCAACGTCCCCGACATCACCATAGACTCGGTAGTTCATTTCAGAATTAATATTGGCATTTAAATAATGATTGTCTGGATTATCAGCACCAATTTTCCCTGTTTCATGAGATAAACAATAAAACGATGGATGATTTATGCTTGAATGCTCAAAATACATTTCTGTAGAGAGCCTTAAAAGCCTTAAAAGATATCTAAATCCCTCTAACTGATGAACCTCATTATCACTATTTTCAGTGATCAGTTTTCCAGATGCCTTGAGCTCATCACAGAACTTTTCCCAATCATTCAAAATAGACGACATTGCTTTATACTTAGATTTAAAAACTATTTACTAAATACTACACACAAATATGCCAGCACCACAAGAAAGAGACCTAAATAAAGCTACCGAAGATTTTAAAAATTGGTTAATTAATGAAAAAGATCAAGATGCTTCCATTGCGGTTGAGGTATTGGGTGGACCTGAAAATACTGGTTTTTCAAACGAAACTTTAAGTTTCAATGTAACTCAGGGCACCGAAACCACTGGCTATGTTCTGCGCTTTCATCCATCAGGATTTTTGGTATTTCCTGAATATGATATTAAAAAACAGTTCTTAATCATGAAAGAGCTTAGTGCTTTTGGAGTAAAGGTTCCTGAAGTAGTCTGGTATGAACCGTCAGAAAAGTTTCTAGATTCACCTTTTTATGTGATGAAGATGTGCGAGGGTGAAGCACCCTCTGATAATCCACCGTTTCATTCAGAGGGGTGGCTGGCAGATTCTTCTGAGGATGTTAGAAGCAAAGTTTGGATGGGGTGGGTTGAGCAGATGTCCAAGATCCATAAAGTAAAGGTTGATAGCAAATTTGATTTTTTATCTACAGGCAAAGACTCAAGACCCTTAGATGATGATTTAAGTTACTACAAAGAATTTTATAATTGGGCTATTGAGGGTGAATCACATTCCGTTTTAGAAGAAACCATTGATTGGTTGGAGAAAAATAAACCGGATGCAGATTCAGATCAGTACTCAATAGTTTGGGGCGATTGTAGAGTCCCCAACATTATGTACAAACATGATGGCGAGGTGAGTGGTGTGCTTGATTGGGAGATGGTTGCTCTAGGAGATCCTTGCCAAGATTTGGCATGGGGTATTGCCATTGATGACTGTAACTCAGATGGAATTAATGTTGCTAAACTTCAAGGCATCCCTTCAAGAGATGAAACCATCAAGAAATGGGAAGAGCTTTCAGGTTTTCATGCAGAAAATTTTAATTATTATTATATTTTTTCAATTTTTAAATTTGCAGTGATTATGATTCGGGTCGTTAAAAAGCTTGAATACTACGAAATCATGCCACCTGGACTTAACGCCCATATTGATAATCATGCCTCGCAAATGTTAGCTAAGGTTATAAAGGAGATATAAATGGGTATTTTTACAATTTCAGATCAGGGTTATAAAAAAACTTTAACCCTCCAAAGTCCTGCTGATCTCAGGGTAGTGGGAAACTATGATTGTGCATCTCATGAAGAGATAAAATCTGCTATGTCTAAATCAAGAATTGCTCAAACGAAATGGGCTGAAGTTCCTTTGATTTATAGAGCTGAACTGATGCATAGAGTTATTGATGTGATTATTGAGAATCAAGACCACATCATGAATGTGGTCATGGAGGAAACTGGAAAACCAATTCAAGAGGCTATGTCGATGGAGATTTTCTCTGCAATTGACTCCTTAGCTTTTTATGCAAAGCGAGCTCCAAAGTGGTTACGTGATGAAAAGAGATCAATGCATGGCCCTATGAGCTTCTTAAAAAAAACTAGAGTAACCTATAAACCTAGGGGTATTGTGGCTGTCATTACGCCTTGGAATGGTCCATTTATACTTTCCATTAACCCGACCATTCAAGCACTGCTTGCGGGTAATTCTGTGATTATTAAACCTTCAGAGGTAACACCAAGATCAGGAAAACTGGTTGAAGATATATTTTTAATGGCTGATGCGCCTCAAGATCTTGTACAAGTGATCATTGGTGATGGTTTGGCCGGTGCCCAACTAATTGATGAGGTTCCTGATAAGGTCTCTTTTACAGGAAGCATTGCAACAGGCAAAAAGATTGCTAAACAGTGTAGCGAAAATTTAATTCCATTTTCTCTTGAGTTAGGCGGGAAGGATGCAATGATTGTTTGCTCAGATGCAGATATTGATGATGCTGCAAAAGGAGCTGTAATTGGTTCTTGCATGAATGCAGGTCAATATTGTTGTGGGACCGAAAGAATTTATGTTGTCGAAGATGTCTATGATGAGTTTGTTGAAAAAGTTGTGCATGAGACCAAACAACTTAATCAATCCTCTGAAGGTTATTCTGACATTGGAGCAACTTTTTGGGATAAACAATTAGATATCATCGAAGATCATGTTGAGGATGCAGTGCAAAAAGGCGCACATATTCTTGTTGGTGGCAAAAGAAACCCAAGCCTCAAAGGACTCTACTTCGAACCCACCGTAATCATCAATGTAAATCATCAGATGAAAGTTATGACGGATGAAACTTTTGGACCAGTGATTTCTATCATGCGGGTTAAATCAGAAAATGAAGCACTTAGATTAGCGAATGATTCTTACTATGGCTTAAATGGAAATGTTTGGACACAGAATATAAACAAGGGAATGATTCTTGCAAAAGCTTTGGAAACTGGTGCATGTTCTATTAATGATATGGCAATGAGTTATGGTGTGAATGAGGCTCCTTTTGGAGGTGTTAAGCAAAGTGGTCTTGGCTCAGTAAATGGCAAAGAGGGTCTACGCTCATATGCTCATGCTATGCCAATTATAATTGGTAAAAAATCAGCCTCATCATATCCGTACACAGAAAAAAGTTATAAGGATATGAAAGGAGCTTTAAAGTTTTTCTGGGGTAATAAATTACTCAGAAAAATATGGGGATAAAAACTCGTAAATATAAAATTTTTTGCTTGTAAATAATTTAGCTTTACTTAGGTTTTGCTGAATTCAGATAGGCGGGGGATTCACCTCCACCATGAACTTCAATGGCAGTCCCGGTAATCCATGATGAGTTTGCAGAACTTAAGAATATGCAAGCATTTGCAATATCCTCTGGAGTTCCCATTCTTTGCATGGGGATGGTTTTTGCTACAGCTTTCATATCTTTCTTAGATCCATAATGTAAAAGTGAATTTTCAGTTTCTATATATCCAGTAATAATAGAATTTACCCTTATTCTTGGAGCCCATTCTATTGCTAAGGTTTTGGTGAGATTCACTAAGCCTCCCTTTGCTGCCCCGTAAGCAGCACTTCCGGGAGTTGGTCTTGTGGCTGTTACACTTGAAATATTTGTAATAACACAACCCGATGATTTTTTAATCATTTTTTTGGCTACGTAATAACTTACCGCAAATGAGGAGTTTAAGTTTAAATCAATAATTGCGTTATTAAAATTCATTGATGCATCCAATGAGTTGATAAGAGGAGCACCTCCTGCATTATTGATTAAAACATCAATACATTTATTGGCTTTAAATACCTCATTTATGACTTCTTCAACATTAGCATTATCTCTCACATTGCACTGGTAAAATAATGCCTTGTTACCTTTGACTTGGATTTGTTTTTTTGGCTTATTCCTCGCTAAGATGATTACTTTTGCAGATAGAGACAAATAAGTCTTGGTTATTCCTAATCCAATGCCTTTAGTGCCACCTGTAATTACTACAGTTTTATTTTTGTAATTATCTGTTTTAAACATTACCACTCATTATAATGATATCTTCTAAAAGAATTAAACAGGACTAGAAATGAAAATAGCAATATTAGGTGGAACTGGTGCGCTGGGCTTAGGTCTTGCCTCACGGTGGATCAGATCAGGACATGAAGTTCTAATTGGCTCAAGAACAATAGAATCTGCTAAATCAGCATGTGGAAAACTAAATATCAACGAAGATCAAGGAATGCTTAATGTAGATGCTGCAAGTCAGGCGGAAATTGCGTGTTTAACAGTGCCATTTTCATTTCAGCTAGATATTTTGTCAGAAGTGAAGGACGCACTTTCAGGGAAAATATTAATTGATGGAACTGTACCACTTGTTCCTCCTAAAGTTATGAGAGTTCAATTACCTGAAGAAGGCTGCGCTGCAATTAGAGCTCAAATTTTACTAGGAGATTCCGTCCAAGTTATTTCTGCTTTTCAAAATATTTCCGCTGAACTTCTACAAACGGATGCTGAAATTGATTGCGATGTTCTTGTTTGTGGCGATAAAAGAGATTCAAGAGAGCAAGTGATCGCACTTGTTAATGACGCTGGTTTAACTGGATGGCATGCAGGACCATTATGTAATTCTGCAGCAGCAGAGGCATTAACTTCAGTTTTAATTGCAATCAATAAAAATCACACTATCAAGCACTCAGGAATCAAAATTACTGGAGTCTAATATTAGTATTCAGATTTTCAGTACTGAAAAATTTCCAATGATAGAGCCAGGCGATGACTTGGCTTCAATTATTTATAACAACATAATTGATAATAACATCAAGATAGATGACGGAGATGTGATTGCAGTTGCGCAAAAAGTTATTTCAAAAGCCGAAAATCGATACCGATCTTTAGATGAAATTGTTCCATCTGAAGATGCTAATGAGCTCGCTAACCAGATAGACAAGGATCCTCAATTTGTCCAAGCCGTTCTTGATGAATCAGCAAAAGTTTTGAGATATAGACATAATGTTTTAATTGTTGAGCATAAGTTAGGCTTTGTTCATGCGAATGCTGGAATTGATAGATCTAATATCAACCAAACAACCAATAAAGTTTTATTACTTCCAAAAGATCCAGATGCAAGTGCTGCTCAAATTGGAAATTTCTTATCGGATAAATTGAAAAAAAATATATCTGTAATCGTGACTGATACCATGGGAAGGCCTTTTCGTAATGGAATTGTAGGTTTCGCAATTGGTTCATTTAATCTTGAAGTCATTAGAGATGAAAGGGGTAAAGTTGATCTATTTAATAATCAGCTAAAGGTTACTCAGATTGGAGTAGGCGATGAGCTAGCAGCTGCAGCTTCACTAGTAATGGGGCAGGCATCAGAAGGCAAACCTTTGGTAGTAATTAAAAATTTTAAAGGAAGGAAACCTTCAAAGGAAAATGCTCAAGTATTAATAAGAGATGAAGAATATGACTTATTTAGATAAATGAAGAGCTTATTGATATGTGGCGGTGTTGGTGGGGCTAAACTTGCTTATGGTTTTTATAAGTCCATTCATCATGATGCCTTTGACATATTGGTTAACACTGGAGATGACTTTATTCATCTTGGCTTACATGTATCTCCAGATATAGATACTGTTATTTACACTCTTTCAGAGGAGGTTGAAGTTTCTCAAGGATGGGGAAGACAAAACGAATCCTGGAACATGCTCAATGAATTGAAGACTCTTGAAGGTGATACATGGTTTCAGTTGGGAGATAAGGATTTAGCCACTCACTTCATTCGGACCAGTATGCTTAATGATGGAAAGTCGCTAACCGATATCACTGCCCACATTGCTAGTAGATTTGGTATCAAATCGAATATCTTTCCTATGTCAGATAACTTGGTTAGTACATTTATCAAAACTGATAGAGACATACTTTCTTTTCAAGAATATTTCGTAAAACATCGTTGCTTGCCTGTTGCAAATGACTTTATATTTAAGGGATCATCAAAAGCTAAACTTAATTCAAAAATTAATCTGAATGATTATGATAATTTTATTATATGCCCCTCGAATCCATTCATTAGTATTGGTCCAATATTGTCAATTAAAAAAATAAGCGATCATCTTAAGGAGAATAAAGATAAGGTTTTTGTGATCTCACCTATTGTTGATGGCGACTCTATTAAGGGCCCAACAGCTAAAATCTTTAGAGAGCTAGGTCATGAACCAAGCGTTAAATCGGTTGCTGAATTTTATCAAGACTATGCAACTAATATTTTTATTGATAATAAAGATAGTGAATATTCAAAGGATTTGAATAATCTTGGTTTCAAAGTCTTTGTGGACAGGCTAGTCATGAAATCAAAAAAATCTAAAGTTGATTTAGCAAAGTCAATAGTTGAATATCTAAGTAGATGATCAACATTCTCATTCCAGTTAAAGCATTTAAAAACTCTAAAAATCGTTTATCTAATTCACTTTCAAATAATCAAAGAATTACCGCTTCTAAAAACCTTATTAATAGCCTTAGTCAGAACTTTATAAAGCTAGATCAAAAGGTAATTATCGTTACTGATGACAAAGACTTAAAAATTAAAAACACAGAAATATTCTTTACTGAATCAGCTTTAAATGATGCATTGGGAGAGGCTATAAATTCGATCTCTCACCAAGCGAATTTTGTAATCATCATGCATGCTGATTTACCACTTGTTGTTAGTACAGATTTAACTGAGCTAATTTCACTTGCTGATAAAAATATTCCTTTTATTGTGCCGGATAGACATATCTCCGGTACCAATGCATTAGGCCTCCCTATTAAAAAAATAGATGATTTATTTTTTGGGAAAGATAGTTTTAAAAAATTTACTGATTACTTCTCCAATATTAACCAAGAATTAACTGTTATTAAAAATTCAAATATTGCTTTTGATCTAGATACATCTGAGGACTTAGATTTGTTAACATTGGAACAAAGAAATAAGCTTTTCAAAGACAATGATAATTAATAAAAAATCAAATCTTAAAATTAACGACCTAATAAACTTTGATGAAGCAAAAGAATTATCTAAAGCACCATTATCCAATGCTTTAATACAAAAATCTTTTAGAACTAAAAAAGATGCTTTTGGAGATATTATTACTTACTCTCCAAAAGTTTTTCTTCCATTAACATTCCTTTGCAGAGATGTTTGTCATTACTGCACATTCGCCAAAACTCCTAAAAAAATTGTAAATCCATACATGCCACTGGATGAAGTTTTAGAAGTTGTTACGGATGGTGAAGAGAAAGGATGCAAAGAAGCACTTATTACGCTCGGTGATAAACCTGAATTAAGGTATAAAACAGCAAGGGACTATTTATCTGCTAATGGCTTTAAAACTACCTTGGATTATGTCAAAAAGACCGCAGAGCATATTCTTGATAATAGCTCATTAATTCCTCACTTAAATGTCGGCACTCTTACTCAAGAGGATATTTTGGAGCTAAAAGATGTTTCAGGGTCTATGGGTCTAATGTTAGAAACTCATTCAGCTAGGTTATCAGAAAAAGGTATGCCGCATTTTGGATCGCCTGATAAAGATCCCGAATATAGATTACAAACGTTTATCAATGCAGGCGAGCAGCAAATTCCATTTACTACTGGACTTTTGATTGGGATAGGTGAATCAAGAGAGGAGAGAATCCAATCCTTAATGGTCATAAATGAAATTCACAATAGATATGGAAATATACAAGAAGTTATCATTCAGAACTTTAAGCCAAAAAAAAATACCTTAATGTCTGATTTCCCTGAACCTAGTTTTGAAGAGCTGCAGTGGACAATCGTGATGGCTAGGAAGATTTTGAGTAATCAAATATCAATTCAAGTTCCTCCAAATTTAAATCAAAAGCATTTATCTTGTCTTACAAAATCTGGCATTGATGATTTTGGTGGAATATCACCAGTTACTATCGACCACGTTAATCCAGAGGCTCCATGGCCAGAAATTGAGAAACTAGAAAAAATTTCTAATAATTCTGAACAAATCTTGCTTCCAAGATCAACTATTGCGCCAAAAGTTCTCAAAGCAAATAACTTATTTATGGCCAAAAAAATTAGATCAAAAATACAAAAAATAACTGATGGTAGCGGTTTGCTTAGAGATGATGGCTGGGAGAGTGGAAGATCTACTGAGGTACCAGATATTCTTCCAACCGGTGAAGTTGGACAAACTAGAAAGCTAATTAATAAAATTGCAGATAATCCACATTCTTCAATTCCTCAGCTTTTCAATGCTCGGGGTAAAAGCTTTGAATATATTACAAAAGCTGCAGACGAAATACGTTCTCAACTAAATGGAAATAACATTACTTATGTTGTTAATAGAAATATTAACTATACAAATATTTGTGTTTACAGTTGCTCGTTCTGTGCCTTTTCTAAGAGCACTGGTGCAAAAAAGTTACGAGGAGCTTCATACTTGCTTGAGCTTGAGGAAATTCAAAACAGGGTTAGGGAGGCAATCAGAAGGGGGGCAACAGAGGTATGCCTTCAGGGTGGCATTCATCCAAAGTTTGATGGCAACTATTATCTAGATGTTATTAAGGCTATTCGTAAAGTATCTCCTGATATTCACATACATGCATTCAGTCCCTTGGAAATATTCCAAGGCGCTCAAACTCTTGGCTTAACTCTTGAAGAATATCTGCCCATTCTTAAAGAGGCTGGTCTAAACTCTCTTCCCGGAACCGCAGCTGAGATTTTGCATGATGATGTAAGGAATATTATTTGTCCAGACAAGTTAAATACAGCGGAGTGGCTTTCTGTTATGGATGCAGCACACTCATGTGGACTCAATTCTACAGCTACAATTATGTTCGGTCATGTTGAAACCTATGATCATATTGCCGAACATTTAATAAATATCAAAAATCAGCAAATTAAATCTGGAGGGTTTACAGAATTTGTTCCTTTACCATTTGTTGCACATGAAGCCCCAATGAGTTTGAGGGGGCAATCAAGATCAGGACCAACTTTCAGAGAAGCAATTCTCATGCACTCCATTTCAAGAATATTTTTTCAAGACCATATACCTAACATTCAGGGGTCATGGGTTAAGATGGGATACGAGGGTTTAAGAAAACTTCTCTCTTCAGGAATTAATGATGTTGGCGGGATATTAATGGATGAGACAATCACGAGATCTGCAGGGGCAAATCATGGACAGGAACTCGATTTAGGAAAAATCCAATTATTAACAGAGGAACTTAATTTAAAGCTTGTGAGGAGAAATACAAATTATGAAACAATTTCATCTTCTAAGAGATCGAACTTAAATAATCAAAATGAAATACCTATGAAATCAATTAATGATTTTCATAATGAGGCAAGAATTTAATGATCAAGTTTAGAGATTTAATGGTTGTATTGGTTGGCTACATCATCTGCTTTTATTTGATGGATTTGTCGTGGTCTCTTTTCCAGGAAACAAATATTTGGCTCAGACTACTGATTGTTGATTTTGTGGGAACAATTTTTATTTACATATGCAGCAATATTTTTAGAAACTCCAGTTGGTATGATGCATATTGGTCTGTAATTCCCCCGTTCTTAATACTTTTAGTTTGGATGGACGTGGATGCTGACCCAAGCTTATCAAGAGCATTTTTAATGTTTGTTTGCGTTCTGTTCTGGGCAATTCGTTTAACTTACAACTGGGTAAGATCATGGGATGGGTTTTCTCATGAAGACTGGCGATATGTCATGATGAAGGGTAGGACTAATTCCTCTGTTCAGTATGCTCTGGTAGATTTTCTTTTTATACATTTAGTCCCAACTTTATGCGTATTCGTTGCCACATTACCATTTTGTTTTGTTGTCTATTACAGCTCAGGAGAAATTAATAATTTCGATATTGCTGCCGCAATCATAATCTTTGGTGCTGTTTTATTGCAGATTATCTCTGATCAGCAGATGTATAACTTTAGACAAAATCCATCCAATCAGGGTAAAACAATGACTAAAGGGTTGTGGAGTTATTCCCGACATCCAAATTATTTGGGTGAAATACTATTTTGGTTTGGTGGTTTTATTTTTGCCCTTGGGAACTCATTTGATTTTTTATGGTCAATAATAGGTACCCTTGTTATGTATATACTTATAGGAATTACCTCAATAGATATGATGGATAAGAGGTCTCGTGAAAGAAGAAGTGACTTTATTGATTACGAATCTTCTACCCCAAGGCTATTTCCAAGATTTGTTAGTAGGAGTTAATAATGAAAAATGTCTTCCTTTTTATATTTTGTTTACTTTCCTTTAATCTGGTAGCCAACGATCTTAAATCTCAAATCGATGAAGATATTCAAGGCGTTATGACAAAAGTTGTTGAATGGAGACATCATCTTCATGAATATCCTGAACTATCAAATAGGGAATACCAGACAGCTGAGTATATTAAAGAGAAGTTAGAAGGATTAGGCTTGGAAGTTAATTCTGGAATTGCCTTTACCGGGCTTACAGCATTTATAAGAGGAGATAATCCAGGGCCATTAATTGCTTTAAGAGCTGACATGGATGCATTGCCAGTTACGGAAAAACTTAATTTACCTTTTTCATCAAAACAAGTTACAACCTATCAAGGAAGAGAAGTTGGAGTGATGCATGCATGTGGTCATGATGCTCACATGGCTGTCTTACTGGGTGTTGCTGAATTTCTATCGAAAAACACTGACAAACTTAACGGCGACATAATGCTCATATTTCAGCCTGCTGAGGAAGGATCACCTGAGGGTGAAGAGGGTGGCGCTGAATTAATGCTTAAAGAGGGTATTTTTGATGAAGAAAAACCAGATGTAATATTTGGCATGCATGTCACGAATGCTCCACATGGAATAGTTGTTACAAAACCAGGCCCAATGATGGCCTCATCCGAAGCATTTAGAATCAAAGTCCTTGGTAAACAAACACATGGATCGCGACCATGGGGAGGGATTGATCCGGTGGTTGCAGCCGCAGACATAGTAACGACATTGCAAACAATTGTTAGCAGAAGATTAAATATTTTAGACAGTCAGGCTGTCATCACTGTTGGTATTATTCAAGGAGGCACAAGGAATAATATTATTCCTGATGAAGTTTTTATGGAGGGGACTATAAGAACATTTGATGAATCCTATAGAGATAAAATTCATGAGGAGATAACAACCGTAGCCACCAATGTAGCATCAGCTCATAATGCAGAAGTTGAAATACAGTTTGCTCCTTATGGAAGCTATCCTGTGACAATTAATGATCCTGAATTAACTAAGCAGTTAATGCCTTCACTGGCTAACGCATCAAATGGAAAATTTTTTGAAATGCCTGTTCCAAGAACTGGAGCTGAGGACTTCTCATTTTTTGCTCAACAAGTGCCTGGTTTATATTTCTTTATTGGTGTCAATCCAGAAAATCAAGATAGCCCATTCACAAATCACTCACCATATTTTTATGTCGATGATGATGCTTTAGATGCAGGAGTAAAATCTTTTGTTCATTTAGTCCAAGACTATTCCGAAATTTACAATAATTAGTCTATTTTTGGCATAGTGCTGTTAAGGTTGTCGAGGGTATCGACGTACTCATTAACTAATCTAAAAATAACGTTTTTTACAGATTCAACCTCATTTATTTGACCAATTACTTGGCCAGCTGCATTAAATGATACATCTTGAGCACTTCCTTTATCTGCATACATGGCGGTCCTTCTAATGGCATCAAAAGTTACCATTCCTTGCAATGGCATGGGTAGGGGATCAGGAGTGTCATCACTTTCCCAAGCCTCAGTCCATTTATTTTTAAGCATTCTTGCTGGTTTTCCAGTCCATGCTCTGCTTCGAATAGTATCCTCACTACTAGCATTCAGATACGAATCTTTTTGTGCCGGTTGAGTCATCGCTTCCTCAACAGTCAACCATAGCGATCCTGCCCAAACTCCCTGTGCCCCCATTGCTAAAGCAGCCGCCATTTGTCTTCCGTTACCAATACCTCCAGCTGCAAGAACAGGTAAATCACCCACCGCATCTATTATTTGAGGCCACAAAACAATACTTCCTATCTCTCCTGTGTGACCCCCACCTTCACCACCTTGAGCAATAATAAAATCTAATCCAGCTTCTTTATGAGCTTTAGCCTGCTTAATTTTTCCACACAAAGCTCCGATAAGGATTCCTTTATCTTGAATCTTTTTAATAATGTCTGCTGGTGGTGTCCCCAGTGCATTGGCGATAAGCTTTACGTTTTTTCTTTTTAGTGCTTCTTCTATTTGTGGCCCAGCTGTAGCCTCTGTCCATCCAAGCAATCCACCATCTGGACCATTTGATACATCTGCTTCAGGAACACCCGCTTCTTGTAAAAGGTTTTCAGCAAATTGCTTATGTTCATCAGGAACTAAGGCTTTGAGTTGCTCAAGAAGTTCTTCAGGGTCTTTATTATCCATGCCCTCATATTTTTGCGGAATCACGGTATCAACACCGTAAGGATAGTCACCAATATGTGCATCAATCCAGTCGAGCTCCTCCTTTAGTTGTTCTGGAGAAAAACCAACGGCTCCAAGGACGCCAATTCCTCCGGCTTTGCTTACGGCGACTACTACATCTCTACAATGCGTAAAAGCGAAAATTGGATATTCAATACCTAATTTCTCGGCTAATTTAGTTTTCATGGGCTAAAATAATAATTGTTATTATTATAGGCTAAAAGGATTTAAAAATATGTCAACGAACTATGATCACGAGTATGACGTAATTGTTGTAGGCTCTGGCAATGGTGCGCTAACTTCTGCAATTTGCTCGCATGATGGAGGAGCAAAGGTTTTGGTCATTGAAAAATCAAATCAATTTGGTGGGACAAGCGCTACTTCTGGTGGGGGAGTTTGGATACCCAATAATAGATATGCTAAAGCAGAAAATGTAGATGATTCTGTTGAAGATGCTAGAAATTACATTCAAAGCGTTTCACCTGAGGGGAAGATTAATAATGACTTAATTGAGACATACATTGAACAAGGCCCAAGAATGGTTGACTATCTTCATGAGAACTCGAGAGTTAAATACAGGAACCTTCCCCATTATCCCGACTACTTTCCAGATAATCCTGGTGGCAAGGAGGGCAATAGATCAATGGAGCCTGAACCCATTAAGGGAACAGAATTAGGAGATGACTTTAAATATTTAAGAGGGCAACACCCACAAACAGCATTCACCATGGGTCCAATAAATATGAACTTTACCCAAGTAGAAGGTCAATTATTACTTGGGGCATTACCCGGATGGAAAACACTTTTCGCAAAACTTTTCACCAAGTATATTTTAGATATTCCAATGCGCTTTATTCATGGTTGGAGGGATAGACGATTAACTATGGGAAATGCAGGCATAGCTAGGTTGCTCCTTTCATGCAAGGATCGCGATATTCCAATTTGGCGTAATACCTCTATGACTGATTTGATACATGAGAATGGTAAGGTGGAAGGAATTATTGCTCTTCAAAATAATGAAACAATTAAAATTAAAGCCAATAAAGGAGTGATTCTTGCATCTGGTGGTTTTGAAAAAAACCAAACACTTAGAGAAAAATATTTACCTAAACCAACAGATACAGCCTGGAGCGCAGCAAATATTCACAATACTGGTGACGCAATTTCAGCAACCAAAGGTCTGAATGTAGCTCTTCATCAGATGGATGCTGGGTGGTGGACTACAACCATGAATATACCTGGCCACGAGAAAGGATGGCTATCAATAGTAGATAAATCTGTTCCCGGAAACTATACAGTTAATAAAAACGGCCATCGATTTTCAAACGAATCCCAGAATTATGTAAGTTTTGTAACAGATATGTTTGATGAGTATGAAAAAGGTAATCCTTGTGCTCCTTGCTATATGATTTTTGATAGTAATTTCAGAAAAAATAGACCCTGTGGTCCTTTACTCCAAGCTTCAATGCAGCCTGATTCCAGAGTACCAAAAGAGTGGTGGGATCCATCTTTTCTATCTAAAGCTGATACTCTAGAAGAGCTTGCTGAAATAGTTGGCATTGATGCAAAAGGACTCCTCGAAACTCAAGTCAAAGTAAATGAATACAGTAAGACTGGCAAGGATTTAGATTTCCAAAGAGGTGATGATGCCTACGACAGATATTACGGCGATCCTTCAGTTAAACCCAATCCATGCTTGGCACCCTTAAGCGAAGGTCCATTCTATTGTATGGTTTTATATCCAGGAGAAATGGGAACTGCAGGAGGCTTAGTGATAGATACTCATGCAAGAGTTCTAGATACCTTTAATCAACCCATAAAAGGTCTATACGCATGCGGCAACTGCACTACAGCATTGCTGCCAAAATATCCTGGTCCTGGCTCAACACTTGGGCCTGCGATGACATTTGGATACTTAGCTGCAAAAGATATTACGGGCGCAAACTTTTGATAGATTTATCTTCAAAGACTGCAGTTGTTACTGGCGCAGGACAAGGTGTCGGTTTGGGGATAGCAACAGCAATGGCCAAAAAAGGTGCGAAGGTTGCAATGCTTGGGCGAACATTTTCAAAAGTTAAGAATGAATCTTCAAAGCTTAACGAAGCTGGTTTCGTAACCTTACCATTAGAATGCGACGTTAAAGATTCTAATTCAATTAGTCACGCACAAGTAGAAATAAAAAATAATTTTGGTTCAATTAATGTTTTGATTAATAACGCGCAAGAGGTACCTTTGGGTAGCATTTTAGATGTAACTGATGAAGCAATTAATGCAGGTTGGGAATCAGGTCCTCTTGCTACATTTAGATTAATGAAACTATTTTATGAAGATTTAAAAGGTGATGGAGCTATTATTAATCTCGCGAGCTCTTCAGCTCTAAGACCTGACTCATCGGGATATGGTGCTTATGCAGCAGTTAAAGAAGCGATTCGATCGCTAACTAGGGCTGCAGCTGTAGAATGGGGCAAAGATAATATAAGGGTGAACACCATCATGCCTTTAGCAAACTCTGTTGGCATGCAGTGGTGGGTTGATGAGAGGCCTGAAGAAGCTAATGAATTCATTGAAACGATTCCTCTTAAGAGAATTGGTGATTGTGAAAATGATATTGGAGAGTCAGTTTGTCAGCTTGTCTCAGATGGAATGAATTACATCACAGGATCAACTATTATGTTAGATGGCGGCCAAGCTTATTTGAGGTAAATAATAAATGAATGAACTAATCCAAGAGCTTCACGATATCGAGATGATTAAACAGTTAAAACATAGATATTTTAGAGCTATTGATATGGCTGATCATGGTTTATTAGACAGCGTATTTACTGATGATATTACGGTTGATTATCGCGGAGGAACATATGTATGGGAGGCCAGTGGTAAAAAAGAGATTATTCAATCTTTAAAATACTCATTTCATAGTGAAACCGCAGCCATGCATACTGGTCACCATCCTGAAATTTCAATTCATGATGATGTAAATGCAAGTGGAATTTGGTATCTCCAGGATATTTTTTATAACTTTAATGAAAATGCTTTAACTCAAGGAACGGCTTTATATAAAGATAAGTATGTTAAGACAGAGGAGGGGTGGCGAATAAATTTTTCTGAATACGATAGAATTATTGAATCAGTGACCCCTATAGATAAGGATCAAAAATTTACTTTAAATCATTTAGCCAAACATGGCATGAAACTGGATAAATAATTATGGAAGATAAAACAAGAGCAGCAATGGAAGGTTATGTTGAAGCGTACACAAAAAATGAAAAAAATTTGTTCATAGAGCTATGGGATTCAAATGCCATATTTGAAGATCCCGTTGGAACAGATCCATGCAAGGGAATTGACGCCATTGGTAATTTTTGGGATTTTGCTCATGCAGAGGGAATGACAATCACTCCTTCAGATGTTAGTTACGTTGTTTGTGGGAATGAGGGTATATTAAAAGCTATTATGAAAGTAAGGAATGAATCGAACGGAACTTCAATGGATATTTCAATAGTAGATCACTTTGTTATTAATGACTCCGGAAAAATTATTTCTGGCAGAGCATTTTGGGACCAGAATTCTATTTCCTCAAATTAGATATTTTTTATGAATTTTAGTATCAATCTTAATAAGATTGCATTGTTGCGCGATTCTAGAGGATCAGACAATCCAAGTATTAAAGATTATGCTCTACAATCCATTGATTTAGGAGTTGATGGCTTAACGCTTCATCCAAGACCTGATTTAAGACATGCCAAACCCAGTGATATTAGTATGTTTGATGAGATTTGCCTAAAAGCTAATAAGGAATTTAATATTGAAGGGAATCTTTTTTCAACTAGTTCGAAAGATTATCCTGGATTTATTTCACTTGTGAATGATCATCATCCACACCAAGTTACATTAGTACCCGATGCAGATGGGCAAATTACGTCAGATCATGGATGGAAAATTGAACAACTTGATAGCATCTTTAAATCTGAGGTTTCCAAATTTAAAAAAAATATTAACCATGTAAGCATCTTTATAGATGATGATTTTATTAATTTTGATAAATTAAATGACATAGGAATTAATAGTGTTGAAATTTATACAGGCCCATTTGCAGAAGTTATTCATGACGGTAAGAAACATGAAATTCATAATGCTCAAAATAAGATCAGCAAAATTGTTGAATCAGCTAAATTAAATAATTTAAAAGTTAATGCAGGTCATGATCTAAACTTAAATAATTTACCTTATCTAAAAGAATGCGGAGATATTGATGAGGTATCAATAGGGCACGCTATTATCGTTGATTCATTGAAATATGGCTTTAAAGACACTATAAATATGTATATAGAAACAATAAAAAAATAGTATGGACATCGAAAAGAAAATAAAAGAACAAATTGAAGAAAATGATATTTTGATCTACATGAAGGGTTCACCTTACGAACCTCAATGTGGCTTCTCAGCAAGAACTGTTCAAGCACTCATTGAATGTGGAGCAGAGTTCTCTTACGTTGATATCCTAGCTAATCCTGAAGTTAGACAGACATTACCCAACATAACTGATTGGCCAACTTTTCCTCAGGTATTTCTAAATGGCGAATTAATTGGAGGCTGTGACATAGTAACTGAAATGCATGCAGCGGGTGAACTCCAATCAGCTATAGATGAATTAAAATAGATTAACCAAAATCTTTTAACATTGCTTTTAGCTCAAGCGAATGTTGTTCCTCTTCTCCTATCTTGCCTCTAGTGTATTCTTCAAGGTAAACAGATCTATTCTCAACTTTTTTAAGAAGTTTCTTATATAGACTTAGCGCATGTAGCTCGTGTTCAAGTGATTCTTCTAATATGTCTTTTATAGAGTGGCGGTGTGTTTCCTCAATCTTTGCTATCCTTTGACTTGGGTGGCCATCCAAACCAACTAGTAACTCACCAGCTTGCTGAGCATGTAACAGAGATTCGGCTGCTTGTTCCTTTAAAAACGCGACAATTGGAATTCTGTAAGGCCCTGTTATCATTAAAGATGAATGTGTATATCTAACTACTCCGCCTAATTCATACTCCATTATTTCATTTAAGATTTCGCAAACTTCTTTTGTATTAAGTTCTTTCATTTTTTTACTCCATAAATGTTCGCATTTACATGATTGTATATGGTTAATAATATTTTGTAAAATACTGATATAAGGTATTTTTTTAATGATAATTATTATCATTTTGGTTTTTATTCTCAGTTATGACATGATTAGAAAATGCAATTGATTAAATGCAATAATTATCAGTCTTGGGCTTATAAAAGCGATGAAGCATGCATATTAGTTGATCCATGGTTGTCAGAATTGCAAGAGATTCCAAGCGCTAGGTGGCTTCTTTATAGAGAAAAGACTTCTGATCATTATTTTTTACGTTATAACTTAATTGATAAAGTTACTCATCTTGTCATAACAGCGCATTTTTCAGATCATCTTGATCTAGAGTCATTAAAATATTTTGATAAAGATATAACAATTTTTACAACTAAACATGCGTCACATGCTCTTTCAAAGTTAGGTTTCACAAATATTACTGTGGTTAAAACAGGAGATAGGTTTGATATCAACGAAATGAAATTAGAGATTGAGGAAGCCGGAAAACCTTACAATACCACTAGCTTCGCATACTATCTTCATTCAAATGGTAAAACAGTTTTTCATGAACCACATACTATCAATAAAAATTTCGTATCAAAATATCCAATCGAAGTGCTAATTTCTACAACTGATCTGGTTAAAGTATTTGGTATGGTTATGGTTTCTATGAGCTACAATAGACTTAAGAAAATAATTGATAATAACCATGTTGAATACATGGCTTCAACAGGATCCAAGCCATCTGATTCAAAAGGTCTTCTTTCGCGGGTTTTATATATAAAAGAAGAAAATCAAAACGATGTAATTGATGATAGTAGAGTTTGCTCTAATTCATACGACAGTTTTGTAATCTAAAAAAAATGCATACCAAACAATATAGAACGTTTGCTCTACTACTGCTCACACTTGTTTATGGATTCAATTTCATTGATCGACAGATTATGGGAATCCTCGCCCCGTTTATTCAGAAAGATTTAGGTCTAACAAATACTGAGCTTGGTTTGTTGATAGGTTTGGCTTTTGCAGTCTTTTATACATTTGTGGCAATACCAATTGCATGGCTAGCAGATCGCTTTAATAGAGTTAATATCCTATCGATTGCTTTGGCTACCTGGAGTGCATTTACTGCTTTAACAGGATTAGCAAATAACTTTGTGCAAGTTGCTCTTGCAAGAATGGGTGTTGGAATTGGAGAAGCGGGTGGCAGTCCTCCATCTCATTCAATAATATCTGATATGTATCCTAAAGAAGAAAGAGCAAGTGCTTTAGGCGTTTATTCAATGGGAATACCTTTGGGTATTATGGCTGCCTATTTTGTAACAGCCTCTTTAATGGATGTTTCAGAGGATCAGGTAAACTGGAGGCAGATTTTTATTTTTTTAGGTTTAACCGGCATAGCTTTAGCTGTGGTTGTTAAATTAGTATTAAAAGAACCGGTTCGTGGTGCAATGGAATTATCCTCAGGCACCACAATTTCTAAACCTCCATTTTTAGAGTCATTAAAGGTACTTATGCGTATACCGGCATGGTGGGCAATGTGTTTTGGAATAGCATTTGGGTCATTTGTTTCATATGCAAAATCAGCATTTCAAACAAAGTATCTCGTAACACTTGATCCATCATTTGATTTTCAAACCCTTGTCATTATCCTCGGAATTATGAATGGAACAACTTATGCTGGGGGTGCTTTCTTTGGAGCAAGATTGGCAGATAGATGGGGTAAAAAAGATATTAGAGCGTATGGCTGGTTACCAGCAATAGCAATGCTATTATGTCTGCCGGTTGGCATTATTGGTTGGTGGGTAGACTCTGTAGAAATGCACTTAGTTTTTGCTACCTTTGCACTTTTGCTTCTTGGCATTTATTTAGGCCCAAGTTTTGCAATTGCACAAACGTTAGCACCAATTCATATGCGTGCTATGTCAACGGCACTTTTTTTCTTTATCCTAAACATGATCGCATTGGGTGGCGGTCCAACTTTTGCTGGATGGTTAATGGATGTATTTGGTAATAACTATAATGAAATTGAGTCAATACGATATTCATTAACTGTCACAACTTGTGTATTTATTCCCTCGGTGATAAGTTTTCTGCTAGTTTCAAAATTTCTTCCTAAAGATTGGAAAGCGGCCGAAGAAAGAAATTTAGCTCAAGCTAGTTAAAGTCATTGAATATTTTGCAAAAGACCTTAGCTGTAACCTCTGCATCATACGCTGCTGAGTGAGCTAATTCATTGACATAATCTATATTTAATTCTTTACAGATCCTTGCTAGAACAGTTTGTCCAGTAGCAAGCGCGCCTAAAGAAACAGTATCAAGGACTGAAAATGGGTGAAAAGGTAGATTTTTAATTTTATTTCTTTTGAAGGCTTCTACCAAGAAACCCAAATCAAAGTGCGCATTATGGGCAACCAATATAACTCTAGAACATTCGTATTTACTCCGTTGTTGATTTATAGCCTTCGAGATATTTTTTAGAGCAACATTTTCTTCAACTGCATTTCGTAAAGGATGCGATAAATCAATTTTTGTAAATTCCAATGACTCGGGATCAATTTCAAGATCTTTAAATGGCTCGATGTGATATCTAATCAATTCACCTAATTCAAAGTTATTATCCCTATATTCCAAAAGTTGAATTGCTATTTCTAAGATGGGATTTTTTTTATTATCTAATCCACCGGTTTCAAGGTCTAGAACAACGGGTAGGTATTTTCTTATTCTATCTTTAAGCATTTAGAGCTATATAATAACTCTTTCATTAATCTTATTCTTATTATGATTAAAGAAATATCAGCTGAAAATTATCTTGGAATTGAAATACAAGAACATGAGCTTTTTGATCATGAGCATTTATTTGTTTTTGAAGATGATGATAAGAATTTCAAGGCATTTATTGCAATCCATTCTACTAAAGAGGGTCCAGCAATCGGAGGTTGTAGATTTAAAGAATATGAATCCGAAATTCATGCTATTGAGGATGTATTAAAGCTCTCAAAAGCAATGACTTTAAAAAATAGGGTCGCTGGAGTTCCATTTGGTGGCGGCAAAGCAGTCATCATCAAGAATAAACAAAATAATAAAGAGCATTTGGAATTGTTTGCTACATTTATTAATCATTTGGATGGAGCATATCTAAGTGCACAAGATATAGGTATATCTCTGACCGACATAAGAATTGTTTCTCAATTATCTGAGCATGTGTTAGATAACGTTGATCCAGGTCCTTACACAGCCAAAGGAATCTACTATGCGCTTAGATCAGTTAAAAATTATTACTTTAATGGAAATAAAGAAGATATTCTTATTCAGGGATTTGGCAGTGTTGGTTCAAATCTTGCATCTCATCTCCTCGATGAAGGTACAAAAGTTTATGTTGATGAGACTGATGAAATGAAGCTTAATACAGCTGTAAAGCTTGGCTGCCATCCTTGTAAATCAATTTTTAAAACAAGCGCATCAATTTTTTCTCCATGTGCGATTGGAGGAATTTTAAACAAAGAGTTTATTGAAAACTCAACATTTAAAGTAATATGCGGCGGTGCAAATAATCAATTGCTTAATGATAACCTTTACAATGCAATTCATTCTCATGGAATGCTTTATATCCCTGATTTTCTTGTAAATGCAGGCGGCGTGATAGGCTTAACAAAGAATGTTTTAGAGCGCGATCATGAAATGACAGATCAGGCTCTAGCTAAAATTGGAGAAGTTGTAAAAAGTATTATTGATGAATTTCATATAAAAAATACAATTCCGTTAGAGTTTGTTAAAAATACATTCTTATAGCTTGTCGATTAAATTATTTATAAACTCAACATCATCTTTGTCTTCATCAATTCTGCCCATTAAGATTTTTCTTTGAAGATTCTTAATGTTTTTTTCTTTATCTAAGGACCTATAGTTAAGTTGTTTGTTTATTTCTTTGCCTATTTTTAAATTATTGTCCTGATCAACAATAGATCTTTCTTTAATTCTTCTTTGTCTTAGCTTAATGGTATTTTGAAACCACTCTTCTGAATTATTTCTTGCGGCCAGTGAGGCATTCTCATTTACCTGTACTAATTCAATGCAATCAACCGGACAAGGCGGTACGCATAACTCACATCCTGTACATAAATCATCAATTACACTGTGCATTAAATTCGAGGCTCCATGGATTGCATCAACAGGACATGCATCGATGCACTTTTTACAACCTATACACTCATCTTCAATAATGAATGCTTTTTGGTTGGCAATGTTAGGTCCAAAATCCATATCCATAGAGATATCATCTGGATGATTTGTAATCTCAATCAGCTTTTTTAGTGAGTCCTCTCCACCAGGTACACACCTATTGATCGGAATACCCTCATTAATAATTGCTTCTGCATAAGGGAGACATCCAGGCGTCCCGCATCTACCGCATTGGTAGTGGGGCAGAGAATCATGAATCTCTTTAATTTTGATTTGGTTTTCTATTCGGCAACTCCAAGTTTTCTCTGTAATTTAGTATTTGAGGTTGTATAACCAAAAGGAACTCTTTCTCCAGGATGAATTCTTCGATAAGCTTCTTGAACCGCAAGAGTGGTCTCATGAAATCCGCATAAAATTAAATCTAATTTTCCTGGGTAGTCATTTATATCGCCTACAGCGAAAATTCCATCTTTATTAGTTTGAAAATTTTCTGTATTCACATTAATCTTTTTTTCATTCAGTTCTAATTCCCAATCGAGTATCGGGCCAAGCTTTTTGTTTAATCCAAACAAAAATAACAGCTCATCTGCCATAACTTCTTCTATTTCTTTGGTATCGAAATTCTTTAATTCAGCACCGGTTACCTTATCCTCACCAATAATGGAGTGAATTTGATAGGGTGTTAACAAGTTCACTTTTCCTTGTTTAACAAGTTCTCTCATTTGAGCTTCAGTATGCTGGGCACCACGAAAGGCATCTCGTCGGTGAACCAAAGAGATACTCTTTGCAATATCAGCAAGCTCAACCGTCCAATCTAGTGCCGAATCACCACCACCAAAAATAACTACATTTTTATTCTCGTACCTTTTTTTGGATTGCACTGCATAAGAAACTCCGTTTTCCATCAGAGCATCTGGATTTTCAATATTGGGAGGTCTTCTTGGTTCAAATGATCCAGCACCTGCAGCAATAAAAATATTTTTAGTTGTAAACTCTTGTCCATCTGAGGTGGCAACTCTCCACTGAGTAATATTGTTCTCATGTGAGTCTTCAGAGATTGAATCAACTCTTTCATTAAGACTTATTTCATATTCAAAGGGTTTGATTTGCTCAATAAGTGCGTCAACATGTTGTTGAGCAGTTTGAAAGGGAACTCCTGGAATATCGTAAATTGGTTTCTCTGGATAAAGTTCAGCGCATTGTCCACCAATCTTATCTAAATTATCAATCAGGTGACATTTGAGTCCCAGTAGTCCTGCTTCAAAAACAGTAAAAAGACCAACAGGACCAGCTCCGACTACAAGGATATCTACATCTTTTGTCATTTTATTTTATCTCCAGCTTTTGCACCTGAAGCAGGGCTCATGATAAAAATTCCACCTTCATCATTCGAGGCAGCGAGGACCATACCTTCAGATGTACCAAATTTCATTTTTCTTGGTTTTAGATTTGCAACTAATGCAACAAATTTTCCCTGAAGATCTTCAGGAGAGTACTTTGATTTAATCCCTGCAAAAACATTTCTTTGTCCTAGCTCACCAACATCAAGTGTTAACTGGATTAGTTTGTCAGCACCATCAATATGATTTGCTTCAATAACTTCAGCTACCCTAAGATCAATCTTTGCAAAATCATCAATAGTTATTTCATTATTATCAATATCAGTCATCTTC
The DNA here is from genome assembly GCA_902601475.1 of uncultured SAR86 cluster bacterium. Lineage (GTDB taxonomy): Bacteria > Pseudomonadota > Gammaproteobacteria > Magnimaribacterales > D2472 > MED-G82. The sequence continues at coordinate 46,922 of CACKNK010000003.1, read as the reverse complement.
ATTTCCTTTGAAGGAGTTGTGAGATCTTTATCTTCTAATCGATTTAGTAATGGATTATAAGCATTAATCTCTACGTTGGTTAAGTCATTATTAAGATCATCAAATGATGGATCCTTTATCTTCACTTGTGCAAGTGCTTTAGATGCAAGGCTAGGCATGATTGGCATCATTAATATACATAAATCTTTGTATATGGATATGCCAGTAGTTGCAACTTCCAGAGCATCATCATCATTTAGCTTCCAAGGTGTTTTATTGTTGATGTAGCTATTCGTATCGTCGGCAACTTTTAAAATTCTGCTTACTGCTTTTGAAAATTCTTTATTATTTAAATCTTTTCTTATTAATGCATATTTAGAAGAACACTCATCTAAAAAAGTATCATCTATATTTTTTGAAGTTTGATAGCTGTTTTTACCAAGAAAACCATTCAATCTACTTGCAATGTTAAATAATTTACCTACCAACGATGAATTAATTTTTTTTACAAAATCTTTTAGATCAAGATCTATATCATCTATCTTTGCATTTAACTTACTGGCAAAGTAAAAACGTAAAAGATCTGGTTCATAGACTTCAGCAAATTCATCTGCTGAAATTAAAGTACCTTTTGACTTAGACATTTTTTCGCCATTCAAAGATAAAAATCCATGAGCATGGATTGAACTAGGAAGCTTATATTTTGATGCATTTAGCATTGCAGGCCAGAAAAGACCATGAAAATAGATAATATCTTTACCAATGAAATGGTGAATCTCATAGTTTGAATCTTTTTCCCATAAATTTAAATAATCTATTTTGTTCTCATCACAATAATATTTTGTTGCAGCTATGTATCCAATAGGCGCATCGACCCATACATAGAAATACTTATCATCATGTTGAGGAATTTTAAAACCAAAATAGGGCTTATCTCTTGAAATATTCCAATCCTGAAGATCATCACCAAGCCATTCTAATAATTTATTTTTTACTGATTCTTGAATGCTCAAATCATCCAAGTAGCTACTCAAGAAATTTTTACATTTATTTAAATTAAAAAAAATCTGATTAGTTTTTTTCTTACTTGGTTCAGTTCCTGATAAAGCAGATATTGGATTCTTAATATCAATTGCATCATAGGTGATACCGCATACCTCACAACCATCACCGTATTGATCTTCAGCTCCACATGATGGGCAAGTTCCTTTAATGTATCGATCAGCAAGAAACATTTTTTCTTGATCATCATAGAGTTGAAATATTTCTTTCTCATACACCAAATCGGCTTCCACCAAGTCATTGTAAATTTCATTAACTAGTTGCTCATTTTCTACAGTGTGAGTTGAGTGATAATGATCATGCTCAATACCAAATGATTTAAGAGTTTTAAGATGTTCAATTTGAATCCCTTTAGTAAATAGTTCAGGATCCTGATTTTCCTCCTTTGCCTTAATCATAATTGGAGCGCCATGAGCATCATCAGCACAAAAATTAAGAACATTATTGCCCTCCATTTTGTTAGTTCTTACCCAAATATCAGTTTGAGTATGCTCAAGGAGGTGACCTATGTGCAACGCGCCATTACCATAGGGTAGCGCAGTAGTAACTAATAAATTTTTTTGTTTTGAATTGGCCACAATGTAATGAAATATTGAGTTATTATATATTAGAAATTTTCCTTTATGAGCATCAAGAAAACTATTGCCATAGCCTCAGCTAAGGGCGGAGTAGGCAAGTCTTCATTTGCTTCTCTTTTAGCAAAAAAACTTTCTGGAGATTTTTCAATTGGCATCCTTGACGCTGATATTTATGGGCCTAATCAACACATTATTTTTGATGTTGCTTCAGCTAAACCTGAAATAATTGAGGAGGATCATAAAAAAAGATTTATCCCATTAAATATAGAGGGCATTAGATTAAATTCAATGGGATTTATCTTGGGTAACGAAAAAGCTGCAATTTGGAGAGGCCCCATGCTTAGTGGTGCAATAAAACAACTAAGTGAGTTAACTAAGTGGGGAGATTTGGATTACCTGTTTATTGATATGCCACCTGGAACTGGCGATGCATATTTAACTGTTGCGAGTGAGATTAAGCCTGATGGAGTTATTCTTGTTACCAGTAATAGTAAATTAGCAGCAAGTGATACATTAAAGTCTGTTCAGGTCTTTAAAAAATTAAATTTACCTATTATGGGATTTGTCTTGAATATGGTTGATGACTCAGAAGGAAGATTTATTCTTTCTGCAGATGAAGTTGAGAAGATGCTTGGTACTAAATTTCTTGGAAGTATTCCTTTAAATGATGAAATAAAAAACTTTAATTTTGATAGTATTGATGATTCTTTATTTGGGATTATAGATAATGTTACTAATGCATAATGTTTTACTAAGAATACTTTTTCTAATTCCTGTTATTGGTTATGCAAATGATCCATTTGAAGAAATTAATAGAGAGGTCTGGACATTTAATGAGGGTGTTGACAACAGAATTGCTAGGCCAGTTGCTGAATTTTATGACGATGTGGTACCTAAATCGATTCAATCCTCAATAACAAATTTTTTTAGTAATTTAGATGAAATTGATAATTCAATTAATCAATTGCTTCAAGGTAAGCCTGTTGCTGCTGGGAATGATTTTGCAAGATTTTTAGTAAATACTACATTTGGATTTTTAGGCTTTTTTGATGTTGCCTCAATTATGGGTCTTGAGGAACATGATGAAGATTTTGGTCAAACATTAGGTGTTTGGGGTGTTCCAACTGGCCCTTATTTAATGCTCCCGTTTTATGGACCAAGTAGTCCTCGAGACTTGGTCGGTAGACCCATTTCAGGAGTTTTATCAGGCACTTTTTCAATAGAAGAGAGCGATGTTAGATTATCAATTACCGCACTAGATGCTCTTGAAACACGAGCTAGATTGCTGGATGTGGAAAGCTTGATCGTAGGAGATAAATATACCTTTATTAGGAATTCCTATCTTCAGTATTCAGAATTTGAAGTTCAAGATGGTGAAGAAATTGAAGACGACTTTACTGATGATATGGATGATTTCCTGCTTGATGATTAAATCAGGCTAAGTAAGATGATAATCTCTCAAAAGATCCTGATAAATCTCCCTCTTTCATGATCTGGTTTATTTCATACCTATATTTTCTTGCATTTTTAAGACCTTTATTTAAACCATAAATATGCTTTAAAACTTGATTTAATCGAATCTTAGGATCATCTAGGTCCTCAAGATAGTTGAGATATTCTTTTAAAATATCAAGTCTTGATATCCGTTTTTTAGGCTCTCCAAAAATTTCACTATCCACATCCTCTAGCATCATGGGATTATCATAGGGAGCTCTGCCAAGCATAACGCCATCAACTTTTTGAAGATGATCTTTAGCCTCAATTAATGAGTCAATGCCGCCATTGATAATAATTTCAATCCCTGGGAAATCCTCTTTTATTCGATATACATAATCATATTTAAGTGGAGGTATAGTTCTGTTTTGTCTTGGAGATAGACCTTTAAGAATTGCATTTCTGGCATGAATAATGATAGTGGCTATGTTTTGATTAGCTATTCCTTCAACAAAAGATCTCAAAAAATCATAATCTTCAATTTTATCAATGCCGGTCCTACATTTTGCAGTCACTGGAATTGATACTGATTGCTTCATTGCATTTAAACATCTCTGCACAAGCTTCGGTTCAATCATTAGGCATGCTCCAAAGGAACCTTTTTGAACTCTCTCAGAAGGGCACCCAAGATTAAGATTAATTTCATCATAGCCCATGTTTTCTGCTATCTCAGAACATTTTGCTAATTCATCTGGATTTGATCCCCCCAATTGTAAAGCAACCGGAGATTCGATGGATTTATTAAAGTCTAATTGATGCGTTGCATTTCCATGGATAATTGCACCTGTGGTAACCATTTCCGTATATAAAAATGATTTTTTAGTGATCAAACGCATTAAGTAACGATCATGAATATCGGTGCACTGCATCATAGGAGCAATGCAGAATTTATGATTCAACTCTCGCAATTTTTTATAGAAAATAAATTACTGAAAAAAGCCCTACGGTACTCAAAACAAGCGTGTAAGGCAAAGCCATAATCACCATTCGCATATAAGAAAGGTTAATTAGTGGCGCTAATGACGAGGTCAATAAAAATAAAAAGGCTGCTTGTCCATTCGGTGTAGCAATTGAAGGAATATTGGTGCCCGTATTTACTGCTACTGCCAATTTATCAAATTGATCACGAGTGATCATGCCTGAATCAAGAGCCGCTTTAATTTCGTTAATATAGACTGTTGCCACAAAAACATTGTCACTGATCATTGAAAGGACACCGTTTGCAACAAAAAATAATGGTGCCTGAATATCAGCACTTTGGGCCAAAACATAAACAATTATTGGATCAAATAAGTTTTGATCATGAATAACACCAACGATGCAAAAGAATACAACTAATAATGCAGTAAATGGCAGCGCTTCATTAAAGGCAGGCCCAAGATCATGCTCTTCTGTAACACCTTTAAAAGCAGTCAGCAAAACTATAACGCCAAGACCAATAATACCTACCTCAGCAACATGAAGAGCCAAAGCAATAATCAACAGAATCCCAACAAAAGATTCGATTAAAAGATTCGTTTTATCTTGTTCAGTTAGATTGCTCTTTTGATAGTCGCTGTAATTTTCAAATATGTTTTTGATTTCATTGGGTAATTGAGTTCCAAAGCCTGCAATTTTAAATTTTTCAACTGCAAAGCAAGTAATCATGCCAGCTGCAAATACAGGCATGGTAATAGGGGCCATTATTATAATGAACTCAATAAACTCCCAATCGGCAACATTTGCAATTAATAAGTTTTGAGGCTCACCCACAATAGTGCAAACTCCACCTAGCGCAGTACCTACCACGCCATGCATTAAAAGATTTCGCAGAAAAGCTTTGAAATTTTCTTGTTCTTCTTGGCCTAATGAATTTAAGGATGAGTCATCAAGATAATTGTGGTCCTCGCCAAAACTTTTACCTGATGTGGCTAAGTGAAAGATTCGATAGAAACCAATACCAACACCTATTAAAACTGCTGTAACAGTTAATGCATCAAGAAAAGCAGATAAGAATGCAGCTACAAAACAAAATAACAATGAAAGCAACGTTTTTGATTTAACTTGTAAGAACAATCTTGTAAAGATTGTAAGCATTAAGTTTTTCATGAAATATATACCTGCAACCATAAATACCAGCAACAGAATCACTTCTAAGTTATTTTCAACTTCATGCATTAAGGTGTATGGAGTAGTCAAACCCATGAATAGCGATTGAATTGCAATCAATCCACCTGGTTGAAGGGGATAGCACTTTAAGGCTAGAGCAAGGGTAAAGATAAACTGAATTAACAACACCCAACCCATGATGAAACCACCATCAAAATTTAATTGATCGAGAAGCCACAGCAGGAATGGATTTACTATTAAAAAGCCAATAATTGTTTTTTTATACCACTCTGGAGAATGACCTAAAAATGAACTATATAAATTATTAATCAATGCCATAATTACACCTATGAAATTTGTTAGGCAACTTAAACCTAAACTCAGTGATGATGCTGAGGTAATAGTATTTTATCAGGATAAATTATTAATCAATAATAAAAACCAGACATTTATACATCCCTGCAAAGAATTTAACTTATTTTTTGATATAAATGATCTAATTGCTATTGCTTTAAAAGATAACAAAACACTATGCACTGTAGACATAGCTGAAAACTTATTTTTAGATTTAGACGACTATGATTTTGTTGATTTAAGAATGATATTGGGCTCACTTGATCAAGAGAGCTTTTCGTTAATTGGACGATCTAAAATGATAAATTACTGGCGACGTAATAGTAAGTACTGTGGTGCATGTGGAAAGAAAACAGATTTCATTTCATCAGAAGAGGCTTTCCAGTGCTCATGTAATAACGAATTTATTTATCCAAAAATATCTCCTTGTATCATTACTTTGATCCATAGAGGCGATGAGATTTTGCTTGGAAGAAGTAAACATTTTCCAAAAGGTATGTTTAGCACATTAGCAGGGTTCATAGAGCCTGGTGAGAGTTGTGAAGAGGCTCTAGTTCGTGAAGTTAAGGAAGAAGTTGGCATCAATGTAAAAAATATTAAATATTTTTCAAGCCAAAATTGGCCATTTCCCAGTCAACTCATGATAGGTTATTTTGCAGAATACGATTCAGGAGAAATAATTCTTGAAGATGAAGAAATTGAAGAAGCTTATTGGTTTAATTTAAATAAACTCCCTTCAATTCCTCCTGAAGGCTCAATTTCAGGTCTACTTATTCGCTCTTATATCGAGGATCATTCTTAGCTCTTTTTGGAGCATCTTTAACTTCCTGAGATATAGGTTGGGCAACTTCAGTAATCTTACTTTTTACCTTAGAAGATTCAGTTTGAACTGTTTCCTTTTTTACTGGCGCTGGTTTCTTAGCAGTATCTTTCTGCTGATTCTCTCGCCGGTTGTTAGAATTATTTTTGTTTTCATTTAGTGATTTTCTATCATTTGAAGTTTTATTATTTCTATTTTGAGGTCTTCTATTGCGATTATTTTTTTGCGGAGTTCGCCTGTTATCTCTTCTAGAATTTTTATTACCATGTTGTTTATTTTTCCTAGTATGTTGTGATTTTATGCGTGGCTTTCTTTTGTTATTAGATTTTTTCTTTTTCTTATTCTTGCTGTCGTTATTAAATAAAAATGAAAAGATACCTTTTAAAGCTGATTTCTTTCTTTTTGGCATTTTTGGAGGTGCTGTTACTTCAACCAAAGGCTTTTTATTTGTTAAGGTTTGATCAGCATCTCGCCATGACATATCTGGCTCAGGACTCTGAGGTGTCATTTGATAAGAAGTTTTTCCTTTAACGTCACTTGATTTAACTCTAGCAACTTTATAGTAAGGACGTGACTTGTATGGATCAGCTACAACAATTACTGCAACCTTATTCATATTTTCTATGGTGATAATTTCTCTTCTTTTTTCATTAAGTAGATAACTGGCTACATCTGCGGGCACAAAAACATGAATTTCAGCAGTATTTTCTTTGGCTGCGTCTTCACCAACAATTCTAAGAATAGACTGGCCCAATGATTTTGGTCCTCTCACGAGAACATGCTCAATGTCATATGTTTCATTTAACGATGGTCTTAATCTTTGTCTTGAAAGTTCAAGCAAGCCAAACCTAGATATCTCACTAATTTGGATTCTTGCTCTATCACCATGAACAGCTCTTCTTACTGCATTAAGAACTTTTGACTGATTTGTTTCATCTTGCATGTCTATGAAGTCGATGACCACTAGACCTCCAAGATCTCTTAGTCTTAGTTGACGAGCAACTTCAACTGCAGCTTCCATGTTTGTTGCTAAGGCTGTTTCTTCAATATCCTTACCTTTTGTGGCTCTAGATGAATTTACATCAATTGTTACCATAGCTTCGGTTGGATCTATAACTATAGATCCACCAGATGGGAGGCTTATCTCTCTTTGAAAAGCAGACTCAATCTGAGATTCGACTTGATAGCGATTAAATAAGGGTATTTCTTCATTATAGAACTGCACCTTGGTGGCATGATCAGGTATTACTGATTGAGCGAACATTGATGCTTCTTCGAATACATTTTTATCGTCTATAAGTATTTCTTCTATGTCCTCTTTAAAATAATCTCTAAAGACTCTAAGTATTAACTTGTCATCTTTGTAGATAAGAGAAGGGCACTCAGATTCATCTAAATTACCACTTATTTGCTTCCAAAGAGATAAAAGATAATCAAGATCCCATTGAAGCTCCTCTTGATTGCGCCCCAGACCAGCTGTTCTTACAATAACGCTCATACCTTCAGGAATTGGAAGATTTTTAATTATGTCCTTAACTTGGTCTCTTTCTTCGCCTGATATTCTCCTTGATACACCTCCACCTTTTGTAGAATTTGGTATTAAAACTAAGAATCTTCCTGCTAAAGATAGTTGAGTAGATAATGCAGCTCCTTTGGTGCCTCGTTCTTCCTTAAGAACCTGAACAATAATTTCATCGTTTTCTTTAAGAGTGCATTTTCTTTTACCTTCATTGTCTTTTTCAAAATATTCTGAGGTTAGTTCTTTAAGTGGAAGGAATCCATGTCTCTCTGATCCAAAATATACAAATGCTGCGTCTAAGCTAGTTTCAACCCTAGAAACCCTAGCCTTAAAAATGCTTCCTTTGAGTAGGTTTTTATCACTAGTTTCGTTATCCAAGTCATACAACTTGGCCCCTTCCACTAATGCCACACGAATTTCATCAGTCAATGACTTATTAATTAATATTCTTTTCATTTTTTCTCCAGTAACAGAGAAGAACAAGCATTCCATGCTGTTGAATTAGAGAGTCTTATCGGGATGGTTGCTCTCTAATTGGGCTACCTTAGTAGCTTGAATTAAAACTGTTCTTTCTTCTCTTAATTTATCTCGGTTAACTCTATAATTAACCCTAATTTTAATGCCTTTTAAAGAAGGCTTTTGCTAAGTTAATTAAGCCTTAGCTTTATCTAATGTGGTAGATAATACACCAATGAGCAAAAAAAACCTAAAAGTAGACGCAAACAATGATCAGAGAAGGCTAGATAATTTTTTGATATACAAATTTCCAAGTTTACCTAAATCTAAGATTTATAGCATGATTAGGAAGGGTGAGATTAGGATTAATTCAAAGAGGTGCAAAGCACAAACAAAAATAAGTTTAGGAGATGAGATTAGATTACCTCCATATCTTGAATCAGAAAAAAGAGATAATAATTTCAAGAACTTACCAGCAAAAATTGAAAAACTTATTAAAAATGCAATTATTTTTGATGACGATGATTTTATAGTTATTAATAAACCCGAAGGTATGAGTGTTCATGGAGGATCTGGACAAAAATTTAGTTTAATTGATGGGGTCAGGAGTATATATTCCTCTAATGACATAGATTTATGTCATAGGCTTGATAAGGAAACATCCGGATGTATCGTCTTGTCGAAAAATAAGCTATTTTTAAAACACTTTAATGGTTTATTAAGAACCAAGAAAATTACAAAGACATACCTTGCAATTATTTGTGGGAAGCTTAAAAAATCAATGACCGTAACAGATAAATTAATAGCAATAAGAAGAAATAATATCAAAACATCAATGGTTGACGATTCAGGAAAAGAAGCACTTTCCATCTTTAACCCTATAAAGATTTATAAAAACTATACTTTGGTTAAAATTGAGATACTTACTGGTAAATTGCATCAAATCAGAGCCCATGCAGAATCAATTAAACATCCTGTATTGGGAGATTTTAAATACGGCAACATTAACCTTTTTAAAGAGTTTTATAGATTACATCCAACATTTAAAAGATTGGCGTTACATTCCCAATCCATTGCTTTTTTGAACATTGATGATCAACAGCATTTATTTGTAGCTGATCTTAGTGATGATTTCCAAAGAGTTACAAAGATATTTAGTTAATTTTTTATACTCAATATCAATATTTTCTGTTAGGATACGTTTTTTTTAGATTATGGCTGTACAGAAAAGTAAAAAAACTAGATCTCGAATTGGAATGCGTCGCTCTCACGATGCACTTTCATCTCTAACACTTTCTACTGATCCAGTATCTGGTGAACGTCATTTACGCCACCAAATGACAGCTGATGGCTTTTATAAAGGTAGATTGATTAAAGACCTAAGAAAGCCTGAAAAAGAAGAATCAGAAGAAATCGAAGCATAATCATGCACAAAAAACTTTTCCTTGTGTTCCCTGGACAGGGTTCTCAGCATTCCTTTATGTTGAGTAAGAATGACCTTCTATCATATGCTGAGAGTTCAACAAATAAGATAGCATTAGACTGCTTGTCAGACTTGATTTCCGAAGATGCATTAAGCCTGATCGAATCAGATGATGGTCGTATAAATCAAACCTCGATCACTCAACCTATATTATTATTTGTTTCCTATCTTCATTATCAAAAATTATTGGAAGTGCACCCAAATATTGAAATAGATAGCATGTCTGGACATTCCCTTGGCGAATATACTGCTCTAGTCTGCGCCTCTGCCATAGATATATGCGATGCTCTAAAGCTTGTTCGAATCCGAGGAGAGCTAATGGAAAAGGCTGAAAATGGCTCAATGTCAGCAATATTGGGAATGGATACCCAAGATGTAATTAATATTTGTAAGAATATTACCAGTGAGAGTGCTGGGGTGGTGAATGCAGCAAATCTTAATTCGCCACTACAGACTGTTATATCTGGCAATACCGCTGAAATTGAATTAGCAGAAGAGACTTGCAAAGATCATGGAGCAAAAAGAGCTATAAGGCTTAACGTCAGTGTTGCATCGCACTCTGAATTGATGCGAGAACCAGCAAATTTATTTTGTTCAATCCTTGAAGAGGTTGATATATGCAGTCCACAGTTCAAAATCTATCAAAATGCTGATGCTATCGCCAATACAGATCATAATTTAATTAAGGATAATCTAGTTAAGCAGCTTTACATGCCTGTAAAGTGGTTATCAATTATGCAGCATGTCACAAATGACCATTATTTAATTGAGGTTGGCCCCTCAAAAGTACTAGCAGGTCTATGCAAAGCTAATGGAGTAAAAGAATTTAGTTATACTAGTGTCAGTAATTATTCAGAGTTATTTTTAGAATCATGAAATCAGTATTAATCACAGGTGTTTCAAGGGGTATTGGACTAGGAATCGCAAAAGAATTTATTCAAAATGATTATTTTGTATTTGGTACCTCGAGATCAAAATTTGACCTATCTAAAGCCTTAGAATCAAATAATTGTAAGCATCTTATCGTTGACGTGAATGACAGAGATTCTATTGCGTCTCTCATGAAGGATATTCCGGGTGAAAATAATACATTGGATTGTTTAGTAAATAATGCAGGAATAACCGCAGATCAGTTATTTATACGTATGAAAGACTCTGAATGGGACGATGTTATTAATACAAATTTAACAGGTATCTTTAATATAACTAAACCTGTTAGTAAGATGATGTTAAAGCAAAAAAGCGGTTCAATAATTAATATTTCAAGCGTTTCTGGGTTGATGGGAAATGCTGGCCAAGTTAATTATTCATCATCAAAGTCTGCGCTGTTAGGATTCACAAAATCCTTAGCCAAAGAGCTTGCTCCAAGAGGTATTAACGTCAATTGCATATGTCCAGGTTTTATTGAAAGCGATATGACTAATGAGCTTACTAGTGATCAGCGAGATCAAGCATTAAGCCTAATTCCCCTGGGTAACTTTGGTTCTGACACTGATATTGCAAAATTAACCCTATTTTTATCATCTGACAATGCTAAGTACATTACAGGACAAAGTATTAGCGTTGATGGTGGAATGTATATGTAAACATATTTACTAATTTTGAGATTATTGGGGTAGAATACACATCTCATTTATCTGGAGGTTTTTCAGTGAGCGTAGAAGAAAGAGTAAAAAAGATAGTTTGTGAACAGCTTGGTGTTGGAGAGGACGAAGTAAATACTGATTCATCTTTTGTTGATGATCTAGGTGCTGATTCTCTTGACACTGTCGAGTTGGTTATGGCACTTGAGGAAGAGTTTGATCTCGAAATTGCTGATGAAGAAGCAGAAAAGATTTCAACTGTCCAAGAAGCAGTTAACTATATAAATTCTAATAGCTAAACTACCTCCATGCATTTGGAGAGACGTGTTGTCATAACGGGTCTTGGAGCACTTTCTCCATTAGGTAATTCTGCACAAATTTCCTGGGATGCCTGCTTGAAGGGTACCAGCGGTATTCAAAAGATCGATTTTGAAATACCCGATTGTCCTGTTTCTATTGGTGGAAAGCTCAAGAATTTTGATGTAAATGAATATTTACCGGCTAAGGAGTCCAGGCGTATAGATCCATTTATTCAGTATGGAGTTATAGCTGCTAACCAAGCAATAAAAGACTCAGGTTTAAGTGATAATGACTATATTCCTGAGAGAGTTGGTGTTTCATTTGGCTCAGGGATTGGCGGCCTGCATTCCATAGAAAAAAATCATCATATTTTGAATAATTCTGGCATTCGAAAGGTATCACCTTTCTTTGTTCCAGGATCAATTGTCAATATGATATCTGGACTTGTTTCGATTGAGCATCAATTTAAGGGGCCCAATCATTCAGTGGTTACAGCTTGTTCTACTGGCAGTCATTGCATTGGAATTGCTGCAAGATCTGTAGCTTACGGTGAGGCAGATATTATGATTGCTGGAGGTGCAGAAATGGCATCAACCCCATTAGGAATTGCGGGTTTTGTTTCATCAAGAGCTCTTTCAACTAATGATAACCCTGAAGAGGCTTCAAGACCTTGGGACCAGGACCGAGATGGCTTTGTATTGTCGGATGGTGCTGGTGCATTAGTCCTTGAGGAGTTGGAGCATGCAAAGTCAAGAAATGCCAATATATATGCAGAGCTAGTAGGTTTTGGAATGAGTTCAGATGCTTATCATATGACCGCGCCACCAGAATCTGGTGATGGAGCAGCTTTGGCCATGTCCAATGCCTTGAGTGATTCAAAGCTAAATCCAGATGAGGTTGATTATATAAATGCACATGGAACTTCAACACCGCTTGGTGATATTGCAGAAACCAAAGCAATTAAAAAAGTTTTTTTAAACCCGCCAGTTATTTCTTCAACCAAATCAATGACTGGGCATACCCTTGGAGCTGCAGGTGCATTAGAGTCTATTTTTTCAATACTAGCGCTTCAAGATCAAATCATTCCTCCAACAATTAATCTCCACAATCAAGATCCTGAATGTGATCTAGATTACAATGCTAATCAAGCCAGAGATAAAGAAGTTAATGTGGTGATGAATAATTCCTTTGGCTTTGGAGGAACTAATTCAACTCTTGTATTTAAAAAGATCTAACATAATTCTTGCACTAGCTGTCTTTGTATTTTTGGCTTTCTCACTCATTGGGGTAACGCACGCTATATCAGATAAAAGGATCTCCTCATCTTTTGCAACTTATTCAGTTCAAAAAGGACAAAATTTAAATCTTGTCATTGAAGATCTAGCAGATTCTGAATTTCAGAAATTTTTCTTAAAAATTTATGCTTACCTGTATAACTTTGAAGAAATAAAGTTTGGTAATTACGACTTACAAAATAAAGCTTTCTCCAAGTTAATCCAAGACATGAATTCTGGGAATGTGATCGTAAAGTCATTTACTTTGATTGAAGGGATGACAGTTTTTGATATTAAAAACTTATTTAATTCATTAGATTTAGCTAATAATTGCATTAATCTAGAGTGCCTAAAAAAAGATTTAGGATTCAACGAAGGAATCTTATATCCCGATACGTATTTTTACAGTAGTGAAGACTCATTAGCCGAAATTTTAATCAATGCGGAGCTTAGAATGGCTCAGGCTCTTGATGAAGTTTGGATTAACAAGAATGAGGATAATTTAAATTCTAAATCAGAACTCTTAATCCTTGCTTCAATTATTGAAAAAGAGGCAGGTAATGAGGAAGAAAAAGCTCTAATTTCTAGTGTCTTTCATAATCGACTTAAATTAAAGATGAAACTCCAAACAGATCCAACAATTATTTATGGATTGTTGCCAAATTTTAATGGCGACATTACTAGAAGAAATCTAAGAGATAAATCTAACCCTTACAACACGTATCAAATTTCCGGTTTACCTCCAACACCTATAGCTATTCCTAGCATTAGTTCGCTTAAAGCTGCTGCAAATCCCATCGAAAGCAGTTATATTTATTTTGTCTCAAAAGGAAATGGCACACATAAATTTTCAGTCACGTATGAAGAGCATCTAGAGGCTGTAGAAAAGTATCAGTTAAATTAATTATGAAGATAATAAGTTTCGAGGGAATTGAAGGGGTTGGAAAATCAACTCAAATTAAACTCTTAACAAACTACTTTCAATCAACTGGAATTTCATATGAGCAATTCAGAGAGCCTGGTTCGTCTGATGCTGGTGAAAAAATCAGAGAACTCCTTTTAGATAAATCTTTGCAGTTAAGCTCATCTACAGAATTATTACTGATGTTTGCAGCTCGCAGTGAACTTATTAATCAAAAAATTAATAATTCTTCAGCTGAATTTGTAATCCTAGATAGATATTTTCATGCCTCAGTTGCATATCAAGGTTATGGAAGAGGAATTTATCTCGATAGCATTTATCAGCTAATCGAGATAACAGAATGCCCAACCCCATCATTAACAATAATTCTTGATATTGATGTTGAAACTGGATTTAAAAGAAAAGCTGCTGATAAAAAGGATAGGATTGAAAGTGCAGGTGATGACTTTTTTGAGAAGGTCAGGACAGGGTACTTAGAAATCGCAAAAGACCATGACTATATTAAGGTAGTTGATGCCGATGATGATCCTGAAGTAATTCATCAAAAAATTATTTCACTTGTTGAAGAGATTAATCATGATTAATTATCCATGGCTTGAAGAACTCAATCAAAAATTAGACCAACTATTGAGTTCAAAAGTTCTTATTCTTGAGGGTCCAAAAGGTCTGGGTAAAAAAGAAATTGCTCATGAAATTGCCAAGCAGAAACTATGCTCTTCAAATAATGCGTGCGGTGATTGCAATGCTTGCAAGACGTTCGTTGCTGCTACCCATCCAGATTTTTTTATTCTTAATAATCCTGAAAACGAATCAATTAAAGTTGATCAAGTTAGAGAATTAATTGAATTTATGAATCTTTCAGCAACATCCCAACATAAAGTTGCAATTATAAAAACCTGCAATTTGATGACCATTCAGGCACAAAACGCATTACTTAAAATTGCTGAGGATCTAAATGAGAAAAGTTCATTAATTCTAGTTTCAGACCAAGTCAGATCTTTGCTTCCAACAATTTATAGTCGCTCTCACAGACTTTTAATTAAAGAACCCTCGCGCATAGATATTGATTCATGGATAAAAAGCCTGGGATATCATGATGAAACAGTCTTTAATTTTCCAAGCTATTTTTCGCCTTTAGATATATTGGAGGCGATTAAGTCTGATGAAACGGCAATGTACCGCGAAATGTATTCTGGTTTTCAGAATCTTTTAATAAAAAGTAGTGGTTATGAAAAATTTATTAAGCATTTCAAGGACTTATCTTTAACGTTTAATGAAAAATTAGTTTTTTTAAATGACTGCTTAAAGATTCAGCTAGGTAAAAATCTAAATTTCTATCCAAAAACTGAGAATACAAAAGAATTGTCTGAGGAAGAAATTTTCAATTTATCTAACTTAATTGACGAGTTGACGCAGCAGATTTTTGATTTATCAAAAGTAAAAGGTCTTAATGAGCAAGTTGGGATGAATTATTTTTTATCTAAAGTCCACTCTATTTATAATTAAATACTTATCCTGATATTGTTGATCCACCGTCAGCTACAATTGTTTGACCGTTAATATAGCTTCCTGCTTTGGAGGCTAACATTACAGCTATACCTCCAATTTCATCAGGCTCACCAATTCGTCGCATTGGATTGGTTGCGGTCACTGATTTTAATATATCAGGATTTTCCCATAAGGCTTTTGCCATATCTGTTTTTATTAAACCTGGTGCAATAGTATTAGCCCTAATATTATGTTGTCCAAATTCTACTGCCAGGTTCCTTGCAAGGGCCATATCTGCTGCTTTGGTCATTGCATAGGTTCCAATAATTGAATTTCCTCTAAACCCACCGATGCTCGAAATGATAATAATGACTCCATCTTTTCGTTCTATCATTTCAGGTAATACAAGATTACACAGTAAGTGATTTGATTTAATGTTGTTATTAATAATCTTATCAAATGCTTCTTCTGAGATTTCTAATGAACTTCCCATATGTGGATTTGATGCGGCATTACAAACCAAAACATCTATTTGGCCAATCAATTCCTTAGATTGAATTACCAGATTTGCTAATTGATCTTTATCACTGATATTGCATGCAATAGGAAAGGCTACATCTCCGCCAATATCATCATTAATTTCTTTAGCAGTTGCCTCACAAACATCATACTTTCTGCTAGAAATTATTACCTTGGCTCCTGCCTTGGCACATTGCCATGCAATTGATTTACCAATTCCTCTGGAAGAACCAGTGATTAAAACACTTTTATTTTTGAGTTCAAATAGTTCCATAGCTCTTATATCCTTTATAATTCTTAAATGTTTGAAAAAGTAGAAATATATTCCAAATCAAATTGTATCTTTTGTGATAAGGCTAAACATCTCTTTAATTCAAAGAACATTGAGTATGTAGAACATAATGCTGAAGATCAAGCTACGTTTACTGAATTGATGGAACGTAACCCTGCTGCAAGAACAATGCCTCAAATTTTTATCAATAACCAACTTATCGGTGGGTTTACTGACCTTGAGGCCTGGTTAGAAAATAATAATTAGGATTTTCCATGGTCGCATTTAATGATTTTTTAAAATTACTTGATAGTCAACTTAGTGGCTCTTGGTGGTTTCCTGCGCTTCTAATAGGCACAGGGATATTCTTTACAATTTACCTAGGTTTTCCGCAATTTCGTTTCTTTGGACAGGGATGGAGAATAGTTACTGGAAAACATGGGGGTGAAGGTTCAAAAGGTGAAACAACTCCATTTGAAGCTCTCACGACTGCAATGTCGGGTGCGGTAGGGACTGGGAATATAGGTGGTGTTGCTTTAGCTATATGGACCGGTGGGCCCGCTGCAATATTTTGGATGTGGATTACAGCAATTTTTGGAATGACTACAAAGTTTGTTGAGGTCACTCTTGCACATAAATTCAGAACAACATTAAGTGATGGTTCAATTTCAGGCGGACCAATGTACTACATTGAAAAAGGCCTGAATATGAAATGGGTTGCAATACTTTTTTCTGCTTTGATGATGATTTGTGCAATAGGATCCGGAAATATGCCCCAGATTAATAACATTGCAAATGTCATGGAAACAGAATTCTCTGTTCCCAAGCTGATGACAGGCTTGGTTTTGGGAGGACTTTTATGGATCATCATTATTGGTGGGATCACTAGAATTGCAGCAGTTGCTAGTAAGATCATTCCAATCATGGGTGTTATTTATTTTGGAGGAGCATTAATTGTCCTTGTAAACAATTATGAAAATATCATTCCATCCTTCAATGCAATATTTTCACAGGTCTTTACAGGCTCTGCCGCTGTTGGTGGCTTTTTAGGAGCTAGCTTTGCCATGAGCTTAAAATATGGAGTTGCAAGGGGCCTATATTCAAATGAGGCAGGGCAGGGATCATCCCCAATTGCACACGCATCCTCTAAGACTGAAAAGTCTATAGAACAAGGTATGGTGTCAATCCTTGAACCTTTTATTGATACCATCGTTGTATGCAGTGTCACTGCAATGGTTATCCTTTCCAGTGGAGTTTGGACTGAAAAATTTGAAAATTCATTCGATAGAACTTCGATGACAGTTATTAGCGGAGTCTATTCTGATGCAAATGAAGATGATGTAATTGAGCTCTCTAAATACGTTCAAAACATGCCTTCAGAGATCACAAACTTCAATGGAGTAATTTCTTTAGAGGCTGGTTCAATTGTTTCAAATAACGCAACCATCATTCACAAAAGATCCGTGGGTGAGGATGTCATTATTTCAAGAGATGGTAATTTAGTTACCGGAGATTTAGAGATCACCAATGGTTCGTTTGTTGAAAGGGGACTTAACATTCGTGGTAAATCATTAATTGATTCTGCTGAATTGACTGCTAAAGCTTTTTCACAAAGCTCTATGAATGAATACGGTGGTTATTTAGTGGCAATAGCTTTACTACTATTTGCATTTTCTACTGCAATTGCCTGGTGTTATTACGGGGATAGATCCACCGCATATATCTTTGGAGAAAAAGGAGTCTTTTGGTACAGGAATTTCTATGTTCTATGTTTTATTTTAGCTGCAGTGATAGATACGGAAGTTGTTTGGAATATTGCTTATGTGGTGGTTGCTTTGGTTAGTATTCCGAACTTGATAGCTATATTTGTATTAAGAAGAGAAATGAAAGAGGACGTGGATAACTACAAGCTTAATTAACCAGACCTTTTTTCTAATTCTCCAATTATATTTTCAAAACCAATATTCTGATTTTTGAGTAGCACCAGTAGGTGGAATAAAAGGTCAGCTGATTCTTCGATTACTCTTCCATCATTTGAAACTGCAGAGATTGAAACCTCACCTGCTTCCTCAGTAACTTTTTTTGCAATCTCTTTAATACCTTTATTAAATAGGCTAGATGTATATGATTCTTCAGATGGATTATCCAATCGATTTTCAATGATTTTTTCTAGTTTAGAAATATTAAATTCTTCTTCACCAAAACATGAGTATTGGCCTAGATGACAGGTGGGTCCTTCATTGGAAGCTTTTATCAATAAAGTATCTCTATCGCAGTCTAATTGAATGTCATTGAGTAATAAAACATTGCCAGAAGTTTCACCTTTTTTCCATAAACGTTTTTTTGTACGACTATAAAAATGAACAAAATTTGTATTGATGGTATTTTCAAGTGCTTCTTTGTTCATGTAACCCAACATTAAGACTTGAGAAGATTTAAAATCTTGAACAATAGCAGGGACAAGACCATTAACCTTATCCCAATCAATATTATCTAAATTCATGTTCGTACCCTTATTCCTCGATTTAATAAATTATTTTTAAGCGCTTCAATTTTGACTTCATTCTTATGAAAAACACTTGCAGCTAGGGCTCCATCTACATTGCACGATTTAAAAACATCATAAAAATGGTCCATATTACCAGCTCCACCAGAAGCAATTAGTGGAACTCGTGCTATCTTTCTGGCATCAAGTAATTGCTTTACGTCATACCCATTTCTGATACCGTCTTGATTCATGCAATTTAAAACAATTTCACCGGCACCACGATCTTGAACTTCTTTAATCCAAGAGTAGGTAAGTCTATTTGATTTGGTACGAGTAGTCGGGTCTCCAGTTCTTGAGTAAACATTATATTGTTGATCTTGAAAGTAACTATCAATACCAACAACCACACATTGAGATCCAAATTCTTTTGCAAGTTCTGTAATTAATTCTGGATTTTCAATTGCTGGAGTGTTAATTGAGATTTTATCAGCACCCAAATTTAATATAGCTTCAGCCACTCTTATATTTTTTATACCTCCAGCTACGCAGAATGGAATATTGATCTTATCTGCTACTTTTTTAACCCAAGTAGTTTCAACAACCTCATTTTTGGTACTAGCACTGATGTCATAAAACACTAATTCATCAGCATTATCTTTTGAATATTTGTAAGCAAGATCAGTAATTTCACCTACATCTTCATGATTATCAAACTGAACTCCCTTGACCACCTTTCCATCTTTTACATCAAGACAGGGAATTATTCTTTTAGTTAACATTTAATAATTCCATCAATTTGATTTTTTCTTCATAGATTGCCTTACCAATAACAGCATTTTCAATCTTTATAGATATTAACTTTTGAATATCATTAATATCCCTTATTCCACCTGATGCAATAATTTTAAGATGGGGAAATTTACTTTTTAAAAACGAATATAAGTCATAATTTGGACCGGTCATCATTCCATCTTTTGAGATATCTGTAACCAGCACATGAATGGGATTAATCTCATCAACGAAATCAAAAATATCTATATCTGAAACCTCATTCCATCCATGAGACGCTAGGCAAAAAATATTATTTTTTAATTCAACATCTAGTCCAAATACGATTTTATTTAGATCAAATCTTTGCATGACTTCTCTTGCAAAATCTTTATTAAGTATTGAAGTCCCTAGAATAATTTTATTGATCCCTAGATCAAAAATTTCTGTTATTGAATCAACGGACCGAATGCCACCCCCCAACTGGATTTTAAGATCAGTATTAGATGCAATTTTAGAGATAATAGGGAGATTTAAAGGATTGCCAGATTTTGCCCCATTTAAATCAACAATGTGGATTTCTTTGAATCCAGCATCTTCAAAAATCTTTGCCTGATCCAAAGGTGATTCATTATAAATTATAGATTTATCAAAATCTCCTTTGGTTAGTCTTACGCATTTTCCATCAAGTATGTCTATAGCAGGTAAACATTTCATGAGCTTAAAAATCTCTGTAAGAATTGATATCCAAGAGATCCTGATTTTTCAGGATGGAACTGAACGCCAGTAAAGTTTTTGATCGATGTCATTGCAGAAAATTTATCTCCGTAGCTGCTAATCGCAGTTGTTTGTTCGCTAACATCTGCATAATAGCTATTTGCAAAATAGTAATATCCATTTAAATCAGAATAAGTCTTATCAAATCGAACTTCATTCCACCCCATGTGGGGAACAGGTTTATTGGTTCGAGGTACAAATTTTTTTACTTTCCCATCAAATATAGATAAACCATCTGTATTTCCTTCGCTTGATGTTTCATACATGATTTGCATGCCAATACAAATGCCAAGTATTGGCTTTTCTGAAAGTTTTAGATATGTGTCTAAGCCTTTGTTTTGGAGCTGCTGCATAACGTTTGGAGCAGCGCCTACTCCAGGTAATATAATTTTCTCAGCATCATCAAGTGATTTTTTATTATCACTAATGAAATAATCAAAACCTAAATTATCCACTGCATTAACAACAGAAGCGTGATTGGCTCCACCATAATCAACAACACCGATCACTATAAGAATCCTTTTGTAGAAGATGAACCAGAACTATTTAATTTAATCGCTTCACCAAAAGCTTTTGCAAAAGATTTAAATGATGATTCAACAATATGATGTGTATTTTCGCCTTTAGTTTTTAGATGACATGTAAATTTTGCATTTTCAACCAAAGATTTAAAAAAGTGTTCAACCATTTCAGTAGGTAAGTCTCCAACAAACTCCCTTAATTTTGAGGTTTGATACTTTAAATAAGATCTTGATGATAAATCTATAAGACAATCTGATTGGCATTCATCCATCACAACAGAAAAGTTACTTGAGTATCGATTAATATTTTTTCGATCACCTAGAGCTTCATTAATCGATGATCCTAAGGCTATAGCAATATCTTCAATTGTATGATGTTCATCAATATGAGTATCTCCAATGCACTTAACGCTAAGGTTAATACCAGAATGTTTTGAAAGTTGTTCAAGCATATGATCAAGAAAATTTATTCCTGTACCGATTGAATAAAGCCCGTTTCCATCAAGATTTAAATTAATAAGTATTTCGGTTTCTTTGGATCTTCTAATCACAAACGACTCTCTATTAGCTAATTGTGATTGATTTTTTCTTACTGTTACTGTTTCTGCATGAGCGGTTAGCCCTTCCAAGTTAGCCATACTAGTAACAACTGGAGCAAGTGAATTAAATCCTTCTTGATTTGCATATTGAAATGAAATAACTTTTCCAAAATCAATCAATCCTAGACCAGATCTTGTTTTTGCCATGCCATTTGTTGGTAAAACATGATTTGTTCCAGAAGCATAATCGCCAAATGATACAGGCGTTAATGGGCCGCAGAATATACTCCCCGCATTTAAAACTTCTGGAATATATGATGAAAAATTATTATCCAACAAAATTAAATGCTCTGGAGCACAATCATTAATGAGTTTAATTTGTTCTTTAATAGATCTTGTTTTAATGAGTAAAACATTTTTTATAGACTTAGATAAGACTTCGTTTCTTGGCAGATCTTTTACAGCAAGCGGAAGTTCATCTTTAATTAAATCTAAGATTTTTTTCGATTTTGATAGCACGTATGCTTTTGAGCTAGTGCCATGCTCAAGCTGAGACAATAGATCTAGAGCAATAACTCCAGGATCATTATAGTCATTTGCAACAACCATAACTTCACTTGGCCCAGCGGGTAAGTCTATGTCAGTGATGCTTGAAATTTGTTTTTTTGCTTCATTTACATATTCATTACCTGGCCCAAATATTTTTTCAACTTGAGGAATTGATTTTGTTCCGTTGGACATAGCAAATATAGCTTGGGCACCACCTATTTTATAAATTTTTACTTTTGGATTAATTTGTTTAGCAGCCCAGAGAATAGCTGGATGAATTTTTCCATTAGCCTGTGGAGGATTACAAATATTAATATTCTTACAACCGGCAAGTGTTGCAGGTATCAACTGCATTAATAAGGAAGAAACGAGTGGGGCAGTGCCACCAGGGACATATATGCCAATTGTTCTAATGGGTCTAAATTCCTGCCAAATTTCAATTCCATTCATATTTTTTTGAGGAGCCTTCCTGTAATGATCAAGCTGTTTCTCATGGTGAGATTTAATATTTGTGATGGCCACTAAAATAGATTTTTTATCTTCGTCTGAAAGAAGTGCTGAGGCCTTAAATATTTCCTGATTTTTAACTAAAAATGATTTAGGAGACTTTATTTTAAGTTCTTGATTTATCTGCTTAATGCCATCGTCACCAAATTCTTTAACTTTCAAACCAATGGATTTAACTTTATTAGTGAGCGCTTTATTGCTGGAGATTTTTCTATTCCAATCAATAGGTTCTTTGAGATCATTGGTATTAATATATTTCATCAATTCAACACCTTTTCAACTGGCATCACTAAGATGGAAGAAGCACCAGTCTTTTTTAAATTTTCCATGGTTTCCCAAAACACAGGCTCTTGACATAAGGCATGAATTGCAACTTTATTTTTATCTTTTAAGGGAAGAATTGTTGGAGCATCAGCCCCCGGTAACAAATTACAAATTTTTTCTGAATTTGATAGATCGCAATTCAGCATTACATATTTACTTTCTCTTGCATCAATAACACCTTTAAATCTCTCTTTGAGTTGCGAAATTCTTTTTTGCTTAAGTTTGGATGATGTTGAGTTTGCTATAAGGACTGCCTGAGAGGTTAATAATTCTTTGAATTCAACGAGATTATTTGCCTCCAATGTAGCTCCAGATGACACTAAATCACAGATACAGTCTGCTATGCCAACATAGGGGGTTAATTCAACTGAGCCATTAATTTTAATTACATCTGCTTTCAATGAATTTTCTTTTAAATATTTTTTTACTAATCCAGGATATGAAGTAGCTATTTTTTTATTATTTAATGATTTTATTTTTTTGCCTTCAGGCTTAGCAAAAGCTAACTTGCATTTAGAAAAACCAAGATCTAAAACATTAACTGTTTTACTGGATTTTCTTACCGATTTATATTCCAGCAGTACGTTTTCCCCAACAATACCAAGATCAGCTACCTTTTTCTCAACCAATGATGGAATATCGTCATCACGAACTAACAATATATCTATATCAAAGTTTGATGATTTTGCTAGCAGTCTCTCGCCGTTTGTAGAAAATGAAATCCCACTTTTGGTTATTAAATCAACACTGTCTTGATTAAGCCTGCCTTTTTTTTGAATGGCTATAGTTAGTCGCTTAGTCATTAATTAATTTCCTTAAGGCTATCTGATAGCCTTTGTTTGTTTCATTGAATAAAAATCGTGCAACCCGAGTAACCGTAGCAGTTGAGGTCTTCAAGGTTTTAGCAATATCCCTATACGACATATCTTTTTTATAAAGTAACTTGGCAACCTCCCATCTTTCTTCAAATGCATTTAGCTCAGATGGAGTACAAAGATCTTTTAGAAACTTCTCAATTTCTTTCTCATTTTCAAGTTTATTTATTGCTTTTGTTAATTTCATGCCGCGTAATATATCTGTTTTAGCATGCTAAAACAATAGAACATAATAAAATTTATGAAATCAGTTGATTTATAGGTTAATATCATGTCTTTAAGGGGTAAAAATATGGCAAAAATTAGTGATGCTTTTCCAGTACTGGATGTTTCAATTGTTTTAAACGGAGATATATCTCAAACATCTACAGAAGAATTAGTTAAAGATAAGAATGTTATTCTTGTTGGTGTTCCAGGTGCTTTTACACCAACATGCCATGCACAACATCTTCCTGGTTATATAAAAAATATAGATGAATTTACTCAAAAAGGTTACTCAGTAATATTTATGTCAGTGAATGATCCATTTGTAATGAAGGCATGGGAAGAGAATTCTAATTCAAAAGATATCACTATGATTGCAGATGGTAACGGTCAGCTTGCACTTGCATTAGATTTAGTAATGGATGGAAGTGCATTCTCCTTGGGTAAAAGATGCCAAAGGTTTGCAATGATTATCCAAAACGGCGAAATTACAACAATTAATACTGAAGATGGTCCAGGGCTAGATAAATCATCAGCTGAATCAATTCTTCAATTAATCTAATTGAGTAACAAGAAGTATCTTTTTATTGGTCTTGGCACCATGGGCTTTCATATGGCAGGCCACCTTACGCGATCAAAGCATGAAATTCATGTTTTTAATAGGTCTCAAGTGAAAGCAAAAAGATGGACTAAGACTCATAAAGGTCTGGTCATACAATCACTTAATGATCTAAGTTATTCTTATGATGGTGTCTTTCTTTGTTTAAAAGATGATGATGCAATATTGGACATTTTATTTAATTCAAAACTGATTGAATCGATAAAAGTTGGTGCCTTTATAGTTGATCACTCAACAACCTCTTTAAAGCTGGTAAATCGGATTATTTCAGATAATCAAATTGCTTCAAAGAAAATTACTTTTTTTGATGCTCCAATTTCTGGAGGCGAGGTCGGAGCAATTAATGGAGCTCTCTCAGTTATGATAGGTGGTGGCAATAAAAATATTCGTATTGTCCGCAAACTTATAAAAACATTTGCAAACAATATAGTTCACGTTGGTCCAAACGGTCATGGTCAGCTTACTAAAATGATAAATCAGATCTGTATTGCTGGTCTACTGCAAGGGCTATCAGAGGCACTCTCATTTGGCAGTCAACAAAAATTAAATATGGATAAAGTTTTAGATGCAATTTCTCATGGTGCAGCGCACTCATGGCAAATGGAAAACAGAGCAGAAACTATGCTGAACAACAAATTTAATTTTGGATTCGCAGTTGATTTAATGATCAAGGATTTAAAGATTGCACTATTAGAGGCTAAATCTTTAGATCTAAACCTAAAAGTAACTAAAGACGTTCTTAATAGATATAAGAAACTATCTGATGACGGATATGGGAACTATGACACTTCATCGCTCATTAAGCTTTTAAAATAAAAAAAGCCTGCATAGCAGGCTCTTTTTATAAAAACTAGTTTCTAGTTATTTGGATTAAACCAAAGTGGCGCTAGAGCAATTAATAAACCGCAAACACCAACTAGCAACATAATTGGGTTAGGTCCAGAGGCTTCCGTTCCAAAATAAGCAATAAAATCAATAGCCATAGGTGATAACTCAACACCAGTTTCTTGCAACATAGCAAATGCTTTTGCATGACCTGTATAAGAGTTCATGATTGTACCTCCAATAGTAAAGTTACCTGCAAAAACACCTAATGCAAATAATGAGCAAATAATTTTACCTACCATATTGAGACCTTTTTCAGCCGCTACTGAAGAAAACCTTGCAGCAACCCAAATAGAAAACATTGTAAATATAAAGAACCCAGCATTTGCAATTCTTGCAGTATGAAGGGTTGACCAGATTTCTGATTCCATATTCTCCTCCTATAAATAATTAATTATCATACAGATTCTTACCTATAAGTAAAAATTAATAAAGAGCCTCAACTTAAAAGGCTCTTTATTAAGCATTTGTATTAACTAGTCAGTTGTCTTAACCCACATTGGAAGAACCGCTATTAATAATCCAGCTATCAAGAATGCAGCTCCAATCATATTGGGCATTGTTAATGCTTCGGTACCGTATGTATCAATAAATCCTTGCGCTAATGGTGAAATTTCAACACCAGAATTTTTTAGTCCCTGAAATGCTACAGCGTGACCAACAAATTGATTACCAATATAAGTAAACATATTCCAACCAGCTGCAAAAACCGATAAGGCAAACAATGAAACAATTACCTTGCCAACAGTATTTGCACCTTTATCCATTGATACACTAGCAAACCTAGCAGCTACCCATACAGCTATTACAACACCCAAAAACAACGTTGCATTAGCACCTCTTGATGTTTGGAAACTCATCCATATTTCACTTTCCATAATTTCTCCTATGTATATGTATAGAAATAATAACTAAATTTACTTAATAGTAAAAATTTAAATATTTAGATTTTTCAATCGTATTAATTTAAAGTTCGTCATTTCCAATATGAGGTACATTAAATGATTGAAAATTTTTTATTATACGGACAGTGGGTGATATTGATTCTAAGTATCTTGAGTTTATACCTGGTGAGTTCAGTTAACCATGAAACAAGATTAAACGGCTATATATTAACGGGTCTATCAAGATTTTCTGGTGCTTTAATATTTATATTTGTAGATTTATTTGCTTTTGTAATTGCTAATTTAATTCAAACTTATATAGCTTTTAATGGTTATTACAAGAATAAGAAATATAAGTGATTAATAATTTGATTTCTTATTTTTAAAAATACATAAATGTTTAAAATATAACTATGAATGCTTCTGATGCCTTAATTAAGACGCTTATAAACAATGGATTAGAGGTTGTTTTTGCTAATCCTGGTACCTCTGAGATGCATCTAGTAGCTGCAATAGATCGTAACCCTACGGTTAGACCTATTTTAGGCTTATTTGAAGGGGTGGTAAGTGGTGCTGCTGATGGATATGCACGAATGTCAGGAAAATCAGCTGCTAACCTTCTACATCTTGGCCCCGGATTAGGCAATGCATTTGCTAACATTCATAATGCCAAAAAAGCGTTTTCACCAATGATAAACATTGTTGGTGATCATGCGTCTTATCACCTTAAACATAATGCCCCATTAACATCCGATCTTGATGGCTTAGCTAAATCTTCATCAGATTGGGTTAAAAGAGTCAGTAGCCCTGAACAAATTACTCAGTGTGCCACCGATGCATGGAAAGCAGCTAATGAAGCTCCAGGTAATATTGCAACATTAATTGTTCCAGCAGACTATGCATGGAGTGATATAGAGCCAGATTTACCAAAAAAAGTTGAATTAAATAACCGTAAATCAGTTGATAAAAAATTAATTGAAGCTGCATATAAACTGCTTTTGAAGCCTAATTCTATGCTTTATCTCGGTGGTAAATTTCTTGATGAAGAATGTTTAAAATTTGCCGGACAAATTGCAACTAAAACAGGCTGCAGACTTGTAACTGATACATTTGTTTCTCGTATTAGAAGAGGTGCAGGATTACCAATCGTTCAACAAGTTCCTTATTTTTCAGAAATGGCTGAAGATTTCCTTCAAGGAACTGAATCAATCGTTTTTATTGGTACAAAGCCACCAGTTTCTTTTTTTGCTTATCCTGATAAAAAAAGCTTTCTATCTCCTGATGAAGCTGAATTGTTTGAATTGTGTTCAGTTGAGGAAAATGGTTATGAAGCATTAGCATTATTAAGTGAGCTATCGGGCTCACCTAAAATAGCTCACGAATTAATTCAACCATATATAGCTGATGTTCCCACATCGGGTGATCTAGATATCATAACTCTAGGACCCCTTATAGCGGACATAATGCCAGAAGAATCTATCGTATCGGATGAGTCAGCAACCTCTAGCCTTATTGTTACTCCTCATGTTCTTCAAGCTAAACCGCATGACTGGTTAGCTCTTACTGGTGGATCGATTGGTCAGGGACTGCCTCTAGCAATTGGTGCATCTATTGCTAAACCTGATCGACCAGTTATAACTTTGCATGGGGATGGAGGGGCGATGTACACCGTCCAAGCTCTATGGACTCAAGCAAGAGAAAATTTGAACATAACAAATATTATTTTTTCAAATCGATCATACGAAATCTTAAAAATCGAACTCGATCGAGTTCAAGCTATAGAAACTGGAGAACGAGCAGCCTCAATGTTTTCAATGGATAATCCTCCTATTGATTGGGTTAATCTTGGTGAATCAATGGGTGTACAGGGTTATAAACCAAAAACCGTAAAAGAGTTTAAAGACGTATTTAGTAAATCTGTTAATGATTCAGGCCCATCACTTATTGAAATTGAAATATAATTAATAAATGAAAAAAGTCATTGAATTTTTTAGAGTATTAACTCAACTAAAATATCTAATACCTCTTATGAGGTATAAGTGGCCTGACCCTGAATCTAACGCTTCTTTAGCGCATATGTTCGAGGAAGCTGTTGATCAACACAGTTCCAGACCTTTTATGTATTTTGATGATGAAATCTGGAGTTATGAAAGAACTAATAAAGCCGCAAATACCCTTGCTAAATATCTTTTGTCACGGGGGGTTAATCATAGTGATAGGGTTGTGTTGTTCATGCAGAATAGACCGGATTATATTGTTACTCTTTTAGCCTTGAATAAGATTGGAGCTATTGGTGTTCTTATTAATTCCTCCTTAACAGGCGACCCATTAATTCATTGTGTTAATTCATCAGAATCTAGTTTATGCATAGTTGGAGCTGAGCTTTCTCCCGCTATTGAAGAGGTGCTTAATGAGTTAAACGTTCAAGGAAATGATAAATTCCTTTGGGTCAGTGACGGCGATTCATATACAAAACCTGATTGGTGTATAAACCTTCGCTCTGCTATTGATACGTCTGATGATACAAATTTAGAAGAAACCAATTACGTTAAAGCAAAAGATACTGCTTTTTATATATTTACTTCTGGAACAACCGGTGTTCCTAAAGCAGCCATCTTTCCCAACGTAAAGATCGTTGCAGCTTCAACCAATATCTCAACCGGTGGCTATCGCATGGATCATACTGATTGCATGTATAACTGCTTACCTTTATATCATTCTACAGGGTTAATGCTTGGCCTATGTGCTTGCGTAAAAGTAGGCGCCTCAACCCTAATAAAACGAAAATTTTCAGCTTCCTCATTTTGGAGAGAAGCATCAGAGTTTAATACCACTTTATTTGTTTATGTGGGTGAGCTCTGTAGATATCTTGCAAATCAAGAGCCAAATGAATTTGAAGAAAATAATCCAATTAGAGCAATGGTTGGCAATGGATTACGCCCTGATTTATGGGATGCTTTTAGAAATAGATTTAACGTCGAAATGATTTGTGAAATTTATGGAGCTAGTGAAGGGAATGCTCTTTTTATGAATTTACTTAACAAAGAAAAAACCATTGGTATGACTAATGTTGATGTTGAATTAATTAAATATGATGTTGCCGAGGATAGTATCTTTAAAGATTCAAATAACAAATATCAAAAAGTTGAATTTGGAAAACCAGGTTTATTAATAAATAAAATTTCTGATAATTCAATTTTTAATGGTTATACAGATCCAAAAGAAAGTGAAAAGAAAGTTTTAAGAAATGTATTTGAAGATGGCGATGCTTGGTTTAACACTGGCGATTTAATTCAAGAAATTGACGTTGGGTATGCTCTTGGACGAAGACATTTCCAATTTGTAGATAGAATTGGTGATACCTTTAGATGGAAATCTGAAAATGTTTCTACGAACGAGGTAGCTGAAATTTTAAATGGTCATATTTCAATCAATATGGCAAATGTTTATGGGGTTAAGGTTCCCAATGCTGAGGGCAGGGCAGGTATGGCAGCCTTCACTATTGAAAATAACCAATCTATTGACTGGGGCGATTTATCAGATTTTGTTAATAAAAATCTACCTAAATACGCTAGGCCAGTTTTTATAAGAATTATCAGTGAAGTTGATACCACTGGAACGTTTAAGCTTAAAAAAAATGAGCTTAGAGATGAGGGCTATGACATTAATAAGCACAATGATGAGATTTATTTCATGATGCCAAATACGGATCAATACAAAAAACTTGATCTTGAATGGAATGACCGCATAAACTCTGGCCAAGCTGGCTATTGATAATATATTGTGCCTAATAAAACAATATCTGTTCCTAAGCATTTACAAGCAAATCGCTCCAAATCGATTGTTAAAATTGCCTCATGGATACTGAAGTATTTTAATTGGAGTATTCGAGGAGCTATACCAAGTGATAAAAGAGTTGTTGTAGTTGTAGGTCCTCATACATCAAATTGGGATTTTATTATTGGTGTTCTGGTAATTTTAAGCTTAGATGCGAGAATAAACTGGATTGGTAAACACACAATATTTAAAAATGGATTTAAAAACTTTTTAGTTAAGTTAGGAGGAATACCTGTTAATCGAGATAATCCTTCTGAACTGTTTAAAAAAATTAATAAATTAACTGAAAAATCTAATGGATATTTAATTGCGATGGCGCCTGAGGGAACTCGGAAAAAGGTAAATAAATTGAAGTCTGGATTTATTAGAATTGCTAACCAAACTAATAGCAAAATACTTCTCGCAGGAATTGATTTTCAAAAAAAATTTATAAATCTTGATAGGTTCTTTATTCCTTCAGGCGATTTAAATGATGATTTGCAATATGTCCAAAATTATTTCAATTTATATTCAGGTAAAAAAATTCAGTAAATAATTTAACCAAAAAGGTTAAAAATTAGATTTTTTATAAATTTAATGTTTATATAAAATGAATATTCCGGAGAAAAATCATGAAATTAAACAAATTTTTATTCTTTTTATCAGCATTTTTATTAGTTCCAATAAATTCAGCGCCTGAGGGTTCTTTTACTACACTGCATGTTAAAGCAATGGACGTGGCGAAGTATGTTGATTATATGAAAAAAAATACTGGTCCCTTTAAGGCAATTGGATCAGATGTTGCTGGTGTTTGTGTAACACGATCAGGTAATCAATACCCTGGCGAAATGTTTGTATGGAATGCTTTTGGAAGTATTGAGGATGCTTTTATAGCTTCGCAAAAATATGATCCGATGACTCCAAATAAACAATTTGAAAAACTTAGAAAAGTTAAATACGCAGCAACATGGAAGCCTGTAAAAGAATTTGAATTAAGACCTGGGTATGAAAGACTTTGGAGATTAAAACTGAATGACTGGAGAGCATTCGCAAAAAAAATGGAAGAACTGGAAAGTGCATTAAAAGCCGCAGGTCATGACATGCGTATCGGTGTTTTTTATCCATTAGGTGGTGGTACTGAAGTCTTCCATCTGCGCGCAGTAACAGACACTGCATCACAATCAGGTAAAGTGGCTGATGACTACTTTGCTGGCGCATCCTATGGAAAAATTTGGGATTCTTCATTTCAATATGTTGATGAGATTGTCAGTGAGACAGTCGAAGAGTGCGAAATTATTTATACAAAAAATTAATTTAAAAAAATGCTCAGAGATAATTTATCACTGAGCATTGTTTGGAGTTATAAATGAAAAATTTTTTCTTATTAATTTTATTTTTACTTTCACCACTATCTTTGTTTGCTGATAACAAAACTGATCAACTGGGTATGGCGAAGCACCTTGGTAATGAAACTTGGGGTAGATGTGCTCTACTAATGCAGAATAATCAGGCTAAAGTTTATGAACTTTCTTATGAAAGAAGTGGGTCCATGCCATTATCTCCATTTGCTGGTAAATTTATCCCAAAATTTTTACCTACAGGACCAACAAAAAATGAAGTTCAATTAGCAAATATGGATGTTCTTAATGAAGATGTAAATACAGCTAATCAGGGAACTCAAATGGATGCATTTGGACATTTCGCTTATACAGATGAAGTATGGGATGGAAAATCTCAAATACCCAATGAAAAAATTAAATATTTTGGAGGCTTTAACCAAAATGAAGTAAAACCTACTGGTGAATCACCATTACTTAAACTTGGTATTGAAAATGTTCCACCAATAATAACAAGTGGGTTGCTTTTGGATGTAAGGAAGTATGCTAATGACGGAAAAAAATATCTCGCAGGAGAATTTATTACTAAGGAAGATCTTGAGGTAACTCTTAGAAAATCAGGTTTAGATAAAAGAGGCATTCTTAAGGGTGATGTAATAATGATTTATTCGGGGTGGAGTGATTTTTATCAAGATCCTGATACAACCAAAATATATTATTCAACTGCTCCAGGTATATCTTATGATGCTGCTAAATTTCTTGCTTCAAAAGAAGTAGTCGCAGTGGGTTTAGATACATGTTGTGTTGATGCAAGACCCGATCCAAACGATCCAAAATCATTTAAACAACCTAAGGGCACACCACAAAATCAGACCTTTCCAGTTCATGATTACTTCTTAACTAAAGTTGGAATTCATACCTTAGAAAATTTAAACCTTAAAAAATTAGCTAATGAGTCTGTATATGAATCATGCACAATGATTTTGCCATTAAAATCAAAAGGTAGTGCAGGATCGCCAATTCGACCAGTTGCGATTGGAAAAGCTGCCTAAAAATACTATTCTATAACTGAATTCTAGGGCTTGTACCTAATCCTGGACCATATACAATCGCATTTAACCAAACCCGGTTAGTTCCTCTAGTTGATCCTCTAAAATTAGGTTCTCCTGCAAAGAGGATGATTTGTCCTTTACCAACTTGTTCTCTAGTTAGGTAAGCAGAGTTTGCAATTCTTTGAGCAGCTTCAGGCCAGACTAATCCACTCATTCTCACCTTTATATCTTTGCCAGCAGGTAGGGTGGACCAATTAATCGTTCTGAATTCGTTAACATCAGAATTTTCTACAAGCTCACCAATTCTTATGGGTGCTTCTGCATTATTTCCAGTCATTAATACAGGATAATTTCCATAAAGTAATGGCAAAGTTTTAGGTGTTCCAAAAGTTAGCCAATGCTTTTGATCAGTTCTTCCAGCAACAAAAGCACCAGATGGCATGAAAATTGACTGCCATTTATCGCGATTCTTTAACTCATCTTCAGAATAATTAGTCTCATTTAATTCCCATGGATAAGTAGTTTCTAAATCTACTATATGTTTTAAAGCAGCCTCTTGATCAAGGTTATCTTCAAGTGCGTATATTTCTCTTAAAAGATCAAAGTTATAGTCTATGCTTTTATCTAGGACATCTTGAAGTTGCTTTACATCCCCTAGGGTTTCGTTGGAAGCTATAAATCTAGAACTTCTATTATGAGCAATTAATGTTCCACCTTGTTTTATCCAATCATTTAAAGCATTAACTTCATAATCACTCATTTCTAAGTAACCACTAGGCATGATAATCACGTTATAACGTCTTAAATCCGCATATCCTGTAAAAGAGCCGTTAAGTAAAGAGTGTCTAATACCTAAATGATGATCCAATGACCACCAGCTAACACCAACATCATAAGAGTTGAAGCTAGAATGTCCCAAAATTGCCACCTGTGGTTTATCGAGGAGTCGAAAGTGCCTTCCACCCCAATCAGGTAATAACTCTGGACCAAAACCTGATTCTATGGAAACAATTGAAATTCCTAAATCAGATCCAATTTGCGATATTCTTGAACTTAGATCTTGGAAATTAGGATTATCCATTTGCAGAACAGCTACACTTCCTCTAGAGAGCTTGTGATCTGAAAGGATAGATTCTTTATCAATAATACGAACCTGAATATTTTCTTCCATTAGCCTAGCCGCAAATGCAACTGATCGATCATCTTCGCCATCTGTCGCCCATATTATTGAATTTTTGTTTATTTCTAATTGATTTGATTCTGCAACCCATTTATTGAGGTTATTAGAAATTTTTTCATCAACTGTTATTGCCTCTAGTCCAAACATCATTGTGAAATTAAAAGCTGTTGTGTCATACATTATTGATGATCCATCTCTCAAGCTTTCTTGTCTTTCCTCTATTAGAACTGATTTATCAATATCAGCATCAAACTCTAGTATTGCAGCTATTAATGGAGCTTCAGGTTGCTGATTAGGAATAACTAAACTACCTTTTGGTACTACATAATTAGTTAAATTTTTACCTGACTGCGTAGTTGCTGATTTAACTGCGATTGATCTTTCATTAGTGAATAATTCTATATCTTGCGCCTCAAGTTTCTCTGCTAGTGCATTTAACCTTCCATGATTTTTAGTAGGTAATATGACAAATGTTTGATTTGCATACTTACTGTCTTTAGAAACATTGTATTTTCTTCCATCCCAGTAATCTTGATACATGGCTTTAGAGTTATTTCTTAGTGTTTTGAGGTTTGCCAATGTACTTACAAACTGATGATGAACTGATTCTTTATAGGATTGAATTGTGCCTTCAGGCCTCCTTACACCATCTTCAGCCATTCGAGATTGCTCATAGAGAATACCCAGGCTACCTCTAAATTGAACATAGAATGAATATCCTGGATAAAGATCTTCATGCCATTCACCTGTATAAAATCTCCAATTTTTTTTATCAAATGCTTCAGCTTGGTCTTGGGCAAATATATTTCCCCATTTAATGAGATCATAATCAATATTCTTATTTATTGGCTCTCTAGGAGGACCTGTCATAAATGTATCTTGCGCACCCATCTCGTGACCATCTACCAAGATTTGTGGCCTCCATTGATTAATAAGTTTTACACGTCCTTGTGTTTCAGGTTGTGTTAAATAAAACCAGTCTCTATTTAAATCAAAATAATAGTGATTAGTTCTTCCGTAAGGCCAATCACCAGTATGTAGCAAAGACTGATCATCATAGTTTGGGGCAGTACCTCGATACTGTTCCAATGATTTTGCAAACCTATCTCTACCATCTGGATTCATCATTGGATCAATTACCACCACCATGTCCTCAAGCATCATCGTTATTTCAAGATCATTACTAGAAATTAAATGATAAATTATGCCAAGTGCAGCATCTGCACCTGATGTTTCGTTTCCATGAATTGAATATGCCATCCATGCAACTGCAGGAATATTTTCAATTATGGATCTAGCTTCAGCATTAGATGTAGTTCTTGGATCTGAAAGCTTTGTAATTTTATTTTTGATTTCGTCAAGATTGTTTATATTTTCTGATGACGAAATAAAAGCTACATACAATGGTCGGCCTTCATGAGATTTAGCATACTCAATTACTTTAAGTTTATTCGATTGTTTTGCCCATCGTAATATTGCATTGGATATTTGGGTATGATTGGCTACACGATCACCATAATTAAAATCAAGAAAGGTATTGGGATGATCAATAGAAGTAACGTAGTTACCATCAAGTATTTTTTCTTTATAAAGTTCGCTTGAATAGCTTGTGGGCTTCATGAGAACTTCAGCTGCTAGAGAACTGCAAAAAATTGATAAGAGTGTGATGTTAAGTAGTTTTGTTTTCATAAAAAATATTTTAGTTCCAAAAGTCAGCTGATACTAATAATTTTTGTTAATCAGCAAGATAATAAAATCAGGAAAAAACTGATTTAGAGAAAGTTATTAATTGAGATTTATGATCCTTACTTGGGAGATGGAATCGGCTAATTTCTGCATCAAAATCAGTTTCTTTAAATGTTTTCAAACCTTCTTCAAACCATTTCTCTTTAAGATAATTCAAGCCTTGCTTAGCTTTTATATCTGCGCAAATTAACCAAGATCTAAAATCTGGTTCTTCAACCTCATTAAACATTTTAATTGCTTTATCAAAATCATTATTTAAGTAATATGCAAACATCAATGCTTTTTTGGGTCTATCTTCATTGCTATCACTAGCTGGAATTGGCTCAACTGAATACATTTTTTTAAATACCTTTATTGCTGTATCAACATCATCGTTCCTTAACAATGCATCTCCATACGCTGACATAACGTGAGGATTATTTGGATTGGCTTTGTATGCTCTTGTGGCGTATACCTTTGCTTGTGGGTAGTCCTGCATTGTTATGTGTGCTTCAGCCAAAATTCTATTAGTATTCCAGTCGTTGTCATTCATTTCATTTGCTTTTGATAAAGCACCTAAAAATTCACTCATAGTTTTTTCATCCTGATCTCTAAATCCTAGAAACATTGCTTGCCCAATAGTACAAGCTTTCCAAGAATAGGGGAGTGGATTAGTCTTATCTGCTTCAATAGCCGCATCCAACATTTTGATTGCTTCTTTATTGGCTTCTTTATCAAATTTTTGATTAAGCGCTCTACCCATAAGCATAAACTCATAGGAAGTCATGTTTTCTGTTGGCTTTCTATTTGCTCTTTTCAAGCTAGCAATTTCAATATTTCCAATAATTGAATTTATAATTTTTGTGACTATTTCATCTTGAACTTCAAAAATATCTGCTTTCACTCGATCATACTTATTACTCCAAACAACCCTGTCATCAGTCATATCGCTGAGCTCAACTGAAATTCTTATTCTTTCATCTGAAGAGCGAATGCTTCCCGAAACAATGTAATCAAATCCCCATTCGTCCTTAAATGATTGAGATGTATAGTCTTTATCTCTTAGACTGAATGAAGTTTTTCTGGTTGCAATTGATATTTCATTAACCATTGAGAGTTCTGTAATTAGATCTTCAACAATGCCGTCAACCAGGTAACCACTTTCACTATTTTCATTTAGATTTTCAAAGGGTATAACCCCAATCTTTGGTTTTTGATTATCAATAGTTGAATTTATCTCATCAAAATTACTCAAAGAATCTGCATTAAGGCTTTTCTTTTTTGTTATGAAAGCAATTATCAAAACAACGGGAAATAGAACAAGAAGGGCAATAAAAAGATATTGCATAAAAGTTTCAGAAGGCATGCCAATAATTGCCTGAGTTGA
Source organism: uncultured SAR86 cluster bacterium (assembly GCA_902601475.1). GTDB lineage: Bacteria > Pseudomonadota > Gammaproteobacteria > Magnimaribacterales > D2472 > MED-G82. The sequence continues at coordinate 10,295 of CACKNK010000003.1, read as the reverse complement.
AACATTATCAACAACAATACTGGAAAGTTGAATGGTAGCAAAAGACCCAACAATATATCCAGTAGCAGCTTTTACAATAACACTAAAAATGTTGTGGAATTTAATTTTTAGAAAGCTACCAGCAATTTTAAATTTATCCATATATAAAATACTAACGTTTATTAGATATATACTAAATTAACTTATTTTTTATATTTTTAGCAAGAAAATTTAGCGACTTCTAAATGGAGATTAATAAATTAAATCAACAAATACTTATCAACGTTAACGGTGAGTTATTACCTCGTGAAAAAGCAACAATAACTGTGTATGAAAGTGGTTACTTGATGGGAGACGGTATTTGGGAGGGTATTAGACTTATAGATAATAAATGGATTTTTTTAGATGAGCATTTAGATCGATTATTTGAGGGCTTAGCAGATATTGATATTGAACTTCATTTATCAAGAGAAGAGCTCATTGAAGAAATCTTAAAAACACAAGAAGCTAATAATATGAGTAACAATGCTCATGCTCGACTGATGGTTACAAGAGGTATTAAATCCAAGCCTTTTCAGCAGCCTGGTTTAGTTATTGGAGATCCGACCCTAGTTATTATCATGGAGCATTCTGATCCTAATGCAAAAAGAGAAGGCGTTAAGATGGCCAGTGTTCCACAGATTAGAGGCATTGCAACAACTCAAGATCCTAAACTTAATAGCCACTCGAAATTAAACTGTATTTTGGCATGCATTCAGGCTAACAAGGCGGGTGCTGATGAAGCTTTGATGATGGATATAAATGGCTATGTGAATACTACAAATTCATGCAATTTTTTTATTGTTAAAAATGATGAAGTTTGGACCAGTACAGGTGAATACTGCATGAATGGCATTACCCGCAAAAAGGTAATCATGCTTTGTAAGCAAAACAATATCCCAATTTTTGAAAAGAACTTTTATTTAGAGGATGTATATGAAGCTAATGAATGCTTTATAACTGGAACTCTCGGCTCATTAACACCTGTTCTTGAGCTTGATCATAAGAAATTTAATAAGGATTCATTTGTGATCATGAACCAATTAAATCAACTTTATAGCGAGCTTATATCTACATGATATTAGCTATGTGGTCCGGACCAAGAAATCTTTCAACTGCGATGATGAGAAGTTTTGCTAACAGGCGTGATGTAATGAATGTCATGGATGAGCCTCTATATGCAAGTTACTTGTTTAGGTCACTTAAAAGGCATCCAATGCATGACGAGATTTTAAAGTCTCAACCCACATCCTATAAGGAAGCAATTAATAATTGTTTAAAAGAATCCTCGGGGATCTCTTTTCAAAAACATATGGTGCAGCATGTAAATTTTGATGAATCAAATGATTGGATGTCTTCTTTAAAAAATTTTTTTTTGATCCGCAAACCTGAATCCGTTGTCCCAAGTTTTTGTTTGAAATATCCTGATGCTGATATCAATGATTTGGGTTTCTATCAACAATACGAGCTCTATAAATATATTTCTGATATTACCAATGAAGAACCGCCTGTTGTTGATGCAACAGATATTAGAAATGATCCAGAAAAAATCTTAAAACTCTTATGTAAAAAGTTGGACATAGTATGGGATAGTCAGATGCTTAAATGGCAGAAAGGAATACATGATTACGATGGTGTTTGGGCAAGTCACTGGTATCACTCAGTTCATTCATCTAATTGCTTTATTCCTGAAGAAATTAAGATAACTAAGTTTGATAAACATATTAACAAGCTTATTAGCAAATCTTCCAAGTTCTATGATTCTCTGGCTCGAAAAAAAATATCTTAGTAGTTAATTCATGTTTTAATTAAATTAATTTATACCTAACATTAATGAAATTTTTATGAAAAGATTTTTTCTAGTTTTTATTGTTGCATTTGTAATTCTTATAGGATTCTTTCAATATTCAAGGAATTCTAACAATGAAATTAATTATGACAGGTTTAACTTAGTTGCTCCTGGTATTTTAAGGACTCCTGATGAGAGATTTAATGGCATTAAAGATTATCCGTTTTCTGCAAATTATTTAACTATTGGCGATACTAGAATTCACTATCTTGATGAAGGTCCGGTAGATGGAAAGATAATTTATCTTCTTCATGGTGAACCTGCATGGAGTTACTTATTTAGAAAAATGATACCCACGCTTACAGCAGCAGGGTACAGGGTCATAGCACCCGATATGGTTGGGTTCGGTAAATCTGATAAATACATTTCAATTGACGATTACTCGCATCAAATGCATGTTGATAAAATGGTCCAATTAGTTAGAGAGCTAGATCTTAAGGACGTCACTGCGCATCTTCATGATTGGGGCGGATTAGTTGGATTTAGAGTTATTGCAGAAGAACCAGAGAGGTTTTCACGAATAATAGCATCAAATACGAGTCTCATAGCTCCTGGCCGTGGTTTTTTCAGAGATTTACTAAGTCATATTAGTTATCCATTATTCAAGCTAGGTATTTGGATTCAAGGCCCGGCCACCTGGGAAGAATTTATTGGCGGTGATGGTTTTACAGGCTGGATTAGATATTCAAGGTATACAGATAACATTGATGTTGGTGGAATTATGCAAACACTTGGCAATGTAAGTGATGAGGAGAGAGCAGGGTATGAAGCACCTTACCCAAATGCTACCTATAAAGCCGGCGCACAAATTTTCCCTTATTTAATACCTAGTGAATTAAGAAAAAATGAAATGGCCTATAGAGAAGTTTTTGAAAAATGGAATAAGCCATTCTTAATTGCAAATAGTGATAATGATCCTGTTACCAGTAATAATCCAAGATTAGCAGAAATGTTAAAAAGAGTTCCGACTGCCAAAGAAATTCTAATAAAAGGACCCGGACACTTCATTCAAGAAGAAGCTGGACCGGAATATGCACAACTCATTATTGACTTTATAAACGGAAATCCACAGTCATTTGAAATAGATTCGATTTCTGCTAAAAATAAGGATATTCTCTAATGATCTTAATTAAAAAAAGGGATTTTATAGTTGGAGATGGAAATTCTCGAAGTAATTAAATTTTTTAATAATTAAATCTTTTTTGTACATGTCTTCTTCTTTTTTCTATTTGGTTAATTCTTTCATTTTTAGAAATTATTTTTTCATCGCTAGGGAGTATTGATTTAAGTTCATCAAACTTTGCAATATAAGCAGTAGGGTATCGGCTTGGGTCAAGATATGAATCCTCCAAACCATCCCATCTCATTAAGATTGCCCCTCTGTTGTAATTTTCTATATCCAACCAATTAGCATAACCAGGATCATTTTTTGAAAGAATATAATAGTAAGCTCCATCAGAACTAACTAATGATTGATCACCACTCAGGCTAGTAATTCTATTTGCATAATCTAGTGATTGCCACCAAGGATTACCTAATTGAATTCCTTGATATTTAGCATTAGTTGGCCACGCTTTAATTATAAGAACCTCATCATCCATTAAATTGAAATGCCCATGCGACATCAATCGACCGACCAAACCACCTGTTTGACCAGTTTTTCTAGGTTTCGAGATGGTGTTAACTTCAATTAATTGTTCTATTCTTTTTAATTGAAATTCTGGCCAACGAGTTGTATTAAGGAGCACCTTATTAGCTAAATTTAAAAGATTATCTGAAACAGATTCAGAGTCGATAGTAGGGTAAAAAGGTCTTCCTTCATCAATCCTATCAACATGAACAGTTGCTGGGATTTCATTATCCCAATCTGAATATGTCTGTCTTACAAGTAGTCTTGTTAAAGTATTATCAAGAGGCATCCAATTAGTAGAGTTCTTATTTCTGCCACCTAAAATTATTTCGTAATTCCCTTCTTCATCATATTCGAGCTTATCAAGTACATGCAATGATTTTGATAATGAATCAGGTAAATAAGTAGTAAAAGTTATTGTTCTTGAAGATCCGCGATTACCCCAGACTCTATAAAGACCAGATCCATTTAAAAAAGTTTGATGATATGTTTGATCTGCATTATCCATACCGGCTTTAGTAAATGTGTTTATATTATTGAAGTAGGGGAAATTACTATCAATAAAAACTTCTTGTTTAGTTGATCCTATCAAGCTACTAAGTATGTGTATGTAAGCCTGTGCTTTTTCTCGATCAGATGAATAATATTTATGAGACTGAACAAACTCACCTGATTTAATAAGTGATTCAATAAAAGCATCATAAGATGATTCAATTGTTCCATTTGTTCCAAATGATTCTGGAGTTGATATTCTGAACTGCCATCCAACAGTTAATCCAATACCAATAAGCATACCTATAATTAAAATTAATGATTTCTTCATGTTTTTAATAATAATCTATTAATAGGTTGGGGCGTAACTTTCAATTAACCTATATATATTACTTCGCATAATATATATTATGTTAAATTATAGGAATCAATTATTTGACTCTATATAACCCTTGTAAACTACTTCCAAGACCGAATATATTAAGAAATTGATTTACAATCTTTTTTAAAAAAAATAGAAGTTTATTATTTGAAACAATGGATTGAATTTTATCTGAGGTTTCCTGAATATTTTTTGTATTAAGGTCTTGATTGCTAAGGTTTTGTATTGAATTATTTGTTTTTAAGGACTCTAATATACTTACAACGCTAATATCAAAAGATTTAACATATATTTTTTTAAAACCAGTATCATCTAAGGCAGAATTTAAGGTTTTTTTGGTGAAATAGCCTAAATGTTCAGGCGGCATAATGTGATACCAATTTTCTTTAGTTATCAACCTTTCAATTGATGAAAAACATGGTGTTGTTATGTAAATTAAACCATCATTGTTTAATAACTTTTTTGCATGACTTAAAAACTGTATTGGTGTATTAATATGCTCTATTGCCTCTGTGAAGATAATCAAATCATATTTATTATTACAAACTGGAAATAACTCCCCCTCAACAAAACTGTACCCTTTAGATATTACATTTTCTTTTGCTGAAATATGCTCACTTGCAAATAATTCTATTGATGGATCAATTTCCCTTAGTGCATCAAGGTAATAACATTCACCACAAGCAATGTCTAAAACTTTCTGGATTTTTTGAAATGATAAGATTTTTTTTAAAGTAGAAGTAATTTTTTTATGAGATTCATCTGTTATGTATGAGTCTCTTGAATATCCAGAATATATATCATCAATAGTTTTTTTATCTGGTAAATATTTATAAAAAACAAATCCGCAGTTATTACATTTAACTAAATTATTATTCTTGTAAAGATCTCTTGAATTATTGGAGCCACAAAGGTAACAAGACGAAATTTCATTACCATCCTTTGAAAAAATCATTATTTAATGTGATTAGAAATAAACATATTGTATCTCTAATGGCGGGATTTATGTATAAAGAAAGTGTAAAATACAATCTATGGCAAAAGAAGATAATCTTGAATTTGAGGGAGAGGTAATCGAAACTCTTCCAAATACTCAATTCAAGGTTAAATTAGAAAATGGTCATGTTATAGATGCTCACATTTCTGGGAAAATGAGGAAACATTACATAAGAATACTCACCGGAGATAAGGTTAAGGTTGAAATGACACCCTATGACCTAACAAAAGGCAGAATAACTTTTAGAGGTAGATAGTTCTAAGTTACCTTTTCTTTTGTCAATTCAGTAAATTTTACCTGTCCATCAACTAAATCAACTTTAATCTGACCACCCTTGTTTAGTGCCCCAAAAAGCACGTCGTTTACAAGTGGTTTTTTAATGTGATCAGTAATAAACCTCTCCATAGGCCTTGCGCCCATATGCTTGTTATAACCTTTGTCAGCTATCCAGTTTACAACTTTCTTTGAATAAATTAATTCAATTTCTCTCTCATCTAGTTGAGCCTGTAGTTTTGTTAAAAATTTATCAACAATAGATAAAACAACTTTTTTAGGTAAGTAATTAAACTGAATTATTTCATCAAGTCTGTTTCTAAATTCAGGCGCAAAGAGCTTATTTAAAGACATTAATGCATCTGATTCATTGGATTGATAGTTAAATCCAATGGATGATTTTTCAAGTAAATCAGCTCCTGCATTTGTAGTCATGATTAAGATTACATTCCTAAAATCAGCTTTTCTTCCATTATTATCAGTGAGAACCCCACTATCCATTACTTGAAGTAACAAATTAAATATATCTGGATTAGCCTTCTCAATTTCATCTAAAAGCAATACCGCATGTGGGTTTTTAACAATTGCTTCAGTTAGGAGTCCTCCCTGATCGAAGCCAACATAGCCTGGAGGAGCACCAATTAATCTAGAAACGGTATGGCGTTCCATGTACTCAGACATATCAAATCTTATTAATTCAATACCTAAAATAGAAGCTAGTTGTCGTGCTATTTCAGTTTTACCTACACCAGTTGGCCCAGCAAATAGAAACGATCCAATGGTCTTATTATCATCTCTAAGCCCTGCTCTCGAGAGCTTTATTGCGTTACCCAGACTAACAATCGCCTTATCCTGCCCAAAAATAACTCTTTTTAGATCTCTTTCAATATTTTTTAGAGATTTAGACTCATCCTTTGATATCGATTTTTCAGGGATTTTAGTTATTTTTGATATGGTTTTTTCAATATCTATCTGATTTACGGTAATTTTTTTATTATCTTTTCTGTTCACATTTAACAATGCACCCGTTTCATCCATTAAATCAATAGCTTTATCAGGTAAAAATCTATCACTAATAAATTTTTGAGACAGCTCAACGGCAGATTTAATTGATTCATCATGATATTTAACGTTGTGATGCTGCTCATACAAAGGTTTTATTCCTTTTAGAATTGCTATTGAGTCATCTATATCAGGCTCATTAATATCTATCTTTTGGAATCTCCTTGATAACGCTTGGTTTTGATTAAAGATACCTCTAAATTCTTGAAAAGTAGTTGATCCAATACACCTAAGACTACCCTTACCTAGCGCGGGTTTGAGAAGATTTGATACATCTAGAGAGCCCCCAGATGCTGATCCAGCACCAATAATTGTATGTATCTCATCTATAAATAAAATTGATTTATCCTGACCTTCTAAAAACTCAATAACCTCTTTTAATCTTTTTTCAAAATCACCTCTGTATTTAGTTCCAGCAATTAATGCACCTATATCCAAGGAGTATATTGTGTAGTTTTGTAAATAGTCAGGTACTTTTTTATTGATCACAAGGTGTGCCAATCCTTCAACAATTGCAGTTTTACCAACACCAGACTCACCTACCAATAACGGATTATTTTTTGTTCTTCTGGCTAAAATTTGTATAAGCCTACTGATTTCTTCCTGTCTTCCAATCAAGGCATCTATTTTTCCTTCAGAGGCTTGCTCATTGAGATTTATTAAAAATTTTGACTCCCCACTTTCAGTTATGACCTCTTCTTCATCAACACCATCTATAACAGAGTCTGACTCTTTTTTTGAAGCTGTCTTACCATGAGAAATGTATGAAACGATATCTAGCCTGGAAATCCCTGCTTTAGTTAAAAGGTAAACAGAATGACTTTCTTTCTCAGAAAAAATGGCAACAAGAATATTAATAGGTTTTACAACACCTTTGCCTGATGATTGAACATGAAACACAGCACGCTGGAGGACTCTTTGAAAACCAAGCGTGGGTTGAGGTGATTTGTTTGGATCAGATTTTCTAGGTGTTGTGTCTTGAATATAATCCTCAACAGAACTTTTAAATGAATTTACATTTATGCCATTACTTTTTAGAAAATCTTTAACATCGAAGTCGCTGAGTATCATTAGCAGCAAATGTTCGATAGTTATATATTCGATATCTGTCTTTTGCGCCTGGTCAAATAAACTTGATATCGATTGTTCTAATTCTTTACTAAACATTAATCTGTCATGGGTTCAATTTCAGTTAGTAGTGGATGCTCATTGATTTGTGCTAGATTGTTCATTTCGGCACATTTCATCTCAGCAATCTCTTTTGGAAATATACCACATACTCCCTTCCCTTTAGTATGAACTGATAGCATTATCTGCGTTGCTCTTTCGTGCTCATAACCAAAAACTTTTTGAATAGCATAAACAACAAATTCCATGGGCGTAAAATCATCGTTTAATAAAACAACTTGAAATAAAGGCGGTTCTTTTAACTGGGGCTCATCTTCAAGAGTTATGACACCCAAGCCTGCATCAGTTTCATTTTCATTGCTCGAAACAATCACATTCGTTTAATCATTTCTTCAGCGAAACCTGAACAAGATACTAAATTGGCATTCTCCATGAGTCTTTCAAAGTCATAGGTTACCATCTTAGCTTCTATGGCTTTTTCCATTGACTCAATAATAAGATCAGCTGCCTCTACCCAACCGAGATGTCTGAGCATCATTTCAGCTGACAAAATCAATGATCCTGGATTCACTTTATCTTGACCAGCATATTTTGGGGCAGTTCCGTGAGTAGCTTCAAATAAAGCAGCATCATCACCAATATTTGCGCCAGGAGCTATTCCTATACCTCCAACACATGCTGCAAGAGCATCAGAAATATAATCTCCGTTAAGATTCATAGTTGCTATTACATCGTACTCTTTCGGCCTAGTTAAAATCTGTTGTAAAAATGCATCACAGATCACATCTTTAATGATTATATTTTTACCATTAGTTGGATTCTTAATTACATGCCATGGACCACCATCTAGGGGTTCTCCATCATAATTACTAACACTCAATTCATAACCCCAATCCCTAAAAGCTCCTTCAGTAAACTTCATAATATTACCCTTATGAACTAGAGTTACAGAATCTCTATCATTTTTGATCGCATAATCAATGGCTTGTTTAACAAGACGTTCAGTTCCACTTTTGGATATTGGTTTAACACCCAATCCAACATCTTCTGTGAATCTAATTTTATTTACATCAAACTGTTCATGAAGAACCTTGACCAATCTGTTTGATTCATCTGACCCACCTTCAAACTCAACTCCGGCGTATATATCTTCAGAGTTTTCTCTAAAAATTACCATATCAACATGTGATGGATTTTTAACTGGGCTTGGCACGCCTGAGAAATATCTTATTGGCCTTAAACAAACATACAAATCAAGAATCTGCCTTAATGAAACATTTAGTGATCTAATACCACCCCCAACTGGAGTCGTTAATGGTCCTTTAATACTTACAACATACTCTTTAAGTGCTTCAATTGTTTCATCAGGAAGCCAAACATCATCACCGTATACTTCCGTAGATTTCTCTCCGCAAAAAACCTCCATCCATGAGATTTTTTTTTCTCCTCCGTAAGATTTTGCAACTGCAGAGTCAACGACATTTAGCATTGCAGGAGTAATATCAATACCAATACCATCTCCCTCTATATAAGGAATAATCGGATCATTTGGTACGTTCAAGGACCCATCGTCATTTAATGTAATTTTGGATCCAGTTTCAGGAATTTTTATATTTTGATAAGCCATTGCTACCCCGATAATTTAAAGAAATATTTATTAATTTAAGCTGGCAAATTATACTCCAAATAAGCTCTATAATTAGCTTTTAATGGCCTTAAATTATTGAAATGACTAAAAACAAAGAAACCGTTGTAGTTGGAATATCAGGTGGTGTTGATTCATCAGTTGCGGCTTACTTATTAAAACAGCAAGGTTATGAGGTTGTTGGTCTATTTATGCAAAATTGGCAATCAGAACCAGGTGAAGTTTGTACATCTGAAATTGATTTTGAAGATGCTTCGAAAGTATGTGATCTCTTAGATATAAAACTTCATCGAGCAAATTTCAGTGATGATTATTGGGACAGAGTATTTAATGATTTTTTAGATGAGCATAAAAAAGGCAGAACTCCCAATCCTGATATCTTATGTAATCGTGAAATAAAATTTAAGTCATTTTTAGATTATGCAAAAAAAATTGGAGCAGACTTTATGGCAACCGGTCACTATGCAGATTTAGTCTTTAAAAAAGAAAAAGCATACCTAAGGAGATCTATCGATTTAAACAAAGATCAAACCTACTTTCTACACGAGGTTAGTTCAAATGAATTTAAGTACTGTTTATTTCCACTGGCAAATTTAACTAAGCCAGAAGTAAGAGAAATTGCAAAATCAATACAGTTACCTAATAGGAACAAAAAAGATTCTGTTGGGATATGTTTCGTTGGAGAACGAAATATGAAAGACTTTTTAAATAGATTTATTGATTTTGAACCAGGCCCAATCATAGATGATTCAAATAATATAATCGGTGAGCATCATGGCTCTCTTTTATATACCATTGGACAAAGACAAGGACTAAGAA
>CACKNK010000002.1 GCA_902601475.1 uncultured SAR86 cluster bacterium | reverse complement strand
TTATCTCAATCTAAGGTTATTTTATTTTCATCCAAATCAAACACGTCAATTTCAAAAAGGCCTAAGCATTAGATGTTATGGCAAAACCTCATTAAGTAAATATGGTTTAGAAATGATTCATCCCGATTATGAAATAAATCAAAAATTGCCACCGCTTCAAAAAACACTCAATCCAACATACCGAATATGCAAAGGGATAAGTCAGAATAAAATAAAAAAATTTATCCAAGAAGCAATTAAGGTTTACGACTTTGAAGATGAAGCAATTAATTTAAACCACTATGGTGATGATAACGCCTTGTCCATAAAGGATGCCTTAGAAATCATTCATAATCCAAGTGCTGAAATTCCTATCGATGATCTGGTTCCAGGAGGAACCCATCCTGCAAGAGTTAAATTGCTTAAAGAAGAATTAATTGCATTTCAAACGGGAATGGTTTCTTTAAGATCAAAAATGAAAACAAGTAAAGCAGAGCCTTGCATTGAAAATGGGAGTTGGCGCGAGGACTTTCTATCGATGTTTCCGTATGAGTTAACCGCTGCTCAGTCCAGAGTTGAAAGCGAAATAAATAAAGATCTTATTAAATCTGAGCCCATGATGAGATTGGTACAAGGTGATGTTGGCTCAGGAAAAACTGCGGTTGCAGTTCTTGCAGCAACAAAAGCGTTAGATTCAAATTTTCAAGCTGCATTTATGGCGCCAACCACTCTGCTTGCCCAACAACACTTCGAAAATATAAAAAATTTTTTTCCAAATCATATCGATGAAATTGAACTGCTGACGAGCGGTCTTACTAAGAGCGTCAGAAAAAAAATCCTTGAGAAAATTAAATTAGGAAAAATTAAATTTATTGTTGGCACGCATGCAATCTTTCAGGCAGATGTTGAGTATTGCAATCTTGCATTGGCAATAATTGACGAGCAGCATCGTTTTGGTGTGAACCAAAGACTTGCACTAATAAAAAAAACAGAAAATCAGAATATCCATCCTCATCAACTCACTTTAACAGCAACCCCCATACCAAGAACTTTATCAATGAGCATTTATGCCAACATGGATGTTTCAGTTATTGATGAAATGCCGCCAGGCAGACAACCAATCATTACTTCGATGCTGTCAATGCAATCTAAGGAAAATCTTATATCTAGAACGAGGGAGGCAATCTCTAAAGATAGTCTGATTTATTGGATATGTCCCCTGGTTGAGGAATCTGAAACATTGGACTTAAGTTCAGTGACTCAAACCCATGAAATCTTATGCGATGAGTTCGGTGAGGATAAAGTTGGTTTAGTGCACGGCAAGCTTTCAAAAGATTCAAAAAATGAAGAGATTGATAAATTTAGAGATGGAAAAACAAAAATTCTTGTTTCAACAACAGTGATTGAAGTCGGAGTTGACGTTCCTGATGCTGACATAATGATCATTGAGAATGCGGAGCGGTTCGGTCTTGCACAGTTGCATCAGCTTAGAGGAAGAGTTGGCAGAGGGTCAAAGCAAAGTTATTGCATTTTGTTGCATAAAGATAAACTTAATGAAGTTTCCTCAGAGAGATTGGATGTACTTTGCCAAACACAGGATGGTTTTAAGATTGCAGAAAAAGATCTTGAAATCAGGGGGCCAGGTGAAATTATGGGGGCACAACAAACCGGAATAGTTCCCTTTAAATATGCCAATCTGATCAGAGATAGCAGGTATCTTGAGGAAACAAAGTTAATTGCTGAAAAAATCTTTAATGAGGATAGGCAGCTAGCAAACAAGCTGATCAAAAGATGGGTTTCTGGATCAATGGCCTATGCTGATGCATAAAAAATCCCAGCAAAAGCTGGGATCTTAAATTTTTTTAGGCTTCCTCTAAATGCTTAGTAATGGAGCAATAACTAAGCTTACGATTGCCATTACATTAATAAGAATATTCATTGATGGGCCTGAAGTATCCTTGAACGGATCTCCTACAGTGTCGCCAACAACTGCAGCTGCATGAGTATCAGATCCTTTTCCTCCGAAATTTCCCTTTTCAACAAATTTCTTCGCATTATCCCAAGCACCTCCGGCATTAGCCATCATTAATGCCAAGGAAACACAACCCAGCAAACCTCCAGCCAACATTCCACCCAAGGCTTGTGCACCAAGACCAAACCCTACTATTGCTGGCATAGAAACAGCAATGACACCTGGAAGCATCATTTTTTTAAGAGCTGCTGTGGTCGCAATTTCAACACACTTTTCAGAATCAGGATCTGCTTTGCCTTCCATCAATCCTTTAATCTCTTTAAATTGTCTTCTTATCTCATTGATCATTTCAAATGCGGCGTCACCCACTGCGGTCATCGTAATTGAAGAGACCAAGAAGGGAATGCATGCACCAATGAACATCCCGACAAGAACAATTGGATCAGAAAGTGAAAGTGAGAATTCAGGATTATTTACAGTTACAACAGCTGAAAAAGCAGAAATAATTGCAAGAGCTGCCAAAGCAGCTGCTCCAATTGCAAACCCTTTTCCAATAGCGGCCGTCGTATTACCTAATTCATCTAACGAATCAGTGATATCTCTTACTTTTTTACCCATGCCTGACATTTCAGCGATTCCACCGGCATTGTCCGCAACAGGTCCATAAGCATCAATTGCCATGGTAATGCCAACAGTTGCTAGCATGCCAACTGCGGCAATACCAACACCATAAACATCAGCAAGACTGGTTGATACGAATATGATAGTAGCAAGAATTGCGATCGGGATTACAACTGACTGCATGCCAACTGAGAGCCCTGAAATCATGACTGTTGCTGATCCAGTCTCTCCTGATTCAGCTATCTTTTCGACCGGCTTTCCACCTGTATAGTACTCAGTAATTAATCCGATCAATACCCCACCTACGGCTCCAGCGATAACACACCACCAAACATTCATATCTACACCAGGAAATGTATCTATTAAAAAATAAGCCATGGCAACAAAAATTACTGGAGCCAATAAAGTTCCAGATCTAAGCGCACTAGCTGGTGCTTTGGCGGATTGAAGCTTAACGATAAAAATTCCAATAATTGAAGCGATGAGACCAGATGATGCCAAAGCCAATGGCAACATCATCATATCTTGTGAGCCTAGGGTATAAGCTATTGCTATAGAGGCAATCATGGAACCACAATAGGATTCAAAAATATCAGACCCCATTCCAGCGACATCACCAACATTATCACCAACATTGTCCGCAATAACACCAGGATTTCTTGGATCATCTTCAGGTATCCCTGCTTCAATTTTACCTACTAAATCTGCACCCACGTCAGCACTCTTAGTGAAGATTCCCCCGCCGACCCTTGAAAATAATGCGACCACTGATGCACCCATGCCAAAGCCTTCTAGTGCGTGAACATGATTTGCGGGAACAAAAAAGTAATAAAGGGCACCTAGACCAATCAAGCCTAAGGATGCTACACATAAGCCCATCACTGAGCCCCCATAAAAAGATACTGATAATGCAGCAGCTGCTCCTTCTTTTTTGGCAGCTGTGGCTGTTCTAACATTTGCTTTGGTAGCAGCATACATACCTATAAAACCAGCAAGTGAAGAACACGCGGCGCCAACTATTACAGCGATTGCAGAATACATTCCAAGTCCAAGCCATACCAAGCCAACTAGGATCACAATGAAGATGAGTAAATATTTATATTCAGTCTTCATGAATGCTAGGGCCCCTGAGTGGATCTGGTCCCCAATTTTTTTAACTTTTTTCTCTCCATCCGGATACTGCATTACTAAAAGATATACGACGAAGGCTGCAATAAGACCAACGATTCCAAGCACTGGAGGTATTAATGTATTCATGAACGGTTCTCCCTAAAAGTGGCAAATTTTAACAAAATATCCCTTAAAAAGGTTAATTAGTTTTGGAGAATTGCCTTCTCATCAAGTTTATTTTCAGACCTTGCTACGATGCAAGCAACGGTTGCATCACCAGAAATGTTTACAGCCGTTCTGATCATATCCAAGACTCTATCAACAGCAAGAATAATTCCAATAGCTTCTAAGGGAAGATTGAACTGCTGAAGAATGATTACTAATGTGATAATCCCAGCTGATGGAACAGCTGCAGTACCTATTGAAGTAGCTACAGCTAGCAAGACAATTTGAATGTATTGAAATAAGGTTAAGTCAATCCCAGAGATTTGTGCAATAAATACGGTTGCTAGTCCTTGCATGATAGCAGTACCATCCATATTTATCGTTGCTCCAACAGGAACAACAAATGAAGCAACATTTTTATCCACACCCAAATCCTGTGAAACTGTTTTTAATGTAACTGGAATGGTGGCAGCACTCGATGATGTAGAAAAAGCAAACAAAATTGGCTCTTTCATTTTCTTAAAGAAAGCAATGGGATTAATTTTTGCTAAATACTTAAGAAATAGAGAGTAAGTAAATAGTGCGTGAAAAATTAGTAATGAGATCAAAAGAGCAACATAAACAAATACATCTTGAAAAATATCTAGACCATCAGTTATTACAAATCTTCCAATCAAACAAAAAACACCTATTGGTGCAAAAGACATAATCATGATGACCAGCTGCATAAATACGGTGTTAAGTTTTTCAAAAGCACTGCTTAAATTGCTGGTCAGATGATTGGTCTTATTTAATGCTATGCCAAATAAAATACTAAAAAAGACTATTGCCAGCATTTGATTTTCGACAAAGGCTTGAAAAATGTTCTTTGGAAATATGCCTACGATTGTGTCATAAAGTGATTGGCCTCCCGGAAGAGATTCAATGCTTGTTGGCATTACAGCAGCATAACCGGCACCAGGCTGAAAAATAGCTCCAACCACTAATGCTGTGCTAACAGCTATAGCTGTAGTCAACAAATAAAGTCCAATAGTTTTTAAGGATATTGGACCGAGTGTGCTGGTATCTGAGAGTGATGAAATGCCAGAGACAAGTGAGAAAAAAACCAATGGCACTACCAAGAGCTTTAATAGATTTAGAAAAATGTCTCCGCCTAAACTAAAAATGTATTGAGCAACAAAATTCTTTAACTCTTCGGGTATAAAAGAAGAATAATAAAAAAAACTAGCAACCAAAAAACCAAACAGCAACCCTAGAAGAATATTTCTGGTTAGGTTTTTTGGAGTTTCAATCATATTTCAACCATTTCAAAATCTTCTTTCCCTACACCGCAATCTGGGCAAAGCCAATCAGAAGGAACATCATCCCATCTTGTACCTGGTTCAATCCCATCGTCTGGCCAACCCTGCTCTTCGTCATAAATTAAGCCACAAACAATGCATTCCCATTTTTTAAATTCCATAGTCGATCCTTAAGTATTTGAAAAAATAAGCAGGCTATAATATCAGTTTAACTGAATGAATTCATGCATCCTAAACGAATCTCAAAATGGGTAGTTAAGCCTTTTGTTTATTTTATGGGTAGCAATAATATTCAAAGAGCTTGGCTCTTTGAACCCAATTCAATCACCGAAAGAATCAAACGCAATCATTCATTTGAACTTGAACTAGTAAGTGAGCATACCGAGGAATTAGATTATCTGGATAAAAGGATTGTTGGCATTGTGCAAAATGAGTCGACGGTTCGAAGAGTTAAACTCTTTGGGGATGGAAAAGAATTAGTTTTTGGTGAAAGCATTATCCCTCAGGAAACAAAAGAGCATGGCTTTGCTGGACTTAAAAACCTTGGCTCTAAACCATTAGGTGATCTAATTTTTACCAGCAAGAAATTTAAGAGAATGCGAGTCTTATTCGCAAAATTTGAATTTAATAATAAAAAATACTGGGGAAGAATAACTGTTTTCAGGGTTAATGGTTATCCAATGTCAATTAAGGAGATTTTTATAATTGATTAATTTTGTAAAAGGCTCAATAGCTCTTTGCAGGCTTGATAAGCCTATTGGAATTTATCTTATTTTTTGGCCTGCACTGGCAGCAGCAGTGATCTCAACCGACGTAATTTCAAACCTTGATGTTCTGGCAATTATTTTGATTGGAAGCATTTTAGTAAGGTCAATTGGTTGTGTAATAAACGATATCTTTGACAAAGACATTGATAACAAAGTTGAAAGAACAAAATCTAGGCCCCTTGCATCTGGTCAGCTAACAACTCTAGAAGGATGGATTATCTTTTCAATCCTAGCCATATGCATCATAGCCTTATTGATCCAAACAAACCTTCAAACCGTTATTGTCAGTTCCATTTTTGGATGCATGATTATTCTATATCCCTTGATGAAGCGTTTTTTTCTTGGTCCTCAATTATTCTTAGGGATTACCTTTAATCCCATTTTTATAGTGCACGCCATAACTGAATCAATAACTTTGGGATCTTTTATATTCTTCTTTGCAATCTTCTGTTGGGTTGTCGCTTACGATACTTACTATGGCTTATGTGACATTGAGGATGATAAAAAATTAGGTATTAACTCCACTCCTATTTGGTGGAAAGCTAGAACTCAAAACTTGATTTTTGGATTCCAATTCCTGTTTGTAGTGTCCCTTTATTTTGTAGGGAATTTTTATGCCTTCTCAAGCTATTGGATCTTTGCTCTTATGGTAATTAGTTTATTTTTTGTTTATCAATCGCATCTTGCAAAAAATAATGAGTACCTTTCCGCATTTAAAAACAATAACTTAGTTGGCATGATCTTATGCCTGTTTTTATTATTTGAAATTTATTTCATCCAATGAGTTTTGTAGACGGATTTTCAGATCAACTGAAAAAAGAATTAAAGGATTACGCACCAAAGAACCCATTTGAAACATATGAATATTACCAATGTCTTGAGAACAGCGGATGCGCATCTGAGAATTCTGGATGGCAACCAAACCATAACTTACAAACTTCTGTTGATGGTAATTTAATTATTCCTATTTATAAGAAAACTAATAGCTATGGGGAATTTATTTTTGATTACTCCTGGGCGAACGCCTTTGCTAGATACGGCATTGAATACTATCCAAAACTAGTTTCATCAGTACCTTTTACTCCCTGTCATAGCTCAAAATTAATTGGAAATACCGAATTGCTTGAGGATGCTATTACAGAAGTAGAAAACTTTATGTCATCAGAGGGCATTCAATCTTGGCATATCTTATTTCCATCTGATGATGACTTGCTCAAACTAGAGAATCATGGATTTATTAAAAGATTTGGCTATCGGTATATTTGGAAGAATTATGATTATCAATCATTTTCAGATTATCTAAAGAGGTTTAAATCTCGACAAAGAAAAAATATTCTTAAAGAAAGAAAAAGTATCAAAGACGAAAAAATTGAGTTTGAGATTATGTCGGGGAGCTCAATCAATGAAGATGCATGGCAAAAACTGTATAGCTTTTACTGTCAAACTTATTTTGATAGAGGTCAAAGACCTTATTTAAATCTAAAATTTTTCAAGATGATTGCTGACAAAAAAGAAATAAAGCCAGTTATTTTTTTTGCGAAGTACAAAGATGATTTTGTTGGAGCTTCATTATGCTTTGAGGGAAGCGATACCTTGTACGGAAGACATTGGGGCTCAAATATTTTGTTAAAAAACTTACACTTCGAAGCCTGCTTCTATCAAGGAATTGAATACTGTATCAATAATGGCATCTCATACTTTGACCCTGGTATACAAGGTGAACATAAACTAAGAAGAGGGTTTGAGGTTTCAAAAAAAGTTTCAATGCATATGATTTCTAACAAAGATTTTAAAGATGCAATAGCTTCTTTTTGCAAAGATGAAGAAAATGAAATTGATAGGTATATAGAATCTTGCAAAGCCTATACTCCTTTTAGTATTGATTATAGAATTGCGTAATGAATAAACTGAGTAAAACATCGCATCATCTTAGTGTTTGCTCAGCCAACTATCGAAGAATAAAAAAAATTCTTACAAATTTTACTGAAAAAGAATATAAATTTTTGCTTGACGAAACAGATCTGACTGCAAGCTTTAAAATTATTGATAAGCAAAATCATACACTTTTAATTGAAGCGACTCAGTCTACCTGTAACTCAATAATGGAGTTTAAATTTAGATTGCAAATCTTTTTGGATGCAAGACTTGCAGAGGTTGTTTCATATCAAAATGAAAAGCCAGTTCCATTCTATGTAAGCAAGCCCCGATCTCAATCATTGGACGAGAAATATCAACAGAACCGTATGCTGTGTGAGTGGCTGGAATTTATTCTGCTTAAAGGGAGAGTTAAATCTGATTTTCTTCCATGAAGAATATCTTATACCTACATGGATTTGCATCTTCGTCTGATTCCACAAAAGCTAAGCTTTTCAAAGAATTCGTTAACTCACATAAAAATCTCAATGTTCTAACTCCAGATCTTCCAAATAATCTAATAGGCTGGTCAAAGCTTATTGAGGAATTATGTGAAAAGCACAATCCTGTTGCTTTTATTGGTAGCTCAATGGGTGGATTCTATTCAACTTTCTATGCAAGAAAGTTAGGCGCTATGGACGTTCTTTTAAATCCTGCTGTTTTGCCGGCAGAAGGCATGAAAAGTTATCTTGGAAAAAATAATAACTATGCTACGGGTGAAGAATTCATAATGAAAAATGATGAAATAGAGCACCTTAAATTTATGGAAAAGAAGATAAAAAAAAATAACTATATTAATGATAGAACAATGGTCTTATTAGAATCAGGTGATGAAGTTCTTAATTACAAAGAGGCAGTTAGTTTCTATTCAGGCGCACATATTAAAATTATTTCTGGTGGCAGTCATTCGTTAGATAGTTTCAGTAATTATCTAGATTTAATATTAAAATTCATTATTTTTGCACTAAAATAGTGCAATTTAATTTATAATGCACAATTATATGGCATATAATGTTCAATAGTAGTGCAAAATGTATGGCATATATATTGCATAATATTTATTAGTTATTTAGTTAATTCTATAAGGAGAATATTATGAAAACATATGAATATATTTGGCTAGATGGATACACTCCTGAAGCAAATATGCGAAGTAAAGTAAAAGCTACTGATGAGGATACAGCTCCAGATTGGTCTTTTGATGGTTCATCAACGCAACAAGCAGAAGGAGGAAGTTCAGATTGTCTTCTATTACCTGTTCAAACTTATGAAAACCCTAATGGGCATGACTTAGTAATGACTCAGGTTCAGGCGGCAGATCATACTACTCACCCATCTAATTTTAGAGCTGCAGCTGCGGAAGTGGTTACAGATGAGTGGTGGTTTGGATTCGAACAAGAATTTTTCTTTACTGATCCAAATACAGGAGAACCTTTAGGCTGGGAAGACGGAACTCCCAAAGAACAAGGTGAGTATTACTGTGGCGTAGGTGCTGGTAATGTTGTTGGCAGAGAAATTTCGGACGCTCATTTACATGCTTGTCTTGATCTTGGAATCACTTTAACAGGAACCAACGCTGAGGTTGCCCTAGGACAATGGGAGTACCAGTGTTTCGGTAAAGGGATTAAGGCTGCAGATGATTTATGGGTAAGCAGATACATGCTTTTCAAAATTGCTGAAGAATTTGGAGTGGGAGTAAACATTCATCCAAAACCAAAAACAGGTGATTGGAATGGATCAGGAATGCATACCAATTTTTCGAATGAAGAGATGAGATCAAGTGGATCTGAAGCTTTATTCAGTGGAATGTGTGACAAACTTGGTGAGGTTCATGAAGAAGGTATTGCTTCATATGGTTCTGATAATGATATGAGATTAACAGGACTACATGAGACTCAAAGCATTGAAAAATTTTCGTATGGTGTTAGTGATAGAGGAGCTAGTATTAGAATCCCTGTATACACTGTAGAGCATGATTGGAATGGTTATCTTGAAGATAGAAGACCGGCATCAAATGCAGATCCATACAAAATATTAAGTCATATTGTAGGGACTTTAACTAAGTAACGTTATGAGAGCAGCCTCTTTTAGAGGCTGCATTTTTAAAATATGAATATTCTGTTTCAAGCATTCAATCAGCTATCAACAGAAATCATAATTACTGATCTAGATTTTCATATCATCACAATGAATGAATCAGCCGCCTCAAATGGTTGGAAATCAGATAGCCTGAATCACTCTCAAGCCCTTGAAAGGGTAATCAGCAAGTCAAAAATAAATAAATCTGAATTGCCATCTCTTGATTCTTTGATTGATGATGAATCTTTCGAAAATCTTAAAGAGGCACTTGAGCACACTCAACAAAACTCTTCGGCCACTACAAAAAGAGATTTAACAATTAAATTTAAAAATGGTCAGAAGAGAACAATAGATTTAACAGTATCCTTATCAGTAGAGTTTGAAGTATATATCCTAGAAGTTTCAGATGTTGATAACTTAAATAAAATTATTGACTCAACAAGAACATTTGCATCCCAAAAAATTGCAGCTGGGTTAGCACGATCACTGGCTCATGAAGTCAAAAATCCTCTTTCAGGAATTAAAGGCAGCGCTCAAATCTTAGAAAAGAAATACTCTGACGACTTTTCAAAAAAATTCTTAAAAATAATTGTTGATGAGACTGACAGATTAAATGACATAGTCAATAGGATTCTAACTCCAGCAAAAAAACCTGATTTAGATTTCTTTAATATTCATGAAGCAGTTGAGAGAGTTCTAACATTAGCAGGCGCTGACAATATTGATAAAATTGAGATAAGAAAAAATTATGATCCAAGTATTCCAGAAATCTATGGTGATAAAAATTTATTTATTCAGGCACTTCTTAACATAACCCAAAACGCAATTCACGCAATTGATGTTGGCAAGGATGCTTTTATAGAAATTTCTACTGGCGTAACTTTTCGCCAACCAATTAACGGGAAGATTTTTTCAACACTTGCGACCATTAAAATTGCAGATAATGGGCCAGGAATTGATGATACGATCAAAGATCAAATCTTTTTTCCAATGATTTCAACGAAAGAATCAGGATCAGGTCTTGGATTATCAATTGCTCAAGATATCGTGAGAATGCATGGGGGCACAATAAGTTATGAGCGAAAAGAAGGCAGTACTATATTCTCGGTAGTTGTGCCAATTGAAAGTCAATTATTAGCAGAGCAAGTAAATGCCTAAAGTTTGGATAGCTGATGATGACGATGCTATCAGAATGATTCTTGATGAGCATTTAAAATCCGAAGGCTTAGATGTATCTTCTTTTAGCGATGGTGAATTATTGCTCAACGAGCTAGATAAAGACGTTCCCGATCTCGTAATTTCTGACATAAAAATGCCAGGAGTTAATGGCTATGATCTTTTAAAACATCTAAATAATAATTACGAGGATGTTCCTGTCATTATTATGACGGCATTTACTGATATGCAAGCTGCTGTAGATGCATATGGTGGAGGTGCATTCGAATATCTACCTAAACCATTTGACTTAGAAGAAGCATCATTAATCATTAAGAGAGCATTAGAGAAAACTGATACCGAAAATCCTAAAAAGATTTCTAAAACTGAGCTTATTGGATCGGCTCCGTCAATGCAAAATGTGTTTAGATCCATTGGTAAACTTTCTAATACCACTGCAACTGTTCTAATTCAGGGAGAGTCGGGTACTGGAAAAGAATTAATAGCCAAATCGCTTCATAAAAATAGTCCAAGAAATGATATGCCATTCATTGCACTGAACATGGCTGATATTCCTAAAGAGCTAATTGAGAGTGAGCTTTTTGGACATGAGAAAGGCTCATTCACTGGTGCAGTTGAACAAAGAATTGGAAGGTTTGAACAAGCCAATGGCGGGACTTTATTTCTTGATGAGATTGGGGATATGCCTCTAGAAACTCAAACTAGACTTCTTAGAGTCTTGTCAAATAAAGAGTTTTATAGAGTTGGTGGAGATAAGCCAATAAAAGTTGATGTAAGAATTCTTGCTGCAACACATCAAGACCTTGAGAACCTAGTTTCGTCTGCAACTTTTAGAGAAGATCTTTTTTATAGATTAAACGTTATCAGGATAGATGTTCCACCTCTGCGAAAAAGAATTGAAGATATAGCTGATCTTAGTTCTGCTTTTCTTAAGAGTCATGCTGATGATCTAGTTGAGCCCGTTAAGGTTCTGTCTAAAGAAGCTTTGAAAAAATTATCTGAGTATTCATGGCCTGGTAATGTGAGGCAGCTAGAAAATACATGCTACTGGCTTGCTTTAATGGCACCAAGTAAAGATATTCAACCAAGTGATTTACCGCAGGATATTTTGGACGGAAAAGTTCTTAATCCAAGCAGCGATGACTGGCGCGGTGGATTCAAGGCTTGGATTGATGGGTTGCATGAAACAACTCGTGAAAACTTATTAGAATCAATTGAACCAGAAATAGATAGGCTATTGATCGAATTCGCTCTGGATAAAACTAGTGGCAAAAAGCAAGAAGCTGCAAAATTACTAGGCTTGGGAAGAAATACATTAGCAAAAAAGATTAAAGAACTTAGTCGCTAAGCAACTTCTCAAGGCTACCCTCTCCGTACAAGGCATACAAGTCATCACAACCTCCAATATGCTTGTCATCAATCCAAATCTGAGGAACTGAGGTTTTGCCAGCTTTTTCAGCCATATCAGCTCTTAATGAGGGCTTGAAATCAACACTGATTTCTTTATAGGGAACGCTTAACTTTTTCAATAAAGATTTAGCTCTGTAGCAATATGGACAAGTCATCGTAGTGTAAATAGTCACAACTTTCATGGTTTTACTAAAGGCATATTATCCTGTTGCCAACTTGAGATTCCGCCTTTCAGTACCGTTAAATTTGTAAAACCTTTCTTTGAAAGCTTTTCCCCTGTCAGCCCTGCATTTCTTCCAAGAGCGCACACTAAAACAATAGGAGTCTCCTTAAATGCGAGCAGTTCCTCGTAACGAGAATCTATATCCTGATATGGGATGTTGATTGAGTTTGTAATGGTTCCATTTTCAAATTCATCCTTAGGTCTTACATCCAGTATTTTTGCGTTTTCTTTGTTTACCAGAGTTGTAAGTTCGCTTGTCGAAATTCTTTTACCACCTCTTCGAGATTCAGTTCTCCACCAAAGAACTAAAAACAAAAATAAGGGTAACGAATAGAACCAGTGGTCGATTAAAAATAAATTGAACTCAATCATTAGCGTATTATCGCTTAAAATAGATTTAATGTGAGGAGATAATGGAAAATTTGAATTACTTAATCTTAGTGCGTCACGGACAAAGTGAATGGAACGCAAAAAACCTATTCACTGGATGGAAAGATCCAGACCTAACTGATCAAGGAAGAAATGAAGCAGAAAAAGCCGGCAAGCTTCTACTTGAGAAAAAAATTAATTTAGATGAACTCTTTACCTCAGTTTTAATTAGGGCAATTAATACTGGGAATATAATTTTAGATCAGTTGGGCATTGAATCATTGTCGACCACAAGGGATCAATCGTTAAACGAGAGGAATTATGGTGATCTTGCTGGCCTCAATAAGGATGATGCAAGAAAGAAATGGGGAGAAGAGCAAGTTCATATTTGGAGAAGATCATACGATGTACCTCCACCCGGGGGTGAGAGCCTAAAGAATACTGGGGAAAGAGTACTTCCATACTTTGAAAATAAAATTAAACCGCTCATAGCAGAAGGAAAAAATATCTTGATTGCGGCTCATGGCAATTCGCTGCGGTCTCTTATTAAGGAGCTTGATAATCTCAGTGATGATGAGATTGTAAAGCTGGAAATTCCAACCGGTGCTCCAATTATTTATTCCTTTCGAGATGGGTTAATTGAAAACAAAGAAGAGCTTTTTGATAACCAATAGTTTTTCAGAAAAAGTCATTAACTGGTATGAATTGCACGGTCGTCATGATTTGCAATGGAGAAAGGCAATTACTCCATATCGGATATGGATCTCTGAAATTATGTTGCAACAAACTCAAGTTGTTACAGTTAAACCCTATTTTAAAAAATTTATAAAAAAATACCCAACACTCAAATCTATTCAAGATGCTTCAGAGGATGAGATTCTTACCCTATGGTCAGGTTTAGGATTTTATAAAAGGGCAAGAAATATATTTCGAACCAAAGAAATTATCCATTCAGAACATAAGGGACGCTTTCCAAAAACTTTTGAAGAAATCATTAAGCTGCCTGGAATTGGTAAATCAACAGCCGGTGCAATCATGTCGATTGCACATCAAATACCTACACCCATTTTGGATGGGAATGTTAAAAGGATCCTTCAGAGATATTTTTCTGATGATAAAAATATTCTTAGCGAAAAAGAATTATGGAATTTATCTTTAAGCGTTTCGAATGCAACTAACTCAAATCTCTACACACAAGGGATCATGGACATTGGTGCAACTGTATGCACTCCCCAGAATCCAGAATGCTCCCAATGCCCCTTAAGCGCGAATTGCAATTCAGCATTTTTAAAAGTAGAAGCTAAAAAAAGTAAAAAAATGACGGATCTAAAGACTATAAATATGAAACTTAGTCTTTTTGTAGCAGATCAAGAGATACTCTTGAGAAAAATTGATGATCAAGAGATATGGAAGGGTTTGTGGTCACTTCCTTATACTAATGAATCTACATCAAAAGTCAGGAACTATAATATTGAGAAAATCAAACATAGGCTTAGTCATAGGATTTTGGAAATTGATATTAATTTAAAAAAAGTTACAAAAAAGTTTATCCCTAAAAATAATTTTCAATATCAATGGGTTAAAGTAAGTGATGTTGAAAATATTGCCTTACCAAAACCGATAAAAAAAGTAATAAAAAATCATGGAAAAGAAAATCCTTTGTAAAAAACTAAATAAAGAACTGCCCGCACTTGACCGACCACCTATGCCTGGTCCAAAAGGAATTGAAATTATGGAAACTGTTTCATCAGAAGCTTGGGAGTTATGGAAAACTCATCAAACAATGCTCATTAATGAGAAACATTTAGATTCATCAAATCCCGAAGATAGGCAATGGCTTTTTGGTCAAATGGAGAAGTTTTTTAATAACGAAGAAGTTGAACAGGCTGCTGGATTCAAAGAACTTGACTGAATATTAAGAGTGATTCCACCAAGAAGTATCTGTATAAGACCTTAAATCCAATTCATGCGTCCAAGTCGATCGATGCTGTGTGTAAAGGTAGTAATAGGCTTCTGCAACTTTGTCAGGAAGGATAATCCCATCTTCTTTGCCGCGAGTTTCTCGAAGTTGGTTAAACAGCTCATCTCCTAGCATTTTGCCTAAAGTATCTGGCGCGTCTACCATGCCATCAACTACAACATGAGCAACATGGATGCCCTTCTCCGCAAACTCATCATTTAGAGTCTGACAAAGCATTCGTCTGCTGCCCATGGCAGCTGCATGTGAATGTTGTGTTTTATTTCCCCGCATTGCTGCTGTAGCAGAGGTTGCAATAATGGTTCCACTGCCTCTCTCACTCATAAGCGGACATAAAGTTTTTGCTGCTCTAAATAAACCAAAACTCGCCATTCTCCAGCCCCACTCAAACTCTTTATAAGAAGTTTCATCCAATAGCTTCATCCCTGATTGAGCGCCAAGGTTATAAATTAAAACCTCAATTGGACCAATATCCCTTTCAACTGATTCTATTGTTTTTTCAATTACACCATCATCAATTGCATTGATTAATTCTCCTGTTGCCTCACCACCTTTGGATTGAATCTGATCTAAGGATTCTTGCAATGCATCACCATCACTCCTTCTGCACAGATGTGAGTGAAGTCCTTCCAAGGCAAACTTTTCTGCAACCGTTGCTCCAATTCCTCTACCGGCTCCTAAAACTAGACAAACTTTTTTCATAATGATTTTTTTAGTTTATTTATTATTTTATAGAAGTATTCTACGGTTGGTACAGTTCGGTTATAATTTCGGTCTTCGATCAATGCCCAGATAGCTCAGTCGGTAGAGCAAAGGACTGAAAATCCTTGTGTCGGTGGTTCGATTCCACCTCTGGGCACCATTTCTAAAAATCAAATACCTTATGTGTAATAATTATTCTAAATGAGCAAATCAAATCATTACTCACTTGCCAATCCAACCTCATTGTTGTTGGATGATGGTCATATTATTGAGCGTGTTTTTTCTCATATTGATAACAAAACAACTGATTTAGGCGATGAGGTTTGGAAAGAGCCAGTTAAAAATTATATAGATCAAGAGCGTTTTGATAATGAAATTAAATTGCTGAGATCCCTGCCAGTACCCTTCTGTCCCTCAAGTGCTCTGCCAGAAAGGGGTTCATACGTATCAAGAATTGCAGCTGGAACTCCGATTCTTGTAACTAGAGATGATGAAAATAATATAAATGCATTTATAAATGCTTGCAGGCATCGAGGCATGCAAGTAGCCTCAGGCAGCGGATGCAAAAAATCTTTTGTTTGTCCCTATCATGGTTGGACCTATGGATTAAAGGGAGAGAATAGACATATTCCAGGTGCTGATGGTTTTCCTGGCATTGATCCTCAAGAGCATGGACTCAAGCAAGTGAATGCTGTTGAAAAAGGTGGAATTGTCTATGTTTGCCAAGACGGAGACATCGATAAGAAATTTCTAGATGAAACTCTAGATTACTTCACTGAAGATCAAGCCTTGATTAATCAATCTGGGATTGAAGACGAGGCTAACTGGAAGATATTGCACGAAACTCTGCTCGAAGGGTATCACATTAAATCTCTGCATAAGGATACTTTTTATCCTTATGGGTTGGACAATATTAATGTTGTTGAAAACTACGGTCAAAATTCTCGAGTTATTTTTCCATTTAAGCGCATTGAAAAACTAAGAGATATTCAGCCGTCGAAGAGAGTGATTGATGGCACCATTACATCGGTATACAGCCTATTTCCAAATGTCAGCATCTCGGTGCTGTCAAAGCATACAAATTTAGTTATTTTGGAACCAATTAGCCCCACCCGATCAAAATGGGTTATTTATACCTTGATAAACAAAAGCAATAAGAAAGAAAAATTATCTAGAGAAGATGCTATGCGAGATGCAAAATTTGTTGGGGATACCGGACAAGATGAAGACCGTGAAGCAGCAAGAGCGATTCAGCAAACATTAAGTACCAAAGCTAATGAACATTTAACGTTTGGCTATTTTGAAAAAGCCATTGTGAATTTTCACTCACACCTAGCTAAACATTTAGACCAGTAAGAAATTGTCAGTGCCCTATATTATTGAGGGGAATATTAGGGCACAGACTAGAGAAACTATGATTAGAAAGTTAAATTAAATTTAACTCCATAATTTCTTCCGGGCAACGGAACTTCTGACTTGACGTAAGATGAATGATTTCTTGCAACTTCATCAAGCAAGTTATTTCCAAAAATAGAAACACTTAAATTTGAATCTCCAAGATCAAAGACCTTCGTCAATCTAGCATTAAGCATTTGATAACCATCGGTTGTAGTTTCTCCCTCAGCTACATCGCTTTGCTTATCAACATCTTTAAGCATTAGCTTAAATACCATTGTGTCTTTTGAGTATGCTAAAGAGTAAGTATTTCTTGCAGGTGTGATTCTTGGAACGTCATGCCCATCATCAAAAGTCGCAGAGACCTCATCCCTTGAGTATCTTAGATCCAATGTGCCTGAAGCAAGCTCGACTATTCTACCAACTTGAAATTCTATACCTTCAAATTCAGCATTTTGTTGCATGAAATTTGCAAGTGTTAAGCCTTCATGATCATCATGACCTTCTTCATGCTCTTCATCATGCTCTTCATGCTCCTCTTCAGTTTCATCCATCAAATAAATGTAATTATCAACAGAGTTTCTATACATGGTGAAAGATGAGTAAGCACCATCGTTATTATAATTTAGAGTAACCTCAAAATTTGTTGATTCTTCAGCAGAAAGATTAGTATTTCCTACCTCAAATCTTTGAGTTACCAAGTGAGGTCCATTCATGAATAGCTCTGAAGCAGATGGAGCTCGTTCTACAACTGCAAAACCAAAATCTACATCAAAGTAATCATTGAGTTCTCTGCCAAGATTTGCAGCAAAACTAATATTATCGAAGCTCTTATCAAAAAATGTTGTTTCACCCTCTTCTTCATCATGATGCTCATCTTCGTCATGATGCTCATCTTCGTCATGATGCTCATCTTCGTCATGATGAACTTCAGTAATAGAGCCATTTCTATCAATGCGATCAAGCCTGACTCCTAGGTCTAAATTAAATTTTCCATATTCAGCTGATCTAAAATATCCAAAAGTAAGCTCATCAGAAGTGACAGGATTCATAAAAGATTCTGCACCAATGACTGAGGACTCCTCATCAGCAAGGTTTATAACGATCTTTTGATTATTTGACAGGTTAAAAGTCAGGCCAAACTCGGACGCATCATTAGCAAACGTTGTAGGGCCCTCTTCATGACCATGATCATCATGACCTTCTTCCTCATGCTCATCCTCATCATGATGTTCTTCTTCAGCATGTTGCTCAGTCAGAGCATAGTCTGTATCTCTGAAATAATAATCAACAGCATTAAGAAGTGATCCGTTGACATTAAATGATCCTTTAATATCTATCTTATCTGAATCGGTAGTAGCAAAGATTCTCTCTTCTTCATGTTCTTCTTCCTCATGCTCATCCTCATCATGATGTTCTTCACCATGTTCCTCATGACCATGACCATCTCCATGAAACGGTATTCCATGCATGTTTTCTAACGACTTCACAGAGACTCCGAAATAACCCCAATCACCAGTTTTTGATATACCAATACTTGTAGATTCAAGTTCATAATCTGAGTTTGCAAGAAATCCAGTATCCTCATCATGATGTTCTTCCTCTTCATCATGGTGTTCCTCTTCATCATGATGCTCTTCTTCTTCATGCATGATTGCACCATCTGGTACATCAAAGCTTCCAAATTCAGCATTTTTGTAAGAAACAGTAAGGTTTAAACCACCTAAGTTATCTGTATAAGTAAAATTTTGAGACTCTCCGTCATTAACAGATTGCGATTCGACTCCAAGTTTAAATTCAGGTCCATCAAAATCAGTTAAGGCAATAGTGTTATCAACAATATTAACAATTCCTCCTATACCACCATTTGCGTAAAGAAGTGATGATGGTCCACGGACGATTTCTATCTGTTGAACATTATTTAAATCTGTATCGTTTGGATGATCAGGTCCTAGTGCAGAGACATCTCTATTTACCATGCCGTTATCAAGAACTTTTACTCGTGTACCTGACATGCCCCTGATTATTGGCTGGCCAATTGCAGAGCCGAAATCAGCTGAGGAAACACCGAGTAAATCATCAATTGCCTCACCCAAACTCCCGTTTGCAGAAGTATCAACTTCATCGCCGTCAATGACATGAAGTGTGCCGTTTGGCTCTTCACTAACAAATGAAGAAGTAATTATAACTTCTTCTAAATCTTGTGCGGTTATATTAAAAATTGAAAGTGCACCTATAACCAAAAATGCTTTAAATGTGTTCTTCATATCTACCTCCGTGAAGAAAATTTAAGAAATGGGAAAAGTCTTAAATTGTTGGCGGAGCTCTAGTTGAATAACTAGTAGATAATTGGGGGTCTAATAAACTGGTTGCCGAAATATTTCTTGGTAATTCTTTTGTAATTCCATCAATTTTATTTATCTCAATGGTTGATTCGGTTATGTCATTGCTGCAAATATGGCATTCAATGCTGTTTTCCTCAGAGGAATCATCGTGCAAAAAAGGATCAGCAGAAATAGAAAAAGCAAAGAATAAGCCAGAAAAAACTAGTAAAGCTTTATTGGCAGTGAAGTTGTTGATCCTCATGAGTGTGATAATGTAACACAATTATCATTAAAGGATAACATTAAAAG
Source organism: uncultured SAR86 cluster bacterium (assembly GCA_902601475.1). GTDB lineage: Bacteria > Pseudomonadota > Gammaproteobacteria > Magnimaribacterales > D2472 > MED-G82. Next base: position 213,971 of record CACKNK010000002.1, on the reverse strand, counting down.
CCCCAATGTAGAATGGGGCTTAATTAGGGATTAATTTAACTTATATTTGATATTAAGTTGGAAATTATTTTGTGGCATTGAGAAGTTAGTAGGCCTAAATGCGTCCTCAAATGCTAATGAATCATCATTAATAAAATTAAATTCAAATTTATTAACTTTGTTCTTGCTTGATAAGGCAAATTCTTCAGTTACTTCCTCATCAGAGTCCCTGTTTAAAAAATAAATCAAGCCTCCAACAAGCAATAAGCCAGCAGCAGCACCACTGCTACCACCTCCATAACCGCCTCCACCTGAACTACCGCCCGAACTGCTGTCTCCACTACCACCTCCGTGGTAAGAAGCAAAACTTAAAGGCGCCATAACCAGCATGGAAATTAATAATAGATTTCTCATAATTTTTTTCCTATTTTAAATTTTTTAAGTGCTGGGCGTCCTAAGTATGTAAGGTATATGTGTGCCCACATAAACCAAGACTTAGGCAAAACAACGATATAAAGATATATCTATGGTCAAAATAGAATTTTTCAATATTTTGTATATTTGAATGTGGAATTTGGGTGAAGCATAATTATTTGATGGGCATTACAGTAGAAAAAACAAATGCATCATGCGGAGCCTATGTAACTGGGATAGATCTTTCTCAAAAGATATCTGATGATCTTGGTGGCTTACTCAGAGAGCATTGGCTGGAAAATAAAGTTTTAATCTTTCCAGATCAAAACCTGACCGATGATGATTTAGAGAATTTTACTCTAGCATTTGGCGAATTTGGAGACGATCCTTTTTTTGGTCACATAGATGGGCATCAAAACATTGCTGCCATCCAACGTGATCCCAATGAAACTACTCCCATCTTTGCAGAAGTCTTTCACACGGATTGGAGCTTTTTAGATATTCCACCTGCTGGTACATGTCTTTATGGAATTATTATCCCTCCCAAAGGTGGCAATACTTTATTTGCTGATCAAGTTAAAGCATATGAAAATCTGCCATCTCACCTAAAAGATAAAGTTGACTCACTAATTGCAATTCATTCTGCTGAATTGGGTTACGCACCAACTGGAGCATACGGGGAAGAGGATCAAAAAAATGGTAGGTCAATGAAAATTATTCCTAGCGAAAAGGCTCGTGAAAAATATAATCACCCTCTGGTTAGAACTCATCACGAAACCAATAAGAAAGCCCTCTACTCCTCTGCAGCATACATCCAAGGTTTTGAGGGCCTTGAAAAAGAAGAAAGTGATAATCTTTTAATTGAGCTATATGAATGGCAAACCAAAGAAGAGCTCATTTACTCTCATAAATGGTCAGAAAAAATGCTTGTGATATGGGATAACAGATCTCTATTGCATGCTGCAACAGGCGGGTATGATGGATATCAGCGCCTCTTGCATAGAACTACTGTAGCCGATACTCGGTTTTAAGATAATATTCAAACTGTCAGCTCATCTGGCTGAAAATTAGTAGTCCTGCTATGCCTAACTGAAAAACAAGAGTAATGGTAAGAATTATTTTTGTTAAATTACTCGGTTGAAGTTCTTTATCAAGTTTATTAACTAAATATAAGGCACCAATGTTAACGATTGGCAATCCTAGTGCAGCCCAAATACCCGCTATCATCAATAATAAAATTGGATTCGGGAGAATAAAATACGCCAGACATGAAAATGCTGGTATTAAAAATGCGATGTAATGTATGAGGGTTTGTCTTGTGCTTGCTTTTTCAACAATCAGGCCCATTGAAATGAAATAATCTGAAATTGTACGAGTAAAGGCTGCAGTGCCTGAAAGAAAAGTTGAAAATAGAACAAAGAATGTTAAAGGGATGAAAAACCATCTAGCCCATTCTCCTAAAATACTAGTGAACATCACCAAAAGTGTTTGGATAATGTCTCCGTTGGGAGGTGGGTACAGACCCTGAGAGTTTAAAATCGATGCCCCCAACAAAAAGAACGGTATGGTACCAATGGTAACGAGAAAAACTGTTATCCAAACATCAGTTTGCATGGTCTTAATCCAATTTCTAACTTGTTTTGGATCGCCATCATGGTTTGAATATCCTTTTTCTTTACACCAGTATGTATAGGCCATGATTTCGCCATAACTAATCCCTGTAAATCCAAAAACTGCTAGCGCTAATGCTGTATGCTCGGTTGGAAACTTAAAACTTAGGCCTCCTAGGATATCCACTGCTTGAATCGAGAAAGGTGTAGATTGCATAGCAATTGCAATGATTAAAGTGACAATAGAAAAAGTAAAAACCATGGCTAGTAAAATTTTTTCTAGAGACTGGTAACCTCCGATATACAAAATCAGCCAAGTAATAACACACAAGAGTAATACCCATGTCTCGACGCTGATAATTGAAATCATCAAGTATCCAGATTCAGCAACTGCTCCAATCAAGCCGCCCATTCCTGCAACTGATGGAATAACTCCAATGAACATAAACCATACCAACCATGAAGCCTGCTTATTATTAAAGTTGGTCTTTGGACCAGGCATTTCGGCAAATGATTCTAGAAAGGTCTTTTTCGTTGCTACAACATAACGACTGATCTCTGCTTGTATCAAAGGTTTGCTCCATAAACTTAATAGAATCCACCACAATAATGAAAATCCTGCGGCAGCACCTAGTAAGGGTGATAGGGCTATAGAGCCGCTACCGACAATGCTTCCAGTAACTATTACACTAGGGCCTAGAAATAAGATCCTTTTGAGGAAACTATCTGGAGCAATCCTCATGGAACCTTAAAGGTGTTGTTCAGCGAGAGCTTGGAGCTCAGATTGAAGATCAGGATTGTTTAAATGAAATCTATCTATCTCCATTCGAAAATCTAAATTATTAAACTTTTGAAGATTTGATTGATACCAATTAAGGTTCTTGAACTCTATTTCATGCTTGCTTTTTAAATGGATGTTCAAAAGCCATGATCTAAAATCCATTTCCATGATCTTATTAAAGAATAATTCAGCATTCTCAAGATCATTTTTTAGATAGTATCCAAAGTAAATTGCTGAGACTCGTCTATCAGATGTTGTCTGACCTTGAGGAATTGGATCTAATTCATACGCCTTTAATAAGAAATCTATTCCCTCATCAACTTGGTGATTTCTTAAGAGCGCTTCTCCATAAACAGATGTCACTCTTGGATCATTTGGGTTAAGTTGAAAGGCTCTCATACCACTTAATTTGGCCTCTTCAAATGAATGCATCGAAAGATGGACTTCTGCTAGCATTCTATGGGCCTCAAAATCATTTTTATTTAACTTAACTGCGAGATCAATATGAAAGATGATGTCCTCAACAAGCTGGTCAGTGTTATCTAAATACCCTCTCCCTAAGGCTTGACCTAGAACACATGCTTTCCAAGCATGTGCTTGCGAATTATGTTCATCAGCTTGAATTGCTTTTTCTAATACATCCAAAGCTTTTTGATTATCTTCTTTAGTAAAACGGTGATGATAATCTTTACCTTTTAGAAGGCATTCATAAGAAGTCATGCTATCGGTGGGTATTCTGTTGGCCCTCTCCAGACTTTGAAGCTCAATATTTCCAAGCAAAGAAATAATTGTCTTCCTAACGATCTCATCTTGAACATCAAAAATATCATCTTTATCTAACTCGAATTTGTTGCCCCAAATAATATTTCCTTCATCCATTTCAGATAGCTCTACCGAAATTCTTAGTCTTTCATTTAATGACCTCATGCTTCCTGAAACTATGTAATCAACATCAAATTTATCTTTGTACTCCTCTAAAGAGTAGTTTTTATTTCGATAATCAAAGCAAGTCTGACGAGAAAGAATTTCAATTTCTTTAATCATTGAAAATTCTGTAATAAGATCTTCGACGATCCCATCGACAAGAAAAGCTCCATCATCATCCTTATTCAAATTTTCAAAGGGGATGACAGCAATTTTCTTCTTGTATGATTTATCAAGTGAGATTTGATCTTTATAAAGAGCGTCTTGGTCAACGGCACTATCATTTGATTTTTGAAGTAAATAAGCGAATATTAATATTAAAGGCAGTCCGATTGGGGCAGCAAAGAATGTAAATTGAATAATTGCAGCTGAACTAAAGCCCAAAGTTTCTTCAAACTCGATGTTGTCAGAAAGAACGCTGATTAACTGAATGCTGGCTACGCAAAAGACTATATATCCAGTGGCTACTTTCCAAAGCTGACCAACAATTTTTTTAAACATTACATTTCATAGATATCATTGTTAGATTACTTTTTATCTGATTGATATTCAAACTCACTAATAAAAGCTTTTGTATGTATTAGATTCTTTCTGATAATCTAATAAAAAATGAATAAAGAAATTAAACATTTCAAAGTTACTGACCCCATTGAATCAGTGCTCCATGCGCTTGACGAAGATGCAGGAGTAATCATCGATAATGTAATGACAGAAGATCAGCTAAGTAGCATACAAAAAGAACTTAAGCCTTATTTAAAACAGGCACAAAATGGGCAAGACAATTTTACGGGTTTTAAAACTCAGAGAGTAGGTGCATTAATAGCAAGATCTGCAACCTCAAGAGATCTTGCAATGCATTCGATGATTAACCAAATGGCTGAGTTATTTCTTCAGGATCATTGCGACAATTATCAACTTCATTTCACCTCTGCAATTAATATTGGCCCTGGAGAAACGCCACAGATTTTGCACAGGGATCGAGGAGTATGGGGCGGGTATGTTCCAAGAAAAATTGAGACTCAGTTCAGTGCGATATGGGCAATTACAGATTTTACTTTTGAAAATGGTGCCACACAAATTGTTCCAGGTTCTCATAAGTGGGATAAAGATCGAGAACCTAAGCCTGACGAAATTGCTTATGCCGAAATGAAGGCTAAGTCTGTGCTAATTTATACAGGATCGGTTTTGCATGGTGGAGGAGAAAATAATTCAAAAGAATCGAGACTGGGAGTGTTTTTGCATTATGCTCCGAGCTGGCTAAGACAAGAAGAAAATCAATGCCTTTCATGCCCACCAGAAATAGCCAAAGATTTCTCACCTGAGTTAAGAAAGCTTATTGGTTATTCAAAAGGTGGTTATGTGCTTGGGTTTTATACAGATCCAAAAGATGAAACAGGTGAGCTTGAGTCCGTCTCTCCCTCAAGGCTTTTTAATGATCAAAGAGATGAATATTCAAGAATTGAAAGTGCAAGCGAGCTAGTAAAAGAATCCCTAAAAAAAGGAATATAGTTTTTATTCTCTAGATGAAAACACTTTATCCAGATATTTCTCCCTTTAATTCAGATTTCCTTGTCCAGGGCTCTCATAAAATTTATTTTGAAGAGTCAGGAAATCCAGATGGTAAGCCAGTTGTTTTTCTGCATGGAGGACCTGGGGGTGGCGGAGATAAAAATGTCAGACGTTTTTTTAATCCTGAGCTTTACCGAATTGTTAACTTTGATCAACGAGGATGCGGACGTAGTAAGCCACATGGACTGCTTGAAGAAAATACGACTTGGCATTTAGTTGAGGATATTGAAGCCATTCGTGAAAAATTAAACATCGATAGCTGGATGGTTTTTGGTGGTTCCTGGGGAAGTACTTTAGCCCTTACTTATGCTCAAACTCATCCTGAAAAAGTCTCTGAAATGGTACTTAGGGGAATTTTCCTTTTAAGAAAAAAGGAGCTTGATTGGTTTTATCAAGAAGGTGCGAGCAAAATTTTTCCAGATAGTTGGCAAAAATTTATTAAAGTCATAGAACCTGGCAAAAGACATAACCTCATGAATGCTTATTATGAAATTTTTAAAGGCACTGATAAACAGGTGAAGGAAAAAGCAGCTGTTGCTTGGTCGCAATGGGAGGCTGCTACCAGTAGCATCTTAACCAATGAAGCTAGGATTGAAGGTTTTTCAAATATTGATTTTGCGATTGCATTTGCAACTATAGAAAATCATTATTTTATCAACGGTGGTTTTTTTGAAAATGAAGATCAGCTTATTAAGAATATAGATTTAGTAAGATCTATCCCGTCAGTGATTGTGCAAGGTAGGTATGACGTTGTTTGTCCCATGGATACCGCTTGGGAACTTCATCAAGCATGGCCTGAAGCTAAATTTATTATTGCCGATAACTCTGGGCATAGCGCATTTGAAAAAGAAATTACCCACCATTTGGTTAATGCAACCGATATGTTTGCTAGCCGATAAAAATCTTTCCTTCTAAATAGAGCACTGCCCTACCGCCAATCAAGACCCTATCATTTTCAACGATACAAGTTAGCTCGCCTCCTCGCTCAGATAATTGTCCAGCAAGAAGCTTTTTCTTAGTAAGTTTTTTTGCCCAATAAGGCGCAGTAACACAATGAGCGGAGCCGGTGACTGGATCCTCATTCACACCTGTCTGAGGAAAAAAACATCTTGAAACGAAGTCATAAGTTGATGATTGTGCGGTTACTATTAGGCCCATCGCATCGAGCTTAGCAACAGCAGAAAAGTCTGGTTTTAACTCTTTAACTATTTTCTCATTATCCACCACTGCCATTAATTTTGTTTCTCCAACAAAACATTCATTTACTTCTGCTTTTATCGCCTTTGAAATTTCCTCAGATAAATTAGCAGAGGTTGCAATATCTGCAGGAAAATCTAGAAAAATTTCATCATCAGCTTTTTTTGCAATTAAAATTCCATGCTCTAAACAAGTAAACTCAATTACCTCACCAGCAACTTGAGGATAGTATTCAAACAAGACCTTTGCAGAAGCAAGAGTTGCATGTCCGCATAAATCAACTTCAACAGTTGGAGTGAACCACCTGATCTCAAACGGAGTTTTCGATATATTTATAAATGCGGTCTCAGATAAATTATTTTCAAATGCGATTTGTTGCATTAAGTCTGCTGAAATTTTTTTTTCTAAAATAACAACAGCTGCAGGGTTTCCTTTAAACTGAGAATTAGTGAATGCATCAACTTGAAACATTGGTAAGTGCATTTGTTAACTTTAAACTCTGAGATGACAAAGGACAATCTGCCCCTAAAAACAAAACTTGCCTTTGGCATAGGTTCAACTGGAGAAGCTGCCACAAACTGGGTCTTTTCTGGCTTAGTATTTTTCTACTATAACCAAATCATTGGTCTTCCTGGAACACTCACGGGCATTGGTGTATTCATTGCGATGATGTTTGATGCTATTTCTGATCCTTTGGTGGGATCAATCTCAGATCGGTTTAAATCAAAGTATGGAAGAAGGCATCCGTTCATGTTTTTTGCTCCAATACCCACATCGATTGCCTTGATATGTATTTTTTACCCGCCTGATGCAATGTCAACATTCGGTTTGTTTACTTGGTTTCTTTTTTCCACAATCTTTTTGCGACTCAGCATTACGATGTTCACAGTTCCTCACCTTGCGCTTGGTGCAGAGCTATCGGACGACTATATCGAAAGAAGCAAAGTCATGAGTTTTAATAACATCTTTAACTACGGTGGCTGGGTGATCATGCATATTTTTGTATGGATTATCGTTTTTCCAAATTACGGTGGCGATAAAGTTGGTCAACTTGTTAGAGAGTCGTATTTACCTATTATTTCTTTCACGGTCATATTAGTGACAGTTTGCATCCTTGTTTCAGCAATTTTTACACGCGACAGAATTCCCCTGCTAAAAAAACCCAGCTCTGACTTAGATGAATTTAACTTTAAAAATTTATTTTTAGACATTAAAGGGGCGTTATCGAATAAGAACTATCAGAACCTATTGCTAGGGCTTCTTTTCTTAGCTGTATTAATAGGTACTCACGAAACACTCTCTATCTACATGGCTACATTTTTTTGGGAACTTTCACCCATTCAAATTGGCTATTTAGTTCTAAATAATATTATTGGTTATGGTGTGGGATTTGCTATTACTGCAAAACTTCATGATAAGTTTGATAAGCCATTAGTGATATTCGTTTCAGTTTTTGTGCTAACAATCTTTTGGTCATTGCCAATTATTTTAGGATTATTGGGTGCGGCTCCACAAAACAGTTCGACTGAACTTGTAATATTTTTGATATCAATTTACGCCATAGCTTCTGCAAGTGGATCCATATTAAATATAAGTGTTATGTCTGCACTTGCTGATATTACTGATGAGCATGAATTAAAAACTGGCAAACGCCAAGAAGGAATTTTTTATGCTGCTAGAGCTTTCTTTTCTAAGGCATCGAATGGTATGGGGCAAGTTGTGGCTGGACTATGTCTCGATATTATCAACTTTCCAAGAAATGCAATACCTGGTGAAATCCCAAGAGAAACTATTATTGAGCTAGGCTACATTGATGGGCCTTTTGCAATGATTTGGGGTTTCATTGCTCTAATTTTTTACAAACGTTATAAAATTAACAAAGCCTACCATGATGAAATTAGGGCTGAATTAATCAAAAAAATATGATGAAAGAATTGGTTTTAGTAATCGGTGGATCTGATTCATCAGGAGGTGCTGGCATTCAAGCTGACATAAAAAGTATTACTGTCCATGGCACTTATGCCGCTAGCGCAATAACTTCCATTACCTCTCAAAATACACAAGGAGTTCAAGAAATATTTGATTTACCAACTGACTTAATAGTCTCACAGATCGATTCTGTAATATCAGATCTCGATATAAAGGTGATTAAAATTGGGATGCTAAATAACATTGATTTAATTCGATTTATTAGTAGAGAGTTAAAAACTATGCAGTTAGTAGTTGATCCTGTCATGGTTGCAACATCAGGCGATGTTTTGGTTTCTGAAGAAGTAATAGGCATTATGAAAGATATGTTATTTCAAAATGCCGAAATCATAACTCCCAACCTAGCAGAGGCAGAAGTTTTATCAGGAGTGAAAATCAATAATGATAAAGATCAATTAACCGCAGCCAAAGAGCTACTTAAACTTGGCTCAAAGCATGTCTTAGTAAAGGGCGGTCATTTGGAAGGTTCAATAATTAAAGATATCTTAGTAACAAATGATTATGAAGAGCACTTTGAGCATAAAAAAGTTTCAACTGAAAATACCCATGGCACCGGATGTACATTAGCGAGCTCAATAGCTGCTAAGCTGGCTCAAGATATTCCAATGAAAACCGCAGTCAAAGAATCCATTGATTTTGTTGTAAGTTTGTTATCAGCTTCGCCAAAAGTTGGCAGAGGTAATGGACCCTTAGTCCATGGAGTTAAGCTTAACTAGTGCTTATTTCTTGAACCGCGAACAAACCTCATTCTAATTGAATAAACCCTTATCAGAGCAACAAAGGTAATGATTAATTGCGTAAAAATTGAAATCATCAAGGTATTTCTCCAGTCCCAAATATCAATGGTGAGCCATAATAAAAAAGTCTGAAGAGGAAAATTAATCACCAATCCCATCAAAACAACAATGATGCTCTCTCTAAAAGCTGTTTTTTCAGTTTTGTTCATAATTTTTAAGGAAGCAGATTGTAATTTAATTGCTCCATTAAGTCTTTATCCAAGTAATTATTGATTACTTTAATTTCTTCTTCGGATAGGTTGGGGAGCATAAGTGAAGTTGAGATATCTTTATCCTCAGATTCACCCCTTCCATTAATGTAATTTCCTAAAGGAATAAACTGACCATTGAAATTTATTTTTTTTGAAACGAGGTCAAAGAAGCGATTCTGATCGGAGTGGAAATCTTCTATCTTTATACTTAATCCATTTGGCACCATCTTCAGGAGCTCCAAGTAACTCCTATTTTTTTCATTCCAAAGTGTTATAACGTTTTCATAATCCTCAATTTGAAATTGCACAAAATTTAGAAATTCTAATTCTGTAATGCGTCTATAGTGTGAATAATATGGTTCACGATGCATCGATTTTAACCAGCTATAAGGATTCCTAAATGTAAAGACAAATAATGTCTCCGCTAAATCAAATTTTTCAATTTCAGATGGTTTGGGGGCAAGGCGATGTTTCCAACCAAGGAAATCATAGTACTTAAATTTTAGTTTGAAATTTTCTCTAAGAAATAAGCCTAAAGCATTTGTACCAGTATGCCTTTCTCCGAAAATCTTAAAACTATTAATCTTCAAGCTTGACTGCTGTGCCATAAGCAATGACTTCTGATGCACCTGGAGTGATGGTAGAGGTTTGAAATCTAAAATTAACCACGGCATTAGCTCCCATGGAAGTCGCAGTCTCAATCATTCTTGATAATGCTTCTTCTCGAGCACCTTCTAGCAAGCGAGAATAACTGATCAGCTCTCCGCCAACGAGATTTTTTAAATTTGCTAAAATATCGCTGCCAACATTTCTAGCTCTTACAGTGCTGCCGGTTACAATGCCCAAATATTCTTTTATCTTTTGATTTTCAAGATTTGGTGTGCTTACAATTAACATAATGATCTATATTTTGACTCATGATAAATGAAACGCACATAGAAACAAAGTTCGCCATTGGTGAACTTGTGCAACACAAATTCTTGGCATTCAGGGGAGTGATCTTTGATATTGATCCATCATTTAATAACACTGAAGAATGGTATCTTGCTATTCCAAAAGACTTCAGGCCAAGGAAAGATCAACCTTTTTATCATCTACTAGCTGATAATGGAAACATGTTTTATAACGCCTATGTTTCCGAGCAAAACCTTGTTGTTGAACAATCACCAAAACAGGTCAACCATCCTGATATCAATTTTTACTTTTCAGAGTTTGACGGAAAAAGATATCAACTCAACAAACAAAGAGTTAATTAACTATTTTCTAAGCAAGCTATTTTGACTGAGAGGACAAAAACATCAATGGCGTCCTCTAATTGCTCTATCGAAATAAATGTAGGTGCTAATCTAATGTTTGAATCATTTGGATCATGCATGCCCGGATAAGTAGAACCGGCAGGCGTAAGAGATACCCCCAAGTCGCTACAAATACTAATTATCTTTTTTGCTTTACCTTTAGGAGCATTAAAGGAAATAAAATATCCTCCAGTAGGAATGGTAAAGCTTCCGCATTCATCATCTAAAGATTTAAGTTTATCAATGACTAAATCAAACTTAGGTTTAACAAGTTTTGCATGCTCTTGCATATGCCTTTTTACATCCGCTGCGGACTTAAAAAATAATGCATGTCGCATTTGGTTGACTTTATCTGGCGCTACAATCATTGATCCTCTTTGATGGTTCACTAAATCAAACAACTCTTTACCAGCTGCAAAGAAAGAGATACCACCTGCTCCAAAAGTTACTTTTGAAAATGAACTGATAACAATCGCTTGATTAGTCATCTCTGCTTCCTCAATTAATTTCCAGGTAGCAGATTGATGGCTGGTTTCATCAAAATCATGGAGCAAATACGCGTGATCAAAGATACAAACCAGTTCTGATGAATAATTTTTAAACATTTCAAGCATGCTGATCAGGTTCTCGTCAGAATAAACGTCACCAGAAGGGTTTGAATGTCTCGGCACAATAATTGCTCCCATGACATTATCCGTTTTTTCTAAAACTTTCTTCAGAGCATTCAGATCGATGCCCTTTCCAGTTAGTGGAACAGTAATAATTTCAATTCCTAATTCCTCAAGCATTCTAAAATGCCGATCAAATCCAGGAACAGGACAGATAAATTTAGGATTTGATATATCCTTCAACGGATTTTCTAAACCTTTTAAGTGAAGAGCCAAGCAAGTTTGATAAGTCACAAGCAGGCTTGATTGTTCTGCAACTGCGGTCAGCTCAATCGGTGACGACAATAACTCTGATGCAAGCTTTCTTGCTGATTGGATTCCTAATGGCTCACCATAGTTTCTTAAATCTACGTTATTTTCATCATGGGAAGGAACACTGATTGATAGTAATTCATTAGACAAATCAAGCTGATCAGCGCCCGGCTTACCCCTAGTTAAATCAATATTCAGTGATTTTGATTTTAATAATTCAAATTTAGATTGAAGATGTTCATCCATAGTATGATAGAAATCAATTGCGTTCATATTAAAACAATTTTGTTATGGAGAATATAACTTTAGTATTAATAATAGTTTTTATGGCTCTTGCTGTTGGGCTACTAATAACCTTTTACTTTAAAAATCAGAAAACAGAGAATATTGAAAATGCATTCAAGGTAATTGCTGCGCAAGTGTTGGAAGAGAAAAACTCTTCTCTTACCAAAGAAAACATTGAGAGAGTAAATGTAGTTCTTGACCCATTTAAAGAACAGATAAAAGAGCTAAATCATCAAATAAGTGATTTAAAAAAAGAGCAAGCGGTTGCTAAGGAATCATTTAAAAATGAAGTTTCAAAAGTCATTGAGCAGACATCGAAGATTAGTATTGATGCAGAAAACCTGACAACTGCACTGAAAGGTGATTCAAAAAAACAAGGTAGTTGGGGTGAAATGGTTCTTGAGAAAACCTTAGAAGAGTCAGGCCTAAGGCTTGGAAAAGATTATCAACTGCAACAAAGCTTTAGGAATTCGAAAGGGGAACTTTTAATACCTGATGCTGTGATTTATTTACCAGGTGAGAGAAATATTATTATTGATTCAAAGGTTAGCTTGAAAAGCTATAAGGCATATATTGATTCGGATAATGAGACAAAGAAAGATGAAGCCCTTAAAAATCATATTACGTCTTTAAAGGATCACATAAAAAATCTTAACTCAAAAGGCTATAACCATATTGAAAAATTAAATCCACCTGATTACATACTAATCTTTGTACCTCTAGAGTCTGCCCTATCGCTTGCACTTACAAGTGATTGGGACCTTCAAAGACTAGCAATGCAAAATCAAATTGCTTTTGTAACACCTACAAACCTGATAGCAATTTTAAGAATGGCAGAGAGCCTATGGAAATTAGATGCACAAAATGAAAATGCATCTAATATCGCTAAAAGAGCTGGACATCTCATCGATAAATTTTCAGGCTTAAATGATGACTTAGAAAGTATTGGCAAGTACTTAAATTTAGCAGGCAAGGCGTTTGATGCTGCTGATAACAAACTCTCAAGCGGCAAAGGGAATCTCTTTGATCAGATTAAAGAACTTGAAGCTCTTGGAGCAAAATCAAAGAAACTTATTTCAAAGAAATAAAGATGGAGCATTTAAAACCATGGTTTCAGATCGCATTACCAGTAGTTATTTCAATAAATATTTTCTTTCTTAGCTTTATCGCTCTAATTGCTTTTGCAGAATCTAGTCTGACTTTAGAACATCAGAGAATAATAAACGTAAGTATCAATACGATAACTTTAGGTCTATTCACTTCATTCTTATCAATTTTATTTGGTACTTTTTTTGCAGTGCTAACAACATATTATGATTTTCCTCTGAAAAAAATAATATCGATCGCACTTGTTCTTCCAATTGCATTTCCGCTCTATGTATATGCATTCATATTTGTTGGAGGTCTTGAATACAGCGGTGGTATTGCAACATGGATAAGATCTTTTGATATAGAAATAGGTTCGCCTAGAAATATATTAAGTGGTTCGATTATTTTTAGTTTGTGTGTTTATCCATATATCTACCTATTTACAAAATCCAGGTTAAGCAATATTTCTTTTAGTATTTTTTTAGCATCAAAGTCATTAGGCAATTCAAATGTAAAGACAATATTCAAAGTTATATTGCCATTAGTTAAGCCAGCAATAATTGCTGGTGCAATTCTAGCTTTTTTTGAGGTAATCGCTGATTTTGGAGGGGTTTCAGTTTTACAAATTCAAACCTTAACCACCGAGATCTACTCCACTTGGTATGGTCTGCAAGATTTTATTGGTGGTGCGAGATTAAGTATTGTTTTATTTGTAATTGCGATGGTTGTCTTAATCCTTGAGAAAGTCTCGCAAAATCAAAAATCGCTCTCATTGAATTCTGCTGACAAGATTATTCCGATCAAAAGCAGGTATGCGATTTTCCAAACCATCCTATCAATTGTTTTCTTATTAATTGCCTTGGTTGGCCCTTTGGTTCAGCTTCTGGCTTGGGTCGATATATCTAATTTTCTGTCATCACTTAGAACTGCATATTTAGCAAATTCTTTAGTATTGGGAGTAATTTGTGCTCTTATAATTCTGTTTATTGGTCTACTAATTTCAATGGGATATAAGTTAGCGGCATCCTCTTCATTGATTTATCAATTTAGTCTGATTGGCTATGCGGTACCAGGCACAGTTATTGCGGTTGGCTTGATGTTAGTAGTTGATTCATTCTTTGGAATGAGCATTACTCTATTTGGTATCACAGGCTTAATTGTCTGCCTGGTAATTCGTTTTTTACCGATCGGAAATAGATACTTTTCTACGGCACTAGATCAAATTCCCAAAAATAATACTCATGTAATCGCATTGCATAACTTAAAGCCTTGGCCAGCATTTAAAAGTGGTTATTTAGGCTTTCTGAAAAAGCCTTTTGTGTTTGGGTTCTTATTCATAGCAATTGAGTGCATGAAGGAGCAGCCTGCAACCATCTTATTAAGGCCTTCAGGATTTGAAACATTATCAACACAGGTGTACAACTTCACTACTGAAGGACAGTGGGAGTTAGCTGCAAATCCAAGTCTAGTCCTTGTAATTATTAGCACCCTACTTGCTATAATTTTAGTTACAGAATCAAAGCAAAATAAATAAATGAAAAAAACATTTTTATATGAGGATCACCTTTCTCATGGTGCCAAGATGGTTGATTTTTCTGGCTGGAGCATGCCCATCAACTATGGCTCACAAATTGATGAACATCACCAAGTAAGAAATGATGTTGGTATCTTTGATGTTTCGCATATGAGTATTTTTAAGATCTCAGGTCAAAATGCAGAAGGTTATTTAAGATATATTTTTTCGAATGATGTAAAAAAAATAAGTAGCAAAAATAAGGCCTTATATGGTCTGTTGCTAAATGAAAATGCTGGAATTATTGATGACCTAATTGTTTATTGTTTGGAAGGTGATTTCATGATTGTTTCTAATTGCGCTACAAAAGAAAAAAACGAAGCCTGGTATCAAAGACATGCAAGTGAATTTGATGTCTCTGTTGAATACATTGATAACGAGGGTATATTGGCCGTTCAAGGCCCTAATTCAATAAAGGTAATTGAAAAAATATTTGGGGGAGAAGCATCATCTCTAAACACAAATGAATGTGTAAAAGTTGATGGGGTGATGATTGCAAAAACAGGCTATACAGGCGAGGAAGGTTTCGAGGTTATATGCGAAAACAAATATCTTCGAAAGATTTGGAACTCCGCAATAGAAAGCGGAGCTAAACCAATAGGCCTAGCTGCAAGGGATACGTTAAGACTGGAAGCTGGATTTTGTTTATATGGATCAGATATGGATGAGTCCGTTAATCCACATGCTTGTGGACTAACTTGGACAGTGGATCTAAATGATGAGGACAGAGAGTTTATAGGTAAGCAAGCTTTTTTAAATATAAATGAGAGAGATGAACAGAAAATGATTGGAATTCTTCTCAAAGATAAAGGTATCCTAAGGCCAGGATATGAAATTACTCACATAGATGGAAAAGGAACAGTCTTATCAGGTACCTTCTCTCCAACGCTTAAAAAAAGTATCGGTCTTGCAAGGGTTGATCGAACAGTTGAACAAAGCGGGCGAGTAAAAATTAGAAATAAAGAGCTTGAAATTGAATTTGTTTCCCCTAGATTCCTAAAAAAAATATAAAATAAGACATGAGTGAAATTCCAGGTGATTTGAAATTTCTTTCTTCGCACGAATGGGCAAGACTTGAAGATGATGGCACTGTTACTGTGGGTATCAGTGATCATGCTCAAGATTTATTAGGAGATATAGTTTTCATAGAACTTCCTGAAGTTGGCAAAGAAGTTGAAGCTGAGGGAGATGCTGCAATAGTAGAGTCTGTAAAGGCAGCATCAGATGTCTATACGCCTATAAGTGGAGAAATTATTGAAGTGAATTCAGCTCTGGAGGAACAACCTGAAACAGTGAATGGTTCTCCTTATGATGATGGTTGGTTTTTTAAAGTGAAGCCTATCAATGTAGATGAGATGAGTGATCTGTTAAGCCCAGAAGAATACTCAGAAGTTTGTGAAGACTAAAACATCCTAAATTTTGTATGAAAAAAAATCTTAAGGCTGAAAACAGCTCTAATGACAATTACTTAACTAATGTTAAAGAAACCTTGAGTGGTTTTGCTGCAAGACATATTGGTTTAAGTACTGATGATATCAACCATATGCTTGATACTTTGGGTTACAAAGATATAGATGCCTTTACTGAAGCGGTTGTTCCAAAGAATATTCTCAATAATGATTTACCCGATATAGGAGAACCCTTGTCGGAACAAAGCGCTCTTAAGAAAATAAAAGAAATTGCTAAAAAAAATGTTGTCGTGAAATCAATGATTGGTCAAGGCTATTACTCAGGATATATGCCAAATGTCATCAAGCGAAACGTATTTGAAAATCCAGGCTGGTATACATCCTATACTCCTTACCAAGCTGAAATTTCTCAAGGGCGTTTGGAAGCACTCATCAACTTTCAAACAATGGTTGCTGATTTAACAAACCTTGATATTGCTAATGCTTCTCTGTTGGATGAGCCAACTGCTGCTGCTGAAGCTATGACACTTGCTCATAGGTCTTCAAAATCTAAAAGCGATACTTTTCTTGTCGATAAGAATTGTTTTCCACAAACCATTTCAATAGTTAAGGCAAGAGCTAAACCATTAGGCATTAATGTTGAACTTATTGATTTAAAGGAATTCAATGCAAGTGAAGCTTTTGGAGCGTTGTTCCAGTATCCAGGAAATGATGGTTCAGTTGAGATTTCAACAGAATTGTTAGCGCCTCTAAAAGATAGAGGCATAATCACTATAGCTGCAACAGACTTGCTAGCTCTTACTTTGATCAAAGCACCTGGGGACCTAGGGTTTGATATTGCTATAGGCAACTCTCAGAGATTTGGTGTTCCGCTGGGTTTCGGTGGACCTCATGCTGCATTCATGGCAGCAAATGAAAAATTTAAAAGATCTTTGCCAGGCAGGCTCATTGGAGCATCAGTGGATAAGCTTGGAAACACCTCTTATAGACTTTCACTGCAGACTCGTGAGCAACATATCCGAAGGGAAAAAGCTACATCAAATATCTGCACCGCGCAGGCTTTGCTTGCAATTATTGCAGGCTTCTATGCTGTTTATCATGGCCCTAAAGGTTTAAAAAACATTGCGCTTTCAATAAATAAGAAAACCGAAAGTTTGGCTAATTTCTTAATTGAAAGTGGTTATGAAATCTTATCTTCAAGTTTCTTCGATACCCTAGTAATTAATACCAAAGAAAAAACAGAAGAGATTATTGATGCCGCGGAATCAGCTGGATATGGCTTCAGAAAATTTGATAATGATCATGTTGCTCTATCTATTGATGAAACCACCGAAGATGAGGATTTGATAATAATTAAAAAAATATTTGAAAATGAAAAGCAGACAAAAATTAAATCAAAGCTAAATTCAATACCTGCTTACACAAAAAGAGAATCTGATTACCTTGCCCACCCTGTATTTAATACTTATTTTACTGAAACTGACTTACTGAGATACATTAGGAAGTTAAGCGATAAAGACATCGCTCTTGATCGAGCCATGATCCCTCTTGGATCTTGCACAATGAAATTAAATGCAACCTCTGAAATGATTCCGGTTGGCTGGGAAGAATTCTCATCTATTCATCCCTATGCACCCGAGCATCAAGTTAAAGGCTACCTCCAGTTAATAGATGATCTAGAACAAATGCTTGAAAAAATTACCGGCTACAGCGCGATTTCTTTGCAGCCTAATGCGGGCTCTCAAGGAGAATATGCTGGCTTACTAGCAATTGATGCTTTTCATAAAAGCAATGGTCACCACAATAGAAAAGTCTGCCTAATACCAGAATCTGCACACGGCACTAATCCTGCTTCTGCTCAAATGGCAGGCATGAAAGTTGTGCCTGTTAAATGTGATAAATCTGGCAACATTGATTTAAACGACCTTCAAGATAAGGCAAACAATAATTCAGAGGAACTTGCTGGCATTATGATTACTTATCCCTCTACGCATGGAGTGTTTGAAGAAACCGTCACAGAAGTCTGTAATGTTATTCATTCTCATGGTGGAAAGGTATATATAGATGGAGCTAACCTAAATGCAATGGTATCTCTTTGTAAGCCTGGTTTATTTGGTGGGGATGTTTCTCACTTAAATCTTCATAAAACTTTTTGTATACCGCATGGCGGAGGTGGTCCTGGAGTCGGACCTATTGGAGTAGAAGAAGAATTATCAGACTACTTGCCCTCTGATCCTCTTACATATTCAGATGAAAATACAACTGGTCCAATCTCAGCTTCAAATTTTGGAAGTGCTTCAATTCTCCCAATCAGCTGGATGTACATTCAGATGATGGGCTCACAGGCTTTGCGATTAGCTACACAAGTAGCCATCCTGAGCGCTAACTATATTGCTCATAAGTTAAGGGAACATTACGCCATTCTTTACACTGGTCAAAATGGCATGATTGCCCATGAATGCATTATTGATATAAGGCCTTTAAAAGAGAGTATTGGAATTGAAGTCGATGATATTGCAAAACGACTGGTAGACTTTGGCTTTCATGCACCGACAATGTCATTCCCAGTTCCTGGAACTTTAATGATAGAACCTACAGAGAGTGAATCATTAAAAGAGATAGATAGATTTTGTGATGCAATGATTGAAATCAGAAATGAAATAAGCGAGGTTGAGAATGGAGATTACCCGTTGGACAATAATGTTCTTAAACATGCCCCCCATTCAGCAGAGGAAGTTACTAGTGATAGATGGGAGCATCCATACTCAAGAGAGAAAGCTGTTTATCCACTTAAGTATCTAAAAAGATCAAAGTATTGGGTGCCCGTGTCCAGAATTGATAATGTTCACGGTGACAGAAATCTTATGTGCTCTTGCCCTTCAATTAAAGATTTTGAGTAATTCTATATTCTGGGCAAGTCCAATATCTCCCAGCCTCTTTTAATTGATATTCTTTCTAATTTTGGATCAGGATTAACTGCTATAGGATTATTAACTTTTTCCAACAAAGGCAGATCATTAATTGAATCACTATAAAAGGTTGCAAGCTCTAAATTAAAACCTTCAATCTTTGCCCACTCGGTAACAAGCTTTAGTTTGCCCTCTCCTAAAGCTGGGGGTGGTAAATATTTCCCAGTACACTTATTGTCAATAAATTCTACTTTTGTACCCAAGTAATCAGCTACCTCTAGCCTCTTTGCAATTGGTTTTACAATAAGTTCATTAGTAGCACTTGCTATAAGAATCTTGCACCCATCATCTTGATGATCATGAATAATCTTAAGAGCATAAATATTGATCATTGGCTCAATGACTTCTTTTACAAATTCAATGGTAAGTTTACTAATTTCAATATGGCTCATCCCTATAAATGATTTAAGAGCAAATTTAGTGTATTCATCAAAATCTAGCTTGCCTTTCTCATAGTCGTCCATAAAAGATTGATTTACATCAAGAGCTGAATTATCAAGAATTGATTTTGCTACCAAGAAATTGATCATGGAATAATCTGAATCACCATTTAGAATGGTATTATCAAGATCAAATATAACTAACTTCTCTTCGCTCATTTATAAATTGAATACTTCAAGATATAGAAAAAATGTTGGCCTGATAATTATAAATGATCAAGGGAAAGTCCTGCTGTGTAGAAGAAAAAAAAGCAATTCATGGCAATTTCCTCAAGGTGGCATTGATCAGGGTGAAACTCCTAAAAGAGCTGCTTATAGAGAGTTATACGAAGAAGTAAATATTAAAAGGAATGAAATAAAATTTATAGGCTCAACAAATTTCTGGGCAACATACGAACTTCCTGATGAGTATAAAAAAAATAAAAAAAATCTCAGAGGCTTTTTAGGTCAAAAGCAAAAATGGTATTTGTTTAAATTATGTAGAAATGCAGACATACATTTTAATAATGATGATGATCAGGAATTTGACGGGTACGAATGGGTAAGTTTTTGGTATCCTCTTAGAAAGATTATCTTTTTTAAAAAGGATGTGTATAAAAAAGTTTTGAGATTTTTTTCAAATCATTATTCTGAGCTTAATGTTAGTTGAAATATTGCTGTTGATTGGCGTTGGAGCTATAGCAGGTTTGATCGCTGGGCTTCTTGGTGTTGGTGGTGGGACAATTATCGTTCCTGCATTAATTTTTCTTTTTGAATTCTCTGATACAAACACCAATCAAATAATTCAAATGTCAGTTGCTACATCAATGGCATGTATTGTGATTACAAGCATTTCTTCAACCTATGCACATCATCAAAAAAATGGTGTTATGTGGAACCTTGTTAAATCAATAGGTATGGGTATACCCCTAGGAGCTTTGTTGGGTGTGGTATTGGTTAACTTAATTTCAGGATTTCTTTTAAAAATTTTAATTGTCATTTTTATGATTTATATCGGCATCAATATGCTCTCAAGTAAAACTAAAGTAACTAAAAACATCATGCTCCAAAATACTAATCATTTTTTTCCTGGTTCAATAATTGGCTTTCTATCAATTCCTTTGGGAATCGGAGGAGGAACTTTTACCGTCCCATATCTAAAATCACTTGGGCATGACATTAGAAAAGCAATTGGTACCTCCGCAGCTTGTGGAATTGTGATAGCAGTAACTGCAACAATTTTCTTTAGCCTACCAATAGAATTAGCTTCACTCCGATTCAATGAAAATCTTATCTATTGGCCTGGAGTGTTTTGGATTAGCTTCAGTAGCATCATCTTTTCAAGATTAGGTGCTAGACTAACCTATCTAATCAAAGAGGATCTTTTAAAAAGAATATTTGGGGTCTTCGTTTTTATCGTTGCAATTTTTTTAGTTATTTGAATGATTGAACTTCCAGAATTTTTTAATAATCCGAGCATTATTGAAATAGGTAATTTTAGAATTCAGTACTATGCCTTAACGTGGATTCTTTCAGCGATATTAATCTTTCAACATTTAAAACGAAGTAAAATCTTAGCAGCTGAGGGGCTTTCTCCAGAACAAATTAACGACATGGTTTTTATATGGGGCCTCTTCTTTGGAGCGATGTTGGGCGGTCGTGTGGGGTATATGATTTTTTATGGAACTGAACAACTAATATCAAATCCTTTAAGTTTATTTTATGTATGGCAGGGAGGCCTTAGCTTTCACGGTGGATTATTGGGTGTCATAGCTAGTATGTTTTTATTTTCTGTTAAGAAAAAAATAAGCTTTTTATCAATCATGGATGCGGTAGCTCTCAGCATGCCTATTGGCCTTGGTCTTGTGAGATTAGGAAACTTCTTAAACGGAGAATTATTTGGTAAGCCCACAAGTGGATCATGGGGCTTTATATTTCCTACAGATCCATATGGGTATCCAAGACATCCTTCACAAATCTATGAACTTATTCTGGAAGGGTTTGTTTTGTTCTATGTTTTATATTTAGTCAGTAAATTCAAGCCTAAACCAGGAGTTGTTGCATCATCACTACTTGTTTTTTATGGATTATTTAGGTTCTCGGTAGAGTTTTTTAGAGAGCCCGATGCTCATTTAGGTTACCTCACATTTAACTTAAGTATGGGTCAAATTTTATCCTTGCCAATGATAATTATTGGGATAATATTGGTACTCTTCTTTTCAAATAAATATGCAAAACTATCTTGAGCTTTTAAAAGAAATTCTAGATTCCGGAGAAGAAAAATCTGATAGAACTGGGGTTGGAACAATTGGTTTATTTGGCAAACAACTTAGGTTTAACTTAAAAGATGGTTTTCCTGCGGTAACGACCAAGAAACTTGCTTGGAAAGGAGTTGTATCAGAATTACTTTGGTTTTTAGAGGGTTCTGATGATGAGCGTAGACTCGCTGAAATAAGATTTAATGAGTCCAGGGAAAACTTAACTGATCAAGGCAAATTTTCTACGATCTGGACTGATAATGCTGATAATCAAGGTGTTTCACTTGGATACACCAATTCTGAAACTGAAAAAAGGCTTGGGCCGATCTATGGTGTTCAATGGAGAAATTGGGGAGGTAAAGATCAAATAAAAGAGCTGATTACAAACCTTAAACATAATCCACACAGTCGAAGGCATATTCTTACTGCGTGGAATGTTGGAGAGATAGATCAGATGGCTCTTCCTCCATGTCATGTGATGTCCCAATTTTATGTTAGTAATAAGTCTGAGCTTTCATGTCATATGTATCAGCGAAGTGCGGACATGTTTTTGGGTGTACCCTTTAATATTGCTAGCTATGCTCTACTCACACATATTCTTGCAAGCATCCTTGAATTAGAGGTTGGAGATTTTGTTCATTCCTTTGGTGATTGTCATATCTATATGAACTGTGTCGAACAGGTAAATGAACAAATTTCCCGAGAGCCAAAAAAACTTCCTAAACTTAAGATGCCAAATATTAAATCAATCGAAGAATTAAATTCTCTGTCTTTGGATGATTTTGCATTAGACGGCTATAATCCTCATCCAGCGATAACTGCAGAAATGGCCGTATAAATATGTCAGTGATATCTCATTTAGTTGCTATGGCAAAAAATAGAGTTATTGGAGTCAATAATGATCTTCCTTGGAGTTTGCCTGATGACTTAAATCACTTTAAACAATATACATTGAATAAACCGATAGTTATGGGTAGAAAGACTTTTGAGTCAATTGGAAAACCTTTGCCTCAAAGAATAAATATTGTGATTTCTAGGTCTCTATCAGAAATTGAGGGTGTAAATGTTTTTAGTGAAGTGGAAGATGGAATTGCTTTTGCAAATCAATATAACGAGAAACACCAGTTAGAAGATGAAGTAATAATAATTGGTGGAGCACAAATCTTTAATGAGACTCTTCCTATAATGAATAGGCTAGTGTTAACGCAAGTTGATTGTGAAATTGATGGTGACGTCTTCTATCCTGAAATTGATATGCAAAATTTTTCTAGAAAAAATGTATCAAAACATTTAAAGGATGAAAAAAACCAATTTGATTTTAGTATAGATTTATATGAAAAAATTTAGGAGTTTTGCTCTATAAATTCTCTTCTTAGCTGTAAATTCCTGACTCTTACTTCTTCATTTTCAGAATACTTTATCCAAGAGTTTGCTGTTTTCTTGATGCGCTTATCATCATCCCTAGCAGCCATTCTGAAATATTTCTTGGCATCATCAAAGTTCTGCAGTTCAAAAAATGCCTGGCCAAGCACTAAATGAGCTTGGGAAGTTTTCTTAAGTCCGCCTTTCTTGATACCATTTTGAATTGCAACAATCGCATCATCCAATCTGTCTTCAAATAAGTAAAGGTTTCCTAGAAGGATAAATGTCTCGCCATCTTTAGCTAACTTTGCTGCTTGCTCTAAAACTGGAATTGCTTTATCTATTTCTTGAGCCATTCTCCAGGAGTCAGCTAATACTTTTAGGTTCTTAAACGTATCTTTTACAACTGGTTTAAGCTCCTCTTTTTCGGTTTCTTCATCCTTAACAAGAACCTGTTTTTCTTGACCATCAACAATTACTTGAGCAGCCCAGTAAGGATTTTTATTCAATAATAGTAATTGAGCAAGTGCCATATACTCAGACTCTTTATCGAGCAGATCTTTCATATAGGCAGCTTTAAGCGTAATCATGTAATCAGTTTCTCTATCCATCTGTGAATAGACACCACCTAGCTGAAGAAAATATTGTTTTTTAGGATAGTAATTAACTAAGATTTCATATATCTCTAAACGCTTTTCTAATGACTCTTGCTTCGTCATTTTCTTAGCATCCAGCAATTCTGCATAACAAGCTGCTAATAAAACATACCAATTTTCTTTGGGTCTATATTCTTCAACTTCTTCTGCCAACCTTACAGCTTCTAGCATGCTATCTCTAGCCTTGATAAAGTCATCTATTTGATAATAGGCTGTAGCTAATAATGAGTAAGATTGAGCTGTAACTTTCTCAACCTCATCCATCCATCTAAGTATGTAATCAATACCCTTTTTGAAGTTGCCTTTAACCATATAAAGTTGTGCAACTGTAAATAATGAAGCTGTTCTGAGTGGAATAGTTGCTTCTGGTTCTTGGAGGAGCTGTTCATAGGCATACATCGCACTGTCATAATCCTCATCACTAAAATATACGTATCCCCAATAATTCCACATGACTGATCTGTCATAGCTTTTAAGCTCATCTTTATTGGCTAGCAGTTCATTTAATATTACTCTGACGGTAACCCAGTCGGGGTCCTCTTTTCCTTCCTCATTAACTCTTTCTAAGGCTTCAACAACTTTAGTAATCTTTTTGGCGGTACTGGTTTGGAGGACACGAGCTTTTCGGTATTTTTGCTTCATGTCATCATTCTGATTCTTCTGTGTGCCGGCTTGCGCATTAAGATCAAAAGACAACGGAGCTGTGATTAGTAAAGAGGCAACGAAGATAATGCTTAAAAAGTTTCTCATGTTAGTCATCCTCTAAAATAAATGTAAATTTATGTGGTACATCAGGCACCGGAACTGCTTTTCCATCTACAATTTTTGGTTTGTACTTTAATTTAACTGCCGCACGTTTTGCTGAGCTATTAAAAATTGAGCATGGTCTAAACTCGGTGGCGGGATCCCTTGGATCTCCACAGGCACCTTCAAGTGCTTCAACATTTTCAACGGTTCCTGTTTCCGTTATGGTGAAGGCAACGATTGAATATCCCATGATGCCTCTTTCTTGTGCTCGTCTTGGATAAATAGGTGTGACTTTAAATAATGGAATATACTCTCCGTCCCTAAAAAATCCACTTCCGGCTGTAAAGTTTGCTTTTGGCTTTGGCATTGCAACCTGAACATTATCAACTGGAGATAAATCCAATTCTGGTTGAGCTATGTCCTCGGGCTGTTCTTCGGGTTCTTCAGGTTTTTCAAAATCGTCAAAGAGAGTATCAATATCTCTTTCTGGCATGATGACATCAGCTAATTTTCTAGAATTATCCGTTTTGATGCCCGTATCTCCAAGAGATATCAATGCAACCATGAGAAAAAATAAAGCAACAGTTATGAATGTAGCTAAAGCGCCTCCTGCTAGAAACTTATTATATTCAAAAGCTTTATTTATTAAGTCGTATAGGGGTGCAAGTGCTTTGTTTATAGGATCAGTGATCGATTTCAGCACTCCGTCCATGATATTATTTTGGTTCAGATGCTAGCGAAATGTTGAACACTCCTGCATCTCTTGCTCCGTCCATTACTTGAATAATTGTATCAGCCATTGCTTTTTCATCAGCCTGAATCACTACTGACCCTTGTGGATTATCTGCAAGAAGTTTTACAACGTTAGCTTTTACTTGTCTTGCATCGATTCTTCTTCCGTCCATCCAGATTTCACCTGTAGGTCCAACGGCAATTAAAATAGCTGCATTTTCTTGAACTTCAGAAGTTTCAGCATCTGGACGGTTGATTTCTAAACCTGGCTCCTTAATAAAGTTTGCTGTAACAATAAAAAAGATTAGCATGATGAAAACAACATCAAGCATTGGAGTTAGATTAATTTCGCTTTCTTCTTCTTGAACAGCTGATGATATTGCATTTCTTCTCACAATAATCTCCTTTTAGTTTTTAATAAGTTCTTTAAGATGGATTTCTTCATTATTTTTTGCTGCATTTAAATAAATTGTAGCAAAAACACCAGAAAGTGCTGTTGTCATGCCAGCCATCGTTGGAAGGGTGGCCTTAGAGACACCGCCTGCCATTGATCTTGCATCTCCACCACCAGTAAAAGCCATAACTTGGAATACCTCAATCATTCCGGTCACGGTTCCAAGCAATCCAAATAACGGAGCAAGAGCAACGCATGTTTGAATCAAAGACATATGCTTGTTGATCTCCTCCTTTGCTTCGGACCTCAACTTATCTTTGATTTGTGATGCCTTCCAGCTAGAGTGATCAGAAATCCCATTCCACTGTTTGACTAGGGGCTTCATAAACTCTTTATGTCCTGAATTAAAGTACCAAATTCTTTCTAGAATAAGTGCCCACATGAAAAGGGCTAAAAACGCTATTAACCAAAGCACCATTCCCCCAGCTGACATAAAGTCATTGAGAGAATCAAATGCTTCGAAAATAGCGTACATTTAATTATCTATTCTCAGAATGCTCTGCAACAATCCCAGTACTTTGCTCCTCTAGCACATTGATAATTCCTCTTGCAGAGGAGTTAGCAAATGAATGGAGTAAGGTTGTTGGTATCGCAACAACAAGACCAAGAACAGTGGTAACTAGTGCTTGTGATATACCTCCTGCCATGATCTTAGGATCACCGGTTCCAAATAAAGTAATTTGTTGGAAAGTAACAATCATACCTGTAACAGTACCTAACAGTCCTGCTAAGGGAGCTACAACTGATATAATTTTTACAACATTGATGCCTCTCTCAATAGCAGGCCTTTCAGACATAATTGCTTCTGCAAGCTTAAGTTCTAGTGTTTCAATATCTTTATCAAGATTGTCATTACCCACTTTCATGACTCTACCTAATGGGTTATTAGCATTAGGTTTCTTAGCAGATGATTGAGCTTTGACAGCTCTTCCCATCATGTAAAGTTGATAGAGTTTCCAAAGAGCAATAACAACACCAAAGAAACCTACAAATATAATGATATATCCGACTTCTCTACCTTGATTAATTCTTTCAAGTAAACTCGGTGCAAGAATCAAGTTAGCCAATAAGCTTCCGCCTGCAGGTCCTGTTGGGTCAACACCAAATTTAATGATTTCACCCGCTGATGCGTCAGAAATATCACCAGCACCGCCTCTATATTTTCTTTCAGGTTGTTTTGGAAGAAAGGCATATTGGCCTTTTGACGCAACGTATTCTAAATACTTGCCATCACATATTGCATTGTAAAGCCCCACCCTTACTACGTCGCAATTAGTACTTTCTCCATCGAGACCAATAACACTAGTAGTAAACCTAGTAACTTCTGATCCAGCAACCATTTCTCTTTGCAACTCAAACCAAAGTCTTTCAAGTTCTGTAATAGTTGGAAGTTCAGTGGCATCAGACATTTTCTTAGCCAGTTCATTTAGGAATGTTTCCCTTTCTCTTCCATACTCAGCAGCAGTTATAGATTCAGAGAATAATGAGCTTGCCTCACCAGCTGTACTTTGAAGGTGTCCAAAAAGCTCAACCAAAGAACCAAGCTCTTTTTTATATGCTTCTTCTTTTACCTTTAGGATTTCTTCATTTTTCTTATACTCAGCTTCTAATTGATCAGCTATCCTTTCTTGCCTGGCTAGCTCTCTTTTTTCTGCAGCTAAAATAGATGCTTGTTTGCTCTTTTCAGCAAGAAATGTCTGCTCACGCTTTGTATTTTCATTTTGCTCAGTTGTTCTGCCCTCTTGGACTAACTGCAGCAAACCTTGAATTGTGGTTGGTTCGCCTTCAGCATCAGTTTCTTGCGCTATAAAAGGTATAGATAGGAAAAATGCTATTAAAAGCGGTATTAAATATAGATTTTTCATTAGGAATTACCTCCCATTTTTACTGGCAACACCAGCATGTCGATAGGAGCTTCTTTCTTAGCCATTCTAATTCCGTCTCTTACTTGAGTTCGGTAACCTCCTGGTAATGATTCCCATGAGCCTAGTTCTGGATCCCAATAACCAGTATCTCTTCCATCTTTAGTTTGATAGAACATGCCTAATCTACCCACTCTTAGAATATTCACTACAATTTCTTGATTGTCCAAGACTATTGTTTCTTCATAAGCATCAAGCTTTCTTCCGTATTCAGCCTCAATGTTAAAAGCTTCTAAGATCTGTCTAACTTGTTCTGAAGCTGTCACTTTGGGGTTAGATAGTGAGCTTCTTACCAAGTCGATTCTCTGTCTTCTTTCCTCAATATGGAAAGGTGTATCTAAGTTTACGTACTTCTCTAAACCTTCTAGCATTCTTTGCGCTAGTGGTGGTATTTGTCTTTGCATGATTACAACCTGAATAAGTTGCTCATCATATTTGTCCATTAGATCAAGCTGTGCTTGGATTTGGATTCTCTTCTGAGCGTTGTATAGTTTTAAACCTTCAACCTGCTTTGAGACAACCTTATATTCATTAACAATCTTGTCTGTATCGCTCTCAGTTGAATCGATTTTAGCTTGAGATTGTGCTGATAAATTGGTGTTATCTTTGCCTACATCTAAAACCAGCTCCATTTCTGAAGCGGTGAGTGATGCGCAAAAGATCCCAGCAATTACTAATTTATTACGTAACATATTAGACCCCTTGTGATTCGAGAAAATTAATACTAACAGAAGACAATGTAATGACAAAATATAATTTCAACTGCTTTACCTACTCTTAATCTTCTATATTTTTTAATTTTAATATTTAGTGGTATTTTAAAACAACTTTGGCATAAATTTCGGAGTTTTTGCTAAATATTCCTTATACGAGTCTAAATGCCCCCACTTCTTCCTGGCTTTGTTTTCGAGCATTCTTACCCCGCTTACATAATTAATAAGCAAATATGAAAAAACAGGGGATATTAGCGCTGCATAAGAGAGTCCCGACATGTATTCAATAGACATTATGCTAATTCCCGCCCACACCAAAAACTCACCAAAGTAGTTTGGATGTCTAGATCTTGACCATAAGCCAACGTTTATAAATTTATCTTTGTTTTCAGGCAAGGAATTAAATTTAGTTTTTTGGTTATCAGCGATTACCTCCAAAAGAAACCCGATAATAAATAAAGCTAAACCGGCTATAAAAATAGTCGAGATATCAAGCATCATAGAGCTTGTTAGGGCAACCAGTGCAGATGCCGAACATATGCATACCCATAATCCCTGCAAAGTCCACGTCATTAGTAATCGAGGAGGATTAACCTTGATATCAGCAAATCTTTTATCCTCTCCAGCTTTATGAATTCTCATGAATAAAAATGAGCCAAGCCTAAGAGCCCAAATGATTATTGCCCCAGCGATAATAATTTTTGGTATCGATAGAACGTTAAATAATGAGGCTAAGTAAATAGATATCAGCATTACAGTTATATATGTGATACTGCCTGTAAGATCATAAAACTTTTCTGTTTTTAAAGTTACAGATGGAATATAAGCCATCCACTGGATGAGGAATGACAATCCAAACAGTAAAATCAAAGCTGGATGGTCATTAAAAATCAATGACTCTCCAGAAATCATCCATGAAAATAGCAGAGCGAAAATTACAACCCCAAGGGTTATTAATATATTAATCAAAATTTACTCCCAGCCACACTCGAGGCCATCATTTTGCTCATCAAGCCATTCTTTTAGTGGCATGTAGTAGTTTAGCATTGAGGTTCCGCTTAAAGACCTTGTTCCTGTTATTTTTTCAAATGCATCTTGCCAAGGAACACTTTGTCCCAGGCTAAGCATATCTCTTAAGCTTTCTCCAGCAATTTTACTGTTATATATGGAACACTCATGAAGTGGTCCCTGAAATCCAATCTTTTTACATAGGGCTTCATGAAACTGATATTGCATGATCCTAGCAAGATAATATCTTGTGTAGGGAGTATTGCCAGGAATATGATATTTAGCTCCTGGATCGAATGCATCTAAGGGTCTTTGAGCTGGTGATGTTATTCCTTGGTACTCCTTTCTAAGGTCCCACCAGCTAGAATTAAGTTCTTGATTACTGGTTGTTCCTTCAAAAACACCTCCCCTCCATCTATCAAGCATTAATGTCCATGGAACTCCTACGACGCCATCTAAAGCTTGCTGCATTAATAACGCTATGGGATCGCTATTTGCAGCATCAGCTTCTTCTTTTGAAATGAAGCCAATCCTTTCAAGATAATCTGGTGTTATCGAAAGAGCTAGTAAGTCTCCAACTGCTTCATGAAAGCCATCATTGGCTCCACCTTCAAATACGCTAGGAAGATGATTGTAAGCTTGATAATAAAATATATGTCCTAATTCATGGTGAATCGTTGTGAAGTCTTCTGAATTTTTCTCAATGCACATCTTAATCCTTAGATCTTCATTGGAGTCAAGATTCCAAGCTGATGCATGACATACAACATCGCGATCCTGTGGTTTTACAAAAAGGGATCTGTCCCAAAAAGTATCTGAAAGCTCATCAAACCCCAATGATAAGAAAAAGTTTTCAGCTATTTCTACCATCTCTATCTCATCAAGGTTTCTTTCATTTATGATGGCAGTTAAATCAATGGCAGATTGCTCTCCTGCAGGCTCATAGACAAGATCATAAATATTTATCCATGATTGACCCCACATATTTCCTAAAATGTGAGCTGGAATGGTTCCATCGCCTGGCATTATTTCAGGACCATAATATTCAGTAAGCTTGTTTTTGACATGGCACTGAAGTGAGTCATATAAGGGCTTTAATTCTTGCCATACTCTCTCGGTCTCATTCTGAAACTCTTCAACCGGCATATCATATTTACTAAACCATAAATCAAGAAGGCCGGAGTATCCTAGATCTTCTGCACCTTGATTGCCTATTTCTACCATTCTGAGGTATTTTTCTTTCATAGGTTTGCCAATTTCTCTCCAGCCAGTCCAAGCTCTCAATAATTCATCTGTGTCTCTAGAGTTATCAATCACATTTTCAAAGGCCTCAAGGTCATAACACTCTCCATCCTCAAAGCAATGTGTGCCAGTCCCATACATTGCTTCTAGTTCAGTTGATATATTTGATAATTCTTTGGCAAGCTCACTATCATAAGGTGATGGCATTACAAATGAACCCTTTATTAAATCCAGCTTCCTCCTAGTTGAGTCAGATAGTTCGGAATTATTAAATAAGGCTGCTTCCCTAGCCCTCTCCAAGGATAAAAGTTGCAATCTCATGCCGAAGTCAGAAACTATTTTTTGTGAATCGTAGGTAATAAAATTAGAGCCGATCCAATAAGCTGAACTAGCTATAGGTCCAAGCGTCTCATCCTCTTTCTCGATTCGTTCCAAAAACTCTAATGCATCAGCTTCTGTATAAGTGGATGAATTTGTATCTGAGCAAGATACAATTAGTAATAAACTTGCTAAAAACGTATAAAATCTCTTCATGATAAAACCCTTATTTAATTAAAACCGCATAGATATGACTAAAACCTCGACTAATCAATTCAAAAACGGACTAAAGATTATACTCAATGGCGCACCTTGCTCAATACTTGATCATGAGTTTCATAAACCTGGTAAGGGTCAAGCTGTAATGAGAGTTAAATATAGAAACCTACTAACTGGCAAAGTGATCGACAAAACCTTTAAATCTGGTGAAAGCGTTGATCAAGCAGATGTGATTGCAAAAGAGATGACATATCTATATTCCGATGGTGATAATTGGCACTTCATGGATCAAGAGAACTTCGATCAAATTAGCATCAATGAAGACATTATGTCTGATGCAAAACAATGGTTAATTGGACAAGAGGCTTGCGAGGTAATTAGTTGGAATGGATCGCCTATTAGTATTGAAGTACCTCCATTTGTAGAATTAAAAATTACCAGTTCAGAGCCAGGGGTTAAAGGGGACACCGTATCAGGAGCTACAAAGCCTGCGAAACTGGAGACTGGAGTTTCAATTCAGGTTCCTCTTTTTGTTGAAGAAGGAGAAACTATCAAGGTTGACACAAGAACCAGTGAATACGCTGGAAGAAAATAATGATTGCAAAGATTAGTGCACTTATTAATAAGAGATTATCTGATTTAGGGCTTGAGGATCAATCAACAAATCAAATTATTAAAAATTCGAAGCTTTCATTTTCGGATAATCTAGACAAGGGTCACTTAACAACAAATATTGCAATGGTCGGTGCAGGAGTTGCAAAAAAGAATCCTAAAGAGATTGCTGAATTTATCAAAAAAAGTCTTTTAGAAGATCAATCCATTAATAAAATTGAAATTGCTGGACCAGGCTTCATCAATATCTTCCTTGAACAAAGAATATTTTTAGATCTGTTATGTGAATGCGTTCAATTCTCAAATCAAGTTCCAAAAAAAGAAAAACAAAAAATTCAGGTTGAATTCGTTTCAGCAAATCCTACAGGGCCACTCCATGTTGGGCATGGACGGGGTGCTGCTTATGGAGATGCAATAATAAGATTGCTTAATTTCAAAGGTCATGATGCTACAGGTGAGTATTATGTAAATGATGCTGGCAGACAAATTGATATCCTAACTTGCAGCATAATCCTCAGAGGAAAGAACTTATTTAATGATGATGACTTTCCAGAATCTGCATATAAGGCAGAATATATTATTGATATTGCTGCCAAAATTAATCCTGAATTCTTTGAAAATTTCAGTATTGATGAATTAGAACAAAGTCAAAATGATCCTGAAAAGCAAATTGATGACCTGATTGCAGTTTTTAAAAAAGAGAGTCCGGATCTATGGGCTGAATCAAGGAAAATTGGGTTGGCTTATGTGATTGAATTAATTAAAGATGATCTGCAAAAATTTAATGTCATCCATGAACATTGGTTTTATGAATCTAGCCTTGGGAGCATTGAAGACAAAGAATCTCTGCTAGGAAAAGCCATAGAAACTGTAAAAGAGAACAATGGCTATGAAAAAGATGGAGCATTATGGCTTCAATCGACCAATCATGGTGATGACAAAGATAGGGTCTTGGTTAGAGAAGATGGGCGAGGTACATATTTAGCATCAGACGTTGCATATCATAAAAATAAACTTGATAGAAACTTTGATGTTATCGTTAATGTTTGGGGCTCAGATCATCATGGTTACATCAAAAGAATAGAGTCATCCATTGAATCTATGGGTTACTCAAAAGAAAGATTGAGAGTTCAATTAGTTCAATTTGCTAATCTCTTTGAAAGTGGAAAAAAGGTAAAAATGTCTACCAGATCAGGAGAGTTTTATAAGCTATCGGATTTGATTGAAAAGCTGGGTACGGATGTTTCGAGGTTTTATTATTTGTCTAAACAGGCTGATCAGCATCTTGACTTTGATTTGTCACTGGCAACAGAAGAAAATAAAGAAAATATCTATTTTTACATTCAGTATGCACATGCAAGGATTTCTTCTTTGGAACAAAAGTACCTATTAAATAATGATGGCCTCCCTTCAGAATTGATATCAACTGAATTCTATCTTTGCGATAAATTAATACTCAAGTCGCTTAAATTTGATGAGATTATTGATAGTGCTGTTGAAAACTTACAGCCTCACCTTATCATTTTTTATTTAAAAGACTTAGCCCATCAATTTCATCAATTCTATAATGACCATAATATTTTAAAATCTGATGTAAAAACCCAAAATGACATTATGTTTGTCTTGAGTAATGTGAAAAAGATTTTTTCAAAATCCCTAGATTTACTTGGAATTAATGCAATGGACAAAATGTAATATGAAGGATTTTGCCAAGCGCATAAATAGCAAAAAGAGTTTAAAAAAAAATAAATCAGTAAATCAAAGATTTATTACAAAAAAAACATATAAAAATCCCTTTAGCTTAAAAACAGGGCTTACTCTTGTAATTATCTCAGCAATTGGTGCATTTGCTCTTATTAATAACATGAATACTGATGTAAAAAAAATGGTTGGGCTTGATATAACTTCTAATATTGAATTCTCCTATCCAGTTGGCCTTACAGAAGACTGGATCTATACAGAAGACCTAGATAGATCAAATGAGGAATGTAACTACATATTACAGATAGAGACATATGGGAGAAAAATTTATGCACAGGAAGAGCTAACTAATATTCTAAAACTAGGCTTGCAACCTTATATTGATAATTATTTTAGCTCCAAAGAGCCCGGCAAAGCCTACTTTAGGTTAATGTCTGGCCCATATGAGAATAAATCTGCTGTAAACAATGCCAGAGAGATTCTCATAAAGTCAGGAAGATCGCCATTGATTCGACAAAGATGCTCGAAGAATTAATAAAAAATAATGTTGAAAGCCTTAAGGCTAATATTTCATCTGCAACTCAATCAGAGCCAATGATTGTTGCGGTCTCAAAAAAGAAATCTGTAGATCACATTTTGGCTGCATTAAATCAGGGAATAAATAATTTTGGAGAAAACTATGCCGCCGAGCTTGCAGAAAAAGCTAAATCTATCAATGCCAATGCTGTATGGCACTTTATTGGGCCAATTCAAAGCAATAAAACAAAGACTATCGCCTCTTTTGCAACCTGGGTGCACTCTGTTGAAAGAATTAAAATTGCAGAAAGGTTAAACAAACATTGTTTTGATTTGAATAAATCTATGAATGTTTTGATTCAAGTTAATATCGATGATGAAATTTCTAAATCCGGCGTGCAAATAGGCGATGTTCATCCCTTGGCAAAATTTATTGAGGAGCATTGTTCTAATTTGAGGCTTCGCGGACTGATGTTTATGCCAAGCTTAACTAAGTCTGAAAATGAAAAGAATGAGTCGATGGAGAGAATAAAACACGCAATCGAAGCCATCAGCTCGGACTTTAACAATTTTGATACTTTTTCATTTGGTACATCGCATGATTATCCAATTGCATTAAAATATGGCTCTAATCTGATAAGAGTGGGCGAAAATATTTTTGGTAAAAGAGAATGAATATTGGTTTCTTAGGTTGTGGGAACATTGCGCAAGCCATGATTATGGGTTTGCTTGATAGCGGATTAAATCCTACCTCTATTACCGTACTAACCAGAAACCAAAAAAAGAAAAAGTTTTATGAAAAAAACTCAATTAAAAGTCTTGCTGTAAGTAAGGCAAATTCAGCTAAATTTGACTTTATTTTTTTATGCGTAAAGCCTAAAGATGTAAAAGATGCCATTGAAGGGTCTACAATTAATTGGGGTAAAACTACCCTTGTTTCTGTAGTTGCAGGAATTTCATCTCAAAAGCTAAAAATACTCGTAAATTCGGAGAAGGTTATAAGAATAATGCCAACTACCAGTGCAGAATTTGGTAAAAGCATTACTGCTATTTTCATGGCAGAAGAACAAAAAAAACAAACAAAAGAATTAATTCCCCTCCTAAATAAAATGGGCTCTACAATTGAGCTATCATCAGAAAAGGATCTTCACGAATTTACTGCTGTTGTGGGTAGCGGACAAGCTTTCATAATGGAGGCCTTAAAGCAGTATGATGAAAAACTATTAAAGTTTTCAAAAAATAAAAATGCTGCCTCAAAAAATTTAGCTATGTTTATATCTAGTATCGCCCAACATATTGAATTAAATAATGGCATTGAGCCGTCCATAAAAAAAATTATGTCGCCTAAAGGCACTACTTACAGCGGATTAAAAGCTCTCAAGAAAAACAAAATTAGTAACATCTTTAAGTCTGCATTTAAGGCTGCTGAGAAAAGGTCAAAGGAAATACAAAATGAATATTGAATACAGCTTCTTTGTTGTTCTAATTACAATGTTTTTAAGTTACTTATTCCTATTTTCATTTCTATTCAGAATCACTAGAGTAAATTTTTACAACCCTGTAGTTAACTTTCTTGCAACAAAAGTAGAGCCTGTTTCAAGTTTGGTATTACCTCTAGGAAATCCTTTATTTTCAAGTTTGCTGTTTGCATTGGGATTAAGAATAGTTGGCCTATTTGTTGCCTACTCAGATAGTTATTCTTTGATATTTATATCGATTCTTTCTTTTGTGGATGTTGTAAATTTTCTATTTAGGATAATGTTTTACGCTGTAATTGGATCGGTCATCCTTAGTTGGGTAGCGCCCATGAATCAACACCCCATTGCAGAGTTGGTTAATAGTCTTTCTGATGCGGTATTGAGTCCCATTAGAAAATATCTGCCATCAATGGGAGGCTTAGATTTCTCACCTATTATAGGCTTGTTGCTATTAAACTTGGTGAACTCAGTATTGATCAGTTTAATTAAAAGTTTGTCAGGTCCCCTGCTGTGAAAAAAAATAGTGCCGTCTTTAAATCCGATGTAAATTTTAAATTTGCTAGCAATAAAATGCTTCCCTCGATCGAGCTCGTATACGAAACATATGGCGAAATTAATGCAGATAAAACTAATGCGGTTTTAGTTTGTCATGCCTTTTCTGGAAGTCATGAAGCAGCAGGTTTAACTAGTGATGGGAATAAAACCGGTTGGTGGGATGAAATTATTGGGCCGGGCAAAGCAATTGACACCGAAAAATATTTTGTGGTGTCGGTGAATAACTTAGGGAGTTGCTATGGATCTTCTGGGCCGAAGTCCATAAGCATGGAAACAAATGAGCCCTATGGCTCAAAGTTTCCTGATGTTTGTGTTTTGGATTGGGTTAATTCACAAAAACTTTTGATGGATGAACTAGAAATTGGTTGTTGGGAAATGGTTGCGGGTGGAAGTTTAGGTGGTATGCAAGCCCTTCAGTGGGCAGTATCCTACCCAGAAAAAATTAAGAGAGCAGCAATAATTGCAGCCACTGCACAAACTTCTCCTCAGAACATTGCGCTCAATGAAGTTGCACGCCAAATAATTAGAAAAGACTCTTCCTTTAATAACGGTGAATATATTACGCATAACACAACGCCAAAAGAAGGCTTAAAAACTGCGAGGATGCTGGGACATATTACTTACCTGTCTGAGACTAATATTCAAAGAAGGTTTGGAAGAAAAAAACAAGCGCCTGGAACCAAAGTTGCCGAAGAAGTTAATTTCGAAATTGAAAATTACCTACAATATAAGGGAGATCAGTTTTCTGAATTTTTTGATGCAAATTCCTACATTTTGATGACCAAGGCGATGGATGAATATAATTTAGCTGATCAATTTGAAGGCAGTATGAGCAAGGCGTTAGAAAGAATTAAATCAAAACTGCTCATTATTAGTTTTACTTCAGACTGGTTATTCCCAAGCTGGCATAGCCGACGCTTACAAAAAGATTGCATTCTTTCTGATGTAGAAAGTTCTTTCATTGAGCTAGAAGGTTCGTACGGGCATGACAGCTTTTTGTTCGCTTCACCTGAATATTCAAAAATACTAAAAACTTTTTTAAGCTCATAATTATGGACTCTGCTTATTTAAATAATTGGATCAAGGATGAAAGCAAGGTTATTGATCTTGGCTGCGGTGATGGTTCATTGCTTAGAGATCTTATGAATACAAAAAGTGTTAATGGTTTCGGTGTAGAGAATGATTTAGAAAAAATAAAAAAATGCATCGAAAATAATGTTCCTGTAATTCAGCATGATTTGGATGATGGACTGAAAGATTTTAAACATCTTGGTTTTGATGCTGCCATCATGGCTAGCTCCATTCAATGCCTCAGAAACCCTAAGAGTGCTTTGATTGATTTGTTGGATGTCGCAACAACTTGTGTGGTTTCAATACCTAATTTTGGTTATTGGAAAATTAGACTATTAATGATGGCTGGAAGAATGCCTGTTTCTTCAAGATTGCCATCAAAATGGTATGAGACCAAAAATATCCACCTGTGTACTATTAAAGATTTTGAGGAGCTCTGTGCTGAGCTGAATTTAAAGATCTTAGAAAAAATTTATCTCGATGATCATGGGAGGTCTTTAAAAAAACTTAAAAGAGGAAATCTGTTAGCAGCTGAGGGAGTTTATTTAATTGGGGCCTAACGATGTCTTTGTTATCGCATCAAATAACAAAGGTAAAATTAATGAATTTAAGACTCTGCTGTCCCCTGCCGAAATTATTCCCCAAAGTGAAATAGTCCAGTTAGAGGTTGATGAAACTGGCTCAACTTTTTTTGAAAATGCGCTTCTCAAGGCTAGGGGAGTTTCTGAATTCACAGATCACAGTGTTATAGCGGATGACTCTGGTCTGATAGTGCCTGGCCTTGATAATGAACCCGGATTAAAGTCTGCAAGATATGCATCCAATGATGCTTCAGATGATGAAAACAAAGAAAAACTTAAAAGTGAAATGCGTCGTCTAGGCTTCGAAGAAATGCCGGCTTATTTTGTGTGTGTGTTGGTGATGATTACTTCAAAAAATGATCCTCTTCCGCTGTATGTAGAAGGAAGGTCAAATGGCATAATTAAAACAAAATCAATTGGTGATCATGGCTTTGGCTATGACGATATGTTCTACCCTGATGGCTACAACGAGTCCTTTGCCTCCATAAATGCCTCAACAAAATTAAAGCTAAGTCATCGAGGAAAAGCATTTGCAGTATTAAAAGACAAATTAAAATAAATGGATAATTTGCCGGAGCTATCGCTGTATGTTCATTTGCCTTGGTGTGATAAAAAATGTCCCTACTGTGACTTTAATATTACAACTGATTCTTTGAATGATTCCGTTAAAGAACTTTTTAATGCGCTTAAAAATGACCTTGACCAATCCGAGCAATTAATTAATCAAAGGCCTTTTAAGTCAATCTATTTTGGTGGTGGCACTCCATCTAAGGTTCCAACAAGCTTCATAAAAGATTTTTTAGATTTCTTACATAGTAAATTTAAGGTTGTTTTGAATTGCGAGGTAAGTTTTGAAGCAAACCCCATAGATCTCACTTCAGATTATATTGTCGAACTAAAAGATGGTGGCATTAATCGAATGTCTGTTGGAATACAAAGCTTTGATGATCAGTACCTTGGCTCTTTGGGAAGAAATCATAATGCGTCTGATTCATTAAAAGCTCTTAGGCTTCTTTCAGAAAGCGAGCTGATTGGAACAATTGACTTAATATATGGAGGGCCGAATTCAAATTCTCAAACTCTAAAAAGTGATCTGGAGATATTCCTTGATGCAGGGATAAATCATCTTTCTTTGTACCAACTAAATATTGAGCCAAATACTATTTTTTATAAAAAAAGGCCTCTACTGCCAACTGAAAATGAAATTGAAAAAGCTGAAATAGTTTCTTCAGATCTTTTAGTGAAAAATGATTTTAACCAGTATGAAATTTCATCTTGGTCAAAAGAAAATTCAAAATCCATTCATAATCAAAATTACTGGAAGTACGGAGATTATTTAGGAATTGGGCCTGGCGCATCCAGCAAAATTTTTAAAGATAATTTTCATCATCGTTTTAGAAAACGTAATTCAATAAAGAGTTACATCAATGACACAAAACCCATCCATATGGAAAAATTAGAGGGCAAAGAATTGGACTTTGATTTAGCTATCAACATTTTAAGAAATAAATTAGGCATAGATGACAAAAACCTAGCAACCAATCAAATTAAATTATCTGAGCGCTTTATTAAAAAATATGAAATCGGAGTTGATCTAGGATATTTTCAAAAGAGAAGGCTTGGGACAACTGAGAAAGGTTTTAAGTTTTTGGATGATGCAGTTTCTTTATTTTCATAGTTTTGTGAATAAAAAA
Source organism: uncultured SAR86 cluster bacterium (assembly GCA_902601475.1). Taxonomy (GTDB): domain Bacteria; phylum Pseudomonadota; class Gammaproteobacteria; order Magnimaribacterales; family D2472; genus MED-G82. Next base: position 174,722 of record CACKNK010000002.1, on the reverse strand, counting down.
CTGTTTATCTCCCTGCCCTCTTTTATTGCGCGCTGATGAAAGCGCGTCTCAAATTCAAACTCAATATTTTGTGTTCTCTTTAATCTGAAATGAGAACTCATTACTTCATCTAATTCACTTATTTGTTCGGCATAGTCTTCCCAATCAGTTCGTACAAAAATTCTTGCATTAGGCTTAAGCAAAGGATGTAACTGATACAAAAAGTCTTCGCTGATGAGTCGTCTTTTGTGGTGTTTTGCCTTTTGCCAAGGATCAGGAAATAGAATATTAACCGAATCTAAAAAATCCTTGGGCATTTGGTCCATTAATAACCTTACATCTTCATCGAAGATACTAATGTTTGAGATTTTATACTTATTAATTAAACCTATCAGGCTTCCTATTCCAGATAAATAGACCTCAGTTGCTATTAAGTGTTTTTCTTGAAAAGCATTCGCATAAGCAGCAGTATATTCGCCATTACCAAAACCAATATCTAAAACAATATTTTTGTTTTTTAAGTCCTTTATCTTTGTCTTGTAGAGATCTAAATCATTTAGATTCGCTTTTTGTGCAGCTGTAATTCTACCCAACCGCTTTACAAAACTTGGAAGATATTTTTTTTGTTTATTCAATTAGATTTGTTGTTGGCGATGATGGAGAAGCTGTTTCTCTTTTCGACATTCTGCCTGCAAGAAAAGCTTTGCGACCTGATAACACTGCTTCCTTCATCGATTCAGCCATCAAGACAGGGTTTTTAGCGTGTGCAATTGCGGTATTCATCAAGATTCCATCGCAACCTAGCTCCATTGCTATTGCAGCATCTGAGGCTGTGCCAACACCAGCATCAACAATGATTGGCTTAGATGAATTTTCCAAGATAATTTCAATGTTATAAGGATTAATAATCCCTAAACCGGAGCCAATAGGTGATGCAAGCGGCATAACTGCTGCACAACCCATGTCATCGAGCTCCTGGCAAAAAATTGGATCATCAGAACAATAAACAAGGACCTCAAAGCCGTCATCGATCAACGTCTTTGCGGCCTCGATGGTTTGCGACATATGAGGAAACAGATTTTTTTTCTCGCCAAGAACCTCTAGTTTTACAAAGGCCTTTCCATCCAAAAGCTCTCTTGAGAGCTGGCATGTTCTGACTGCATCCTCAGCGTTAAAGCACCCAGCAGTATTTGGAAGGATGGTCCACTTATTTGGATCGATAAAGTCCAGCAGATTTGGCTCATCTTTGTTCTGACCCATATTAGTTCTGCGCAATGCAACTGTAACTACTTCCGCACCAGATGAAGTGATAGCATTTTTAGTTTCTTCAAAATCTTTATATTTGCCAGTTCCAACCATCAAACGAGATTGAAAAGAATGCGTGCCTATTTTTAGTGTTTTATCCATTATCCTCCACCTACTGCTTCAACGATTTCGATTCTATCATTCTCTGACAGCTGATAGGATGAATGTTTTGATCGTGGAATAATTTCTCTGTTTATTTCAACAGCATATCTTTTATTTTGTAGATTTAAGGAATCTAAAAGATCTTCAAGTTTATTCGAAGGTAGTGTGATGGATTCTCCGTTGAGAGTAATTGATAGTTTAGGCGGCATCTGACATTGCAGACTTCAACTTTTTCAATGCGCCATTTTCGATTTGTCTAACTCTTTCAGCAGAAATGCCATACTCATCTGCTAAATCATGAAGCGTAACCTTCTGATCAGAAAGAAATCTCCTGTTGATAATGTCCTTGCTTCTCTCATCAAGATCTTTGAGTGCTGAGAAAAGCAACTGATTGTTATGTTGCTCAAAGTCATCTGCTTCAACAATATCTTCTGGACTAAATCTTTTATCCTCAAGATACTGTGAAGGTGCCATAACATCACTCTCATCATCATGATCTGCTGGTCCGTCAAATGACGAATCATTTGAAGACAATCTATTTTCCATATGAAGGACGTCTTTGACTTCAACATTTAAATCTTCAGCTATTTTCTCTGCCTCATCTTTGGTAAGCCAATCCAATGACTTCTTTTTGCTTCTAAGATTAAAGAACAATTTTCTTTGAGCTTTTGTGGTCGCTATTTTTACGAGCCTCCAATTCTTTAAAATGTACTCATGTATCTCTGCCTTAATCCAGTGAACAGCAAATGATACAAGCCTTACACCTTTATTAGGGTCAAATCGATCAACCGCTTTCATTAAACCCACATTCCCTTCCTGAATAATATCCGCAAGTGGAAGTCCGTAACCTGAATAGGTTCTTGAGATATGAACCACAAAACGTAAATGAGCCAGCACTAGCTGTCTAGCTGCATCAAGATCGTCATTATCATAAAGTTTTTGGGCTAACTCTCTCTCTTGAACAGGCGTTAGAATTGGAATTGAATGCACAGACGAAAGATAGGATTCGATATCCTTTCCCGGAGTTGATAACTCAATTGTCTGTAATTCGGTTCCCATTATAAAATATTAGTATAAGTATTTATAAGTTTCAATTATATAATATCATAATTATAGCAAGGTTTTATTAAACTCTTCTACTAATTTTAAAACCTCTATGCTATTTATATAAGGGCTTATTGCTATAAAACTAGGATTTAGAACAGAATCTTGCTTTCCATAAGCTAATTTTTGATGTGATTCTAAATCTACTAAAAGCCCCCCGACATTACTAAGTACGGCATTTGCAGCAGCTATATCCCATTCACTTGTTGGGCCAAATCTTGGATAAATATCTACATCGCCATCTGCTGCTAAGCAGATCTTCAAAGAGCTCCCAAGTGGCATGGGTTCTGCGTCTACTCCGCTATCCTTAAGAAAATTTAAAAAGCTGCTGTCATCACTAGACGAGTGGCTAGCACTGGTAGCTACATTAATTTTGCGATCAAAAACTGACTCTTGAGTTTTTATAACTTGATTTGATTTGGCTGATAGCCAAATCTTTTTCATGGCAGGCGCGCTTACCATTCCAAAAATTGATTCAGATTTATGAACTAAGGCAATATTTACTGTAAATTGATTAGTTTTTTTAATGAATTCTTTTGTGCCATCAAGGGGATCAACTAACCAAAATGTTTCTGGAATATTTTCTGGATACTCGAGCTCCTCTGAAAGCACTGGAATATCAGGAAAGATACTATTAAGACTATTTTTAATTATTTCATTTGCAGCTAAGTCCGCAGCTGTAACAGGGGAGCCGTCTGATTTATTTTCTTGCAAAATTTCATTGGACTCATAAATATCAAGTATTTTTATTGAGCATTCATGCTCTATTTCACGCAAGACTGATTCTGCTTCCAAAAAGAAATTATCATCTAGTTTCATTGATCCGCTGAGCAGCTTGCCTCAGATGCAAGCTCTGTAATGATTTTATATATTTCTGTTTGATCAATCTTGCCTGAAAAATTTTCAGCGCCTGGACCATAGGCAAAAATCCCAATTGGTGCGAGTGTGTGACTTCCGCTAGTCCAGCCTATGACAACATCATCACCAGACTGCTTTATGACATCCAATCCTCCAGTCTCGTGATCTGAAGAAACGATCACCAGTGTGTCTTCTCTAGTTGCAGCATAATCCAATACATAATTGATCGTTTCATTAAAATCTTTTAGTTCAACCAGCATTTCATCTACTTTATTGTCGTGAGACTCCCAATCAATCTGACTGCCTTCACTCATAAGAAAGAAATTATTACAGTCTTTTGCAGCGGAGGATAAAAACTTTAGTGCTGCTTTTGTCATTACAATTTGTGATGGGCCAACAGATCTTTCGATGCCATCTTCAGCAAACAAGCCTATAACGCGACTGTCAGTGCTGATGTTTTTTAATCTACTTAGATCTTCGATAAAAAATAAATCTTGTTTATTTTCTTGTTCGAAAAACTCTGTTCCTCCACCTAAAGCTATTCGAATTTCAGATTCTACTAGTTGTTGAGCAATTAGCTCTTCTTTGTATCTACTATCTGTATGAGCATATTGAGCTGCAGGCGTTGCGTGTGTCACTGATGATGTTGCTACTAAGCCAGAAATAAAACCAAAGTCTTTGATGGTTTCTGAAATATTTTTTTTAGGTTCTTTGTCGACGGTTACTCCAACAAATCTATTTTTTGTTTTAAAGCCTGTATTCCATGCGGTGGCGCTTGCTGCTGAATCAGTATTTAAGTCATCAACTGAATGAGTAGTGACAATTCCAAATACTGGCATTCTATCCATTGCCATATTGAACTCTGGACCCCCGAATGCAATTCGACCTAAAAGTATATGATTAAGCCCCATCCCGTCTCCAATAAGAAGGATGATTTTTTTCGGAGGACCTTGATAGTCTCTTTGAGTAAGTTTTTCAGGACTAGCGGATGATCCAATCTTTACTTTTTCTTGATTATTGGATTGAAAAAAATAAATTGCAGAAATTGCAATCAAAGCTGCTACCACTAAGACCCTTTTCATCTGGCCTCATCCAACTTTTTATTTCTAATCTGAATGATTTCTTGATTTGATCTATCAAAATTAAATTTATATAGAGCGCCTTCCCAGTCACCGTAAGTAGGATTTTCAATCATGAACCAATACTTACCCCACATATCATTAAATTCGGTAACAACTTCAACACGCTTTTCTGGCGATTGATGACTAAGAGAAAGATCTACAAAATCACCAAGATTATCCCCGATTTGAAATATCACTCTGTGATTTTTAGCTATAAGTTCTCTTCTAGATGTTTTATTTGAGTCCCAACCATTTTCATATCTCATCAAGAGTGAGTCTTCATCACCCTCAATAGGGATACCAAATTTTTTAAAATTCTCAAGCGTCCCTTTTTCGTATTCATATTTTCTATTGGTCACATAAAAAATCTTGACTCCCATTTGCTCTGCTTTTAGAAGAAATTCCAAAACACCTGGTAAAGGTTTTGCTTGTGATTCGTTGCACCAATCTCCCCATCCTGAAGGATAAGATTGTCCAGATTTAATAAGCCGCGCTTCATAAGGTGAGTTATCCAATACTGTGTCATCAACATCTATGATTATTGCTGGGGCTAGATCGCGATTGTTTGATGCAAGGTTTGGCAAGGCATTCCATGATGCATCCTCAATGGCTTCTGGCAACAAGTTGGTTGCTGTCTTAAAAGTTTGGAGCACAGAGGCGCGATGCTCTGCAGCTGTTTGTACATAAAGGGTTGAGAGCATGCGTTGTTCTTCATGACTAAAATCCTCTGCAGAAAAGTTAAATGCAAATAATAAAAAGAAAAGGTAAATTAAAGGTGCTTTCATGATGAGGTGCTATTATAATTTTTTGTCTAAACAAAGTATCTAATTATGTCAAAAGAGTTACAGGAAAAATTAAACGAGCTAGAAAAAGGGTTAAAGCTGCTATCTAGAGACCGAAAGGTTGTTCTACCGCATCACAAAACCTTCGATCTAATTGATGAAATGCTAACAACTGTTAAAGAACTTAAGACAAAGGAGTCCGGTCAATGAGTGACTATACATGCTTTAAAACTGAAATATCTAACGGTGTTGCTCACATTATTATGTCTCGTGGTAATGAGCTTAACACCATGACACGACTATTCTGGAAAGAGCTTCCAGAAATTATCAAAACAATTGATAAAAATGCTGATGCAAGAGTGATTCTTCTTCGAGGTGAAGGTAAACACTTTAGTGCAGGCATGGATTTAGCTAATTTTGTTAACGACGGCTCTGGTAAGAAGAAAAAAGATCCTTCAAGAACAAGAGAGGCTTTTTATCATGAGTTATTAGAACTTCAGGGAGCATTTACTGCATTAGAAAAGTGCCGTATGCCAACAATTGCTGCAATCCAAGGTGCTTGTGTTGGAGGTGCCATTGATATGGCTGCTGCTTGTGATATGCGTTATTGCTCGACTGACGCTTTTTACAAAATTGCTGAAGTTGATATTGGTCTTGCAGCCGATGTAGGCACCCTGCAAAGACTGCCCACCCTAATGCCTTTGGGTGCGGTAAGAGAATTGGCTTACACCGGTAGAAAGTTTGACTCAGCTGAAGCTCAGCAACTTGGCTTTGTTGAAAAAGTCTTTCAAGATCATGACCAACTATTAGAAGAGACTACTAGGCTCGCTGAAGAAATCGCATCAAAGTCTCCCTTAGTCACAAGCGTTATAAAGAAGCAAATCAATTATGCGCGTGATAATAGTGTTGATGATGCGCTTGATTATCATGCGATATGGAATTCAGCCTTGATTAGCTCTTCTGATATGGAATCAGCTATGAAAGCTTATATGGAAAAAGTCTCTGGTGATTTTGAAGACCTTGAGCCCAAAAAATCTTTTTGGGAAAAGAGTGGATTAATCTCGTAATAACTTTTTTAGTATTCGAAGTGGCAGTTATCCTCATCGTCTAAAATTGCACTTAACATTTCCAACTCGTATTCATTTTCATCCTTAATCGCATTAAGTTTGTTCAGAAATTCAGAAAGATCACTAACGTTTGCAGTCACTATAGATGAGCCATTCATCATATCTGCCTCAACTGAAACTGTTTCAAATTCAAGACCATGATCTTTCATTTCACTTAGAGTATCCTCAGGTTCAACTTGGCTAATGTTTAAGAAAATTTGCATATTTACCTCCTAATTTATTTTCGTATAAAAACTGGTTCTAGTGGCGTCGACATTTTTTTTGAAAACTTGTAGCCCTCTAAATCAAAGCCTTTTAAGTCTTCGCTTTTTGTAACCTTATTTTTAATAATCCAACTGCTCATATATCCACGTGCTTTTTTTGCGTAAAAACTGATGATCTTATATTGATCATTCTTATAATCTTTAAAGATGGGTGAAACTACTTCAATATCTTCTGGCAACCTACCAACAACAGAGAAATACTCCTTTGAGGCAAGATTAATAACTAAATTAGACTTATTAGCCTTAAGCTCATTTACGATATTTTTTTGAATCTTATCTCCCCAAAACTGATACAGGTTATCACCACGTTCATTTTTATATTTGGTTCCCATTTCCAACCTATAAGGCTTAATTAAATCTAAGGGTTTGAGCTCTCCATAAAGACCTGAAAGGATTCGTAGATGTTTTTGTGCAAAAATAACTTCTCCTTTTGATAAGTTTTCGGCTTGCAAGCCTTGATAAACGTCTCCCTGAAAAACAAACAGAGCATGCTTTGAATCAGATCCTATCTTTTTTGCTGCAGACCAAGACTGAAATCTTTCAAAGTTAAGCGTCGCTAACTTATCACTTAAGCCCATTAAGCTCGCTATATCTTTAGGTTCTTTTGATTTAAGACCCTTAACAAGCTTTGCAGAGTCATTTAAAAAAGTGGGCACAGAAGGTTGGAAATTAAAGTCCTTACTGTAATCTAATGTTTTGGCAGGGGATAATAAAATAATCATGTTAGTTATTTTACTTACATCTTTTAAATTAAGGCAATATGAATAACAGGATTGGAAAGTTTTTTGCTCTTTTTCTTCCGCTACTTTTAGTGCTAATGATTGCTGTTGTAGTGAGCAGGTATTTTTTTGGGGTCGGCAGGACAGACTTGCAGGAATTAACGCTCTACTTGCATGCTTTAATTTTCCTTGGGTGTGCTGGATGGGCTTATCTTGAGGATGAACACGTCAGAGTAGATATTTTGTATCGCAACTCAAAGCCACAATACAAAAAATTAGTTAATACCTTAGGAATAATATTTTTTCTTTTTCCAACCATAGGAGTGCTTGCTTATTACTCAATTGATTTTGTATCAACTTCTTGGTCGGTAAAAGAAATTTCGACTGAGCCAGGAGGTTTGGAGTTTGTTTATTTTCAAAAAAGTTTAATTTTCTTATTTCCAATAGTTTTAGCATTTGCCGGATTAAAGGAGCTTTATAAATTATGGAAATAATCCCCATTCTCTTAATTGCTCTAATTTGCATGGCGCTGCTAGTCGGGTATCCAGTTGCATTTACCTTGGCGGGCACCTCTATATTATTTGCTCTTCTAGGAACCGTTTTTGGTTTCTTTGATGCTAATTTATTTAAGACTTTGCCCATGCGACTTTTTGGGATCATGAATAATCAAACGCTTTTGGCTGTTCCTTTGTTTGTGTTTATGGGAGTGGTTTTAGAGAGGTCAGGCATTGCCTCCAAAATGCTAAGAGATATGGCAATCGTTTTTAAAAATACTAATTCGGGATTGAGTATTTCAATAATTGTTGTGGGGGCACTTTTAGCAGCCAGCACTGGAATTGTGGGTGCTACCGTTGTAACCATGGGACTAATGTCTTTACCAGCGATGTTGAAACAAGGTTATGACAAGGACTTTGCCTCCGGCTTGGTTGCTTCAACAGGAACATTGGGACAAATTATTCCGCCCTCAATTGCGTTGGTACTGCTCGGTGATGTGATGTCGAATGCCTATCAAAGAGCGCAAAATAATCTTGGAGTGTTCTCTCAGGAAACGGTCTCTGTGGGTGATTTATTTGTTGGAGCGGTTGTCCCTGGCCTAATGATAGTAATTGGCTATTTGATCTACACAATATTAATAAATAGGAAAAAAGAGTTTGTTGTCATTGAAGAAACTAAAGGTGAAGCCAACATTCTCAAAACCCTACTGCCCCCAGCCACTCTAATTTTTGTTGTGCTCGGATCAATTATTGGAGGTATAGCAACGCCTACTGAAGCTGCTGGAGTGGGTGCTCTTGGAGCACTCATTATTGCTGCCATTAATGGCAATGCTAACTTAGAGCTTATTAAAGCAACCAGTTATAAGGCAGCAACCGTTACCACCATGATATTTAGCATCCTTATTGGAGCTTCAATTTTTTCACTAATTTTTAGAGGAGTGGGTGGTGATCTCTTAGTTGATCAAATTTTTGAGATGATGCCAGGTGGGAAATACACTGCCCTATTCTTTATCCTTTTTGCCATCTTTCTTTTTGGCTTTATTTTGGATTTCATTGAAATCTGTTATGTCATTATTCCACTAGTGGCTCCGCCTTTATTAATGATGGGCTTTGATCCTGTCTGGCTTGGAATATTAATGGCCATCAACTTACAGACATCCTTCCTTACACCGCCCTTTGGATTTTCTTTGTTTTACTTGAGAGGGGTTGCTGACGCGAGCATTAAAACTACAGATATTTATAGAGGAGTTATTCCTTTTATCATCATCCAAATATTGGTTTTGCTATTTGTTATAGTTTTTCCATTTGTAATTTTATAAATTTAATCGATGCAATCAGCATCTATCCAACAATCTAGTTCCTCCTCCTCTGAAACTGTTTCACTTTGATCTACTTCGATCTCTGTTGGTTTATCAAGCATCTCCCATTTCAGTATCCAATCTTCTAGTTCATTCATAAAATCATCATAATCATGTACCGTTATTCCTAAATCATTAATCATCTGCTCTCGATCTATATCGGCAAAATCCCGGTAGGTCGTTACTACAGTTCTTGTTCTTTTCACTCTAATCAAATCACTCATTGGTTTTCTCCATTTTTTAACTCAAAATAATTTATAAAATATTATTAACCTTATTGTAATCCTATGGCATAACAAAGTTGTGAGGTACTGAACTGTCTTGGTCGTTATAGGATGCTTTAATGTATTGCTGATAAACCACCTTATCATTACCAGACAAAATTTCGCTTCTTTGATCAGCACGATGAAATCTGAAAGCATCAATTTCTTTTTTTGTGCATTTTCTATACTTTGCCAGTGAGAATGATGGGTTTGCTAGGTTCCAACTAACAAACTGATCAAGGTCGCTATTTTTTATTCCTTTTTCTTTAAAAAGAATTGATCTAACGGTTTTTTCCCACTCCCCATAAGGCAAGTTTCTTTCAATTTCACATCGATCAATCATCATATGAATAAGTTGAGGATTTTTAGTTAAAAAAACGCAAGTACCATCATCATCAGAGTAATGAAGTGAAATTGTTACCTTAATCGAGCTAACTTTCACATACTTTGAATTATGGATGGTTATATTATTAAATGATATGCTCGAGTTTGCCCGTACATTTAACCAGTTATCAGTATTTTTTTTCATATGTTCTATTAGAACTCATATACACGACACATATTGTCGTTATAGAGAAAATTAATCTTTGATTAAATTAACTCTTGATCTACCTAGCAAGTCTGAAAAATTATCCTTATTAATTTTCTTCGATGTGAGGTGGTTGATTAAATTCTTTTCGTAAAGTTTAACTGGTGATGTTACTGTTAAAATGACGTCAGTGGTTGGGCAGAATATCAAGGTTTTTTATCTCATCTCTCTTATTTAAATATGGTAACTTTCCATTTATATTTTTATAAGCTGCTAAAGCTACCCCTTCTCCTTTTGCAATAAATTCGACGAACTTCTTCCACGACTCATTTATTTGCGGGTTATTACCTTTTGAACGAAACTGATCTTCACCACCAAATGTATGTTTATAAAATGAAAGATGTACTTTTTCTTTGAAAAAATGTTTAATTCCATTAATTGTATTCAGATCATTTGTTTCACTGCATGCTTTAAAAGCTTTAAAGAAGTATTCAGTAGTGCCGTATAAATCTAGATTATTACCTATATCGTCTCCCCCAAAATAGTCTCTTAGTTTTTGGTAATCTTCAAAAGATTGCTTCTGGAGATGTTCTATAGCTTTAAGTTGATGTTTTTTGAGTAGAGCCTTTTTCTGGCCTTTATTCAAATTACTTAAGTTAATATCTTTAAAATGATTTCTTATAATTAACTCGCCAAAATTACCTCTTTTAGGGAGGCATACTAATTTCCTGTAATGATCATATAGTCTTCCATAGATGCCGGATTGAAAAGTTTTTTTAGTGAAATTAGATGACAAACCAATGTAATCATAATATCCAGATGGAGTTTCTTCGTTATGTTTAGCGCTCTCATCATCAATACGAATAAAGTAAATTCCACATGTAATTTCAGGGCATTCCCCAGAGCTATTATCTTTTCTATAATCGAGAACACCCCCTTTGACTGGTGTGCACCCTTCTGCTTGAGAAAAGCTCAAAAGATCTGGTTCTTTATTAGCTTCTTCTTGTAATTTGGTTTTCCAAATATTTTTTCCACCACCAGAGTAACCAGTGAAATGTTTGATATCAATATAATCAGTAAAAGGTCTAAACTCACTCCAACTCATATAATTTCATCCCTTTTATTAAAAAATTTAATTCTACACATTGTTAAAACAACTACTAAAAAGCTCTTCTTGTGCTATTCCTAAAATTAATCTCATAATGTTCTCCTTTTTATTATGGTTTTAAATTTCTTCTAAGTCATAGGTTAAGTTGATATGACTCTTTTTTTGGTGTCTTTTATATTAATTCTTCTTATCTTTATCTTCCTCTATCATTTCATCTATTAACTCATCCCACATTGACTCATCATCAAGATTAATTTCAGGTGGCTGATTAGGCTGTTTGTTAATGTTAACAATTTTTCCTTCTTGTGAAACTCCTTCGGCCTCTTCTAAGATCTCATCTGCCAACATCTGGATTGAGTTATACAAAACCTCAAAATGTGGTGAACTACTTAAGGTAAACCCCTTACCACCTTCGCTAAAAGGTGTTTCTAGAAATTTTCTAATCTCCAAAAGTTCCTCGACATGTTCTTTTGAAACATCCTCCTCACTTTCAACCCCTAGATAATCTAAGATTACCTGGCTCATATCGTCTTCCATTGATTGCATTAGTAAACTATCTCTTTTACCAATAACCCTGGCCCAATCATAGTCTTTGTTTAAATTCATATTTTTGTCTGTGTTGTTAGCTCAAGCTGAACTTAGTTCAGCTTGAAAAGTTAGTTTTTATTTATTCAAATTCTTGACCTATTGAGTAATACTCCACCTCCGTATAACCCTTCCTGTCACTAATCCAATCCTCGTCTCTGTCAGTCACACATTCTGAATCTTGGACTTGTTCTAAGCATATATCGTCTGTTTCATCATTGCCTGTAGTGCCTTCTTCTAGAAAAGTTCTTAGATCCTCTTCTGATACTACCTCGTTACCGTCCCAATCTTCAGTAGTAGCGATCATACCCTTCCTGACTGAGACCTGATGTTTTTCGAGTTGCATATATTTAATTGTAGCCATATTATTTCCTTTAAAATTTTTTATATTTTCCAAAATTGGAGGGCAATAATTTAGACTCTGCTAGTAATAATGTCAACAAGAAATTATAAATAATTTTAACTTTTTGTAATTATTAATTTTAATGTAAAATAATTAAATGGCGAAATATGATAGCAAAAATTCAGTTCTTCAATTCTGTAGAAGTCAAATAAGAACCCTTAATGGTAAATTTGCAGGCATAGAGAAAATTATTGATGAGTATTTCCTGGGTAAAAATATTAGACATAAAAGAGAAAATCCTGACTTATTTGATGAAAAAAATAAGATGCAGCACAGTAAATTTGCTCAAGTTAAAGAAAAATTAATGAATGATATTTGTTATTACATGGTTGGCACTCAAATAAAAATACGATTTGATGAGCCTCGCACATGGTTAGAGGATATCTGGACAATATATGCATCATGTCGACAACAAGAATATGAAAACAGTCTATATAAAAAAACTTGGGATCTTAAAAATGCAAAAGAATCAGCAGAAAATGCATTTAAAGAAGATATGGAAATTTCAGATTTGTTAAAGATGAGTTATGAAAGAGAAATACCAGATTCTTTGTTATTAAAAAAAATTAACGACACTGATCTTAGATCGTTTGTGGAAAAAATCATAAGTGATACAAAACCAGATACTACCAAAAGTTTTCAGGATAGAGAGCAAGAGATATTTAATCATAATTTTATCTACAAACATGGTATTTATGATACGCCTCAAGCACTGGTTGAAAGAACAATATTAATTAGGGCTCTATTATTATTGAATGGAATTAACCCTTATGGAAATAGGAATTCAAAAAACGAGCAAGAACAATATGCTTTTGAAAATCCTATTAAAGCAACAATATTTGGGATGAATTTGCTTGCATCAAGATTTAGAAAAACATTATATAAACCTGGTGAAAAAGCAGAGTCTGCCCAGAGCTATTGGTTAACAAGCTCTACTGAATTTAAGCTTTATGAAGAATGCGTATTAGGAGGAATTAATAGACTGATAGACAAATTAGAGAACTTTACGAGATTAGATAGTTACGATCCCAAGGAGCCCGAAAAAGAGAAAGAATTTAAAGAACCAATATCATTAAAGGTGCTGGCATCATTAAGAGATATAACATCAATTAGGATGAGTTTGGAGCTTCGAGAAAATGATAACTCAAGAAAGCTTCTTGGTCTAAAGCGAAAAAACCTAGTTGAAAAAAGACTTGCTAGAGAAGCCAAAAAAGAAGGGAAGGAAAAAAAATATGAAAAATTTGAAAATTTTGAATTTTCCCTTGCTTATAAATATCTTCTTGATCATCCTAAAACCAGCAAAGTATTCTCTCCGTTGGAAATAAAAATTTTAGGTAATGAGAATAGGGATTTAAATATTACAGATATCTTAAATTGAACAATTCTTATCTTAAAATCAATACTATTTCTTGATGGATCTTTTATGTATTTCTTGAATTTCTTTTTTAAGGTTTGAAGGACCTAATACTCTTACTTGGTCACCAAAACCAAGAATCCACCTCTTAAGTGTTTCTGTATAAGGAGTCTTTGCTTTAAGAATAATAAATCCATTTTTTATGATTTTTATAGATTGATTTTTAGAAAAAGGCGTCTCAATTAAATGCGAGCCTGCACTCTGAGAAAACTCCAAATGCAAATCGATTTCTTTATCGTATAAGTAATTCAGTTCGCCTTTATCAAGATATTCATCAAGGTCAAATTCTTTTGGTATATTGATCGAATCCTCTAAGGGGCTTGCAGATTTAAATCTGTGAAGGGGTAAATACCTAATTAAGTTATCAGCCTCTCCTTTTAATTCTCTAGTGCAGATGACTCGCGTTACAACACCATGTGAAATTATAGCCAACGGATTATAAATTCCTTTTTTGGGTTTTTGTGATTCTCTAGACTGATAGCTACCACTGAATTTTTTTTCTCTAAGGACTGCTTCATAAATGACTTGTTGAATATCCCCTTTTATTTTTGGGCCTATGTATTCATGGCTAGCAGGCACTACTCTTACTTTATCATTCCATTTTATTAGGTCAGAGCTTTGGGTTTGATTCAAAAAAGCTTCGGCTCTCTTAAACAGGCCAGTTATTCTAGAGGAGTGCTGAAGAGGCAGTACACTAGAGAGATATTTTTTAGCAAGACTCAAGGTAAGCGCTTCTGCATGATCCATTGCAGCAATGTCTACCCTTTTTGCATCCTTCATCCAGCACCAACCATGAGGAATACTCCGATCATCACAATATAATCCAAACGATCCTTCAAGCTTTCTAAGGTCTCGCTGAATTGTTCTATCGCTCACCGAATGTCCGTACTCCGATAAATGAGATCGAATCTCAGATAAAGATCTTTTAGCAGGATATACAGGCAAGTATTGAAGCATTTCTAAATAACGTAAGGATGTATCATTATTCATAGCAAGATCATATACGACATTATATGTCGTTACAATAATTTACTATCTTTAATACAAAAATTAAGAATATGTTTTTAAAGACGACATTATATGTCGTATAGGTAAAGCATAATAAATCTATATGCAAAAAGTTATCTACCTCAAAGAATACAAACAAAAGCTCATCGATCGTGAAAAAGCTTTGGAAAAGAAAAAGGATTTGATTGATGAAGACGCTAATTATGAAGATATTCGATTTGAATTGGAATGTGAATGGGATAAAGAATTCGATCATCGTAATCTTGGATTTGTCCTGAGAGAAAATTCCAAGCTGGATTTGTTTTATTTAAATGGAAAGTTCTGTAGATATATGGATTTAAAGCTCATTGATAATAAAGAAATTCTTCGTGAGCCATCAAATGAAACACCTATAAATAAATGCATCGTTGTTGAGTTCACCGGCACTTATGAAACATATCATGAGGATGGATCAATTGAAATTAGTGCCGATTTTAACAATGGTTTATTGCATGGCAGGTTCATTCATTTTCTCAGTAATTTCCATAAATGGAGAGAGTACAACTTCTTAGCTGGAAAAAAACATGGCAAAGCAACTTACTTCTATCCTGATGGCAGATTAAATTCATTAACTTATTGGCACGAAGACAAAAGGGATGGAGATGTCTTGCGTTTCACCGATCAGGCTGATCAAAAAGTAACAACCTATTCATATAAAAAAGGAAAATTAAATGAAATTTCAAAATAAGCTTATCTTTAGTGACACTGAAACCACCGGAAAAGATCCAAAAGATTTTATTCAAATAATACAGTCAGCTTCGGTGGTGACAGATCAAAATTACAACATTCAAGATTCAATGAATGTTTCTTGTGCTCCCTTACCCTGGGTGGTTCCTTCACCTGGGGCATATTTAACTCATAAGAAAATAGAAACCTTATCTAGCTCAGAAACACATTATCAAATGATGAAAACCATTCATGGTCAGTGGAAAAATTGGAGCAATGATGGCCCTGCCCTTTTTATTACTTATAACGGTCATAACTTTGATGAAGAGTTATACAGGCGTCAATTCTTTTGGAATTTAATGGATCCATTCATCACAAATACAAACGGCAATGGCCGATCTGATTTACTCATGCTAACCAGATTGGTTAGTCAGCTCTTCCCAAAGATGATTGACTTCGAAATAAATGCAAATGGGCATCCAGTATGTTCATTATCCTCGGTAGCTGAACGAATCGGCATCGATACTACTAATGCACATGATGCATTATCAGATTGTATTTTTATGATCGAGTTACTTAATTTTTTTCATTTATCAGCAGAAAAGTTAGTAACAGACTTTCTGAGCCAGGGAACAAAACAAGGTTGTGCTGAATTTTTAAAAAACACAAAAGTAATTGGCTATCGATATCAGCCGTTTGCTAGATTTTGGACATACCCCATTAAATTCGTTGGTATCAATCCAACTAATCAAAATGAAGCCATATGTGTGGACCTTAACTATCCAGTTGATGAAGTTTTAAATCTTAGTTATGAAGAGATCACAAAGTTTTTAGAAAAACCTTTTACTGAATCACCCTTCAAAATTATTCGACTGAATAGATCAAGCGGCTTGGCTGACGCAAATGAATTTGACTTCAATTTTGATTGCTCAATGAAAGAGCTGAATTCAAATGCCGAAAATTACTCTAGGAATGAAGATTGGATTGAAAAAGTTCTTGTTGCATCTACAGAAACCGAACAAAGAAAATGGCCAAAGAAAAACCTTATTGAAGAGACAATCTATGAAAAATTCTTCGACTATGAAGATAAGAAACTATTTGAACAATTTCATAATTCAAAGAGCTTGGAAGAGCAGTTATTTATTTGCAAAAAATTCAATGATCCTAGAGCAAAAGAGTTTGGCTACCGAATCTTATCCCAAAAAAATGAATCTGATCTTCCAACTGAACTCACCTCTTATTATCAAGAGTTAATTAGAGAACGATGGACATCTGAGGGTCCTTGGCCTTCAAGCTCAGCATGTTTAAAAGAAGCCGAGGAATTAATAGAAGATAGATCCTCACCATCAGATCTAAAAATCATTCAGGGGGTTGAGCAATTTATAAAAAATAAAATCGAGGTAAATGCTTATGGATAAAAAATTATTAACAAGACAGTTAAGGAGGATTTGCTATGAAAGAATTTTATAAACACGTCACCAAACTCTCTAAACGAATTCAAAGAGAGCTAGGTGCAGGATTTAAAGAAAATGTTTTGCAAGCTGCATTAGCAGTTGAATTCATAAATTCTAGAGTTGCCTACGAGAAAGAGCTTTCACTTGATGTGTTATATAAAAAGCATCCGGTTGGGTATATTGTTGCTGATTTTTATATACCTCAACAAAAAAACTTTGGCATAAAAGAAGACCTTATTATTGAGACAAAACAAGCAGCATTAGAAAATAAAATTGAGTACTTGAGTCAACTAAAGATTTATCTTAAATCTAGAGCCAAACATTTATCCAAAGAAAATACTTGTAAAGCCATGTTAATTCAGTGGAATAAGAAAGATCATCTATCCGAAGATGGGTTGACGCTTGAATTTTCATCAAACATAAAAGTTGAAGTTTGGGAGCTTGATAAAAATAAACTTAACATGATTTGGAGCTCTGAAAGCTATGACTAGAAGGCATATTAAATCTCTCTATGTTTTTGATATAGATGACACCCTTTTCCGAACTACCGCAAGAGCAAAAGTAAAAAATAGCGAGGGTAAAGTAATATATTTAAACTCGCAAGAATTAAAGGACTTTAAGTTAAAAGATGATGAAACCATTTGTTTTGCAGAGTTCAAGGACTCAAAAAAATTTGTAAATGAGTCACAGCCAATCAATCCAATTATTAAAAAGGCGCAGGATTGCATAAAAGAAGCTGCCCATGGTTCCAAAACAATTTTATTAACAGCAAGATCCGATTTTGATTGTAAAGATATTTTTCTTGAATACCTAAACTCCTCAGGATTAGACATCAATCATATCTATGTTGAAAGGGCAGGAAACTTAGCTAAGCTAAAAACTGCTGAAGCAAAAAAATTAATTATCAGTAAATATTTAAAATCTCATCAATACCAAGCAGCTTATCTGTTCGACGACTCTATGGATAATATTCAAAGCTTTATTCAGCTCAAAAAGGTATTCCCCAAAATAAGGATTATTCCAAAACATGTTGATGATACTATGATTAAGAGAACAAATTTTTAAATTAATCATGAAAGATTCAAAATCAATAAAAGATCTAAAAAACATCAATACTGAGTTATCTACTATTCTAGAAATGTTTGTAAAAAAAGTTGCTCAGAGTGATTCTTTTGAAGTTGAATCGTGGCTAAAAAAGAATAATTTTAACGCAATTGCAGATATCCGATTATTGCAGAAGTACCTGCAAAGGACCTTTCAATTATTTCGAAAACAATGGATGGAAGATGGTTATGAGGATTACTGGCAAGCAAGAACATTAACTAAAACAAATTTCCGAAGGGCTGATGCGGAACTTTCAAGAATAATTAAAGCTTTAATAAATTTAAGGAGAAAACCATGATCAATACGAATGCATTTATATTTCTTTTGGGAGGCCTAACTTTCTTGTGTGTCTTTTCATTTTTTAAAGATGCAGCAATGGAGGTCTTCAAAAAAGAACTCACAGCGAATGAAGCTCATGATGGTGTTTGGGCTAAGCTGTTTAAAGTGTTCTTTGTGGATTGGTTGATCTGTGTACTGGGGGTCCTTGCTACAGGAGTCTTATTTGTAGTGATTTTTAATTTAGCACATTAATTATTTTTGGTATTTAAAAAATTTGAAATCAAAAACCAATATTTACTATGCAAAACCAAACACCATTGTTTATTTTTTGAATGTCCTTAACGGAGAAAAACTTGTTAAGACTGGAGATTTAGGAAATGAACACAGCCTTTATCCCATTAACCATCCAGAAAAAAATATAATTTTTCTTTATAAAACCAATGAGTTGGCATGGGGAGAAAATCATTTCTTTGCTCACAATAGAGGAGGTTTGTATATTTTTGTTTACCTGCCTGGACAAGACAGTATGTTTGGAATTTATGGCGATGATATAGAAAAAAAAGAATTTGATGCGGCTGATTTTTCAGCTAAAGGTAGCAATATCCATCTTAAATAGTCACCTCAGAATCTTTTTATTTCCCTATTAATATTATCGCTGCTAAGGTAATAAGTATTAAATTTTAAAAGTTGGGGAAAATAAAAATTATGAAATTAGAGCTAAAAATTGAAGCACCAGGAGTCCAAGTTTATGCATACGAAATCGATGCAGCAACTAAGGAACTACTAAAAGAAAATGCTAATAATGTTTTTAAGGAAACTGGAATACCTGAATTGGATGAAGAGGAAAAAAAACGCATAAAAGAAAATGAGGCTAATGGTTTAATTTATCGAGAGCCAATAGAGATTGTGGAGGAGCATTCTAAGGTTACATTGATTTCACATGGTATCGCAGCTCGAAATGAAGGCTGCAAATATACTGCCAGTATTGATGGAGAGGAGAAGGCATTTTTCCCGTGTATGTTTGAATATACTGAAATGGAAGATTTTGAAAACTCTGACTATATCGAAATGGCTATTACAGACTATGGTTTTCCATATGGTTCTCCAGATAATGTTGATGCAGATGATTGTGTTTGGAAACCAATTGGTGACGATGACTTCCAGCATTTGGGGGCTAAGGAAGCTATTGCAGAGGGGCATACTGTCATATTTGAAGTTATACCTTATTCCTCTGGAACCCTTCACACCTCTTTTGAAGTAGCTAACGATTTTAAGCTTAGAGACCTAAAATTGATTATCGATAATCCTGACACCAATGAAGAATATGACCTTTCATGGCTCTACTATTGCAATGTATTCGATGGTATTTTGGGTCAAAATAGAGATAAGCCATTTGATGAAGATACTATCAGAGCGGTTGACTATAAAGGTGAGCGACATGATTTTCATCTAGATTTTCAAGGTGGTTCTGGGTGGTATGAAGCTCATGAAAAAGGAGAAGATGGTTGGTTTCCCTCCTACTTGGTAAATGATTGGTTGAGTGAGGGTTGAAGAATTTAAATTTTCTGCTTTGTTAAAGATCTAAGAAGATAATTATCATTCAGAGCCCAGCGTTATTTTTCTCTAGAGCTCTTTCAGCTCTGTAGCTTGATCTAACCATGGGCCCAGAAACCACTTCAAGAAATCCTTTTTTGAGACCGATGTCTCTATATCTATCAAACTCTTCTGGAGTTACCCATCGCTCAACAGGTAAATGATTAAGGGTTGGTCTTAGATACTGACCTAAAGTTAGGATGTCGACCTTGTTTTTAATTAAATCATCCATGGTCTCTTCGATCTCAGCATCGGTTTCCCCCAAGCCAAGTATTAAACTGGTTTTTGTTAGCACCTTGGGATTAATTCTTTTTGATTCTGCAAGCACATCTAGAGTTTGTTGATATCCAGCTCTTATGTCCCTAACTGGGTGAGTGAGTCTTTTCACAGTTTCAACATTTTGAGCAAATACTTCGAGTCCGCAGTTAACCAAAGTTTCAATTGATGAAGACAAACCTTTGAAGTCAGGTGTTAAAGCCTCAACCGCCGTATTGGGATTAAGTTCTTTAATGGCCTTGACTGTATTGGCGTAATGTTCTGCTCCCCCATCCTCTAAATCATCTCTATTGACCGAGGTTAGGACAACATACTTAAGTCCCATAGTTTTAACTGCTTTGGCAGTATTGAGTGGTTCATCCTGATCCAGCCATCCTTTTGGATTACCCGTATCTACAGAACAAAACTTACAGGCACGTGTGCAAACAGAACCCATGAGCATAAATGTTGCGGTACCTGCTGACCAGCACTCTGACATATTTGGGCACATACCCTCCTCGCATACTGTATTAAGTCTTTTGCCATCAACTTGTGCCTTAACTGCCTTAAAGTTTTTATCAAAGGTTGCTTTAACCCGAATCCAATCCGGTTTCTTTTGGTTGGGAATCGTAGAATACTTATTGGCTTTTTGGCCATTTTTTACAGCCTTGATGCCATCTCGATTAACGATTTTTTTTGTTGGTATGATTTCCATTACTCAAAAATTTTACTTATTTCTTGTTGGGCAATAGATTCTACATCTTTCATTTTCACATTTGAATCATAATTTTTTATTTGAGTAACCTCTAAGCCCTCATACCCACATGGATTAATAAATGAAAAAGGGGTTAGGTCCATGTCCACATTGATGCTAATGCCGTGATAGGTTTTCCCCTGTGAAATCCTTAACCCAATTGAGGCTATTTTTTTATCATCAACATAGACTCCAGGTGCACCCTCTATAAAACTTGATTCAATATCATAATGACCCAGAATGCTTGAAATTAATTCTTGAAGCTTTTGAACCAATGCCTTGGGTCCAAGTTTTATTTCTTTAATGTCGATCAAAAAGTAAATTACCAGTTGTCCTGGTCCATGATAGGTAACCTCACCACCTCGATCGGTTTGGATTACGGGGATCTGACCAGCATTAATAATGTGAGATTCATCTGCTGCTGTGCCCAAGGTAAATACTGCATCATGCTCCAGCATCCAGATCTGATTGCTGGAAAAATTTTGGATATGTTCTTTCATATCCTTATATGTGTCTTGATAAGCTTGTTTTCCTAGATAAGAAAATTTCAAATTATTCTTCACTCAAATTACGTGCTTCAACAAATGCATCTTCGGCAATTGCATTAAAAGATCTAACTTCTCCCATAAATTTTTTGAATGATTCATAAACTTTTTTAACATCTGCATCGTTCTCTGCTGAGGATGTCAAAATATCATCGGATATTGCTCTGAATTCATTGATCACATCATCGGGTAATCTTCTTAACTGAACATCATGAGTATTAATTAGTTCCTGTAAGGCTCGATTATTTGAAGCCGTGTATTCATCTAAAAGATCTTGATTAACTGCCTTGGCAGCAACCTCAACAATCTTTTGTAAATGCGGAGGCAGTCCATTCCACTCATCAATGTTGATCATAAACTCAAGCATGGACCCCGGCTCATGCCAACCAGGATAATAATAATATTTTGCAACTTGCTGAAAACCAAAAGCGAGATCATTATATGGACCCACCCACTCAACTGCATCAATGGTTCCCGTTTGCATAGCTGTATACAGCTCGCCGCCAGGAATATTTACCGGTGTGCCGCCTGCTCGTTTAAAAACCTCTCCTCCAAAACCTGGAAACCTCATTTTTAAACCCTTCAGATCTGCAAGTGAATTAATTTCCTTATTAAACCACCCAAACATCTGGGTGCCGGTATTGCCACCCGGTAAGGGTTTAATGTTAAAGGGTTGATAAATTTCTTCCCACAACTCTAAACCGCCGCCTCGATAAACCCATGCATTAATTTCATCAGCTGTGAATCCGAATGGAACCCCTGCAAAGAACTGTGCAGCAGGAACCTTACCTTTCCAGTAATAAGCGCCGCCATGACCCATTTCCACTGAGCCCGAAGAAACTGCATCGAAGACTCCCATGGCGGGAACAAATTCACCGGCACCATAAACAGTTATCTTCAGTTGACCTTGAGACATCTCATTTACCATTTTGCTAAAACGCTCAGGTGCCATCCCTAATCCAGGATAGTTTTTTGGCCACGTGGTTACCATGGACCAATTAAATTTCTTTACAGCTACTTCTGACTGAACAGAATCCTGTGAACAAGAAATTAAAAATAAAACAAAAAAAGATACGCAAAACTTTTTCATTAAATTACCTCAAGATTAGCAAACGAAAGCACCAGCCACTTAGTGCCAGCAGATTCAAAATTTATTTGCACTCTTGCTGACTCTCCTGAGCCTTCGTAATTTAAAACTATGCCTTGACCGAATTTTGGATGCAAGACTTTTTGGCCGAGCGCAATGCCAATCTCTTCTTTAAAATCCATCGGGCTTGATTGTGAAGTTCTTTTATAAGGAACATTAACTGAAGCTCTGGGTCTAATCTCGTCAATATATTCTGCGGGTATTTCTTTAATAAATCTTGATGGCGGATTAAATACATCAGAACCGTGAAGCCTTCTGGATTCTGCATAAGTTAGATAAAGTTTTTTCATTGCTCTGGTGATACCAACATAACAAAGTCGCCTCTCCTCCTCTAACTGATTAGGAGATTCCATCGATCTGCCATGAGGAAACAGAGTTTCCTCAAGTCCAGTCATAAATACCAAAGGAAACTCTAAACCTTTGGCTGAATGCAATGTCATCAGCTGGACCGCATCGTCAAATTCTCCAGCCTGAGTCTCACCCGCATCTAAAGATACGGTGTCCAAAAATGATTCGGAGATTTCTTTAATTGTTTTTTCTTTATCAAAACTCTGTTCAAAGTTTTTGGCCGCCGTGATCAGTTCTTCCAAATTCTCTATTCTCGTTTTACCCTTTTCGCCAGGTTCTTTTTCATGATGCTGAATTAAGCCTGATGATTGAATAATTGAATCAAGCAAATCGGATAACGGAGTCTTATCAAGTTGTTCGCCATGATCGATCAATAACTTTAAATAAGATCTTAAGCCAGCAGCACCTCTGCCGCCGATTAAACCTTCATCAAGCATTTTTGCAGAAGCTTGAACGTAAGATAGATTATTCTCGTTGGCTTTATTTCTAATTTTGATCAACGTCTTTGCTCCAATGCCTCTGGGTGGATTTGCAATTGAGCGCTCAAATGATGGGTTGTCATGTGGATTGAAAATCACCTTTAAAAAACTCATGGCATTTTTAATTTCTAACCGTTCATAAAATCGTAAGCCGCCATAAATTCTATATGGAATACTGATTCTCAATAATGCTTCTTCTATTGCTCTAGACTGAGCATTAGATCTATACACAACCGCACAATCTTTATAGAGCTCACCACTGTTCATCCAGCCCTTGATAACTTCAGCAATAAATCTAGCCTCATCTTGCTCACTATAGGCTTGATAAAGCGTGATCAACTCACCTTCTTTAGAGTCAGTCCATAAATTCTTGCCAAGTCTTTCTTGGTTATTTTCTATTAGAGCATTCGCAGCATTAAGAATGACACTGGTTGATCTATAGTTCTGTTCTAGCCTGATGGTTTCACTTTGATCATGAGATTTTTTATAAGCATCAATGTTTTCAACCCTTGCTCCTCGCCAACCGTAGATTGATTGATCATCATCACCCACTGCGGTCAGATTGGCTTCATTTGAAGCAATCTCTTGTAGCCATTTATATTGAATCTTATTTGTATCTTGAAACTCATCGATAAGAATATGCTTAAATCGAGAATGAAAAAATTTCTTTACCTTTCCATCATCACGGATAAGCTCGTAACTTTTCAGCAAAAGTTCAGCAAAATCAACCAAGCTATCTTGCTTACATAAATCTTCATATTTTTCATAAAGACCTTTTATGGTTTCGGTATAGAAATCTTTTTCAGCCTTAATGTCCTTTGATCTTTTTCCATCATCTTTCCATGAGTTGATTTGCCATTGAATTTGCTTGGGTGGCCATGCACTATCTTCAAGCTCGAGCTCTTTGGCTAATCTTTTAATGATCCTGAGCTGGTCGTCTGCATCAAGAATCGTGAAGCCTGAAATAAGATTTGCCTCTTTATAAAATCTTTTTAGTGTTCTGTGTGCCAATCCATGGAAAGTTCCGCACCATAATTCTGGAACAGGTGATTTAAGCAGCTCCTGAATTCTGCTCTGCATTTCATTCGCAGCCTTATTGGTAAAGGTAACCGTCATAATGGTTCCAGGATTCGATCTGAATCCATCTACAATCCAAGCTACACGATGCACCAGTACTCTTGTTTTTCCAGATCCAGCGCCAGCCAGAACAAGCAGATGAGGTGATTCAGATGTAACAGCCTCACGCTGCTTTTCATTGAGGCTTTCTAAAATATATGAAACGTCCATTTCTTGAGGTTACAATTGATATGTATAGATTATTTTACCTTCATGCAGACTAAATTACTCAGAGAAATCCAAGGCGCATACGACAATTTAAGAAAATCCGAAAAATTAGTTGCTGACTTTATTTTAGAGAATCCTGCTGATGTGGTTGCCAGTACTATGGCACAAGCTGCTGAGAAAATAGGTGTTAGTGAGCCAACCTTAAATAGGTTTTGTAAGGCGCTAAATTATTCAGGATTTAATGAATTTAAACTAACCCTTGCACAGCAACTTGCTGCAGACGAATACTTCACCTCGTATGAGATTGATCCGGATGATTCTATTCAGGTACTAACTGAGAAAGTTTTCGATACAACCATAAGTGAAATCTTAAACATCCGCTCGCAATTAAACCAAGAGCTCCTAGAGGAAGCTATTGAGGCATTAGCAAATGCAAAACGAATTGAATTTTTTGCTTTTGGGGGATCTGCCCCGGTTGCCATGGATGCTCAACATAAGTTTTTTAGGCTGAAGATTCCATCTTCTTGTATATCCGATCCACATATTCAATTCATGTCAGCTAATTCGTTAAATGAGGATGATGTGGTTGTTGCAATATCCCATTCAGGAACTACCAGCGCATTGGTAGATACGGTTAGAACTGTTAGGAGTTTCAACGCTCGTGTCATTGGCTTAATGCCCTCGGGGACACCGCTCTCTAGGGAATGTGATATTTCTTTGGAGGTTGATGTTGGCAATTCCGCAAGACTAAATAGTCCGATTACCTCAAGGCTCGCTTATATGGCAATTATCGATGTGTTAGCTGTTGGGGTGGCTCAACTAAAACCTGAAGCACAAGATCACTTGTACAATATCATTGTTAGTCAATCGTCTTTAAAAATAAAATAGCTAGTAACGCAGTCTTTCTCTAAACCAAAGATTAATAGCCCACTTTTCACCTTCAATTACTGGCAAACCAGCATGCAATGATCTTGGATTGATATCAGTTGATTCTTGAAGGGTATTATGAAATACCAATACGTCTCCCTTGTTAGCCTTTATTTCGATATCTAATTTAGGAAAGCCTGTCCCCCCGCCAGCATTTACATCATTCAGGTATGCTAGAACGGTGATCATTCTTTGCCCACCAGGTTCCCAGTTCTTTTTTCCCTCTTCAGTGTTGTAATCAAATGAGTCAAAGTGAGGCTTATACTCTGCCCACTTTTTGTAATATACAACCTGATATTGCTCTGCATTACGAATTGGTGTTTGAACTAAGATTGACAGTCTTTTGCTTACTTCATGAACAATTTCATTAGAATCATGTTCAAGCCAACAATTTTGTGATGTTCTGCTTTCATGAGTAATGTATTGATCATCACTGATTACGGTAGAGTCTTTTAGTTTTCCCTGGGCAGCATCTATAAATGCTTCGCACTCTTCATCATTTAAAAAGTCTTTAACTAAGTAAATAATTGGATCCGCAGCATACATTGTCACGTTATCAGCAATTTTTTTTGGATATTCAGGCTTGCTCATATGAGATAATTGTATATTAACTATTTTTTATAATGTCCATTTTTATATCAATAGCCTCTTATCAAGATCCTTTATTGGCATCTACTATCAAAAGTGCATGCATGAAAGCATCTGCTGAGCAAGATCTTGTGTTTGGTGTATGTGATCAATCATCATCACCGATAGACGCATCATCGCTATCAAAGAAAGCAAAAATTCATTACGAACACATTGACCCCATTCTTTCAAAAGGGCCTTGCTGGGCTCGCAACAGATTGCAGAGTTTCTATCAAGGAGAAGATTATTTTTTGCAAATAGATTCGCATACTCAATTCGATAAAGATTGGGACGTGATTCTTATGGGTCAGCTCAGGTCTCTTCAAGGACTATCTTCTGAACCATATTTTTCAAAACCAATTATTACTGCATATCCAAGAAGTTTTGAAGTCATAAGTATTAAGGATGAGGAATTTAAGTTGAATTCAACAGATAACTTAGTCTACTCAATAGCTTACAGAAGGGATAGTATCTTTATGAAGGATTTGTTTTCTAGGCAAATCGGGAGGCCATTAAAAACAAAAGATCCTGTGCATGGCTTTTTATTGGCAGCTGGATGTCTTTTTACAGAAGGAAATTTTGTCACTGAAGTACCCTATGATCCAAATTATTATTTTTATGGTGAAGAGATATCATTAATGTTAAGAGCGTTCACCAGAGGATATTCGATTTTTCACACTCCTAATATTCCTATATATCATCTTTATAATAACGATCCATCAACGTCTGGGCGCAAGCTTCATTGGAACCCAGATGAAGATAAAAATAGAATCACAAAGTGGCGTCAACTTGAGGATAATAGTATTGCCAGGTTAACTAATCTTATTCAAGGGAATCTAGAGAGTTTTTGGGGGCTGGGAGAAATAAATTCTTTAGATGAATACGCTGCCTTTAGTGGCTTAGATTATATAAATAAGAAAGTGCTTGATGAAGATAAAGCTTTTGAATTTAAGAATTTTACAGAATTAAAACTTAGTGAAAAACCATTTTAGGTATAGGAGATATTTATGGAAAATGAAGTTAAAAATTATTTAAAAGATTATTGTGATTTTGTTACCAAAGTAACAAGTGAACCAAGCCTTGATCAAAAAGCCTTAATTAAGAGAATGGAGGAAATTGAGGCTGAGTCGAATATTAAGTCTGCAAGACTCCTTACTGCCGCACTAGGCTTGGGAAGCGAAGGTGGTGAGTTTGTTGAAATCGTAAAGAAGATTTTTTTACAAGGCAAGCCTTTTACTGAAGACAATGTCTTTCATATGAAAAGAGAATTAGGTGACATTATTTGGTATTGGGCCACGGCATGTATGGCTCTTGATCTAGACCCTTATGAAGTGATCAATGAGAATAAGTCAAAACTTGAAGCACGTTACGGAAAAGGGTTTAAAGTTGAAAAAAGCGAACACAGAAAAGATGGAGATCTTTGATCGAGGATAGCTTTACTCTTTTTACAATTCCGTAGATAAAGTTTTAAAAAGTTATATTTCTGATTTTTGATTGAGGTCTTGAATGGCCTCTTTAAATTCAGCCTCTAAATTATCAACGAGTTTTGCAACCGAGGGTGAATCTTTTATAGAGCCTGTTCCCTGACCTGAACCCCAAATATCTTTCCAAGCTTTCGATTCTGTGTTTCCTCCAGAGCCGAAGTTCATGGAAGATTTATCTGCCTCAGGTAAATTCTTTGGATCAAGGCCTGCCTTTTCAATTGAGCCTTTTAAATAATTACCATGGACACCAGTAAATAATGATGAATAAACAATATCATCAGCTGCACTTTCAATGAGCATTTCCTTATATCCTTGATCGGCATTTGCTTCTTCGGTAGCAATAAATCGAGTTCCAATATAAGCAAAGTCAGATCCTAAAGCTAAACTCGATGCAACTGCACTTCCAGAACTAATTGCACCAGAGAGAATAACGGCACCGTCAAACCACTCTTTTACTTCTCTAACTAAGGCAAATGGAGATAGCGTTCCAGCATGACCTCCTGCTCCAGAGCAAACCAAAATTAGACCGTCAACTCCTTGCTCAGCAGCTTTCTTCGCATGCCTAACATTAATTACATCGTGGAAAACCATTCCTCCATAAGAGTGAGCAGCTTGTACTATCTCCTCTGGTGGTCTTAGAGATGTGATGATGATTGGGACTTCGTGCTTAACACAAATTTCCATGTCACCAAACAGCCTATCATTCGAACCATGACAAATTTGGTTAACAGCAAAGGGTGCTATCCGTTTTTCTGGATCAGCTTCTTTTGCTTGTGCTAGTTCATCTTTAATCCTTATGATCCATTCATCGAGAATATTTTGAGGTCTTGCATTTAATGCAGGAAATGAGCCAACAATACCTGCTTTACACTGAGAAATTACTAGCTCAGGCCCTGAAACTAAAAAAAGCGGGGCGCCGATTACTGGAATTTTTAATTGGGATTTTAATTGGTCTATTTTACTCATAATGAATATAAATTTTAGGTATCTTAGGCGAAAGAAAAATTAACATCAAACAATTTATTTTTATGCTTTAATATCAATCAATTAAAGTCCTTTAATACAATGAGCTTTGCAGAAATCACCAACTTGTTTGTTTCACTTGCATGGGGTCCATGGTTGGTTTTCTTGTTAGTAGGTGCAGGAATCTTTTTTTCTGTTTTCTCAAGATTTATCCCATTTTTAAATCTTAAAAAAGGATTTAAATATATGTTTCAAAAGGATCGCTCCTCCGAGGGAAACATTTCTAAATATGAAGCTCTAAGTTCAGCACTTTCGGGAACAATAGGATTAGGAAATATAGCGGGTGTTGCACTTGCTGTTCAGCTTGCTGGCCCAGGGGCTGTTTTTTGGATGTGGGTGACAGCATGCCTTGGCATTGCTACAAAGTTTTTTACCTGCTCGCTTTCTGTAATGTATCGAGAGAAAGCTAGTGATGGAACTATTTTGGGTGGTCCCATGTATGTAATTAAAAATGGATTATCTAGCAAGTGGGCATTTTTAGCATATTTCTTTGCGTTTTTTGGAATGATAGGAGGGCTCCCAGCAGTTCAGAGCAATCAAATGGTTCAAATAATTAGTGAGTTTGCCTTGCCGATTCTATCAATTGAAAGTCAGTTAATTTTTAACATTTTATGCGGCCTTATAATTGCTGTTATAGCTGGAACAGTAATTATTGGTGGCCTTACTAGAATAGCTAAAGCATCTTCTTGGCTTGTCCCTATTATGGGAGGGCTGTATGTGTTTACAGCAACTTTTATTTTGCTTCTCAACCTTGGTGATGTGCCACGAGTAATTCAAATAATTTTCACGGATGCGTTTTCGGGCACCTCTGTTGCTGGCGGTACTTTAATGGGCGTAATTATGTATGGTATTCAAAGAGGTGCTTTCAGCAATGAAGCAGGAATTGGAACAGAGGCATTAATTCATGGCACAGCAAAAACAAATAGCCCTATTAAGCAAGGTTTTGTTGCAATGATTGGTCCAATTTTTGATACATTGCTAATCTGTACGGCAACTGCTCTTGTAATTATTCTCTCTGGCTTATGGACAAGTAATGAATACTCAGGAGTAAGTCTAACAGCGATGTCTTTTGAGTTTTTCCTTGGAAACACAGGCATTATTGTTGTCTTCTTATGCGTGGTATTTTTTGGAATTAGTACTATTTTTACTTACTCATATTATGGTTCTGTGTGTGCAAGATTTCTCTTTGGCCCAAAAGGACAAAAATTATATTTGTACATCTTTATAGCAACCATCATCTTCTTTGCTTCTATTTCTTTAGATTCTGCAATTAATATTATTGATGGTTCATTTGCGATGATGGCAATCCCCACTCTTATATCTTCGATAATTTTGGCCCCAAAAGTTATAACCCTTGCAAGAGAGTTTCTTTTAAATGAGGATAGTCTTTAAAGGTCGCCAATGAGATATTTCGTTCACGATTTCCATAACCTGAATTGCATCAACAGTTAATTTAAAACTCTCTTTTAGTAGAGGATTAAGTTCACTCTTAGGGTCAATATTTAGTTGTCCATAGATCAATGATATATGTGGGAAAAGAGTTGCATAGGTTAGGCCAAGGATAGAATTAATTTTTGAAACTATTAGATCAAGCTTTTCACTTTGCTTGATACTAAAATAGTGAGATTGAAAGTATGTTTGTCCAGTGAGGAGAGTTTCGGTTTCAATTTCAAAAGGCTCAAATGATCTTGCTATCTCATCAAGAGATTTAAATTCCCTTTCTGTTAAAAAACCATGCTCTTTAGATATTGAAATGTGGGGTTTAAATAATGGGGTTTCATACTGAATTGCAAAGTGCTTTATGGCATGCTCCAAAACTTCATCATTTTTAAATGTTAGCCACAAACAACAATGTTTCTTAATTCTTGGTTTTGAAAAATTCATTTAATAAATATCTGACTGCATGCCCATCTTCAAAAGTTTTTTCACCAACTGAAACAAATCCATGTTTTTGATGAAAATTTAACGAAGGTTGGTTTAAGGGTTTTATATTTACCTCGCAACAAACTCTATTTCTGGTGGAGTCTTGCATTTGTAAGTATCTATATATTTTAGAAGCTAACCCGGAGTTTCTAAATTTATTATTAACTGCTATCCGGTCAATGTAAGTGAAAGATGAATATTTTTTTAAAAAAAATAAATAATTTTTAGATGCATATTCTGAATCCTCAGACATGCAAATCATAAAGCCAACTATTTTCTTTTCAACTGAAGCAATTATGACGATACCGGACATTGAAATTAAGCTTTTTAAGTGATCTATATTTTCTAGACTGCCAACTTCAGGAGTATTCTCTTGGTTAAGCTTATAAATGGAATCTAAATATAGAGATGATTCTTTCTTTGAAAGTCTGCGGATTTCAGTATCCATGCTTGAGAAGCTTATAAAACTTTTTGCTTGAATTTATTCATGGCGTCTAAAACAACTTTGGCTGTGTCATCCTTTGCGTAACGCTTGGTATTTTCATAAAAGGGATGGCCCAAAGTTGCTAGATCCTCGGCTTTTTCTAAAGCTGCTTTCATAAGAGATTCTTCGCTAACAACCTCATCAAGGTACCCGACTTCCACTGCATCAACTGTTGAAAAAGGTAAGCCATGCAATACTGCATTATAAAAATGCTTTTTAGAAACTCTATCCTTTAGAATCTCCATCATTTGAGTGGGTATATCCATATTGTTGCGTACCTCATTTGCCTGACAAATATATTCTCCTGAGACTCCAATTCTGTAGTCTGCACAACAAAGTATAAATACTCCTAGAGCTATGGAATGACCTGATGCTGCGACAATAACAGGTCTTGGAAATGTATAAATATCATAGAGAAGTTGATTTCCTAGCGTCACCATTTTGGCTATCTTTTCTTTGTCACCCGATGCAAATGTTTTTAAGTCAAATCCAGCAGAAAACATTCCTTTTCTACCAGTGATAACCAAGCATCCTTTATCTTTGTGTGCTTTACTCAAACACTCATAGAGACTCTCGAGCATGTCTTGTGAAAAGACATTGGCCTTACCATCATCAAGCGTGATGATTGAAATGTCATTTTGAAATTCTATTTTTGCTGTCATTTTTTTTCTCACTTATATATTATTTTCTGCCTCAAGAATTATCTCATCAGGCAAACTAAATGCATCCCTTTTAATTTCCCACTTATTTTTGATTTTTTCAACTTTTAGAGAGCCATACAAGTGAGGAAATTTGCCAAATCTGTCTCCAGCCGGAACTGCTTTCTCAAAAACAATCTCATCCTTAAAATCCTGTGTGTTGATTTGTAGGAGAATCAAGGAATCAAAATCTTTAAAGTAGAAAGCTAGCGTTCCCGCTAATTGTTGTGCGGTTGATAAATGTATGAAACCATCCCTGCGGTCCAGAGCTGTCTCGATCTCACCTAAAGATTTCGCTTCTGCCCATTCGCTGGTAGTTAGTATTTTGTAAACTTGTTTATTCACATCCTCGTCTCTATCAAATGAGCATGCCATTAATAATATGCCGCTCAAAGCGAGCATTACCATTTTTGATTTAAATATCAGGATTCTCATAAAAGTAAACAATAATTAGTATAATTTCGATCATGGATTATGTGCCATATGCAGTTCCGTTTTTTTTATTAGCCATTTTGGTAGAACTTACCTATGGTTTTTTAAAAAAGAATAATACCTACAGGCTAAATGATGCGATCTCAAGCTTATTCATGGGGTCCCTTCGAACAGCCAATAAACTGGTTTTTATTGGTCTGGGTGGTTATGTATTTTACTTGATTGAAACAAACCTTACGCTTTGGCGGATGGATGCAAGCTCAGTCTTTACTTGGGTTTTTGCTTTTGTGTTCTATGATTTTTTTTATTACTGGTTTCACCGTATAAGCCATGAGCGCCAAATTTTTTGGGCTTCACATGTAGCTCATCATCAAAGCGAAGATTACAACCTGAGCACTGCTCTGAGGCAAACCGGAACAGGCGCTTTACTGACGTGGGTTTTTTACATACCAGTTTTCTTGATAGGTGTGCCCTCCTATGTATTTGTCAGTGTTGCCTCATTAAATCTAATTTATCAATTTTGGGTTCATAGTGAACACATTCCAAAACTTGGATTCTATGAATGGATTTTTGTAACGCCCTCAAACCATCGCGTTCATCACGCCCAAAATGACGAATATATAGATAAAAACTATGGCGGTGTTTTTATCATTTGGGACAGAATGTTCGGAACCTTTAAAGAAGAAGACACAAAAATTCCGTGTATATATGGAATAAGGGGGCCTATTAAAACCTTTAACCCAGTTTGGGCTAATTTACATATTTATGTTCAGATGCTTAAAGATATTTGGGGCTCAAAATCATTAAAAGACAAGCTCTATGTTCCCTTTGCCCGAACCGGCTGGCGCCCAAGCTCATTGGAGAATGATTCATTCAAAGACGATTTTGATCCAAATTTATTTAAAAAATATGATCCGCAATCATCGAAAAAAATTAAGTTCTATGCTTTTGCTCAATTTGTCGTGCTGAGTTTTGTTGGGCTTATAGTTCTTGAGTCAGGTATATTCGAATACTCCGAATTATGCATAATCATTGGGATGATGGCATTCACAATGTATTGCACTGCCGCTTGGTTGGATGGTAAAAAGGCATACAAATCTGAATCACTCCGATTGATAGCGCTAGTAGTACTTGGTGTCTATGCGTTAAGCGACCCTCTTACCTACCAGCTGGCCCTAGGCTTATTTATTTATGTAGCCTTAAACTTTATTGCATTGCCAACCTTAAAACCATCGATTAATTAAGATCATGGGATCATCTGTTTTTAGCAGAATTTTCTTAGTATTACTTTTTTTAATTAGTGTCTTAATTGTTAATTTTATTTTTTCTCCAATTGAGAGGATTATTTATTTAGCGAAATTGAAGCCAGAAGTAAAAACACTTGATATAGACGGCATGTCTTTTAGGGATCTAAATAAAAACAATAAGCTTGATCAATTCGAAGATTATAGGCTTGATACTGCCCAAAGAGTTGAAGATCTAATATCGCAAATGACCCTTGAAGAGAAAGTAGGAACATTGTTTCATCCACCGGTGACGATCAATCCTGACTGGATGTTTAGGCTTTATTCATTATTTGTGGATGGCGGAAAGCTTACTGAAAGTGAAATTATTAATCAGCACATTAATCACTTCAATTTATATGGCAATCCAAAACCTGAGAGACTTGCAAAAAGATTAAACAGCCTCCAAAAGATTGCCTCAAGATCAAGATTGGGGATTCCAGTTACCATAAGCTCAGACCCTATTCATGAAGTGCCAAACGGAGGAGGTGTAGCGTCTTTTTCACTGGATGGGTTCTCTAAATGGCCTTCGCAGCTTGGTCTCGCTGCCTCTCAAAACCCTAGCCTTGTGAAGCAATTTGCAGAAATAGCACGAGAAGAGTATCTCGCTGTTGGAATCAGAACTGCGCTGCATCCAATGGCTGATCTTGCAACTGAGCCAAGATGGGCAAGAAACTTTGGTACCTTTGGGTCGGATAATGTTTTGAGTTCAAAGCTAGTCATGGCTTACATGGATGGGTTTCAAGGTGAGACCATTAACTCTCAAAGCGTAATGACCATGGTGAAACATTTTCCTGGGGGCGGACCTCAAGAAAATGGCTTAGATCCTCATTTATTTTCTGGCAGAAATCAGATCTATCCTGGAAATATGTTTGATTACCACGTTAAGCCCTTTATTGATGCTATCAATAATAATCTTGCCGTCATCATGCCTTACTATGGAATCACGGTAAATCAAACTTCTGAAAATGTTGCTATTGGTTTTAATAAAGACCTTTTAACCATCCTGCTCAGAGATGAGCTTGGCTTTAAGGGTGTAATTTGTTCAGATTGGGGAATCATTAATGGTCGACACTGGGGAGTTGGAGATCTATCAATTGAAGAGCGCTATATTAAAGCTATCGATGCCGGGATAGACCAATTTGGCGGAGAAAAAGATACAGAAGTTGTTATAGAGCTTGTAAAAAAAGGTCTAATGCCGTTATCCAGAATAGATGCCTCTGTTAAAAGGATCTTAAAAAATAAATTTGATCTTGGGTTATTTGATAACCCCTATGTGGAGGTTGATCAAGTAAAAAGTCGGGTAAATACTGAGCGCAATATTAAGCTCGGAAGAGAGGCTCAAAAACAGTCCATGGTTCTACTTAAAAATAACTCAACTTTACCGCTTGATAAAAACATTAATATTTTTGTGGATGGGTTTAATGATAAAAGCATTGTCCATGGCAATGTGGTCAATGATATTAAAGATGCTGACGTAGTAGTTTCTTATGTGCATACAGTTTTTAATGGCAATCAGCCATCTGGCATTGATAGGCTGATAGATAATGTTCTAAGCTCTATTTTTCCTAACCAAGACCTTAACTTTTCTCCAGAAATTTTGGAGAAGCTTGAGGAATTTTCTTCGATCAAGCCCCTCATCGTTATAGTTGATCTCAACAGGCCAGCCATTTTGGATTCCATCAATCAGATGAGCTCTGCTTTAGTTGGAACTTTTGGTGTTGATGAAAGTGTAATTTTTGAAACTTTATTTGGTGAATCTAAACCTACTGGGAAATTACCTTTTGAAATTCCCTCCTCAATGAAAGAGGTGAATGAACAGCTTGAAGATGTTCCAGACGATACTCTGAATCCAACTTTTAAATTTGGGTTTGGCTTAACTTATCCCTGATTCCCAAAAATCTTCTCTTATAAAACCTACAGCCGTAGTTCTAAAGTGCTTAAAAGGCACTCCCAATCCTTCCACTGCGTCAATTGCATCATCTGATAAGTTTCCATAAACCTCGATTTCAAATGTTTCTGCCAGCTCGGCGTGTTTTTCAACATAGGCTTGAACAGGTGGATTATTAATATGGGCAATCAATGCTTCGCTGTTAAGATAGACTTCGCTCCAAACAAATTTGCCGGAATTGGCTCCATCCGGATGCATGTCAAAGTTATGAAATAACATACCAGGCTCAGACTCATAAACTGCCTCATCAACCTCTTGGGCTATTCCAAGATATTCCTCAACTAGAAAGCCGCCTTTAGCTACGTCTTCTTTTAATCCTATTCTTGCAATAAGCAGAAACGGATTTTTTCCTTTTTCCATTTGATACTCCTTTTTTATTTTATTCTTCTAACTCTTATTGATAGTTTTTTACCTTCAACCTTTAAAACAAAACCACT
Organism: uncultured SAR86 cluster bacterium; assembly: GCA_902601475.1. Taxonomy (GTDB): domain Bacteria; phylum Pseudomonadota; class Gammaproteobacteria; order Magnimaribacterales; family D2472; genus MED-G82. The sequence goes on along the minus strand of CACKNK010000002.1, from coordinate 138,984 downwards.
AATTAATGCCTCATTAATTTCAATATTATTTGAACCTTTAAGTTTTGAGAGCTGTCCACGATTGAGCGCTTCGACAGTCCTCCATGTCTGTCCATTGTTGAGCTGAACGCTAACTTTTTTATTGGAGAGTTGCTTCACAGAAACTATTCTTGCTTTAAGACTTATTTTTTTTGAATCCTCTATGAGTTTTTTTGGTAGCCCAAATTCTTCTCTTACTTTCACTCGAGGAGACGAATCCTTTTGCGAAATCTTTGGTTGTGGTTTATCAATTTGGATGATTCTTTCAACCTCACCTTCTTTTGGCTCCTCCATAAAAATACTGTCATAGCATGCCAAGCGCTTTTTATCATTTGAGATTTGAGTGCAATCGTTAGCTATTGCATCTGCATTTAGGAATGAAAAAAAAGAAAGAGCTGCAAACGATGAGAATATTATTTTTTTCACAGATCTAAATATATCAAAAGTTTATAGAAACAGTTATGAAAACCATCAAGAATAGAATGATTTAAGTATGCTCTATGAATAGTGTTGGCACACTGTGTGTATGACTTTTAATTGTCATAACCAAAGTACCTTCTTTAACGCCTTTTTTGATTTCTGTTGCATCGACTCCCAATTTCATCAATCTTTCTCTGCATGAGGCAAGGTCACTTACATTCCAAGCTAAACCCCAAAGCTTGTCGATTACATCATTTTGATTCTTGTCTTCGATCACTTCGATTGTGGTTTTATTCAGTCTAAAAAACAACATTCGCTTTTGCCAGTGTTCTACAAATTTATCTAATGCAAGCCTGATATTGAATATATCTCTGTAAGTTCTAATAAAGCCTTCCGCATCGCTGGTACTTATAACAACATGATCTAATCGGTGAACTGATGAATCTGAATATTTATTAACCATAGCCAGTTTGCCTGCGGTATGCTCAATGATGAATGAGAATAATCCCCTTGATAGCTCTGGCACTAAGAATTGATTTATCCAAGTTCTCTTCTCTCCCGTTTCGAAGTTTACGCCTTCGCCTGGAGATGTATCAGCCAAGTTGAATGAATTTTTTTGCATGGTGGTTCTAAACTGATTCATGTCTGAGGTTCCAAAGACAATACCGTTTAGTCCTTCACCACTATTTGCAAGCGTATGCTTTATAAGGTCAGCACCAATCCCCTCGCCCCCAGCGGCAAGCAATTCAAGATAGGTGTTTTGGAAATTAAAAAGGGTGTTTTTGGTGCCAAATTCTTTATGCTCGCCTTTCCAGACAGGAGGGTTACCAAGAATCATTTCATAATTTTTTGATGCCTCATCTAGGTCTTCAACTGCAATAATTACATGATCAATTGAATCTAGCATTGAAAAGGTTTATAAGCTTTTTTGATAACCAAAAATGACTTTGTAATCTGTTTTCATCTGTAGGTTATCTTTGTCCTGATCAATTGGAAAGATGACTTCTAAACCGAACCTATGATTATCGCTCGAAAATATTGAAGTAAGGAGGTTAACCCCAACAGCAAGGTAAATATTAAGACCACCATAATTTCTCGGATCTGCAGTTTGTACTGGCGCAGATATTAAGATGTTTCTTCCTGAAATTTTATCTTGATGTGTTGTGTTTAACCTCGATGATATTGACACAGATTTGCTTAGGGGCATTTGTAACCATGAGTTAAATTCTGCCTTATCTCCAAAAGCCCAGTCTTTGTCATTAATAACAGTTTTGTTTCTAATCTGGTTACCCCAAACCATGCCGTTTTTAAATGTTCTGACATTGGTTAGTCCCAATATCACTGATGTTGCATCATCACCAGGCTGCATCCCATAAGGCAATATCATACCCATTCTTTGGTTCATTGGGGTTAGCACTATGTCCTTTGAGGTATTTTCTCCAATTGACTGCTGCAGGCCTGTTTCTAGATGCCACCTTGAACTCATGCTTTGGTTAAATCTATAAAGCAGGCTTAAAGATAAGTCAGATAAGTCACTTGATGAGGTTTTAAACTTTCCAATGAAGTCCCTGTTCATCATTGGCTTGAATGTTTTTAAGTCCATGCTTTTAGACATGTACATGGCCATGGCCATTAAAGTTATATTATCGGATGGGGAGTACATTCCCCCCAACATGGTCATTTGCATGTTCATTTCTTTAGGCACCACAGACAGATTTGCTGGCATGTTTGAAACGGTGTTTGGTAAATTTATGATTGCCTGTTCTCTAATATCTTTTCCATCAAGCAGGTTGCCATTCATATGCATATATTCTTGCCTCAAAGAGAGCATAAATTTACTGTGATGCATGTCCCCCATTATTCCAATGGGTGCATGATCAGAAGCGCTCATCATTTTATGATGATGCATGTGTTGGTGTGCCATTTTCTTTTCTTCAGATAACTTGCTGAGCAATGGCTCACACATTTCGCAAACCGAATAAATGCCAACACTCATAACCAATGTAGCCAAAAGTAAATATTTGTTTCTAATCATTAATTAGCCTCATGTTCGTCGATTAAAAAATAAAAGTATGCCTGATAATGATGTAAAAAGCGCAATGAAGGAAAAAACTTTTAACCATAAATTATCTATATTATCTCTTTCAACCCAGTCCATTATGTGGATGCCCCACATGAAATCCCAGATACGCCACTGCAGAGATCTTATGGCACTAACTTCGCCTGAAAATGGGTCTACATAAACGTTTATTTTTTTGCCCTTTTCATTCTCAGAAATTACTTTGTACAGTGGTAAATTGCGTCCCCTAAATTCAGAGCCACGAACTTCTTCATCGATCAACAATGATTGAATTGGAGTGAGGGTAGTTTTAAGGGAGACTATTTTTTTTGCCTCTTCTGTGCTGAGCATTTTAGTTTGTTCTTCTTGATTGGGGCTGATAACTTTTTTCTCTATCCTATATTGCTCGCCACGTACGTTTTCTATTTTATTGAATGAGAAATAAATTCCTGAGATTGTCCAAAGCAAGAGCTGAACCGAGACTATCAAACTGATGTATTTATGAAACTTCCTTAAAGTAATTTTCATAGCCAAGATAGAGGCTTACCCCTTCTTATCAAGCTTTTCAATAATCTCAATAACTTCGTGAGCATAATTGCCAAGAATTGGAATAAATTCAATCTGAGCAAGAATTGCTACCAGGATTGAAACCAGCAATGTGGCGCCAACCACTGAACCCAATCCAATGGCAAGCCCTCTAAGAAGATTGTAATAAATAAACTTAATCGGGCTTTCATGAATCTTCATAAAATTATGATCCTTAAGCTCCTCTAAAGCATCTGCCAGTCTTTTTTGATCGTCGCTCATAAATGTCTCCGAGTACTTTTTATATAACAACTCTTAATTAAATCCAAATATCATTTTTGGCTGTAAGCTCATTTTTAATATCGCCAGTGTTTTTTACGTCCCTTGGTTCTATCAACATAATGTGAGCTTCACCTCTAGCAATAGGCTTATGTTTCGTTCCTTTAGGTACGATAAACATCTCACCCTCACTTAACTCAATGGTGGTACCTTCTAGTTCTATTTCAATGTTTCCTTCAATAACCATAAAGGCCTCATCGGTGTCATTGTGCTGGTGCCAGATAAATTCATCTTTGATTTTTGCAAGCTTAAATTGGTAATCATTGAGTTCAGCAACAACTTTTGGAGACCAATAATCTTTTATTAATTCTAGTTTTGATTTTAGGTTGATCTTAGATTTGGTCAAATATTTACTCATATATGTCTTGGATTTTCTTAATAAAAAGCTTCTTTCCCCGGGCAACATTTTCTTTCCAATCCTGGCTAGCATTATCATCTGCTTGATCAGAAATATATTTGAAACATCTAAAATCAATATCATTCGTCTTACAAATTTTTGCAATGGCATATGCTTCCATATCAACTAAGTCGGTAATGAGCTCGGGTGTATTTGTTACAAATGAGTCGCCCGTTCCGCAGCTGAGTCCATCCCTGCCAAAGTGAATCTTAAAACTATCTTCAAATGGAGTTTCGCCAACCTTTATCCCTAATGGGCTTGCATCCATATCGCGTTGATAAAAATTTGTTGCCTCAACAAGACCAGAAATATCTTTGTTTAGACTTCCAGCTGTTCCGTAATTAATGATTAATTCAGGTGAATGATTCCTAATCACTTCTGTTGTTTTAATTGCAGCATTAATCTTGCCCACTCCCATGTACTCAATTTGAAGCCCATTTAAGTCTTCTTTTGTTAGCTCATCCTCAAGCGCAACTAAAATAATCATATGACAATAGGCAAGTTAGTTAGTTTAAGGATTGTTAGATTAGACAAGGAAAAGATCTGCGCAGGAGAATAATGCCGACAAGTGGCAAATCCTTTATTTAGATATTTAAGGCTACTTCGCGCAACAAGTGCACTCGCAGCAACTACAACAATCACACATATTCAAATTATAGATTAAATTAAGAATATTTCGCAATCTAATAGTTGCTAAAGGACTTTGATGCTTGGTTACGCTGGTTTTTCATGACAGTCAGCGCACTCTAATTTTTTACAGGTCTGAAAGTTTTGGTAGTGTGCAAAAACCAATAAAAGAGATCCCAGAAGTGTGATGGCTTGCTCGCCTAGCTCACCCAATAACCTCTCCCCCATAATTACAGCGGCAACCAATGCAATCATTCCGATGATTGCGGCAGGAAAAAAAGATGTGGTTTTATGATTTTTATATCCCGCATATAAAGCGAAGATGCTTACCGGAATAACAATAAATATTAATAGTTTGTGAATAAATTCATTATCAATGGTAATGGATAAAAGCCCTGCTGAAAGAATTACAAAAGACGGCACAAATAAACAATGAATTGCACAAGCTAAAGAGATAGTGATTGCAAATTTATCTGAACGTTTTTGAGTTTTTTGCATGGCTTATTGTAATACAGTAACAAAAATTTTTATATGTAACCTTTACTTCCCATTTAAATAATGATAAGTTTGCGTTACATTTTAATGAGGAGAGATTATGGATCCAATAATAATACCTATTTTAGGAATATCGGTAGGAATAATAGTTCCTATATCAGTTTTTATTTGGCAGTATTTTGAGGTCAAGGATAAGAACAGAACGATACTAGAAATATCTAAAAATATAGATGATCCGGCAAAAATAGAAGACCTATTAAAGATGCTGGATGAAAGAAAAAAAGAGCCGATTGATTATCGCAGAGGTGGATTAATAACACTCTTTGTAGGTCTTGGAATTTACTTATTAGGCGAGATTGCAATGGGTCAATTTTTTGAGGGCATTGGATTTTTAGTGGGTGCCATAGGGGTCGGGACCATGTTGGCAGGATATATGTACCCAAATACAAGCGAAGAAATTACTAATGCGGTTGATGAATATGAAAAGAGATAATAAAAAAATTATCAAAGAATTATTTGGCAGTGAATCTGAAATATCCTCACTGTTAGGCGTTGGAGTTGGGTTTTTAAACTTTTACTTTCTTTACTTTCTATGGGGTATTACTTGGGAGATAAGTTTTGCTATTGCCATTGCCTTGGGATTATTGGTGGGATTTATTCTAGATGAATATTATTTTCAGGAGCATAAAAATACAGAGGCTAAAAATATTTCAAAAGCAGTCGAGGAATTTGAGGAGAAATAGATGACCTATTTTAAACGCTTCTTGGTAATTTTTATTTCTGGGGCTGTTCAAGTACTTTTTGCAGCTTACTTAATGTTGGAGTTGTTAGGCTTTAGTTTGGGCTGGCACCTTTTGAATCATAATATCATGTTTGTTCCTGGAGTCTTGGTTTTTATGGGAGCAGCATATCTAACGCTCTCTTATTACCACCTTGATACCAACAAAATTAATAATGCGCTTTATGATGAATTTACTGCCCTTCGAGCCTATAAACTTGGATCAATAGGTTATGGGCTTAATGGAATGGGAATCTTCATTCTTTTTTCTATTCAAGACTGGTCTAACTGGAGCTTTCAAATGGCCAATAGCATGATTTACCAAATTGCTGCCTTTGCTTGGCTTGTTTTTGGAGTGCTGCTGGTATCTTTTTCTATTGGCGATTATCAGGAATCAAAAAGTGGGTAGAAGTCATGAAAAACTTCTTAATAACTTAGAAGAGCTCAGAAAATCAGCTGGCCTTACGCAACAAGAGCTGTCCGAAAGCGCAGAGGTCTCAAGAAAAAGCATTAATGCTATTGAGAATGGTGTATATGTGCCTTCAACTGTGCTTGCTTTGAAAATTTCCAAAACCTTGGGTTGCAAGGTAGAAGATATTTTTAAGCTTCCGTAAAGCTAGAGAACTGGAGATGAATGGTGGATTTTTAGCCAGCTACTGTTTGTCCAAATCGAAGGGTATACAAGGTTTCTAAAGTGAAATGAAGTATGGCAATCATTATGGTGAATCTGCAAAAATTAGATAGAAAATTTTTACTCATAATTCTTAACAAAATAATTTTCTCTTTCGGCTTTTTTCATGCCTGCCGTAGCGTCCATAAAATTATTTCTATCCTCACGGGATTTAAAAACCCAAATGCAAATGGTGTCATGAGAGTGATAGATAGCTTTTAGCTCATCATCAATTTCGCAGATCTCTTTTGGGATTTCCGCCTTAACGCAGAGCATTATTTATTCGCTCTCTACATTAAAGAGTTTCGTGTAGATCTGCCACTGACCTTCTTCCTTTATAAAAGAGAGAGTGTCCAAGAACGTTATCCCCAAATAGGTGTCTCTCACTTTAACAAAAGCTGTTGTCCCCTCCACCTCACATGCGAGAATTTCAAAAACAACATCTTCGCCCTTTTCTTTTGGTGGGGGTTGTTGTGATGCAACAAAGTCAGCAAAATCATCTGTGGACATTTGCATAAAATCTCCATGCAAGTAACCAACTACTTTCCCGTTACTATGAAATGCATGCTTTACTTTATTGGGATCAGATTCATCCATGCTATCAATATAAAGCTGAACTATATTTTCGATTTGTTCTTTGTCACTCATAAGCTGCTCCTAGATGTGCTTAATAATTATATTATTTCTATTTTTCGGCTTCTAGAGTTAGTGCACCAACCTTTGCTGCAATGGAATTAGGGACTAACATTGTCAAAGCATAGTGGGATATTTTCCATTCACCGTTAATAAGTTCAACGACGCCTGTTCCTCTACAATGTCCCAGCTTTTCATTAAGCAAGATCTCATCAAACCAACGTGTGTTGCCATCCCCTTCCCAATTCCGCTCAATCACCGCATAAGTCCATCCATGACCGTCTGAAAACGCTGGTTTAGCATAAGCTTTAAAATCCTCTATGGTCCAACGTTCGGTTTTATCTGTGCCTAAGAACACAGCATGGGTACTGTAGCGATCAAAGTAGGATTCAAAATTTCCCTTATGTGCATCAAGATGCAAACCATTTAAGAGCGCATCAAGGTTTTCTTGTGCCCAATTGGCTTGAGGTAATAACAAAATAATTATGGGTATTATGTTTTTCATGAGGCTTTGAAATACTTTGATCAAATAATAAGGGATATCGGTGTTATCCTTCTTTATTGGGGTTCCAGATCACTAAGTTTTTAGTTTTGAGTCTGTTTACAATGAGCTTGTATCTTGATTGTTCTTCCTTCCACTCTTTAAGCCATTGATCACCGTCTCTCTCTGCATCAACAAAAATGGCATTAGTAAAAGCCAAAGGCAGTATTATTGCAACATGAATAATAATGCTTGCAATTGTATTGTAGTTAAAGAATCCTAAATAATTTGCTGCCAAAAACCCAAAGAAAACACTCCATATAATGAATAGTACCAACATGAAATAAGTTTGAAGACTTGGATCGGGGATATACTTTAATGGATTATATCTTACGTCCATTACTCTTCTCCAACCGCTAACAAGCTTCATTACAAACCTTCTGAAAAAACTAGGCTTTTTCATGCTTGGCTTAATCATTTTTTTCTCCTATTAAATCTTATGAACTCTTTAATAACATGCATACCAACAGTCAGCCATGTCACTGAGACTAAACTCCAAAACAATATCTCTATCATATGAATTAGAATTTTTTGGTATTTAAAAAAATTGTAACCGAGTATTCTTAGCTAAGCCAAGAATAATTAAAGAATAAACTCAAAGAAAAGCCAAAAGATTAAGCCCCACATAATTGCATTAAAGATAACTGATCTAACAAAACTTTTTACATATGGTTGCATTTAATTTTCTCTCTTAAATTAATCTATACCTTTAAAAAAACCCGCAACATTCCCTCTTAGGTCTGCGTTCCAGTCGGCTAATTTTTCCTTCATGTCTGATTTAATATCGCCTAATACAATAAATTGTTTTATTTCAAAGTGCTCAGGGAATTGTTCAACTAGATGGCTTGCGGAGTGATTTTCTAATCTTAGTTTGGCAGCATCACTATCCTCAAACATTTCAATTAACGTTGCTGACTTTTCATCCTCGGATAGAAACCATTCAAATCTTATGGTTTTAGGTTCGGCACAATTAAAAACATAAGGAGAGGAATTTTCTCTCATAAACTCTTTAACCTCATCTACGCTCTTGATCAGCCCCAATTCAAAAATGTAAGTTATTATTGGATTTTGCTTATTTAGTTCGCTCATCTTTTTTTGAATCTATTGAATTTAGCCACCACCCTCCATTCTTGACATACCATACTCAACAAATCCTTTTGCTAGATTAAGATAATCTCCTGGTATACCCCTGCCCTCTAAGTCATCTTCAGTTAATGACTCTTCGATTTCACACATAATACTGATTTGTTTGGCAGCTAGCTCTTCATCTTCGAAAAGATCATATGGGTCATCTGACGGAGAACATTCTTCACAAATAATAAAAACAAAATCATCAGCTATGGTTTCACCATAATCCCATATTTGTGGTCCAACAGTCTCGCTTGCTGGAACACCTGCCCCTATAACAATTTGATTAAACGTATCTAGTACAAAATTTTTAGTTAGGTCATTTCCCATTTTTACTCCTTTAAATTAATTTACTGATTTTATATTAAGTTATTAGCTTAGGTATTATTCCTTGTTGAGCAAGAATACCAAAGATAATTAACAATATGACACTGGAAAGTATTGTAAGATTCTTTTTTTGAATCCATTCAAACGAGTCATCTATAAATTTTCTTATCCATTTGTCAGCTTTATCCATCCATTTAATGGCTTTCCTTGTCCATTTCTCAGAGATATCAATTAATATTAGTGAAAATGCTGCAATGATAAGCCACACAAAACCATTAAGGGTCATGTCTATTAGCCAGCCTAAGATTACCCAATTAATTTCCATCAGTGAGCCCTAAAAAGCTGACTACATAGCTCTTTTATACTCAAAGTTTTTTTATTTAGTTAATGGGATTACCGTTGAAGTCATATTTTTCTATAACTTTATCAACGCTTCCATCTTTATAACTAATTTTAGAGGCGAGTTGTCCATTCTGATGATACGTTTCTGAGACTCCGTTTAGTTTCTCATCGGCATTAAATGATTCTTTGGTGGCAAGCTGTCCATTTTGATGATAGGTATATTCTAAATAATATAAAAGCTCGTCATTATCAAAATATTCAGTCCAGGCTTTTAAGCCATATTCATATCCTGTCCATTCTCCTTCTAATTTTCCATCATTATATTGTCCTTCCATAGACAACATTCCTTCACTCCATTCTTGATATTTGCCATGTTCTAGACCTTTTTTAAAATTCATTTTGTAAGAATAAGCAACGCCACAGCCATCATAGCCTTCCAAATATCCATGAAGTTTCCCATTTTTATATGTACCAACTTCCTCGACACAAAAAATATTATCATCCACATACTTAATGAAATTTCCAGTAAATGGCTTACTAGAATTAACTTGATATTTAATATCTTGTCTTTCCACCAAGCTAGCGTAATTCACTGCTGAATCAGCATATTTTTCATATAAAGGCTTCTCTCTAAAAAAATTTTTCAAAGATTGAGAAAAATCGTCTACAGAATCTTCCAAATATTGAGATGAGATTGATGGGGAAATAAAAATTCCGATGAAAAGTGCAGTAAATAATTTGGCTCTCATGATTTAATAATATATAAGAGCGAGACAATTTATACAATTTCTTTGTTCAATGCACAAAAGTCAATTCAATGATTATTTTCTGCTAAATAAATGTGCTATTCGAAATTATTCAACAGTCACTGATTAAGTTTAAACAGTGATTTACATATCCAATAGTGGATTTCTTCCCCATCTGTTTTCATCCTCTTTTGCTGGAAGCATTAGTAAAATGAAAATTACAAACACCCCAATAATAGTGAAATAAGACAATTGCCACCATCCAGAAATGCTCCTGTCTTGCAGTCTTCTAGAGGTTACAGATATGTAAGGAATAATAATTATAATTTGAAATAATGTTGAAAATAGTCCGTAGACACTTCCTTCGTCTTTGACTGCTAGTGTCATTTCTATGATTATTAGAATGAAAGTTACTATGCTTGCGAAAAGGTAAAAATACCAGTACTCGCTTCTGCACGCTCTTCCACTAAAATTTTTCCAATTCGTAAAGACTGAAATAAATGATTCTTTAAGATTCATACTTTGCTTCTCTCTAAATCACTGTTCGAACTTACTCCACCGTGACTGACTTGGCTAAGTTTCTTGGCTGATCAATGTCAGTACCTCTTAGCAACGCTACTTCATATGAAAGAATCTGTAGCGGGATGGTGTAAATGATTGGTGTTAATAAAAAATCGCACTTTGGCATAGGAACTAGACTTCCTGACTTTACATCGATGGAGACGCTCGGATCTGAAAAGACATATAGAGTTCCACCGCGAGCCTTGACTTCTTCTAAATTAGAAACGAGTTTTTCTGCAATCTCACTTTCAGGGGCTAGTGCTATGACTGGCATATTTTCATCAATGAGTGCCAAGGGTCCATGTTTAAGCTCACCTGCTGGATAAGCCTCGGCATGAATGTATGAAATCTCTTTGAGTTTTAGTGCGCCTTCTTTAGCAACCGGATAAAAAATACCGCGCCCCAAAAACAGTGCGTTATCCTTGTTGGCAATTGCTGGGGCCATCTCAATAATAGAATCTTTTAATTCTAAAGTTTGTGTGATGATTTCTGGCAAAGCTCTTAGGGCAGTAACCACCCTTTGTCTTAATTTTGGATTCAAGTTTCTGGCTTTTGCCAGCGAGAGGGTTAACAACATTAAAGCAGCAAGCTGTGTTGTAAACGCCTTAGTTGAGGCAACTCCTATTTCCGGGCCAGCATTGGTGAATAAAACAAAATCAGATTCTCTTGCTAGGGTACTGGTTGGCACATTGCAAATTCCAACAGTTGCAAGATAGTTTTTTTCTTTTGCATAATTTAATGCGGCAAGCGTATCAGCGGTTTCGCCTGATTGAGAAATCGTAATGAGAATTGAATTATCATCTACATGAGGATTTCTATATCGATATTCACTTGCATAATCTATTTGGCATGGGAGCTCAGCTATTGCTGAAAGCCAATTAGCGGCGACCCTGCCAGCATGAAGGCTGGTGCCGCACGCAACAATTTGAATACGCTCTACTTTTTTAAAAAGCTCTGTGGAGCCCAAACCAAAAATATTATCCAAAACATCCTCACCACTGATGCGGCCATCTATAGTGTTCAGCAGCGCATCGGGTTGTTCATAAATCTCCTTTTCCATGAAGTGCCTATATTCTCCCTTGGAGGTTGCTTGTGATGAAATATCAATGCGGCTTACTTCTCTTGATGCTTCTAAATCAACTGCATCAAAGATTTTGTAAGTATCTGCAGATATTTCAGCAACATCACCGTCTTCAAGAAAAATAAAATCATTGGTTAGTTGAGATATAGCCAAAGGATCTGACGCAGCAAAGACCTCATCTGTACCAAGACCAATAAGCAGTGGTGATTTTTGTCTAGCAATCACTAACTTGCTTTCATCATCCCTGTGCATAGCAGCGATTGCATATGCCCCATCTAGCTTCTTTTTTGAGGCAAACATTGCTTCTATCATGGTCATACCTTGCTTTAAGTTAAAGTCTAGTAGATGCGCAATAATTTCTGAGTCTGTTTGTGATGCAAAAGAATAACCTTCTTTTTCTAGCTCAGCTTTTAGTTCCAAATGATTTTCAATGATGCCATTATGAACAATAAATACTTCATCATTTGACTTGTGTGGGTGCGCGTTAGTTTCCGATGGCTCTCCATGGGTTGCCCAGCGTGTGTGAGCTATGCCAAGTTTACTTCTTGGTTTTTCTTCAATCATCCTGTCTTCAAGAAGCTGAACTTTGCCCAGTGTTCTTAAGTGTGCAACCCCGTCTAATTGATGCAAAGCAATGCCTGCTGAGTCGTAGCCTCGATACTCCATTCTATGAAGGCCTTGAACCAAAAGTTTTCCAACATTTCGGGTAGAGGCTGCAGCTATGATTCCACACATGATTTACTTTTTATTTTTTGTCCAGCCAGACTTATTTGATTGCTTGCCGCGCGCGACAGCAAGTGCATCATCTTCAACATCTTTAGTAATGACTGAGCCTGCCCCAATGTATGAGTTATTTCCAATATTTAATGGTGCCACTAAGGACGAGTTAGTGCCGACAAAAGTTTTGTTGCCGATTTTTGTCTTGTGTTTGTTGGTCCCATCATAGTTACATGTAATTGTGCCGGCCCCAATATTGGAGTCCTCTCCAACCTCAGCATCTCCTAAATAAGCCAAATGATTGGCTTTAGAGCCTTTGCCAATTTTGGTTTTCTTGGTTTCAACAAAATTACCAATCTTTGCCTGGTCCTCTAATACAGTTCCTTCTCTGAGTCTTGCGTATGGACCAACATTGCAATCCGCACCGATTTGAGTTGAAACTATGTGTGAAAAAGCCTCAATGGATACGTTGTCACTAATCACAACATCCTTTAAGAAGCAGTTTGGTCCGATGGAAACATTAGTGCCGAGCGTTATTTCACCCTCTAAAATCACATTAACATCGATCGAGCAGTCCTTCCCTGCAGACACATCACCCCTTACATCCACTCTTGATGCATCTGATAAGGTAATTCCCTGTTCAAGTAAATCTTTAGATTTCATTTCTCTGAAAATATTCTCTATTTCATGAAGTTCGCTTTTGGTGTTAGCGCCCAACACCTCAGTTTCTTCAACTACTATAGGGTTAATTTTAACACCCTTTTTGCTTGCTATCTTAATGACGTCGGTTAAGTAATATTCTCCGGCTGCATTATTATTGTTAACCTCTCCCAAAGAAGATAAAAGCATCCCACCCTTAATGATCATAATTCCAGTAAATACTTCATTAATTTTTTTTTGCTCAGGGTTAGCATCTTTTTCTTCGATAATTTCAGTTGCCAGACCTGAATCATCCTTGATGACTCTTCCATAACCAAAGGGATCTTTTGGGATCATGGTCAAAATTACTGCATCGTGATTATCATTTAATGCATTTTTTAGGCTCTCATGGCTAATAAGGGGCACGTCGCCGTAAAGAATTAATACATTTTCCTCATCCATTATGTTCTTTTGGGCTGCTTTGACCGCCCCTGCAGTTCCATTGAGTTCGGGCTGAACAAAAGTCTCTACGTTTTTGAAATTTGCACTTAGGTATTCATTAAGAACATCTTTTTTGTAACCGATGATGGTGGTTATTTTGTTGGCTAATGTGCCTGCAGTTGTGATGACATGATCTATCATCGGTTTTCCCGCCAGGGGTTGCATCACTTTTGGAAGATTTGTGTGCATTCTGGTGCCTTTGCCAGCTGCGAGAATAATAGTATGTAAATTCACAAGTAAACTAAATAAGGAATACCTTACTTGTTTTTGCGGAGCTTTTGTATAGTTTTGATTCTTGCAGCAGCTTCTGCAAGTTGGGCTGCGGCTTTAGTGAAATCCATGTCGGCATCTCTGTCGGACAATTCTTTTTGGGCGAGCTCTTGCGCCTTGATAGCTTCTGCCTCATCTAAAGAATCTGCTCTTTCTGCAGTGTCGGCTAAAAAAGTTACTTCATTGGGTTGGATTTCAATAAATCCACCCGAGCAAAAGAAAGTCTCTTCGCCGTTTTCAGTTTCAAGTCTTACAGGGCCCGGCGCCAGGCCTGTTAATAAAGGTGTGTGTCCTGGTGCAATACCAAGCTCGCCAAGTGAACCGGTGGCGTAAACCATTTTAGCCTCACCTGAATATATCTCTTCATTAGAAGAAACAACACTTACCTTAATTTCGCTCATTATTAATTAAATGGTTTTTCCTTTTTCAACCGCCTCTTCAATGGTACCCACCATATAAAAGGCTTGTTCTGGAAGGTCGTCATAATCCCCTGCTAAGATTCCTTTAAAGGCTTTAATAGTATCTTCTAAAGAAACGTATTTTCCAGGCGACCCTGTAAAGACCTCTGCAACAAAGAATGGTTGAGACAAGAACCTTTCGACCTTTCTTGCTCTTGCAACAGTCAACTTGTCTTCTTCAGAAAGTTCATCCATACCTAAAATGGCAATAATATCTTTAAGCTCTCGATAACGCTGCAGTACTCCTTGAACACCTTGTGCAACCTCATAATGCTCGGCTCCAACAACCAACGGATCTAACTGTCTTGAAGTAGAATCTAGCGGATCAACAGCCGGATAAATACCTAACTCAGCAATTTGCCTTGAAAGCACAACGGTAGCATCCAAGTGGGCAAAAGTTGTTGCAGGTGAAGGGTCGGTTAAGTCATCAGCTGGAACATAAACTGCCTGAATTGAAGTTATCGATCCTGTCTTGGTCGATGTAATTCTTTCTTGAAGCGCTCCCATTTCTTCAGCTAAAGTTGGCTGGTAACCCACCGCTGATGGCATCCTACCTAGCAAAGCTGACACTTCAACACCAGCAAGTGTGTATCTGTAAATATTATCAATAAAGAGAAGTACGTCTCGCCCTTCATCCCTGAACTTTTCAGCAATCGTTAAACCTGTTAAAGCTACTCTTAGTCTGTTGCCTGGAGGCTCATTCATTTGGCCGTACACCATCGCAACTTTTGATTCGCTTGGTTTTTCTACGTTAACAACACCTGATTCTTGCATTTCATAATAGAAGTCATTTCCTTCTCGAGTTCTTTCTCCAACACCGGCAAACACTGATAAACCAGAATGCTCGGTTGCAATGTTATTAATGAGCTCCATCATGTTTACTGTTTTACCAACACCAGCACCCCCAAAGAGACCAATTTTTCCACCCTTAGCGAAAGGACAAATTAAATCAATAACTTTGATACCTGTTTCTAAAAGCTCATTGGAGCCGGACTGATCAACATAAGAAGGCGGCTTTCTGTGAATTGGCATTCTTTCCTGCTCACCAATTGGGCCCTTTTCATCAATTGGGTTACCCAAAACATCCATGATGCGACCAAGTGTTTCTGTGCCCACAGGAACTGATATTGGTGCATTTGTTCTTTCGGCTTGAAGGCCACGTTTTAATCCTTCAGTGGTTCCCATTGCAATGGTTCTAACAATACCATCGCCAAGCTGTTGCTGGACTTCCAAGATAATCTCCAAGCCATCAATTGTTAGGGCCTCATAGACGTTCGGAATGTTATCTTTTTCAAACTCGACATCGATAACAGCTCCGATGATTTGTATTACTTTTCCGTTGCTCATTTTTTTCTCCTTAAACTGCTGCAGCCCCACCAACTATCTCGGATAGCTCTTGGGTAATGGCAGCCTGTCTTACGTTGTTGTACAACAACTCAAGTTCTTTAATTAAATCTCCAGCGTTTTCACTAGCGTTTTTCATTGCGATCATTTTTGCAGCTTGTTCACAGGCATTGTTTTCAACGACTGCCTGATAAATTAGAGCCTCAATGTATCGAGTTAAGAGGCCATCGAGTAATTCAGCAGCCTCCGGTTCATAAATATAATCCCAGTGTGTATTGACAAGATTTTCATCTTCTATCGCTGGAAGTGGTATTAACTGAGTAATGGTAGGTTGTTGAGTCATTGTATTAACAAATCTGTTTGAACAGAGATAAACCTCATCCACATCTTGGTTTTTATGAAGATCAAGCACCACCTTGGTTAGCCCTATAAGATCTTCAGGGTTTGGTTGGTCCCCTAGTTTGTCTGCAGTTGCAACAACCTCTCCTCCAACACTTTGAAAAAATGCTGAGGCTTTTAGGCCAATGAGTGCAAAGGATGAATCAATGCCATTGGTTTTAAATTCAGCAGCTTTTGCGACTATGGATTTAAAAAGATTAATGTTGAGTCCGCCGCACAAACCCTTATCGGTTGAAACCACAATAAAGCAGGCTTTTTTAACGGTCCGATCCTCATAAAAAGGATGTGAATGTTCTGAGTTTGAAGTCGCGATGTGCGAAATAACTTCTTGAATTTTATTAGAGTAAGGTCGGCCAATCATCATTAGGTCTTGTGTTCGCTTCATCTTGCTAGCAGCCACCATCTCCATCGCAGAAGTAATTTTTTGGGTGCTTTTAATGCTAGCAATTTGTTTGCGAACTTCTTTGGTGTTAGCCATTTATGATCTCTAGTAAGTTTGTGTTTTCTTAAAGTTTTCTAACAAAGACTCGAACTGCTTCTCGACGTCATCATCCCAATCGCCCGTATCATTGATTCTATTTTCAAGCTCACCAGCTTCCGCATGAAAATACGAGTGCAATGCATCCTCAAAAGAGCCAAGTTTTTCAACTTCAACGTCTTTTAAAAATCCTCGGTCAGCAGCAAAAAGAGTTACTGCTTGTTGAGCCACGCTTAAAGGTGAATATTGTTTTTGCTTAAGCAGCTCGGTAATTCTTTGGCCGTGAGCCAATTGTTCTTTGGTGGCATCATCTAAATCGGATGCAAATTGAGCAAACGAAGCAAGCTCTCTAAACTGAGCTAGTGCTAACCTAACCCCACCACCAAGTTTTTTAATAATTTTGGTTTGCGCCGCACCACCAACCCTAGATACAGAAATACCTGGGTTAATTGCAGGCCTTACTCCTGAATTAAATAAGTCAGTTTCTAAAAATATCTGACCGTCAGTAATGGAAATGACGTTGGTTGGGACGAACGCCGAAACATCACCAGCCTGTGTTTCAATGATTGGAAGTGCTGTTAAGGATCCTGTTTTTCCCTTCACTTCACCATTGGTAATTTTTTCAACATAGTCAGCATTTACTCTTGCTGCTCTTTCTAAAAGACGTGAATGCAGATAGAAAACATCACCCGGGAAAGCTTCACGACCTGGAGGTCTTCTTAGAAGAAGGGATATTTGTCTGTAAGCTACAGCTTGCTTTGATAAGTCGTCATAAACAATTAATGCGTCCTCTCCTCTATCCCTAAAGTATTCACCCATTGCGCATCCAGAATAAGCAGAAAGATATTGCATCGCTGCTGGATCTGCTGCTGCAGCTGAAACAACGATGGTGTGATCCATGGCGCCGTACTCTTCTAATTTTCTTACAACATTAGCAATAGTTGATTGTTTTTGACCTATTGCAACGTAAATACATTTAATACCAGTATCTTTTTGGTTGATGATGGTATCAATAGCAACAGCCGTTTTACCTGTTTGCCTATCACCAATGATGAGCTCCCTTTGACCCCTACCAATAGGCACCATAGCATCAATGGCCTTTAGTCCTGTTTGAACAGGCTGGTCAACAGACTGTCTTGCGATCACCCCTGGGGCAACCACCTCCACAGGAGCAGTTAAAGATGTTCCAATTTCTCCTTTACCGTCAATGGGGTTACCTAAAGCATCAACAACCCTACCCAACATCTCGCTACCGACTGGTACTTCGAGGATTCTTCCGGTACAAGTTGCTTTTTGTCCTTCAATCAATCCAAGATAGTCTCCCAGGACAACAGCCCCTACCGAATCCTGCTCTAAATTTAGCGCCAGACCAAGCACGCCGTTCTCAAACTCTATAAGTTCGCCAAACATGACATCTCCCATGCCATGAATACGTACAATCCCGTCTGAGACACTAACAATAATTCCCTCATTCTTTCGCTCTGCACTAAGGTCCAAGCCTGCGATTTTTTCCTTTAGAACGCTTGAGATTTCTGATGGGTTAAGTTGGCTCATAATTTCACCTTTAAATATTTAGTTCGTTTACTAATTTTTGAACTCTTCCTTTAATTGAGAGGTCAAGGATCTCATCATCTATTTTGATAGTGATGCCACCCATAATTGCTGGATCAACTAAAAAGTTAATGTTAGAAGTTTCTCCATATTTTTTTAATATTGATTGTTTTAATCCTTCCTTGCTTTCATCACCAAGATCAACAGGAATTGAAACATCTATGTCGAGTTGTTGGTTATGTTCTGCAAGCAGTGATTCATATAAGTTAGAAATTTCAGGACAAATTTCTAACCTATCATTTTCTGCCAAAGCCCCTAGCAAATTATTTACCAACTCATTCACCTCTCCGCCAAATATTGATGTGAGTTTTTTTAGAATTTCGCTTCTTGAAAGGGTTGGTGAAGAGATAAGGTCTGTAATTGCTTTTTCTTTAAATCCTGCGGCAAGACTTTTAAGGCTCGCCTGAGTTTCTGAAGTAGACCCACTATCAACAGCGGCATCAAAAATTGCTTTGGCGTATGGTCTTGCTAGCGGGACTAAGTCTTGCATTAGATTTTTTGGGCAGCCTCAGAAATAATTTTTTCATGTTTTTCTTGTGAAATTTCATCTCCAAGAATTTTTTCTGTTGTCGAAACGATAATTTCTGACACATCTTTTCTTAGGGCTTCTTTAGTCTTATTAATTTCAGCCTCAAGATTTTTGTTTGCAGATGCAATAATCTTTTCTGCCTCAGCCTCTGCTTTTGTTTTGGCCTCAGAGATTATTTGTGAAGCACGCTGATTGGCTTTCTCAACAATATCTGCTGACTCTGATTTGGCTTTATCTAATTCTGCTTCGTAATTTAGTTTAGCCTCCTTTAAAGAGTCGTTGGCTTTTTTAGCAGCCTCAAGACCATCAGAAATTCTTTTTTCTCGCTCCTCCATAATCGCAATAATTGGGGGCCACACATACCTCCAACATATGGCCACAAAAAGCACGAATGCTAATGTTTGGCCAAGAAGCGTTGCGTTGATATTCATTAGGCAGCAAACATAATGTATAGACCAAGACCAACACCGATCATTGGTACCGCATCAACCAAACCCATTACAATAAATAGCTGAGTTCTAAGAAGTGGGATAAGTTCTGGTTGTCTCGCTGCACCTTCAAGGTACTTACCACCCAACACACCCACACCGATTGCTGCGCCAACAGCACCCAAACCAATGATGATTGCTGCTGCGACAAATAATAGAGATTGTTCCATAATTTTCTCCTAAATTTTGAGGATTAATGATCCTCTGTTTCATGCGCCATTGCTAAATAAACAATGGTTAGCACCATAAAAATGAAAGCCTGAAGAGCTAAAATTAAAATATGGAATAGCGCCCATATTATATGTAAGCCGACACCTAACAAGCCAATAGCTATAGAGTTAAATACGAGCATTAAAGCTATTAAGATGAATATCATTTCACCTGCGTATAGATTCCCAAATAATCTCAAACCCAAAGATATGGGTTTGGCTATTAGGTTAACAAACTCGAGCACAAAGTTTACTGGTATTAAATACTTTCCGAATGGATGGAGTGTTAGTTCTGCAACAAAACCCTTTAGTCCTTTCATTTTGATGCTGTAAAAAATAATTAATACAAAAACTGCTAAGGCCATTCCCAGTGTGATGTTTGGATCTGTGGTGGGGACAACTTTAAAATATGCATCCCCTGGTTCCTCTACCAATCCGGTGAAAGCCGCAATGTTTCCAGCCAGGGTTGGTAAGTAATCAACGGGGACCAAGTCCATTAAGTTCATTAAAAATACCCAAACCAAAACAGTTAATGCCATTGGTCCTATAATTGGGTTTTTTGCTGAAGTGAAAATGCTCTGGACATTTTCATTTACAAATTCAACACACATCTCAACAAAGTTTTGTATTCCTGATGGCGCTTCAGTTGATAGTTTTGGGATTCCCATGCGAAAAAGGCCTATAAAAACAAGGCCCAAGAAAACAGACCAACCAAGCGAATCAACATGAAAGCTCCAAAAACCCATTTGGTCGGTCAGATATGGATCGCACGTCCAGCCTTTTTCGGTTTTGCCGCAAATAAGATTGGTTAAGTGGTGTTCGATGTAACCAGTGGTTGTAATTTCTGAGCTTTCGGTTGCCATTAAATTAATAAGCTGTTCTTTTTTTGATGGGTTTGGTTGTTGCCATTATTAAAATAGTTGCCGCTATTGAAATAATTTTTGGATCTGCGTTTTGTGTGACAAGTAAAATGCAGGCCAAAACAAATATAACCCATCTACCAATAAACCCTGCTACCAGGGCCCCAACATCACTATGCATTTTTTCTATCAAACTCAAAAGTGTTACAAGCAACACATATGATGCCAAACCAATGATTGCACTTGCCAATGAGTCAAACAACAACATTGTTAAGAGAGCAATAATTGCTGGAAAACTTTCTTTTATGTTTCTGATGTTTCTAATAAAAATTTTCAGGCTGAATTATAGGAATTATGTCCTCTTCAAACAAGGTTATTTGGAACTTAATTTTGATAATTTCTTGATGACGATTTCTCTCTCGTCAGCTGAAAAGTACTGAATTGTAATTTGGCCTGTTTTTTTGGATTTTTCTTGGATTGAAATTTTGTGGCCAACGCTCTCAGATAATGACTCAAACAGGTCCTCCACATCGGTGTCTTTCTTTGTTTGTGGTTTTGTTTTTTTAACTTTGGAGGTTAGGTCTTTTACTGTTAAGCCCTCTTCAGCTATTTTTTTGGCTGCCTTTAAAGCATCTTTTTCAGAAAGAGAAATAAGAATTTTTGCATGGCCTCTCTCTATCTTTCCGGATTCAAGCAAACCCAAAACTTCAGGGTTAAGAGATAGAAGCCTCACTGCGTTTGCGATTGTACTTCTTGCCTTTCCAGTAACACCAGATATTTCTTCTTGTGTTAAGTTAAATTCCCTTTTAAGCCTGTCGTACCCTCTAGCCTCCTCAACCGGGTTTAAGTTTTCACGCTGAAGGTTCTCAATTAATGCTATTTCTAGAGACTGTTGGTTTTCAGTGTTTTCAATGATGCATGGCACCTCTTTAAGTTTCAGGTTTTTTGCTGCCCTAAGCCTTCTTTCACCGGCAATAATTTCATATTGATCAAGCGAAGCCTCTCTTACTATAATGGGTGAGAGGATGCCGTGTTGCTTTATTGAGTCTGCAAGCTCTAATAGTTTTTCATCATTAAATGAGGTTCTGGGTTGATACCTGTTGGGTGCTATTTTGTTGGTTGGTATGTTTTTTACTATGTTGGCATTTGGTTGTTCTACATCACCGAGCAAAGCATCCAAACCCTTATTAAGTATTGGTTTTTCAGGCACCCTCTATCCTCCTTAGAAACTCACCAGTTAATGCTATGTATGCCTTTGCTCCAAGCGATTCCGGCATATACTTTGTACCAGATAGTCCGTGGCTTGGCGCTTCTGCTAGCTTAACATTTCTTGGAATAAGCGTGTTAAATAACAGATCCGGGAAGTGTCTTTCAAGATCATCTGACACGCTTTTTGCTAGGTTGTTTCTCATGTCTACCATTGTTCTTATAATCCCAACAACTTTGTTGCTGCTCAAACCCCTATTTCCAAGGGAGGTTATTGTATTAAGCAACGAGGAAATACCCTCAAGAGAATAGTATTCGCACTGAAGGGGAACAAGCGTGCCAACAGAAGATATTAACGCCTCTACCGTAAGTGAGTTCAGGGCTGGGGGAGTGTCTATAATCACAAAGTCATACTTTAGCCCTGATATAGATTCCTCAATGAATCCTTTTTTTGGTTCTGTTCTGATGTGGGCCTCTAAAGCGACAAGATCTTCTCCTCCAGGAATAACATCATAGCCGTTGCTTGAGCTTACAACTATCTCGTTAATATTCTTGCCTTCAAACAACCCCAAAAGTGTGTTTTCTTTTTTTAGGCCTGAGGCGGTGGTTGCGTTTCCCTGGGAATCGAGATCAATTAAAAGGAGCTTTCTTTTGGTGGATGCTAAAACTGCAGCCAAATTAACGGCTGTTGTTGTTTTGCCCACCCCGCCCTTTTGATTTGCGACTGATATGATTTTCATTGCGTGTTAATTGTTATTCTAACAAGATGTCTTTGTTTGTCTGTTTGATCGCTTTTAAAAACTTCTGTTTTGTGTTTTTTTATTCTTGCTATCTCCTTTTCGACTATTTCCTTTTTGCCTTTAAATAGCAAGTATTCTCCATCCTTTTCTAGAAGGTGTGATGATATGTTAATAATTTTCTCAATCTCACTGAGGGCTCTCGCTGTTATGTGACTAAAGCTCTTAAGTTGGGTTTGTTCATTTATGCTTTTGTTAAACACGGAGGCATTTGAAATGTTAAGTTTTTTGATTGTTTTTTCTAAAAAATAGGCTTTCTTTTGGTTTTTTTCTGCAAGGGTAATTTGAGTTTTTGGGAGATGAATTGCCAAAACCATTCCTGGAATCCCTGCGCCCGTTCCTATATCTAAAATGTTTTTTGCTGTTTTAAAGTGATCTAAAAACAAAAGCGTGTCGAGTATGTCTTCTTTGTAAATTTGTTCCCTTGATGACCTTTTAACAAGGTTGTGAACTGAGTTGTATTTTAAAATTTCCTCGATGTAGGCATCAACCTGTTTCTTTCTCAACATTTTGATTTGGTTGTTTTCTAAGATAAATTCTTAGTAGGTTAATGCTTGCTGGGGTTACCCCCTCAAGCTGGGCTGCGACCCCTATGCTTGGTGGCCGAAGGTTTGAAAGCTTCTCTTGAATCTCGTTTGATAATCCAGGTATCAATGAATAATCAAGCCCCGTGGGTATTCTTGTTGAAAAGTGCTTTTTGTTTGTCTCAATTTCTCTGAGTTGTTTTTTTATATACCCGCTATACCTCTGATCTATGATTGCTCGTTCGATTTGGGGGTGAGATGCAAGCTCTTCTCCGATGGCTTGTTTAAGTTTTGCTGTGCTTACATCTGTTCTTTTTAAGACCTCAAGAGCCGTTGTCCCCTCAAAAGGTTTTGAAAGTTTTTTCTTGTCGAGAAGTTTTTTAAAGCCTTGATATTCCTGCTCTTCTTTTTTAAAAGACTTAAAATCTTTTTGATTGATTAGCCCAATGTCGTTCGCTTTAATTGTGAGCCTTTCTCTTGCTGTGTCTTGTGACAACATAAGTCTGTGTTCTGCTCTGCTAGTAAACATTCGATAGGGCTCAGTAACACCATGAGAGATAAGATCATTAATTAATACTCCAATATAAGATTCGTGTCTTTCTAGAACAAAGGGCTTTTCTTTTAACAAAGACTTACACGCGTTAACCCCGGCCATTAGTCCTTGTGCGGCTGCCTCTTCGTAACCAGTGGTCCCATTAATTTGTCCTGCGAGGTAAAAGTTGTTGAAGAATTTTGTTTCAAGGGTGTCATTAAGGTTTCTTGGGTCTATAAAATCATACTCAACAGCGTATCCAAACTCATCTATCTCACAATTTTCTAGACCGGTTATTGTTCTAATAAATCTTTCTTGGGTTTGTTTGGGTAGGCTGCTTGATATGCCGTTGGGATATACCAGATCAACATTGATTCCTTCGGGCTCAATAAATACCTGGTGGGTCTCTTTGTCTTTAAATTTAAAAACCTTATCTTCGATGGATGGACAGTAGCGAGGCCCGATTCCAGATATTTGACCAGAGTACATTGCAGAAAGGTGTAAGTTTTCTTCAATAATTTTCTTGGTTGCCGGTGTTGTCCTGGTTATGTAACAAGACAGTTGTGTTGGGTGAGGATGTTTTTCTTGAAGGCTGCTCATGAAGGGTGTTGGGCTGTCGCCTGGCTGCTCCTCCATTACTCCGAGATTCAGTGAAGACATTTTTATTCTTGCTGGGGTACCTGTTTTAAGCCTTCCCATTGGAAGCTTAAGATCGTAAAGTTTTTGAGATAGTGGGATGGAAGGTTTATCTCCAACTCTCCCACCTGACTTTTTCTCGTCTCCGGTATACAAGATGCCGTTCAAAAAGGTGCCTGTTGTTAAAATGGTTTTTTTAGCTTCTATGGCTCCCAAAGAGTCTGTGATTACGCCCATCACTTTGTCTTTTTCAACAATAAGGTCGGTAACCTCGCCCTCCATAACTTCAATGTTTGAATTATTAATGATTGATTGAATGGATTGCTTGTAAAGATATCTATCACATTGCGCTCTTAGTGCTTGAACTGCTGGTCCCTTGCGTGTGTTGAGGGTTCTGAACTGTATGCCTGACATGTCAGTTGCTTGTGCCATAATGCCGCCCATAGCATCAATTTCCTTTACGATATGAGATTTTCCCAGCCCACCAATTGCGGGATTACAAGACATCTGACCGATGGTATTTTTTTTATGGGTTATTAGGCCGCACTTTAATCCCAATCTATGGCATGCATGAGCTGCCTCAACCCCTGCATGACCACCACCAACAACTAAAACATCAAACATATAAGAATAATAATAAATATAAATACATATTTTTAGTTGTTTTTATTAAGGAGTGTTTTTTCTGTTGGTATCTCCTTGTAAGGCTGTCCGTGCATAAGCTTGGGGCTGTTGATAAACAGGGATAAGCTTTCTTACTCTTTTGTGGCATGCAAATGTATAAACTGTGCATATTATTTTTTATACCAAAATCCCAACAAGATACCCCCATCATTTCCCAATACAAAAATTCTCAAATATGTCACCCAGCAAATCATCTGCAGACTTGGACCCAATAAAATCATCAAGACGGGCACGTGACTGTTTGAGCTCTTCTGCAGCCAACTCAAAATCCTCTATGGATATTTTTTCTAAGCAATTTACACAACACACAGTTGCCTCATCAATAAGCTTTGCTTGCCTGTTATTAATTAGAAAAAGGCGCTCTTTATCTTGATTGGCTGAACTGATTAATTTGGCCACCCTTTTCACCAACCCGCTTATACCAAAACCAGTTTTTGCGGAGACTGTAAAATCCACATCTGGGTGAGAATCACAATCACCAAGGTCAGATTTATTTAATATGATGATGTGTGGAACATCTTTTAATATCTTTTTTGAAGCCTCTATAAAATCTAAACAAGTGCTATCAACCACCACTAACACCAATGATTGATTTTTTACTTCCTGCAAAACCAATGATATACCGCTAGATTCGATCTCATCATTCGTATCTCTTATCCCAGCAGAATCAAAAAGACTGAATTTATTTGAATTAAAAACCATCTCACTTTCAATCATATCTCGAGTTGTTCCTGCAATATTAGATGTGATAGATCTTGTCCTTCCCAACATACTATTAAACAATGAGGATTTTCCCGAGTTAGGTGGACCCACCAACAAAACACTTTTTTTCTCCCCGACATCATCCACCAGCCTTGAATTATTTCTGAGGTTGCCCAACTGTTTGATTGTGTCATTACACATAGCTCCCAACCGACCAACATTCTCCTCATTAACCCCATCTTCATCTGAGAAATCAATTTGAGATTCTAATTCCACCCTTAATAAATCAATTGAATCCCCAATCCGGACAACCCTCTCAGACAAAGCCCCAGAAATTGCAGCAACACTTAGCATTATCTCATGCTCATCAATAGAGTCGATGAGAGTTGAAACCATTTCAGCTTCATTGAGAGACATTTTATTATTAGCCACGGACAGCCTTGTAAATTCTCCGGGTTCAGCCTCGCGCATACCAAGCTGCCCCAAAAAACCAACAATACCCTTAATTACACCAAGCCCCCCATGTGAAAAAATTTCAACCATATCCTCACCGCAGTAACTTTTCGGACCTTTATAAAAAACCAACATACAACTATCAAGAACCCCCTCACGAGACCTTAAATCTCTAAGGAACACTTGACCAAAGGCATTAATTGGCTTGTCTAGAGAAGCATTTATTTTTTTATGACAGCCCTCCCCAGCGACCCTTATAACTGCTATAGCTGACTTACCTACAGGTGTCGCAAGAGCAAAAATCATTGTCTTGAAACCTAACCACCAGAGTTATGATGTGAGGCAGCACCATATTTTCTATACATCATACGCTGTTGAACCAGCGAAAATAAGGCGTTGGCAACCGAGTACAAAACCAATCCTGATGGTAGAAAAATAAAAAACACAGAGAACAAAACAGGCATGTACTTCATAACCTGAACCTGCATTGGATCCATGTTGGGAGGCGTTGGGTTTAGCTGCTGAGTTAAATACATAAGCCCACCCATTAGGACTGGCAAAACAAAATAAGGATCCGGGGCCGAGAGATCCTGTAACCAAAAAAAGAAAGGCGCATGCCTAAGCTCAACAATTTCTCTGAGAGCAAAGAAAAGAGCAATAAAAACAGGAAACTGTAACAACATCGGAAAACAACCCCCAGCTGGATTAATCTTCTCTTTTTTATACAACGCCATCATCTCAACACCCAGCTTTTGTCTATCATCTTTATAGCGCTGCTGTATCTCCTGAAGCTTTGGCTGTGCTACACGCATTTTTGCCATTGACCTAAATCCAGCTGCAGAGATTGGCCAAAGCAACAACTTAACCACTACAGTCAACAACAAAATTGATACACCCCAATTATTAATAAAGTCATTTATAACCACAAGCAACATGACAAGGGGTTGGGCTAAAAACCAAAACCACCCCATATCAATAGAAAGCTCTAAATCCTTGGCAATTAGCATAAGATCGGACCTGACTTTTGGCCCAAAAAACAACCCATGTGAAACACCTGAGTTAATATCAGAAACCGATTTTTCTCTAACAATGGAACCCATCGAGTAAACACCACCAGGAACGCTAGGAGGATTTGCGAACATTGTCACCACATCATTTGGGTTAACCAGCAAAGCGGTTAAAAAATACTTTTGAATAAAACCAACCCAACCACCAACCTGATCAAACATTAGCCTTTCATCAACAGAGCGTAGCCTGTAACTATCATAGGGATCATCAGGAGTATTAAAGGCCACCCCAACATATGAGGCGTTATCAATCCATGAATCTGTAGCATCTAAGGGCTTACCATCAGTTCGATACATTGCAACAAAAGGATCTCCAGGTTTATTCCCGCCCAAATAACTATCATTAATATCAACCAAATACCCCTCTTTGATTGATATAACTTTTTTGTAAAGACCGTCATCCGAAACAAGCGTGATGCTAGAACCATCATTATTTTTTAGAGAAAAGACAGGGCTTTCAACACCAAAACCACTTTTGACATAAAACTTAAACGCACCCTCTGACCCTAACAACCTAACATTTGGAGAGCCCGCTTTTTGAAGCACAGGATATTCGCTAAGCTCTACACCAATTATTGAGCCGCTTGAATTATCAACCACAAGGGTTATAGAGCCATTACTTATTTTTGAAGCATTTGAGCTATCAACACTATCGACACCAGAAGAAATCTCGTCAATTCTTGTGGTTGCAACAAGCTCTGCCTTTGCCGCAGACTCCTGTGACCACTCCCAAAAAAGAAGGTACGCAAACAAACCCACCATCAGGACCCACAACAACCTAAAACTCATCATTTAACCTCATCTATCCCACCTTTAGACCATGGACCACATCTTAATATTCTTACCAAAGAATACCAGCCACCAACAACTACCCCATGTTTGTGAATCGATTCTACACAATATTCTGAACAGGTGGGATGAAATCTACAATTGTCACCAATTAGTGGGCTTATAAGCCACTGGTAGCCCCGAACCAAACGTATGGCGATATTACGCATTTACCTTAGACAGTTCTAATGAGACCAATTTTTTTATTCCCACGTATGATTCACCCAACAACCCTCCACCCACAACACAAACAAGATCTTTAGACTGATCCGCTTTATAGGTTTGAGCAAGAGCATTTTTTATTTGTCTTTTTATCTTATTTCGATCCACGGCCCTAGGATAATCTTTTTTTCTTACCACTATAAATGTCCCCGGTTTGACGGAATAAGACTTTTTAAAAAAAATTTTTAAATTTGCTCTCACCCTATGAGCATGGTATGGCTAAGCTGATAGGACTTTCCTACCCTTTTTTCTTCTATTAGAAAGCACAGCTCTACCTGCTTTGGTTGCCATTCTAGCCCTAAAGCCATGAGTTCTTTTTCTTTTAATATTACTGGGTTGAAAGGTTCTTTTCATGGTTAACTCTAAATAGGGGCAAAATTATATAGTAAAGTATTTTTTTTTCCATAAAATAAAAAAAGAATTTCAATATAAAGATAGCCACAAGTTATCCACAAAAAATTCATTGGTTTATGCTGTAGATATCTTGTTAATTTTTGCTAGACTTGTTTCAAAACCGGAGAGATATATTGGAACTTTGGACACAATGTTCAGGCCTTCTTGAGTCAAGGCTTTCATCAGAGGACTTTAACACCTGGATAAAACCCCTTTCTGCAGAAACAACCAACAACTCATTAGAGTTAAAAGCGCCAAATGACTTTATCTTAAACCATGTAAGAGAGAATTTTTTAGATGACATCAGTGATGCGCTTAATGGCATTGACCCCGAAAAGGAAATAATTTTTAAAACACTTGATAAGTCAACATTTGTTGACAAACTTGACTCTTCTGAAGACAGAAATCCAGGTTTGGTTCAAGCTTTTACATTTGGTACTTTTGTTGAGGGTAAATCTAACCATATGGCACTGGCTGCTGCCAAACAGGTTGCCCAAAACCCAAAAGGAGACTACAACCCACTCTTTATATATGGGGGTGTTGGTCTTGGAAAAACTCATTTAATGCACGCAGTAGGAAATGAAATTCTTAGAAACAGCCCAAAAAAGAGAATTGTTTATGTGCATTCTGAAAAATTTGTTGCTGACATGGTAAAGGCTTTGCAATTAGGGGCTATGAGTGAGTTCAAATCTTTTTACAGAAACGCTGATGCGTTATTGATAGACGACATTCAGTTTTTTGCTGGCAAAGAACAATCACAAGAAGAGTTTTTTCACACCTTCAACACTTTGTTGGATAGAAATCACCAAATGGTGCTGACCTGTGATAAATACCCAAAAGAAATTGACGGTTTAGAAGAAAGACTAAAGTCTAGGCTTGGTTGGGGCCTGCCTGTTATTGTTGAGCCACCAGAGCTAGAAACCAGAGCAGCTGTATTACTAAGAAAAGCACAACTTATGGGTGTTGAACTGCCCAATGATTGCGCTATTTATATTGCACAAAGAATTAGATCAAATATTAGAGAGTTAGAGGGGGCATTAAAAAGGGTGGTTGCAAATGCAAGGTTTTCTAATACAAAAATTGATGTTCCTTTCGTTAAAGAGTCCCTAAAGGATTTGTTTGTTATTTCTGCAAAAATGGTTTCAATAGAAAACATCCAGAAAACAGTTGCAGAGTATTACAATATAAAACTTTCAGACCTTTTATCTAAAAGAAGAAGTAGGTCCATTACCAGGCCAAGACAACTCGCCATGGCACTAACCAAAGAGCTTACCAACCACAGCCTGCCTGAAATAGGTGAGTCTTTTAATGGTCGCGACCACACAACAGTCATTCATGCATGCTCAAAAATAGCTGAGCTCAGGAAAGAACTACCTTCACTTGAGGAAGATTATAGAAACCTCACTAGAACACTCACAAATTAATGCAAGCAGTATTTAAAAAAGAGGACATTACCAAGGCTCTTGGAGTAACCCTGGGTGTTGTTGAAAAAAAACAAACCCTTCCGATTTTAGCAAACGTACTTCTTGAGGTTAATGAATCAGGTTTTCATTTAACCGCAACAGACTTAGAGTCAGAAGTAAGAACAAGCGGTACACTAGAGAGTGTTTCTAGCGAGGGAAGAACTACAACCTCTGCTAAAAAATTAAACGATTTATGTCGACTAATACCCGATGGATCAAGCATAGAAATTAAACTTTCAGGAGATAAAATTCAACTTAAAACACCCTCAGGAAAGTACTCACTAGCAACACTTCCAAGTGATGACTTTCCTATATTTGAGAATCAAGAAAATGGAGAACAATTAAAAGTTAACTCAAAAGATCTGAGAAAAATCTTTTCAACAACATCTTTTGCTATGGGCAATCAGGATTGGAGACACTATTTAAATGGACTCTACTTGGAGCTCAAAGATGACCTTTTAACCGCTGTAGCAACAGATGCGCACAGGTTAGCTATAAACACATTTAAAGTGTCACCAGGAAGCTCTTTTTCTGGAATAGTCCCCAGAAAGTCTGTAAATGAGATGACAAAATTTCTTGCTGATTCAGACGGGGAAGTCTCATTACTAATAACTGATTCTTCAATCGAGCTTAATACAGGAAATATAACCTTTAAAAGCAAGTTGATTGATGGAAATTACCCTGATTTTAATCAAGTCATTCCATCTGGTGATAGTTTTGTTCTTGAGGTTGATGTAAAAGAGCTTTCTGAAAGTCTAAGCAGGGTTAGTGTTTTATCAAGTGATAAGTATAGGGGGATTAGGTTGAATGTATCTGATGGAAGTTTGATGGTCTCTGCAAATAATCCTGAGGAAGAGGCTGGAGAGGAAACCCTGAGCGTTAATTATTCTGGTGAAAATATTGATATAGCTTTTAATGTTAATTATTTGCAAGAAATATTGAGCCACCAAGAAGGAAATATTTGTAATATAAAATTCTTTGGATCTGACAAAAGCTGTTTAATGCTTCCACCTGATGCTGATTTTCCAAAATATGTTGTAATGCCGCTTCTTATCTAGGTGGCAATAAAAAAACTTTCTTTAAAAAATTTTAGATGTTTTCAAAACACATCATACGACTTGTGTGATGGATTAAACTTTTTCCATGGAACCAATGGGGCAGGTAAAACGTCTATATTGGAAGCAGTTTATATTTTAGGATCGGGTAATTCTTTTAGAACGACAAAATCAAATAACCTTATTAAGTTGGGCTCTGATAGTTTCAAGATCTCTGCAGAAATTGGTGACTCGGGACAAAAGATAACAATTTCAAAAACAAAATCTAAAAATTTATCAATTAAGGTTAATGAAAAGAATAAAATAAAAAGAGAGTTGGTGAGTTTGCTACCGATAAATGCAATAGACTCTAAAATGTTTTTTTATTTATCATCTGCTCCAGACTACAGAAGAAAAAGTTTAGACCGCTCATTATTTTTAGTTAGTAACACATATCAGAAATCCTGGTTTTCATATTATTCAGCTTTAAGACAAAGAAACTCATCACTAAAACGAAATTCTCCACAAGAGGCAATTTCTTGGAATATGCCTTTGTCGGATGCTGCATCAGTAATACAAAATGAGAGGAGTTATTTTTTAAATAAAATCAAAGTGAATTTCTTCAATCTTGTTAAAGACCAACTTCATGATGGTTTCGCAGAAAGACTAACAATAATGAATATTAGCTTAGAAAAAGGATTTAGCAATGAGGTTTTGCTTGATGATCTAGAAGCATCATTAGCACAGGATTTGTTTAAAAAGACTACCCAATGTGGTCCCCATAAAGCTGATTTAGTTTTTAATTTTGATTCATCCATAGCAAAAGATTTATTTTCAAGAGGAGAAGAGAAGGCCTTCTCTATAATCTGGGGGCTTGCTATTTCAATGACGTTAATTGATCTCGGTATTGATAACGTAACAGTTTTAGATGACCTCTCTTCAGAGATTGATGAAGCACACCTTGAAACTTTATTAACAATAATTAAAAAAGCACCCAATCAATTCATTTTTTCAAACATATCTGACTTGTTTAATAGTAAAATAGATGAGAACTTTAATATTAAAAAGTTCCACGTGGAACATTAAACTTAATGCCAAAAAAATCTAAAAAAGATCCCAAATACGACTCATCAAATATCCAAGTTTTAAAAGGTCTTGAGGCTGTTAAAAAGAGGCCAGGAATGTATATTGGTGATACAGATGACGGGACTGGCCTTCATCATATGATCTTTGAAGTTCTAGATAATAGCATTGATGAAGCAATGGCCGGCTATTGCAGTAAGATCCTATTGCAAATAAACAAAAATGGTTCGGTAACGGTTAAGGATGATGGTCGTGGAATACCGGTTGATAAGCATGAGAAAGAAGGAGTTCCAGCTGCTGAATTAATCATGACGACACTTCATTCCGGTGGAAAATTCGATGACAACTCATACAAAGTTTCTGGTGGTCTTCACGGTGTTGGTGTCTCAGTTGTTAATGCACTATCAAGTGAATTAGTTTTGACTGTGTGTAGAGATGGGGGCATGTACCAACAAAAATACTCAGAAGGAAAAAAGAAAACTAAACTTTCCAAAATCAAAGCTTCAAAAGAATCTGGCACCGAGATAACATTTACTCCTTCCGATAAAATTTTTACATCTATTAAGTTTGATATCGACATTATCAATAAACGAGTCCAAGAACTTTCTTTTCTTAATGCGGGCGTAAACATTGAAGTAAAAGATGAGAGGACAGGAAAGTCTAAAACATTTAAAAATTCTGGCGGGGTCGCTGGTTACGTAAAATTTTTAAAGGGAAGAAAGCATAGTGTTTGTGAGACCTTCCATTGCGAGGGCAATCAGGACGATATAACTGTTGAAGTTGCTATGCAGTGGAACGATTCGTATTCTGAAAATGTCCTTTGCTATACAAACAATATCCCACAAAAAGATGGCGGTACTCATTTATCTGGATTTAGAGCCAGCTTAACCAGAGTTCTAAAAGCATTTATAAAAAAAGAAGAGTTAAATAAAAAAGCACCAATAGATTTGTTGGGTGAAGATGTAAGAGAGGGGCTCATTGCTGTAATTTCAGTAAAGGTTCCAGATCCTAAGTTTTCATCTCAAACTAAAGAAAAACTTGTATCCTCAGAAGTAGAAGGTGTGGTCAGCACAGTATTAAGTAAATACCTTAATGAGTTTCTTCTTGAGAACCCCAAAGAAGCAATGCAAATACTCACAAAGGTTTCTGAGGCAGCGTTAGCAAGAGAAGCAGCTAGAAAAGCTAGAGAAATGACAAGAAGGAAAGGAGTGTTAGAGGTGGCAGGATTGCCCGGGAAGCTAGCAGACTGTCAAGAAAAAGATCCAACACTTTCGGAACTATATTTAGTTGAGGGAGATTCTGCTGGAGGGTCAGCAAAACAAGGAAGAAACAGACAAAATCAGGCAATCTTACCTTTAAAAGGAAAGATTCTTAATGTTGAAAAAGCAAGAATTGATAAAGTTCTTTCTTCGCAAGAAATAGGAACCATGGTTACTGCTTTGGGGTGTGGAATCGGAAGAGATGATTTTGATATTTCAAAACTTAGATATCACAGAATTATAATAATGACCGATGCCGATGTTGATGGATCACACATAAGAACCCTTCTCCTAACTTTTTTCTATAGACAGATGTTTGAGATTGTTGAAAGTGGGCACATCT
This sequence comes from uncultured SAR86 cluster bacterium, assembly GCA_902601475.1. Taxonomy (GTDB): domain Bacteria; phylum Pseudomonadota; class Gammaproteobacteria; order Magnimaribacterales; family D2472; genus MED-G82. Next base: position 105,568 of record CACKNK010000002.1, on the reverse strand, counting down.
ATATAGCCATGCCACCATTGTATAAAATCACAAAAGGTAAAACAGCTTTATATTCATCAAATGAAGCTGAAAAAGAAAGCCACGTTAAAGAACTTTCTAAAGGAGGTGCCAAAGGTCTCGAGGTTCAAAGATATAAAGGCCTTGGCGAGATGAATCCTGATCAGTTATGGTCGACGACCATGGATCCTGAGAACAGGAGAATGATGCAGGTAACTATCAAGGATGCCAAGGAAGCAGATGATGCTTTTGAGGTCTTGATGGGTGATCAAGTAGAGCCAAGAAGAGAGTTTATAGATGCTAATGCTTTGTCAGTATCTAATTTAGACATTTAGGGCTTTATAGTTTTTCCTAAACCATTCTTGTATTTCCGGAACATCTAATTTTTCATTCTTAATAAAAAAAGGCTTTCCTATTTTTACTTTGATAGTTCCTGGATTTTTAGTAAAGGTCTTGTTTATCCAAAACTTTCCTGAGTTATGGCATACCGGAACTATCGGTGCACCTGAAATCATTCCAACTCTTGCGAAGCTTGCACTAAACTTAGAGGGGCCATAGTCGGCACTATTCCTAGTTCCTTCAGGAAATATAATCACAGTTGATCCATTTTTAAGCCTGTTCACACTCTTCGATACAACTTTTTTTAAACTAGATAGCTTTGTTTCTCTATTAATTCTAATAGGTTTCAATGCAGCTAAACCCCAACCGAAAAAAGGAATCAAAGTAAGATCTTTCTTAATAATGCTACTGCTAGGAATTTTTAAGGTTTGAACAAACAATGATTCCCACGGACCTTGATGATTTGCAATAACAATACAGGGCTCACTTGGAATGTGTTCATATCCCGAAACCTCATAATTAATATTACAAAGCAAACTCAGAACTTTATTATTTAACACAATCCAATATTTGCAAATATTTTGTAAGGTTTTTATTGAGGTAAACAAATAAAGAATATTTATTACTAATGAAACAAGTACTATGCTTGATATAAAGAAAATGTAAAAAAAAAGAGACCTAATAAACAACATTTGTTAATTTATATCAACAGATGTTTATTAATATCATCTATATCTATTGTTTTTTGATCCATTGTATCTCTATCTCTAAGAGTAACTGTATTTTTCTCTATACTGTCGTAATCAATTGTAATGCAGGTTGGCGTTCCAATTTCATCATGTTTTCTGTAGCTTTTTCCTATGTTCCCAGTATTTTCGAGAATTATTCTGCGGTTTGATACTTGCTGTAACTGATCCTTAACATCCTTAGCTAGGTTTACTAATTTATTATCATTTTTTTTGAGGGGAATCACAGCAGCAGATATGGGAGCAAGATGTTTTGAAAGCTTTAATACAGTTCTTGTCTTTCCATCAGGAAGGCTTTCCTCGTTGTATGCCTCATTAAGTATTGCAAGAAATGCTCTATCAACTCCAGCAGAAGGCTCAATTACATATGGTATCTCCCATTTTTTTTCATCTAAGTTATGAACAGCGAGCTTAGAATTAGATTCTTTATTATTTGTAACCTTGGCTGTTATTTCAAATTCATTTTGATTTTTGCTATGAGAACCAAGATCAAAGTCTGTCCTGTTAGCTATTCCCTCTAGTTCTTCAACTCCATGTGGAAACTTATACATAAGATCATATGTTTTTTTTGAATAATGAGAGAGCTCATCCTGAGGAACATCCAAAATTTCAAGACTTGATCTAGGAACTCCTTGATCTTCCCACCATGACAATCTCTCTTCTAACCAATATTCATGCCATTTTTCATCATCACCATTTTTTACAAAAAACTCTAACTCCATTTGCTCAAATTCGCGCACTCTAAAAATAAAATTTCTTGGTGTAATCTCATTCCTAAAAGCTTTACCAATTTGAGCTATTCCAAATGGTAAACTTTTAGGATTTGAATCCAATACATTTTTAAAGTTTGTGAAAATTTGCTGAGCTGTTTCAGGCCTTAAATAAGCAAAATTTTTACCATCATCAACAGGCCCTACTGCCGTCTTGAACATTAGGTTAAATGGGCGCGGATCTGTTAGGTTTATAGAACCACAAAGTGGGCACTTACTATCATCTAAGTGATCGGCTCTAAAACGTCCATTACAATCCTTACAATCAACCAATGGATCTGAAAAAGTATCCTCGTGTCCCGAATATTTAAGTACTTTTGGGTTAGTTAATATTGATGCATCCAAGCCTTCAATATCATCTCTTCTATAGACCATTGATGACCACCAGGAATCCTTAATATTCTTCTTAAGCTCTACGCCCATTGGACCATAGTCATATATTCCCTGAAGACCACCATAAATTTCTCCAGATTGAAAAATAAATCCTCGCCTCTTACACAAAGAAACGAGTTCATCCATTGAATTTGCAGGCATATAAAGATCCTAAAAATTAAATTATATACTCTAATATGATCATATAATTAAGTATGAAAACATTACTTTATGTTTTAACAATATCTGGGTTAACCGTTGGAACTAAGCTAATTGAAATTGCTTATAACCTCGGTCTTAAATTTTTAATTAGAAGGACAAATTTATACAAAATATCTAAAGCAAATATAACTACAGTTTTTACTAATAAATCTAGTAATGAAATAGATAAGCTAATCAATGAAAGCTGTAAAGAAACACTCATCTCATTTTTTGAAAGTCTTTATTCTTGGGGTAGTGGCCCCCTAAAAACTTCCTTTTATGTTAACAAGGTTGTAGACCGTTATTTATTCACTCAAGAAACTGTTAACAACCCAAGGCTATGTTTCTCTTTTCACAATCGTAGTATAGATTTTTTGCTTTCCTGGTTAATAGTACAAAGTCAAAGTACGGTAATGTATAAACCTTTCAAATTTAAACCCTTTGATGAGTTTGTAAAAAAGCATCGCTCACACAACAATTCATTACCTGTTGAAGCATCTATAAGAGGGGTTCGACAAATGCTTATAGATATTAAAAGCAACAAGACTATAGCGCTTGCCTCTGATCAAGTTCCACAAAGGAAATTAGGCATTGAATCGTATTTTTTCGGAAAAAAGTGCTATTCAACAACAATAGTTAGCTCACTTGCAAAAAAAATGAACAATCTTCCAATAATGGTCTATGTAACCAAACCAAATAAATCAATTTATTCAATAGTATTTGCTCAATCTTCACCTCAAATTAAATTAGATGACGGTCATAAATATATGAATCAACTTTTTAAAGCAGAAATTTCCAAGAATCCGAAAGAATATTCATGGGAATATAAAAAGTTTAGAAGAATAGAAGAAAATAAAGATATATATAATTTCTAGCGTTTCCAAAAAGCTGGAGTCAGCAGAACCAAAAGCGTAAAAATTTCTAATCTTCCAAGTATCATCGCCAGAGATAAAACAATTTTTGTAAAGCTTGAAAGTGATTCATAGTTTGATGAAACTTCGCCCAGTCCTGGTCCCAGGTTGTTAAGGGTTGCCCCAACAGCTGAAAAAGAGCTCTCAAAATCGAGTCCAGATATTAGCACTAGAACTAAAAGAACTATGAAGGTAATTACATACACAGCAAAAAATCCCCAGACTTTCTCAGAAATAGAGGCATCGACAACTTTTTTTCCTATTCTTGAAGTTACAACAGCATTTGGATGAATAGTTTTAATTATTTCTTGCCTAGCCTGGTCTAAGATTATAAGAACTCTCCATGATTTGAGACCGCCACCAACAGATCCAGAACAAGCACCAATAAAGGCTCCAACAAGAAGCAAAAAAGGTATATAGCCCGGCCAAAGCGAGTAATCGTCTATTGTAAAACCCGAGGTAGTAATTATTGAAATTGTTTGGAAAATAGATTTTCTTAACGTATCCCAATCGAGCATTGAAAATGTCGCAAAACATATAATTGTAAGCGTAAGAAATATTGCAATCACTGAAAGAAAAAATCTCAGCTCCTCACTATATAAATATTTAAGAAATTTCCTTTCATACAGAGCAGCATAGTGCAGCGAAAATGATGTGGCAGACATCAACATAAAAATAATACAAACAACCTCTATACCAAAACTATCAAAATAACCTATGCTTGCGTCATGAGTCGAAAAGCCACCAATCGCAACAGTTGATAATGCATGAGCAAAAGCATCAAACAATCCCATTCCTGAGATTAAATATGCTAATAAACAGCTTATCGTCAAGAATAAATATATTTGCCAAAGAGCTTTTGCATTTTGTGTAATCCTAGGAGTTAATCTCTGCGAAGACTCAAAGCTAGGAACTTCCATCTTAAATAATTGACCACCACCAATACCTAAAGTTGGCATAATCGCGACCACAAGAATTATTAGCCCCATTCCCCCAACCCATTGAAGCATCTGTCTATAGATCAAAAGTGATTTAGGCAAATCATCTAAGCCAACAAGAACCGTTGCGCCAGTTGTTGTTATTCCAGATGTTGACTCAAAAAATGCATTTACCGGCGATATTCCATAAGTAATGAAAGGTATAGCGCCCACAATACCTAACACGAACCAAAACATAGCAGTAACAATAAAACCATCTGATATTTTGAGAGCATCAATTGAGTTTTTGTTTGGAAGCCACATTATCAAACCCAATAACATCACACCAATAAAAACCAATATGAAGCTAAAGTAATTTATTTCATTAAATATGTAACCAACAAATGCAGGCACTAAAAAAACAGTACTAAATGAGCACAAAAGAATTCCAAATAATGAAAAAATAGGCCTAATATTCAAATTTAAGACTCCTTGAAGAGTTTCTCAATTTGAGATTTGTCTGTCTTGCCGTTGATAAAAACTATTAAGTGATCATCTCTCTCAATGGTAAGGTCATCAGATGGAATAATGTTTTTTCCATTTCGATAAATTGAACCAAGAACTGAATTTTCAGGTAGAGGAAGTAGGACATATTTTGATCCAAATAAATCCTTAGTATCATTATTGAAATGGATAACACCTTCCAAGGCCTCAACCCCTGAATTCATTTTTAATAAAACCTCTTGTGGCATATCTACTGATGTCAGATGTTGCATTACCAGAGAAACTGTCATTCTTTGTGGTGAAAGGGGAAGATCTACAAAACTTTTCGGCAGAATATTAATGTATGAATAATTGTTGAGGATTATGAGAGTTTTCTTTGCACCTAGTTTTTTTGCAAGGAAGGCTGACATAATATTTGTTTCATCATCATTTGTAAGCGCGCAAAACACATCTATATTTTCAATGTTTTCGCTCCGCAATAACTCTTCATCAGAGCCGCTTCCCTTTAATACTATTGCTTTGTTTAAATCTTTTGCAATTGATTCACATTTGGTATGGTCTTGCTCTAAAACCTTAACTTTATAATTTTTTTCAAGGGTCATTGCCAAGGAAAGGCCTATCCTGCCGCCTCCTACAATCATTATTCTTGATGTAGTATCTCCTTGATCCCTGAGTTCATTAACGATTTTGTCTATACTCTCTTCAGAGGATAAAAAGTAAACCTCATCATTTTCTTTGATGACCGTGTTTCCATCAGGAACAACGGGCTTATCTTTTCTAAATATAGTTGGAACAAATGTATCTATATCAGGCAAATCACTTTTTATGGATTTAAGCTCCCTATTCACAAGCTTTCCATCTTTTTTAGCTTTTACTGAAACCAGCTTCACCTTACCTTCTGCAAAAGATTCTATTTGTTCTGCACCTGGATGATTAATTAGGTCAACAATGTGCTGAGTAACTTCTAGCTCAGGACTTATGGCAACATCAATATTATCTTTGCCAAGAGCATCCAAATTTTCAATATATGTATAGTCAGATAGCCTACAAATAGTCTTTGATACATTAAATAGTTTTTTTGCTAGCTGACACGAGACGATATTCACTTCATCATCATTAGTAACTGCAAGAACAACAGTTTCTATATTGGCGCCTGCTTTCTTAAGAACTTCAGGGCTTGATGCATGCCCTTGAACAATTGCCAGGTCATGATCCTCTTGTATACTTTTTAATCTTTCAATATCAACATCAACTATACAAACATCAAAAGTTTGTCTAGCTAAATTCTTAGCAATATTTCTACCTACTTTTCCAGCCCCTAATACAAGAATGTTCATATGCGTAACTTAAACCTGTTTTGCTTCAATGGGAAGTTATTCAAAATAATTTGAGTATGCATTATAAATATCACCCTTATTAATGACTTTCTTTCCTGGCATTTGTAAGTTAGTGATTACTATCTTTGAATCTATAGTTTTAATAATCAAACCATCTCTAGTAACTTTAAATATTGAACCAGAATGTTCCATGTGAATATCATTATTAGGATTTAAAAGCATTAGTCCATGTATTTTTATATCCACATTTTTATATCTAAAAAAAACTCCGGGCCAGCCTTTATATGCTCTAAACTTGAGAAGTATTTTTTCTGCATTATCCTTTTGTAAATCAATCAATCCAGACTCTTTTTTAATTTTCTTGCAATATGATGCGTCATCTTCATTTTGATCAATAGGCTTTATATTCTTGCTTTTTATTTCAAATAAAACACTAGTAATATTTTTAGCTGCGATGACTGATAGTTTATCTTCAAGCTCTTCTTTATCTGATTCTTTAATATCAATTTTAAACTTTTTATAGATTGGCCCCTCATCCAATCCCTTTGTCATTTTCATTATTGATATTCCAGCCATTGTGTCACCTGCCAAAATTGTTGACTGTATCGGAGAAGCTCCTCTGTGTTTTGGTAAGATGGAATAGTGAACATTTATTGGCTCGTAAACAGGAGCGCTCAACATCCAATCTGGCAGAATCTTTCCATAAGCCGCAACAAGAAGAAAATCGAAATCAAAGCCAGTAATTGATTCTTTAATATCATCTAAAGATCTTGGCTCCAATAAATCAATACCATGTTCAGTGGCCTTTATTGCTACTTCTGTGGGCATAAGCTTGTTGCCTCTTTTTGCTCTTTTGGGTTCTTGTGAAATAACGCAAGGAACTTCTACTTTACTATTGTCAATTAATGATTGAAGTATTGTCGCAGATGATTTTGGAGAACCTGCAAAAACAATTTTTAACTTATTTTCCATTGAATTCTTTTAAAAGTTGCTAAATATTTATAAATTCTTTTAAATTCGCTTATTTAGCTTATTTCTTATTCTATCTCGCTTTAATGTTGATAAATAGTCAACCATAAGTTTGCCCTCTAAATGATCTATTTCATGTTGAATACATACAGTTAACAAGCCCTCTGGTTCATCTTCTAATCTATCGCCATCAAGGTTCTGCCACTTAAGGATTATTTGATCAGGCCTAGTAATTTCCTCATTAAAACCTGGTACAGAAAGACATCCTTCTGAGAAGGTAAATAAACTTTTGTTGCTTTTTATTTCAAATTCTGGATTTACATAGACTCTAGGCTCATTTCTTTCTTCACTTATATCCATAACGATAACTCTTTTATGAACATTTACTTGAGTTGCAGCTAACCCAATTCCATTTTCTGAATACATAGTTTCGAGCATATCATCTGTTAGCTTTTTTAAACTTTTGTCGAATTTCTCTACTGGATCAGCAACTGTTCTTAACCTAGGGTCAGGAAAAGTTAATATTTTCATTATAGACATGTGGATATTATAGGTTCTTTATTTATAATCTAAACTATATTTTTTTAAGGAATCATAATGTCTAACGAATCAGTATCCGTAGGTATATTCATGGGGTCTAAATCAGATCTTCCAATTGTTGAGGAATCAGCAAAGATCTTATCTAATTTTGGTGTTTCTTACGATCTTAATGTGCTTTCTGCTCATCGAACGCCTCATGAGGTTGTTAGAAAGCTTGAAGAACTCGAGAACAAAGGAGTTAAAATTTTTATTGCTGCTGCTGGTATGGCAGCTCACCTTGCTGGCGTAATAGCTGCACACACTTACAAGCCTGTTTTAGGAATACCCTTGGGTGGTGGTGATATGAACGGACTGGATTCTTTAATGTCAACCGTCCAAATGCCAAAAGGTATTCCCGTAGCAACCTTTGCTATTGGAAAATCTGGTGCCATAAATGCTGCGTTATGTGCGGTTCAGATTTTATCTCTTGCTGATTCAAACTTAAGCGAAAAGTTTGATCAGTTTAGAAAAGATCAAACCGAAGAAGTTATTCAGATTAACTCTGAAACAGACTAATTTTGAAAGAAATTGTTGACGTCAAAGAGGGCGCTGACTGGCTTTTAAATAATCGTATATTAATTCATCCAACTGATGGCATTTGGGGTTTAGGTTGTATCGCAACAAAAGCTGCGATCACAAAGATTGATAAATTAAAGCAGAGAAAAAAAAATAAAAATTACATCATTCTATTTCATGATATTGACAATGCATTAGAGCATATTGAGTCCGACAAAATTGGTAGAAAGTTCATTAGAGAAGTATGGCCGGGACACGTAACTTTAGTAGCAGAATCAGCCAGCAAATGCCTGGAAAGTTTTACAGATGAAAAAAATAATATTGCGTGTAGAGTTAGCACTCACTATCATCTAAATGCATTGATTAAAGAACTCAATGCTCCTTTTATTTCTACATCAGCAAACATATCCGGTACAGAATATACAAACAATCTTAAGGATATATGCAATACTTTTAAATCAAATGAAGTTGCATTATTTAATCATCGGCTTGGGGGAATTTCTAAGCCATCAAAAATTATTATGCTTAAATCAAAAAAGGTAATAAGAGAGTAATTAAGTGAAGATCGATTCAGATTTAAACAAACAGATTGTTAGTCTTTTTCAGGACCATCAATCAAAAATATCATCTGATTTTGCAGCAATCAATAAAACAGTTGAAGAAAATATTTCTGAGTGGTCAAGACAAAATGGTGGTGGAGGAAAAACAATAATTCTTTCTGGAGATAAAATCGAAAAAGCTGCAATAAATTTTTCAATAATTCATGACAATATCATTCCAAGTTCCTCTCAAGCAAAAGCATTAGATTTAAAAAAAGGAGATGAATTTATTGCGTCTGGACTATCTGTAATTTCTCATCCATCAAATCCAAAAGCACCCACCAGTCATATGAATGGAAGAATATTTATTATTCATAATAAAAAAGAAATAAAAAAATGGTGGATTGGCGGCGGCTTTGATTTAACACCCTACGTTCCATATAAAACAGATGCTGAGTTATGGCATAAAGGCGCAAAAGATTTTTTAAATAAATTTAATAAAACTTATTATTCAAAATTTGCCAAAAATTGTGATGAATACTTCTATCTTCCTCACAGAGACGAACGGAGGGGTATAGGAGGGATCTTCTTTGATAACTTCAAACATAAAAACATAACAAGCTCACTAAGCTTATTAGCAAATATGTTTGAAACATATTTAACTAGTTATAAAAAAATAATAAATAGAAGATTAAATTCTAAATTTTCTACAGATGAAAAAGAATTCCAGTTATATAGACGAGGAAGATACGTAGAGTTTAATTTGCTTTTTGATAGGGGTACGAAGTTTGGTATTGAATCAGGGGGAAGAACAGACTCAATTCTAGCTTCACTACCTCAAAATGTTGCTTGGCCAGGCAAATTAACGAGCAAGCAAATTTCCATGAACAAAAAACTTAATGATTTTTTATCAAATGATTGGCATGCATAAAAATGGAATATAAGTTAGGAGTTGTTGGCTCTCCAATTGAGCACTCACTGTCTCCTGAGATTCATAATATTTTTGCGCAGGAACTAAATATTAAAATCAGCTATGAGAAATATCTTGTTAATGCCGGCGAGCTTAGTAGCTTTTGTAATCAATTTTTTGACAATCCTAACGCATTAGGGTTGAACGTAACTCTTCCATTAAAAAAAGAAGTGCTTGAGCTTGATGCGAACAAATCTAGTATTGTTAATAAAATCAATACAGCTAACACCATAAAGAAAAGTAATGAATCATTATATTTGCATTCCACTGACGGTCAGGGACTTGTAAATGACTTTAGTAACAAAGGTATATCAATCAAAGATAAAAAAATTTTAATACTTGGAGCAGGTGGCTCAGCTGCCAGCATAATTCCAGCTATTAGTGGTTTCAATCCAAGTAGCATCGAGATCGCAAACAGAAGCGAAGAAAATGCAAAGAAATTAATTCGTCGGTTTGGGGAATCTGTTTCTCTTCATGAATACGAGCTTAGCCCTGACATAGTTATAAATTGTTCTTCTGCTGGCCATGATTCAACAGTGCCTAAATTTTTTAACAACTTAAAAATTTCTAAAGACTGCATTCTATATGATTTGAGTTATGGTAATCCTCACAAACCAACAAGAAACTGGTTTAAAAAATTTTCACAATACATATATTCTGGAGAGGGTATGCTGGTGGAGCAAGCAGCTCTTTCTTTTGAGTTTTGGTTTGAAAAAAAACCAACTACAAAAAATATTATTAAAGAAATACTATGAATAAGCAGCAACTGAAGTTCATTGCAGGAGCCATTTGTCCAAAATGCAAAGCTCTTGATAGAATTGCAGTCACCTATGACGATGAAAAAATCATCTGTGTTAGTTGTGATTTTGAAGAGCTTAAACCTAAAAATCCTCAAAAAGAAAACAAAATTACAAAGCTTTAAAACCTTAGGAATATTGCTGTTAAATTTTCCTTTAAACTCCCCTAGAACTAAGCTTTAAATGAAGCTATCATAGCGACCGTAAATCGTTAATTAATTGATATTTAACTGTAAATTCACATTATTTTTATTTATAATTGATTATACAAATAATTTATTTTATTCAGAACACGGCACAAGGGATCACAATGTTTAATATTCGTTCAACTTTTATCAGTTCGTTTACAATTTTTTTAGGTTTAATCCTTAGTCAGTCAGCTTTTGCAGAATGGAATGCCCTTAACATGACTGAGGGTGTAACCGACATTAGTAGAGAAGTTTTTGGTCTTCACATGTTCATCTTTTGGATCGTTGTTGCCATCGGTGTTCTTGTCTTTGGTGTCATGTTTTATTCAATGTATGCTCATACTAAGAAGAAAAATCCAGAGCCAGCTAGTTTTCATGAAAATACAAAATTAGAAATACTTTGGACGGTTATTCCTTTTGTAATATTAATTAGTATGGCAGTACCAGCAACCAATACATTACAGAAAATGTATGCTGACGAAGAAGGCGATATAAATATTCAAGTAGTCGGCTATCAATGGAAATGGGAGTACAAGTATTTAGAGGATGGTGTTAACTTTTTCTCCAACTTAACCACTGATCAAGACGAAATTTACAATCAAACACCAAAAGGCGAACACTATCTACTTGAAGTTGATGAGCCGGTTGTGATCCCCACTGGTAAAAGAATAAGATTTTTAATTACAGCTAATGACGTAATTCACTCTTGGTGGGTGCCAGATTTTGCAATCAAGCAGGATGCTATTCCGGGCTTCATTAATACCGCTTGGACAATTGTAGATGAGCCAGGTATATACAGAGGTCAATGCACGGAATTATGTGGAAAGAATCATGGCTTCATGCCAGTAGTGGTTAGAGCAGTTACCCCCGAAGATTATGATCTTTGGGTAGCAGAAAAAAAACAGGCAGCCTTTGAACTTGCCCAGCTCACTGAGAAAGATTGGACCATGGAAGAGTTAGTTGCAAAAGGAGAGGGTGTTTATCAAATGAACTGCGTTGCTTGTCATCAGGTGAATGGAGCAGGAATTCCTGGAATCTTTCCCGCACTCGCAGGCAGCGACATAGTTTTAAACAATAAACCTCGCAACGTAGAAATATTGATGGAAGGAGTTCAGGGTGCTGCAATGCAATCTTTTGCGAATCAACTTTCTGAAGTTGATATGGCGGCTGTTATTACATATACAAGAAGAGCTTGGGGCAATGATGCAAAAGGAGACGGTGAAATTGTTGTTCCAAAAGAAATTGTCGAATATAAAGAAAACAAAATTAAGATATAGGAAGTAAATATGAGCGCAGTTATTGAATCTCATGATGATCACCATCACGGTCCTGCAAAAGGCTTAACCCGATGGTTATTCACCACAAATCATAAAGATATTGGTACTTTATACCTTTGGTTTAGCTTTGCGATGTTCTTAATTGGCGGAGCAATGGCTCTGGTAATTAGAGCAGAGTTATTTCAGCCTGGTATGCAAATCGTAGAGCCAGAATTTTATAACCAGATGCTTACACTGCATGGCCTAATAATGGTCTTTGGAGCAGTGATGCCAGCTTTTGTAGGGCTAGCAAATTGGCTTGTTCCTATGATGGTTGGTGCCCCAGATATGGCACTACCTAGAATGAATAATTTGAGTTTTTGGATTTTGCCTTTTGCCTTTTTGATGATGCTTTCATCTTTATTTATGGAGGGAGGGGCACCTAATTTTGGTTGGACTTTCTATGCTCCATTATCCACAACATATGCACCACCCAGTGTTACTTTTTTCATTTTTTCTGTTCATATTCTCGGAGCCTCATCAATTATGGGAGCTATTAATGTGATTGTAACTATTATGAATATGAGAGCTCCAGGAATGACTTTAATGAAGATGCCATTATTTGTTTGGTCATGGCTCATAACAGCATATTTGTTGATAGCAGTTATGCCTGTCCTAGCAGGAGCAGTAACCATGATGCTGATGGATATCCACTTTGGAACTAGTTTCTTCAATGCTGCAGGTGGTGGAGACCCAGTCCTTTTTCAACACATTTTCTGGTTCTTTGGTCACCCTGAGGTTTACATAATGATATTGCCGGCCTTCGGAATTGTTTCGCACATAATTTCTACTTTCTCTAGGAAAGAGCTTTTCGGTTACTCGTCAATGGTTTGGGCAATGGTTTCAATTGCTATTCTTTCTTTCGTTGTTTGGGCTCATCATATGTTCACTGTTGGAATGCCACTAGCAGCTGAACTATTTTTTATGTGGGCAACCATGCTAATCGCAGTTCCTACAGGAGTTAAGGTCTTTAATTGGGTTGCAACCATGTTTAGGGGCTCAATAACTTACGAAACACCAATGTTGTTTGCAATAGCATTCGTTGTTCTATTTACAATCGGCGGGTTTTCTGGGCTAATGCTTGCTATTACACCTGCTGATTTTCAATATCATGATACATATTTTGTTGTCGCTCATTTCCACTATGTACTCGTACCCGGAGCAATATTTTCAATTATGGCTGCAGTATATTACTGGCTTCCTAAATGGTGTGGAAACATGTATGACGAAAGACTAGGTCGCTTGCACTTTTGGCTTTCTTTTATTGGTGTAAACGTTACATTTTTCCCACAGCACTTTATTGGGTTAGCTGGAATGCCTAGAAGGATTCCTGATTACGCGCTTCAGTTTGCGGACTGGAATATGGTATCTACTGTTGGAGCTTTCTTGTTCGGTGCTTCTCAAATACTCTTCCTATTTATTGTTGTAAGAACAGTTATGGGCGGTAAGAAGGCTACTCCTGAAGTCTGGGAGGGAGCTCAAGGTTTAGAATGGACAGTTGATTCTCCTCCTCCATATCACACATTTTCAACACCACCAGAAGTTAAGTAATCATGAACGAGGGTGGCAAAAAGACGATCAAGATGCTTTCACTTGCAGTGCTGGGCATGTTTTTCTTTTCTTTTGCCTTGGTCCCTCTTTATGATGTCTTCTGCGAAGTTACTGGACTGAATGGAAAGATTGATTTATCTCCATCCAGAATTGTCGAAAGCGATATTTCAGAGGGTAGAGATATTACTGTTCAATTTGTTTCTCATAATAACGAACAGATGCCGTGGGATTTTGGTCCCTCTGATGAGGTTATAAACATAACAACTGGTAAATATTACACAGCCACCTACTATGTTAAAAATACAACCAGCAAAGCAATGGTGGCTCAAGCTATTCCAAGCGTTGCACCATCGAATGCAGCTGCACATTTAAAAAAATTGGAATGTTTTTGCTTTGAGCAACAAATTTTAAAGCCAGGTGAAGAAGCTCTGCTACCAGTCAGACTTATTTTTGATAATGAATTACCAGACAATATTAATAATATTGTTCTTTCGTACACAATCTTCGATGTTACCGAAGATAATTTAGATGAATTAGCTAGTTACATGCATGAGCATGGTGAAGATCATCACTCAATGGGGAGTTAGAAATGAGCACTTACGAAAAATACTATGTACCAGAGCAGAGCAGGTTTCCAATTTATGCTGCGACTTCTTTATTTATTCTAGTTATGGGTGCTGCCAGCACCATCAATGCATTGGGACAGCCTGACAGCATGGCTAAGTACATACTTTATGCTGGGCTGGCATCTTTTGGTGCTACCTTATTCTTTTGGTTTCGAAAAGTTGTTCAAGAACATTTAGCAGGACTAGATAGTGCTCAGCTAAATCAATCATTTGTTTACGGAATGGCATGGTTCATTTTTTCAGAAGTGATGTTTTTCGCAGCATTTTTTGGTGCATTATTTTATGTAAGAACATTTTCAGTTCCATGGCTTGGTGGCGAGGGAGAAAAAGGGTTAGCAAATATGCTATGGGAAAATTTTCAGTCAACTTGGCCGCTTTTGACCACTCCAGATCTGGGTGCTGCTTACACAGTTCCTGAAAAAAGCATGAGTTTTCCAGGATGGGACAAAATACTAACCTGGCTTCCATTGTGGAACACAATCGTTCTTCTAAGCTCTAGCGTAACAGTTCATATGGCTCATATTAATTTAAAGGCTGCAAATAAAAATAAGTTTAATATTTGGCTGGGCGTTACCGTCTCACTTGCAATATTTTTTGTTTTTCTTCAAGCGCTTGAATATTACGAAGCATACGAACACTATGGCCTAACCTTAAATTCTGGAATTTATGGGTCAACTTTCTTCATGCTAACAGGATTCCACGGCTTTCATGTGATGATGGGCGGTTTGATGCTTTCAGTGATGCTGATTAGATCAGTTTTTTATAATCACTTTAAACCAGACCCTCATGAGCACTTTGGTTTTGAAGCAGCATCATGGTACTGGCATTTTGTTGATGTTGTTTGGGTGATGCTATTTATGTTTGTTTATATACTTTAAGAGCCCCACGGCACTGAGTTGCCAAGTTCTCCGGTATACAAGCCATAAGCTACTAATATAAGAAGCAAGGCAGCCAGTGATACTCTAACACCCAAGCTTATTACTGTTCCTTTGCTATTACCTCTGTCTTTGAACAGAAAGAACAGACCACTCGTTAAACTTAGAAGTATTAAAATAATTAAGATGAATATAGCAGGCTTCAACCACATTATTTGATTGTAACTTAAACCTATAATGAATTATTTAGAATTAATAAAAAAAAATTCAGCTTTATCAGTTTTTAGCTTCTTTTTTATAATAGTATTCTTCTCCCTTGGAATTTGGCAGGTTTATAAAGGTAACCTTAAAGCACAAGAAGAAAAAGAATTTTATGCTTATAAACCGAGCATCCCATATTCTCAATCACTTCAGACGTGGTCCAATGTTTCTATTGAGGGAAGGTTTGATTCCTCAAGACAAATACTTTTTGACAATCAGCTTTTGGATGGTAAACCAGGATATAAAGTTTATACGCCATTTATTTTTTCGGATGATCGACTAATCATGGTAAATAGAGGGTGGTTATCAAAAGCGGATATGAGTCAATTATCCCCAATCCTTGATGTAACATCTAAATCAAAGACAATTACAGGAATAATCTATCGCCCGGAAAGAAATATTACCTTTGGAGATAATCTTATTACTGAAAGTTGGCCTAAAATTAGCCAGCTAAGAGACACAAATTTTTATAGCAAACAGTATTCAGAATCAGTCGAAGATTTCTTTTTACACCTAGATGCAAATCATCGGGAAGTATTAACTTTTCAAGAAATTGTCCCCTTTACCATTTCATCTACTAGGCATTTTGGGTACGCTTTTCAGTGGTTTGTCATGACAATAGTCCTTGCAGCAATGTATTTTTTTACAATAAATAGGAACGAAAATGAATAATCGGATTTTTTTAATTTTTCTATTAGTAACGCCACTAATTGTAATTATTGGATCAACGCTAGCATTTAACCTTGGGTACTCACCTGAGAATACAAAAAATAACGGAACTTTTTTTGATAGTTATTTTGAAGTTGATCCAAGGTCGTTAGTTGATGAGAGCGGATCTGAAATTGAATTTGAGGATGGTAAGTGGGTACTGGGTGTTTATTACAATAATGATCTTAATTTTGAGAATGCACTTTATTTAATGCGACAGTTAAATGTTGCTCTTAACAGAGATATATTCAAGCTTAAAAGAATTTTTGTTCAATCAAAGTCTTTTCAACCAAATGCAAAATTATTAGATGATTTTCCGCGTATAGAAATTTTTAATGATGTAAATGACGGGTTCATAAATCAAATTGAAAAAAATACTACAGATTATTTCTCAACCCCTCGAATTTTTGTAATAGATCCATACGGTCGGGCAGTAATGTTTTTTGATGCCTCAATGGATCCAAAGTTAATCCTAAAAGATTTAAAGGTGCTCATATGAATATAAAAAATGTATCTCTCTTCGGAATTCTATTTGCTTTCGTGGTTATAGCTCTGGGCGCTTGGACCAGATTAGTTGATGCTGGGCTGGGATGTCCTGACTGGCCAGGATGTTATGGCTTTGTTTTTTTTCCAACTACTGAGGCAGAAGTTGCTCTCGCTGAGCAAAGATATCCAGCATTTCCTTATGAGATAGATAAAGCTATTCCAGAGGTTGTTCATAGATATTTTGCAGCTGCACTTGGTTTGCTGGCAATTTTTATTGTGTACTTAACCCACAGAACCGAAGATAAACAAAACAAAAGAATTTCAATTTTTTTATTGATATTCATCTGCTGCCAAGGATTATTTGGCTATTTAACTGTAAGCCTTAAGCTGCTGCCCATCATAGTAACTACTCATCTATTTGGAGGTTTTATTACTCTTTCCACATTTTTTTATTTGTACATTAAAAATTCTAATTTTTTCAAAAACTTTCAAATTGGTCACTTAAAAAATCTAGCAATGCTTGCTTTGTTTGTTTTGGTCATTCAAATTTTTCTTGGGGCATGGACTTCAACAAATTATGCCTCATTGGCATGTCCAGATTTTCCAACTTGCCAAGGCAGTTTTATACCCGATATGGATTTTTCAGCTGGATTTAATCTTGCTCAAGAGGTTGGACCAAACTATCTTTATGGCCTTTTAGATAATGAAGCAAGGGTTGCGATTCACTATTCCCATCGCATAACAGCAATATTCCTAACAATTATTTTTCTAATATTAATTTCTAAGTTGTGGTTCTCTAGTGCCGCACCTCTCGCATCGACTTTAGGAATCGTTCTGCTTACTCAAATATCTCTTGGGATAATGAATGTGGTTTATGTATTACCACTTTATATTGCGATTGCTCATAATTTAGTCGCAGCACTGTTATTATTAACAACTCTCTATATAAATATGCTAGCTTGGAAAAAATGAGCATACTCAGAAGTTACTATCATCTATGTAAACCAAATGTTGTTTTTATGATGCTAATAACTTCATTAATCGGATCATTATTGGCAACTAACGGATCTAACTTCAATCCATTATTAATTTTAATTTCACTCATAGGTATTGGTTTATGTGCAGCCTCTGCCGCTGCCATTAATCAAGTGGTTGATCAAAAAGTTGATGCTAATATGTCAAGAACAAGTGAAAGACCAATACCTCAAGGAGAAATTTCTTCCAGCAAAGCAATCTCATTTGCTATTGTCATCGGCTTAATTGGCTATGCCATTTTGTACAGATATGTAAATGCGCTGACAGCATATCTAACAATTGCTTCATTGATAGGCTATGCAATTATTTATACAGTTTTTTTAAAAAGAGCAACGCCTCAAAACATAGTGATCGGTGGCCTTGCCGGAGCTGCGCCTCCTCTTTTGGGTTGGAGTTCTATTACAGGGAGCATAGATCCTAACGCTCTTTTGCTGGTGTTGATTATTTTTGCGTGGACGCCACCACATTTTTGGGCTTTAGCTATTCATAGAAAAGATGAATATGCCAAAGAAAATATCCCAATGCTTCCAGTTACACATGGCATTTCGTTTACAAAATTACAAATTATTCTTTATACGATCATCATGCTGTTGGTGAGTCTATTTCCCTATTTTGTAATGATGTCCGGAGCATTTTATTTAGTTTCAGCTCTTGTGCTTGGATTAATTTTTTTATGGTATGCATTTAGTTTGTATGTTGATGATTCAAATAGTCTTGCCATGCCAACATTTCAATATTCAATTTATTATATTTTTCTTATTTTTTTAGCATTATTAATTGATCATTTCATGTTATGAACAGAAATATTTCGATCTCAATCATTTTAATAATTTTATTTATGGCTACTGTCCTGACTTTATTTGTAAATAAACTAACAACACCACGCGAACTTTCCAGGAGCGAACTTTTGGTGAACGGTTATTATTCACTTAGTCAGCCTAAGGAGATTTCTAATTTTGAATTCATCTCTTCAAATAATACCAAGATTACTAAGGACTTTTTAAAGGATAAATGGACGCTAGTTTATTTTGGTTTTACTAATTGCCCAGACGAATGCCCTGTTTCTATGTCCATGATTAGGGAACTTTTTTTGACATTATCTGAAAAAGGTATGGATTTAAGCGATAAGCAGGTACTTTTAATTTCTATTGATCCAGAAAACGATACACCCAGTGAAATCGATATGTATGCAAAAGGATTTAATAAAAATTTTTACGGAGCAGTAGCAGTTCGTCCAATGTTGGTTAATCTAGCAACACAACTAGACGTCATGGTCACATCACCCAAACAGAAAAATCATTCTGGCCATGCAAATCATTTAGATAATCATATGAATAATATTATTTTGATCGGACCCGATCAAAAATACTTAGGCTATTTTAGACCGCCTTTTATTAAAGAGAATTTACTTCTAACTTATCAATCAGTAGCTTATTAATCAGGATTCCTCTAAGAGAAAATTTTTAAGTTTTCCTAGGGTTTCGTCGTCAATTTCAAGCCCTTCAGCAATAAAGTTTTCTATTGAACCGTAATCTTCAACAATTCTATCCATGGCAGCAATAATGAATCTTTCTTCCACGCCCATTATTGGCCTTAATTGGTCTACATCTGCTTGATTAAGGGAGTAAAGTTTAATCTTCTTTAAGTAATCATCAACGAATTCTTTGGTGTATTCATTTGTTTTCATGTAATCATTTATTACTGTTTCCATTGGGACGCCAACAGCTAGCAACGTTATGGCTGCTGCAAATCCAGCTCGATCTTTTCCGGCTGTACAATGGAAAAGAGAGGGTTTTTGTTCGTTTGCGAGGGTTTCAAGGAAGTCTTTGTAGACACCTTTGTATTTTGATACAAATTCTGCATTTGCTTCAACAAGCAATTCGCCCAAATCACCCTGATCTTGGCCTCTCATCATAGCTTCAACTTTAGGTCGAATGGCACCGTCTGCCTCAATCGGTAATTGGATGTATCGCATACCATCGGGGATTAGGTCTGGATCTTCAGATTTTTCATTACTTGACCTGAAGTCGATAACATTTTTAATGCCCAGCGATGATAAGTATTCCTGATCATCTGTTGAGAGGTCAGATAATTTATCAGACCGATATAAGACTCCCCATTTAACTTTTTTTCCATCTGTTGTTTCATACCCACCAAGCTCTCTGGTATTGTGAGTTCCATCTAGAAAAATCTTTCGATATTCTTCTGTTTGAAAGTCAGGATTATCTTTATGTATTACTTTCATTTTTTCATCAGACTCATTCGTGCATGAAATGCATAAGAACAAAAAACCAATCAGTGTTAATTTATGCGATTTCAACAATTACTTTTCCAGTTGCCTTCCTTTCAGCTAGGTGCGCAATTGCTTTTGCTGAATCTTCAAGCTTAAATTTATCTTTTATACGAGGATTAATTTTGCCTGCTTCTAAAAGCTCAAAAAGTTCTTCAAAGTTTTCTTGATTTTCTTTAGGAAACATTGCAGTCCATGCACCCCAAAAAACACCTACAATTTGACAACTTTTTAACAATGCAAGATTAAGGGGTGGCTTTGGTATTTCTCCAGCTGCAAAACCAATTACTAAATATCTCCCTTCCCAAGCTGTTGCACGAATAGCAGGCTCACTAAAGGATCCCCCGACAGGATCGTAAACCACATTAGCACCCATGCCCCCAGTAAGTTCTTTAATTTTATTTGAGAACTCTTTTTGTTCGTCTCTATTCATATTGCCCGATTTATAAACAAACCCTTCATCTGCTCCATGCTCAAGACAAATATCTACCTTTTCCTGTGTTGAAGCTGCAGCAATAACCTTTGCACCCATAGACTTGCCTAGCTCAACAGCAGCCAAACCAACCCCACCTGCTGCTCCAAGAACCAATAATGTTTCTCCTGCCTGAAGGTCGGCTCTTTGTTTAAGTGCATATAGTGAAGTTCCATAAGTCATGGCAAGTCCTGCAGCGACCTGAAGGTCCATTTCTTTTGGGATCTTCTGCACTCTAGATTGATCTGCAACTAGTTTTTCTGCAAAACATCCATTTCCTGTCATCACAAAAACGTGATCACCCTCATCAAAGTCAGTGACGCCTGATCCAACTTTCTCCACAACACCCGCTGCTTCCGCACCTGGAATGAAAGGCATGGGCGGCTGGAATTGGTACAGGCCTTGAACCATTAATACATCAGGGAAATTAACACTAGCCGCTTTTAGGCCTATTAAAATTTCATTATTGCCTGGGATCGGGTCATCAACTTCGATATATTGAAGTGTTTCTGACCATTTTTCCTGACCAGCTAATTCAATGCAATTAAGCGCCTTCATACTATCCCCTTAGACTTTGGTTAAAATTGTTAAGATATTCGATTATATCAATTTTATCTTTTTCTTCGAGTTTCGTTTGCTCATCAATTGATTGATTTGAAGCCTTTTCAAAGTTATCTAATTGAGATCTATCATTATATTTTTTGTTTTCATGATGATGTTTTGATAATTCCAAAATCAACTCACAATGAGTTTTTTGATTATCAAAAATATCTGACATTATCTTTTTAGATATTGGGCCGACAGTTGGAATAAATTCTTCCGTTAATTTTTTTAGAGATTGATCATGTAAAGCCATCTCATTGCCTATTGCTAAAATTTCTTCAAGTAAATTCTTTGCTGCTTCATTTATTGATATTTCCTTACCTTCAATAAAAATTGTTGTTTGTTTATCTCTGCCTTTATATATAACAGCTCTGTTATTTTCCTTTATGATCTTACTCTCATTGTTTTCAAGCATAGGTGACTCATTAATCAGACAATGCAGCAAGAAAAGATCCAAAAATTGTATTTGTTCTTTGCTAATACCAACAGGTTCATAAGGATTAATATCTAATCCTCTAAATTCAACATACTCGACACCCTTTGACATTAGAATATTTGCTGGTCTCTCTCCAGCAAGAACCTTTCTTTTTGGCCTAACTACTTCATAAAGCTCATTCTCAATTTGCAGGATTCCATTACTAATTTGTAACGGATAATTTTGCTTATCAAAGAGTCCTATTTTTTCAAACCTCTTTGATGGGTTTTTAATTCCATCAACTAAACCTGACACAAAGGTATCCAAATCATCATATGAAATTTTCAGATTATCCTGTTCAAGACTCTGATAGCCGATGTCGCTCATTCTCAGGCTGGTAGATGTTTCCGCATAAAGATCCGTTTTTGTTTCTATTAATTCGTGCTCTCTTTTTTGGAGAAATGATTGATGGCATATCGGGCTGGCTCCAAATAAATATGCAATAAGCCAATAATTCCTTTTAACATTTCGAATTAGGCCAAAATAAGCTTTATCTATTTCTGCTTGATTAGATTCATTTTGATTCAAAAAATCTTGCCAGCTCTTTTTTGAGAGAGAAAAATTGTAATGAATTCCAGAAACACATTGCATGGCAGAGCCATAGCGTTCACGTAAGCCTCTCCGATATATGTTTTTTAACCTTCCTGTATTACTAACACCGTACTCAGCAATTTGTATTTGTTTTTCATCACCTAATTCACATGGCATAGAAGCGTTCCAGAGAATCTCATCATTAAGATTTTCTTTTACAAAAAAATCCAGATTTTCAAGAAAACTATGTAATCCTTCAACTGTATCAAAAGTTGGCGTAACCATTTCTATCAGCGCCTCAGCAAAATCAGTCGTTATAAAGGGGTTTGTTAATGCAGACCCTAGGGATTTAGGATGCGGGGTTTTAGAAATAACTCCATTGAGATTTGAACGTAAAGCCTCACGCTCTATCCCTCTTGAAATTGAAATATTTTTAAAGAACTTTCTATTACTTAGGGCAACAAGTGCTTTTTCAAAGTTAGCACTAGTCATTTATCCTAACCCTACATGCTAGGTCCGGCCTTGGAGATTTCTGGTCTAACGTTAAATTTTTTAAAATTTTCTTCAAATTGAGCTATTAGTTTTTTTGCAGCCTCATCATAATCATCAGCATTATCCCATGTTTGTCTAGGGTTGAGTATGTTCTTATCAACCCCTTCAATATGATTTGGGATTTCTAAATTTAAACCATCAAGCATTGTTTTTTCTGTGGTTTTTAGTTCCCCAGCTTGAATAGCATTAACAATTCTCCTTGTAGTGGGGATACTAAATCTTTCACCAACACCATGTGGGCCTCCAGTCCAGCCCGTATTAACCAAATAAACTTGAGAATTAAAAGATTCTATTCTTTTGATTAGCAGATCAGCATAAACACCAGCAGGCCTAGGGAAAAAAGGTGCACCAAAGCAAGTTGAAAATGTTGACTCAATTGCAGATGTAGAACCAACCTCTGTAGAACCTACTTTTGCTGTATAGCCACTCAAAAAATGGTATGCAGCTGCTTCCTTACTAAGGATTGAAACCGGGGGCAGAACACCAGTTAAATCACAAGTCAGAAAAATTACAACTTCAGGTTCAGGCCCATTGTTTGTGGGGACTGCTTTTTCAACATGAGATCTTGGATAACAACAACGTGAATTTTGAGTAAGAGATGTATCAGCATAATCAGGCACCAGTTGATCATCTAAAATTACATTTTCAATGATGCTGCCTTTTTTAATTGCTTTCCAAATAACAGGCTCATTCTCCTCGGAAAGATCTATGCATTTTGCATAACAGCCGCCTTCAAAGTTAAATACAGAACCCTCAGACCATCCATGCTCATCATCACCAATAAGGTGACACGATGGATCAGCTGATAGGGTTGTTTTTCCAGTACCAGACAAGCCAAAAAATAAAGCAACTTTTCCATTAGCATCCACATTTGCTGAGCAATGCATTGGCAGAACATCTTTTTCTGGAAGGAGGAAATTTTGAACAGAGAACATTGCTTTTTTCATTTCTCCTGCATATTTCATGCCAGCAATTATGACCTTTCTCTTTGCAAAATTAATTATCACACTTGCTTCTGAATTAGTTCCATCGACTGCAGGGTCGCACTCAAAATTTGGAGCACTTAAAATTTCCCAACACTGTTTTTCCTTTGGATTAAATTCATCTGGACAGACAAAAATTAATTGCGAGAACATGTTATGCCATGCTGTTTCAGTTGTAATATTAATTGGGATATAGTGCTCGTCATGTGAGCCGACGTGCACATTAGATTTGTATCTATCTTTTTCCGCTAAATAAGAGTGAACTTTATCCCAAAGCAAATTAAATGCATCTACTTCAAAGGGTTTGTTAATCTCACCCCAGTCAATTAAATCTTCCGTGCTAGGTTCTTTAACAATAAATCTGTCATTAGGACTTCTGCCTGTTCTTTCGCCTGTCTCAACAGATAAGGCTCCGTTAGATGCAATGATACCTTCACCATTTTCAATAGCCTTATCAAGAAGCTCTTGTGCAGATAAACAAAATTCTTTGGTCAAAGCTGACTGATCATTGCTCATATATAAATATTATAGGTTGATAAATACTTGTGTCTATCTGTGTGTAGTGAAATTAAATTTTAAATGGATACTTAGGTCAAGAAATTTGGAAAACCTTATAATAAAGGGATCACAGATATAATAAAATGTAGTTTTGCTACATTATCTTTACTTTAAAGCACTAATTGTTTTCAAAAAGGTCATCCCTAAAAATGCAATTAGCGCCCACTCAGCAAAGTTAAAAATAAATCTCCAGCCATCTTCAGCGCAAGAGGGCCCGCCCTGATAAGCCATTATTAAGGCATTAAATAAACCCTGATATTCAACCATGGTACTAAATGGCATGCCGCAACCACCTATAGACATCAGCTCATCTATGGGGAGGTTTTGCACAAAAATCTGTCTAGAAGAAAATAGTATTCCAAAAATCAAAAACCCATATAGCACTACCGTCAAGAGCCTGTTGAGATAGTTATTTTTAAAAATTGATAACCCTAATGCAGACAACCCAGCAAAAGCAAAACACCACCTTTGCACAATACACATAGGGCAAGGATAAATACCCAAAGCATCAAATATGAAAGCCCCAATCAACAAGCCCAAGCATATAAAAAATATTACCAAGTTATGATGTTTAATTAAGTAGTTCACAGAGCAATCATTAAGATAGCTAAATTATATATCCGTTGGAACAAAATTTATGCAGGTGAGATAATAAAATATGGCATCCAAAAACAAAGTTTTTTTAATTGATGGCTCCTCATATCTTTATAGAGCATTTCATGCTATGCCACCTCTAACGACTTCTAAAGGACTTCCTACTGGGGCAATTAAAGGTGTTGTTAATATGCTGAGAAATTTAAAAAAAGAACATCCAGAATCAAAAATAATTACTGTCTTTGATGCAAAGGGAAAAAATTTCAGACATGAGATTCTTAATACTTACAAAGCAAATCGGCCGCCTATGCCAAAAGAGCTTGTTGAACAACTTGAGCCATTAAAATCTATTTGTAATTCCATGGCGGCTCCAGTCATAGAGATTAAAGGAGTTGAAGCAGATGATGTAATAGCAACTCTTGCAGAGGAGCTTAAGTCAAAATACGAAATTATTATCTCTAGTCTTGATAAAGATTTGATGCAGCTTGTCGAAGACGGAAGCGTATCGATGATGAACACAATGACCAGTGAAGAGTTCGATGAAAAAGGGGTAGAAAAGAAATTCAATGTGAAGCCAAATCAAATTATTGAATACCTGGCTTTAGTTGGAGATTCATCTGATAACATTCCAGGTGTTCCAAAGGTAGGGCCAAAAACCGCATCTAAATGGCTGAATGAATATCAAGATATTTCAACAATAATTGATAATGCTGAATCACTTAAAGGCGCTGTTGGAGAATCCTTTAGAAATTCCATAGACGATTTGGCAAGGAATGTTGAGTTGGTATCACTTAAAAAGGATGTTGATCTTGAAATTAGTATTGATAAATTAATTGCAGTTGAAGAAAACACTAAGGAGCTAGAAGCATTATTCATCGAGCTTGAATTTAATGCCTGGATCTCAACCCCACAAAATAAAACAAAACCCAAGACAATAAAAAGTAATTATGTTTGTGTACTAGACAAAGATGCCCTTTTAAAAGTTTGCGAAGAAATCAGCCAATCAAATGTCTTCGCAATAGATACTGAAACCGATTCACTGGATACAAAGACCACGAATCTACTAGGGATATCTCTAAGCACTAAATCAGGCGAAGGTTGTTACATTCCTTTTGGCCATAATTATGATGGAGCGCCTGACCAAATTTCATTGTCGGATGCAGAAGACATTCTTGGACCCGTAATTGTTGCTAATGAAAAAAAGTTAGTTGGTCAAAATCTAAAATTTGATTTACCGGTGTTACGAAGACATGGTTTTGCCGTCACTGATTTTTTTGCCGATACCATGCTTTTATCTTATGTATTTAATAGTACTGGATCACGACATGGACTAGATTATTTAGCAAAGAATTATTTGGATTATGAGCCAACAAAATTTGATGAAGTAGTTGGTACAGGGAAAAAAAGAATTAGTTTTTCTCAAGTGGATCTAGATATTGCAACAGAATATGCCGCAGAGGATGCTGATATCACCTTAAGACTTTTCAAATATTTTTCAGACCAATTAGCCAAGGAAAAATCATTAAATACTTTGTTAGAAACCATTGAGAAACCTGCCCTAAATGCACTTCTTAAAATCGAAACCAATGGTGTAAAAATCGATCAAAATTTTCTTGAAAGCTATTCCAAAGAGCTTTCGTTACGAATTGATAAGCTTCAAAAACAAGCATATAAAATTGCTGGAGAGGAATTTAATTTAGATTCACCCAAGCAGTTACTTGAAATTCTTTTCAATAAACTTGGACTACCAATTCTTAAGAAAACTCCAAAAGGACAGCCTTCCACCAACGAGGAAACGCTTGTTCGACTATCTGAAGAATATGAACTTCCAAAAGTTATTTTGGAGTATAGAGGTCTAGCAAAACTTAAATCAACTTACACTGACAGTCTTGTGAAAATGATTCACAATCAAACAAAAAGAGTTCATACCTCTTATCAACAGGCTGTGACCTCAACAGGAAGGCTTTCTTCAACTGAACCAAACCTTCAAAACATTCCCATTAAGACAGAAGAGGGTAGAAAGATCAGACAGGCTTTCATTGCAGAACCAGGCAATATAATAATTTCTGCTGATTACTCACAGATTGAACTAAGGATCATGGCGCATCTTTCTGAAGATACAAATTTAACTAGAGCCTTCAAAGAAGGGCTCGATGTTCATGCCTCCACTGCCTCTGAGATATTTTCAATTCCAATTGATGAGGTAACCTCTGATCATCGACGCAAAGCTAAAGCAATTAATTTTGGCTTAATGTATGGCATGTCAGCATTTGGTCTTACGCGCCAGCTCGGAATTTCAAGACAAGATGCTCAACAATACCTTGATTCTTATTTTGATAAATATCAGGGAGTGAATGCATACATGGAGTCAATTAGAGGGGAGGCAAAAGCAAAAGGTTATGTTGAAACCGTGATGGGCAGAAGGGTTCATGTGCCTGAAATAAATTCAGGGAATGGCCTTAGAAGACAAGCCGCAGAAAGAGCAGCGATTAATGGACCATTACAGGGCTCTGCTGCAGATATCATTAAAAAGGCTATGATAGATGTGTATCACTGGATAGAGGACTCAGACTCCAGTAATGAAATAAAAATGATTATGCAAGTACATGATGAATTGGTCTTTGAAGTAAAAAAATCAAAAACCAAAGAGTATCAAGAACAAATTGTTTCCCTTATGGAAAATACATTTAGCCTCTCGGTGCCGCTAATTGTTGAAGCAGAATCTGGAAACAATTGGAATGAGGCGCATTAATCTAATTTCGAATAAGACCACTCCAAATAACAGGATTTTTTAATTTTCTTTCCTCAGGTAATAAAATTTTTATGCCAAACTCATCTCTAATATCACAAATTCTTATCTTTAAATATTCCTCATAGGATTTGAATGGCCATTTTTTTTTCATTCTTCGAGCACGCTTCCAGATAAGGATCTTCGTAGGAATCAAAGAAATTACCATTCTTATAAGTCTGAAATAGCCAACTTCACGACCAAGATATTTATTAAGCTCTTTTAATTCTGGCAGCTTTCCATAGGCGAGCAAATCTTTCAATTTCCAACTGGCTCCAGAAAACAACCATGAATCCAAAAGAGATTCTTGCTCAAGAGAGGTATCTAAACCAAATATGACATGCGTAACGTCATGATCTCTTATTATGGACGAGCCTGGAACGTCTTTAAGCTGTTTTTTATTATTCATTTGCAAGTAGGATCTGTATTCAATTAATCCATCTTCAAGCGATAACGTACATGCTTGTTGTTGAAAACTTAGGTCACTCATCTATAAGAGAATAGTTTATCAGACGAGTCCTTAGCTCCTTAATTCCTTGATCTTTTAAAGCTGAGATTGCAAGGACTTCTCTCACACCAGTTTTCCTTTGAACCTCTTGCTTCAACTTAAAAATTTGATTATTTGAGACCTTATCAGATTTCGTTAATACTGGAAGAAATTCAACGTCAAAATCCCTACAAAGACCAATCATATCAATATCGATTTCCTTTAAAGGGTGTCTGATATCCATAAAGACAACCACTGCTTTCAAGGAATGTCTTTTTTGAAAATATTCACCAAGCATTGGTCCCCAGTCTTTCTTTTTTGACCTATTTGATTTGGCAAAACCGTAACCAGGCAGATCTAGCAGCCTTAGATCTTCATTAACACGAAAAAAGTTTATTTCTGTAGTACGACCAGGCGTTTTGCTTGTTCTTGCAAGTTTACGATTCTCAGCCAGGGCATTTAAAGCACTTGATTTTCCTGCATTTGACCTGCCTGACAATAGCACTTCAGCACAACCTTCATCAGGCATGGATTTATAGTTCAGCACACCAAATTCAAAGACTGTGTTTTTAAAGGGATTTTTCATATTTATCTTTTATGCAGGCGCCTCTGCGCATATAATAGGCTCTCTTTATTAAATATCAAAAATGCAAAAAGTACTTTTAACTATCAGTTTAGTTTTCATTGGTGTTAATTCCTATGCTGCAGAATTAAATATTCCCAATGTACTTAAAACTGGAGATGCTTCAAATGGTTCTTCATTAGTAGCAACTTGTGCAGCTTGCCATGGAAATGATGGCAATAGTATTAATACAGATTGGCCCAGTCTCGCAGGTCAAAATCAGAAATATTTGTATGATCAATTGGTTTATTTTGTAAATGGTGAGAGAGAAAATGCACTTATGACCGCGGTCATTCCTTATCTAAAAACTTTAAGCAGTGATGAATTATTTGATATAGCTGCCTTCTATGCAGAAAGCTCTGCATCTGTTGGACAGGCTGATTCTGATGTTGATTTGCTTGCATTAGGAGAGTCTTTGTACAGAGCAGGAGATTTAAGTCGAGGGATACCAGCATGTACTGCCTGTCATTCTTTATATGGAGAAGGGAATATCCAGGCCGGTTTTCCCAAAATTTCAGGACAGCAAAAAGGTTATTTAATCAGTACCCTAAAAGAATATAGATCTCAAAGCAGAAATGCAGGAAATTATGCATTGGTGATGCAGGCCGCATCGGCTAACTTAAAAGATAATGACATTGAAGCTCTTGCCAATTACATGCATGGGCTTTACAGGAAATAAAATGAAGAAACTCTTAAATGCATCGACTTTAATTCTTACAGTCTTGCTATCTTGCAATACTATTGCTCAATATCAGGCTGGAAGAGACTATGAAAGAATTTCCTCTCCATTGCCAATTAAACAAGATGGCAAAGTAGAGGTAATAGAAGCTTTTTGGTACGGGTGTGGTCATTGCTATTCTTTTGAGCCGGTGATCAACAAGTGGAAGAAAGAATTAAATGATGACGTTAAATTTGCAAAGCTTCCAGTAGGTTGGGGTCCAATGCATCAACTTCACGCCACGCTTTATTACACTATTGAGGCTCTAAAAATTGGAGAAACTGGGCATGGTGCTGTTTTTACAGCAATTCACAAAGAGGGTAATTACCTATCAAGTGAAAAGTCTATATTGGAGTTTTTGTCCAAGCTTGGTATTGACGAGCAAGAGGCATATAAACAAATGAACTCATTCTCAGTTAGGCAAAAAGTGAAAAGATCAATTGAATTGTCACGAAAACTAAAAGTCTCTGCTGTGCCAATGATGTTTGTAGATGGCAAATATAAAATTCAAGTCAAAGGATCTACCAGCAAGATGCTTGATACCGTTGACTATTTAATTAATATTGAAAAACCTAATTCATAATATGAAAAAAATACTTCCAATTCTTACTGTTGTTTGTGCTGTTATCTTTATGTTTAATGGCAAAAAATATGATGAGCTTGTTTCATCAAGACTTTCATCAGATGTTGCGATTTGTTTGCAAGGTGAATCTTGTGGTCAGGCAGTTCTTGCAGCTACATCTTCATCTGCAGCGGGAGGATCACGCTCAGCAGAACAAATATATACAAGCGGATGTGCCGCTTGTCATGATGCTGGTGTTGCAGGGGCGCCAATGCTTGCCAACCAAAGTCAATGGGAGCAAAGGTTAGCAAAAGGAACGGACATGCTAATTAACAATGCTTGGTCAGGGATTGGTGGAATGCCTGCAAAAGGGCTTTGTAGTGATTGTACAAAAGAAGAAATTGGTCTAGCAGTAGAATATATGCTGGATACTCTTTAAATTATTTTTCTGATCTCGATTCAAGTTTCTCAAGACGCCTTTCTAAGCTTTCCAGAATCTTAAGTACACTCTCATATTTTTCTTTACTGACATAGCCTTGCTTTTCAAGGAATGGTTCTAACTTTGATTTAATTAATTTTTCTACCTCGTCCGATGGATTATTGGAACCAAGTTCCTCAATTTTTTCTTGAATAACACCAACCAAGGCTTGTAAGGACTCTTTAGAATTCATAATTTTGCTCAATATATTCCAGTGCGTTTTCCCAAGAACTAATCTGAGGAGGCTCCTCTAGATCTAAGTCCCATTTATTAGATTTATTATTAAACCATAAAGGATTCAGACCAGCCCTTATACAGCCACTTATGTCAGCAATTTTATCGTCCCCAACATGAAGGATTTCCTCAGGAAGCACATCAAAGAACTCGACTGCTTTTTTAAAGTGTTTTGATGAGGGCTTGTTTGACTTAACATCTAATGAGGTAAAGTGGCATTTGAAAAATTTATCAATACCAATTTTTTTTACGTCAGCGTTTCCATTAGTAAGAATTCCAAGAGGCAACCTTGCAGAGGCAGCAGCTAAGAAATCTTTTACATGTGGATATAGAGTCACCTGTTGCCTTAAATCAAAAAATATTTCAAAAGCTGATTCAACAAAAGCATCTAGCTGTTTTTCATTACTGAACGCATGCTTAACGTGATGCTTAATACTCTCTCTTCTAAGTGCCCCCAAATCATATGCCAGACGCTCATTTTTTTTAATTAGGTCTTCTCGAAGAAGCATAAAGGACTCATAGTCTCCCCAAGCTATCTCTTCATCTAAGCTGCTCTCTATCCACTCTCGTGTTTTTATTTCTGCATTTATGATCACAGGACCTATATCCCAAAATGTATCATCAAGATCAAAAGTAATAGCTTTAATTTTAGCTCTCATGAATCAAGAAAAGCTTTTGGATGTGATTTTTCATAAATTCTAATCAGATGCTGATAATCTAATTTTGTGTATATTTGGGTGGTTGACAATGAACTATGTCCCAATAGCTCCTGAATACTTCTTAAGTCACCGCTTGATTCTAAAAGATGGGTTGCAAAGCTATGCCTCAGCATATGAGGATGAACAGGAGGAAGACCCTGAGCAATTGCTATTTTTTTAATCCTTTCTTGGATTGACCTAACAGACAATCTTTCTCCACGAAGATTAATAAATAATGCTTTTGTATCAGGATCAATTTTATTCCGATGCTTCAACCAGACATCAACTGACTTTAAAGCAAAACTTCCAACTGGAATTAATCTAGTTTTAGAGCCCTTACCTAATACCCTCAAGAATGATTTATTATCTTCAAAGTCATCAATATTAATATTGCTTGCTTCAGAAACACGCAAACCACAAGAATAAATAAGCTCAAGAATTGCAAGATCTCTAAAATCTTGAGGTTTCTTTGCTGGAAATGAGAGCAAGTTATTTACTTGATCAGGGCTAAGGACTTCAGGAAGATTCTTTGGTGCTTTGGGTGTTACCACATCATCAAATGGAGATGAATCGACTAAGCTATTCTGTTTCAAGAAATTAAAGAATCCCTTTCCCGAAGACACATGACGTTGAATGCTTTTAGCACTCAAGTTATCTGCGAATAACTGACCTAACCATTCAGAGCAAATATCAGAAGTAATTTGCCTATATGTACTGCAATCTTTTTTTGCTATGTAATCAGAAAATTTTTTAAGGTCTCTTAAATATGCTCTTTGAGAATTTTCTGATAACCCTTTTATATCTTTCAAATAATTTGTGTATCTAAGAGCATCTTCAAAAACAAAAAAGATTTCTTTATCAGACATTATGATTAAGACGCTTTAATGAAACTGCAAGCACATCTCTAAGAAACTCAACAAAAGTAACATCTGCTTCGCCGAGATACTTGATGGGGTCCTCAGAACCAAACTTAATTAATCCAAATTTTTCTTCACCATAATTAAAGCTTGCAATCACTGCTGATTTTATTTTTTCACTATTAAAGAATGTTTTGAGATTTTTTATATTGAAGGTCCCTGTGAAAACCTCTGATTTAAGGAGATTCAGTTTTGTTGCATCTCCCAAATTAATTAGTGATTTTTGGTCGAGAAATTCTAGTGAGCATGCCTCTATTTGGAAATCCTTTTTTAAAGATGATTCAAAAACTTTTTTTGTCATCTCATGACTGTCAGCGTCTAAAATCTGAAGAACAAGTGATCTAATTTTTGAGAATAGAATTTCGTTTTCCTTACCAGTTTCTAAAAAATTTGATAAAAGCCCTGTAAGTTTATTTTGCTCATCTCTTAAGCGAGCAACTTGGCGCTGAAGCAATGAAGATACACCACCTTTTTCTTCTTCAAAATCCATTTCAGCAAGGATGG
This sequence comes from uncultured SAR86 cluster bacterium, assembly GCA_902601475.1. Lineage (GTDB taxonomy): Bacteria > Pseudomonadota > Gammaproteobacteria > Magnimaribacterales > D2472 > MED-G82. The sequence continues at coordinate 72,992 of CACKNK010000002.1, read as the reverse complement.
CAGGATGATTAACAAAGAAATCCCTGTTTTCAAGTAGGAATAACTCTACATCTTTTTCTTTTAACTTTCCCATCTTCCTTCGAATAGCTTAACTGCTGGCCCTATTAGTTTCATGTTAGTAGCCTTAATGGTTGTAATCTTACCACCTCTAAACTTCAGAGTTGTTTTGGCATCATCTTTGCCATATGCAAAACCAATACTTGCTGCTGCAGAACCACAAGCCAACGTTTCACCAGCACCATGTTCGCTTGTACGAACATTTATAGCATTTTTTGTTATCTTTATTATGGAAATATTAAAGTCACTTAAAAAACTATTTTTTCGTAATACGCTATCAGTATTTTCTAGGTCATGAGTATCGAGATTATTTTTTTTCAAGATTAAGTGTTTATTACCAACATCTATAGCTTGAGAGTTTTTAAAGCCTTTTTTTTCTAAAAACTTAAGAACTGATTCAGGCAAAGTAATTTTTTTTGGCAAATCGAAGGAAAGTTCGATCATATAATTTTTAAGAAGTTTTGCTTTTATGCCCTTAGTTTTAGTGCCAAGATTTAATACTTTTTTGGGGGCCAATTTATTTTCCCAAATAAAAAAAGCTACACATCTTAGGCCATTCATGCACATGTCAGCTTGTGAACCATCTGCATTAAAGAACTTTACAAAAAAATCATCTTGCTTTTTTTTCGGGGGATAAATAACTATTAACTGATCAAAACCAACGCCGAGTTTTCTGTGAGCCATTCTTTTAACTAACTCTTTAGGAAAAGCAATGTTCGAGGTCAAAGCATCAATAACCACAAAGTCATTACCGTTACCATGCATTTTTTCAAAGGCAATCATTTTAATAAATCTATTTCATGCTTAAACAAGTCATCATGAGACTCTCTTTGTCTTATTAACCTAAAGTCATCTCCCTCAACAAGAATTTCACATGCTCTTGGTCTAGAGTTATAGTTGGAGCTCATTACAAAACCATAAGCTCCAGCAGTTCTAATTGCTAAGAATTCATCTTCTTTGATTTCAACTTCAGCCTCTTTGGCTAAATAATCCCCACTTTCGCAAACAGGCCCAACTACATCTACTTTATTATGGCTAATGTTTTGTTCTAGCAAGGGCACAACTTGATGATTAGCTTTGTATAAGGCAGGTCTTAGCAAATCATTCATTGCTGCATCTGTAATAAGAAAATTATTCTTTAGATACTCTACCTTTGCTAATAGAATTCCAGCATTAGCGGCAATAGATCTGCCCGGTTCAAGAAATATTCTTTTGTTGGTTCCTGAGAAAACATCTTGATAGATTTCCATGAGTTCAGCAGGAGCAGATGTTTCTTCATCAATATATCTCACTCCTAGACCACCACCCATATCAATAATTTTAATTTCTAAACCTATTTGATCTAATCGGTTTGCCAAATCTAACATTTGCTCCGCAGCATTTTTAAAGCTTTTTAGATCTAATATTTGAGAGCCAATGTGACAAGTGATTGCAAGAAAATTTAACTCTGACTTGTTCGAATATTCCTTTGCAATATCTAAAGCTTTTTCAAAGGATATTCCAAATTTGTTTTCTTTTTTGCCTGTCTTTATGTACTCATGTCCACCAGCATCAACATCTGGATTAACTCTTAAGCCAATAGGCGCTTTTAAGTTCATGTTCTTGGAGATTTGATAGATTCTTTTCAGCTCACTCTCAGACTCCACATTAAAAGACAAGATACCAACCTTGAGGGCAAGTGCGATTTCATCTGCAGATTTCCCTACTCCTGAAAATATTATTTTTTTGGGGTCAATACCTGCCTTAATGCACCTATGGAGCTCACCGCCAGAGACAATATCAAAGCCACTTCCATGTTCATCTAGTAACTTTAAAATGCTAAGGTTTGAAAGGGCTTTTACTGAGAAACAAACGATTCCATTAAGGCTTTCAAGACTTTTTTGATAGACATCTAGGTGTCTTAACAGCGTAGCTTTTGAATAAACATAAGCTGGAGTTCCAAACTTCTCAGCAATGTTTTTGATGGGAACATCCTCACAAAACAGCTCCCCTTGTTTAAAATTAAAGTGATCCATCTATATTTTGAGTACCCGGGCTCAGAGTATTTGGTTGTATGGGACCCTTATAACCACAGCTAGATAGAAATACGAACAGAAGTGCTGCTATAAAAATTTTCATCAAAGTATTATGAATAAATAATACTTAAAATCCTACTTTCTAATACTTGTATTCTTCTTCTTTAAACGGGCCATCTACAGGGACATGAATATAATCAGCCTGCTCCTGAGTAAGCTTAGTAATGGTTCCTCCAAACCCTTGAACCATTAATTCAGCAACTTCCTCATCAAGTTTTTTTGGTAGAACCTTTACAGTAATTAACTCTTTCTTTTTCTCATCATCATTAATGTTTGCGAAAGCCTGTTCATATAAGAAAATTTGAGCAAGGACTTGGTTTGCAAATGATCCATCCATAATCCTACTAGGATGACCAGTTGCATTTCCAAGATTTACCAATCTGCCTTCTGCCAATAAAACGATGTAATTTTTACTGCTCAGATCAGGCTCTTCGTCTGGGGTCGCATCTCTAAAAACTCTGTGAACTTGAGGTTTTATCTCTTCCCAATGCCATGCATCTCTCATATATGCAGTATCAATTTCGTTATCAAAGTGACCAATATTACAAACCAAGGCAGTATTTTTAATATTTCTCAATATCGGTGCATCACAAACATTTACATTACCGGTAGTAGTAACTAACAAATCTGTATCTTGTAGCAAAGTTTTATTAATGTCCTCATCTTTTCTTGATACAACACCATTCTCATATGTTGAAACAACTTCAAAGCCATCCATACAAGCCTGCATGGCGCATATCGGATCAGACTCGACTACACGGACGATCATTCCTTCTTGGGCTAAACTTAATGCAGAGCCTTTCCCAACATCACCATAGCCTATAACAAGTGCTTTTTTTCCTGACAGCAACATATCGGTAGCTCTTTTAATGCCATCGTTCAGACTATGCCTGCAACCATATTTATTATCATTTTTTGACTTAGTAACTGAGTCATTAACATTAATAGCTGGAATTTTTAGTTCTCCGTTTCTAAGCAGTTCTTTTAAACGATGAACACCAGTTGTTGTCTCTTCTGAAACACCATGTATTCTCTCCAACATTTCTGGATATTGTTGGTGTATTAACCCGGTTAAATCTCCGCCGTCATCAAGAATCATGTTCGCATCCCATGGTTGTCCATCTTTTAATATCGTTTGTTCAAGGCACCACTCATACTCTTCTTCAGTTTCACCTTTCCAAGCAAATGTAGGTATACCTTTTGCAGCCATAGCAGCTGCAGCATGATCTTGAGTTGAGAAAATATTACACGAAGACCATCTAAGCTCTGCACCAAGTTCTTGCAAAGTTTCCATTAATACAGCAGTTTGAACTGTCATATGAATGCAGCCTAAAATTTTTGCTCCTTTGAGAGGCTGATCATCTTTATATTTATCTCTTAGTGCCATAAGTGCAGGCATTTCATTTTCTGCTAGAGATATCTCTCTTCTGCCAAACTCTGCAAGATTTATATCTGCAACTTTATAATCTTCGCTCATAACTACCTCCAAAAAATTAAGACTTTAAGGCTTCTATTTGATCTACTTTTTCCCATGTAAAGGAGTCATCTTCACGACCAAAATGCCCATAAGCAGCCGTATCTTGATAGATTGGCCTTTTTAAATCAAGCATTTTTATAATTCCTTTTGGTCTAAGATCAAAAACCTCACGCACCATCGACTCTATTTCAGTTTGATCAATTTTTCCACTGTCAAATGTGTTTACATTAATTGAGGTTGGTTCTGCAACACCAATAGCATATGAAACCTGAACCTCACACCACTCAGCAAGACCAGCCGCAACAATATTTTTTGCTACGTATCTAGCAGCATATGCTGCTGATCTGTCTACTTTTGATGGATCTTTGCCTGAAAATGCACCGCCACCATGACGCGCCATACCACCATATGTATCTACAATTATCTTTCTTCCAGTAAGCCCACAGTCTCCAACAGGACCTCCAATAACAAATTTTCCGGTAGGATTAATAAAGATCTTAGTTTCATCTAATAGCCAATTTGATGGAATCACAGGCTTAATTATTTCTTCTAAAACAGCCTCTTTTAAGTCGTCCTGAGAAATACCCTCATCATGTTGAGTTGATAATACAATTGCTGATAGGCCTTTTATAGATTTACCATTATCCTCATATATAACACTTACTTGGCTTTTTGCATCAGGTCTTAACCAATCTAAGCTACCATTTTTTCTTAGCTCAGACTGCTTTTTAACCAATTGATGTGATAAATCTATGGGTGCAGGCATAAGAGCTTCATTTTCTTTACAAGCATATCCAAACATCAGGCCTTGGTCGCCAGCTCCTTGCTCTAGATTCTCACCTTCACCCTCATTTACGCCTTGAGCAATATCTGGAGATTGCTGAAAAATATGATTTTGAATTTCACAATTTGATCCATTAAATCCTAAGTCATCATTATCATAACCAATAGAATTTATTGTATTTCTTATCACTGGCTCAAGATTCGGGTTTCCTTTAGAGGTAATCTCTCCTGCAACAACAACAATATTATTTTTAATAAGAGTTTCGCAAGCCACTCTGCTGTCCGGATCCTCTTTTAAGTATGCATCTAAGATTGCATCTGATATTTGATCGCAAACTTTATCTGGATGACCTTCTGAAACAGATTCTGATGTAAATATATAACTCATAATAAACTCCTTTCTCTAAAAATTTTATTGATTAAATAAGATTTGTTAAGTGTATAAAAATGAAATTTTTGGCAGCCCAACTCAGATAAAAAGTCCAGCTGTTCATTACAAATTTCAATAGCATACTTTTGATTTGATATATCATCATTTCCAAACTTGTTGATGATATTTGGTGGAACTTTAGTACCGCATTTTTCTGCCATTCTTGTTATATTTTCTATGTTATAAATTGGCATAATTCCAGGTATGACCTCTACTTCAATATTTTCCTTTAGAACAGTTTCAATTAACCTTTCATAGTCATCTTTGCTAAAGCAAAACTGCGTAATGGCTTTTTTTGCCCCAGATTCAGATTTATTTTTAAGAAGCTGTAAATCAAAATCAAACCCTTTGGAGTCTGGATGTGGTTCTGGATATGCCGAAACAATAACTTCAAAATTTTTATTGTTAAGAAACTCCACAAAGTCTGAAGTATTAAAAAATCCGTTAGGATGCTGCTTAAATTTTCCCTCTGGACTGTCGCCTCTCAATGCAACAAATTTTTTTACTCCAAGTTTCGCAAAATCTGAGACTATTTTTTCTAAATCATCAATGCTTTTGTTAACAAGGGTGATGTGAGCAGCGATGTCCAGATTATATTTTTTAAGTGCCTTTATAAGTTCTAGTGATTTATTTTCTGCACCTCCACCTGCTCCATAAGTAACCGAAATAAAAGATGGATCAAGATGCTCTAGTTTTTTATATTCAGACAATAGAGCATTAAAGTCTAAGTTTGCTGGTGGAAAAAATTCTAAAGATATATTCATTATTCTGCACCTTAAAGGCGCCCCCATTTAGCAGTTTAAGTATGCAAGCAGGGACAAATCACTTTTTAAGTTTCGGTATTTTATAGTTTTTAAGAGATAGAGACAATTAAACGTTTAATTAATTTTACAGGCGTACTATTATTAACTTTTATTTCTATCATATATGTCAAATTTACCTCTAGTAAGTAATGCGATTAGATTTCTTTCGGTTGATGCAGTTCAGTTAGCAAACAGTGGGCATCCAGGAATGCCAATGGGAATGTCAGATATAGCAGTTGTGCTTTGGAAAAATCACCTCAAACATAACCCTCAAAATCCCAAATGGTTTAACCGAGACAGATTTGTATTATCCAATGGTCATGGCTCAATGCTGCTTTACAGTTTGCTTCATCTTTCAGGCTATCCAATTTCAATCGATGATATTAAAGGATTTAGAAAACTTGGATCTAAAACCCCCGGACATCCAGAGTATGACATTGAGATTGGTATTGAAACAACTACGGGTCCTCTTGGTCAAGGGCTTTCAAATGGTGTTGGCATGGCTTTGGCTGAGAAGCATTTGGCTGCAAAATTTAATAAAGAAAATCTAAAGGTCATTGATCACTATACATATGTTTTTTTAGGTGATGGCTGTTTGATGGAAGGAATATCCCACGAAGCTTGTTCCTTTGCCGGAACTCACAATTTAGGAAAACTTATCTGTCTTTATGATGACAACGGAATTTCTATTGATGGTGAAGTTAGTTCTTGGTTTAGCGATGACACTCAAAAGCGTTTTGAGAGTTATAACTGGCAAGTAATCAAAGTTGATGGGCACAACTTGAAAGAAATAGATCAGGCTATTTCAACTGCCAAAGAGAATGCTGATCAGCCAACACTTATTTGCTGTAAAACAAAAATAGGATTTGGTTCTCCTAATAAAGAAGGTACATCTGGAGTTCATGGTGCCGCATTAGGTGATGATGAGGTCAAACTCACGAGAGAAAAACTGGGTTGGGAATATCCTCCATTTACAATTCCTAGAGAGGTTTATGAGGTTTTTGATGCAAAAGCAACAGGAAAAGCCTATGAAGATGACTGGAACAATCTTTTAAACAATTATCAAGTGGATTATCCGGAAGATCATTCTGAGCTATTGAGAACATCATCAAATGACCTGCCAGATAATTTTGAGGATAAATTTAATGAGTTTTTATCTAACTGTGTTGAAGAAACATTAAAGCTTGCAACAAGAAAAGCTTCTCAAACTTGTTTAGAGTTCTTTTGTGCTCAACTTCCAGAAATGATTGGAGGCTCAGCAGATTTAACTGGCTCAAATAATACTTTAAGCTCATCGAATACAGAGCTTTTACCAGAAAGTCCAGAAGGAACTCATATCTACTATGGGGTAAGAGAGTTTGGAATGACTGGGATAACCAATGGCATGATTCTTCATGGTGGCATCAAACCTTATAGCGGAACTTTTCTAGTATTTATGGATTATGCAAGAAATGCAGTGAGACTTTCTGCATTGATGAAGATACCAAATATTTTTGTATACACTCATGACTCAATTGGTTTAGGTGAAGACGGGCCAACTCACCAGCCAATTGAACACTTAGTAACTTTAAGAGCAACTCCAAATTTAAATAATTGGCGCCCTGCAGATTTAACTGAGACCGCAGTAGCTTGGCACAATGCAGTTTCCTCAAGGACTGCACCAACTTCTCTTATTTTAACCAGACAAGGCCTGCCTTCGATTGTAGACAATAAAGACACTGCTGAGCTGATCAAACATGGTGGCTATGCATTAAAGTTTGATAATAATTCAGAAGTAAATTTAGTGGCATCTGGCAGTGAAGTGCATTTAATTATGGATGCAGCTAATGATCTTGAAGCTGAAAATATCCTTTGCAACATTGCATCAATTCCATGCCTTGATATTTTTAAAGCACAGTCAGATGAATACAAAAATGAGGTAATTGATCCTACAAAGCCAACCTTGTTTGTTGAAGCACTTCATCCAGATTCTTGGCTAACAATTGCAAAACCTGAGGATGCTGTTATCGGCATTAAGACGTTTGGAGAAAGTGCTCCCGGAGATGAATTAATGAAAGAATTTGGATTTACTGTCGAAAACATTATTTCATCAGTCAAGAAGTTAATCTAAATTATGCGACTGTTGTCCGATTTAGATATTGCGAAAAAAAAAGTAGCACTAAGGTTAGATCTAAATGTTCCAATTAAAGAGGGAGTTGTTACAGACGATACTCGAATTTTAGCATCGCTTGAAACCTTAAATTACTTAATTAAAGCAGAAGCAAAAATTGTTATCCTTTCCCATCTTGGCAGACCCAAAGAAGGGACTTTTGATGACCAACTTTCTCTAAGACCGGTTGCCAGTCACCTTAGTAACGAATTAGGCATCTCCATTTCCTTAATCAATTCTATGAAAGAATTCCATGATACAAATGCGCAAATCTGTATGCTAGAAAATATTCGTTTTTTTGAAGGAGAATCAAAAAATTCTGATTCACTTGCAAGGGAAATTGGTTCACATATCGACGTATATGTTTTCGATGCATTTGGAACTTCGCACAGAAAGCAAGCCTCTACTTATGGAGCAATCAAAGTAGCCCCTTTTTCATGCGCAGGTTTTTTAGTGCAAAGAGAAGTTGAAGCCTTATCTAGGGCATTAAAAGATTTTTCATCTCCCTTTGCTGCAATCATTGGAGGATCAAAAGTTTCAACAAAGTTAGAGGTCATTCAAAATTTAGGCCAAATATGTGACAAGGTCATTACCGGGGGTGGGATAACCAATACCTTCTTGGCGGCCAAAGGCTTTCAGGTCGGCAACTCACTTTACGAGAAAGATATGATTAAGACCGCAAAGTCTTTATTAAATGATTTTAATATTATGCTTCCAGAGGAAGTTGTGGTCTCAAATAGTTTCGATGGCCCACCAATAAAGAAAAGAATTAGTGAGATCGAAGATAATGAAATTATTTTAGATCAGGTTATCTCTGAAGATATAAAACAATTTATTGATTCATCGAATACGATTATTTGGAATGGACCCTTAGGTGTTTTTGAAAATAAAAATTTCTCAGAGGGCACTGAGGAGCTTAGTAAACTAATTAGCATGTCTGATGCTTATACACTTGCAGGTGGTGGCGAGACACTCAGCGCAATCAATCAGTTTATAAATAAAGAAGATATATCCTATTGCTCTACAGCGGGCGGTGCCTTTCTTGAATTTATTGAAGGAAAAGAGTTACCATCCATTAGCGCACTAAGCGATTAACTATTAAGGAGAATTTATGTCATTAATAAGTATGAGACAGCTTCTAGATCATGCCGCAGAGAACTCTTATGGTGTTCCTGCTTTCAACGTTAATAACCTTGAACAAATGAGAGCTATTATGGAGGCAGCTGATGAAACTAATAGTCCTGTTATTGTTCAGGCCTCTGCAGGTGCAAGAAAATATGCCGGCCCTAACTTTTTAAGACATTTAATTTTAGCTGCAATAGAAGAGTTTCCGCACATTCCGGTAGTTATGCATCAAGACCATGGGGCATCTCCAGCAGTATGTCAGAGATCCATACAGCTTGGTTTTTCTTCAGTGATGATGGATGGATCATTAGAAGAGGACATGAAGACTCCAGCTTCATATGATTACAATGTTTCTGTTACTAAGCGAACAGTTGATATGGCACATGCCTGCGGGGTTTCTGTTGAAGGAGAGTTAGGCTGTTTGGGTTCACTTGAAACTGGAGAGGCTGGCGATGAAGACGGTAGTGGGGCCGAAGGGATTCTAACCCATGACCAGTTATTAACTGATCCGGAAGAAGCAGCAAGCTTTGTGAAAGATACTCATGTTGATGCCCTAGCAATTGCAATTGGAACGAGCCATGGTGCATATAAATTTACGAGGCCACCAACTGGCGATATTCTTGCAATCGACAGAATAAAAGAAATACACAAAAGGATTCCAGATACACATTTGGTTATGCATGGATCGTCAGCAGTTCCTCAGGATTGGTTAGAAATTATTAATAAGTTTGGTGGAGATATTCCTGAGACTTATGGGGTTCCAGTAGAAGAAGTTCAAGAAGGAATAAAGCATGGAGTTAGAAAAGTAAATATCGATACTGATTTAAGGCTTGCATCAACTGGTGCAATAAGAAGATTTTTAGACGCTAATAAATCAGAGTTTGATCCTAGGAAATATCTCTCTGAAACCTTGGTAGCGATGAAGGAAATATGTATTAACAGATACGAATCATTTGGTACCGCAGGCAATGCAGACAAAATCTCACCACTATCATTAGAAGAGATGCATTTGCAATATCTGTCAGGAAATCTCGATCCAACCGTAAATTAAGTCTTGCTTTGTTTAGCACAAAGGGTCAAAAAAGCCTCGGTAAGGGTTAATAAGGATTTAGTCAGCTCTATTGATAAAGGCATACTTTTAATGGTTTGTTTTGAACAAACTGACACACAAGTTCAAATAGATAAACTAATATCAAAAATATTAGATTATTCATTTTTCGAAGGAGTTAGTGGCAAGTTAGATGCAAGTTTGCGTAAAATAGGAGCAGAATTGCTAATTGTAAGCCAATTTACCTTAAATGCATCCACAAAAAAAGGCTTAAAACCTAGTTTCCATAAGGCTGCATCTCCTGATTTAGCAGAAGAGCTTTATAATAAACTCAAAGCCTCCATAAATCTTGAATATAAAAATGTAAAATATGGTGTTTTTGGGGCATATATGGAACTTGAATTAACCAATGATGGACCCTTTACATTAAATTTTAATTTCTAACTCAATGAGCCAAACTAAAGACTTTAGAGCCTATATATCCAATTGGATTGATGAAAATTGTCCAAAATCAATGATGACTCCAATGCCAGCTAGCGAGCAGGTATGGGCATCATCATCAATTTCATTCCCAAATTCAGATTCTGAAAAATGGTTTAATGCAATGACTCAAACTGGATATTCCACACCAGAATGGCCAAAGGAATATGGTGGAGCAGGTTTGGATTTTGAGGAAGCTCAGATTTTAAGGCAAGAACTTAAGAAAAGAGGCTGCAGAAATCCACAGATTAATTTTGGAATAACAATGCTTGGTCCGGTATTACTTGAATTTGGAACAGAAGATCAAAAAAAGGAGTTTCTTCCGAAGATAGCCAGAGGAGAAATATGGTGGTGCCAAGGATTTTCTGAGCCAGGTGCAGGTTCAGATCTTGCAGGAGTAAGCACCACAGCAACATCAAATGATAATGAAACTTACATAATTAATGGATCCAAAATTTGGACTTCGGAAGCAGATAAAGCTGATTGGATGTATTGCCTTGTTAAGACAGATAAAATAAAAAAGCATGACGGAATTTCATTTGTTTTGATTGATATGAAACAAGATGAGATAACAACAAATAGAATTCAATTGATCAGCGGTGTATCTCCGTTTTGCCAGGTCTTTTTTGATGATGCCAAAGCGCTCAAGTCACACTGCATTGGCGGAGAAAACAAAGGATGGCCGGTAGCAAAATCATTGCTTATGCATGAAAGAACCATGATGAGCGATATGGAGTCTGAGGGAGCAGTAGATATATCGCCTTCAGATTTGCTTAAGAACTGCTCAGAATTTTCGGATAAAAAATTGTTACATAATGAAATTACAAAACATGAACTAAGAAATGAGCTTATTAATTTGACCATGCAAAGAGTTAAAGAGGAAAGTCAATTTGGATTTTCAGAGGCTGCGCTCACGCTTAAGTACTTGAGTACTGAAGAGCTTCAACTCAGATGGGAGTTAAACATCAAATCTCTTGGTATGGGAGGACTACTTGTCCCCGGAAAAGGATCTGAGATGATCAACGATGTGGTTAAATCTTTTTTTTATTCTAAGGCTTATACTATTGCCGGGGGTTCGAGCGAAGTTCAGCTCAACATCATTTCAAAGAATATTTTAGGATTACCATCATGAAAATCAAAAGTATTGCAGTTTTTTGCGGAGCCCATTTGGGGAATGATCCAATCTATGAGGAAAAAGCCAAGGAAATTTCTCAATTAATTGCTTCAAAGGGCATCAATGTTGTTTTTGGTGGTGGTGATGTTGGCTTGATGAAGGTTGTTGCAGACACCGCAATCGAATCTGGTGGTGAAGTAATTGGTATTACTTTAAGCAGCCTAGATTCCTTTGAGCTTACCAACCCAAGAATTACCAAAACAATTATCACTAAGGATTTATTTGAAAGAAAACAAGAATTCTTTAATCACAGTGATGCATTTATTGTTCTGCCTGGAGGCGTAGGGTCATTGGATGAACTTACCGAAGTTCTTGTCAGCAACCAATTAGGAATTATTAATAAACCAGTTGGAATTTTGAATACCAATAATTACTATGACTCTTTTTTTAAATGGTATGACCATTCTGTTAAATCTGGTTTTGTATCAGAGGCAAACTACTCACAACTAATTGTGGACACAAGTCCTGACAAACTTTTAAATCGTATCCTGGAAGCCAAGATGCCAGAAGATGATTCATGGCTGGAAAGACTTAATGTTCCCAAATAGCTTATTTTTTTGAGAAAAGAAGGCCAAGCTCAAATAATAACCACATAGGTAGAGCCAAAAATAATTGAGAAAAAATATCTGGTGGCGTTAATAGCATCGCAACAACAAAAAAACCTACTATAAGATAAGGGCGCAATGCTTTCACTTCATCTTTAGTCTTAATTCCACTTTTAATGGTCAGATAAGTTGCCACCGGTACCTGGAAGGCAATTCCAAATGCTAAAAGCAGCTTAAGCATGAAATTTAGGAATTGATTAATATCAGTCATTACAGCTATGTTTTCTGGGGCAATTCCAACAAGAAATTGAAGAATGAGTGGAGTTACAACTAAGTATGCAAACAGCACTCCCATATAAAATAGAATGGCTGCAAAAAATAGGATTGGTTTTAAGGTCGCAGTTTCTTTTTCATATAATCCAGGCGCAATATATTTCCATGCCTGATAAAAAAGATACGGCATGCTGATTAATAAGGCGAGATAAAGATTCAACTTTATCGGAACAAGCAATGGGGAGGTAACTTCAGTGGCAATCATGGTTGAATTGACCAAAAGCTCACTCATGGGAGTAGAAAAAATATTATAAATTTGATTTGCAAATGGTATGGATACAATAAAAATAACCGCAACACAGATTACATAACTTAACAATCTCTTTCTAAGCTCTGAAAGATGACTAACTAACGATTCAGATTCAGGATTTTTCTGATTCATTTTTCTCAAGCTCTTCCAGCTTAAACTCATTAAAGATATCTTGCTTTATCTCATCTGCGCCAATGTCTCTTTCGATATCCTCCCTAAAGGATGAAAATTTTCTTTTTAAGCGCGTTGTGTTTTTAATTATTATTTTTGAAATCTCAGGAAGCCTTTCAGGGCCAAAAAGCAACAGAATGATTAATCCTATAAAAAGAATTTCAATAAAGCCTATTTGAAACAATTTAGTTACTTCTAATCTTTAGATTTATCATTCTCCTTTGATTCGTCATCATTGATAGCTTTTTTAAAACCTTTTATGCCTTGCCCAAGATCGGACCCAATTGACCTTAGTTTTTTACTACCAAAGAGGACTAGAACCACCAGCAGAATGATTAATAGTTGCCAAATGCTAATACCGCCGAATCCCATATTTTGACCTCTGCAATAGTATACTTTAAAAGAGAGGAGCTAAGAATTAATAAGAAATAAAACTGCTAATAGCAAGAAGCCTGCCAACGATAGTCTGTTAATGAATTGTTGCTTTGAAATCTCATGTTTTAATGCTTCGACTTTTTTATTCTGATGCTGTGGATTATCTGCAATGGATTTCAGAGCATCTAAGATATTTAAAATATCATTAGGTAAGTTAGCACCCTTTTCCAATATTTCGTATCTATTTTCCTCAATGTATTTGAGCAATTGTTTGGGATGATACTTATTTCGAATCCAGTCATCTAAATAGGGCTCCGCTATCGACCAAAAATCTAGTTTTGGATAAATGCTTCTTCCCATGCCCTCGATATGAATTAATGTTTTTTGAAGGAGCACCAATGACGGTTGAATTGATAAACCAAAACTGCGAGTACTTTCAAATAAAAACAGTAACAGCTTTCCGAACTCAATTTCTGCAAGTGGTTTTTCAAAAATTGGCTCACAACAAGATTTAAGTGTCATCTCTAGGTCATAAACATCTGAATCTTGTTCTACCCATTGATTAGAGATAAATAAATTAGCAAGTTTTTTGTAATCTTGTTTAATTGTGCAACTAAGCATGCGTGCAAGATTATAAAGGTCTGCATCACTTAGGCTGCCAACAATCGCGCAGTCAACAGCAATATACCTATTCATTTCTGGATTTTTTAAATCAACAAAAATATTGCCTGGATGCATGTCAGCATGAAAGAAATTATCTCGAAAAACTTGATCAAGAAAAATTTTGACACCGTTTTCTGCAAGGACCTTTAAATCAACTCCAGCAGCTCTAATTTTATCAATATCTGTGCATGGAGTTCCGTAGATTCGCTCCATGACAAGAATATTTTTGTTAGTGAATTCTTTATAAACTGATGGAATATAGAGGAGATTTGATTCTAAGAAATTTTCTCTTGTTTGTATGGTGTTATTTGCCTCCAATCTCAAATCAATTTCTTTTAAGATTGTTCTTTCGTAGTCATTTACAACTTGATTAATCTTTAAGCGGTAACTGTCTTTGAATAAAACCTTAACAAAGAATGCAAATAACTTAAGAAGCTTTATATTTGAATTAACCTTTTTGGATATATTTGGCCTAAGAATCTTAATTACTATTTCTTGATTATTTTCGATTAGATTGGCGGTATGTACCTGTGCAAGTGAAGCTGAGGCCAAGGGCTTTAATTCAAAATTGTTTATTTTTTTAAACTGTTCGTTTGTAATTGATCTTTTAAATATTTCTAGCGCCTCTTCTCCTTCAAATGGCTTACAAGAATCTGTTAGTTTCTGTAGCTCAAGAGTATATGTCTGAGGAAGGACGTCTGTTCTAGTAGATAAAAGCTGACCAAATTTGATAAATAATGGTCCCATAGATTCAAGAAATGCATTCAATCGTTCAGAGGATGGTATTTTTTTCTTGAAGAAGTAAAAAATGTTTAAGTAATTTAGTAGCCCAAAAAACTTACTAGTGCCATTTTCAAAAGGGATATTTATTATTCCATGATAAAAAGATAAGAAAGTTATTTTAATTGCACCAAAAATCATTATTAAGATTGTCCTATTCTTTCTGCTCGATCCAGTCTCAAGGCAAATGTTCTAATATTATTTAAAACTATGTCTTCATTGAGAGCTTTATTGGTTTCGGTCTGCGTGGCTTTTCTTTGTAGCATCATTAATCCAAGCGCCGGTATATCTCCTAAATGTTTTGCTACCAGATATTCAAAATTTATATTGGTATTTCTAAGCAAGTTAATTAGACCAAGGGCCTTTTCACTATCACCTGATATCCATTCCTGCTTAAATTCATGTCTCAATAAAAATGACACATCAGTTAGACCGCAGCTGATTTCAAAATCTTTATCATTAGATTTGTTAGTAGAAAGCTGACTCAGTTCTTCTGATAGAAAAAGATTGAATTTGCAAATGCCAGTGATCTCAAGGTTGGCATTAATAGGATAGAATCTTTTTAAGGCGTTTTTAAAAGTGTTGTTAGATTCAAATAATTCATCTAAAAAATGTGTCAGCTTTACTTTCATTATTTATAAGCCTTATGAATGGCAACGATTCCATTCAATAAATTAAAGAATTTACATTCCTCAAATCCACCATCGAGTATCATTTGCTTCAATGTTACTTGGTCAGGATGCATTCTTATTGATTCAGCCAAATATTTATAACTCTCTGAATCATTAGCAAGAAACTTTCCCATCCTAGGAATGATGTTGAAAGAATACCAATCATAAACTTTTGAAAATAGACTATTTTGTGGTTTCGAAAATTCTAGAACCAAAAGAACTCCGTTACCCTTTAGGCATCTTCTCATCTCCTTTAATCCATCTTCCTTATTGGTAAAATTTCTCAAGCCAAACCCAACTGTTATAAGATCAAAACTATTATCCTTATATGGGAGTGACTCACCGCTCGCTACTGAAAAGTATGTATTTGAATGAAAGTTTTCATTAACCGCCCTCTTGTAACCATTCGACAACATTGATGCATTAATGTCTGTCATATGCACTTCTATTGCATTATGTTTATTCAAAAGAATTTTTGGAATGTCACCAGTCCCACTTGCTATGTCCAATACCTTGCTGTCTGATTTGACTTCACTAAGCTCAATTAAAATTTCTTTCCATAACCTATGCAATCCAAAGGACATCGCATCATTCATTAAATCGTAATTGTCGGCAACTGATGAAAAAACGCCCCCTACCTTTTTTTCTTTATCTTTTTCATCAACTTGTTCAAAGCCAAAATGTGTTTTTTTATTCATCTATATTTTTTACTAATTCTAGGAAGCTATCATACCTTGACTGATTGATTAGGCCCTCTTCGATCCCTTTTTTAACGAAGCATCCTTTATCCTTTTTATGCCCACAGTTTCTGAATTGACATTTTTTTGAGGCCTCTGTTATTTCATGGAAAACACTTTTTATTGAACTTTTACTTACTGGACCCTCTTCAATGTCTCTTACGCCTGGCGAGTCAATAATAGACCCATCAACGTTTTCCACTTTGAATAGCCTAGATGTTGAAGTGGTATGTTGACCCTGTTCATTCGATAAGACTTTAGTTTTAAGATTTATTCCAGTAAGCGCACCGGTTAGAGAAGACTTGCCAACACCTGATTGACCAACAAAGATGCAAGTTCTATTTTCGAGATAGTTTTTTAATTCCGAAATACCAAAATTTTTTTTGAAAGAAGTGATGAAGTAAGGAAGATTTAAGTTAGCGTATAGATCTTTTGTATCTTCAAATTCTTGTGATAACTCTAGATCAGATTTGTTAAAAACCAAGAATGGTTCTAGTTTTGCTCCATCAGCAATTGTTAACCACTTATCAATAAATGATCTTGGTGCTTGAGGAACTGAGGCAAGAATAATCCCAATATTAGTTAGATTTGCTGCCAATAACCTTTTTTTATGCCCACGAAATCTATACAAAGCACTTGATCTGTCATGAATTTTAGTAATGATTGCATTAGATGATTGTACAAGTATCTCAACATTGTCTCCGACAGCTACTTCATGGTTTTTTGGGGTCATACAGTTGTATGTTTTTTCCTGAGACAGCACCAAGCAAGAATTTGTGTAAAACTCTATTACTTTGCCAATTTGAACTTTTTCCATTTAAGTCACAAAATACACCTATTTTAGGACATAACAGTTAATGCCATCTCAATTATCTAATAAAAATCTTATTTGGCTCGATTTGGAGATGACCGGTCTTGATCCAGAGCAAGAGAGGATTATTGAAATTGCAACGATTGTCACTGATTCTGAACTTAACATTATTGCCGAAGGTCCCAACTTGGTAATCAATCAAAATAAATCTCTTCTAGACTCTATGGATGAGTGGAATCAGAAACAACATGGTTCAACCGGTTTAATTGACGCAGTTAAAATTAGTAACATCACAGAACAAATGGCAGAAATTGAGACCTTAGATTTTATTTCTAAGTATGTTGGTCAAAAAAAATCTCCAATGTGCGGGAATACCGTTTCTCATGATCGAAGATTTCTTTCTAAATACATGCCGCAACTTGAGGCGTATTTTAATTATCGGCACATTGATGTTTCCTCTGTAAAGGAAGTAATTACCCGGTGGTCTAATAATGCTCAAGCATACGAGAAGAATAGCTGTCATCGCGCTCAAGATGATATTAGAGAGTCTATTAATGAGTTGCGATTTTATAAAAAAGAATTTTTTAGGATTTAGGATCTATAGTAAAAGTTTTAGAAAAAGAGATTTCTGCAGATTTTTCCAACACAGATTCTATAAATTTAAAAGTTCCCTTAAGGATAGATTCATTCAAGTAAATTTTTGTATACCCTCTGTGAGAAGTATTTACCCACTTTATCTCTTTATTTGCATTAATAATTCCTTGCTCAAGTTCTCCTGGGTTGACCCCATTTAGATATTCACTTAGCCCAGGAGAAGTAACGGAGGGAGTTCCAAATTCATAACCAATATGTTCTTCAGCATTGTCAAAAAGTTTTGAAAACCATGCATTATGCGTATCTCCAGCCAAACTAATTAACTTTGAATTATTGTTTTTAAACAGAGAAAAGATTCTATCTCGTTCTGCAGGATATCCATCCCACGCATCTAAGTTGCTTGGCAACCCAAGCTTTAACAAAGGTAGATATTGTTTAACCTCCTCTGAAAGGTTGCTGTTAGAAAGTGCAGATGAAATATCAGGAAATTTTAATTTTGTCATTAAGACTTGCTGGCCTAGGATATTCCAAGCGACTTCTGAGTTGCCATAAGTATCTGCCAACCAACTAAATTGAGGTTCTCCAATTAATCTTCTTTCTTTATTAAGAAGATCATTGTAAAAACTATCCATATCAAATTGACCGGAGGAAAAATAGTTTCTTGGATCAATTTGTTTATCTCTGTTGTTCTGTCTTGTATCAAGCATGACTAGATTCAGAAGCGAGCCAACTTTAAATGATCGATAAATATTTCTCTTATTTGTATTCTCTCTTATTGGCATCCATTCTAAATATGCCTTAATGGCGTTTGATTTCCGTTCCAGGAAGTCCCCCTCTGATGCATCATGATTTTCTGCACCGTACTTCCAAGTATCGTTTGTAATCTCGTGATCATCCCAAACTGCAATCAAGGGATGAGTAGCGTGTAATAGTTGTGATTGAGGATCTTTTTTATATTGAGCATGACGTTTTCTGTAATCAGATAAAGTGAGTATTTCATGATGAGGTTCTGGAATGCGGTTTAACAGCTGTGCATTTTCTGTTGCATATCCATCCATAGGATACTCGTATAAATAGTCACCGAGATGAATCCAAAAATCTATTTCTTCATACGCACAGGCTTCATAGACATTAAAATAACCTGCAGGAAAATTTGAACAACTCATGACAGCAAAGCTAGTTTCCTTTGCTGAATCATCCAGAAGCTTAGCTCTGCCAACATCTGAAGTTAATCGATCACTACGAAATCTGTAAAAAAAATATTTGTTTTTACCAAAGCTAAAATTTGGTTCGTAATCATACTTAACACAGTAGTCAGTATCAAAAGTCGTAGTTATTTTTTTGCTAAATACGATGTTAGTGAAATTTTTGTTAAGTGAAACTTCTAAGTTGCATACTATTGGACCCGGGGATACAGGAGTAGCTCTTGTCCAAAGAATAATGCTTTTATTTGTTGGATCACCGCTGGCTACTCCATGATAAAAACCTTTAATATTTGATTGCGCCCTAATGGAATTTCTAAGCCCAGCACAACTTGCTGATGCAGCAGCAAGACCTAATGCAGAAATCTTAAGAACTTCTCTTCTTTTCACATAACTATATTAACTCTACAGAGTAACTAATATGTGAAATTTCGGTAACTTAATCTTGCTTAGATTGAGGCTGTATATTTATAGGAAAAGGCGTAACTTGATTTTTTGTTTGTTTAATTTTAGCTTCTCCAGATTCAGCAACCTCATCTATTCTGATAATGGCATTGATGGGCAAGTAAGACCTTTCAACACTCTTAAATTCATTCTTCAACTTTTCGTTTGAAGGATCTACTACTAGCTGTTTATTTTTATTAAATATATACTCTTCAACCTCTATGAAACCATACATATCGCTTTGATAAATTTGTTTGGCAAAAATTTCATAGATTTCTCCAAGTTGAAGAAATATTATTTTATAGATTGTCTTTTTGTTGGCCATAATTAGTTATATGGGTACTAAACTTTATATTAAAACCTATGGTTGTCAAATGAATGAATATGACACCCAGAAGACTGTAGAAATCCTAAAAAAGGAAAAAAATATAGAGCTAACGCAGTCACCGGATGATGCTGAAATTATTCTTCTAAACACTTGCTCTATAAGGGAAAAGGCTGAAGAGAAGGTTTATTCAGAGCTAGGAAGAATCAATAAATTGAAAGAAATGAACCCAAACTTAAAAATTGGAGTCGGTGGTTGTGTTGCTTCGCAAGAGGGAGAAAATATTTTTAAAAGAGCGCCCTATGTAGATCTTATTTTTGGACCACAAACACTCCACAAGGTACCTGAACTATTAGATCAAGAAGATAAAATTAAAGCTGTTGATGTATCTTTCCCGATAGAGGAAAAGTTTGACTCACTGTTGCTACCTGAGGCATCAGGCCCTTCCAGTTTTGTTTCAATCATGGAGGGCTGTTCAAAATTTTGTACTTTTTGCGTTGTCCCATATACCAGGGGCGAAGAAGTTAGCCGAAAACCAAGGCAAATCTTTGATGAAGTAGCAAGATTAGCTGAGCAGGGTGTTAAAGAAATAGTTTTTGTTGGTCAAAATGTAAATAGTTACAAATATTCTGAGAGCGGCAGAATCCTTGGTTTAGCAGATTTAATTCAAATAAGTGCGGAAATTAATGGCATTGAACGCATAAGATATACAACCTCACATCCTCTTGATATGACTAACGATTTAGTAGAAATATATAAGTATGTGCCCCAGTTGGTTGATCACCTCCATCTACCAGTTCAATCAGGGTCAGATAAAGTTCTTTTAGATATGAAAAGAAATTATTCTTTTGATGATTACCTTTCTATTATTCATAGGCTTAAACAAATAAGACCAAGTATTAAAATTTCTTCAGACTTTATTGTTGGGTTTCCAACAGAAACTAAGGAAGATTTTGAAATGACCATGAGCTTAGTTAATGAAGTAAAATTCGATGCCTCTTTCAGTTTCATCTTTTCTGCTAGACCTGGAACACCGGCTGCAAAGCTAGCAGACCGCTCAACATTAGATGAAAAAAAAGAGAGGCTGTATGAACTTCAATCAAGGTTAAACGACTTTCAGGCCGCATACAGTAAAGAATTGGAAGGAACAATTCAAAGGTGTCTCGTAACTGATTTATCAAAGAAAAATTCACGGGAAATGCAAGCAAGAACAGAATGTAACAGAGTGGTAAATTTCCACTTCCAAAATCCAAATATTCTAGGTAAATTAGTAGATATAAAAATTGATGAAGCACTTTCCAACTCTCTCAAAGGCACCCTTTTTACTCAATAGTTAATGCAAGACCAGCAGATCTCCTCCTTACATCTTAAATTAGAGCCTGAGAACCCAAAGTATATTGCCGCATTTGTTGGGGAGTTAAACGGCAACATAAAATTGATAGAAGATAAATTTTCTGTCAGGATTTTCCATAAAGGTAATGAAATTAAAATCGAAGGTGACGAAAAGGTTATTGAAGAGGCCTCCAATACCATTCAAAATCTTTATGCCAACTGTTGTTCGGGAATTGAGCTATCAAGTGATATTATTCACGCCGCATTAAATAACAAAAAAGAAGATTTAAGGTCATTGAAAGAATACGTCATTAAAACTCCCAGAAAACAAATTTCACCAAGAACCACTAATCAGGAAAATTATTTAGCAAGCATAGACAAGCATGAAATTAATTTCGGTGTAGGACCAGCTGGTACGGGTAAAACCTATCTAGCAGTTGCAAAGGCAATAGAATTTTTGCTTTTAGAGAAGGTGGATAAGATAGTGCTTATAAGGCCAGCGGTCGAGGCGGGTGAAAAACTAGGGTTCTTGCCTGGAGATTTAAATCAAAAAGTAGACCCATATTTGAGGCCACTTTACGATGCTTTATTTGAAATGTTAGGAGTTGATAAATCTAATAGATTATTTGAAAGAGATATCATTGAGTTAGCTCCATTAGCTTATTTGCGAGGTAGAACACTCAATAATGCATTTATTATTATGGATGAAAGTCAAAATACCACCATTGATCAGATGAAGATGTTTCTAACAAGAACAGGCTTTGGTTCATATGTTGTTGTAAATGGAGATATGTCACAAGTAGACCTTCCAAAAAAATGTTCTATCTGGTTTAAGGCATGCTATTGGAGTTCTTAAGGATGTTAATGGTATATCTATTACAGAATTTAATTCCAAAGATGTTGTAAGGCACCCATTGGTTAAAAAAATAATCGATGCTTATGCTGACCATGAGAACTCCTAAAATTCATGCCATTGAATATATTTAACAGTACAGATTTAGATATACGTTCTTTCAAGAGCGAGATGGATAAATTAGTAGACAAACTATTAAACGATATGAACTCAAAACAAAATATAAATCTGAATATCGTCGATGATGCAGAGATGCAAAAACTTAATAAAACATTCCGCAACAAAGATATGCCCACAAATGTACTGGCTTTTCCAAACATAGGTATTGGTGCAGATGATGAGCTTGGTGATATAGCTATCAATATAGATGCTGTGACAAGAGAATCAAATCAGCAGAATAAAACAACCAGAGATAGATTCTTGCATTTGCTGGCACATGGAACATTGCACCTTTTTGGATTTGATCACAAAGAAAATACTGAAGCAGAAGCCATGGAAGAACTTGAAATAAAATACCTTAAAGACTTTAATATAAGGAATCCATATACATATGAAATCTGAAGAAGAAAAACCTCCGTCGACAGCATTTAAAAAGCTAAAAAATCTAATATCTTTTAAACCCAAATCTCTGAATGAGGTATCAGAGGTCTTACAGCATGCGCTTAATACAAATATTATTGATAAAGAAGCTCAATTAATAGCTGAGAAGGCTATACGGCTTGGAGAT
The DNA here is from genome assembly GCA_902601475.1 of uncultured SAR86 cluster bacterium. Classification (GTDB taxonomy): domain Bacteria; phylum Pseudomonadota; class Gammaproteobacteria; order Magnimaribacterales; family D2472; genus MED-G82. Next base: position 50,578 of record CACKNK010000002.1, on the reverse strand, counting down.
ACAACTTTGAAGGAAATAATGATCCCAAAGGTTGAAATGGTTACAGTTGACGTAAATGAAAGCCAAGATGTATTTATAAATAGAATTATCGAATCAGGGCACTCAAGGTACCCTGTTATGGGAGAAAATAAGAATGAGGTAAAGGGTCTGCTTTTGGCCAAGGACATATTACCCGCTTTGCATTCTAAAACCCCTATTTCTCTAGAAAAAGTAACAAGAAATATAAAAATAGTTCCTGAGAATAAGAAAGCCGACACTATGCTTGAAGAATTTAAAAACGACAGATCTCATATGGCAGTAGTTATAGATGAGTATGGATCAGTATCAGGGCTGATAACCATCGAAGATGTTCTTGAGGAATTGGTTGGAGAAATCGAAGATGAGCATGATACCGGCGACGTTGATGAATTAATTCAAGTGAGTCCTACTGAATATATTGCCGACGCTAGATTAGATATAAATGTATTTGAGAAAAAATTTGACTTAAAGTTTGATGATCTTGACGCAGAAACCGTCGGTGGATTATTTATTCACAAATTAGGTTTGCTGCCAAAGGTTGGTGATAGGATTGAAGTTAACAATATGACTTTAGCTGTCACAGCTGCTGATAAAAGGAAAGTTAAAAAGATTGGCATCACAATTAATAAACCAACGTCTGATTAAATATCTTACAACCGCATTAGTTGGAATATTATCTTTTCTTGCTTTTGCACCTTATGACCAAAAGTGGATCCTAGTATTATCCTATTTATATTTGGTCTCGATACTAACTAGCTCTACAACTGAAAACAAATGGTTGCATATTCTCTTATGGGGATTTGGACTTTGGTTTGCTGGAACTTTTTGGTTAATAGTGAGTATTCACTATCATGGAAATGTTAACATAGCTTTATCAGTCACTGCATTAATTTTTCTAGGATTTTTACTTTCAAGTATATTCGTGCTCCCTATTATGCTATTTATATACATTAAAAGAATATCTAACTTTACAAATGTACTAATCCTATCTTCAATATTAATATTGCTTGAATCAGCAAGATTTTTTATCTTAGGAGGATTTCCATGGCTGCAACCAGGAGTAATTTTCCTTGATACTATACTTGATTTTTTGATACCAATAATTGGTGTGATCGGATGCTCATTATTATTTTATTTAATAGTCTCAGCAGCAGCTCTTAGTTCAAGAAAAGAATATAAGTATGGTTTGAGTATTTTATTAATAATTGCATTTGCAATACCGTCCCTAACCACAAAATTAGACATCAATAATTCAAGCAATGAGCATTTAAAATTTGGAATAGTTCAGCCCTCATTTGGGCCACGTCAAAAATTTGAAAGTGATTATGGGAAATCAATTGAAGATAGACTAATCAGCTTGAGTTTAGAGAAAGATGGATTAGATCTTATTGTTTGGCCAGAATCTCCTTTTCCGTACACGCAAAGGAGTTCATATGGAAACAATCTTGTGAGGAGGCTTGAAGAGAGTAATTTGAATGTAATTTCCGGTATCTACCAATCTGAATCAGCTCCTACATCAATTAATTATTTTAATACTTTGACAATCCTGTCTAGTGAAAAATTATCCGGTTATAAGAAGGTAAATCTTGTTCCATTTGGGGAATTTCTGCCATTTGAATCAATTCTAAGGGGCTTAATAGATTTCTTTGATTTACCTATGTCTTTTTTAAAACCTGGAAACATCACTGACGAAACCATTCCTTTTAGAAATCACTCTATTTTGCCACTTATTTGTTTTGATACAGCATATATAAATAACTATATACAAAAGGTAAAAAATTCAACAATTGTTGTTAATGTAAGTAATGATAGTTGGTTTGGAGAGTCAAATGGTCCACATCAGCATTTTCAGATTGTTAGATCAAGGGCAAAAGAAATTAATAGGTGGATTTTACGATCTACTGCAAGCGGCATATCAGGTTTTATTGATAATAAAGGAACAATTGTTGATAAAATGGAGATTAATGAACAAGGAATTATCTCTTTTAATGTCCCCCAGATAACAAATAACTCCTTATTTGTAAATTTTGGTTATGATTTAATGAGATATCTCATAATATGTTGTTCAATTTTTATTATAATATTGTTTTTAAGAAAAGTTTTAAATGAAAATTCATAGCTCAGCATTAACTCTTATTATTCTTTCCAGTTTTTTAAGCGCTAATAATTCTATTGAAATTGATATATCACAGCAAAGACTATACGTTTATGAAGATAAATCGATGTTAGCTAGTTACCCTATATCTAGCTCATCTTTTGGAGAGGGTCAAATTGAAAATTCCTATAAAACACCACTAGGAAAACATAAAATTCTTACTAAAATAGGAACAAATGTTGAAAAAAATACGATTTTTGTTAGTAGAGAAAATATGAATCAAGTTGCTGAGATAGTTCATGAGCGACAAAATAATGAAAATGACTACGTTACATCAAGAATACTATGGCTTGATGGACTTGAAGAAGGCCATAACAAAGGTGGAAACGTAGATTCCTTTAAAAGATACATATATATTCATGGCACCCATGAAGAAGGACTCATAGGCGAAAAAGCATCACATGGGTGTATAAGGATGTTCAATAATGATGTGATTGAGCTGTTTTCTTACATCCCTGAAGAAACAGAAGTAAATATTAAAATTTAGTACTTAACTTCTTGCTTAAATGCTAATTTCTCTTTTTTGAGATCATCGGTTGGCGCATCAGCAAATTTCCCACCATTATTAGCCATTGCAACCAGTAAATCTGCTGGTTTCCAGAAATCTTCATCTTTTTCTGCAAATTTATTTATCTTTTCAAGTACTTTGTCTAGACCAATTGAATTTGCATAAAACATTGGACCTCCTCTCCATATAGGAAAACCATAACCATTGATATAAACGATATCCATATCACTTGATCTTTGAGCAACACCTTCTTCCAAGATCTTCGCTCCTTCGTTTACTAAACCGAGAATACATCTATCAACTATTTCTTCATCAGAAATATCTCTTCTAGTGAAACCATTTTCTTCTGCAACCTTGACATAGATCTCTTCATTTTCTGGCGCCGGGTTAGGGGCACGAGATCCATCAGAATAATTATAGAAACCCTTACCATTTTTTTGGCCGAATCTTTCTTGTTCACATAATGCATCTGCAATTTTATTAGTAAGAGGTGTTTCAAGTTTTGCAAGTTTTCTTGCCCTCCAACCTAAATCTAATCCTACCAAGTCAAACATTCTGAAAGGTCCCATATTCATTCCGAAGGATTCAAGTGCAGTATCAACTTGATTAGGTAATGCACCTTCAAGCAACAACATATTTGCTTGATGCGTGTAGCCATAAAGCATCCTGTTACCTATAAAGCCAGGAGCATTCAAAGACATAACCGCAGCCTTCTTTATAACCTTCCCTAACTTCATTATTGTTGCAAGGGTTTCTTTAGATGTTTTCTCTCCCCTTACAATTTCCAACAACCTCATGATATTAGCTGGGCTAAAAAAGTGAGTACCCACTACCTTATCTGGCCTTTCAGTTACTGATGAAATTGCATCAATATCAAGACCTGAGGTATTACTTGCAAGAATAGCATCGCCCTTAACTACGTCATCAAGTTTCTTAAATATTTCTTGTTTCAATTCAAGATTTTCATAAACCGCCTCAACCACAATGTCACAGTCACCCAAATCCTCATAATTAAGTGATGGTGTAATTAAGCTCATGACACCATCTTTCATTTCTTGTGAAAGTCTCCCACGGTCAACCATCATTTGATAATTTTTTTCTATAACACCTATTCCCCTTTCTAGGTTCTTCTCATCTTGATCAAGAACAATTACCGGTATACCTGCATTAGCAAAATTCATTGCAATACCACCACCCATTGTTCCTGAACCAACAACACCTGCAGATCCTATTTTTTGGGTTTCTGTATCTTTAGGAACATCTAATATTTTTCCAGCTGTCCTTTCGCCAAAGAAAATATGGATCATTGCTTCTCTTTGAGGATGCAGCAAACACTCTAGAAATAAATCAGATTCTTTCTTCATACCAGCATCAAAATCATCTTCTTCAATTGCAGCCTCTACACATTTAATAATTTGACCAGGTGCAAATTGACCTTTTCTTGACTTAGATGCTAAAGCTTTTGCTTCTGCCATTACGTTTTCATTGCCACGTGCTTCAACTAATTTTTCATTTAAGTCTCTTACCTTTGGATGTTCAGTTGTTTCATCAAGCTTTTTATGCAAAAAGCTAATCGCATCCTCTACTAAATCACCGGTAGAAATGCTATCTAAAATACCTTGATCAAGTGCTTTTTTTGCAGGAACTGGCACCCCAGAAAGCATTATTTTGAGTGCTTGTGATGGCCCAACTATTCTTGGTAACCTTTGCGTTCCACCTGCACCGGGCAATAAGCCTAAATTAACTTCTGGTAAGCCTACAATTGATTTTTCAGTTGCAATTCTGTAATTACAGCATAGTGCTGTCTCTAGACCGCCACCTAAAGCAGGCCCATTTATTGCCGCAACAACTGGTTTTTCGCTGTATTCAATGTTTTTTAGTGCAGTATGGAGGTCCGGACCTTCCATTTTTTGACCAAATTCAGATATATCTGCACCTGCTATGAATGCATTTCCTGCTCCTTTTAAGACAATACCTCTAACATTTTCATCATTATTAGCTTTATCAAATTGATCACAAAGACCAACTCTAACACCGCTGCTTAAAGGGTTTACAGGTGGATTATCAACCTCAAGGACTGCAATATCACCTCGTAATTCGTAATTAACTGTACCTTTCATTAAATACCTCTTATTTTCTGTAAATTCTCTGAATAGAGATGAAATTATATAGGCATTATTTTGTTAAATATACTGAAAATACACTATACATATCTTAATATTGCTGATTAATTCATAGAGTTTATATCTTAAAATTAATAAAAATTATTTATAAATAGTATTGATATTTAAATATAAATACATATAATAATACTTGTCAGCACTCCTCTCCCCCTATGTATTGCTGACATTCTCTGGAAATAATGGAGGGCTCAATGCCCTCCTTTTTTAAAAAATATGAGCAATAGACATAAGAAAAAAATCATTGAATCTGTAGAGGTACTTACTTTAGTAACTCTATTTCTTTCAAGTATTTATGCTGTTGCACCTGTAGTATAGTATTTCCCTATGCGCTTAGTACTAGCTTTACTAATATCACTGTGCTTTTTTGGGATCACCCAATTTGTAAGTGCCTGCTCAGAATTGTTAGATCATGAAATCAGGTTGCTTGATTCTGATGAAAAGCTAAATCTCTGTGAGTTAACCGGAAAATCAGTTCTTGTTGTAAACGTTGCGAGTAGATGTGGATATACAAATCAATATACTGAGTTACAAAGACTTTATGAAACATACTCAGAAAAGGGTTTCGTCGTTTTAGGTGTCCCATCAAGAGATTTCTATCAAGAATTTAGAGATGATTCCAAGGTCTCTGAGTTTTGCTCAACTGAATACGGCGTAACATTCCCTATGCTAACGACCAGTAAAGTGAAGGGCTCCAAAGCACTACCATTCTTTAAGAAACTTGCTGAAGCTTCTGGCATGGAACCCAATTGGAATTTTAATAAATACTTAATCTCAAAAGATGGTTTGACTGTAGAGGGTTTTCGATCAAAAGTTAAACCAAGTTCTGAAGAACTAACCTATAAAATAACAACTGACCTTAATAGTTAAGCAGTTAAAACCTTGTTTGGTTTTCTGATAGCAAATATCCCATTTTCAACAACACCTGGTATTGAATTTATTTGAATTTCCATGTCTTTTGGATTTGATAAATCAAGCTTTGAAACGTCAATGATATGATTGTTTTGATCTGTAATGACACCGCTCCTATAAGTTGGAACTCCTCCTAGTTTTACAATTTCTCTTGAAACAAAACTTCTACTTTCGATTAAAACTTCAACAGGAACACCAAAGTCTCCTAGACATTCAACATGCTTTGATTGATCTACAATACAAATAAACTGATTCGAAGCCGAGGCAACCAATTTTTCTCTGGTGTGAGCTCCGCCGCCACCCTTAATTAAGTTATGTGATGGGTCAACTTCATCAGCTCCATCGATATAAAACTGAATTTCATTTACATCATTAAGACTAAAAATCTCTACATTAAACTCTTGAAGAAGTAGGGTAGAAGCCTCAGAGCTAGATACGGCACCTTTAAACTGAACATTGCTTTGTTTTAAGATCTCAATGAAGCAATTGACTGTGGATCCGGTTCCAATTCCTAATATAGATTCTTTATTTATTTGAGGAGCCATTTCCTCAAACGCCTTTTTAGCAACCTGCACCTTTGCGTCACTCATACTTGTATAATAAACAAAATATTAGCTTTTACTATGCGTTTAAAAATAAAAAAAACGGGATCATTCAAGCAATCCAAGAAGTACATTGATTTAATTAATCAGGCCACTGTTTATGATACTGCTATTAAGACCCCGATTACTTTTGCTAAAAATATTTCTAAGAAATTAGCTAATGACGTTTTCTTAAAAAGAGAGGACTTGCAACCAGTTTTTTCTTTTAAGAATAGAGGTGCTTACAATAAGATTTCACAATTGTCTGCATCACAAAAAAAACTAGGAGTTATAGCTGCATCTGCTGGAAATCATGCTCAGGGCGTTGCTAATGCATCACAAAAATTAAAGATCCCATGTCTAATTGTTATGCCTGAAACAACTCCAGAAATTAAAATCCAATCAGTACAATCATTTGGCTCAAAAATCCTTTTACATGGTGATAACTATAATCAGGCATACAAAAAGGCATCTCAGATTGCCAAGGATAAAGGGATGGAGTTAATTCCTGCCTTTGATGACCCACTAACCATTGCGGGTCAGGGTACGATAGGTAAGGAGATTGAATCAGAGGAAGAAGCTTTTGATGCCGTATTTGTACCAGTTGGTGGAGGAGGCCTGTTAGCAGGTGTATCAGCATGGATTGCTCAACATTCACCAAAAACTAAAGTCTATGGTGTAGAAGTAGAAGATTCAGCATGTCTATTGGAGGCAGTTAAATTTAATAAGCGTGTAAAACTAAGAGAAGTTGGACTGTTTGCTGACGGCGTGGCTGTTGAACAAATTGGTAAACATACTTTTGAAGTAATTAAAGAGTGTGTTGACGGTGTTATTACGGTGTCAATTGACGAGGTATGTGCTGCCGTAAAAGATATATTTGAAGACACCAGAGTTTTATCTGAGCCTGCAGGGGCATTAGCTCTTGCTGGTTTAAAAAAGTACTGTAAAAAAATTAATAATAAGAAATTAATTGCAATTAGCAGTGGCGCAAATATAAATTTTGAAAGACTTAGCTATATTGTTGAGAGATCTGAAGTAGGTGAAGATCGTGAGAAATTATTGAGTATAAAGATCCCTGAAAAACCAGGGAGTTTCCTTAAGTTATGCAGAATCTTTGGAAAGTTACAGATTACCGAATTTAATTATCGTTTTTCTGATCAGGCTGAGGCACATGTATTGGTTGGTATTCGTCTTAAAAATGATAATGCCTTTAAAACATTAAGAGCAAAGTTAAAAAAAAGTCGCTTCTCATATTCCGACTTAACTCGCAGTGTTATTTCCAACGATCATTTGCGTCATATGATTGGAGGCCACTTAATTAAAGCCAATAATTTAAATGAAAGGCTGTTTAGATGTAAGTTTCCTGTGAAACCAGGTGCTTTATTGGATTTTCTTAAAGCCTTTGGATCCGAAAGAAATATTTCACTTTTTCATTACCGAAATCTTGGGGCTGCATTTGCAAATGTTTTAATTGGTATCCAGGAAGAAACGGGTAAACAAAAATCTCTAATCAAGCATCTTCAGTCACTTGATTATGAGTTTATCGAAGAGTCTGACAATGTCGGCTACATAAATTTTTTGAAATGAAAAATATAAAAGAATTTGAAGTTTATGTCCCGCAATCAAAAATTGATTTACTGCATGAAAAAATAGCGCTCTCTCGATGGCCAGATGAATTAAATGATAATAAGTGGTCCCTCGGAACAAGTCTAGATTATTTGAAAAAAGCTACGCATGCTTGGGTTAATGATTTTAGTTGGCGAGATCATGAGGCTTTAATCAATAATGCTGGTAGCCATATGTTTCATTCAAGTTCAGGGTTAGATATTCACTTTCTTCATAGTAAATCAAAACATAAAAATGCATACCCCTTAGTGATGACGCATGGTTGGCCAGGGAGTGTGCAGGAGTTTTTATCAATCATACCGATCCTTAATGAAGGAATAGATGGAGTTTCTTTTGATGTTGTATGTCCTTCAATGCCTGGTTATGGATTCTCTTCTAAACCAAATGATTTTGGAATGAACTCTCAGGAAATTGCAAAGATTAACCATGAACTTATGCTTGCTCTCGGATATAAAAAATATATAGCTCAAGGTGGTGATTGGGGTGCAACAGTGAGTAAGTGGATGGCGGATCAGTTCAAGGATAGCTGCGAAGCCTTGCATTTAAACTTAGTTCTTGCCTGGCCTCCTGACAGCGATGATCCTATGCAAGGGGTTACCGAGGAAGAGATTGAAGGGATGAAAAACTTTGAGAAATATCAAGAGAAGGGGTTTGGTTACTTTGCTATTCAAAGTACAAAACCGCAAACCGTTGCTTATGGTTTAAATGATTCTCCAGTAGGTCTAGCTGCATGGATTATCGAAAAGTTTCATGCCTGGACTGACGATGATTCAGATCAATTAGTCATACCTCTTGATCATGTACTCAGCATTGTTTCACTCTATTGGTATACAGAAACTATTTCCTCATCGATGAGACTTTATTATGAGAATGGTCAAACAGGTTTTTCTTTTGACTATGTAGACCAACCTACAGGCTGTGCAGTTTTTGATCATGAGATCGCAAAGCCTCCCAAGGCTTGGGCTGAAAAAATATATAACATAAAGCATTGGGACACTCACCCAGGAGGGCATTTTGCTGCAATGGAAAATCCTAAGATTCTTGCCGAAAGTATTGTAAACCTTGTTAAAAAAGGTGATTTATCAGCAGGTAAATAATCCATTTTCATTACAAATGTAGTCCATTGGAATATCATGAGGCTCACTATCAAATGGTAATTTTTGTAATTCGAAAGCAATTCCTATTTTTTTAGCACCACTTGAGGATAGGGCTTTATCATAATAGCCGCCCCCATAACCCAATCTATTACCTGACTTGTTGTATGCCAAACAAGGACATATAAATAACTCAATGTCATTAACTGAAATCTCTTCATTGTCAGTTTCCTTAATACCAAATTTGTTTAGAACAAAAGTATCATCAACTTTATGTAGGGTAAAAATCATGCTGTTAGAGATAATCTTTGGAAGAACAATTAATTTATTTAAATCAAAACAACTCTTAATGATATAACTTGTGTCCACCTCATTTTTTATAGGTAAATAGCAAGCAATCAGGTTTGCTTCATGAAAAATTTCAGATTCAACAATATTTGTTTGTATTTTTTTTGATCGATCAAGGTATTCATTTTGAGGAAGATGTAGCCTCCGATTAAGTTGTGATTTTCTTAAATCAGATTTCACGATTACGGAGGCTAAAAACCAATTCACCGCTATACATTTTTTCCTGAACCGAAAGTCCAGGTGGCAAAGCTCTTATCGAATCAGGCTTCCCTAAGGTATTGCACAACATCGACAGTGGAATATTGCCTATCATTTAAGTATCGGTTCAAAGATATCGAATGTATTGGCAAATGAACCAGTGTTTAAATTATACATCTTAAAATTGACTTCAGCATGCAGGATTTTTTCAAACAAGATTAATTCAGGGCATCATCAATGGATGAGATTATTTGATTAATTTTATTTGAATCATCGTCACTTACTTGCGTTCCCTTGAGTGACTGAAACGCTAAATTAAGTGCTGCCAAAATTAGCGCGTTGCCTTTATCCGGTATCTGTTCAATCTCTTTGTTTAGAATTGTTGAGGCTTTTAATAGAAGTGGCTTATCCTCAGGAGGACAAGCAATTGAAATATCTCTTCCCATCACACGTATCGATAGGATTTCTTTATCACTCATGTTCAGATCTTGATTGCAGTTTAGCTAGGTCTCTCTTTAAGGACTCAATTTCTTGTGCCTGTAAGATTTTATTTTCTTTCCAAACCCTTTCCTGTTTGATGTAGTGATCAATGATTCCTTTTTGCTCATTGAACCTATTGAGCAAGTCATTTACTTTTTTAATTAGGTCAGAGAGCCCTGTTTCTTTCGATTCCATTAAATATCAGTTTAAATCTTAGATGTAATTTAGGGAAGTTTGATAGAAAAAAAGAGTAAAATGCTTTTATGAACACTATGTTTGCAGACAGAAGAAAGGCAGTTGGCGGTGCAATGGGTCCAAATGCATGCCTACTGATTGCAAGTAATGATCATGTTTCACGGAACATTCATCATACTTACTCTTTTAGACAGGATAGTTATTTTTGGTATCTATCCGGGTTTAATGAATCAGATTCCATAATACTTATTAAAACTGATAGCAAGGCAAAGTTAAGTTCTTATATGTTTGTCCCTCCCAAAGATGAACATTCAGAACTTTGGGACGGATATCGTGCCGGACCTAAAGGCGCGGTAGATGACTATGGATTTTCTCAGGGATATAACAATCATGAGGCAGATCAGACCATTCCAGATTTATTGGCAGGATGTAACAAGGTTTTTTCATTAATTGGCTACAAAGAAGATTTTTCTAAGAGGGTTGCAGGTTGGGTTAAGCAGGCAAGATTGAAAGATCGCCATACTGCAGCTATTGAGCACCTTGATGCAGGACCATTTTTATCCTCGTTAAGGCGAGTTAAATCAGAAAAAGAAATTCAATTAATGAAAAAGGGTTGTGAGATTTCTGCACAAGCGCATAAAGCAGCCATGCAATTTGTTGCTCCTAATATGAATGAGCAAAGTCTTGAAGCATTTTATTTATATAAATTTGCTGAGCAAGGTTCAAGGTTTCCTGCCTATACGCCGATTGTTGCCGGTGGTGAACATGCTTGCATCTTGCATTATGTTGAGAATGATCAAACCTTAAATGATGGTGATCTAGTTTTAGTGGATGCAGGTGGAGAATATGAATGTTATGCGTCAGACATCACAAGAACATATCCTGTGAATGGAAAATTTAGTGATGAGCAGCTAGCAGTTTATAAGGTTGTTTTGGAGGCTCACAAACAAGCCATTGAGGCGGTCAAAACAGGGAATCATATTATGCAGCCTCAAGAAATTTCTGAACGAGTTATTACTGAGGGATTGGTTGATTTGGGCATACTTGATGGAAAAACCGAAGATTTATTGGAAGAGGGCGCTCACAAAAACTTTTACATGCATAAAGTTGGCCATTGGATAGGCCTAGATACACATGATGTGGGAGCTTATTCAGATGGCAATAATTTCACTAATTATGAGGCAGGAATGGTACAAACCATTGAGCCGGGAATTTATATTTCTAGCAAAAGCTCTGTTGATGAAAAATGGAAGGGGATCGGGGTTCGAATCGAAGATAATATTCTTGTTACCGATCAAGGCAATGAAAACCTTACACAAAGTGCTCCAGTAGATCCAAAAGAAATTGAAGCCCTGATGTCTTCATAAATTCAATGAGTATTTTAATTGCAGGCAATGGTCTTGTTGCAAAAATACTATCAATCAAATTAAAACAATCAGGCATTTCATCACAGATCCTTGAGGGGGATCCTAAACATTACCAAAATATTAGAACCATTACTCTCAATCCTGCATCGATAGATTTTTTGAAGAGCTTGGATTTGGGAATTTCAAAAGCTGAGGTTCAAGATATTCATGTTTATGATGCAGAGGGCAGTGGCCGGATTTCTTTTTCAAGTGATGACATTAGCGAAGATTACCTTGCCAAGGTAGTTTTTTACGATGAACTAAATAATGCTTTGGCCAGACATAATTTTAATTTTTTCTCAAAGAATGATTTTGAACAAAATAAAAAATCCACTGATTTGGTTATTTACTGTGATTCAAATCAGCAAAACATGCTCGATGTGAAAGAGGCTCAAAGTTATGAGCAAATCGGTCATACATTTTTGGTCTCTAGCAATGACTTAAGTGATAACTCTGCAAAGCAATACTTTTATAAAAATGAAATTTTTGCGATTATGCCAACTAATAAAAATAATTTATTTACTGTTGTTTGGTCGATCCCAAAAGCTCATGCGTCATCTGATAAAGAGTCAGTTAAGGGGAGTCTATCAAAGATCTCTAAGAAATTTAATCTCAAATTAGAACTTGAAAGTGAAATTGTTTCATTCCCCTTGTCGCATCATCACACAAAAGATTATGTTAAGCCTGGCCAATGTGTTTTGGCTGATGCCGCACATTCAATTCATCCCCTTGCAGGGCAAGGACTCAATCTAGGTATTGCAGATGCCAGTGTTCTTTTAGAAGAACTTGTAAGAGCTAGAAATGCAAATCTTTCGTTTGGAGATATCTCTGTTCTTAAAAGATATGAAATCAGACGAAGAACAATCAATAAGTCTATGTTGTCAGGCATTAATCTTCTCAACGGTTTATTCAAAGCAGATAATCTTTATTTAAGATTTGTTAGAAATAGGGGTCTTAGCCTGGTAGATAATATTCCACAATTAAAAAAATTTTTTATAAAAAATGCAATAGGAGAGATAAGATTTTAGGGATTCTAATGCTTGCACCTAAAAATGAGAATGATTATCATTCTCATCAATACTTTTTAAACAATGAACCTACCTAAACTTTATCAAATATTAGCTTTTTCTTTATTCTTAACAGCCTGCGATCAAAGTGTTAACCAAGATACACTCACTGTATATACATCTCGTCAGCCTCAATTAATAGAACCCATTTTGGATAAATATTCAGAAGCGACCGGTATTGATATCGTATTACTATCAGGAAATGCTCAGCAACTTCTTGAGAGAATTGAAGTGGAGGGTATAAATTCTCCAGCCGACCTATTCATCACTGTTGATGCAGGAGTTTTGTGGCAAGCCAGCCAAGCAAATATTTTTGAACCAATTTCTTCAAGCATTCTAACTAATAATATTCCTAAGAACTTTAGAGATCCCGAGGGAAAGTGGTTTGGACTGTCAAAACGCATAAGAGCAATTGTAGTGAATGATAAAGGCAATCAAGCACCCCCAAAAAGCTATCATGAATTAGCTGGAAAACAATGGAAAAATAGGCTCTGCCTTAGAACTTCAGCAAAAGTTTACAATCAATCCCTAATTGCAAGCATGCTCTTTAGGTTGAGTGAAGAAGAAACTCACAAAATTTTATCTGGATGGAGTAACAATCTAGCCACTAAAGTATTTTCGAGTGACACCCTAGCACTCAAGGCAGTTCAATCAGGTCAATGTGACGCAACAATAGTTAATTCGTATTATTTGGGCAGATTAATAGACCAACAAATTGGAAACAATCTTTCAATTATCTGGCCTGATCAAGAATCATTTGGAGTGCATGTAAATATTTCAGGCGGCGGTGTGTTGAAAACTTCGAATAATAAAGCTGAAGCTGTGAAATTGCTTGAATGGTTGTCAGGAAAAGAAGCACAAAAAGATTATGCTTTTATAAACCTTGAATATCCAGTCCTTCAAGATCAAGAGCTCCACCCAATATTAAAATCATGGGGCAATTTCAAAGAAGATACTATGCCGGTTCATCAATTAGGGGTATTGCAAAGACAGGCTGTCTTAGCAGCCAGGAAAGCGGACTATAATTGAAACTGTTTTAGAAGTTTAAGTGCTTCAAATAGCGGCAAGCCAACAACATTCGAATAACTTCCCTTTATTCCTTTTATAAACTTTTCTGCATAACCTTGAATTGCATATGCCCCAGCCTTATCAAGGGGTTCATCAGTTTCACTGTATTCTTTAAGCTCAATGGCTGAAATATCTCCAAATTCTACGAATGTAGATACAGATATCGTTGCTATATCTGCTTTTTTAGAATCCCAAGCACCAACTGAAACACCGGTTATGACTTCATGAACTTGTCCGGAGAGTTCTGATAGCATCGCAAAAGCATGATCTGATGACTTAGGCTTGCCATATATTTTATTGCCCATAACAACAATGGTATCCGCTGCTAATACAGGGTAATTTTCAAGATTGGTAGCAATTGCATTTTTTATCCCTTGAGAACACTTCTCTTTTGCAAGTTTCTCTGCATTAAATGCTGGACTACCTTCTAAGACGAGATTCTCTTCAATTTCTGCTTCAAGTAACAAAAACTCTACATTGATTTTTTTTAGTAATTCTGCCCTTCGTGGAGATTTTGATGCAAGATATATCATAAATATATTTTATAGCATAGGTGGGAAACATCATGATAGATAAAGGAAAAGTTATTCTGATTACCGGAGCAAGCAGAGGAGTGGGCAAAGGAATTGCTGAAAGTGTTGGTAAACCCGGCGACACAATTATTTGTGTTGGACGCTCTGTGGATTCCGGCACCACAGTTAGCCAATTTGGTTTTGAGATAAATTCAAGCTTGATTGATACGGCCTCAAATATTGAAAAACAAGGTATAGAGTGTGATGTTTTACCAGCAGACTTAAATCTAAAAAAAGACATTCAAAACATTCAATCCATTATTGAGGATAAATATGGCAGACTCGATATGCTTATCCATGCTGCATGCCAAATACATGACGACCTGGTCTTACCCAAACCTTTTTGGGAAAAATCAACAGATTTATGGTCTGTTATTGAAGTTGGATTAAAGTCAAATTATTTTCTTAGTCATGCGCTTGCATCAATGTTGATAAAAACACCCAAATCACTGGTTGTTCAAATTTCTTCACATGGTTCAAGTTGTTATATGCATGGCCCAATTTATGGAGCTCAAAAAGCAGGAATAGACAAAATGGCTTTTGATATGGCTTTTGATTTTAAAGATCATGATGTATGTTCCATTTCACTTTGGTCAGGTATTGTTCTGGATGAAAAAACTGAAAAAGTTAGTAAAAATATGGATGAACAATATGCTGAATTTCTAAAAGGAGCCGCTTCCCAAGCTTTTGCAGGAAAAGTCATTAGAGCGTTTTACGATCAGGAAAATAAAATACAGCATAGTGGCAAAACACTTATTGCAGCAGAAGTTGGTAAAGAGCTAGGAATTACAAACCCAGATGGAACTCAACCAAGAAGTGATAGAGAGATGCTCGGAGGGCCTAAAGATTTTAATGAAGCAGTAGTTTATTAATTAAACTTTTTCGCCTCTGGCTCGGATATCTTTAAGAACGGCACTGATACCTTTCTTATCAATAATTCTCATACCCTTGGTAGATACTTTTAAGGAAACAAATCTATTTTCAGATTCAACCCAGAATCTGTGGGTATGTAAATTAGGCATAAACTTTCTTTTCACGCGATTATTAGCGTGTGAAACATGATTTCCAGACTGAGGCATTTTGCCTGTTACTTGACATACTTTACTCATAGGCAAGCGATTTTAAAGTACGAAGGGGTTATAAGCAAGATAGAATAACTAAGTGAATCAATTATTTTTATTACGTCATGCTAAGTCATCTTGGGCAAGCAATCATCATAGTGATTTTGATAGACCACTAAATAATCGTGGCAGAAGAAACGCTCTGGATCTTGGAGAATTATTTTTTGAAAAAAAGCTCAAAATAGATCATGTACTATGTAGCCCAAGCGCTCGAACAAAAGAAACGTTTGATATTATCCAAAGCATTTCTAACTTTGCATTAGATCATAAATTTCTTGATAGTATTTATCACTCAAGCGTTGGGAATTTAATAGAGATTCTTTCTCAAATCAATTTAGAAACTGCGTCTGTAATGATTGTTGGCCACAATCCATCCATGCACTTAATGACTGAGCTGCTAGCAAATCAGACGATAGATAAATTTCCTACTTGCACGCTGGCACAAATAAAAATTGTGGATTCATGGGATAAAATAAGGAAACATCAAAACAAACTGATTAATTTTAGAAAACCAAAAAAATAATTATGGAAATTGAAATAAAAATTATTGACCCCAGACTTGGAACCGAAATTGCTTTACCTGAATATGCTACCGAAGGATCAGCAGGTATGGATCTAAGAGCGTGCCTCAATGAACCCATTAAAATAAAATCTAATGAGACTTTTTTAATTCCTTTAGGATTTGCAATGCATATTAATGACCCATGCTTGGCAGCGATCGTAATACCGAGATCAGGGTTAGGATTCAAACACGGGCTTGTTTTAGGAAACCTAGTGGGCTTGATTGATTCTGATTATCAAGGTGAACTCAAGGTACCAGCCTGGAATAGATCTGATAAAGACTTTGAGATTAACTCTGGGGATAGGATAGCCCAAATGCTGATAGTTCCTGTAATTCAAGCAAAATTTAACATCGTTGATGCATTTAAAGAATCAAAAAGAGGAGTAAAGGGATTTGGTAGCTCAGGGGTTGGTTAGAAAATTTATTTCTTTCCAAACCTTTTTTCAAATCTTTGAACACGACCGCCGGTATCAACTATCCTTTGAGTGCCTGTGTAAAAAGGATGAGATGCAGATGAAATATCAAGAGGATAATAAGGATAAGTTTTGCCTTCATACTCCTTTGTTTCACTAGTTTCTAATGTTGAAGGTATGAGAAAGTACTTATCAGCACCAGAATCATGGAATAAAACTTCTCTGTATTCAGGATGTATATCTGCTTTCATAATAAAATTAGTTTCTAAGGATGAGCACTATATCAAAACCTGATGGCTTTACAAAGATAAATGAGTAAATTTTTTTATAACATCTCTTTACCACTTGCTGTTCAAGGAACTTTTACTTATTCGTCAGATATTAGGCTAGAAATTGGATTTAGAGTACTTGTTGACTTCTCCAACAGAGAAAGAATTGGTGTTGTAATAAAAAAAGTTAATAAGCCCGCATTTAAGACCTTAAAAATAAAAAAGGTTTTTGATGACTTTGAAATTTTTAATACTAATGAATTGGCATTGCTGCATTGGATATCAGACTATTATCACTTTCCAATTGGGCAAGTCATCGATAACTTTATGCCTCCCTACCTAAGAAAAGCTAACGCAGTTGAACTCCAAAATAATGATTTAGTAAGTGAGGCGGTGCCGGACTTTAATTTAGATTTAACCTCACATCAAGAAAAAGCATTTTTAGCTTTAAAACAATTAAAAGGTTTTGATCCCTGTCTTCTGTATGGTGTGACGGGTTCTGGCAAAACTGAGATCTACATTAAATTAATTCAAGAACAACTTAAGTCCAATCAATCTGTATTAATGCTTATTCCTGAAATTTCTCTAGCTCCGCAAATGGTAAAGAGGTTAAAAAAAATTTTTGGAGAGTTGGTAGCTTACTATCATTCTGGAATTACCAACTTAAATAGATGGAAGGTTTGGAGGGATGCTAGAAATGGTAATAAAAAAATTATTATTGGAACTCGATCTTCTGTTTTAATGCCACTAAAAAACCTTGGTCTAATTATTGTTGATGAAGAGCATGATCATTCTTATAAACAAGTTGAGGGCCTTAGTTATTCAGCTCGTGATGTAGCAATCAAAAGAGCTAGCGATCTAAAGATACCAATAATTTTAGGCTCTGCTACCCCATCTTTGAGTATCTTGCGTCAGGTTGAAGATAAGAAATTTAAAAAAACAGAGTTGCTTGAAAGGTTTAATCAATCATCGCCACCTAAATTAACTTTTGTAGACATCAATGCAAATAATTTAAAGGGCGGGATTTCTGAGATTGGCCAAAAAGCCATCTTAGATGATTATGCGAGCCAAGTACTAAGCATGGTATTTATTAATCGACGAGGATTTGCACCTGAATATCGATGCAGTGAATGTGACTGGGTTGCGAGATGTAATAATTGTGAAACCAACATGGTATTCCATCATGAGAAAAATCGATTGATATGCCATAGATGTGATTCTGCATATGGAATACCTGAGCAATGCCCTGATTGTGGGAATAGTGAGCTTGGAGGAGTAGGCTATGCCACTGAGAGTATATCGAAATACTTACAAGACAATACCCCGATTGATAGGGGTGAGGTTTATAGATTTGACAGTGATACAACTAAAAAAAAGGGTGCCTTAACTGAGCTATTAAAAAGCATTAATGATGCCCATCAGGGCGTAATTGTTGGCACTCAAATGCTCATCAAAGGACACGATTTTAAGAAATTAAAAACAGTAATCGTCATGAATATTGACTCAGGGTTAACCAGTATTAATCCATCAGCATTAGAAGATCTTGGACAACAATTAATTCAAGTTAGTGGGAGAGCAGGGAGGTTGGATACTAAAGCAGTAGTCCTAGTTCAAACCAGGTATCCTGATCACCCTTTCTTAGAGAAACTTAAATCGGGAACATATATGCCGTTTGCAATGGATCTATTAACAGAAAGAAAAAAGCAGAGCCAACCACCTTACGCTTATCAAGCTCTTTTAAAATCTTCATCAACTGTGATTCAAAAAAATATTAACTTTTTAGAAGCTATTTTAAAAAATTTTGAATTACCAGGATGTAATTTTTATGGACCGATGCCTGCATCGATATTTAAAGTCAGAGGACGATATTTTCATTATGTTCTTTTGCAAGCTAACAAAAGAACGGTACTCCATAGTGCTTTAAATCAATTGGAAAAAAGAATTGGCCAATTAGCAAAATCAAGTAGCGTGAGATGGAAAGTGGAAATTGACCCTTTGAACTTTTAGTTAGATATCAAATTCTTGATTAACAAGTTTTTCAGATAGCCTCCACAATTTTTCTGCTTCCGCTTCATTTTTTGAGTAGTGTGATGTTTTGGCAACTCTTCCATCAACCCAGTAAGCTCCAGTAATACTGAGACCGTCTATCTCAGCCAGATAAATTATTGTATTTGCACCTTTGAGAGGTGATCTAAAAAATGGCTTTAAAATTATTTTCAATACTCTTCCTAAGAGTGAATTATTTTGATTGCCCAATGAGGTATTAACTCCGCCGGGATGAATTGCATTGACAGTAACGGCATCTTTTTGAAGTTTCTTCGCTAATTGTTTTGTAAAAAGAATGTTTCCAAGTTTTGATTGACCATAAGCTTTTAGCCCCATTTTAAAGTTATCTTTATAATTTATGTCATCCCACTGCATTCCTTTTACAAAATGATGTGCTGCTGAAGAAACATTGATGATTCTTGATTCACTTTCCTTTTTAACAAGATCTAGCAATAGGTTTGTAAAAAGAAAGTACCCCAAATGATTGACTGCAAATGTGTTTTCAATTCCATCAATGGTTTCACTGTATTCGGTATTCACCACTCCTGCATTATTGATAAGCAAATCTATTGCTTTAAGGTCATTTTTAATTTTATCAGCACATTCTCGAATAGAGTCTTGAACAGAAAAATCACAAAAGAAATTATTGATTGAAAGATTTGGGTTAATTTTTTGCATTTCATTTTTTAAATCTTCAGCCAGCTCTTCATTGCGATAGGTAAAAGCAATTGATTTTGCTGATTCGGCAAACTTTATTGCGGCAGCTTTGCCAATACCGTTCGTAGCACCCGTTATCAAAATTGTTTTGTTATTTGTCCACTTCATCAGATATAGATTTTAATTTTTTGACCCGGAAATATACTAGATGGATCTAATTCATTCCACTTAATCACTTCGTTGACGGTTACCCCAAAACGAATTGCAATTTCAGAAATAACATCTCCTTTTTGGATGGTATATGTCAAGAATTCGGGCAAGGGATCCATAATGGTATTAGGTTTTGGTTTAACTTTGAAATATTCATGAATTCCAATAAATATACTTCTTGCAATCATTCTTCTGCCAGGTTTTTTTGATAATCTTCTAGAATCGTCAGGGTTGGTTATGAATCCAGACTCAACTAAAACAGATGGGATATCTATTGATTTTAAAACTCTAAAGTCAGCAAATTCAACATTTGGTTTATGCATGTGTGTGAAAGGATCTCTTTTTAATTGCTCTAATATCTTTTCACCAAGAATTATACTATTTTCAATTTTAGCCTCATAAGCTAGCTGGTATATTGCTCTGGCAGCATCCTCATCAAAGTCTTGGAAATCAAGCCTTCCAACCTTTGACTTTATTGAGCTATCTGCAACAAGCTTAGCTTTTGACAAATTCTCTGCTGTAATTGAGGAGGCTTCTTCAGACCATACATACACTGATGCCCCCTTTACTCTTGAGAGTCGAAAGCCATCGGCATGAATAGAAACAAATAGATCTGCTCCTAATTCTCTTGCTTTTTGATAGCGATCATCTAAATTTACAAATTCATCTGTAGATCTAATCATAATCGGCTTATAACCTTGGGTATCCCTAAGAGTTCTCTCAAGCTCTTTGGCAATCATCAAAGTTACGTCTTTTTCAAGAATGTTGGTTCCAACCGATCCAGGATCCTTTCCCCCATGGCCAGCATCAATTGCAATTAAAATATCGCGCGTATTTTTTTTGACTCTTTGCGATTGCTTAATTTCCAGTATTAATTTGACGTGGTCTTTAGATTTAATCTGCCATGGCTTTTTCCAATAAACGGACTCTTTAAGATCAATTACAATCCTAGACAGGTTATTTTGATCCGATGCTCTCACAAGCTTTAATGGCCCAAGGTTATTTTCTTCTGAAAATGAACTTACCTTGGTATCTCGAACATCAATAACAATTCTTGATGGGTCATCTAGGGCATAGGCATTAATTAAGGCAACTTTTTGAAGTTTGAATGAAATTCTTATATCACCATTGGGTAATTCTTTTATGTTTTCAAAATTTAGTGAGTTTGCACCAAGAGGTGTAAATAGACACAAAAAAAATACAAGTGAAAAGATAACTTTATGCATATTTAGATTCAACAGTTTTTATTATTTTACTAGCTGTGCCTGAAAGTTTAACTAATCGCGATTCATTTTTATGCACAATAGAAATTTTTAAATCAAATTTTCTTTTGTTGGGTAAATTCTCCGGCCACTCAATCAAGATTAATAATTTTTTTTCAGAAACCGTCTCAAGATCTAACATATCTACATCTTCCTGATTATCAATTCTGTATAGGTCAATATGTTTACAAAGAAAATCTTTGACTTGGTATTCTTCATAAATTGTGTAGGTTGGACTTTTAACTTTACCCTGCCAGCCAAGACCATTTATCAATGAGCGTGCAATGGTTGTTTTGCCCGCTCCAAGGTTACCTTCTAAATGGATTTCAAATTTTTCTTCATCAGCGGATCGCAATGCATCTGACAATAATCGTCCAAGTTCAATTGAAGCAGATTCATCCTCAAGCAAAATATTCATAGGAAAACTAATTAATGTTCTTTTTTATCAGCTCAATCAGTGTTTTAGCATCTAAACCTCTATCGCCAAAATTTTTTGAGTATTCGGTGCCAGATCTTCCGTGAACAGCAACACCAAGTTTAATTGCGCTTAATGAATCCAGCTTGTTACCAATTAGACCTGCAATTATGCCCGCAAGAATGTCTCCTGACCCGGGAATTGATAGGGCTGGAGAGCCCTCATCACAAATATAATTAGCATTACTTGAAATAACGGTCTGAAGGCCTTTGAGAACAATTGATGCCTTAAATTTTGTTGCTAGATTGGTTGATGCAGAGAGTCTGTTTTCTTGAATTTCTTCAGTGGACAAGTTTAACAGAGCTGCTGCCTCGCCTGGATGTGGTGTTAGGATTAATTTAGAAGGAAGGTCTGTATCTTGAAATGGCTTATTGCATAAGAGCCTTAATGCCCCAGCATCCATGATCAAGGTTTGATTGTTTTCTTTTGCTGATTCAATTGCCATATACAATAGTTGTTCTGACCAATAGCTGTCTTTAAATCCAGGACCGCAAACGATTACTTCGGCACTTTTAATATCGTCTTTAAAATCTTGTGGATTATCAGATCCAGAAACCATAAGTTCTGGTAGATATGACAGCGCAGGGGTAACAGCATTCTCCTGACTTAAAAGCCTTACAAGTCCAGCTCCAACAGACAGAGCTCCTGCACTTGCAAGTATTCCAGCACCCTCATACCCTACATCGCCTGCTAAAATGGCTATCTTTCCAAACATGCCTTTATGAGAATCTAACTTTCGTTTTGGTAAAAGGTCTTTCACATCTTCAAATGAAAATAAATTGGCAGCTTCTGTCATCTCTTCATCTATATTTTTATTTAATTTAAGTAATTCCATTTTACCAGTGAAATTTTTTCCAGGATCAAGAATTTGCCCAATTTTATATCCAAAAAAAGTCAGTGTATTTGTTGCTAGAAAAGTTTCTTCTGATGCCTTACCACTAAATGCATTTAAGCCAGTAGGTGCATCAATAGCAATCTTATTTTCGAATGTATTTGCTATTTTATTTACTGATTTTATTTCATTCGAAATAGTTTCTCTGCCACCGATTCCAAGCATGGCGTCAACAATGACGGTTTCCTGTTTATTGAAATCATCCAGATCGACCAATGCAATCAAGTAATTTTCTATATCTTTTTCAGCAGACTTGGTGAGGTTGGACTTAGTTTTTTCTTGTAGAGCCCGTAAAAAATAAACCTTATAACCATGATCAATTAAATATTTACCTATATAGATCCCGTCACCACCATTATTGCCAGGACCAACAAGAATAATGAAGCTTTCCTGTTTGAGATTACTGATTATCCATTGTGCTGCAGCATTTGCAGCATCCTTCATTAGACCTAATTCATCAATGCCTGATGCAAATAATGATTTTTCAAAATCATATATCTGAGATGGGAAATAGAGTTTTTTCAAGACTATTGAGTTATATAGCCAAGGCGATTAGATCTAAATGAACCCAGCCAAACTCTCTCATTTTCAATAAGAGCAACTGTTCCTGGACCCATATTTGTATTCTTAAAAGAGATTTTATTTTTTAGATCCAGTGTATTCCTATTTAGAACTGAAATTGACCATGGCAAGGTGCAGTTTTCGTTAAGCCCGCATCGAGCATAATCATAAATATTTGAATCATGAGAGACAACCCAATAATCATTGTCTTGGAGAACAATGTTATCAGGAGAGTTTGTTTTATAAGTAGCTAAATGCTGTTTACTTTCTAGGTCATATAATGAAGTTGAGTCACCCAGATTATAATTTACAGCCAAATAATTTTTTTCTGGATCATAGCTTAGGCCATTAGGGTAAGCTCCTGAAGTATATCTAAGCTCTGTAAATCCATTTTTCTTTTCCCATTTAATTACAAAACCCGTATTAAATTTAAAATAATATGCGAGAATCCATTTCTCCATACTAAAATTTCTAGGAAACATATGCGTTGCATAAAATGATCCTGAATCAGTCAAACTCACATCATTCAAGTAGTATTTATTTTCTGTTGAAACACAGCCCTTCCATTCAAGGTTCCAAGTCTGATCTTCTTTGAAAAGCTTATACATTTCGATCCGCTCATCAGGTAGATGAGAAACAACCGCTAACTGATATTGACCATCTTTACGTTTAATGAGGTCAATGCCATGGGGCCCGATCAGATCAGAGTCTTTACGTAAGCACTTCCCATCCCCCCATTCATTACTACTGTATAAAATATCAATTTTTTCTTTCTTCAAGGTTTTAAGGTTTAGCAAACTAATTTTGCCTACCCCTTCTTCTTGAATTGGTTTTTGTCCACCGTATTCGGAAACGATGAGCCCACTTCCATCTGGAATTATTACTAGGTCCTCAGGATTTTTAAAACCACAAACAACTTGAATCTCATCATTGCTTTCACATCCAACCAATGGTTCAAATGGGGTTTTATCTCTTGCACTTTCTAAAAGAAGAACCGTGCCTATTGCAAAGAGAAAAAGAGTGCCAAAGATCATAAATTTTTTGAAATGATCTAATGCAATTGTTTTGGCCCAATCACTGAAAAATAAAAATAATAGGCCCCTGAAAATACTCAAAATGCCAATTAAAATAACGATGTAATTCCATGGTTGGTAATAAATAGGACTTTCAGGAATTCCAAAATATAAGAAAATCCCGCCAATAATGACACCAAAAAGACCAAGCATCTTCAGATAATTTGAGGCAAGGGTTCGAATAACGGTCTTATGCCAAAACTTATAAAACAACGGAAGGCTAACGCCAAGTGCAATTAGTAATACACCAAAAATTAATTCCATTTTTTTAGCTCTATATTGATTAATTCTGCAAGCTCGAGAGGCTTGTCTACCAATACGTGATGAGCCGCATCTTTGATAACCTTAAATTCCATTATTTCGCTGAAAGCACTTTGCATATATTTCATTATCTTTGATCCTAAAAGCAAGCTGTCGTTTCCTGAAATAAATAATGCAGGACATGAAAATGAAAACCCATATCCATCCAGTCGTTTTAATGATCTAAATAATCTGTCATCAAATTTCCATCGCCATCCATCGCTTGTTTCCTTAATTGAAAATTCAGCAATAAATCTTAAATACCAATCATTTTTACATTCTTGGGGCGGCATTAACCTAAAACGAGAAAGAATTTCTCTTTTAGATGAGTAATATTTTATGGGTCTTAACGGGCCGCTACTTATGTGCTTATCGTAATCATAGTCAGGAGGTCTTATTGGGCTGTCGATGATGATTAAACCACTAACAAGTTCTGGCATTTCAGATGCAATGTATGCAGCTAGATGCCCTCCAAGGGAATGACCAACTAAAAAGATTTTTCGTTTTAACATTCCTTCATTATCAATAACGCCAAGAACGGCATCTTTAAATAACTCAAAGTCATATTTATCAAAATGACTGGTATCTCCCATGCCCGGAAGTTCTGGGGCAATAATCGTGCCTTTAGATACGAGCAATGGTGCGATAGGATCCCACCACTTACTATGTGCGCCGGTCCCATGAATTAAAACAGTTAGCTGTTCTTCATCATCAATATTCCATTTCTGATAGGCAACCTCATGACCATTAAAAGCATATTTTTTCTGTTCTAATTTTGTCTCAATTGCTTGATGAAACCAGTTCGGAGCATCTGCAATGTCTTCCTTAAGCGAGTCGGATATTTTCATTAGATGCATTCTAATAGATAATGGCTGACTAAACGAATTATGCAATTAATCAGACCAGCGGCAACCATAGTCTTAGCAAGGGATTCATTAAATGGCCCTGAGGTATTGATGGTCAAAAGAAGTACAAACTCAGCATTTGGTGATTTGCATGTATTCCCAGGAGGCACTCTTGATCCAGAGGATTATTTGTCAGAAATTTATCAAATGAGCGATGATCTTGATGATCAATCAGCTTCATCAATGTTAAAAGTTGAAAGAGATGGTCTTGCTTATATGATTGCTGTTGTTAGAGAGTGTTTTGAAGAGGTTGGTATATTGATGTCTAAATCATTGCCGGCATCCCTTGATCTAAAGGCGCTAAAAAACATCCGGGATCAGATCAATAATAAAAAATTAACGTTTTATGATTTTTGTCTTAGTAACGATATCCATTTTGATTTTACTAATATCGTTCCAATCTCACACTGGATAACACCTGAGGTAGAGAAGAAAAGATTTGATACCCGTTTCTTTTTTGCAAAAACAGATGAGTCACAACAAAATGATCATGATGGCTGGGAGCTAACCGAAAGTGTATGGATAACACCCAGTGATGCACTTAAGGCAAACAGCGAAGGAACTTTTAATATGATCATGCCTACAATCAAAAACCTTTCACTGTTACTGCCTTATAAAACAGTAGCTGATGCTTTCACTGGCTTAAAAAATGAGGTTGATAATATTCAATCCATTCTGCCAAAGTTTTTCAAGAGAGATGGAAACTGGATCGGTTTATTGCCTGATGATGAAGGATATGAAGATGCATAGTAAATTAATTCAAAAGATTACAGCACCCAATGCAAGTATGTTTACAGGCGGTGGGACAAATACTTATCTGATAGGTAAAGAAGAGATCACTATTGTTGATCCAGGCCCAAACATTGAGTCACACATTAATGAAATTGCTAATGCAGTAGGAGAAAAAGCAACAAGGATTTTGGTTACTCATACTCATAGGGACCATTCACCAGGAGTGAGACCATTAAAAGATATTTTAAATATTCCCTCCTATGGATTAATGGTGGAGCAAGATGATGGACATCAAGACAAAACCTTTACTCCAGATAAAGTCTTAGGTCATGGCGATGTGATTGACTGCGAAGAATATAAAATTGAGGTCATTCATACGCCTGGCCATGCATCAAATCATCTTTGTTATTTAGTTCATGATGCATCAACGTTAATTACCGGTGATCATATTATGAACGGTTCAACAGTAGTGATTGCTCCGCCTGATGGGAACATGAAGCAATACCTATCTTCATTAAAACTTCTCAAAGGCTATGCATTTGATTACATTGCGCCTGGTCATGGAGATTACCTTGAAGATCCAGTCGCTGTGGTTGATTGGATTATCAATCATCGACTTCAAAGAGAATCTAAGGTTCATGAGTGCCTAAAAAAAATATCTCCATGTGATGTCAATGATTTGGTCAAGCTTGTTTATGATGACGTTGACCCAAAATTACATCCAATTGCACTGTGGAGCCTCACAGCACATTTAGAAAAATTAGAAGAGGATGGCATAGCTGTTCTGAGTGAAGATAAAAAAATCTGGTCACTCAATTAGCCATGTTTGGATTTATTTTAGGCTGCTTCTACTTACTAAGTGCCTTAACTTTTCTTTGGCTTAATAATAGTAAATTTGATCTCGTTGGATTCTTTTTTAATAAAGCGAATCATAAATTCTATGTTGGTTATGAACTTAGCTTCTTGGTCCTTTGTATGTTTGCATTGCTGGAATCAATGAGTTGGGTTTTCTTTGTTTTGCTAGCAATCCATTTCATGGGTTTTTATATATTGGCTTTCAATGCTGAAAAATTTTATTCAATGAGAAATGAAATTGACGCACTAGGTCAAAACTCAATGATAAATTTTTCTGTAATCTTTTATCTGCTCGGAGGAGTTTTTTCTTTATTCACTGTTTTGATTTAAAGAGAGTTTATTCTCAACTAAATTCTTAACAACTTCTGGTTCAGCTAAGGTAGAAGTATCTCCCAGATCATGAGTTTCACCTGCTGCAATTTTTCTTAAAATCCTTCTCATTATTTTTCCTGAACGCGTTTTAGGCAAACTGGGTGACCATTGAATTAGATCAGGTTTAGCAATGGGACTGATTTCATTGGCAACAAATTTTGAAAGTTCTTTGGCAAGATCATCGTCTGAATTTTGCCCAACCATCAGTGTTACAAATGCATAGATTCCTTGCCCTTTGATGGGGTGCTCAAATCCAACAACTGCAGCCTCGGCAACAATCGGATGAAGCACAAGGGCACTTTCAATTTCAGCGGTCCCAAGCCTATGCCCTGAAACATTCAAGACATCATCTACCCTTCCTGTTATCCAGTAATAACCATCTTCATCCCTCTTGGCACCATCTCCGGTAAAGTAAATGTCCTCATACTCAGAAAAATACGTATCAATCATTCTTTGATGATCCCCATAAACCGTTCTTATTTGGCTTGGCCAAGAATTTTGTATCACAAGATTTCCTGAGCCTTCACCCTCAATTAAATTACCTTCATCATCCATTAAGCCTGGGTTAACACCAAAAAAAGGGAATGTTGCTGAACCTGGTTTTACAGGTGTAATTCCGGCAATGGGTGAGATCAATACAGAGCCAGTCTCTGTCTGCCACCAGGTATCAATAATTTGACAACGCGATTCTCCAACAATTTTATAATACCAATCCCAGGCCTCAGGATTGATGGGCTCACCTACAGTACCAAGCAATTTTAAAGATTTTCTAGATGTATCCTTTACAGGTTTATCACCTTGAGCCATTAATGCTCGAATCGCAGTTGGTGCAGTATAAAAAATATTTACTTGATGCTTATCACATATCTCCCAACATCTTGAGGATGAAGGATAAGTAGGCACGCCTTCAAAAATAACACTGGTTGCACAATTACTTAGCGGTCCATAAACAATATAAGTATGCCCAGTTATCCAGCCAACATCTGCGGTACACCAATAAATATCATCTTGCTGATAACCAAATATAAATTTAAAACTCAGGTGTGCTCCCAGCAGATATCCCCCAACACTATGCATGACTCCTTTAGGTTTCCCTGTAGATCCAGATGTATAGAGAATAAAAAGAGGATCCTCCGAATTAGTTGCCACACATTCGCAAGTCGGATCATATTGAGCAATCTTTTCTGTGTAGTAATGATCCCTGCCTTTAACCATTTCAATACCTTCACCTGTCCTTTGAACAACAATACAATTTTTAACTCCAGGACAAGAATCTAATGCAGTATCTACATTTTTTTTGAGATTAGTTTTCTTTCCTCCCCTAACTGATTGATCAGCAGTGATGAGTAATGAGCAGTCAGCATCTAGAATCCTGTCCTTAAGAGATTCAGCAGAAAACCCTCCAAATACCACAGAATGAACTGCGCCTATCCGAGCGCAAGCCAGCATTGAATACACTGCTTCAGGAATCATGGGTAAGTAAATGCAGACTCTATCGCCCTTATTTACTCCAAGATCTTTCATAAAATTAGCCAATCGACATACATGGTCATGTAATTCTTGATAAGAAATATTCTTGCTTTCAGAAGGATCATCGCCTTCCCAAATAAAAGCAGTTTTATCTTGATGATGCTCTAGATGTCTATCAATGCAGTTATAAGTAATGTTTAACTCACCATCTTCAAACCATTTCGCATTTTTGAATTGATTATTAAAAGTAGTTGTAAACGGCTTAATCCACACTAAATTTTCTTTCGCGGCATTTTGAAAAAAAGTAACAGGATCATTGATGGACTGTTCATACAGTCTTTTATACTCTTCCAGTGAGCTTAAATGCGGATTTGCGAAACCTCTTTCAGGTGAAATGACTTTTGTCTCAGTCATTAAAGGATTGTTGGATGAGGATTTATAAAGTTTTTACCCTTTGGATTTGTGGTAATAGTTTCTAAGAGCATCTCATAATCCTTACCATCTTCCTCAAGATTAATGTCGGCAGCATTTACTATGAGGAGCGGGGCACTTTCATAGTATAAAAAGAATTTTGAATAAGCTTCATTAAGTCTTTCAAGGTATTCACCAGTTAAATACCTCTCATTAGGATTTCCTCTTTTATTAATTCTATCGAGTAAAACTTCAACAGGAGCCTGAAGGTATATCACCAAGTCTGGAGATGGAGCGTCAATTGTGGTGTGCTCGTAAACTTTGTCGTACAGTGCTAGCTCTTCATCAGATAAAGTGACCTCAGCAAAAAGCCTATCCTTTTCTATTAGAAAATCAGCAACTCGAACAGGCTCAAACAAACTTTGTTGCTTAAGATCCTCAATTTGTTGCATCCGCTGAAATAAAAAGAAAAGTTGTGCAGCTAGGGCAGATTGACTAGGATTTTTATAAAAACTGTTCAAGAAAGGATTTTCTGCTGGTTTTTCCAGAAATACATCATAATTAAATGATTGCGCTATTTTATGAGCAAGGGTTGTCTTTCCAACACCGATAGGCCCTTCAACTGCTATGAACTTTGGTATGGGAGCTTCCTGAATTGCTAAATCCATCAATGTAAAAAAATTATCTTACAAAGATTATCCCAACTCTCCAGATAAGCCAAATTTTTTAGAGTTTGATGAGTTCTCTCGATGCCTTTTAATCATCTCAAGTTTAGTTTGTCGGTTGCATGATTGAAATTTTGTCCACCAATCACCAATTTCACTCTCAGAATTAGAGGCCTCAATTCTTAATAATAGTAAATCATATGCAGCCCTAAATCTTGGATGTTGAAGTACTTTAAAGGGTTGATTTTTGATCCTACTTTGAAGCCTTAACTGCAAAGACCAAATATCTTTTATGTAAGTATAAAATCTCCTTGGTACAGCAGTTAAGATTTGCTGGTCTCTTAAAATTTTATCCATGTTAGGAAAAAATCTTCTTGTGCTAATCGAATTTTCAACAGTTGCTATTTCAATCAACTTTGGCCATAAAATGGCTGCCAAAAGAAATCCAGGTGTTACTGATTTACCTTCATAAACCCTGTTATCAGTATTAATAAGCGCTGACATCTGCAATCGATAACCATAGCTATTAGATTGCCCTACATGACTCACTAAATGTTTTAACAAGTCGAAAGTTCCCAGTTTTTCAAAGTTATGTTGAGCTTTCCCATGCATAAATATTTTATTAAATTCATCAAATCTTCTGGCATTGGATATGCTGCTCAAAAGATATCCTTTTTTATAAATTGCATCTTTTATTTGTTTATCAATTTTAAAGTTTAGCTTTGTTGCAAATCTTACAGCTCTTAAACTTCTGACAGGATCTTCTTCAAAGCGCAGCATGGGGTCGCCGATAGAAACTATTTTACGCTTATAAGAATCATTCACCCCTTGATGTCTATCGAATAATTTTTTTTGAATAGGATCAAAGTAAAGAGAATTAATTGTAAAGTCTCTTCTTTCACAATCCTCCTCAATTGTTCCCCAGACGTTATCCCTTAAAATTTTACCTAGCTGGTCCTTAACAATTTTTTCTTGATTCGATTTTGCTCCGGATGCTCTGAAAGTGGAAACTTCAATAACTTGGCTGCCTTTGTAAACATGAACTAACTTAAATCTTTTTCCAATAATTCGTGAGGCTTTAAATATCTTTCTAATTTGCTCAGGTGTTGCACTGGTCGCTACATCAAAATCTTTAGCTGGAATATCTATTAACTGATCTCTAATGCATCCCCCAACAAGGTAAGCATCATGACCATTTTTTTGTAATTGCTTGATAATCTCCTCAGCAAATTTATCAAATTTATTCTGGAGAAGTTTTTTTGGTGGACTTACAAATGAATTATTTGGGTTGCTCAAATTAAAATTTTGGAGATTGATTATCCCCCTAGTTGTTTTTCTTTTATCTCATCTAGAGTCTTGCAATCAATGCAATGCGTGGCAGTGGGTCTCGCTTCTAGTCTTTTTAAGCCAATCTCAATTCCACACGAATAACAGTATCCATAGTCATCTTGTTTAATTTGTTCTAAAGAGCTCACAATCTTTTTGATAAGTTTTCTTTCCCTATCCCTAGTTCTTAATTCAAAGGCAAACTCTTCTTCTTGTGAAGCACGATCAACAGGATCTGCAAAAGTTTCACCTTTATTTTTAAGGTGATCAAAAGTTTTTTGCATTTCTTCTTTAAGGTGCTCTCTCCAATTAAGTAAAACTTTATTAAAGTGACGCTTCATAGCAGCACTCATATATTTCTCATTCTTTTTGGGCTTGTAGGACGAGATTTGGGGTTCTTTTTTCTTAGCGACTCTTTTCTTTTTTGCAACAGATAATTTTGCTACTTTCTTTTTCGGCGCTTTAGACTTAGCTGCAGTATTCTTTTTAGTTATTTTCTTCGGCGCTGCAGATTTTTTCTTAGGAGCAGCTTTCACTTTTTTATTAACTGTCTTGGTTGATGCTTTTTTATTTGAAGTTTTCTTTGCTGTTGTTTTTTTACTTTTTTTAGTTGGCATTTTAGTTTTTCAGTTATTGAGATTAATCAAATTATTTAAGGGCGAAGAAAATAGCAGAAATGAACTTAATAAGCTAGTTTTTTATAATTTTTTTAGAACCTCATGATAGCCAGATTCTGTTAATCTTGGACCAAAAGTCTCAACAATTTTAGAAGCCCCGTAATTAGCAAATTTTCCACATTCATTCAGAGAATTGCCCTGAGAGAGCGCATATAAAAAACAGCCTGCAAACATGTCGCCGGCTCCATTTGTATCTACCGCATTGATGGTTTCAGCTTTTACTTGAATTAATTCATCTTTATTCACAATTGAACATCCCTTGGAGCCTGTTGTAACAATACTAATAAAATCTTTTTTTGTAAGATCATCAAGTGCCGAATCAATAGATTCGGTTGATGTAAAAGCCATTGCTTCTTCATCGTTACAAAAAATGTAATCAACTCCAAAACTTTCTAGCTCGGTAAATCTTTCTCTAAATCCGATAACAATGCCTGGATCTGAAAGTGATAGGGCAATTTTTACATTTTTTTCGGACGCTCTTTTTAAGAGCTCAAGGGTGACAGAATAGTTTTCATCACTCGTCACCATATAGCCTTCAACGTAAAGAATATCGGTGTCAAGCATCGCTACAAAATCAATATCATCCATTCGCATAAGCGCACTTACATTGAGGGCTGTCGACATAGTTCTTTTTGCATCTGCTGTAACCAAGATTAAGCATTTACCTGTTGGGACTTCATCAGCATCCCGCATTTTAAAATTATGGTTAACACCAATATTTTTAAGGTTTGCAAGGTAGCTATGACCATCTTCATCATCGGCAACCACGCAAGTATGAAAACATTTAGCACCAAAATGAGTTGCGGCTACCAATGTGTTTGTTGCTGAGCCTCCACAATCAGAAACAGATTCCGCATTCTCTTTTTTTAACTTATCAATAATTGGAGCATGCTCCTCAGCACTTGATAGATTCATTTGATCTATTTCTAGGCCAACTTCTGCAATGAATTCATGTGATACTTTAAATTGAGTATCAACCAATGCATTTCCAATCGCTGTTATGTCATATTTCATCTTCATAATTCCTCTATTGCATCTAAGACTTTTTGGGATGCAGATTGCATTACTTCGTCTACATGCGTGGTTGATAAAAATCCAGCTTCAAATTTTGAAGGCGCAAAGTAAATACCTTTACTCAAAGATTTTATAAAGAATTTTTGGAAAATTTTTGAATCTGTTGCGCATACATCTTCAAAATTTTCAGGCAGTTTTTTTGAGAAAAAGAAACCAAACATTCCGCCAGAAGCATTGTAAGCAAAATCAATACCATTAGTCTCTAAGCTTTTAGAGATGGCGTTTAAGAAGTTTTGAATAGTTAATTCTAATTGTTCATATGGGTTAGTTTTTTGAAGCTCAGAGATTAGAGCTATACCTGCTGACATTGCAAGTGGATTACCTGAAAGTGTACCTGCTTGGTAAACAGGACCTTCAGGAGCAAGACATTTCATAATATCTGCATTACCACCAAATGCCCCCACAGGAAGACCTCCACCAATAATCTTACCAAGCGCAGTCAAGTCAGGTTGAATGTTATACATTGATTGCGCACCTCCAAGATTGACCCTGAACCCCGACATTACTTCATCAAAAATTAGAACAGAATTATTTTGATGAGTTTTTTCCCTTAGAACATTTAAGAATTCAGTATGCCCTTTGATGAAACCCATGTTTCCAGCTATTGGCTCAACAATTACTGCGGCAAGATCATCCTTTACTTCATCAAAGGTCTTAAAAAATGCTTCAGTATCATTATATGGAATAGAAATAGTGAATTTAGCAAGATCCTCAGGGATTCCAGGAGAGTCAGGTAAGCCAAAAGTAGATACACCTGAGCCTGCTTTAACAAGCAATGAATCAACATGCCCATGGTAACAACCATCGAATTTGATAATGGTATTTCTGTTCGTATATCCTCTTGCTAACCTTATGCAACTCATTGTTGCTTCAGTACCAGAATTAACCATCCTGATTCTCTCAATAGAGCGAAAACTTTCCTTAATCAGGGAGGCCATTTGGTTCTCTAGTTTTGTTGGTGCTCCAAAGCTTGTTCCATTTTTTAGCTGTTCGTTGATGGCCTTAACAATAATAGGATTACTGTGTCCTAATATCATTGGCCCCCAGGAGCCAATAAAATCTATATATTGATTTTCATCTTCATCAATTAAATATGGTCCATTTGCACTCTTAAAAAAAACAGGTTTCGAGTTAACATTTTTGAAAGCTCTTACTGGAGAATTTACTCCTCCAGGCATCAGCAACTGCGCCTCCTTGAAAAGAGCATCTGATTTATTACGATTCATGACTTATTCAACATATTTAAGAATGAGGGCAAATCTTCTGAAGAAAAGATACCATCTGATATAGCAATCATATCAAAATTGTTACTGATATTTGACTCATAAGTATCTAAATTAATTCCGCCAATTATGGCTTTTAGCTTGCTTTTGAATTTAATTATTTTTTGAAGCTCAGCTTGAGATATTTCGCATGCATTTTTTTTAGTTAAGGATCTGTGCATGGCTCCAAAAGAAACATAATCAATGTAATCCAGATACTGATTCGCAAGCGAGATGCTGTTATAACAACTTAAGCCAATAATCTTTTCTTTGTAGATATGTTTTGCAAAAATTGGTGAGATATCTGACTGACCCAAATGAATACCATCAAAATTAAATTCTTCTATTTGGGTAATATCATCATTGACTAAGACAAGTCCGGAATGATTGTGAATCTCTTCTATTAGATTTTTTAATTTTAGCCCATGCTCAAAAAAGATATTTTTGTTTTTAAACCTTATTTGAAATAACTTAACTTTATTCTCTAAGCAAACCTTAATAGTCTGATCAAAAGTATCATGCAAAAAGTTTCCTTCACCAATAATGCAATATACGCCTTCAAGTTTATTTTTCTGCAAAGCTAGAATTTAAATACAGCTGCAATTACAGCGATAAGTAAAAGGATCACAGGGATTTCATTAAATAGCCTCATGCTTTTCGAGGTCCAACCGCAAGCGTTATTTGAAAGCTGGCGCATAATTTTTTTACACATTATTAGATAACCAATAACTAAGAATGTTATAAAAACTTTCAATATGAGCCATGACTGAGAAAACCACACAATAAAATTTGTACCTTGTGATCCCATAGCGACACCAAGAATTATTCCAATACTCAATAGTAATAAAGTAAATCGAAACAACCTATTTTCCATTTTTGAAAGATAGTCTCGTGTTGAGGCATTATCTGATTCAATGTGATAAACAAAGAGCCTAGGCAAGTAAAAAATCCCAGAAAAAGCTGAAACCATAAATACAATATGAAATACTTTAAGCCATAGGTAAAAAGACATAGGGTTATTTTATCCTTAAAAAACTTAAATGTTTGGCTGAAAGGATATTCTTGTGAATATAATATTAGTCCTTATAGATAAAATTATGAGTGGTTCAATAAATCTTACTGAAAATGCTGTAACCAGAATACAGGGGCTCTCTGCAGGTAGTGATAATGACAAATTTAGAGTCTATGTCACGGGAGGAGGGTGTTCAGGATTTCAATATGGTTTCAAGTTTGATGCTGAGGTTGCATTTGATGATGACGTAATTGAGTTTAAAGATTTTAGTATTTTGCTCGATGCTCTTTCATACCCATATCTTTACGGATCAACACTTGATTTTGTTGAAGATCTGTCTGGTTCTCGCTTTATCATTCAAAATCCTAATGCTAAAACCACATGTGGATGTGGCGAATCTTTTTCTATCTGATTTTTGTAATAGATCCAAGCAATCCTTTAGCACTTTCGTCTTTATTTAAGACCTGAAGTATTTCATGATTTAGCCTTTTCTTTGCAAGCCATCCAAAAGCAGCTGACTCAACCAGCATTGGATCTAGGCCAATCTCTTTTGAAGATCTAATTTTTATTTTGAAAAGACTTTCGAGATTGCTTATAAGAGTTTGGTTTTTGATTCCACCCCCGCAGACGTAAATTTCATCAATGGATTTTTTAAGTTTTTGAGTTTGCTCGAATATCATTTTGGCCGAAAAGAAATTTAGAGTTGCAAGTACGTCCTCTTTAGATTTTCTTATTAATTTTTTTGGTATGAAATTTAAATTAAAAATTTCTTTACCAGTAGACTTTGGTAATTTTTTTTGAAAAAAAGAATGCTTGCTCATCTCATTTACAGATGATGCGTGAATATCTCCCTTAGCTGCAATTAGGCCACCTCTATCAAATTTTTTCTTTAAGACTTTTTGGCAATATATATCCATTAGTGCATTTGCAGGCCCAGCATCAGAACCTAAAACAAAAGATCTTTTTATGAAAGTGAAATTTGTAATGCCCCCAAGATTGATGATTAGCCTAGATTTCTGAGACTTAAACATTTCATGATGAAAATAAGTTGTTAGGGGAGCACCTTCACCCCCAAGGACAATATGAGAATTCCTAAAATCAGACACAACTGGCACACCCAATGTATGAGAAATATAATTTGGGTCACCAAGCTGTATTGAGAAGGGGTGTTTAGATTTTGGTGCATGCCATACAGTTTGCCCTGATAAGCCAATACCTTTTACTCTTGAGTGCTTGATAGAAGTTTTTCTTATGAGCCCTTGAATACTTTTTAAAAAATAACGCGTACATAATTGATTAATTTCACCAAATTCTTGCGCAGTAGTAGTCATACCGGACGCGAGGTTAAGAATTTTGGTCTGATCATTTGAAGTAATTTTAGTGCTGTATGAACCGATGATTGATACAGATTTATTATCAATATTTAGAGCGCATGATTCCACAGCATCTGCACTGGTTCCGCTCATGGTCCCTATGTATATATCTTTAGTTGGCATCAGCTATCATTATAGATAGCTTTTTAGTTAAGTCTAAAATCTGCGATTTTGTTTGATTAAACTTAGGCAGCTCCATTTTATCTATCGGCTTATCATCCGGCAGCCTAACTTTTAAAGGGTCTGTTCTTTTATCACCGACCTTGAATTCATAATGTAAGTGAGGAGCGGTGGCAAGACCCGAATCACCCACGTAACCAATAACGGTACCTTGATTCACTTTAGACCCTTCACTCAACTTTTTATTGTATGACTCTAAATGTGCATACAGGGTGGTAATTTCACCTCCATGCCGGATCTGAATGGTTCTTCCATATCCGCTTTTCCAGCCTTGATGAATAATCACTCCATCCCCAGTTGATCTTATAGGAGTATTTCTCTTTGCAGCATAATCTACCCCGTTATGCGCTCTGATTTTATTTAATATTGGATGTTTTCTTCGAGGGTTGAAATGAGAGCTGACATAAGCAAAATCCAACGGTGCTCTTAAAAAAGCTTTCTTTAGACTGTTACCGTCTTTATCGAAATAAAATTTTTCTCCAGATCTATCAAAGTATCTAATCGCTGTATATTCCTGTTCTTGATTGATGAACTCTGCATAAAGGATATCGCCATTATCTATCTTAGCTCCCTCTACGTAAGGCGTTTCATATAGAACTTTAAAACTATCCCCTTCTCTAATATCAAAAATAAAATCAATGTCCCAGCCAAAAAGATAGGCAAGATCCATAATCACACTATCAGGAATTCCACTCTCAAGAGCCGCTTCATAGAAGCTTGAAATTATTTTGCCTGATTTAAACTCTCTGATAACTTCAGGCTCTAAGTTAATTAGCTCATATTCAGGCTCATTTGAATTTATTACTGATAAGGAAAAGAGAGACCCTTTTCTAAGCTCAATCTTAAGCAACTCATTATCTAAAAAATGAAATTCAAATTCATTGCCAGGAATTAAATTTGCAAAATCATTCTTGTGGGGACCTCTCAAGATTCTGTAGGTTAAATTTAGGGGTACTTTGTTTTCCTCGAAAATGACGCTCATACTGTCACCTTCTTCAACAGTATAAAAACTTGAATGTTTATTCTTTTCTATGGAGACCTCAAGATTTATTGAACTCTGCTCTATGGAGAGTTCAGGAATTTCTTCATCTTCTTGTGCTGCAAAGAAAACGATTAATACCGCCAAAAAAGCGGGAATAATTAGGGAGAAATTTTTTAGCTTAAGTTCCTTAAGAATTGCCATTTTCAGTTTCTAGATTAAGTAGCTCTGCATTTCCTCCTATGGCTACGGTATTAATCGACACTAATTTTTCATTCACAAATTGGATTAAATAATTTGGACCGCCAGCCTTATGACCAGTTCCAGATAAGCCGGAACCACCGAATGGCTGAGTCCCAACAACAGCCCCAATCATATCTCGATTAATATAACTATTACCTGAGCTTACCAACTTACTTATCTTTGTCGCTTTACTCTCAATTCTAGAATGAATTCCAAATGTTAATCCAAAACCCTTAGATTTCAATTCTTGTAAGACAATTTCTAGATTTTTTTCTTGAAATGAAACAAGGTGTAATACAGGCCCAAAGATTTCTTCATTGATTTCAGAAAGCGATGACATCTCAATAAATGTAGGCTGAATAAACTGATCAGTATGAGTGTGATCTTCATTGGCACAAAATATTTTGAATCCCTCAGACCTCTTTAGATCAACATAGGCTTTAATCTTAGTTGCTGCATCAACACTTATTATTGGCCCGACATCTGTTCGAGTCTCTCTTGGATCACCAACCACAAGATCATCCATTGCTCCAGCAAGCATAGCTTTAAAATCTTGATAAACATCTTCATGAATCAATGCAATCCTTAATGCTGAACATCTTTGGCCTGCAGACATAAAAGCTGACCTAATGACATCATCGCAAGCTTGTTCCAATAGTGCAGATGAGTCGATAACCATTGCATTCAGGCCGCCTGTCTCAGCAACTAGGGATACAATTTGTCCTGATTTTTGTGCAAGATTTTGATGAATGTTTTTTGCGGTTCGAAGTGAGCCGGTAAAACATACTAGGTCCAAGAGTTGAGATTTAATAACATGCTCACCTACTTTCCCATCACCAAGGACAAGATTTATCGCATCATCAGGGACTCCTTTTGCTAGGAGCAATTTAATAAACTCATATGCAATGATTGTTGTGTGCTCCGATGGTTTTGCAATGACTGTATTACCGGTCACCAAGGCTGCAATAATTTGTCCCGCAGTAATAGCAAGAGGAAAATTCCATGGGCTAATACAAAGCACTACTCCTTTTGGCATGTGCTGAAGAAAGTTTTTTTCACCGGTTGATCCAACCATCTCCTTGCCTTTAAATAGTTCTTCAGCTTGCTCAACGTAATATCTTATAAAATCAATTGCCTCCCTTATTTCATCTACTGAGTCTTGATAAGTTTTACCTGATTCATTTACAAGGAGGCTTAAGATTTTTGCTGGGTTGGATTCAATGTGATCGGCAACTGCAAGTAGTATTTTAGCTTTGTCATCAAATGATTTTTCAGCCCAGTGCTTTGACTGCTGGAATATTATGTCTTGTTCTACATTAAAACTTGAATAGGTGCCAAGAATCTTTCCATCAATAGGGCTTGAAATTTTAATTTTATTGGTTGAATTTATCTCAGCCGAGGATAAGTTAGTAACATTAAAGGCGTTTTCAGCAAGAGTATTAACTGAGTTCTTTAATTCATTTAAAGATTCTTTTTCAGATAGATCTGTTCCTGATGAATTTTTTCTGTTTCCGTACATGTTAGGTGGAATTTCGATAGGTTTTATTTTATTGCAAAGAAGCTTTTCTTTGACAACCCTTTGAGGTGACTGGGCTACTTTTCCTGCAGGAATATTTTCATCAAATAACTGATTAACAAATGATGCATTGGCACCGTTTTCAAGTAACCTTCTGACTAAATAGGGCAGCAGTTCTTTATGTTCACCAATAGGACAATAAACATTTGTTTTAAAATCCTGATTAAAGATTTTTTCGCAACCTTGGTATAAGAGTTCACCCATTCCATATAGCCTCTGAAAAGAAACATCCTTGCCACCTGCAAGATGCATAATGCTAGAAATGGTATTGGCATTGTGTGTAGCAAAACAAGGCAAGATTGAACTCGAATCAATCATTGCTTTGGCACAATATAGATAGTTTAGATCAGTTAAACTTTTGGCAGTGAATACAGAATAATCTGGGTATCCATTTTTTTGAGCATTCTTTATCTCGTAATCCCAATAAGCACCCTTGACCAACCTGACCCCAACCTTTTCCCGTTTGTTTCCAAGCTGATTGATATGATTGATTACATCAAAAGCTCTTTTACCATAAGCTTGAACTGCAACACCTATCTTTTCCCAATCTCTGATATCTTTTTCAAGCAAGATTTTTTCAATCAAATCCAGGCTAACGGTTAACTTATCTTGCTCCTCTGCATCGATCGTAAGCGGAACATCTTTTTCTAAAGCTAATAAGGCTAGATCTCTGAATCTTGGCAGCAGCTTTTTATTAACATCATTTTGATGAAGCAAATCATATTTTGAGTAAAGTGCAGAAAGCTTAATTGAGACACCATGATCATTACCTGTTTGCTGATTAAATTTCCCTGCAACATGAATAGATTCCTTGTAAGCACCCAGAAATTTTAAGGCCTGAACTTCATTCCTTGCAGCCTCTCCCAGCATATCAAATGAACAATGTTCATTTTTAACAATTTTGGAATGCTCAAGATCTGAAATACTTTTAGCACATACAAACTCATCACCCAAAATACTCATAGCCATCTTTACTGCTTCTCGGATGGGAGCCTCACCAATTTTGTTTGATAGATTTTTTAACCAGTGCGATTCAAGCCCAACAGGCTTGAGGAATGTTTGAGCAATGATCAATCCCCAGGTAGCGGAGTTTACTAATAAGCTATCAGCTTGATTAAGGTGTTCAATCCATTTGGCCGAAGTAATTTTTTCTTTAATTAAATCATCTCTTGTTTTTTTATCAGGAATTCTTAGAAGTGATTCGGCTAAGCACATTAGTGCTATACCTTCATTATTAGAAAGTCCATACTCTTCCATAAAAGCATCAAGGCGGGTTCTTTTTGATTTATTTTCTCTGCAAAAATTTACTAAACGAATAGCATTTTCTTCAATTTCACTTGAATCAAGAAACTTAGAGTTTTGCAAAATTGAATCTGCAATCTCAACATCTGATCTAAATTTAGAACCGGTTTTCACAAAGATAAGCTTATTATTCTTAAGTTATTCAAAGTTAATTTTCAAAGCACCCACTTCATCAATCGATGCCTCTAATATGTCTCCTTTTTTAATGTTTCCAACTCCAGCTGGAGTGCCAGTAAATATAATGTCACCTGGTTTAAGGAATACTTTTTGAGACAAAATACTTATTAATTCCTCTATTCCCCAAACCATCGTATTGATTGAAGCGCTTTGTTTTTGTTCTCCATTAATTGATAGCGAAATATTATTATTTTTTAATACCACTTCCTCATACTTTTTTATTTCTGAAATAGGCCCAGATTGATCAAATGATTTAGCGCTCTCCCAGGGATGGCCCTTATCCTTAGCGTTTTTTTGAATATCTCTTTTAGTTAGATCCACTCCCACTGCATATCCAAAAACATATTGATGCGCTGCACCAACATCAATATTCATACCGCCTTTTTTTAAGCAAACGACCAATTCAACCTCATGATGAAGATTGGCTGTGTCTTCAGGTATCAAGACATTGCCAACTTGAGTAACTGACTCAGGGACTTTTGAAAAAAAGAAGGGCTCTTTTTTTTCAACCTCAGAACCCATTTCTTTTGCGTGTTCAGCATAATTTTTCCCAACACAAAAAACCCTATGAATCGGAAATAAATTATTAGAGTCCGCAATCTTCATGCCTCTAACAATTGGATTGAATTCAAAGCTTATTTTATTTTCTGTACCCATTTAGTTAATACCTCTCTATCTAATACTATAATAAGCCAATATCATGAAAGAAGAATTAAAATTGATTCATCGGGGTTCTGATGAACTAATTAATGAGAAAGAGCTTGTAGAAAAACTAAAAGAAGGCTCACCCCTTACTGTAAAAGTAGGTTTTGATCCAACTGCACCAGATCTTCACCTAGGCCATACCGTGCTAATAAACAAAATGAAGCACTATGAAGATTTAGGCCACAAGATCATTTTCGTCATCGGCGACTTTACTGGAATGATTGGTGATCCATCAGGTAAAAATAAAACAAGACCTCCATTAACTAAAGAGGAGGTTTTAAAAAATGCGGAGACTTATAAGAAACAAGTCTTCAAAATATTAGACCCAAAGAAAACTGAGATTAGGTTTAATTCTGAATGGTGCTCAGCTTTAGGAGCAGAAGGCTTTATTGAGCTTGCTTCTCAATACAATCTAGCAAGGATGCTTGAAAGGGACGACTTTAATAAACGATACAAATCAAATCAAAGTATCTCTATTCATGAGCTGCTTTACCCTTTAGTGCAAGCCTACGATTCTGTTTACTTAAAAGCTGATATCGAGTTAGGTGGTACGGATCAAAAATTTAATCTTTTAGTCGGCAGAGAAATTCAAAAATCTTACGGAATTGATCCACAGGTAATTCAAACTGTCCCCATTTTAGAGGGTTTGGATGGAGTAAAAAAAATGTCTAAGTCGTTGGATAACTATATTGGTATAGATGAAGAACCCAATGATATGTTTGGTAAAGTGATGTCAATTTCGGATGAGTTAATGTGGCGTTGGTTTGATTTATTAAGCTTTAAATCCGATAAAGAAATCAAACAATTAAAAGCATCACAAGAAAAGGGTGCGAACCCTCGAGATATAAAAATAGAACTAGCCAAAGAAATAATTGCTCGGTTCCATGATGAGGCTGCCGCTGATTCTGCATACTCAAATTTTGTGAATCAATTTCAAAAAAAACAAACACCTGAAGATATTGAAGAGGTCGAACTCACTATCGCATTATCATCAATAGCTTTACCAAACTTACTTAAGGATAGCGGTATGTTAAAAAGTACTTCCGAAGCCATGAGGCTTATCAAGCAAGGAGCAGTAAAAATTGATGAGCAAAAAATTGAGGATCCCAAGTTCCAAGTTGAAAAAGGCACCAATCAAACTTACCAAGTTGGCAAAAGAAATTTTAAGAAAATTAACGTCACCTGATAAAATACTAACACTTAAGTTAAAAATCACTCAATGAATCAGTTCTTTTACACACTCTCATTTTGCCTGAAGCACTTTTCTTATTTGTTTGTACTGGCGCTGCCGCTTATAACCTTGGAATTTGCAGTTAGTTATTTAGTTTTACAATTGGATCTCAATGAGAATATGTCTAATGACTTGATTATTGAATCCATCCAACCAGTCGCTATACAGTTGGCTGTCCTAGGTATTGTTTCAATGGTTCTATCGATAGCTTTTTATGGAGCAATGATGGTCGCCTTTGAAGCTCTGACATCCAATCAAGATTTGAGCATAAATCAAGCATACCTCATGGGCTTGAGAAAATTTTTCCCATTACTTTGGAGCTCTATCGCTGCATCAATTGTATATGGACTTGGGCTATTACTGCTTGTGTTGCCAGGATTCTACCTATTTGCAAGACTAGGAATGTATCCAGCATACATTATGTTTCAAAATAAAAGGGCATTCGAATCGTTGGGCCTAGCATGGAATGATTCAGATAAAGAGGGCACCAAGCTCTTTTTAATCACGAGTGTATTTATTGGACTTCAATTAGTCATAGGTTTAATTTTTGGGTTTCTAGCTATTGATACCAACATGGTTGCAATATTGGTCTTGGCCTTGGTCAAATACTTCACACTCATACCACTTTTTTATCTTTTTTATAGTCTTTATAAATCACTGCATCCAAACAATATCTGATTGTCACTCAGACGAATGAGTTGTAGAATGCACCTTCCAATTTTTTTGGGTCTGTAGCTCAGCTTGGTTAGAGCGCACCCCTGATAAGGGTGAGGTCGGAAGTTCAAGTCTTCCCAGACCCACCAAGTTTTAACATACTTGTTAATAAGCACATTCCCATACATATTAAAAAAAGAAAGTACTTTATAAGAGTAATTTTATTTTTATGACTTACTATCATCATTTCTGTTGTTTCAGCTTTTAACAGCTGAATCTGAAAAATTCCTTCGGTAAGGTCGGCTGCAATTAATATTAAAGCTAGGACAGCCAAAAACCTCCATTGGCCTTCAAGATTATTTAACAGGATCCCAAGAAATAAAAATCCATAGGCAAGTGGGAAAATAACATCCAGCGTCATTGTTACCCATAGATGAATATTTGCTTGCAAAGCACTCATATTTTCAAGAACAAAAAGAATCCTTTGATCAAGGTATTCTTGATCTAAATAATTTATTTCGAACCTGTTTCCGATAAATAGAAAAGCACATATGCAGACAAAAGATAAAATTAAGCATCCAAATTGAAATCTCTTATTTTTTACTACTTCAAACATTGTTAAATAGGTATTTTAATTCAGACAGATACTATTTTTGTCTGAAACAATGCAAAATTAATATCTATGCAATATTTAATTGCCCTAATTCTTGCTTGTATAACTATTTACCTAGGCAGTCCGGTTGTAGGGCTATTATTAGGGATTGGATTCTCGATTGTTTTTTCAACCGATAATGAGTTTATAACCAGAAAGTACGCCACTAGATTATTACAAACCGGAATCATTCTTTTGGGTTTCTCGATTGACTTTAGTGTTGCCCAAGAAACCAGTGCAAGCTATTTGTTACCAATATCTTTGTTTGTAGTTTTTGTTTTTTTATTAACTTTAATTTTAGGAAAGCTACTGAAATTAAAGCAATCATACATATATTTAATTGCATCAGGCTCATCAATTTGTGGTGGAACGGCAATGGCCGCAGTAGCTCCAGTTATTAAATCAAGACCTCAAGAGTTGTCGATAGCCATTGCCATAATCTTTTTATTAAATGCAATCGGCATATTATTTTTTCCTCTGATTGCTGAGCAGATCAATCTCTCACAATCGGAGTTTGGTTTATGGGCGGCGACTGCCATTCATGATACTAGTGCAGTAATTGGAGCTGCGATGATTTATGGAGCCGAATCCCTTGAGGTTGCTGCAACATTAAAGCTTGGTCGAACATTATGGATTATTC
Source organism: uncultured SAR86 cluster bacterium (assembly GCA_902601475.1). Classification (GTDB taxonomy): domain Bacteria; phylum Pseudomonadota; class Gammaproteobacteria; order Magnimaribacterales; family D2472; genus MED-G82. The sequence goes on along the minus strand of CACKNK010000002.1, from coordinate 5,856 downwards.
CTTTAGTTATCATTCTTTCATTAATGAATAGGACAGACAGCAGACCAAAATTACCATTGTTTGTAATTGGTTTTATCTTAGCTATTTTTATAGGCTCCTCATTTCAACTACCAATTGATTCTTCTCAATTTAAACAATTAAGTTCAGTTTTCTTCCTGTTAGGTCTTTTTTGTGTAGGTACACAAATTAGTAAAAATGCTTTTGTGGGAGTTGATAAAAGCCTATTTATCTTTCCAGTTTTAATTTGGCTTATTGTTATCCCAGCTTCATTGTTTTTGACCTTTCAAGTAGCTTAATAGTTAATTTATGATCAAAAAACTTTTTTTATTTGTTCTTCTGTTACCAATAGCTAATCTTGAGTCGCATGAATTTAATCCAGCTCATTTGATCATTAATCAAAATAATAATGAGGGAATTTATGATGCTACTTGGATGTATCCAGTAAAAAATGTTGGAAAAAAAGCTGAAGTTATATTTCCTGATGTATGCATCTCAGAGGGCTTGGATCCTTATGTGCAAGGGAAATATTATATTGAAAAAATTGTTCTTAATTGCAGTGAATCGATCAAAGGAAAATCCTTAGAAATAATTGATTTAGGCGTCTTAACAGATGCTCTGGTAACCATAAATTTTCAAGATGATACTTTTGAGGGATTGGTGAATGCTCAGAGAAATAAATTAGATATTCCAATCACAGAACAATATTACCCAACCACATATCTTTACCTTGGCATCGACCACTTATTTGATGGCCTTGATCACATATTATTTATTTTTGGTCTTATATTTTGTATTAGTGGATTGGGAAATATTATTAAAACCATCACTGCCTTTACTGTTGCTCATAGCATTACACTTGGACTTTCTATCTATGATTTAATTTACTTACCGCAAGGGACAGTAGAGGCACTTATTGCCTTAACAATTATCTATTTAGCCTTGGAAATTAATGAATCTGATAGGCAATTTAAAACTCCCTGGCTGATGGCATTTAGCTTTGGTCTGTTGCATGGGTTGGGATTCGCTGGAGCTTTAAGTGACATAGGGATTGCTAATAACCAAATGCTACTTTCTTTATTATTTTTTAATGTAGGCATTGAGATTGCGCAAATTGCTTTAATACCTATACCGCTGCTGATTATTTATTTATCTACAAAAATAAATATTCAAAATTACTCTCAAATAGCTGCAAGCTTAGTTATTGGTAGTATGGGAGCTTATTGGTTTATTGATCGAGTCATCGGCATCATTCAATAATCATTCCATCTTCGGCAATGATGATATCGCCTGTAAATGTTGATCCTACTTCTTCAATAATATCTTTTGGTGTTGATCCCCAAAACAAGATGTGTGAGAGCACCAACTTTTTGGGCTTAGCAAGGCTGGCAATCTCTCCTACTTCAATTGATGAGGTGTGATGTTCTGAATGATATTTCTGCCAGTCCTTTGTTTTCTTTTTAAAACCTTCAAGCGAGTAAACCTCGTGAACCAAGATATCAGCATTTTTTGCTAATTCAGCAATCTTAAGCGATTTTCCAGTATCGCCTGAAAATACAATGACCTTATCTGCAGTTGTAAATCTAAAACCATAAGCATCTTCAAAGTCTCCATGTGGAACTTTAAATGCTTCAACTTTTAATTCCTCATTTTCGAAGACAATGCCTTCATTTAGTTCTTTAAAGATAAATTTATATCCGGTCTTATTTGCTGGCTGAGTCCCATTAATTCTGTAATCAATATCAATTTTATTTGCCTTTAAGGTATTTGCTGCAAGCTGATCAAGGCCCTTTGGCCCATATAAATTTAATGGTTTACTTCTACCCATGACCCAAGGAGTAAGCAAAAGGTCAGCTATTCCCATGGTATGATCTGAATGCAGATGAGTTAGAAATGCATGTTTCAGATTTACAACATTCATCTGAGGAATTTCTCCCCCCCAATTCTTAGATAGCTCAGCAGCATTTCTTATAATTCCAGGGCCAAAGTCAACCAAGTAAACCGATTCACTCGTAATGACAGCATAACCAGAGCCTGCCCTGTAAGGATCTGGGTTTGGTGTTCCAGATCCCAAAACAGCAAGCTTTGTTTCAGCTAAGATTAAACTTGGCAAAAGTAATAAGCTAAAAATGTAATAAATACTTTTCAATAGTTTTTTTAATCAATAGAAATTTAATATTACAATGGTTCATACAATAAAAGGACCCTTGTTAAGATTTCTTATCAAAACTATATGATTGCAAACTATTTTTGGAGCCTAAGCTGTGGAGAAAAAACATATTGTTTTTTTAATTCCCTCATTTGAAGTTGGCGGGATAGAAAGATCATTCATAAACTTAGCGAATAGAGTTAGTGAAGAATTTACTCATGTAGGTATATGGCATTGGTTTAATCGTGGACCACTTAAATCTGATATAAATTTAAGCTCTGTTGAAACTAAATTTATTAATGGAAAGAGGCTAGTAAAACTTTTTTCTTCATTAGTTAGAGAATTTAGAACCTCAAAACCCGATATCGTCGTTACTCCAATGTATATGATTGGAATGGTTGCGATAATTTCTAAAATTTTCTCAACTCATAAGCCAAAGCTTGTTATTGGCTGTAGAAATACATTTTCATTGCAAACTTCTTCAGCAAAAAGATTTCTTGATAAGTACATCCTGCCGATACTCTATAAGATTTTTTATAAAAGAGTTGATTTATTCATTGCTATTTCAAAGGGAGTAGCGAATGATTTAAAGCGGTCCCTATCTAATAAAATTAATATTAAGGTTATTTATAATCCTGTTATTGACAAAAGAATTAATGAATTCAAATCCTCTAGCATTTTAATTAATAAGGAATCTAACACCAAACAGATAAACTTAGTTTCAGTTGGCAGGCTCGAACCACAAAAAGGAATGTTGGAGTTAATTGATTTATTTTATTTTTGCTATGAAGAATTTAATTTACATCTAACAATTTGTGGACAAGGATCTTTAAATATCCTGCTTCAGGAAAAAATTAATAAATATAATCTTAATAGCAGGATCAAATTAGTTGGCTTTAGCAAAAACTACTTGACGTATTTGAATGAAGCAGATTTTTTTGTAGCTAATTCACAATATGAAGGTTTTCAAAATGTTATCGTTGAGGCTATGTTTTTTGGGACCATTCCTATAGTATCCGATTGCCCACATGGACCAAGTGAAATACTTAATAATGGAGAATTCGGATATTTGTTCTCAATCAATTCGAAGGAAGCTTTTAAACAATGTCTTAACAAAGCACTTACAAAAATAAATGATAAAAATTTTAGAGATAAGATTTCATGCAGAGCAAATTATTTTAGCAGTGAGAGGTCTGCTACAGCATATCTTGAAGAGTTTAAGCGACTATTAAATATATAAAATGAAGATTCTAGTAATGGGCCTACCTGGTAGCGGCAAAACATATCTTACAGAGAGGCTTGTTCCATTGCTTGAGGCTGCATGGTATAACGCTGATAAGGTTAGGACTATGGCAAATGATTGGGATTTTTCTGAATCCGGTAGGCTGAGGCAGAGCATGAGAATGAAAACCTTTGCTGATTTTGAAAAGGCTAACGGTCGATTCGTTGTCTGTGATTTTGTTTGTCCTACCAAGGAAACGAGAGAGAATTTTGAACCCGATATTGTTATTTGGCTGGATACAATCTCATCCGGAAGGTTTGAGGATACTAATAAGATTTTTCAAAAACCTGAATCGGTTGATTTTCATGTTACTGAATGGAATGAGACCAACCATATAGAAATAGCAGAAAAGCTTTTAAAGAATGTTTGATCCAAAAAAACCTACTGTTCAAATGTTAGGAAGATGGCAGCCTTGGCACGATGGCCATCAAGAGCTTTTTAAGCGGTGTGTGGCTAAAACCGGACAGGTAATCATTCAAGTCAGAGACGTTCAAGGTTCATCTGGAGGCGAGGGCCAAGATGACAATCCTTTTGATTGGGACACAGTATGCAAAAATATTGAGGAAGGTTTGTCTAAGGATGGTTTTAAGAGAGGTATTGAATACGAAATTATGCTGGTTCCTAACATAGTGAATATTACTTACGGACGTGGCGTAGGTTATGTTTTCGAGGAAGAGGTCTTTGATAAATCAATAACTGATATTAGTGCAACTAAAATCAGAATGAAAATGAGAGAAGAGGGAGATCTTTAGCTTTTTAAATTTTTGACTTCTGCTTCAAGTTTTTTAATTCTAGCCTCTAATTTTGAGAGCTCAGCTTTTTTCACAAATCCAGATTCCTTCAAAAACTTTTCAAGCGCAGGCCTTAGCATTTTTTCCATGCCCTTAATGTCACCTGTCATTTTTAATGGATTAAACATAAATTCCCTTTGACTATTAATTAGCGTAATATTTTATTAGCTAGCAAACAATTTTCAAAGAGAGGATATATGAGCATTTCAGCATATTTAGACAACGTTGCAAAACCATTTATGAACCTTAGCCCATGGCTATTAAGGCTTTCACTTGGAACATCTTTTATTCTTCATGGATTAGGCAAATTCCCAATGCCAGCTGATGGCATGGTTAAATTATTCGAAAGCAAAGGAATCCTTTTTCCTGAGTTAACCGCTAGCCTCGTAGCACTAGGAGAGGTTGGTGCTGGTGCCGCAGTGATAATAGGTGGGTTTCTTGGAGCGACAGGTCACCTTGTTACTCGATTGGGTGGTGGTGCGGTTGCTGTAATCATGATTGGAGCCCTACTAATTGCTCACCCCGATTGGCTAATTACTCAAAAATTATTTATGAGTGAACAAATTTTCTTATTGGCCTTGGGAACCTATTTCGCTATAAGAGGAAATAACTAAAAAAGTTGTTGCAAATCTAAATGAGAATGATTATCATTATCATTCTCAAAGAGTAGGCCCTCTTATTCTTTGATTTTAATCGGAGGATAAGATGGAAATTTCAAATAATTCAAAACCAAAATTCTGGGTAAGCCAGGCTATAAGCTTGCCTTCACTAATAGTTTATTTAACTATTTGCTTGACCTTACTTATATCACCTCTAGCTTTTGCACAAGAAGGAGAAATTGAGGAAGTAATTGTTAAAGGCAATGTTTTATATTCAGATCAAGTAAACGCCTTAAAAACTCCAGTTGAGGTAATTGATGTCCCACAAACGGTATCAATCGTTACTGATGAAGATATTAGGAAGCAAGGCTTCAGACAAATTGGCGACATTATTAGATACACACCAGGTGTAAATACTTCTCAGGGAGAGGGCCACAGGGATGCAGTTGTTTTTAGAGGCGTAAGATCAACAGCAGATTTCTATCAGGATGGTGTTAGGGATGATGTTCAATATTACAGATCACTCTATAACGTAGATCAGGTTGAAATCCTTAGAGGACCAAACGCGTTGTTGTTTGGTCGCGGAGGAACTGGCGGTATTTTAAATAGAGTAACCAAAAAAGCTATGGTTGGAGAAAATTTTGGTTCGTTTGATTTTGGAATCGATAGCTTTGGTGGAAGCGATCTTGCTGCTGATTACAATGTTGAGACAGGCACAAATACTGCCCTTCGATTCAATATCCATAGTGATGCATTAGAAAATCATAGAGATCATTATGATGGTGATAGATTTGGCTTTAATCCGACAATGCGGGTTGAGCTAAGCTCAGCAACGACTTTAGATCTTTCTTATGAGCATGCCGATCATGAAAGATTTATAGACAGAGGCATACCAACATACAACGGTGAACCAGAAGAGGCTTTTGAAAAAGTTACTTTTGGTGATCCAAAAATTAATACCACAACCCTTGAGGCAGATATTTTTAGAGGTTCTTTAAATCATGACTTCTCAGACACCAGTAAAGGTGTCTTTTCCAT
>CACKNK010000001.1 GCA_902601475.1 uncultured SAR86 cluster bacterium | reverse complement strand
TTTGATTGCTCTCCATTAGAGATAGTTAAAACTTTGGCACTTGAACCACATAATCTAATAGTCTTTTTTAGATCATTAATGTATTTTTTTGGAATGCCAGAATCGGAAATAATTAAGATATTGTTTCTATTAGCAACGAAAGGTTTAAGATTTGATTTATTTACACCTTTATCTTGGATAATCACAGAATAGGGTTTGTATCTACTCTTTATGGATATATTAATTTTCATTCTTATTTTTTAGTGAGCTTAGTATTTGTTGGGTTACTTCATTCTCATTAAGATTAGAAGTATCAATAACAATATCTGCTAAATCAAGAAAGAAGGGCTCTCTTGCCGCATTTGTCTTTTTGATTGATCCATCAGATTTTTTGCTAACTAAGGGTCGATCATCTGAATTAGCCAGTCTTATAAGTTGCTCCTCAAAATCGATTTTAAGATATATGCAAGTTCCATTTTTCATGATGACCCGATTTTCTTTCATAAGAACAATTCCACCTCCTGTTGAAATTACAGATTTTGGTTTTTTCGATAATTCCTCAAGCATTTGTGATTCAATAATCCTAAATCCACTCTCACCTTGTTTATCAAAAATTGATGATATCGACATGCCTATTTTTTCCTTAATTTCCTCATCAGTATCAAAAAATTGGTATTTAAGTCGGCTTGAAAGGATTTTACCTATTGTTGTTTTGCCAGATCCCATTGGGCCTATAAGATAAATCATCATACATACATAAATTTTCGAATGCATTCTATCATTTAACTTATTTTTTTCTTATATTAGCCAATAGACTAAGTTAGCCATGCTTCATTTTATTTACAGGTTCTCCCATTTAATCCTTAACCTTTTAATTGCGGCTACTCTATTATCAATTACCGTAATTCTTGCAGGATATTTTTACTTTAAGCCCTCATTACCCTCCATTGATTTAGTTGACGAGAATGTACTTCAGGTTCCCATGAAAATATTTTCTGCTGATAAAAAATTAATTGGAGAGTTTGGTGAGCAAAAAAGAAGGACTCTTTCATTTGATGAGATACCTGAAAATGTTAAATATGCTTTTTTAGCTGCGGAGGATGATCAGTTCTTTTCGCATACGGGATTTAGGTTGCTTTCATTCACAAGGGCTTTATTACAGATTGTTCGATATCGCGAAATTGTGAGCGGCGGAGGCACCATTACAATGCAAGTTGTTAGAGGTTATTTATTAAGCAGGGATCAAAATGCAATTCGAAAACTTAAAGAAATCTATTTAGCTTTTGAGCTTGAAAGTAAGGCTACTAAGGAAGAAATATTTTCTCTTTATGTAAATAGAATTTTTTTAGGAAATAGAGCATATGGTGTTGAGTCAGCTGCTGAAGTATATTTTGGAAAGTCAGTTGAAGAGCTAAGCCTTGATGAAGCTGCATTGATTGCTGCCTCAGCACAACTCCCATCCCGCATTAATCCTATCCGAAATCCTGAGAGATCAAAGATACGACGCAATTGGATTCTTCAGAGAATGCATAAGCTTGGATACATAGGAAAAGGACAATATTTATTTAATGCTCGAAAGCCAATCAATCTTTTCAATGAAACTGATAGTTTTGAATCAAATGCAGAATACTTTGCAGAGCTAGTCAGACAGACGATGATCGAAAGGTATGGACTTGATGCATACAACCTAGGGTGGAATATATACACAACATTAGACACAGAAATGCAAAATCATGCAGAAGACGCCATATTTAAAAATATTGAGGTTTATTCAGAGCGTTATGGGTGGACTGAAAAAAATAATTTTGCTGAAGAGCTAGGAGATCAATTTTTTGATCAGATAGTTCTTAATGGACCATCAATAATTTTTGATGCTGTTGACGAAGCTGATGATTCTGAATCAATTTTTAATAAATTGGGTGAGATTTTTGAGAACCATAAAATTCCTGATAGATATTTACGAGCATTGGTTGCTGATGTTCAAAAAGATCAAGTAACTGTTTTAACAGAGAATTTTGATAAAGAAATCTTAATTTGGGATGATCAATACGGTTGGGCTAGAAAGCGATTAAATAATAAAAAAGGTCCAAAGCCAGATAATTTTTTTGATCTTGTAAGAAAAGGTGATTTAGTTTCATTGTCTAATAGCGAATCTAATCAGCGAATTATTCAAATTCCTCCAGCTGAAACTGCATTTGTTTCCATGAATCCTAAAAATGGCCACATTAAAACCTATATAGGCGGTACAAACTTTTTGAAAACGAAGTTTGATCGAGTTAGGCAATCTTTTCCGCAAACTGGATCAAGCTTCAAACCCTTTATCTATGCAAGTGCTATTTCTAGAGGTTATGATGCATCATCTCTAATTAATGATGCACCCATCATATTTGAAGACGAGAACCTAGAGGATTATTGGAGACCAGAAAATTACACAAAAAAATTCTACGGCCTAACAAGGTTAAGAGAGGCACTCGTTCAATCCATTAATATTGTCTCAATCAAACTTCTCAGAAATATAGGCGTTGAAAATGTAAGAAGTGACCTTCAAGCATTTGGTTTTGAAAAAAGAAGATTGCCAAGTGATCTCTCTTTGGCATTAGGCTCATCTAGCTTCTCACCAATTGAAATGACAAGAGCTTTTTCAATCTTAGTTAACGAAGGCAAGGTTCAAGAGCCTGTGTTCATAACCAAGGTAGAGGACAGGAACGGCAACATCATCTATGAACATCAATCTTTTAATGATGATGAGGCGGAAGATAATATTAATTTCCCTTGGATTAATAATGAAAAAAACATAAAGCCAATTCAATTAATAAATGAGGTTGGTTCTGTTGAAGACTTTGATCCAAGATCGACATATGTAGTAAAAGACATTTTAAGAGAAGCAATGCAAAGAGGCTCAAACCGCAGAAGGACAGAATCAATATCAAGAAACGATTTTGGTGGAAAGACAGGAACAACGAATGATTCAATTAGTACATGGTTTTCAGGATTTCATGAAGATTTAGTGACAACTGTCTGGATTGGTAATGATGATTTTTCTTCGCTTGGGGAGGACGAGTTTGGATCCACAATCGCATTACCAATTTGGGTGAGTTTTATGGAGGAGGTGATACCTCAGCTTCCTAAATATAAGGCAAGCATTCCTCAAGGAATCTCATTTGTGAGAGTCAATAAAGAAACAGGTGAAAAATCAGATGACCTCGATGATGATGCCTATTTTGAATTGTTGTTAGATTAGTCTATTTCAGAATCGATCTTTCAAGTATTTGCCAGTAATTATCTAAGTAGCTGCTTGGATTTTCTTTAAATTCATTGCGAATAAATCTTGCCACTATTCCTTCAAGGCCAGTAATTACTATTTGCGCACATAGGCCCGCTGGAGCAACGAGTTTTTTTTCATCAGCAAGTATTTGTTTTACAGATAACTCGAGGCTATTGAAGAATTGGTTAACAGCATCAATTACATTTTTTTCAGCTGGCCCCAATGCTTCTCTTGAAAGGATTCTTGCAAAACCTTTATTTTTTTCAACGAACATTACTAGGAAGAAGAAAAGAATTTTGATTTGCTCTATTGAATTCTTATTTGTTTTTTTTAATTCAGATATCTTCTCTCGAATTGAAACATCACAAAAATTAAATAATTCCAGATAGATTGTTCGCTTGCTAGGAAAATGACGATATAGCGCAGCCTCAGTAATTTTTGATTCTTTTGCTAAAAGTGCTGTAGTTATTTTGGAAGGATTTCTTTTTTCTAACAGTTGCGCTAAAGCCTGCAAAATTATTTGTTTCCTTTCATTCTTCATATTTGATCGATTATCTTATCAAGATTAGGATGTACTTTTTGAAATTCATGATTAAATTTTCGGATTATGTCATCTAAACTTTTTTGACTCGTGCCCTCAAATCTAAGGACTAGTTTAGGTGTTGTATTAGAAGCCCTCAAAAGACCCCATCCATCTTCATACTCAACCCTTAAGCCGTCCAACATACTTACTGATGCATTTTCAAATGATGCACTTTTTTTAAACTCATCTACGATTTGAAATTTCTTATCTTCATCGACATCAAGATTTATTTCAGGCGTGGTAAAGCCGTCTGGAAATTCACCAAGTAATTCAGAAAGTTCAGATTCATTTTCAATCAATATCTTTATAAGTCTAAATCCAGAGTAATGAGCATCATCAAAGCCATACCAATCATCGTTAAAGAAAATATGCCCACTCATTTCACCAGCTAGATGAGCATTAGTTTTTCTCAGCATCTTTTTAATATGGAAATGACCTGTAGGAGACATGATTGGTTCACCTCCATAGCCCAAGATCACATCTTTTAATCTGTTAGTGCATTTAACATCAAAAATAATTTTTGCTTGTGGTGAGTTTTTAAGAATATCTTTTGCAAGCAACATCAAAAATTTATCTTGAGGAATAATTTTGCCTTTATTATCAACAACCCCAAGCCTGTCTCCATCTCCATCAAAAGCTAAGCCAATATTGGCTTTTTCACTTAAAACCTTATCTGACAGATCTTTTAAGTTTTCAGGATTACCTGGATCAGGGTGATGGTTTGGAAAATTGCCATCAACCTCAGTGTAGATTTCAACTACATTAAATCCAAGTGCTGTAAAAAGTTTTGGAGCTATGACGCCTGCAGCGCCATTGCCACAATCAATGACAACTTTAATTTCGTCTTTTGATTGGATGTTTTTTGATTTTACTTCCCCAATATAATTATCAATTACACCTTCGTTTACCGAGGAAGTGCCTTTGATAGTTGCATTATTTGGTGTGCCTATTAGCTCAAATATCTCTTTACCTGATACAGGCTCATCATCAATAATCATTTTAATACCGTTATATTCTTTAGGGTTATGGCTTCCGGTAACCATAATTCCGCTTTTGGAGCTATGTTTTTTTGCAGCATAGTAAAGCAAGGGACTTGTCACAATACCTATATTTTCAATATTTATTCCATTATTTATTAATGAATTTTCAAGAGCATTCATTAATGATTTTCCAGATAAGCGACCGTCTCTTCCAAGGACAATGCTATCAATACTCAATTGATTGCATTTAGAAGCTATCGCATTACCTATTTCAAAATATATATCTTCATTGAGGTCAACAGGATAAACACCTCTGATGTCATATTCTCTGAAAATATTTTTGTTCATCTAAAAGTCTTTTAGAATTTCATATTTTAACCTTGTTTGTCATAATACAGCGCTTAAATGTTTATAAATACTGATTCAAAATTCATTTGGATGAACGGAGAGTTTCTTAAATGGGATGAAACCAAGGTTCATGCGCTAACTCATACCCTGCATTATGGTGTAGGTGTTTTTGAGGGCGTAAGAGCTTATAAAAATGATTTAGGCGGAGCAATATTTAGATTGGATGATCATACAAGAAGGCTCTTTGATGCAGCTTCTAAGGTAAATATCGATATTCCTTACTCAATAGAAGACTTAAACCAAATTCAAAAAGATACTCTAAAACAAAATAAGTTAGAGGAGGCCTACATTAGACCGATTGTTTTTTTTGGTTCTGAGGAATTGGGACTGCGAGCAAGCGATCTATCAGTTAATGTAGCTGTTGCTTGTTGGGAGTGGCCCTCGTACATGGATCCAGAGAAGAAAAAAAATGGGATAAGTATTGTTACCTCTCCCTATAAACAATACGAAAATCCGCTCTATTCAAATAATAAAATTGTTGGCACCTATGTAAATTCAATAATGGCTCTTCACGATGCCCTGGCAAGAGGATCGGATGAAGCATTGTTGATGGATATCAAGGGTAATATTTCAGAAGGGAGCGGTGAGAATTTGTTCATTGTAAAAAATGGAGACATTTTTACCCCAACTACTGAAAACTGTCTAAATGGCATAACCAGGCAAAGCATCATAAAAATAGCATCAGATCTTAATCTGAAAGTAAAAGAATTAAATCTTAAGTATGAAGACTTATTAGATGCCGATGAGGCTTTCTTTACTGGGACCGCTGTCGAGGTAACACCAATTTCCAGGGTGGATGATAGGATTATTGGTTCAGGGAAAATTGGTTCTACAACACAAAAACTTCAATCAATATTTGAAGACATAGTTGCTGCAAAAAATAATCAATATAAAGACTGGCTGTATCAGATTTAATATTAAAAAAATCTTAGAGTGAGAAAATTTAAAATAGCTTTTTTAAGTTATCGAAGTGCACCCTTCAGTGGAGGGCAAGGTATTTATGTTTATGAGCTTAGCAGGGCTTTTAAAAATTTAGGCCATGAAGTAGATATTATCTCTGGCCCCCCTTATCCAAAGTTAGCTGATGGGATTAATCTAATAAAACTGCCTGGCTTAGATCTATTCAGTACATTTAATTTTCGTGACAGATTAAATTTATTTTTTAATAAGGAAAATAAAGATTTTGATGATTATTATGAATTTTTTATAGCTTTGATTGGAGGATTCCCAGAAATGAGAACATTTGGAAATCGAGCAAAAAATTATTTATCAACTAGAAAAGAATACGATTTTGTTATCGACAATCAATCTCTCTCCTATTCAATGATTAAAATTCAAGAAGAATTTCCTCTTTTTCAGGTTATCCATCATCCTATCCCAAGGGATAAAGAGTATGAATTAAAGTACGCTAAAGGTATTGTAAAGAAAACCTTTATACGAAGCTGGTATTCATTTTTAAAGATGCAGTCGAAAGTTGCTCCCAAAATGCATAATATTATTTCTCCATCCAAAAGCTCCAAGAATGACATTCAGAAGTACTTCCATGTAGATTCAAGTAAAATTCACGTAATTCCAAATGGTATTGATACGGGAATATTTAAACCAAATCTTGTGATCTCAAAGAAACCATTCAAGTTAATTACAACGGCAAGTGCAGACGTGCCATTAAAAGGACTAGATTTTACTCTTAGGGCGATAGCTATTGCGAAAGATAAGTACCCATTAATTAATTTGGTAGTTATTGGAAAGCCTAGATCTGGAGGACATACTGAGAGACTGATTTCTAAGCTAGGTATTGATGAGTTCGTGTCGTTTAAAACTAACTTAACTAATCAAGAGGTTAGTGATGAATATGCTTCCAGCCAAATTGCGATTGTAAGTTCCTTGTATGAGGGGTTTGGCTTTCCAGTTGGAGAGGCTATGGCATGTGCTGTTCCTCTTATTGCTACAGATGTTGCTTCAATACCTGAGATTACTGGACCTTACGCTGAGATGGTTGCCCCTGAAAGTCATGAAGATATTTTTAATTCATTGAATAACATTTTCCAAAACTATGATCACTACTTGAAAAAAGCTAATTTAGGACGAGATCACATATTACAAAACTTTAGTTGGTCAGTTATTGCAAACACTTATATAGACCATATCTCCTCAATTTTAACTTCGCATGCTGACATTTAATTTCTCAAATATTTATTTATCACGAGGGAACAAAATACTGGATGTCGGATGCGGAGAGGGTAGACATATTTTTGGAGCAATGGATGCTCAGTCAGGCCTAAATCTCTTTGGGGTCGATATGGATATTCCATCATTAGAAAAGAGCAATGAAGGCTTGGATTTTTTTAGAGAGATGGATTTTAACTTAGTAAAATTTTTACAAGGCTCAATCTATAATCTTCCTTTTCAAGATAATGAATTAGATGTTGTGATTTGCTCTGAAGTATTGGAGCACCTAGAGGACTACAATAAAGCAATTCAAGAAATTCATAGAGTATTAAAGCCGGGAGGATATTTTCTTGCCAGTGTCCCATCATTTTTGCCAGAGAAAATATGCTGGATGCTATCAAAGGAATATCAAAACATGCCAGGCGGCCACGTTAGAATTTTTAAAAAATCACATATCTTAAAGGTAATGCAGGACCATAATTTTTCTTTTATTCAATCTGAAAAATATCATGCATTTCATTCTGCTTATTGGTGGCTAAGATGCATCTTTTGGAAAACACAAGAAAATAATTTTTTAGTCAAGGTTTATAAAAAAACACTTGAAAGGCATATCTTAAAAAATACCCCTATCATGGATGTCATCGAAAAATTACTTAACCCCATTCTTGGAAAGAGTATTAGTTTTTATTTTAAGAAAAATTAATTTATGGCTATCCATTCTTCGGAAGATTTTATTTATCACTTAGGCAATAAGCTTAAGGAATATCAAAATTCTGATGGTTCAATAATTTGTAAGGATGATCAAACTCATGATCATTGGGACCATTTAGAAGCATGCATTGGTCTTGGTATTGCAGGATTTAAAGATGAATTTGAGAGAGGGCTAGCATGGTCTCGACTTAATCAAAACTCGGATGGAAGTTGGTATGAAGAATACAAAAAATCTAATCCCACAAAGTTCAATAAACAATCAAATCATGCTGCTTATTTTGCAACAGCACTCGCATTCCATTTCATCCTTTTTCAAGATAAAGCGTTTATTAAAGAGAATTTGAGCTGTCTTCTTATGGCAAATGATTTCCTTTTGGGTATGCAGTCTAAATCGGGCGCATTTATTTGGAACATTGATGAAGACGGAGAGTACGATATTGACTTTTTGCTTACCGGCAATAGTTCGATAGTTAAAAGCCTTGAATGCTCAATTTTTCTTGCTGACGAAATGGGAGAATTCTTTCATAAAGACAAATGGCATGAAATTTATCTAAGTGCAAAAAAATGTGTTCAAGCCCCAAAAAACAATTTTGATTTAAAAGCTGATAGAAGTAATTTCTCTATGGATGCATATTACCCAATTCTATCTGGAGCATTATCAGCAGAACAAGAGACCATGTATGTAGAAAAAACAATGCAGAGATTCTATGTAGATGGATTAGGAGTAAAGTGTGTTGCGGAAGAGCCATGGGTTACAGTAGCCGAGACATGCGAATTTTGTATTGCCCTGGTAAAAGCTGGACATAGAGAAAGGGCAATTAAGATCTTACAAGAAGTGAAAACCATTAGCGATGACGAACAGATTCCATATATGGGATGGCAATTCAATGAAAAAATATTTTGGCCCTTTGAGCAGCCAAGTTGGACCATTGCTGCATTAATTCTTGCAGAAGATGCCATTTACAATACATCAAAAGCATCACGAGTCTTTACTGCTAATTTAGTTTAATACGTAAGACAAACCGCTGTATCAACTCTATCAAAAATCTTAAAACCATCATCGATGGCCTTTTGGAAGACTTTATAAGGTGCTTGGCCTCCTTTGCTAGAATCTTCATAGATATCATGAAAGGCCAAGGCCCCATGCTTCTCAATTAAATGTTTCCAGTTTTCATAGTCATTATTTGCGGACTCAAAAGTATGACTACCATCTATAAATAACATTCCCAATCTTGTTTGCCATGATTGTGAAATAGTATTTGCATCACCAATTATTGGAATTATGTTTGTAATTTCTTTAACTTCCTCTAGATTTTTTTGGAGTAACGGAATTGTATTTATCCTGTTAAGGGTCTCATCAAAATTTTCTTGATCAAAATACTCTTCTCCAAGCTGATGTTCTTCAGATCCCCGATGATGATCAATTGTATAAACTATCTGATTATTTTTTTTTGAGCCATAAGCTAAGAATGCAGCAGACTTACCTCCAAATGTTCCAATTTCTAAAATAGGGCCTACCTTTGAAAATTTTTCCGCCCATTTTGCTAGAGCCTCTCCCTCATGCAGCGGCATATATCCTTTTAATGAATTGATCTTATCTAGCATCTTTATAAAACTCTTTTCCTAGAGAACTTTTAAATCTTTTATGATGCCAAAGGTATTCACCAGGATTTCTTCTAATCGATGATTCAATTCTTTGACTAATCATTTCAGTTGAAGCTATGACATTATTTTTAGATATTTCTTCAAGGTTAATTCGAAGCACCCCCTCTTCAAACCATGAGTCTAAAAAAACAACGTTACAATTTGTTATCTCTTGCAGTCTTTCAGCAGTTGTAATTGTGTAGGTCGGTATCCCAAAAAAATTTATTTTTTTTGAATGTTTTATTCCATAATCTTGGTCAATTGCATACAGAACATTTTTTCCCTTCTTTAGCCATTTAATAAATCTTAAAGTTTCTTTTTTAGTTGCTGTATCTTTAACAGCTCTTTTCCTGCCCGAATCAATAATTTTATGCATATAAGGAGAGTTATGTTCCCTACCTACACCATACAATTCTGCTTGCATACCTAAAATTCTTGCATCCAGCTCTAAATGCAAAGAATGTTTAAAGATAATTAAATTTCCCTGAGAACTATTTTTTATAAGCTCCAAGTTATTTATCTTACTTGGAAGTTCATTTTTAATTCTTGCATCGCTCCAAAACCATGCAATTCCCATGTCGAAGATTGACAGGGCAGCAGACTCAAGGTTTTTCTTGAAGAGACCCTTAAGTTCTTGTTTATTCATTTCTTTGAAGCATAACTTTATATTTTTCTTAGCAACCTTGATTCGATTAAATAAAAATATTTTTAACAAGAATGAGAATAGTTTTGCATGATGAAACCTTCGAGGGATCCGAATAATTAATTTCCATAAGAAAATAATGATGCTCATATTTTTTAATAAAAACGTTATTATTACATTTAAAGTATTCTCACATTGATGTTTCTATTTATTTATCAGATTTGTTTTTTTTGTTTAATACCAGTCTTTTTTTTAAATTTATTAATCAAGGGAGCTAAACAAAAGTTATATCTGTCAAAAATTAGCAATAGGATTGGTCTAGGATTCAAGAAAAGAAATAATCCTATTCTTATTCATGCGGTAAGTCTTGGTGAGGTTTTAGGCATCAAGAATTTTGTTAAAACCCTTGAAGGAGATAACGAAATTATTATCAGCGTTTCCACTGCTACTGGATTGCAAAAAGCTCAAGAGTTATATGGCCATAAACATCAAGTTATATTTTTGCCTTGGGATTTTTTTATTTTTATTAATCTTTTTTTTCGCTTTTTAGATATAAAACTGATCCTCTTATTTGAGACCGAAATATGGCCCTATTTAATTTATAGAGCCAATAAACTAAATATTCCAATAATCTTGCTAAATGGCCGTCTTAGTAAAAGATCAGCAAGCTTATACAAACAAACTCGCTTATTAATGACTCCTATTTTTAAAAAAATGGATAAACTTTTTGTTCAATCGGATAAGCACTTAGAGCGATTTTGTAACTTAGGGGTCGATACAAAAAAGATAGAGGTTGTTGGCTCTGTGAAATATGATATTGAGCCTGCAAAAGGAACCTCATCAGAAAAAAAACTTCCAAATAAATTCATTCTCGCTGCAAGCACTCATAAGGGAGAAGAAGAAATTGTTTTGAATGCTTACAAAATATTTCAGCAAAATAATCCATCACACCCAAATGTAAAATTAGTTATATGCCCAAGACATCCCGAGCGAGCTAATTCTGTAAAAAGTTTATGCAATGAAATGGGATTCGATGGCAAGAAATTTTCTTGTATAGAAGGTGATTCCCAGCCTGAAGTTATCATCATAGATAGAATTGGCCTATTAAATACTTGTTATATGCTTTCAAGCTGCGCTTTTGTTGGTGGAAGCCTCATTAATCATGGAGGTCATAATCTTGCTGAACCTGCATGTAATAAAACGCCAATTATTATTGGGCCATATACATTTAACTTTGAAGAAATGTCATCAGAATTTATTTCAAGTGGTTCTGCCGTAGTAGTTCATAATCAATTCGAGCTTGGTAATGCCTTTAATAAATTAATTAATGATGAGAATTATTCTTCTTCATTAATAGCTAACGCAGAAGAGGTTTTTAATAAGAACAAAGGCTCTACTCAGAGACAAGGCTCATATATAATAAAACTATTGGAGTCAAAATGAAATTAATCACTGCAATTATAAAACCTTTTAAATTAGAAGAAGTTCGAGAAAGTCTAGATCAGTTAGGCATTACTGGCATGACTATTAGCGAAGTAAAAGGATACGGAAGGCAAAAAGGACATACCGAACTTTACCGAGGAGCTGAGTACGTAATTGATTTTCTCCCAAAAATTAAGATAGAAGTTGCAGTGAGAGATGATCAAACAGAGTCTATTATTGAAGCAATAAGTACAGCTGCTTCCTCAGGAAAAATTGGAGATGGAAAGATTTTTATTTCACCCCTTGAAAAAGTTATTCGTACTAGAACTGGAGAACTTAACGAAGAGGCTCTTTAAACTTGGGTAATCAATCCAAGCCCTCAGCTATATTTCTACTTGGACCTACTGCGTCAGGCAAAACTAGATGGGCAATTGAAATCATAGACAAATTTCCAAAAACATTTGAATTAATATCTGTTGACTCAGTTCAAGTCTATAAAGGTTGCAATGTTGGGTCTGGTAAACCTGATCAAGATACGCTGAAAAAGTATCCACATTATTTGATAGATCACTGTTCTCTGAGCGAAATCTATAATGTAGCTGAGTTCATCAATGATGCCTCAAATCTTGCAAAAAAAATTGTTGATGATGGAAAGGTTCCATTATTTGTTGGGGGCACAATGATGTATTTCAAAAGTCTTTTTGAGGGCATTCACTCATTGCCTAATGCCGATTCCGCATTAAGAAAAAAGTTAGATGCTGAACTGAAAGAAAATGGGCCAAACAAACTGTTTGATCAATTGGTTAAATTAAATCCAACAAAAGCTAGAGACATTTCACCCAATGACAAGCAAAGACTAGTTAGGGCAATAGAGATAGAGCTCAGCCAGGATAATCAAGACAAAGACTGGGCTAAACCAGGCATCAGAAATGAATTCAATATTATTCAGATAGGAATATTCCCAAATAAAAGGGCTGAATTGCATGAAAGAATTGAAAAAAGGCAACCAAGTCTTGTAAATGACAAATTAATTTATGAACTTGATGATTTGATTATGAATAATAATTTGAAAAAAAATCATCCTATCTTGAAGGCAGTTAACTACAAGCAAGCGTTTATGGTATTAAATGGTTCGCTAAAAGAGTCAGAAATGTTAGAAAAATCAATTTTTGGAACTCGACAATTAGCAAAAAGACAAATTACATGGATGAGAAGTTGGCAGGATTTAAGTTTTTTTGACTTACATGAGCAAGACGCTGCAAATGAATTCATTAAAAAGGGCTTAAAGTTATAAGTAATTCTTTAATTATTAACTTTCGCCCTTAAATACTAGATATAATCTTCATTTTATAAAGGCAATAACGTGAACTGGGATAACCAAAACAACCAAGACCCTTGGGGTCGAAACAACAATAATAATGATGGCCCTAATTTTGATGATCTAATGAAACAGTTTTCTCTACTTTTTGGGGGAAGTAAAAATTCTACTAATGGATCAGGGGGTTCTGGCAATAATTTCTCTTTCAAAAGGATCTTCACATATGGAATCTTCGGTCTCCTAATCATTTATGCATCAATGTGTGTTTATCAGCTTGAAGCGCCCGAGAGAGCCGTTGTACTAAGATTGGGAACATACTATCAAGAAACTGATGAGGGTTTGAATTTTATGATCGCTGGCATTGATGAGCGATTCGTTGAGAATGTTGCTCTAACTAGACGTTTTTCTCAAACTGCAAATATGCTAACTCAAGACGAAAATTTAGTTGATGTTACGATTTCAATTCAATATCGAATAAAAAATCTCAAGGATTTTGTATTAAACGTTAACGATCCTGAAGCAAGTCTCCGCCAGGCTACAGAAAGTTCTTTACGTCATGTTGTTGGAGATAACTCTCTCGAAGAGACACTTACTACAGGCAGGCAAACCCTTGCACTGAATGTGCAGGATCGTCTTCAAAGTTATTTAGATCTTTATGCTACTGGTTTAATAGTTCAACAAGTAAACATAGAAAAGACAGACCCTCCAACTGCTGTAAAAGAAGCCTTTGATGATGTTGTAGCTGCAAGAGAAGACAAGGTTCGACTTCAGAATGAGGCTGAAAGATATGCTTTATCCATTGTTCCTGAGGCCCGTGGTCAAGGGGTTGCTAGGGTACAAGCTGCAGAGGCATACCGAGAAGAAGTAATCGCAAATGCAGAAGGTGAGGTCGTTAGATTTGAAAAGCTTCTAGCAGAGTATCAAAAAGCTCCTAAAGTAACTCGTGATAGGCTTTATCTTGATGCGATCCAAAGCGTCCTGTCTAACTCAACAAAAATTATGGTGGATGTAGAGGGAGGTAATAACCTGCTTTACCTTCCGCTTGATAAAATCATGGAGCAAAATAAAAAAGCGGAGGATGATGATGAATAGATCTAATCTTATATTAATTCTTTCTGCCCTAATCATAGCTGTTATTGCTAACAGCATTTATATAGTTAATGAAAAGGAAAAAGCGTTGGTAACTCAATTTGGTGAGGTTATTAAGCCTGATGTTGATGTTGGAATTCATTTTAAAGTTCCACTTATTCAGAGTGTTAGAAAATTTGATGCAAGACTGCAAAGCCTTGATGAGGAGCCCAACAGAATACTTACGGTAGAGAGTAAATATCTCCTAGTTGATTCATTTGTAAAATATAAAATTGTTGATGTATTAACTTTTTACAAAGCTACTACTGGAAGCTTCCTTACACTTAATAACCTGCTTGGTCAGAGAACAGAATTTGAACTCAAAAATCAGTTTGGCCAGAGAACCGTTACAGAACTTGTTTCCGGTGAGCGAGATGAAATGATGAGCTCTATGACAAACAATCTTGGTTCATCCGTAGCTGATCTTGGTATTGAAATCATTGATTTTAGAGTTAAGAGAATTGACCTTCCATCAGAGCTAAGTAGCTCTGTCTTTGAAAGAATGCGTACAGAAAGAAATAGACTCGCTGAAGAGCTAAGATCAGAGGGTAAAGAGCTTTCTAATGAAATACGTTCTAAAGCAGACAAACAGAAAGTTATTATTCTTGCAGAGGCCTATAAGCAAGCCGAGCAGATCCGCGGTGAAGGTGATGCAAAAGCTGCAGCCATTTACGCTAACGCTTTTTCAAAAGATCCTGAGTTTTATGAATTCACAAGAAGCATAAAGGGATACACCAGCACTTTCCAAAATAAGGCAGATGTTTTGTTAATAGATCCCAAGTCTGATTACTTTAAGTATCTAAATAAATCTGACGGCACACAAAAGCCCTAACCAATGAATTCCACCCTGATTCTAGGATTGCAATGGGGTGACGAGGGAAAAGGCAAAATTGTTGATGCTCTTTGTAAAGAAGGCTCATTAGTTTGTAGATTTCAAGGCGGACATAACGCTGGTCATACAATAAAGGTTGATGGTTCCCAAAAAGTTCTTCATTTAATCCCTTCAGGAATTATGCACTCATCCTCGAACTGCATTATTGGTAATGGGGTGGTGATTTCCTTGCCAGCACTCAATGAAGAAATTGAGATGTTGTCTAATAGCGGTATATCTTTTAAAAACCGACTTTATATCAGTAATGATTGCCCTTTAATTTTGCCGACCCACATTGCCATCGATCAAGTTCGTGATAAGCATGAGGGTATTGGCACGACTGGAAGAGGTATCGGACCAGCTTACGAAGATAAGGTGGGAAGAAGATCATTAAAATTTGGAGATCTTGCTGATCTTGAACTCCATAGATCTAAGATTTCTGAGCTAGTTAAATACCACAATCAATTACTCACTAAAATTTATGATAGTACTCCTATTGATATCGATCTTGTGATGGAGGAGCTAACTAGTTTTAGAAAACTACAAACTAATTTTGGTTATGACACTTATGAAATATTGCATAAAAGTATTGAAGAAAAAAAAGAGATAATATTTGAGGGAGCGCAAGGCTCAATGCTTGATATTGATCATGGTACCTATCCTTATGTAACCTCATCAAGCACAACTGCCGGTGGAGTTTCATCAGGTCTTGGGGTCGGCCCAAAGCAGATTAATAAAATTCTGGGAATTACAAAAGCTTATACAACGAGAGTGGGAGAGGGCCCATTTCCCACTGAATTATTTGATGAAGATGGCGCAACCTTAGCTAAAATTGGTCATGAGTTTGGTGCTACAACTGGAAGACCCAGAAGATGCGGATGGCTTGATCTGCATGCATTAAAAAAAATTATATTTATAAATTCAGTTACAGAATTATGCATTACTAAATTAGATGTTATGGATAGTTTCAAGTCGATTAAGGCTTGCATTGATTACGAAGATGGCAAGCCAATATATGAGACTTTTCAGGGCTGGCTTGAAGAGATATCAGAAATAAAAAAATTTGAAAACTTACCAATACCTGCTCAAAAATATATATCATATGTTGAAGATTATCTAAAAGTTCCTGTTACAGTAGTTTCTGTTGGACCTGATAGAGATCAAACCGTTCATAAGTAATATAAAAAATCTTGGGGGTTTTTATGAAGAACGTCTTAACCTCAATAGTTCTTCTAGCAGTTTTTTCAGTCGTCATTTTTTTTATTGGAGGCGTATTAAAACTTTATGGGACCCTAGAAGGTCCAGGGGAAATATTGGGCGATAAGGTTCCCGAATATGTTATTCAGGAAAGGGAGCAAAGAATATCTAAAATTGCAGATGATCTTAGAGTCGAATCAGAAAAACAAATTCTCTTTGGTGACTTGCATGTTCATACAACATATTCTACCGATGCATTCATGTGGTCTTTACCTTATTTTAATGGTCCTGGAGCATCACCAATATCGGATGCATGTGACTTTGCTAGATTTTGCTCTGCACTAGATTTTTGGTCTATTAATGATCATGCTGAGGCGTCGACACCAAGAAAGTGGTTGGATACCAAAGAAAGCATTCGTCAATGCAACAATATCTCTGAGGGTACCAATGATTTAGTTAGCTTTCTCGGTTGGGAATGGACTCAAGTCAGTGATGTTCCCGAAGATCACTTTGGCCATAAAAATGTCATTTTTTTAGATACTGAAGAAGATGCTGTGCCGCCTAGAGCAATTGGAGCTGGAGGTATAGCTCCATTAGTCATGCGGCTTGGATTGCCATGGACCATGTCATTAGTTCCTGCAACCCTAGATCTTGATAACAGAGAAAGATATTTCGCATTTGATAAATTTTTTGAAGAAATTCAGAACACTCCAATCTGTGAAAGAGGTGTTCCTTCAAAGAGTCTTCCACTGGATTGTTATGAGGAAGCTGAGGATCCAAACATCTTATTTTCTAAGCTAAAGGAGTGGGATACTCCATATATGGTTATTCCCCACGGAACAACATGGGGTTATTACACACCAGCAACTTCAGATTGGATGAAGCAACTTGTTGATTACCAAGATGATGAATCTCAATTTTTATTCGAGATTTACTCAGGGCATGGAAACAGTGAGGAGTATCGGCCTTGGAGCGATGCCCTAGAAAATGAATCTGGAGATCTATTTTGCCCTAAGGCAACCGAAGAATTTTTACCAACCTGCCAACAAGCAGGAAGAATCATGGCACAAAGGTGTGAAGATGCAGGCTTAGATGAAAAAACCTGCAACAATCTTTCAGAAAAAACAAAATCTTATGCAGCAAATATGGGATCAGCAGCATTTGGAGCAGTCAATGAGACAAGAGGCGATGATTTTATTAATGCGGGACAATGCATGGATTGTTTCTTGCCTGCATTTAATTATCGTCCTCTTGGATCTGCTCAATATATTTTGGCTTTGAGAGATTTTACTGATCCAGAAAATCCAAAACGATTTAAATTTGGGTTTATGGGATCAAGCGACAATCACAACGCTCGACCAGGAACAGGTTATAAAGAGTTATTTAGAAATAGAAATACTGAAGCTAGAGGGTGGGCAGATCCTATATCAGAGTTCTTAGCTGATACCAGAAGACCAAAAGGAGAGCTTGAACCAACATACCTCAGATTTGGAGGGGATAGAGAAATAACCAGCATTATCGATTTAAATATTGTGACTGATTCAGAACGACAAAGTGCTTATTTTATGAGCGGTGGATTGATCGCGGTTCACTCTAACTCCAGATCACGCGAAGATATTTGGGATGCTATGGAGAACAAAGAAACATATGCAACTTCTGGCCCAAGAATACTTTTATGGTTTGATGCTTTTGAAAGCAACGCACGCCATCATATGGGATCTGAATTGTTTGCATCAGAATCACCTAAGTTCAAAGTAAAAGCTGCTGGTTCTCTAATCCAGAAACCTGGCTGTCCAGATTATAGTGATCAGGCTCTCAGTCAAGAGAGGCTTGAAAAAATTTGTAATCTTGAGTGCTATAACCCGAGTAATGAAAGAAGAAAAATTGATAGGATTGAGATAGTTAAAATCTTACCCCAACAATTTGCGGGTGAACCTGTTCAGGATCTAGTCACTGAATCATGGAAGGTTTTTGATTGTGATGATACAAGCTGTGAAATTGAGTTCACTGATGAACAATTTAAATTTGGTAAAAGAGATGCAATTTATTATGTTAGAGCTATAGAGGAACCTTCGCAGGCCTTATCAGCAGATCCATTAAGATGTGAATTTGATGAATTTGGAAATTGCATTCAAACAAAAATATGCCAAGAAGGATATAGAAAGACAGAAGAGTGTATAGGTCCAGTAGAGCATAGAGCCTGGTCTAGTCCAATCTACTTGAACTATGAGTCGTAAATTATCTCCAGCTTTGCATTGATAAATTTATAGGCGCTCTCGTTAGAGAATTTCCTAGCTAGCCTAATACTCTCATCAAATATAACTTCTTTTGGAAGTTCATTAAGGTCTCTTTCAATTAATGCATAGGCCATGATTGCTTTATCAATCACTTGATAATTATCACCCTTATTTTTGGAATCAAGTAATTTAATGATTTGTTCTTCATTTGCAAAAAAATACTTAAGTCTAGATTTCAATAAATCAAAACTAATTTTTTTAGGATTATTTTCATTCGTGAACTGCTGCATCAGCAGTTCAACGCTTGAAGGTTCCATTAAGCTTTGATAAAGGGCTTGAATGATACACTCGCGTGTCTTTATTGAGACCTTATGTTTTGCGAGGTTTTTGGCCATTAATTATTTCGAAGAGCTAGAATTTCTAGGGCTGACTGGGCAAATTCTTTTCCCTTGTTTAGCTGATTAGGATTCGCTCTTTTAAGTGCCTGCTCTTCATTCTCTGTAGCTAAAAGTCCCATGATTACCGGCTTATCATTTTTAATCATAAGATCCATCAATCCTTGAGTTACTGTTTCAGAGATCAATTCATAATGAGTCGTTTCTCCTCTGATAACTACACCAAGGGGGATAATAAGATCACATTTAATGATTAATTTTTGGGCACCAGTAACAAGCTCCCATGAGCCTGGAACTTCGCAAATTTCAATGAGCTTAATACCAGAAGCCTCCAAATGGTTAACTACCTCTGATGCAAGCATGCTAACAATCTTATGATTCCATTTAGATTTTACAATCCCAATTTTCCAAGAAGGATCAGCTGTTACTGCTTGAAAATTAAAACTTGAATTGCTCATTTCTCAAAACCTATAACTTCAAGATCAAATCCAGATATGGATGGATACTTTACTGGTGTGGCCAGTAATTTAATTTTTGTAAGCCCCAATTCTTTTAAAATTTGAGAGCCAATACCAACTGTCTTAGTTTCAGGTTGTGGCACATTTTTTTTGCCCTCTAAGTCCATCATGATTGATTGATTCTTTTGCTCAGTTCCAATCATCAATAAGACGCCACATTTAGATTCATGAATCTTTTTTAAGGCCTCCTTAATATTCATGCGTTTTCCAAAACCATCCATTCCGATCATGTCATGAAGAATATTTGGTACATGAACTCTTACTAAAGGAGCATCTGATTTTTTGATATTTCCAACCTCAAAAGTTATATGTAAGTTTTGAAAAATTGAATCTTTCCAGGCTTTTAACTTAAAACTCATTCCGTCAACGGTTATTGTTTTTGAATAAAGTTTCTCAACAGTTTTTTCTTTAAGTGTTCTGTAATGAATTAAATCCGCGATAGTTCCAATCTTAAGCTTATGTGTCTTTGCGAATGCTATCAAATCATCACGTCTAGCCATGGTCCCATCTTCATTCATAATTTCACAAATCACACCGGCTGCCCCTTTATTTGCAAATTTTGCCAAGTCACAAGCAGCTTCGGTATGTCCTGCTCTACTTAGTACGCCACCTTCAGAAGCTCTCAGCGGAAATATGTGACCAGGCTGAACTAAGTCAGATGGTTTTGCATCTTTTGCTGCAGCAGCTTTAATGGTATGAGCTCTGTCTGATGCGGAAATTCCAGTCGAGATACCACTTGCAGCTTCAATTGAAACAGTGAAAGCAGTTCCATGTTTGGTGCGATTATAATTTGTCATCATTGGCAGGTTGAGCTGATCACATTTTTCGGGTGACAAGGTTAAACAAACTAAGCCTCTTCCTTTCGATACCATGAAGTTGATTATCTCAGGCGTTACAGAGTCAGCAGCACATACTAGATCGCCCTCATTCTCCCTATCTTCATCATCTAGGAGAATAACCATCTTTCCAGACTTAATATCTTTGATTAACTCTTCTGTTGAATTAAATTCCATTAGCTTTCTTATTTATATAAGTAACCTTTATATCTTCACCGAAATTTTCTATCGAATGAACCTTTGTAACGGTATCAATGATCTTATCAGCTTTATTATCCATAGCTTTTAGACCCTTACTACCCAAAATTCTTGGGGCAGTATATACGATGAGCTCGTCAAAATATCCTTTTTTGATAAATGAAGAAATTATGCTTTTTCCTCCTTCGACAAGAATACTGGTATAGCCTCTTAACATAAGTTCTTTAAAAAGTTTCTGTAATCCATTTCTCCTATTTGTTTGAATGCAGGTTATTTTGTTGGAGTATTTCTGAGGCACAACAAGTTTCTCCGAAGTAACAAAAAAAATATGGGAGAAGTTTTTAAAAATATTTTTTTGAATGAGCCTTCCAAAATTATTCCCGACGATTATTTTTGCTGGCTGGATTTTAATTTTTGATTCTGGTCTCGATGTTAATCTAGGATTGTCCAACCTTAATGTATTGGCACCAATCAGGATTGAGCTGTGCTCTTTACGTATATTTTGCACATCTTGTTTTGAACGGGCATTGCTTATTTGAATGCCTCTTTTAGCTTGATAGCCAATCATTTGATCTAATGTTTGGGCATATTTAATCGTGATAAAAGGCCGCTTGAATTTTTGGTTCACAATAAAGACCTTATTCAGCTCTTTTGCTTCATCTGATGCAGCTCCAACTTCAACTTTAATACCCGCTGCTCTTAATTTATTGATCCCTTTTCCGTTTATCCTAGGATTTGGATCTTTCATCGAGCAAACAACCTTGGCAGCTTGAACACCGATAATTGAATCGGTACAGGCAGGCGTGTTGTTTTTTATTGAGCAGGGCTCAAGGTTCACAAAAAAACAAGAATCTTTAAGCAGTTCTTTTGATTTACCCTTACCAAATCTTGCTTGGCAATCCTTAATTGCATTTACCTCAGCATGATCTTCTCCGTATTTCTTATGCCATCCTTCACCAATAATCTTGCCTTTTTTAGTGATAACACAACCAACCATAGGATTCGGTGCAACTTTTCCTTTACCCTTTTTTGCTAAAGTTAATGTTTGAGAAATGAAGTCTTTCGAACTCATTTTTTAGTGGTTTTAGATTGCTTTTTTTCCTTTGAGAGGGTTGATATTTCCTGAGCAAACTCTTCAATATCCTGAAAATCTCTATAGACAGATGCAAATCTTACATAAGCAACCTGATCAACAGACTTTAATGATTTCATCACAATCTCACCCAACATTCTTGATGGAATTTCTCTTTCTCCAAGTTGCCGAATCTGTGTTAAAACGTTCCCAAAAACTGCATCTACCTCTTCAGAAGATAATGGTCTTTTCTCAAGTGCTCTGAGCATTCCTGCTTTGAGTTTTGTACCATTAAAAGGCTGCCTTTCCCCATCACTTTTTATAATTCTTGGGAGTGCAAGGTCAGCTGTCTCAAAAGTAGTAAACCTAGCCTTACAGAGCTCGCATTCTCTTCGCCGTCTTATTTGTGAACCATCGCCAACCAGCCTTGAATCAATAACTTTTGTATCTTGTGCTTGGCAAAATGGACAATGCATTACTTATAAACTGGAAAGGCTGCACAGAGCTCTTCAACTTCTCCTTTAATCTTATTAATTCTTTGATGATTGTCTAAATCAAGAACTACATCACATATCCAGTTTGATAGTTGTTCAGTTTGCTCTTCTTTAAAACCCCTTGTAGTGATGGCTGCAGTTCCTAATCTAATCCCTGAGGTAACGAATGGGGATTGTGGATCATTGGGGACAGTGTTCTTATTAACGGTAATATTTGCTTTACCAAGAGCTGCTTCAGAATCTTTACCAGTAATCTTATGCGACCTTAAGTCCATTAAAACAATATGATTATCCGTACTTCCTCTCACAACATCTATCCCTCTATCCATAACAGTTTTACACATAACTTTTGCATTTTTTACTACTTGCTGCATGTAGATTTTGAATTCTGGCTCAAGTGCTTCTTTAAAACACACTGCCTTAGCAGCAACAACATGCATCAATGGACCGCCTTGAGATCCTGGAAATACTGCTGAATTAAGCTTTTTTTCAAGATCAGGATTACTCCTTGCCAAAATTATTCCTGATCTTGGACCCCTAAGGGTTTTATGAGTGGTTGATGTTACTACATCAGCAAATGGTACCGGGGAAGGATAAACTCCAGCCGCAATCAAACCCGAAACGTGCGCCATGTCTACTAAGAAATAAGCCCCGACCTCGTTAGCGATATCTGCGAACTTTTCCCAATCAACGATTCCAGAAAATGCTGAAAAACCAGCAATAATAAGTTTTGGGGTATGTTTTTTTGCCAAATCCCTTACTTGGTCATAATCAATATCGTGAGTTTCCGGATGCAAACCATATTGAAAAGCATTGTAGTTCCTTCCTGAAAAATTGACTTTTGCACCATGAGTAAGGTGACCACCGTGATCAAGTGACATGCCAAGGATATTGTCATTAGGCTGTAGCATTGCTAAAAATGCTGCAGCATTTGCGGATGAACCTGAATGTGGTTGAACATTTGCGTAGTCAGCTTGATAAAGCTCTTTAGCACGTTCAATTGCCAAATGTTCTGCTACATCAACAAACTCACAGCCCCCATAATATCTTTTGTCTGGGTAACCCTCGGCATACTTATTAGTTAGTAAAGATCCTTGAGCTTCAAGCACTCGTTTACTTGCATAATTCTCAGAGGCAATAAGTTCTATATGATCTTCCTGTCGGGTTGATTCATCCTGCATTGCTTGCCACAAATCCTCATCATAGCCAGCAATATCTGAAGGATTAGAAAAAATTAAATCAGCATGAGATTTCATCATTACTCCAAAAAATAGGTTTAATTGATTAAGTCATTATTCTAATTTATCTAGGGTCTTTTGTGGGCAAATGGCCGAATTCTTTTAGGATTAATTGCTTTACAAATCTTACACTTAAGGGCAAAGCATTCATGAGCTTGGCAAAACTCTCTTCCCCAAAAGATAATTTGTAAATGCAGTTTGTTCCATAATTCCTCTGGAAAGATGCGTTTAAGGTCTTTCTCGGTTTGAGTAACATTTTTACCATTAGTAAGCTTCCATCTTTGCGCCAAGCGGTGGATGTGTGTATCTACTGGAAATGCTGGATGGCCAAATCCTTGACTCATTACCACAGAAGCAGTTTTATGCCCAACACCTGGAAGTTTTTCTAGCAGCATAAACTCTTCAGGCACTTGACCTTGATAGTCTTTAACTAGAATTTCTGATAGAGATTTAATTGCCTTTGACTTTTGCGGGCCCAAACCGCAAGGTTTTATGACCTCATAGATCTGCTTTTGAGGGAGTTTTGCCATGGAATATGGATCATTTGCAAGCTTAAAAAGCTTAGGCGTTATTTGGTTTACTCGCTCATCTTTGCATTGTGCTGACAATAACACTGCTATTAAGAGGCTGAAGTTATCAGAATGATCTAATGGAATTGGTGTTTTGGGATAATGTGACTCAAGAATATCGATAATAATCTGCGCTTTTTCTCTAATTTTCATGAATTTAATATTTCGTTGATTTATTTGCCCAAAAAACACATATCAGTATATGATAAGACTCACGTTCAGACATATTTAGCACTATTAATAGGGGGGTGTAATATGAATCGTTATTTATTATCAACATTATTTGTTGCTGCTGGATTATTTATTCCAGGCATCAACGCACAAGAAGAAGAGAACAGAACCATTGAAGAAGTTGTGGTTTCCGCTCTCAGACAAGAAACATCACTTCAGGATACTGCCATAACAGTAACAGCGATTACTGGCGACAGTCTTGAAACCCAACAAATTGAAAATATGGAAGATCTTCAGTTTGCTGTACCCACTCTTGGTTTCCAAAAAGGAGCCTACGCAGGTTCGGGTATTACCTTAAGAGGTATTGGTAACTTTGCCGTAGGTAACTCAACCAGTTCCTCTGTTGGATACTTCTGGAATGGTCAGGTTGCATCCATATCTTCACTTTATGAGGCTGAGCTCTTTGACGTAGAGCGAGTTGAGGTGCTTCGTGGGCCTCAAGGTACTCTTTTTGGAGATGGAACAACTGGTGGACTATTGCAAGTTATCTCAAAGAGACCTAACAGTGAGTTCGGTGGCTATGTTAAAGCCGATATTGCTGAATATGATTCTACTAGAATATCTGCTGCAGTTGATCTGCCCCTATCAGATACTGTAAGAACAAGAATCGCTGCTAGTAGCCTCAAAAGAGGCGGCTTTGTTGTCAACAACTACAATGATCAAGAGTTGGATGATAGGAATACTCAGTCTGCTAGATTTACGCTTGAGTGGGATGTTTCAGATGAAACATTATTCACCTTGGTGCATGAAAATGTAAATGCTAATGACAACAGATTAAGAGCAGCTAGACAATTTTGTAAAGCTGACACATTTTTTGGATGTAGTCCTTTTGAAACAGGAATGGACGCAGTATATTCACCAGGTAGTTATGGACACTGGGTGCCTTATTTACAATTCCAAAATAGTGATTTAACTACAGGTGTTTATAGAAATAATCCCTCATCAGATATTAGAACAGTTGATTTGGATTACACACCGATTCACTCAGCTGAATATCAAAATACTTTACTTGAGATCCAAACCCAACTTAGTGATGAAATCTCAGTAACCATTTCTTCGCATTATGCTACTCGTGATTTCCACGATCAGGCTGACTATGATCATTCTGTTTCAGTGGTGAATTATGCGATGGGGCCAATAACTACTGCTTTAGGTATTGATAGCAATAACCACACAACTGGCGGAGTTGGCACGAAAGTTTATGCCTCTGATCAGGCAGTTGATAGATCAACTAATGAATCTGAGTGGTGGCAGAATGAAATTAGAATTACATCTGATTATGATGGTAGCTTTAACTTTACAGCTGGTCTATTCAGAATTGATACAGACAGTGCTAATGAATATCAAATTATTACTCCGTATATGGAATACTGGGCTAATACATCAGTTGGACCTGCTTGTACACTCTTTGGACAGTGTGGATACGGTGGGGCTCCTTTTTGGGCTCAGTCGTTCTTAGGTGCCTCAGCTGCTTCAGCTCAAGTACCAGGGCTAATTGCTGGGGGAATAATTACTCCTGCTCAAGCTCAGGGCTATGTTCTTAATTCTGCTTTTGCTGCTGGTGCTGCTGCTGCAAGTAATTTCCCTAATAATGGTGTATTACCGGATTGGCAATCTTATTACCATAATGATTCAAACTTAAATAGGAGTACTGCTGCTATTTATGGTGAGATGTACTTTGATTTATCAGACCAAACACGATTAACAGTTGGTGGAAGATATACTGAATATGAAATAAGTGATTGGGGCTATACAGCTTTGCTTGATCTTCAAGGTGATGCAGCAAGTTATTATGGTGGAACTCAACCTGCGGCTACCAATCGTGTCTTTGAATCCGATGAATCAACTTACAAGTTAGGTCTTGATCACAGCATTAATGACAATCACCTTGTCTATGCAACATATAGTACTGGGTTTAAGCCTGGTGGATCGAATCCAACTGATGGTGAGGGCGGAACCCCGACTGAGTTTGGTCCTGAAACTGCTAACGTATTTGAAGTTGGTATGAAGAGTACTTTCTTAGATGGTGCGTTACAAGTTAATACTTCCATCTATTCAAATGACTATGAAGGACTTCAGCTTTCTAAAATTATCAGACGTTCTTCTGTGAATGAAAATGCTGATGCAACTATTGAAGGTATTGAAACAGAATTTAAATTCTTTGCTTCAAATACCTTATTAATTGATGGTTACATTGCTTGGACTGATGCTGTAATTGATGACTTTAAGTCTGTTGATCCATTAAACATCAATGCAGCTACTACAACATTACCAAACTCAAGTATTTTTGCTCCAATTGGAGGAACAGCAACTGGTATGTTTGGTGACTTTACTCAATTTGCTGCTCCTTGTGCTGCCGGTTTAGTAACCGGAGCTCTTTGTGGAGCTGCAGCTGCTGCTGCAAACCCATTGTTTGCTGCTTTAGTAAAATATCAGCTCACTGATGCTGGAATAG
The DNA here is from genome assembly GCA_902601475.1 of uncultured SAR86 cluster bacterium. Taxonomy (GTDB): domain Bacteria; phylum Pseudomonadota; class Gammaproteobacteria; order Magnimaribacterales; family D2472; genus MED-G82. The sequence continues at coordinate 350,487 of CACKNK010000001.1, read as the reverse complement.
TCTATAAATCATTTGGACCTCTTTGTACTCAACCTTTCTATGGATTAGATGCAACTACTGCACCATGTCCAGCAACTGATGGTGTTGAACAAGATCTTGCTGGTAATAAATTGCCACTATCTGCAGAGTTAAACTGGAGACTAGGTGTTAGCAAGTTCTTTGAAAGACCTGGCGGCACATGGATTTTCAGAGTTGATTACACATACAGAGATGAGACATGGTCAGATGCATTTAACAATGCAAGAGCATATACACCTGAACTTGATTACATTGATGTTTCATTGAAATATACTGCTGCCGATGATTCTTGGTATGCAGGTGTTTATGTTAGAAATGCTGGAGATGAAGATCACCTTTATGCTAAATATTCTACAGATCCAACTGTAGCTGGTTTTGCTAACGGTGTAGCGATTGATCCAAAAATTGCTGGTTTCAACTTTGGTATTAATTTCTAAGAATAATTAATCGATGAAAGCCCGGTTTATCCGGGCTTTTTTATTTATATGAAACAAGTAGAAAAATTTTTAATCAAACTTAAAGAACTTTTTTTGGCAGAAAATGCTGAAAATCAAAAAATGCTTGATACCTATATTAGATTTGCAGAAGGTAAGGCATCTGATGAGGAACTAGCAAAAGCCAACGATCAGCTTGCTGAAAATTTTAAAAATTTAGGCTTGGGTGTGCTTGTCATATTGCCCTTCAGTCCGATAACAATTCCTTATATTTTCAAAAAAGCCCAAGAGTATAAAGTAGATATTGTACCCAAATGGTATAAAGATATTACTAATGAGAATAAGGAAATTAAATAGCTTTTAAGATTTGCAGAGGGCAGTTTATGGCATATATAATGCCATATTCCTAGGGATTCAGATAAAGTTTAAAAAGGAGAAGAATAATGAAAACAGCTGTAATAGTTGATAGTGTTAGAACGGGTCTTGCTAAATCACATCGAGGTGGTTTTAACATTACAAGAGCTGATGACATGCTTGCACATATCATCAATAACCTAATGGAAAGAAATCCAAATTTATCAGGTGAGGAGGTTGAAGATGTCATCATGGGGTGCGGTAATCCAGAAGGACCAATGGGTCATAATATAGGTAGAAATGCTGCTGTGCTTTCAAACCTTCCGGTTACTGTTGGAGGTACAACTGTAAATAGATATTGTTCTTCAGGTCTTCAAACTGTTTCCATGGCGGCGAGTCAAGTAATGGCTGGATGTTATGACACTGTTATTGCTGGTGGAGTAGAGCAAATTTCTATGCTGCAAGGAAAGCAAAACATGGAAGGCTTTGTGAATGAAAAGCTTGCAGAACAGAGTCCAGGCATTTATCACCCAATGGGTATCACAGCTGAAACGGTTGCTAAAAGATATGATGTATCAAGAGAATCTCAAGATGAATATGCTCTGGAGAGCCAAAAAAGGACTGCAAATGCTCAAGAGCTAGGTTTATACGATGACGAAATCGTTCCAATGGAAACCAAAATGCTGCTTGTTAACAAAGAAACTGGTGATTCAAAAGAAGTTGACTACACAGTTGATAAAGATGAATGTAACAGACCTGATACCACATTAGAGGGCCTATCCTCTCTAAAACCTGTCTTTGATCCAGAAAACGGATCAGTTACTGCTGGAAATTCCTCTCAGTTGTCTGACGGTGCTTCAGTGACCTTGGTTATGAGTGAAGAAAAAGCACTTGAACTTGGTTTAAAGCCTCTAGCTTATTTTAGAGGTTTCACTACTATGGGTTGTGAGCCAGATGAAATGGGTATTGGACCAGTTTTTTCAGTACCAAAATTACTAAAAAACTATGATTTAAACGTTGATGACATTGATTTATGGGAATTAAATGAGGCTTTTGCGGTGCAGGTTGTTTATTGCAGAGATAAGCTAGGTATCCCTATGGATAAGCTCAATGTAAATGGAGGCTCAATTTCAATTGGTCATCCATTTGGTATGACAGGCTCACGACAAGTTGGCCATATGGTTAGAGAGCTTAATCGTCAAGATAAGCAGTTTGGTGTAGTGACCATGTGTGTAGGTGGTGGTATGGGTGCCAGTGGCCTATTCGAAAGATACCCAAGTTAAAAACTATTACTGAATTCAAGATTATTGAGAAGTACCTATCTAATATAGGTACTTCTTTTAATAAAAAGAATAAGATCTTGAAAGGCGTTGGAGACGATGCCGCGGTAATTTCGTTATCAGATAATCTCATCGTTTCAACTGATACCTCCGTAGAGGGTGTTCATTTTCCAAAGGGATTTAAACCAGAATATGCTGCCTATAGAGCATGTGTTATAGCACTAAGTGATCTAGCAGCAATGGGCTCTCATCCATTAGCCTTTCAGCTTTCCCTTTCCACCAAAGAGAATAGCCCCAAATTTTTCTCTTCATTTAAAAAAGGACTCCAAGAATTTTCAAATGATTACAAAATTGGCTTAACTGGTGGCGATCTAGTGAAAGGACAATATCAGATATCTGTGACTGTCTTTGGCAAACAGGTTTCAAAAATATTATTAAGAAATAATTCAAGAGTTGGCGACATTGTTTGCTTGTCAGGACAGCTAGGTAATGGTTTATTTGGTATGCAGAATTTCAAAAAGCGTAATAGAGAAAATGTGATTTCATCTGCTTATCTAAAACCTAAAGCCCTAATTGATTATGGCAAGACCATTGCAGAATTTGCCTCGAGCGCGATTGATATTTCTGATGGATTTCTTCAAGATCTTGGACATCTAAGCAAAGCATCTAATGTAGGATTCGAATTATCTTCAAGCTCTATACCATACAATTCAAATTTATCATTAAACAAATGTTTAAATTGCGGTGATGATTATCAATTAATCTTTACTGTGCCTAAAAAAAACATTCAGTCTCTTGCCGTAAAAATGAAAAAAATGAATTTTGAAATGTATCAAGTTGGCACATCAATTAAAACAAAGAAAATATATTTGGATGGTAAAATAACTTCACTAAATAAAGGCTATAAGCACTTCTAAATTTACATGAGTTTCCCAAATTATAATAAAGTATCCCATGTATTTGCGACTTGCTTTGGGGTTGGATCTATTCCATTTGCTCCTGGCACTTGGGGAAGTTTATTTGCTGTATTGTTAATTTATAACACAGCTTTTTTGCAAGAGTGGATCATTCTTTCAACAGTGTTAACAGTGGCTTTAAGTTGGTGGGTTTGTGTTGAAGTACATAAGGATACAAAGTCTGATAGCTCAGAAATTGTTATTGATGAATTTGCAGGAATGTTTGTGGCTTGCATGTTTATTAATCATGATTTTATTTCACTGCTCTTTGCATTTTTATTTTTTCGTTTTTTTGACATTGTAAAACCATGGCCAATTTCATGGGTCGATAAAAATATTAAAAATGGACCAGGAATCTTGAGCGATGATATTCTTGCAGGATTATTTACAAGCATTTTAATGCTGGCTATCCCTAAAATTATAATTTGATGGGTAAAAGGATTTTTATAAAATCAAAATTTTTTAATTAAATTAATTTTTTAATCTGATCAAATATTGCATCTCCATTAAGAGAAGCCATTCTTATCATTTCATCTCTGCTGGCATGCTCAATGAATACATCAGGTATACCAAATGATTTGATGGTTACATTCAAATTATTATCAGCAAACCATTCTTGAACAGCTGATCCTGCACCGCCATAGCGACTACCATCTTCAATAGTTACAATAAGTTTTTTATCATGTATTTTTTTAAGAAACTCAGCATCAAGGGGTTTCACAAATCTCATATCAGTTAGAGAGCAATCTAATTTTTCTGCAACGTTCTTACTAACGTCCATCAGAGCACCAAAATTTAGGATAATTATTTCTGACTCTTTATTGATCACAAGATTTGATTTACCTATCTCTAATGTTTCTAAGTCTTTATCAATTTCAATATTTGGACCCGTTCCTCTTGGATAGCGTATAGCTGCAGGACCCTCATACTTGTAACCAGTGGATAACAGCTTTCTAGTTTCATTTTCATTGGATGGGGTCATGATTATCATGTTTGGGATACATCTTAGATAGGCAAGATCATAATTACCTGAGTGTGTTGGACCATCCTCGCCAACAAGCCCGGCTCTATCGATTGCAAATGTAACATCTAGATTTTGTAGCGCTACATCATGAATCAATTGATCGTATGCTCTTTGTAAAAATGTTGAGTAAATCGCAACAATTGGTTTCTTATCTTCCACTGCCAAACCAGCTGCAAATGTAACAGCATGTTGTTCAGCTATTGCTACATCAAAGTATCTCTCAGGAAATTTTCTACTAAATTCAACCAACCCAGACCCTTCTCGCATTGCCGGAGTTATTGCATATAAGCTTTCATCCTCCGTTGCTATATCAACAACCCACTCACTAAAAATATCCTGATATTTAGGTTTTGAATTATTTTGTTTTTTTGCAACAGGTTTTATTTTTCCAATGGCATGAAAACCTATTCGGTCAGCTTCAGCTGGATCAAGACCCGCTCCTTTTTTCGTAATAATATGCAGAAACTGCGGCCCTTCAAAATCCTTTAAGTTCTTGATTACACTTAGTAACTCATCAATATCATGACCATCAACTGGTCCGATATAGTTTAGCCCTAATTCCTCAAAGATAGATCCAGGTGAAACCATACTTTTCATCTGCGTTTCTACTTTTCGAGCTAAATGATGGGCTTGTGGTAGGTTCTCTAGGAAGCTTTTTCCACCTTTTCTAATTCCTTTATAAAGTTTTGAGGCCCAAATTCTAGAAAAATAATTAGATAAGCCACCTACATTTTCTGATATGGACATATCGTTGTCATTCAAGATGATAAGCATATTTGGCTTTATACTGCCCGCATGACTCATTGCCTCAAAAGCCATTCCTGCTGTCATTGCTCCATCACCAATCACAGCAATTGTTTTTTTATTTTGATTGGCAATAGCCATACCTAAGGCTGCACTTATTGATGTACTTGAATGGCCAGTTCCAAAAGCATCATATTCACTTTCATTTCTTGAAGGGAAGGGCGCTAGACCTCCTTTCACTCTAATGGTTTTTAGTTTATCTCTTCGGCCAGTTAGAATTTTATGCGGATAGGCTTGATGACCGACATCCCATATTAAATTATCATCAGGCGTGTTAAACAAGTAATGTAAAACAACGGTTAACTCAACAACACCTAGGCCACCACCCAAATGACCTCCTGTTTGCCCAACTTGATAAAGTAAAAATGCTCTTAATTCATCGGCTAGGTTCTTTAGCTGCTCAAGGGTAAGAGGTTTTAGATCTTTAGGTGAATTAATTTCATCAAGCAAAGGTGTGCTAGGACGAGAATTTGGTATTTCCTTAAAAAATTTCATAACTAGTTATCTCTGCTAATAATGAAATTACAAATCTCGATGAGGTTCTTCTTGTTAAAATTACCGTCAAGATCAATTATTTTATTTATTGATTTTTCAATCAATTTTTCAGCATTTTTAACTGCAGTTTCCAAACCATAAACTGATACATAAGTTAGTTTGTTATTCTTTACATCTGATTTCGAATCCTTTCCAAGAGCTTTTGTAGATCCAGTTATCTCTAAAACATCATCCATGATTTGAAATGCTAAACCAATATCTTCTCCCACAATTTTTAGTTTCATTCTGAGTTTTGAATTTGTAATTGGCATTGCAAGCGAAGCACTTATGAGTCTGCCAGTTTTTAAAGCATGAATTTTATTTATATCTCCAGTGTCTGATCCCTCAGACTCTAAATCCAATTGTTGACCTAGAATCATGCCATTAAAACCACAAGCATCTGAAAGTAATTTAATAATATTAACTTTATGATCAACAGATAAATTAGTATCGTTTGCAACAATCTCATATGCCAAGCTGTGCAAGGCGTCTCCTGCAAGAATTGCAGTTGCTTCACCATAAGCAATATGATTGGAGGGCTGGCCTCTTCTCATATCATCATCATCCATAGCCGGTAAATCATCATGAATCAATGAATATGAATGCATCGCTTCAACTGCAACCTCTAAATTATTAATAGATTCTTTATTAAGAGTACCCTCAAGCTCTGCTGCAGCTCTTACAATTCCTGCTCTAATACATTTACTTGGAGCTAGCACGGTGTGAAGCATTGCTTTAGAGACTTGAGAATCACTTTTGATGATGTTTAAGAACTGTTGATTAACACTTTCTCGCACATTAGCGAGGTATTTATTAATCATGTCTTAATTCTCTTGATCTAAAATTTCACCATCACCCATAAGCTTATTAACTTTTAGCTCAGCTTCTTTGAGTTGCTTTTGACAGTCTTTCACAAGCTTAATCCCTTCTTCAAATTTTTTAACACTCTCTTCTAGGCTAACGTCATTATCTTCTAAGGCATCAACAATGCTCTCAAGCTTTGCCAAAGAATCTTCAAAGTTAAGATTTTTTTTAGTCATATAAATATTTTAACTGAGTTTTATATTAATTATTAAGAAGTCTCGACCGCTGTAGTTTTGCTAAAGTAATTTTTAATTGATTCAGGAACCATTAATGCAGCTGGGGTAAAAATAAGAGTCAAGATTGTACTAAAACCTAATCCAAAAACTATTGATTGTGCTAAAAGCTGCCACCAATCTACAACTCGACTGCCTAATTCAATTGATCTTGCAACAATATCTAGACTTACTCCAGCAGCTAGCGGCAGCAGCCCGAAAATAGTTGTGAGGGTTGTTAATAAGATCGGTCTCAATCTTTGTTTACAAGCCATGACCACCACATCATATCTAGCTAGATTTTGATTCTCATCTCGAAGTCTATTAAAAGTATCAATCAAGACGATATTGTTATTAACAACAATTCCAGCTAACGCAACAATGCCGATTCCAGTCATGGTTGTACCAAAGGGTTGTCCGGTAATTAGCAATCCTAATAAAACGCCTGTAGCCGACATAAATACTGCAGACAAAATGAGAATTGATTGATAGAAGCTATTAAATTGAGTAAGTAGTAGGACAAGCATAAGGAAGATAGCTGTAATACCTGCAACACTCAAAAAACTATTTACCTCCTCAGTTTCCTCTTGTTGTCCCCTAAATTGAACAAAAATTCCTGAAGGAAACTCTTGTTGATCTATCCACTGCCTCATTTCTTTAACTTTTACATCAATTAAAATGTCTTTATTTGCTCCTGCAGCTCCAATTTCATGAAAAAACTTACCATTTCTTCTAACAACAGATTGCCTATTTTCTTTTGGAATAATTTTGATAAATGAGCTGATAGGTATTTGTCCTCGCGAGGAGGGGACCTTTAGATCATCAATACCTGTTAACGATCTTTCATCGCGCTTGAACCTGACTCTTATCTCAACTTCATCTCTTGAATCATCAGGCCTATATTCACCAGCTTTAAAACCATTTGTAAGCATCTGCACAATAGCACCTACGTCTGAAATATTGACTCCCAGTTGAGCAGCTTTTTGTTTATCAACATCAATCTTCCACTCAATTTGGGGGTAAGGTAACGTTGAACTTATATTCGCTAGGCCAGTAACTCCATTCTTTGCATAGTCTTCAACCATCCGAGTTACCTGAACAACCTCATTTTCAGTATTTCCAAAAATACCTATTTCAATGGGATTCTCAAAAGCAGGCCCACCTTCTTGCTCGCTTATCTCGACAATAATGCCTGGGATATTTGCTACTACCAGTTTAGCTTGATCAATTATTTGTTGACCTGTGAGTCCCTTTGAATTAAATTCCTCAACCTCAAAAAAGCCACGTCCCACAACATCACCACCTGAGTTAAACCACTCAGAGCCTGTTCTTAAATAAAGACTTTTTATTTCTTGAATTTCGAGCAGCCTGTCTTCAACTTGCTCAACAATACCTTTTGATTCGGTAGCTGAAAAATTACCTCTTGCTCTTATTGATACTTCAGCAGCAACAGGGTCTACGTAAGGAAAATATACTGTACCTTTTCCAAAGCGATCGTAAGAAATAATAATGACTGATAATAGAAAAAAAACGCTTAATATTGTTTCAAATGGATTCTTCGCAAAAATCCTCACCCATTTGCTGTAGAAGGATGAAACTCTGTCAAAAACAACCTCTCCAGTTTTCTCAGATTCTCCAGACATAAGAGAAGATCTTCTTTGACCAAATACAGCACCAAGAACTGGCACTACAATCATTGCATAGACCAATGAAGCTGATAGAACTATGAAAACAGCGATTGGTAAAAAACGCATAAATTGACCTGTGAATCCAGGCCAGAAAATAAGTGGTGTAAAGGCGGCAATTGTAGTTGCTGTCGAGGACAGTATCGGATAGAACATCCTTTTTGAAGCGAGTCTGTAAGCTTCAATTCTTTGTACGCCTTCAGATATTTTTCTATCTGCATATTCCGTGACAACAATAGAACCATCGATGAGCATTCCAAGTCCTAACAACAATCCCATCATTACTAGGAAGTTAAATTCAATGTTTGCAATATTTAAAACAATAAAAGTTAGAAGAAAGCAAAATGGTATGGATAGACCAACCAACATGCCAACTCTAATACCCATACTGGCAACAACCAGTATCATTACCAGAAAAATTGCGGTAACAATGTTTCCTTGGAGCTCTGTAATCATTTTTTCAGCCCAAATGGTTTCATCATCAGTTTTAACAATTTCAATGTTTTCAGGTAGGTAAGGTTCAAACTCAGAGATATTCGACATGATTGCACGCTTAGCATCTATTGCATTAGCGCCTTCTCTAAGTTTTACTTCAAGCGTAACTGCATCTTTGCCATTAACTTTTGAATATGACGAGTAGTCTTTAAAAGTTCTTCTTATTTCACCAAGATCTCCAAGGGTCACAACTGCTGAAGGCGTAACTTTGACTGGAATGCTGTAAACATCTTGAGCAGTCTCAAAAACTCCAGGAACTTCAATGTTAAAACGACCATCACCAGTATCTTGAGCACCGCCAGGAATAATTACGTTATTGTTTGAAACAGCTAAATATAGGTCTCTTAATGTAATTCCATAAGTTTCCAACTTTGACTTATCAATAATTGCTTCAAGAACCTCATCTGGAGCACCACTTATATCAATACTCAGTACCTCATCTATGCCTTCAAGCTGATCTTGCAGTTCTTTTGCAAAAAATACTTTTTGCCTCAATGGCCCATTTCCTATCAGGCTGAGGTTCATAACAGGGAATGTCGCAAATGAGTATTCTCTTATTTGTGGATCTTCTGCCTCGAGTGGAAGCTTGTATTTAACTTCTTCTACAGCCTGTTTGATATCAACGAGTGCAGCATCAATGTCATGTCCTACTTCAAACTCAGCAACCAATCTTGCAAATCCTAGAGTGCTACTGGAGGATATTTCTTCAATCCCTGGGACACTTCTAAGTCTATTTTCTAACGGCTTTGCTATTAATCTAGATGCGTCATTTGGAGAAGCTCCATCGAGAAAAACTGAAACACTTACCAATGGAAGTTGAATGCTTGGGTCTGCAGCAACGGGAATGATCGTGCGAGAGTAACTTCCAGCAATTAAAACTAGTAAGGCAATAGTTAATGTTGTCTTCCCTTTGGAAAGAGCAAAATCAACTATTTTATTCATAGACTAGCTAGATTTGTAACAGCTACGGTTTGACCATTTTCAACAAATCCCTGTCCTTGAACTATAAGATTTGAAAATTGAGGTATTCCACTTACCCAAAGCCCGTCGGCTGTATCTTTAATAATTTTTATTGAATGAAACTCAACTTTGCTTTCAGAATTAACAGTTCTTACACCAATATTGCCTTCATCGGTTAGCAATAAAACGGAAGCAGTAATTTTATGGGCTAAAATCGGTTGAGTACTAATATGCATTGTGCCAGTAATACCATCTCTTACAGCGCCAGTTACATTCTCAAACTCTGCTTCAACTCTGAAGGTTCTTGTAGCGGGAGATGCACTTTTAGATACGAATGTGAGATTAGATGAAATAGTTTCATCAGTGATTAAATCAATTTTGACCTGAAGACCTTCAAAGATGTCTTTGATTTTAGCTTCAGGAACCTCAGCAACAAATGTTATAGGGCTTAGCTCAATTATGGTTGCGCAGATTTCACCTCTTTGAATAAAGTTACCTGGCTTAACAATATTCTCTACATAGCCATCGAATGGAGCTTTTACTTCTGTTCGATTCAGTTCGACTATGCCGAGTCTACACAAAAGCTCATCTTTTTTGACCCATTCACCTTGTCGAACACCTGTTGCAACGACTTCACCTGAAGTTTTTGCCTTAACCGCAACTCTTTTTTCACTGATAGCAACAGAGTTTACGCTTATGGTCGGAGAAATCATTTCCGCAATACTTTCATTAATTACAACTGAGGATAATGTTTTCTGAGCCTTTGGCGGCTCTATTTTGTCCTCTTCAAGCACGCCAGTTGCAAACCAGAAAGATACTGGTAGCAAAATTAGTAAAGCCATCCTGACGTTTTTAGACATAATTTTATATTTTAAGACCTACAATCATATATAGGTCCAAATCTCCTGTTTAAAAGGGTGAGTATTATAGTGTAATCAGTCCAAATTGTATGTTTTTGCCTCAAAGATCATATTTTTTTCTGAGTTGTTTGAATAAATTGGAATCAAACTTTTTTAATTCAAATTCTTCAGTCTCAGTATGATCAATTGATAAATCCAGGCCTTCTTCAAGTTTGATTAGTAATTCTGCATAATTTTTTCTAAATTGGTTGATTGCATTGTATTGATTGGAGTCATTCAGAGTACTCCATCCAGTTTTGCATCCAGCGAAATAAACTATCGGATGTGACCAATTATATTTTTTTCTTGGAGAATAAGATTTTTGAGCTTCCAAAAATGCTTCATCAGCACTCGGAATGCTATCCGAGTATGGCTGCTTTCTTACTGCTTTTACAAATTCGTTTAGAGTGGGAATGAACTCATTGTTGCTTATAATAAAAGCACTAGCTTGGTCTAGCTGATGAATTGAAAAGTTTTTTAATGTACTGGCCCAGAGTCGTTTCGCAGTAATTATTTTTTCATTGGATGAATAAATTTTAAAGAACTGATAATGATAGGCCACTTCAAACTTATAAAATAAGTCCTCAATGAATTGAATTATGAGTTTCTTTTTAGAGCTCGAGATCTTTTGACCACGATAGGTCTTTTGTCTGCTCTGAAGATTCCCCATGGCCTTCTTCTTTTTTATTAGATCTTTTATTTTCTTCATTGTTAATTGTATTAACTATTTCTTTTCTTTTTACAAAGTCTACAAACTTTGAATTCCATGATTTTAGAGCTACTCCATCTTCTTCCCAAAACAGTACAAATTCTAATATATATGATTGTGAAACATTTTTTGGGATATTAGCTAACTCAAGAACCTCATAGGCGTCACTGCTTGGTTGCCAATTTCGATGCATTTGGGTTGGAGCGCCCTTATTTGGTGATTTTTCCTTTACCCATTCTCTTCTCACAAAATCAACAAAGATTGAGTTCCAATTATCTTTAAGCAAGCCTTTTTCACTCCAATAAATTTTAAATTCTTGAAGCTTGTTAGCACTAAATTCTTTTGATATACCACCCATTAATAATACTTCGTAAACTTCTAGATTAGGTTGCCAGTTAGAATGCATCTGCTTTTTTAACCCAGTTGGAGATTTCCCAGGAAGCTTCAATTTATAAACATTGTCTTTTTTCCCGGTTGCAGAATCGCTAGATCCAATAAGTTTTAGTTTCAAAAGCTTTTGAGTTGCTTGGATGAGATTTTCCCTATTTTCAAATTTTAGATAATTCTCTAAATTAGAGATCAGTTCATCGAAGTTTTCAGAGGGAATTTTATTTTGCTGAATTACAGCCAAAACTATTGCTGGAGTAGGGCCAAGAGTATTAATTATATCAAGTGAAACTGAAACTTCCTTCAATTAGTTTCCTCTTCTTTTTTCAACAGCTTCAGAGCAAGCATTTAAACATATCAACGTATCTTCTGTATTCATGCATGCGTCAGTAATACTTTGACCATATGTAAGATTTTCTGAAATTGACTGATTACCTTCAACTAAATTGCTCTCTAGCATGAGGCCTCTGATAAGCAAGTTACCATCAGAAATTTGATCAGCAATTTTTTGTGTAACGGTGACTTGATTTTTATGTTGCTTCTGACTATTTCCATGGCTCGCATCGATCATGATTGATTCATTAACCTCCGCCTCTCTTAATGCTATCAAGGTTTGCTCTACTGCCTCATTGTCATAATTAGGATTGCTGCCACCTCTTAAAATAATGTGAGCATCTGAATTGCCTGAAGTCTTGTAAATGGAGACCATACCTTCTTTTGTATTAGAGAAGAATACATGTGAGTGGTTAGCTGCTTGGATTCCATCAATTGCTGGCTTGAGTGCACCAGAAGTTCCATTTTTAATACCAATAGGACAAGACAAACCAGATGCTAGCTCTCTATGTATCTGACTTTCTGCAGTTCGAGCACCAATGGCGCCCCAAGATATCAGATCAGCAACGTATTGTGGTGAAATGGGGTCTAGGAATTCTGTACCTATAGGAAGCCCAATTTCAGAAATTTCTTTAAGAATTGATCTAGCTAACATCAAGCCTTTATTGGCATCAAAAGTATTATTCAGATCTGGGTCGTTAATGAGACCTTTCCAACCAACTGTAGTCCTAGGTTTTTCAAAATATACTCTCATTACTATTAAAAGATTATCTGAGAATTGATCTCTAGCATCTTTTAAAAATTTAGCGTATTCAATGGCTGATTTTTTATCATGAACTGAACATGGCCCACATATCACAAGCAACCTATCATCTTTGCCATGGAGAACCTGACTTATTTCATTTCTAGTTCCATATACAAGCGCTGCAACCTCATCTGTAAGTGGATATTTCTCTAAAACTTCATTAGGAGTTATTAGATCAAACTTCTCTACAATTCTTGTATTGTCAGTAAGATAATTCATCTGCAGTATGATAATTGATAAAAAACTATAAAAAATATATTAATCAAAAATATATACGTTTTTACCTCAGATTAACTGATTTAGTTAAATCCTTTGTATAAGCCCTAAAAAGCTTTAAAAACACTATATATTGTGTATTATTCACTCAATGATTACACTATCTAGTAGATGAGCTCTACAATTCAAAGAGAATTTCCGCTGCTTAAGGGTAAAAATATTGATGCTCTCCCAGAGGATTTATTTATTCCTCCAAATGCCCTTGAATTAATCCTTGAGGAGTTCTCAGGTCCAATGGATCTTCTTTTATATCTAATTAATAAAAAAGATATTGATATATTGGAGTTAGATGTAGCTTCAATCACAGAACAGTACCTCCAATATATAGAAATTATGGAAGAATTGAAGGTTGAGCTTGCATCAGATTATATGGTCATGGCGGCAACTCTAGCGCATATTAAATCTAGAATGTTGCTTCCTCAAGATAATGAACTTGAAGATGAAGAAGATCCAAGATCAACTCTGATAAAGAGACTACAAGAATACAAACGCTTTAAATCTGTCTCAGAACGAATCTCAAACCTTCCCAAAATTGAACGGGACTATTTTGTTGCCAACGCTGGCTTGCCAAAGTTTAACGAGCCCAAGGAACAACTCCCTTTTAATACAACCGATCTTCTGGATGTGTTTGCTGAAGTAATATCAAGACCTAAATTTGAAGGAATCCACTTTGTTGAATTTGAGGAACTATCAACGCAAGAAAGGATTGAGCACATTCTTGGCCTTTTAACCAAAAGAAATATCATTCAATTCTTTAAGACCTTTAAAAAATCTGAGGGGAGACAAGGTGTTGCAGTTGCTTTATTGGCATCACTAGAGCTTGTTAAGGATGGCAATATAGAAATCATTCAGAATGAGGACTCAAATCAGTTGTATCTTAAATCAGTTAGTCAGGGAGTCCATTAATGGAATTAAATGCAAATCATGTTGAAGCTATCTTGTTTGGCGCAGCTCGACCAGTAAAACTTTCAGAAATGAAATCTCTTTTATCAAATCAAGGCATCAAAGTTGAATTATCGGAAATTAAGGAAGTTCTTAATGACTTGGAATTAAGATATCAAGATGCTTCACTTTCAATATTGGAAGTTGCTAGTGGATACCGTCTTCAAATTAAATCTGAGTTTTCTGAATTAATTTATCCAATGTGGAGTGATACCCAAGCTAGAACATCCAAAGCCTTAATGGAAACTATTTCAATAATTGCCTACAAGCAACCAGTTACAAGAGGCGATATTGAGGATATTCGAGGCGTTAGTGTTAGCTCTCAAATTATAAGAACACTTCTTGATAAAAATTGGATCCAAGCTGCAGGATATAGAGATGTTCCAGGAAGACCAACTCTTTACAAAACTACAACTAATTTTTTAGATGATTTACAAGTTAAATCAATATCTGATCTTCCGCCATTACCCGAGATAGAAGATGCTTCCATTGACCTCGTTGACGATGATTTCAATCTTCAAACTGGATAATGCATTGAATGCAAAGACTACAAAAGTTTCTAGCGAGCGCTGGGTTTGGATCTAGGCGCAAATCTGAAGAAATCATAAAACAAGGAAGAGTCCGACTCAATGACGCTCAAGCAAAGCTAGGAGATAAAGTTGATGAATTAGACAAAGTATATGTTGATGGGAACTTAATAGAATCTATTGCTCAACCCACTAGAATTATCATGCTAAATAAACAACGTGGTGTGATATGTTCTAAGAACCCACAAAAATTTGGCGCAACAATATTTGATAATTTACCTGATCCATCGACTAATTGGATTTCAATCGGCAGACTTGATGTCAACACAACTGGCCTCTTATTAATAACAAATAACGGTGAGCTAGCACATAAACTCATGCATCCATCTTCGATAATTGATAGAGAATATCTTGTCAGAGCAAGAGGAAACTTTAGTGAGAAAATCAAAGAATCCATGCTGAAAGGTATAAATATTGATGATAAAAAATTGCAGTTGACAGATATAGTCCTGGGGGTGAAGCAATCATCCAATCAATGGTTTACTGTCTGTTTACAGTCAGGGAAAAATAGAGAAGTAAGAAATCTTTTTGATTATCATGGCTTACAAGTCAGCAGACTAAAACGTGTTAGATTTGGTTCGATATTTTTAGATAAGGACTTAAAAGAAGGACAGTTAAAAGAACTTACCTCAAATGAAGTCGACCAAATCATTAAAAATGGAATATAAGAAGATTCATTTGGAGTTATTAAAAATTTCTAAAAAAAATAACCATTCTAGTTTTTTAAATTTTTTGAAAAGCAGCCCTCCAAAACAGCTCAAAGTATTTAATGGAGAATTGTCAGTCTATTTATCAAAGGCAATTGTAGGACAACAACTTTCTACAAAAGCTGCAAAAACTATATGGGAGCGAGCTGAGAAATTTATCATTAATCAACCATTACAAAATATGAACTTAGAGAATGACCTTAGGGATAGTGGACTCTCTCAAAAAAAATGTGAATATGTAAAAAATATTTTAATTTCTAATAAATTACAAAAGAAGAAAAATTATTACAAAACCATTGGAGCAGAGGGATTCACTAATTTATTAATTTCTTATAAGGGGATAGGGCCTTGGACAGTAGATATGACAAAAATGTTTTTCTTAGGTGATGCCGATATATTGCCCAAAGGAGATTTAGGCATAAAAAGGGCATGCAATAATTTTTTTCCTAATGAGATCTTAGAAAGTATTGAGGAGATTTACAAACCCTTTAATTCCTACCTGAGTTTGAACCTATGGGATAGTCTTGATTAATTCTGAATATCTAAAGTAATGTTCAGTTGCGGCGTCACTATCCTTTGAGAAAAACCAGTCATAACAAGGCATTAGATCATCTAGTGATTTAAGGTCATTTGGGTCTTCGCCAGGATATGCAGTTGACCTCATATCCGTTGGAGATGCACCCGGATCAAAATTAAATATCTTTAGATCATGAATATTTTCGAGTTCATCTCGAAATATTTCAGCCAATCCCTTCACAGCAAACTTGCTTACTGAATATGCTCCCCAAAAAGCCTTACCACAATCAGCCACACCAGAAGACGTAAAAATAATTCTTGCTTTTTGAGAGTTAGTTAAAATTGGTAGCATGGTCTTTGCTAGCATAAACTGCGAAGTGAGGTTTACATTCAATACCTTGTTCCAAGTTTCTAAATCATAATCACTCAAGGCACTCATCTTGCCTAAAATTGCTGCATTTAGCACAAGGCCGTGAAGTTCATCATAGTTTTCGTCAATATTTAATTTAATTTCATCGTAATGAGAAGTATCTAAGTTGCTTAAATCACAGCAAATAATAAGATGCTTACCTTTTGGATTAATTGACACCAATCCATCATAGGTCTTGTTAAGACTCTCCTCATTGCTTGCTAGTAAAACTATGTTAGCTCCTTGAGAAGCAAAATGAGTTGCTAGCTTATTGCCTATCCCTCTAGTGGCACCAGTGATCAGAATATTTTTATTTTCAAGCGTGTTCATCGAGCGATTTAAAATTAGTTTTTGAAAACTCTAATAAATTTCTAACTTCAATATCATCATTCTCAAGGTCAGATGATTTTAATGCATACCCATAAGTGCATGCTGCGGTAAGAGTTCCTGCTGCTCTAGAAGCCATTAAATCCTTTTGGTGATCTCCAAAATAAATCACTTCCTTCGGATTAAGGTTAAGTTGATTGCATGCTAACAATATTCCTTCAGGACTAGGTTTAGCTTTTTTTAGATGATCTGGACAAACCAAGGTCATACAGGATGATAGATCAGGGATTTCTTCAATAATTTTAGAGGCATATACATATGGTTTGTTAGTTACGATTCCCCATTTCAAATTATTGAGCTTAATTTTTTCTATCAATTCCGAAGCACCAGAAAATAAATTTGAAAACTTGCCGAGGTTATTTTTATAAGAATCAAGAAATTCTTTTTTTAATTTTTCAAATTCAGGATGATTCTCCTCAATTTTAAATCCAAGCTTGACTAACATTGCGCTTCCATCAGAAACATAAGATCTTATTAAATCTGCATCTGTTGGAGGCTTTTGATATTTTTCTAAAAGAGAGTTTAAGCAATAAACAAAGTCTGGAGCAGAATCAAGCAAGGTGCCATCCAAATCAAAGAGCAATCCCTTAATCAACTTTCACACCATGCATCATATAGTTAACACCTAAATCATTATTTAGTGTTGCACTATGAAAGAGGGGGTTATAAAAAAGACCCTTGCTTTCCATAAGCCTTACATTTGCTGAAGTCATATATGACTCTAGTTCATAAGGTTTTATAAATTTTGCATATTCATGAGTGCCTTTAGGCAACAATTGAAAGAGGTATTCAGCTCCAAAAATTGCTGTTACAAAAGATCGTGGATTTTTATTAATTGTTGAAAGGAACAAGGACCCATCTCTTTTGAGCATAGAGGAGCATTCGTTTATTAAAACTGATGGGTCAGGCACGTGCTCCAAAACCTCAAGACAGGTCACAATATCAAAGTAGTTTTTATGATTATTTGAAAAACTTTTTGCATCTGTGAGATGGTATGAAATATTTTTTTTGTGAGCATTAGCATGATGTTTTGCTACTTCAATATTTCTTTCTGTTACATCTATTGCTGAAACCTCAGCTCCCGCATCAAATAACGCTTCAGCAAGAAGACCGCCTCCACATCCAACATCCAAAACCTTTTTGCCCTTAAGATCAATTTTATTGGAGATATATTCTGCTCTGATTGGATTAATCACATGCAAGGGTTTGAAATCACCGGTGGGATCCCACCATTGTTCCGCAATGGCTGCAAATTTTTGAACTTCATTTTGGTCAATATTATCAGTCATAGCTTATTCATTATTAGAGAACAGGATTGTAAGTATTTTTGTTATAAAAATGTAATTTCGAAAAAAGTTTTTATATATAGTATTTAGGAATTATTGTTGTTTTATCAATAAATTTATATAAAATTCACCATCTATGTCGCAAATTCTTGTAAAACAAACATCCTAGTTTGACTATTTCTATTATTAATTTTGATTTTATTCTTTAGATTCTGTTGGAGATAGTACTATAGCTTCGCAAAAGAAAAACTTCATGCCTATCAATGAAAAGATTAGGGCTGGTGAAGTTATGTTAATTGATGATAGCGGTGAAAAGCTTGGGATCGTCATGATTGAAGAAGCTCTCGATAAAGCAAAAGCAAAAAACATTGATCTTGTTCAAGTATCACCATATGGCGCAAATCCAACCGTATGCAAATTATTAGATTACGGTAAATTCCAATTTGAAAAGAAGAAAAATCAAGGGGGCGCGAAAAAACAGAGAAAACAGTCCTTAAAAGAGATTAAATTCAGACCCTCTACAGATGTTGGTGATTACAACATTAAATTAAAAAAGATAAAAAACTTTATTATTGACGGAGATAAGACTAAAATTAGCGTCCGATTTAGGGGGCGTGAGATTTTAAACTCTAATCTAGGTCTTGAGCTGCTTAATCGAATTAAAGATGACTTAAGTGATGTTGCTCAAGTTGACCAAGAGCCTTCACTGGAAGGTAGACAACTGTTGATGGTGCTTTCTAAAGTCAAAAAGAAATAAAATTATTATGGGTTATAAGTTAAAAACACACTCTAGTGCTAAAAAGAGATTTAAAAAGACAGGTTCTGGCTTAAAGCGAAGAAGTGCCAACAGATCTCATATTTTAACTAAGCAAACCACTAAGAGAAAAAGACACAATAGAGGGCTTATTAAGATGCAAGATGAAACTAAAAAAATTGCATCTAAGCTTTTAGTCAATTAAGAGATAATCATGCCAAGAACAACTAAAGCTGTAACAGCAAAAGCCAAACATAAAAAAGTTCTTTCCTCTACAAAAGGCCAATATGGTGCGAGAAGTAGGCTATATAAAACTGCAAAACAGTCAAATATTAAATCGCTTCAATACGCTTTTAGAGATAGAAAAAACAAGAAGAGAACATTTAGATCTTTGTGGATTGCTAGAATATCAGCTGCACTAAATGATCATGAGATCTCATATAGTAGGTTTATAAACAACCTTTCAAAGTCTGATATAAAGCTTGATAGAAAAATTCTATCTGGAATCGCTTATTCTGACCCAACAACATTTTCAAAGATTGTAGATAAAGTAAGGCTATAATGCTCTCATGCAAATCCCAAAGGATTTAATTGAAGAGGCCTTACGAAGTTTATCTTCCGTAGCTAACGAATCAGATTTTTTCAAAGTCAGATCCCAATTCTTGGGTAAAAAATCTTTCATTCAGCTAAGTTTCAAAGAGTTAAAAAATCTAGATCCTGAAAAAAAAGTTCTTGCGGCAAAAGAACTTAATCTATTAAGAAATCAATTAAATAATATTTTTAGGGACTTCCAAGAGAATATTAATTTTAATAGCGCAGTTGATATCATTGATACCTCGTTGCCAGTTCAAGATTCGGTATCTGGAGCTCACCCAATTTCTAAATGTACTAATAAAATATTAGAGTATTTTGAAAATCTTAATTTCAAAACTTTCTATGGCAATGAAATAGAAACTGATTTTTATAATTTTGAAGCTTTAAATTTTCCAAAAAACCATCCCGCAAGACAAATGCATGATACTTTTTATGTCGATACACAATCAAAAGATAGTTACTTATTAAGGACTCATACCTCTAATACTCAAATTCACTCAATGTTAGAGCATGCAGCTCCGATATATATGCTTTCTCCCGGGAGAGTGTATAGGTGCGATTCTGATACAACTCATCTTCCAATGTTCACGCAGGTGGAAGGTTTGGCTGTTGATGTGGATATCAGCTTTGCTGACTTGAAAGGAATTTTGATCGATTTTCTTGAATTCTTTTTTAACAAAAAAATGGATATCCGTTTTAGGCCATCTTATTTCCCATTTACTGAACCTTCTGCGGAGGTGGATATTAAGTTTGATTCAGATTGGCTAGAGGTTTTGGGTTGTGGAATGGTCCATCCAAATGTTCTTAAAAACTGCAATATCGATCATCATAAATTCCAAGGTTATGCTTTTGGAATGGGTGTAGAAAGGCTCGCGATGCTTTATTACGGCGTTAAGGATATTCGAGACTTCTACTCATCTAATTTAGAATTTTTAGAGCAAATTTAATATGAGAATCGAATATTCATATTTAAAGAAATTTTTAGTCTCTAATGAAAGTCAAAATAAACTTTCTGCAATTTTTACTGATCTTGGATTTGAATGTGAGGTTGATGGTAACTGCATAGACTTTGATTTAACTCCAAATAGGGGTGATGCTTTTTCCTTAAAGGGGCTGGCAAGAGATTATTGGGCATTCAAAAATCAAGATCTCTATAAAAAATCTTTTTCTTCAAAAAATAATCTTACTTTCAAGAGAGACTTAAAAGTAATTAACGAGATAGAAACATCTGCATGTAAAAATTATCACCTACTCTTGTTGGATGATGTTGTTCTAAAAAAATCTCTTCCAAAAAATATTAAATCATTACTTGAAAGTGCTGGCATTCCGCTTATCCATCCACTAGTGGACTTAGGCAATTTTATTATGCTTGAGCAGGGAACACCTCTTCATGTATTTGATAGGGAAACCCTAAGCTTGCCTATTTCAGTTGGTTTTTCTGTTAATAAAGAATCTCTTAAAGTAATAGGTAATGAGGTTAAAGAGATCACCAAAGATACACTGACAATTCGTGATGAGTCTGGAGCAATTGCAATAGCCGGAATTATCGGAGGTGCTAACACCGCTGTTTCAGATTCTACAAAATCAATTGCAATTGAAGCTGCGTTCTTCTCACCTGAAAGCTTAATGAATAAGGCAAGACAATATGGCTTGAGTACCGATGCATCAACAAGATTTGAAAGGGGGGTTGATCCGTCAATTCAAGCATTTGCACTTGAGAGATATTTAGATTTACTTGAAGAAATAGCTTCATTCAAATTAATAGGCTGCAATAAGCTAGAAAAGAAAACAAACTTCGCAAAAAAGATCACCCTTGATTATCTAAATTTTGAATCTTTTGCGGGCGTTAAGATATCTAAAAAATTCATTACAAGAACACTTAAATTGCTTGGGTTTATAGAAATCGATTCCTTTAAAACAGGATTAACTATTTCAACTCCGAGTCATAGATTTGACATGAGCCTTGCTGAGGATCTTTATGAGGAAATCCTGAGGCATTATGGCTATGACAATCTTCCAGTAAATAAACCTAAGGCTGCACCATATGCGAATATTATTAGCAATAATATAAAGAACACCTTAAGATTATTTTTCATAAATCGAGGCTATCAAGAGGTAATGCATATACCTTTCACAGCTTCAAATCTAGATCTCAGCGACAACAAATCAGTTAAAGTCTCAAACCCATTAAATAGTGAAGAGTCTTTATTGAGAAGCAATCTCTTACAGTCATTGATTAGCGCTGTTGAAGATAACCTAAAGAGGGGGTTTAAAACTATAAATCTCTTTGAGATAGGAAGATCTTATAAAAAAAGTGGGATATCTTTTTCTGAAGAAGAAATTGTCAGTGGAGTAATCTGCAGGTCGACTAAGGCTAAATTCTGGGATCAAAATTCATTGGCATACAATTTTTTTACTTTAAAAAAAGACATTCAAGATTTGCTAAAAACATTTGGCTTCAAAAATTATGAATTCATTTTAAATACCGATAATACATTTTTTAATGAAAACTCATTGATGATTAAAAACAATCATTCAAAAGAAATTATCGGCAGTTTTGGTGAAATCAATAATAATTTCTCATCCGAACAGTTGTACGGATTTAGTTTATTAGTTGATAAACTTTTTCGAACCAATAAAAGAGATAATTTAAATCCTGTTTCCAAATTTCCTTTCTCTGAGAGAGATTTAAATATTGTGCTTGATAAGAGCATTGATTATTCAGTTATTGAGGGCTTAATTTCAAAGCTTAAGATTAGCTATTTAAGAAAGTTCGAATTGATTGATATATTCTCTGGAAAAGATCTCCAGGAAGATCAAAAAAGTCTAACCATTAGGTTTAGTTTCCAAAGCCCAAGTCGGTCTTTAAAAGATGAAGAAGTAAATCTGTCAATGGATAAAATCTTGCAAAACTTAACTAGTAAACTATCTGCTAAACTTAGGAAGTGACTTTAACCAAAAAAGAACTTGCTCAAAACCTCAGTGATCAAACTGAATTATCTTTTGCTGATGCAAAAAAATTTGTTGATTTATTTTTTGATACCATCAAGGAACAACTAAACTCTGGAAAGACCGTAAAAATTTCTGGTTTTGGGACATTTGATATTGTTCAAACAAAAGAGAGAGTTGGAAGAAATCCAAAAACAATGGAAGAGTTCCCAATTCCATCAAAGAGAAAAGTTAAATTCACTGTATCTCCAAAAGTTAAAAAATCTATTAACTAGTTTAGAGATTTAGAGAAACCCCTCCATCAACTGTGATAAGTTGTCCTGTGACTAGTGAGCTTCCACTAGCAAGATAATAAATTATTTCACCAATGGATTCAGGCGTACAGGTCTTTCTTAATGGCGCAGTTGCTTCTATGTGCTTTTTAGTACCTTCGTAGACCTCTTCACCCATACCTTTTTTGAGCCATTCACCCTCAATGAATCCCGGGCAGATAGCATTTACTCTAATGGGCCCAAGATTTCTAGCCATTGACAGTGTCATGGTATTTAATGCTCCTTTAGAAGAGGCATATGCTATTGAACTACCAATGCCTTTGATACCAGCAATAGAGGAGATATTCACAATACTGGGGTTTGAAGATTCAATGAGATGTTGTTTGCATGATTTAACCATTTGAAATGGGCCAATCAGATTTACAGAGTAGATTTTAATAAAATCTTCTGCGGATAAAGATGAAAGATCAGAATGATCCCAAACAAATTTTGTTGTACCTGCGTTGTTTATAAGAGAATCTAAGCCTCCCCAAAGTGATAGGCATCTTTCAATGGTTGCATCACAATCTTTTTGATTTGAAACATCCGCTTGAATTGCAACTATTTCACCTGAGAAATCATCTGACTGATTAGCAATATTCTCCGCTTCATCAATAGAGCTTGAGCATGTAATTAAAACATTCCACCCATGAGATGCTAATTTTTTTGCTGCAGCTGCTCCCACACCTCTGCTTCCTCCTGTGATAATTGCTGTATATTTTTTATCTTTAAACATAATAAAGTTAGTTTAATTCATCGTTAAAAATTAAGAAAAAATAAATTTTTTTGTAGTGATACTACATGCATCTCACATATAAATTATTGTTTTTAAGCTAATTTGTGTAAATATTGACATATGTAGTTAAATAAATTCGAATGTACTACATATTAATTAAATATTTAACATGATTATTGGCGCACTAAAATCTACTAGCCCAACTGACAAAAGATCAGTTCTTCATCCAGAGACAATCTCTAGGTTAGTTAATTTAGAAGGTGTGAAAGTTATTTTTGAATCTGGTATTGGTCAAGGTATAAATGTATCTGACAGTGAATTTCAAAAAAATAATTTAACACCTGTATCTCGTCATAACTGCTTAAGTGAAGCAGATATTTTAATTGTTCCATCGGCTTTATCGAGTGAGGAAGTTCAAGCACTAAAAAAGAATTCAATTGTCTTAGGCATGATTGATCCTTTTGGAAACAAAGAACATCTAAAAATGCTTGAAACTTCTGGACAAACAGCTGTAAGCATGGAATTTATACCTCGAATAACCAGAGCACAAAAAATGGACGTTTTGAGCTCTCAAGCCAATCTTGCAGGCTATTCTGCAGTAATAGAAGCTTCAAGCCTACTATCTTCAGCTTTACCAATGATGATGACAGCTGCTGGAACTTTAAAACCTGCAAAAGTTTTTGTAATAGGGGTTGGTGTGGCAGGCCTTCAAGCTATAGCTACCGCAAAGAGACTGGGCGCTAGAGTAGAGGCTTTTGATACACGTGATGTGGTTGAAGAGCAAGTGAAGTCATTAGGTGCTAAATTTGTAAAAATTGATCTAGGTGAGACAGGTGAAACAGACCAAGGCTATGCCAAAGAATTAACCGAAGAGCAGATAGCTAAGCAAAAAGAACTCCAATCTAAAGTATGCGAAAGGTCAGATATTGTAATTACTACTGCTCAGCTTTTTGGAAGACCTGCTCCCAAATTAATTGATCAATCTACGATCAGTAAAATGAAACCAGGAAGTGTAATACTAGATATGGCAGTTGAAAGCGGAGGCAATGTAGAAGGATCCATAGTAGATCAAGTTGTTGAAAATAACGGCGTGAAAATTGTAGGTATATCTAACTTAGCTTCTAGGGTTGCCGGTCATGCTTCGGTAGCATTATCAAATAACATTATTAACTGGATAACAGAGTTTTTTGATAAAGAATCTGTCTCGATAAATCTTGATTTTGAAGATGAGATTATTAAAAGTAGTGTTCTAGTTCACCAAGGTAAAATTATGGACGAGAGGTTTAAATAATGGAAATATATATTTTACTTGGATTTGTTTTACTGTTATCAATTTTTCTTGGCCTAGAGCTTATCTCAAAGGTCCCAAGCACTCTTCATACACCACTTATGTCAGGTGCAAATGCCATTTCAGGTATAGCACTTGTGGGAGCTTTAATGTTAAGTGCTGAAGGTCAAATACAAAACGTTTTAGCATTCTTTGCAATATTATTTGCATCCATAAATGTTTTTGGCGGCTATTTAGTAACTAATAGAATGCTGAGCATGTTTAAAAAGAAATCTTAATGAATATGTTGATAGACATAACCATTTTTCAGAACCTCGTTTATATAGTTTCTTCTGTTCTATTTATTTTAGGTATCAAGATGCTTGGTAAAGAGTCGACTGCAGTTCGAGGCAATATACTTTCTTCAGTTGCCATGTTATCAGCAGTCTCTGTAACACTTATCGACGTAGACATAGGTATTACTATTATCATTTCGGCAATAATCTTGGGTGCCTTAATAGGCTCTGTTATTGCACTGAAAGTGAAGATGACTGCAATCCCAGAAATGGTAGCTTTATTCAATGGGTTTGGGGGAATGGCTTCCTTTCTAATAGCCTGGTCACAATTTACTGACACGCAACCAGCGTTATTACAGAATCTTCTAATTATGATAACTATTTACATTGGGGGGATAACCTTCTCTGGATCAATTGTGGCTTATGGGAAATTATCAGAAAAAATCAACCTCGAGAAAGGATCTTTAGTAACAAATATTTTAGTTACATTCTTTTATCTTAGTATTCCTGCTTTATTAATTATGATGTTTGCTCCAGCTTTGAGCATAGATTCAAATTTTATTTTCTTTGGATTTTTAGTATTAACAGTATTGGCAGGACTTGGTTTCGTTATGCCCATTGGTGGTGGTGACATGCCAGTAGTAATCTCCTTACTGAATTCCCTTTCTGGAATTGCTGCTGCATTTGCAGGTTTGCTATTACTAAATAATGTTTTGATAGTGGCAGGCTCCTTAGTTGGCGCCAGTGGTTTGATTTTGACCATTATCATGGCCAAGGCGATGAATAGAACAATTGGAAATATTTTATTTGTTGGTTATGCATCTGCTTCCTCATCTAAATCAGAGGGCGAGCAGGGAGAAGTCAAACCTATAACCGCAGAAGATGCTTATTTAATATTAGAAAATGCTTCTTCGGTGTTGGTGGTTCCAGGATATGGAATGGCGGTTGCTCAAGCGCAACACGTTGTTAGAGAGTTAGGAGAGCTCCTGGAAGAAAATGGTACTGAAGTTAAATATGGAATCCATCCCGTTGCAGGAAGGATGCCTGGTCATATGAATGTTCTCCTTGCAGAAGCAAACGTTTCTTATGATCTGCTTGTTGAGCCAGACGATGTGAATCCAACTATGGATACTTTTGATGTCGCAGTGGTGATTGGTGCCAATGACGTTGTTAATCCCTCAGCTACTGAAGAGCCCGGAAGCCCTATTTACGGAATGCCCATTATCGAAGTTCATAATGCTAAGACTGTTTTTGTGCTTAAAAGATCAATGTCATCTGGCTTTGCTGGAGTTCAAAATCCACTGTTTTTTAAAGAAAATACTAGGATGCTCTTTGGCGATGCAAAAGAGTCAATTGGAACAGTAGTTTCCGAGTTTAAAGACTAATTTTATCCCCCAAAATATGGTAAAATTTATACCTTAAATTAAGGTATTTAATAGATATTTAATCTGTCAAAAACCCAGAGAAATTTATGTCAGATTTTGCCAAAGAAATACTCCCAATAAGCATTGAAGATGAGCTGAAACAGTCTTATCTGAGCTACGCAATGAGTGTAATTCATGGCAGAGCCTTGCCTGATGTCAGAGATGGCTTGAAACCTGTTCATCGTCGCATACTCTTTGCCATGCATGACCTAAAAAACTACTACAACAGACCCTACAAAAAATCTGCCAGAGTCGTAGGCGATGTGATTGGTAAATATCATCCTCATGGTGATAGTGCAGTCTATGATGCCATGGTCAGAATGGCTCAAGATTTTTCTATGAGATACATGTTGGTAGAAGGACAAGGAAATTTTGGCTCAATTGATGGTGATCCACCTGCTGCAATGAGATATACCGAAGTACGGATGTCAAAAATTACTGATCAACTTTTGGCGGACATAGAAAAAGATACTGTCAACTTTTCACCTAATTATGATGGGTCAGAGCAAATTCCCGATGTCCTTCCAACCAGAGTTCCAACTCTATTAGTGAATGGCTCATCTGGTATTGCAGTTGGAATGGCAACTAATATACCTCCGCATAATCTTACTGAGGTTATTAATGGATCTCTTGCACTCCTAGAAAATCCCAAGACTAGTATTGATCAGCTGACGCAATCGATTTCAGGACCCGATTTTCCAACAGGAGGAATTATTGATGGAAAGATGGGCATCTATGAAGCTTATAACACTGGCAGAGGAATTATTTATGTCAGAGCCAAAACTTCAGTTGAAGAAGATAAATCAGGCAATCAATCACTGGTAATCAATGAGATACCTTATATGGTTAACAAAGCACGCATGCTAGAAAAGATTGCTGAACTTGTTAAGGATAAAAAGATCGATGGCATAAGAGAAATTAGAGATGAGTCTGATAAAGATGGCCTCAGAGTTGTAATTGATGTTAAGAAAGGAGAATCAGTCGATGTCCTTGAGAACAATCTTTATGCTCAAACTCAATTGGAGCAATCATTTGGCATCAATTTTACTGTTCTTGTAAACGGACAACCAAGAGTTCTAAATTTAAAGGAAATCCTTCAGGAGTTTATTAAGCATAGAAAAGATGTCGTTACCAAAAGAACAAAATTTGAACTAAAGAAAGCAAAAGACAGAGGCCATATTGTAGAAGGCCTGATGGTAGCCATTGCTAATATTGATGCAATTATTACTATTATAAAAAAATCCAAGGACCCAAAGATTGCTGCAGCCGATCTATGCAAAAAAACATGGAAAGCTGGTCCAATTGGGGCCATTCTTAAGAAAGTAGGCAAAGATGCATGCAAGCCAAAAGGACTTCCTGCTGACTTAGGCCTCAAGGGTAAGAATTACAAACTTTCACCCGACCAAGCTAAATCAATTCTTGAACTGAGGCTCGGGAGGTTAACCGGACTCGAGCAAGACAATTTATCATCTGAATTTAATGAATTAATTGAGAAGATTCAAAATTTACAAGAAATCCTAGATGACAAAAATGTGCTTCAAGGAGTTGTTCGTGAAGAGCTCAATGAAATCAAAGAAAGTTTTGGCGATGAAAGGAAAACAGATATTAACGATGCAAGACAAGATATCTCAAATGAAGATCTGATTCCTGAAGAGATAAGAGTATTAACTCTTTCAAGAAGTGGCTATGCTAAAACCCAGCCTCTTACTGAGTACAGAGAACAGAGAAGAGGAGGTATGGGCAAGGCTGCAGCTTCAGTGAAAGAGGAAGACCTTATTCAAAATCTGTACGTGCTTAGCTCGCACTCGCAGTTATTGTGCTTCACAACTCTTGGAAAAGTTTACTGGTTAAAGGTTTATGAAATTCCTGTTGCCAGTAGAACCTCAAAAGGTAGACCGCTGGTAAATATGCTAAATCTTGATGATGATGAAACTGTTACTCAAATTTTACCAGTTGAAGATTTTGCTGAAGATAAGTATGTCTTTATGGCAACTAGAAACGGTACAGTGAAAAAAACTTCTCTTAAGTTTTTTGCAAAGAAGTATAAATCAGGAATCAAAGCAATAAAGCTCGATGAGGGCGATAAACTAGTTGGGTCAGTAGTAACTGACGGTGATCAAGAAATTCTTTTAGCATCTCTCTCTGGGAAACTTATTCGATTTCATGAATCTAAAGTAAGACCAATGGGCAGAACTGCAAGAGGTGTTAGAGGCATGAGATTGAAGAAGGATATGAAAATAATTTCTTTAATGGTGGGAGATACAACCAAGACAATTTTATGTCTTTCAGAAAATGGGTACGGCAAGAAGTCTAAGCTTGAAGATTTCACAATGCATAATCGAGGCGGTCAAGGTGTTATTGCTCTAAAAACTTCAGATAGAAATGGCTTAATGGTATCAGCTTCTTCGGTCGATGAAGAAGATGGCATTATGCTTATTAGCGATAAAGGCACAATGATTCGTACAAGTGTTGGGCAAATACCTACCCTTGGAAGAAATACTCAAGGTGTAAAAGTTATTACTCCCAAAGAAGGTGAAAAACTTATCGAAGGGGTGCGAATACCTCCTGAAGAAGAAGACTAGCCAATGAGAAAATGGAATTTCTCAGCTGGGCCCGCAACGATTCCTGAATCAGTCCTTAAGGAAACACAGTCAGAGCTTTTTGAATTCAAATCTACTGGTATGTCTGTGATGGAGATGAGTCATAGATCCAAAGATTATGGTGAGATCGCCAATGCTGCTAGAGATGATTTAATTGAACTTTTAGACGTTCCTGATTCTCATGATGTTTTATTTCTTCAGGGTGGCGCTACTCTTCAATTTGGTTTAATCCCAATGAACTTTGCTCACCTAGGCATTCCTGAATATTTAGAGACTGGAACTTGGTCCACAAAAGCTATCAAAGAATGTTCTAAAGTATGTGATCTAAATATTTGTGCTTCCTCTGAGGAATCTAATTTTACTAATGTGCCAGAACTTACAGACTGGAAATTTAGATCATCAAATGGCTATTTTCATTATGTAGCCAATGAAACGATCCAAGGCAATGCAATTCATGATGTCCCATTAGTTAAGAATCCCATCATTGCTGATATGTCATCTGTTATTCTTGCCGAACCAATAGACGTCTCAAAGTTTTCAATGATTTATGCTGGTGCTCAAAAGAACATTGGCCCAGCAGGTTTAACCATAACAATTATTAGCAAAGATCTATTGTCATTATGCAATAAAGATCTTCCAAATATCATGAATTACGATAAACACGCTCAATCAGGTTCAATGCTGAATACTCCACCAACATTTGCATGGTACATGGCAGGTAAAGTTTTTAAATGGCTTAAATCTTTAGGTGGTCTTGAGGCAGTAAAAGAGCGTAATTATTTAAAAGCGTCAACACTGTATGATTTCATTGATAGGAGTGATTTCTACAGCAACCCAGTTGCCAAAAATAATAGATCAATTATGAATATTCCTTTTATTTTAAAAAGCCCTGATCTAGATGGCACTTTTCTAAAGGAAGCTGAAAGTGAAAATCTTCTAAATTTAAAAGGGCATAGATCAGTTGGAGGAATGAGAGCTAGCATCTATAATGCCATGCCTCAGGAGGCAATAGATGATTTAATAACCTTTATGGAGGCTTTTGAATCAAAATATGGGTAATGGTGACAAAGACAAAAATTGAACAAGTCAGAAAAAAAATTGACAAAATAGATGATCAAATTCTTGAACTTATAAAAAAAAGAGGCGTTCATGCTAAAGAGATTGGAAGTCTAAAGTCTCAACTTTCAGCAAAGTCTAGTTTTTATAAGCCTGAGAGAGAGGCTCAAATATTGAGAAGACTTATTGAAAAAAACTCTGGCTTGATATCAGATAAGAAAGTAAAGTCTATATTTAAAGAGCTTATTTCAGCTTGTCTCTCTTTAGAAGAGTCCTTACAGATAGCTTTTTTGGGCCCTTTAGGCACTCACTCCGAGGCCGCAGTTAAGAAACACTTTGGATCGTCCGTAAATCTTGATCCGCGAGCAACAATTGATGATGTTTTCTATCAAGTAACTAACGAAGCTTCACAGTTTGGAATGGTGCCTTTTGAGAATTCATCTGAAGGGGTAGTAAATGCAACATTAAATTGCCTAGTTGATGAAAAGTTATTGATTTGTGGTGAAACATACTTGGATATTGAGCATAACTTAGCTGGCAGGGTGACTTCAAAAATTAGTACTGCAAAAGTAATTGCTTCACACCCTCAAGCGCTTGGTCAATGCAGTAAGTGGCTAGAAAATAATTTACCTAATATAAAAAGGAAGCTAACATCCAGCACAGCAAAAGCTGCGGAATTAGCCAAATTAAATAAAGACACTTTGTGTATTGTTGGAAGTCTGGCTGTTGAGAAATATAAGCTCAAAACGCATGCACAAAACATAGAAAATCATTCAGATAACAGAACCAGGTTTCTTATAGTTGGCAATCAAAAAATTTCTAAAACGGGAAAAGATAAAACATCTTTATTAATCCAAACCAATAATAAACCTGGAGCATTGGTTAAATTGCTTAAACCATTTGAAGAAAAGAAAATTAATCTTTATAGGGTTGAAACTCGTCCCTCGAGATCAACTCGAGACTCTCATAATTTTTTTATTGACTCTGCAGGACACCAATCCGACAGCAAACTTCAAAAAGTGATTTCAAAGATAAGAAGTGATGGAGCCTTTGTAAGGATTTTAGGCTCTTATCCAGATGAATCATGAGCAATGATATTTTTTCTAGACTGAATCCTGGAATCTCTGATCTAGCTCCTTATGAACCAGGAAAACCTATTGATGATGTCGCTAAAGAATATGGGATTAGCAACATCATCAAGCTTGCATCTAATGAAAATCCTTTGGGTGCATCACCTAAAGCATTAATCAGCATAGCTGACTTAGATGATAGCCTTCATTTATATCCAGATGGTAATTGCACCGAACTCAAGAATGCAATTGCTAATCATGAAAAAGTTGCAGAAGAATCTGTAATACTTGGGAATGGGTCCAACGAAGTATTGGAATTGATTGCAAGAGCTTGGCTTAACCCAAGCAGAAACGCTATTACTTCAAGACATGCTTTCGCAGTCTATAAGATAGTTACACAAGCTGCCGGAGCAAAGCTAATCGAGGTTGAAGCAAAAAATTGGAAATTCAACCTTGAAGCTTTTCACAACCACTTTAATGAGGAAACCGCAGTAATATTCATAGCGAATCCAAACAATCCAACAGGTACATATAACACCCACAAAGAAGTTGAAGATTTTCTTTCAAATGTGCCCTCAAATATATTGGTTGTATTAGATTGCGCATACTATGAATATGTACAAGAAAATGACTATGTAGATGTAAATGAGTTATTAAATAAGTATGAAAACTTAATTGTGACAAAATCATTTTCAAAAATTCAAGGTCTTGCAGCAATAAGGCTTGGCTATGGATTGGCTAACGCCTCGTTAATTGAGAATTTAAACAGAATCAGACAACCTTTTAATATTAATTCTTTTGCACAGAAGTTAGCCATTAGTGCTATTGATGATAAGGAGCATATTCAAAAGAGCATAGATGTAAATCAAGAAGGGCTTAAGTACCTATCTGAAGAGCTTTCAAAATTGAAGCTCACAACAATACCATCCGTTGGAAATTTTGTTTCTTTTCATGGACAGTTTAATGGGAAAGAGCTATTCGATGCTCTTTTAAGAAAGGGAATAATTGTTAGACAAATTGATTTATACGACATGCCTGATTTCATTAGAGTGACTGTAGGCACTATGGAACAAAATCAAATATTTATCAGCGCACTCAAAGAATTATTATGAATAATGTTGTCATTTGTGGGATTGGCCTAATTGGCGGTTCAATTGCGAAAGGTCTTTCTAAGGACAATTTCAATGTATATGTCATTGATTCAAATCTTGACTCCAAAAACAAAGCTATTAGAAACAAGCATGCCCATGAGGCCATGCATTCAGTTGAAGAAGTAAAAAAACTAGAAGATGCTATTTTTATTTTTGCTACTCCGCCCAAAACAACACTTGAAATTTTAAAAAAAAATGAATGGTTGCTTGGTTCAAAGTTTTCTGTCACTGATGTAACTAGCGTAAAAACCGAGCTTGTAAAATATTTAAAAGGTTTCGATGCTGAGAATTTTATTCTTTCTCATCCAATTTCTGGATCTCATCTAAGCGGGTTTGAGAATTCAAGTGAAAACCTTTTTGTCGGCAAGACAACCATTATCTCTTCAGTTGGCTCATCTAAATTTCATTTGGATAGAATTCAAAACCTATGGGAATCTCTAAACTCAAATGTAGTTGAATTGGATTATGAGAACCATGACAAACTATTTTCATTAACAAGTCATCTACCTCATTTTGTTGCCTACAGTCTTATGAAAGTTCTACATGATAATAATATTGATATAAGTACATATGCTGGAGGGGGTCTGAAAGAATTTATTCGCTTGTCTCAATCTTCACCTGAAATGTGGGGAGATATTTTTCAGTCTAATGCACACCTAAATAAACATATCGATGAGTTGGTCGAAAAGTTAATTGAGTTAAAAGAGTTATCAAGATCAAAAGATGGCTTTGCGCTTAAAGAATATTTAAATCAATTCAAACAATAATTCACTTATGAGATTGATAGCTGAGCCATGCAATAGAGTTTCTGGAGAGGTTTTATGTCCCGGAGACAAATCGATATCGCAAAGAATTGTAATGCTTGGCGCTTTACTGGATCATGACTTGAAGGTAGAAAATTTTCTAAGCGCAGCAGATCCAATTTCTACAATGTCAGCATTAGAAATGGTGGGGTTTAAATATCAATACCTGCATGACTTAAATACTGTAAATATCTTAAACTCAAAAAAAAGAGTGACTGATCCTGACTCTACCCTTGACCTGGGGAATTCTGGAACAGGCTTGCGTTTAATGCTGGGATTCTTGGGAGGCCTAAATATAAAGGCAGATTATATAGGAGATAATTCACTATCAGCGCGCCCTATGGCCAGGGTCTTAGATCCACTCAGTCAAATGGGAATTAAATACAATAGTAATGCAGGAAAGCTGCCAATTAATTATATAAATTCAACTCCTATTAAAAGTTTTAGCTATAAACTTCCTGTTGCGAGCGCACAGGTTAAATCATCAATTCTTTTGGCAGGCCTATGCTCTGGAGCCGAGATAGAGATAATCGAGCCAACGGCTACCAGAGACCATACTGAAAGAATGCTTGAGTTTTTGGGTGCAAAGATTGAAGTTGATAATAATGGTGATGGTAGGAAGATAAAGCTATCAGGACAATTAGATAGTGAAGTTACTTATTATGATGTACCTGGTGATTTTTCTTCAGCAGCTTTTTTAATTATTTCTGCTTTAATAACAAAGGATTCAGATTTGCTTATTAAAAATGTTGGCATCAATAAAACACGATCTGGATTGTTAGATGTATTGCTTGAAATGGGTGCTGATATAAAGCTTACGAATCAACAAAACATCATGAATGAGCCTAGGGCAGACATAAGGGTTAAAAGCTCAGAGTTACATGGAATAAATATAGGAGGCAGCATTATTGCCAACCTGATTGATGAAATACCTATACTTTGTATCGCTGCCTCTTTTGCCTCTGGCAAAACTAAAATTGAGGGTGCTGAGGAGCTACGTGTAAAAGAGTCAGATAGATTAAATGCAGTTGCGCGAGGACTCGAAAGACTTGAAATTAATTTTGTTGAACTTGATGATGGGATAATTATTGATGGAGGCAATAACGTGAACGTTAAAAACATTAATATTAATTCATATCATGATCACAGAATTGCAATGAGTTTTCTAATCGCCTCTTTGAGATCAACTGAAGCTATAACTGTTGATGATTGTTCTAACATTGAAACTTCATTCCCTTCATTCATGCACGTTATGAATAGGATAGGATTAAACATTCATGAAGCTTGATAAGAAAATTATTACTATTGACGGGCCTTCCGCATCAGGCAAAGGAGTTCTGTCTTCCTCATTAGCAAATCATTTAAATTTTTCTCTTTTAGACAGTGGATTACTTTATCGGGCTTATGCTTATTGTTATGAATCATCTCTTGATCATGAATTAGCATTGAAAAGCTTCGAATCTATAAATTTTGTTAATGCATCAAATAAGTACTCTGTAAACCACGATGGAAATGAAATTACAAAACAATTAAGAAGCGAAAGCATGGCAAAAATTGCCTCTAAAATTAGCATGATGCCAGAGACACGAAAAAATTTAATTTCGATCCAGAGATCTTTCAAGAATGACAATGGTCTTATCGCGGATGGGAGGGATATGGGTACGGTTGTGTTCCCTGAGGCGGCATACAAGATTTTTTTAACAGCAGACCCTGAAACTAGAGCAAAAAGAAGGTTTCTAGAGTTGCAGAAAAAGGGACAAGAAGTTAATATGCGCGATCTGATTAAGGATATTGAAGCGCGAGATAAAGCTGATACGGAAAGATCTTTGTCACCTTTAATTCCCGCATCAGATGCATCAATTATTGATACATCTATTTTAGATCCTGATCAGGTATTATCTAGGGCTATTGAATTAGTCTGTTAAAAGGAAGTAAAAATATATGTCAGAGAATTTCGCTGCACTATTAGATGAAAGTCTAAATACATTAGAGATGCAGCCTGGAACAATTGTATCCGGGGTTGTATTGGATCTAGATAAGGAATGGGTCACTGTTCATGTGGGTCTCAAGTCAGAAGGAGTTATCCCTCTTGATGAATTTAAGGATGTTGAAGGGAAGGTTGATATCAACGTTGGAGATGAGATTGAAGTAGCACTTGAGGCAGTCGAGGATGGTTATGGTGAAACAAGGATCTCCAGAGAGAAAGCTAGAAAAATTTCTGCATGGAAAAACTTAGAAGAGGCGCTAGAAACTGGCGAGTTTGTTACTGGTAAAGTTTTGAACAGAGTTAAAGGCGGTTTTTCTGTAGAGGTTGATGTGATTAAAGCATTCTTACCGGGTTCTCTGGTTGATATTAGACCTGTAAAAGAGGCACCTGAACTTGAAAATACAATTCAAGAATTTAAAGTGATTAAGCTCGATTACAAGAGAAATAATGTTGTATTGTCTAGGAAAGCAGTCCTTGAACAAATTAACTCCGCAGAAAAAGTTGAACTTCTCAAAAATCTTGAAGAAGGTCAAATTGTTAAAGGCATTGTTAAAAATATAACTGATTACGGCGCTTTCATAGATTTAGGTGGCCTAGATGGCCTACTCCATATAACTGATATTTCATGGTCAAGGGTTGTAAACCCAAAGGAAGCCTTGAATTTAGGTGAAGAAATTGAGGTTAAGGTATTAAGTTTTGATAAAGAGAAATTAAGAGTTTCTTTAGGCTTAAAACAAATCCAAAATGATCCATGGGAAGGCATTGAGGGCAAATATTCTGTTGGAGGCATTTATGAAGCAACAGTATCTAATTTAACTGATTATGGTTGTTTTGCAGAATTAGAGCAGGGCGTTGAGGGACTAATTCATTTATCAGAATTAGATTGGACGAATAAAAACATTCATCCATCTAAAGTTGTAACTCTTGAGGAGAATATCAGAGTTATGATTCTTGAGTTAGATAATGAGAAAAGAAGAATTTCATTAGGTCTAAAGCAAACAAAACCAAATCCGTGGTTTGAATTTGAAAACAAATACAACATTGGAGACAGTGTAGAGGGCTCAATAAAATCAATCACTGATTTTGGTGTATTTGTTGGTCTTGAGGGCGATATCGATGGCTTAATTCACCTTTCCGACCTGTCTGATAATGAAAATCCTGAAGAAGATATAAAGAATTTCAATAAAGGGGATAAGCTTTCCTGTATCATATTTGGTATTGATGCAGAGCGAGAAAGAATATCTCTTAAAATAAGTGACTGATAATACATTTAATAAATCTGATCTTTCTGAAAAAATATCTAGGTCATTAAATCTTAATTCATCGTTAACCTCAGACTATTTAGAACAATTATGTGGAGAATTGGCCTACTCTATTGCAATAAAAAATAGAGCAGAGTTTAGAGATTTTGGTACTTTTGTAAAAAAAACTATTAGGCCAAGAAAGTTCATAAATCCTAAAACTAAAAATGTATCTTTTTTAGGTGAAACCAATACCATCCTATTCTCACCTTCAAAGAACCTGCTCGATGACTGAAAAGAATATTATTGTTGCCTTGGATGACCCGCTTGATTATAAGGACGTGCTTGAAGTATTAGATCCAGAAAAATGTATTATTAAAGTAGGAAGCGTAATTTTTAATTATCACGGCAGAAAAATACTTGATGAAGTCTCTGATCATGGTTTTGAAATATTCTTTGACATTAAGTTTCATGACATTCCCAACACAGTTAGCAAATCTATTGAATCTTTCAAAGGGTACCCAATTAAGTTACTGACAATTCATCTCTCTGGTGGAAGCTCTATGATCAAATCAGCATTAGTTTCAAGTAAAAGTATTAATGCTAAGTGTATAGGTGTGAGTATTTTGACAAGCATTAACGAAGAAGAGTCTAAAGAAGTTTATAATCAAGAAATTCCAAAAACAGTTTCTTCTATGTTTAATTTAGCAAATGAAACAGATATAGATGGGGTTGTTTGTTCTCCTCATGAGCTTAAACTTGCAGGTAATCTTCTTCAAGATAAAATTAAAATTACACCAGGCATAAGATTATCGGACTCTAATTCTGATGATCAGTCTAGAGTAATGAATCCAAAAGAAGCGATTGATTTGGGTGCTACGTATTTGGTAATTGGAAGACCAATTACATCTAATAAAGATAAAGCGTCTGCGTTTGATAAAATATATCAATCTATTTATGAAAAATAGATATTTAAAGGAATTAAACAGTCTAAAAAAGCTCACCACTTCTGGTCTTTTTCATAAGAGTTTTAAGCTTCCTTATTTAATAATTTCCAGTACTTATCAGAATTATTCAAAAGATTTATTTCAGATTATGGATAATATTTATCAAGAGCTAAAAATAGATTCATTAATAAGTGCATTACTTGATGGTAAAGAAGTTAATTTCACTGAAAAAAGGGCAGCTCTCCATCATCGTTATAGAGATCTACCCCAAAAAAATAATGACTTTGATTCAATAAGTGCATCAAACTTCCTTTTAAAAAAAATAAAAGAAAATTCTTATAAAAATATTTTTGTTTTTGGAATAGGGGGTTCTTATGAAGGACCAAAATTATTACACGAGTATACTGAAACAAAAGGCAATTTATTTTTTATTACTGGACCAGATAAAGATGAATTCTTAAGTTTAGTAAAGCCAAGGCTCAAAGAAAAGAATTTATACGTTTTTATAAGTAAATCATTTTCTACCGATGAAGTGCTTTTATCTTATTCATGGCTACCAAAAAATTTAGTTAAGAAGAATCTATTTGCTATTACTGCAAACAAGAGTAAGGCAATTGAACTCGGTTTTGTTAAACAAAACATTATAGATTTTCCAGAAAGCGTTGGAGGACGTTATTCAATTTGGTCACAGGTGAATTCTCCGGTTCTTTTGCCTAATGAATGTAGAGATTTTCTTAAAGGAGCAGCTAGCATTGATGATAATGTTAAGAAACAATCAATTGTAAAGAATGCTCTTAAAAACATTGTTTTTAATGATATTTGGTCTCATAACTTCCTGGATAAAAAAAACAGAGTCATACTTTCTTATAACTGGAAGCTGAGATCTATTACAAATTATCTCCAGCAACTTGAAATGGAGTCTCTTGGTAAGCCATATAATTCTAAGTCAATATTCAGGTATACAGGCCAAACTATTTACGGTGGGTTTGGACCAACAGCTCAACATTCTTATTTCCAACTCTTGCATCAAGGTACTTCTGAAACTTCAGCTGATTTCATTGCAAGCCGAAGCAGTCACTCAGCATTGTTAAATTCTCAAGCTGATGGACAATTCAAGCTACTTTCAGGAAAGATAAAATTCAAAAATGGTATGGATGCGGCCAATAGCAATATTGGAGGAAATTTTTTCTCATTAGATAATTTAGATCTTCTTTCATTGGGTGCTCTTATAGCTTTTTGGGAATATAGAGTTTTTGTCACAGCAGCCATGCTTCAAATTAATCCTTTTGATCAATTTGGCGTGAATGCAGGCAAAAGAGTTGCTAAGAAAATATTAAATAAATAGCCTTTTATAATTACTTAATGATCAAAGATCTATCACATGTCCCTAATAAGCCAGGGGTATATCAATTTTTTGATAGCTCAAAGATAATTTATATTGGCAAGGCAAAAGATCTCAATAAAAGAGTAAGATCTTATTTCACCCCGGCAATTAAAGACAGAAAAACTGAGCAAATTAAAAAGCAAGCCATTAAAGTAGAGACATTTGCGACGCATTCAGAGACTGAAGCTCTAATATTAGAACAGCAACTAATAAAAGAATATAAACCTAAGTTCAATATTCTTTTAAGAGATGATAAAACCTATCCATTTATTTATTTTTTAGGTTCCCATGATTTCCCTTCCATTCATTTGAAAAGAAGCAAGCAGGCAATCGATGAAAATTTCTTTGGACCATATACGAATGCAAGATTAGTTCGTGACCAAATTAAAGAATTACAAAAAATTTTTAGACTACGTAATTGCTCAAATAGTACCTTTAGTAATAGATCTAGACCATGCATTGAGTATCAAATGAAGCGGTGTAGCGCTCCATGCGTTAAGTTGATTAGCAAGTCTGATTACTCTGAAGACGTATCTGCTGCACAACGATATTTAACTACTGAAAAAAAACATGTAAAAAAAATCTTAAAAGAAAAAATGCATCGCCACTCAGATTTACTTCAGTTTGAGGAGGCTGATAGATACAAAAAAAGACTTGATAGCATTATTTCGCTTGAAGATGAGACATCTATAAATATTCATCCGCTAGATATCGATATATGGCATGGTTCTTTTGAGCATAAGACTGGCCTGGCTAAAATATCAGTAAGAGATGGGAAGGTAAGGTCTACTAAAACTTATTTAATTGATTCTGATGCATCCTCAGAAATCGATAGTGTATTTAGGCGTGCAATTTTTCATAGCTACTTACACAAAAGCCATATTCCAGAAAAAATACTTATTGCAAATAAAATTTCAGAAAGAAAACTTCTTCAAGAAGCACTTGAAAAGACATTTGATAAGAAAATAAATATTTTTGTAAAAGCACCTAAAGGCAGTAAAAGTTTTTTAGATTTAGCAAAGTTAAATTCAAAACAAACCCTCATAAATTCAGAAAATAAAGAGCCCCCTATGAAACTAGCTTTCAATGAATTGACTCAAAAATTTAAGCTAAATGCTATTAGTCCATCACTAGATTGCATAGATATCAGCCATCATTCTGGCAGTGATCCAAAAGCAGGAATTATTAGATTTAATATAAATGGCCCAGATAAAAAACTTTATCGTACCTATAATATACCCAAAGAATTGGGTGGCAATGATCCAGGATCACTATCGTTTGCAATTAATAAAAGATTGGAAAAAAATGATGAAAATCCAAGTATATTGCTAGTTGATGGTGGGAAAGCCCAATTAAATGCAATTGCATCAAAGATTAAAAATAGAAATATTCTTTTATTAGCAATAGAAAAGGGATCTCAAAGAAAAGTTCTTACTGAGAATATTTATTCCATTCACGGTCAAGAGTCCATTGATGTTAACTCTAAATTATTTAATTTACTTATTAAGGCAAGAGATGAGGCCCATAGATTTTCTTTAAAGGCTAGCAGAAATTCAAAACGAAAAAAAATAAGTACCTCTATTTTAGATAAAGTTCATGGGATTGGACCAATAACGAAAAGAAACTTAATTAAAGAATTTAAAACCATTGATGCTATCCTTAGCGCAGAAACTGAGGAATTGATTAAAATAAGAGGAATAACCCCGGAAATCATAATCAAATTAAGCAAGCTAAAAGAATTATGAAAAAATTTATTATGTCACTGACTATATCAAGGGCTATGTCT
Source organism: uncultured SAR86 cluster bacterium (assembly GCA_902601475.1). Taxonomy (GTDB): domain Bacteria; phylum Pseudomonadota; class Gammaproteobacteria; order Magnimaribacterales; family D2472; genus MED-G82. Next base: position 310,268 of record CACKNK010000001.1, on the reverse strand, counting down.
GGACCTTTTATATTTATTTTTATAACATTTTTTGAAGCTTTTTTAGTCTCTAGTATTTTATTTACAATTGCAGCACTAACTGATTTTTTAGATGGGTATTTATCAAGGAAATTTTCATTAGAAAGCGAAATTGGAAAAGTTCTTGATCCAATCGCAGATAAGATATTACTAACTTGCTCACTTTTATCTATAATTTTGTTAACAGACGATCTATTTATAGCCACAGTAATAATGATAATTTTAGTACGAGAGTTTTGGGTTGCAGGACTTAGAGAATTCTCTGAAAAAAATAAATTGGAAAAATCTATTTCAGTCTCATATTTAGGAAAAGTTAAAACATCTTTTCAGTTTATTGCAATAATATCTTTTTTTGTTTCATTTTCTTTTAACTCAAGTCTTGGTCAATTTCTTTCTTCATTCTTTCTTTTTTTGAGTATGCTTTTATCAATTAAATCTGGCTTAGACTACTCTCAAAGATTTCTAAAAAGAGATAGTTAATTTAGTGCTGATATTTAAGTCTTTGATTTAAGATATAATTGCTAATAATTTTGGATAATTAATATATTTAATTACTAACTATCTCAAAAAAATATTTATATAGTGAAAGTACTTTTTTCAGCCCCGTTTGATTTTATTAAAAATATAATAGAAGAATTGGGGCTTTCATCAAAACTTGAGATAACTTACAAAGAAATTTGGAAGGAGAATGAGTTACCATCTGAAGGGTTAGATTATGACGCTTGGATACCTAATCCCGGACAAAACTTTATTATAAACAAAAAGATATTATCTAATTTCTCTTGCTTAAGAGTAATTAGTACGCCATCAACGGGAACTAATCATATTGACTTAAACGACTGCAAAGATAACTCTGTAAAAGTTTTTGGTCTTCTTGATCAAATGGATGGTCTCAATGAAATTACTGCTAGCGCTGAATTTACCTTTTTAAAGGTTTTAGCATCAATAAGAAATCTTCGATCTGCATGGAATGAAGTATCAGCTGGAAGATGGAGAGAAAATGAAAATTTAATGAGAGGCAAGGAGATTGATGAACTTGAGTTTGGTTTAATTGGCATGGGAAGAATTGGTAAAAAACTCGTTTCTTACCTGGAACCCTTTGATCCTAAATCCATTAAATATTATGATCCTAATACTGTTTGCCATTTAAATTCTGCAAAAAAAGTCTCCTCAATTGAGAAAATATTTGCAAGTTCCGATGTTATTATCATGTGCCTTTCTTTAAATGAAAACACTTTTAATTTAATTGGCGAAAAACTGTTTAATCTCATGAAAAAGAATGCAATTCTTATCAATACATCAAGAGGAGAAATTATTGTCGAAAGCGAATTGATTAATTTCTTAATGGAAAGACCAGATGTAAAGTTTTCAGCTGATGTGATTCAGGGGGAGGTTGTTAACCAGCATTTGAGCAATAATTTAATTAGCTTACACAATAATAATAGAATTAATTTAACTCCTCATATAGCTGGAGCTTCATCAGGATCTCAAACCAAGGCTGCTATATTGGCAATTAGGGCAATAGAATCATATGAATAATCTCAATAACGATAAAGCAATTCTAATTGCTGAAATTGGAGGAAATCATGAGGGCTCGCTGTCAAAAGCAATCGATTTAATGTATGAGGCTAATGAAAATGGAGCGGACATAATTAAGTTTCAATCATATTCAGGTGAAGGGCTTGTAAATAAAAAATTAAATAAAGAGCGTTATGATCATTTTAATAGATTTATGCTTAGTGATGATCAATGGCATTTACTTGCTGAAGCAGCTTTAAAAAAAAATATCAATTTTTCAAGCTCTGTATGGGATATTCATTATTTTCAATTACTTGATAAGTATATTTCTGTTTATAAAGTTGGATCTGGTGATCTGAATAATTTTAAAATGATTGAATCAATAGTTAAAACAAAAAAGTCAATTATTTTATCTACAGCAATGTCAGATCTTAGCATGATAAAAAAAATATATAACTTTGTGACAGGTCTAGACTCTCAAATAGTTAAAGATGGAAGGCTTGGCATTTTGCAGTGCTCAGCAATATACGACAATCCAATTCATAGTTTGATGAATATCTCAGTGATGAAAACTTTTAAAAAAGAATTTAAATGCAAGGTAGGTTTTAGTAATCATGCTATGGGAATAAATCCATCACTTGCAGCAATTGCAAATGGTGCTGATATCTTGGAGTTCCACTATACAGATAACAAGGAGAAAGAATTTAGAGATCATAAGTTATCTTTTGATAAAACTGATTTAAAATTTGTTTCCAAGTTTAATAACGAAATTCGTGAAATCATGGGGTCTTCAAAGAAATCGATTTTAGAAGATGAAGCCTCTAATGAAAAAGAGTTTAGGAGAGGAGTCTTTTTAAATAAAAGTCTTAAAAAGGGCGATACTGTTAATCTATCAGACTTAGTTTTCTTAAGACCCCAGGCAGGAATATCTTATTGGGACTATAATAAAATCATTGGTAAATGCTTAAAAAAAGATATTACCGAATATGAACCCCTCTCTTTTGATGATTTTAAAATCTAAAGTTTTTTTTATGGCTGGATGGCAGAGTGGTTATGCAGCGGCCTGCAAAGCCGTTTACGCCGGTTCGATTCCGGCTTCAGCCTCCATAAATTTATGAGCGATAAGAATATTGCATTAATAGTAGCCAGATTAAATTCGTCACGGCTTCCCAATAAAAATATTATGCAGATATGCAATAAGCCAATGATCTCCTTATTAATAGATAGAGTAAAAAAATCAGATTTTGTTGATGAAGTGGTTATTGCTACAAGTGATCAGGAGACTGATGATAGGCTTGAAATTCTTGCAAATGATATAGGCATTGGTATCTATCGAGGTCCATTAGACAATGTAATGGGAAGAATTAACGGAGCGGCAAAGGAATTTAACGCTAACAACATAATCGAAATCCTAGGAGATAACCCTTTAGTAAATCATTTCTTAATTGATGATGTTGCAGAAATCTTCAAGAAAAATAAATCTGATTATTCGGCTACAGCCACAACTGAGTATCCACTCCTTGATAACTCAACAAGCTTTTTTTCAATTGGATTACGTGTTCAGATATATAAGTCAAAGGTTGCATTAGAGTATGAAAACTTTAGAGAGCTTTTGGGACCCGATGATCACCCATCATCTTTTATTTTCAATAATCCCAAGCATTTTAAAATAAGTTTCTTAGAGGCGAAAGGAAATTGGGCATTCATGAACAGGCCTAGTTTAAATTTTGCAGTTAATTATGAAAAAAATTTCAAGCTAATAAAGAAAATTTTTGAACACTTTGAAGATAATCTCTCTGAATTTACACTTAAGGAAATGTATGAATTCTTAGATGAAAATCCTAGCCTATATACTCTTCTGGGTCCGGAGTAGAAATGCTTAGAGCTGGGATTATTGGCTGTAACGGAGTGTCTGGTCTGTATGATCAAAATTTTTTTGAAAGAAAAGATAAGTTTTCCATAACTCATGCTTCAGGATATTTTCTTTCAGAATCCTGTAATTTAGTTTCAGTTTGCGATCCTGATGAAGACAGGCTAACTAAATTTAGAGATTTTTGGAAATTGCAAAATGTATATTCGTGTCACAGAGAAATGCTGTTAAATGAAAAGCTAGATATTGTTTCAATTTGTGTTCCTACTGAGAATCATTATGAAGTTTTCTGTGATGCTATCAATTTTGGAGTGAAAGGTATTTTTTGTGAGAAGCCTCTTTCTCTAAGTCAGCAAGAAGCTAACCGAATGCAGGAACTTGCAAAAAAAAACAATGTAAAGGTATCAGTTAATTATTTTAGGCGCTGGAATACATCTATAAATAAACTTAAATCAAGTATCCATGAGGGTGAGTTTGGTAACTTCATTAAGGGTATTTTTAAATACACTAAGACAACTTCTGGTAATGCATGTCATCTTATGGATCTTGCCAATTGGTTTTTTGATGAACCAACAAAGATTTCACTTGATGCTAATTCAATTGATATTGATAGATTGGACTTTGAGTTTTTATATGCTGATTCATCAGAAATAAAATTTATAAACATTCCAAATGATGATTCATATATATTTATTGATTGCGAGCTCTTTTTTGAGAGCATGCATGTTTCGATTTCGCAACGCGGACAATTTATTTCAATAAGTCCTATAGGTAGTGATAAAATCTATGATAATTTTAAAATAATTGATAACCAAGAGCCTTTTGAAGCTGATTGGAAAAACGCACCTTTACGTGCCATAAATAATTTAGATCAATGTATAAAAAGTGACCTTCCATGCGAGTCACCTATTCATGATTCTATAATTCTAATCAAACAGTTAGATAAATTAAAAAAACTATATATGGAGCAAGTTAAATGAAATCTAGTTCAACCTTAGCAATAAATGGTGGAAAACCAATTCGGGAAGAGCCATATCCTATACATACAACTATCTTGGATGATGCTGAGGAGAAACAATTGATAGATGTAATTAGAGATGGTCACTTATCTGGATTTTCAGCCCGACCTGGTGAGAGATTTTTGGGCGGCACTAAAGTTAAAGAACTAGAGTCACTTTTCCAAGAAAAATTTAAGATAAAGTTTGCAGTTTCATCAAATTCAGCCACCTCTAGTATTCATAGCGCTATTTCAGCTTTGGGTATTGGCGCAGGTGACGAGGTAATAACCTCGCCGTTTACTATGTCTGCTACAGGAAGTTCTGTAGTAATGCAAAACGCTGTTCCAGTTTTTGCTGATATTGAAGACAGAACATTTGGCTTAGATCCTAAATCTGTCGAAAGTCTTATTACTTCAAGAACTAAGGCCATCCTTACAGTGAACATATTAGGACACCCCTCAAGGCTCTCAGATTTGAAAGAGATTGCAAGAAAAAATAATTTATTTCTAATAGAGGATAACGCTCAATCACCTCTTGCAATTCATAATGGGCAAATGACAGGTACGATAGGTGATATTGGTATTTTGAGTCTCAACTATCACAAATGCATTCAAACTGGTGAAGGTGGAATTGCCCTAACTGCATGCGATGGACTTGCTGAAAATTTAAGACTTGTACGTAATCATGGAGAGGTTATTGTTGGAAAGATAGATAAAGATCAAAACAAAAACCAACTAGGATGGAACTACAGATTGTCAGAACTGCAAGCTGCAGTTGGTATCCCTCAAGTTGACAAAATTGAGATGCTAACAGAAATTCGCACCAACCTTGCCAGCTTACTCACAAATGAACTTTCAAATTTTGATTTTCTATCACCACCAATCGTTGAGGAAGATAGCACGCATGTTTACTATTTATATGGCATGAAGTTTTTGCAAGGGAGCGTTCCTTTCAGTAGGGATGATTTTGTTAAAGCTATGAATGCTGAAGGAATTGCATTAAATAGCGGCTATGTTCAACCAATGTACTTAGAACCGATGTATCAGTACCCTGATTTAACACCTCAACTTAAAACAGCAATACAGAATGCATCAAATATCCCCAATTACTCTAAAGGAATATGTCCCACAGCTGAAAGAATACACTCTGATGAGATTTGTATTACCGATATTTGTAAATATCCAAATAATGAGGATGAGGTATATCAATTTATTGAGGCAGTAGATAAAGTTTCTAAAGGTTTATCATAATTATATAAAGTGCCCCCTAATCATAATTATATAAAGTGCCCCCTAAAAAATTTCTAATTTTTTATCAAGATTTAGGCGGATCAAGATTGCTAGACTGCATTATTGATCAGTCCAGAGATATTATAAATTCCAGTAATTCTTGCTTTATGATTCACAAACAATCTAGCCCACTCAAAGATACTTTGATTAATAGATATAAACTTAATCAAGTGCCAACGGTAGTTTCTAAATTTAAGGTTAAAGATTGGTATCAGTTGCTTAAGAGCAAGAAAATAACTCATGTAATTTGCTCACTTAGCTCAAAGAATCTAGACATGTCGAATGCAAATTTAATCCAAGCTAGCAGAGAATTAGCACTTCCAAGTTTAGGTTTTATGGATCATTGGAAGGGTTTTGATAGACTGTATGACAAACAGGGTGACTTAAAATTTTCCCCAACAACGCTAGGAGTTATTGACGATTACTCTAAAAATAAGGCGGCCTTACTTGGATTAAATAAAAGCAATATCTTGATCGCTGGGAATCCTTTGCTTGAAGAACTAGAAAAAAGTTTTAAGAAACAGCGAACAGAAATTAAATCTGCAACATTTATTTCACAACCTGATAATATTAATGGATCCTACAAAGGCCTTTTTACCTTGCCAGTATTTAAAAATAAATCATTAATTGATTACATTAATAATGTTTTAGCTTTTAAAGAATTTCAAATATTTTTAAGGCCCCACCCCAAAGAACTCTCAATGAAATCTAATAAAATTAAAATAGATAATTCTTCTAGAGAGTCTCTATTAGAAAAACATAGCCTTTCAATTGGCATTAATTCAATTATGTTGCTTGAGAGTTTCCTCAGCGGTAATCCAGTTATTCAAATTAAATTTGATGAGTTTTCGCAGTATGAAGGTGAACCAATCCCAATAGACTTTGGTAAATTAGTTTTCTCATTAGATGAGCTTAAAATAGAAATGTTTAAAGTCTTTTCTGGAAATTTTGATAGAAATTCTACAAAGCTTTTTGAGGGATCAATGAAGGCTTCTCAAGAAATAATTCATCGTTTTACAAGCAATAATAATAGCGAGATAATTCCCTAATGCTAGTAACGGTATATATGCCCGCTTATAACTATGGAAGCTATATTGAAGAGGCAATTGAGAGTGTTATTAATCAGACTTGCAAAAGTTGGGAACTTATTATCATCAATGATGGCTCTACAGATAATACCAAAGATATTCTTAAAAAATATTCAGAAAATGTGAATATAAGGGTTATCAATCAAGAAAATAAAGGTTTGAATGTATCAAATAATATTGGGCTGAGATTGGCAAGAGGAAAATATATCATGCGGTTAGACGCTGATGATTATCTTGATTCTAATGCGATTCATATTTTATCTGATGCTCTTGAGAATAATCCCGAAGCTGACTTATCATTTCCTGATTATTATGAGGTAGATCCTGATGGCAACATATTAAATCTGATAAGGCGAAACAAGCTTAATAAAGATAGTCTTTTGGATATGCCTGCACATGGTGCTTGCACCCTCTACAGGACAAAAATACTTAAAAGCCTTGGAGGATATTTAGAAGATTTTCAGTGCCAAGATGGTTATGAGCTATGGATAAGATTCACCGAAAAACATCTTCCAATTAATATAAATTTACCGTTATTTTATTATAGACAACATTCGGGGTCACTTTCTAAAAATAAATCTAAGATTCTTTCAACTAGAAGAGCAATCAAAAAAAAATATTTTCAATCTAACGGACTTGGAAATAATTTAAAGTCTACTGCAATTATTTTTGCTTCTAGAAAGACAAATCACCCAAAGAATGATCCTTTGATTGATATTGCTGGAAAGAAACTTATTGACTTTTCACTAGATGAAACAAGAAAGTGTAAAGAAATTAATGAAATAATTGTTACCACTCCTGATCAAGATGTAATAGATTACATATCTTTTAATCATAAAGATATAAAGATAAATAAGCGTGAAAATAATGACATAGATCAAGACAGACTTTCCATAATCAACAAAATTTTCTTTGAAAAAAATTCTAAATATGAAGTGCCAGATTTATTTGTATTATTAAACATTAATTCTCCATTAAGAAAAGCCAATCATCTTAGCTGGGCTATACATACATTACAGATTTTTGAAGTGGATAGAGTGATATCAGTTGATGAGGAGCTAAAGACTATATATCAGCATAAAGATCAGGGGCTGGAGCCTGTTAACAATAGCTTAGCTAATTTAAAGCTAGAGAGAGATGCTTTATTTACAGAAAATGGAGCCATAACAATAATTAAATCGGACGCAATGAATAAAGCTATATCTAGCTTAAGAACAAGTCATATAGTATTATTGCCGGAAGAAAGTGTCAGAATCAATAGCGACTATGAATTTTGGTTAGCTGAAATGATTTTACAGAAAAAATAATCGTTTCTGTTGCGCTAGGATCAATAATAGGCATTTTAGTATTTTTGGGGGAAACTAATTAGTATTTTTTTAAGAAAAGTTATTATCAGGCCTTCTAAGCTTTCATCTCTATTTTTTAGATAAAATTTAATCTCATTAATTTATGAACCAAGATATAAAACTCGGAATCATTGGGCTAGGCTATGTTGGCTTACCTTTGGCAGTTGCCTTTGGAAAGGTGAGAGACGTAGTTGGGTATGATGTAAATCAAGAGAGGATTTCAGAATTACAAAAAGGAATAGATAAAACAAATGAGATTGATAACAAGATTTTAGATAACACCTCAGTAAAATTTACTAATGATGAAAAAAGTTTAGATAATTGCAACTTCTTTATAGTTACAGTTCCTACTCCAATTGATGATAATTGTAATCCTGATCTAAGTTATTTAGAGAGTGCTTCTAGATTAGTTGGAAGACATATTAAAATTAATTCAATTATCGTTTATGAATCAACTGTCTATCCGGGGGCAACTGAGGAAATTTGTGTTCCAATTCTTGAGGAAATATCAGGACTAAAGTTTAATGATGATTTCTTCGTAGGCTACAGTCCTGAAAGAATTAATCCAGGTGATAAGGTTCACACACTTGATAAACTTGTAAAGGTGGTATCTGGATCAAATAAAAAAACAACCAACGTTATTAACGATCTCTATAAAGAAATAATTCACGCTGGAATCCATGTTGCAGAAAGCATAAAGGTCGCAGAAGCAGCAAAGGTAATAGAGAATACGCAGAGAGACTTAAATATTGCCCTTATTAATGAGCTTTCATTAATATTTAAAAAAATGGATATTGATACATATTCAGTTCTAGATGCAGCAAAAACGAAATGGAATTTTCTTGATTTTAGGCCAGGTCTTGTTGGAGGGCATTGTATAGGCGTTGATCCTTACTATCTCACTTTTAAAGCACAACAACTGAAATATAAACCAGAGATAATTCTTGCAGGAAGGAAGCTTAACGATAGTATGGCTAAAAATGTATCATCTTTTTTCATTGAGGCACTAAATAAAAATGATATTGATGTTACTAAATCAAGAATTCTAATACTTGGACTAACATTCAAAGAAAATTGTCCAGATTTAAGAAACTCAAAGGTTTTCGATATTGTAAAAGAGCTTATAAATAATGACATAAACGTAGATATATATGAGCCCAATGTTTCTATGGAAGATAAAATTGATTTATTAGGTGCTATGCTCAATAACAATCCACAACAAAATACTTATGATGGAATTATTTTAGCTGTCGCACATGATGAATTTAGTAAGCTGGACCCAAATGAAATTGTTTCGTGGTGCAAAGAAAAAAGAGTTATTTATGATTTGAAAAATGCTCTTCCTAGTTTTGCAAAAGACATAAGTTTATAGTTTAAGTTGATCTCACTATGCCAAATAGGATTTTATCCTCAAAACCTTCATCAGTTATTAAGTGTTTTTTTTGAGTTCCTTCAATCTGAAAAGCATTCTTTTTTAGAACTTTTTGAGATCCAATATTTGATGAATTAGTTCCTGCATAAAGTTTTTTAAGATTAAGTTCACTAAATCCTATAAGGATAAGCTTCTGCACAATTTGGGTTCCTATTCCTTTCCCCCAAAAGCGTTCATTTATTATCATGTATGAAATTTCTGCATTTAAGTTTTTAAAATCAATTTTTGATATTTCTCCAACACCAATCATTTCTTTATCATTTTTAAAGATAAATATCCTTGAGGACTTGTCAGCTAATTTTTTCTTTAAAAAAGAAGTTTGTGAACTTATGGAATGTTTTCTGAACCTCTGATTTGAATACTTTACTATTTCAGGATTATTTAGCGCATCAACCCAATCTTGACAAACATCATCAATCTTTGCAGGAGAGATTTTAATATTGTTATAGAGCATATTTATGTAGTTATCAGTTTAGTTTATGCTAAAAAAGCGTACTTATAAAAAATATTAGTAATTAGATGTATACTAATTAATACAAATTAATTCTCATCAAAATAGCAGTCTATTTTTTCAAATAATTCAAAGTATAAAATCCATAAGTATAAATTTTGTTAATTAAAAATTTAAAAAACGATAACAGCTTTTATCATCCAGATTTACATCCAAGAGAGAAGTTTGTTACTCGACAAAATCTTGATCGATTTGGTTTTTCTTTTGTTCTTAGAAATTATTGTGGGATAAAACAAAGACGACGATCTTTTTGTCAATGGATACACGGAGTGCCATGGTGGGATGAGGATCTTGATATTTCTGATTTGATTGGGCCATTTGCATATAAAAATAATTTAAATATTGTCGTTGCAAATGAAATTCAAAAAAGTTTGTGTAATGCACATGGATATAAGAATGTTTTTATAGGCGGAGCACCAATTTTGTATACGCCCAACATTGAAGTAAATCGAAATCCTGATGTGCTAGTTGCCTTTATTGCTCACTCTGCTGAACAAGAGGGCAAGAATGTAATTGATACAAGATATCTAGATTTTTTAGAGTCTCAGTTAAATGATTTTGAAGAAGTATATGTTTCAGTCTTCTCTTTAGATCTTAGTCCAAATCTTTTAAATGAAATTCACAAAAGAAATTTAAAAATTTATCAAGGCGCTGATCCAACAGATAGATACTCTCTTCAAAGAACACAAGCACTTCTTAAATATGCTGGGTACGTATCAGCAAATTGTATGGGAGGATCAACTGTATATGCAATGCAATATGGTTGTCGAGTTTCATTATTTGACGATATTTTCGAGTCTGATCAATCAAGATTACTCAAATCTGGATGGAGTTCAAATGATGTAAGAAGAATTGAGTATGTTCATTCTAAAAATTACTTACTAAAAAGATTTCCATATTTATTTGTTCCAATCAAGAAAAGCAAAAAAAATATTAAAATCGGTAATGAAATTTGTGGAAGTAAATTCAAAATGAGCCCTAATCAAGCTCAAGTCGCTGCAGGATGGAACTTAAGCAATCAACTTGAAGGATATTATTTAGGGCTTAAAAATAACTTAAAAAAATTGATTAATTAACAATAAAAATTTATTTTATTCTTCAATTTTTTTATTAGAAATATTAATGATCTTATTGCAATTTTTGAGGCTACTCATTTTATGAGAAATCATAATGATTGTTGCGCCAGCTAATGATAATTGATGAATTTGATTAAGTATTTTCTCCTCTGATGCTGCGTCAAGAGCACTGGTAGATTCATCAAATATGAATACATTTCGTTTATTAAAAAATGCTCTTGCTATTGCAAGTCTTTGCTTTTGACCGCCTGATAGCAATAACCCCGCATCACCTATTTGAGATTCAAGACCTTCATCTAATTTTTCAACATGTTCAAATATTTGAGCTTTTTTGAGCGAATGAACAACTTCGCTCTCTGAAAAAGAATTTCTATCTATTCCTAAAGCAATATTTTCAATAATACTGCCATCAATTAAGAAAGTTTCTTGAGGCAAATAAGCAATATTTGATTGCCATGCAATCAAGGATTCATGAATATCGATTCCATTTACCTTAATTTCACCACTAGTAGGAATATATATACCAAGTATTAAATCTATAAGTGTTGTTTTACCAGAGCCTGATTCTCCCTTGATCCCAATAAAATCGCCATTACTTATTATTAAATTAATATCCTCAAGAACATAATCTGAAGTATTCGGGTACTTAAAAAATACATTTTTTAATTCTAGTTTTGAGGACATTAATTCAAAATTAATTTTTCTATTATCCTTATTATTATTTTTAAGCCCCATTTGATTTATTTTTATTACTTCGTCATAAAGTTGCAAGACAGCAGGTTTATCTATAGAAAGGTTATTAAGTGTTTGAACAATACTTACTGAAGCAGGCAATAGCCTAAGCGATGCAACTAAAAAAACACCCAACTTTGCAATTAAAACCTCAATGGGGACTCCAGATTGAATACTAAAAATTAATACAAATGTAAGGGTAAAAACTAATACAAATTCCAAAAAATACCTTGGAAGAAATGAATGTAGATATATCTTTTTTTCACTTTCAGCAGTAATAGTTGCACTCTGAAAAATACGATTAGCAAAAAAATTCCCAAGATTTAATATTTTAATTTCTTTTAGGCCTTTAATTATTTCGCTCATTGATTGATTAAGCTTATTAAGACCGATAATTTTATTTTTTCCAGCTAAGGAGATTGATGAGGTAATAAACTTGAAATAAGTTATAAGAAAGAATGCAAGGATGATAATTATTGTAATTAGAATTTGAATGTCTACAAAACAAAGCAAGATGATTATTACACTTAAAGTTATGCATTCAGAAATCAACCTCAAACAATTTGTCGAAGTATTTGTATATTGAGTGCAAAGTGAAACAATGGCAGTTTGGTAATAACCACTATTTTTTTCAAGTCTATTAGAAAAATCTTGAGAAAAGAAAGCATTTGCTAGCTCTTCCCTTAAAAAGATCTGCCTATTGAAGGTAACACTCAATATAAATCTAAAAATGAAATAACTCACAGATACCCTTAATCCAAAAATAGCAATTAAAAAAATTCCGGCATAAAGAATCAGTTCTTCTTGAGTGAACCTCTTAAAAAATTCATTACTTTCAATAACAGAATCGGGATCAATAAATAATGCTAAAAACGGACCAACAAACCCAATACCAATAAAATCGATAATTGAGCCAATCGCAAAAGAGGCGATCAAGAATGGAATGTATCTCTTTTGCCTACCAAAAAGATATAAAACCTTCTTAAGGTATTCAATATTTAGAACTTCAGACATTAACGTTTGTTTTTATGAAAAAAGAGTGCGCTTAGTGTAAATGTTATTAAATGCTTATACAATAAACACATTTCTCACTCCAATTAACATATGAAGGTTATTATCACAGGTGCTGCAGGGTTTATAGGAATGCATACGTGCATAAAATTTCTTGAGAATGGTCATGAGGTTTTGGGAATTGATAATCTAAACTCATATTACGATGTCAATTTAAAGAACGCTAGGCTTGAAAAACTTGAGGGAAATTCAAATTTTTCATTTAAAAGAATTGATTTATCTGAAAAGGACTCTGTAGAACAGGCTTTTAGTGAATTCAGACCTTCTATGGTTGTAAACCTTGCTGCACAAGCCGGAGTAAGATATTCGTTAGAAAATCCGCACCAATATATCGAGTCTAATATAACTGGATTTTTAAACATACTAGAGAGCTCTAAAAAATTTGATATTGATCATTTAATATATGCAAGTAGCTCAAGTGTATACGGCCTTAATAAAAAACTGCCTTTTAGTGAAAATGATAATGTTGATCATCCAATAAGCTTATATGCAGCATCAAAAAAATCTAATGAATTAATGGCGCATGTATACAGCCATCTTTTTTCTTTACCAACGACAGGGTTAAGATTTTTTACTGTATATGGTCCATGGGGTAGACCTGATATGGCATTATTTTTATTTACTAATGCAATAATTAATGATCAAGAAATTAATATCTACAACAATGGAGACATGTTAAGAGATTTTACTTATGTAGATGATATTGTTGAAGGTGTATATCGTCTAACTCTTAAAGTTCCTCTTGGTGAATTTCAGGTCAATGATGAAATCACATCACCTACAAAAAGCTCTGCTCCATTTAGAGTTTTTAATATTGGAAATAGTAGTCCGGTAAATTTAATGGACTATATATATGCCCTTGAAAAAGAATTAGGAAAAGAATCAAAAAAAGTTTTTTTACCAATGCAGCCAGGGGATGTTCAGGCTACTCAAGCAGATACCTCAGAACTTCATAGATGGATAGGCTATAAGCCGACTACTAAAATTGAAATAGGGATTAGTGAGTTTGTTCGATGGTACCAAGATTATTATAAAGATATTTGAGGAAATTTTGTGACTAATATAACTGTCATTGGTGGAGGATATGTGGGCCTGTCATTGTCCGTAATGATTTCCCAAAAGTATAAGGTAACCATTTTAGATTCAGATACTGAAAGAGTTAATGATATAAATTATAGACATTCGTATTTAAAAGATGATCATTTAAAAAAAGCCCTAAAGAGTAAAAAACTTAACATTCAAGCCACGACAAATAAAAAAAAAGCTATTGAGAATGCGGATGTCATTTTTTGTTGTTTACCTACAGACTTTGATACCAAAATAAATTCTTTTAAAACCAAACTTATTGAAGAATACGCCACTTATTGTCTTAGACTAAATAAATCCGCTCTTTTTGTAATTAAATCAACAGTGCCAATTGGATTCACGAATCAATTAATAGAAAAGATATCTCATAATATTCTTTTTGTTCCAGAGTTTCTTCGAGAGGGCACAGCTTATATGGATTCATGTTTTCCAGATAGAATTGTAATTGGCTATTCAGATAGATTGTTAGATAGCGACTTGACATTAATAAATAAAATTTTAATTTCTTGTACTAAAAATAATCCAAAAGTAATTAAAACAGGTGCCTCTGAAGCAGAGTCAATAAAATTATTTTCAAATACTTATTTAGCTGCGAGAGTTGCTTTTTTCAATGAGGTTGATTCTTTTTCTTTGGCAAAAAACCTAAACACTGAAGATATTATAAGGGGTATTTCATCAGATAAGAGGATCGGCGATCACTACAACAATCCTTCATTTGGATATGGAGGTTATTGTTTGCCAAAAGATGTAAAACAATCTGATGCATCATTTAAACAAATTCCCCAGTCAATTTTTAAAGCTACAATTTCCTCAAACTCAAAAAGAGCCACTCATTTAGCAAATTACTTAAAGTCAAAGAACGTCTCACGAGTAGGTTTCTATAGATTAAATATGAAGATGGATTCTGATAATATTCGAGAATCATCAACAATAACTTTATTGAATAAGCTATCAAATTCTAAATTTAATCTAGTAATTTATGAGCCTCTAATTCATTCAAAAACATTTCAGAACACTAAAGTGGAAAAAGATCTTGATAAGTTTGTAAGGAATTCTGATATCATAGTTGCAAATAGGATGGACAAGATCTCCTTAAAATTTAAGGATAAAGTTTTTACAAGAGATTTATTCAGCAAAGATACTTGATGGAAAACATAGATAGTAAACATCTTGATGATGAAATTAACTTAAAAGAGATATTTCTTGAGATATTTAAGAACAAGAATTTTATAATCCTAGTCACCTTTACTTTTTCACTTATAGGGGTTGTTTATTCTCTACTGCAGACTAATATTTATACTTCAAATGCAGTTTTAATGGCATCAGGTCAAAACTCATCGTCACAATCAAGCTCATTATCCAGCATAGCTTCAAGTGCAGGCATCAAAATCGGTTCATCTGGAGGTGTTGATAATAATCAACTTGTAGTCCAAATGGTAAAGTCAAGAGAATTTTTTCAACATTTATCAACTTTTGAGGGTGTATTGCCAAGCATCTATGCATCAAAATCATTTGACAAGAAAACACAGTCTCTTACTTTTGATGCAAGTATTTATGATTCATCAAAGAATATTTGGATTTCTGAGAAACCAAATATCCTTGAAGCCTATGAACTCTATGATCAGTCAGTTTTTATTACCCATAGCATAAACACAGGAATGATTTATTTACGAGTAGTTCATAAATCACCAATCTTTGCACAATCATTATGCAAGCTTATAATTTCAGAATTAAATGCGCTATCAAAAAATAGAGCTGCATTGGAGGCTTCATCATCTCTAGATTATTTATATGCAGAATTATCTAAGACGCCTCAACAGGAAATTAAACAGTCAATCAGTGCTCTTATAGAAGGTCAATTAAGAACAAAAATGCTCGCAAATGTAAGAAATGATTATCTTGTAAGGACACTTGATTCTCCGCAACTTCCTTACAAAAAGTCTGCACCATGGAGAACATTAATATGCTTGATATTTATGTTTTCTGGATTCTTGACTTCACTATCTTATGTTCTAATAAGGTTTTATGGATTCAGAACTTAATACACATTACTTCATAGTAAAAAAATTTTTAACCTATAAAGAAGACACTTAATAATTATTAATTCAATAAATCTGTAATAGTGAAGGTCCTATATATTTCTTATGACGGTATCTTAGAGCCGCTTGGATTTTCACAAGTTTTTAGATATCTAGAAAAAATTTCTTCAAAGCAAATAGAAATCACTTTAATCACTTTTGAAAAAAAGATTAATCTCAAAGATAAAGAAAAATTAAATGAATTAAAACAGCTAAATACTAAAAGTAATATTAATTGGTATTATTTTGTTTATCATAAAAATCCTGAAATTATTGCAACAATTTATGATTTATTAATTTGCGTGCTAAAAATATGTTTGAGTTTTTTTAACAAAAAAATTGACCTTATCCATATTAGGGGTTACGTCCCAATGATATTAGGGCTAATTTTAAAAAAAATTTATAAAGCTAAGTTATTATTTGATACAAGAGGTTTTTGGCCAGATGAAAAACTAGACAGAGCAGGCTGGAAAAAATCATCATTAAAATACAGATTTTTTAAATCTGCTGAGCAAACTTTTTTAAATAAGTCTAATGCGATTGTTTGCTTAACTAAAGAAGCTAAAGAAATATATTTATCAGAAAACAAAAATTTATCCTCTGAAGATTTGTATCTAATTAGAACTTGTGTCGATACAGATAAATTTAACATAAAATTAACTCCCAAAAAGCAATGCTTGACATTTGGATACATAGGTACAACTGATACCGCTTATGACATAAAAAAGGTTTTAAACTTTTATTATAAATTTAATGAAACCTATCAATCTCTTTTTTATATATATACAAACAGCGACCATAAATTTTTACTGGAAAATATTCCAGGTAAATTTATTGATGCAAAGAATATTATTATTAAAAAAGTTCATTATAGAGACATCCCAAGCGCCTTAGAGGATATTGATGTAGGAATATTTTTTCTTAAAGAAAACTTTTCAATCAAAGCATCTATGCCTACAAAAATAGGAGAGTTTCTGGCATGTGGAATTCCAATAGTTTGTAATCAATTTAACCAAGATATTAAAGAAATAATTAGTAATAGAAATGGCTATATATTGGATTTTGATAGTTATCATAGAAGTGATTTTGATGAGATACAAAAACTTAATAGGCTTGATAAAAGCACTATTAGGAGAAATGCAATAAGTAGTTTTTCTTTGACTGACGGCGCAAAAAAATATAAAGATATTTATCTTAAACTTTTAAACGATTAAATCGTATTCAAAATCCTTTAAGAATTTAAGATTCAAATTAATAAGAAATGTATTCTTACCATAATTATTATAAATAATATCCAGAGGTAAGTTTACATGCATGCCAAAAAAAGATATTTAGATAGGCCTTAAGTGATATCATATCCTATAGAGATAAATGCTTTATTTTAATTAGTGCTTTAGGGGTTTTATGTACAATTTTAAGTCAATGAGCTAAAGAGAATATGATTAATATTGTCATAATAAATGGTGGTAGAGGAGCTTCTACTATAATCCCTGAAATTTTAAATCATTCAGAATTCAAATTAACTTCAATTGTAAATGCCTATGATGATGGAAAATCAACTGGTCAGATAAGAGATTTTTTTAATATGTTGGGGCCCTCAGATATTCGCAAAGTACAGGAATTAATGTTGCCTGATAATCCCCAAAACCAGTCTATAAAACAACTTTTTTCATTCAGATTCAATAAAAACATAACTAGATCGGAAGCAATTAAATCAATTGATGATGTGATTAAGAAAAATCATTTTTCTTTTTTGAGCTCAAACATCAATTCAAAAAATATTACAGACTTTATTTCAACTTCTCTCTCAGCATTTTTGGAATATCTTGAACTTGCTGAAAAAGTAAAAGGAAAAGTTTTTGATTTCAGTGATTGCTCTATTATGAATTGTATTTATGCAGGAGCTTATCAGCTTAATGATAGAAATCTTGAAAAAGTTGCTCAGGAAATTGAAAAAATTTTTTTATTGAGAGGGTCTGTATTACCTACTAATATTGAGGATAAATATCTTGTTGGTATTAGGGAGAACGGAGAAGTCCTTTATTCCGAAGCTCAAATAGTTGAACTTAGGTCAAGTGTCAGGATTAAAAAGATTTATTTATTGGACAGACCTTTACAAGATAAATGCCTAGATCATCTAGAAAATAATGAAAGAGAGCGTTTTTTAGAACTGAATGCTAGCTATGTTCATACTACGCAACTTGTTCAATCAGCTTTCAGGCTCGCAGATATAATTATATATTCATCAGGAACCCAGCATTCTTCTTTATATCCAACTTATATGACCAAAGGTGTATCAGATATTATTATAAATAATTCAAAGGCAAAGAAGTTTTTTATAACTAATATTGGTGAGGACTATGAGACACCAAGTTATCAAGCATCTGATTTTATATTTGGAGCACTCAAATACTTAAACTACTCTTCTACAAAAGAATATAGCTTTAGTGATTTTTTTGATTACATTTTAATAAATCAATCGAGAAATAATAATAAACACTATATTCCTTTCGATAAGGATAACTTTAAAGAAATTAGCTTGCCTATCTTGCATCAATCATTTGAAGATGATGAAAATAGCGGCAAACATTGTGGCAAGAAGGTATTAGATATAATTAAAGAAATTTATTATGTTTAAATCCACATTAAATATTTTGATTTTGTTCGGTGAATATCATCATATCCAAAATGATTTTTAATGAAAATTCTTGCAGCTGTAGTTACGCACAACCGGTTTAAATTATTACAAAGATGTTACGGCAGCATTCTGCAGCAAACGAAATCTCCTAATGAAATACTTATTGTTGATAACGATAGCACTGATGAAACTCATGAATATTTCAAGGATTCAGAGTGTACGTATATTAGGCAGGAAAATACAGGTTCAGCTGGCGGATGGAACACAGCAATAGGTTATGCTTTAGATAATAAATTTGATTTTATTTGGCTGATGGATGACGATGGATTTCCTGACAGCGAAGCACTGGAGGAGCTAACAAAAAACTTTAATAATGATTTTTCTTGTCTGTCATCCATTGTAATTTCTGAAAATAATCACGAAAAATTTGTTTTTCCTTTTCCTAAGTTATCATCAAGTAATTTGCCATCTCTTTTTAGCCTTCCAAGAAAATACTATACAGTTAGATCGATACAAAGATACTTAAATAATAATCAATATCATTATGTGCATTTATTTAATGGTGCACTTATTTCAACCTCTGCTATCAGAACTATTGGGAATGTTGATACAAGCTATTATATGTTTGGTGATGAAGTAGACTTTTTTTTTAGACTTCAAAAAGCTGGCAAGGTAAGATCACAATTTTCCTCTAAACACTATCATCCAGATGTTTCCAAAAGATTATTAAATCAGAAAAAGATATATTTTTATTTACGAAATTCAATTATTTTAAATAAGAAATATTTTGATCATTTCTTTATAAGATCTTTATTAAATATTATTGCAATCTTAATAAGAGTGTCAGCAAGAAATGGCTTTTTTTCGTTAATATCATTATTTTTCGGAAAATTAAAAACCTCATTCTTTCTTGGAATTTTTCATGGAATTACAAATTACAAGAGTTATGACAAATTTAAATAACATATCAGTTTTAATTACAGCTGCAGGAAAGGGTAGCAGATCAGAATTAGGATATTCTAAGAGTCTTTATAAAATTGCTGGCGAGACAATCATTAACCGATTGCTCAAAATCACCTCTGATTTGGGTTTACAGTCAAATATAGTTGTAAATAAAAATAATTTTGATGAGATTAGTAAATCTGTAACTAAGAATAATCCAGCATGTCATTTCTTCATTCAAGAGCAGCAGCTTGGAATGGGTAATGCCATTTTGTCCGTAGATCAGTCGTTGATGAACGAAAATATTTTGCTAATTTGGGGAGATCTTGCTTTTCTTAAAAAATCTACCATTGAGTTATTAATAAAAAATTATTACGAGGAAAAATTAGATTTTGCCTTTCCTACCCTTATTTCAGACGATGCATATACTATGGTTAAAAGAGACATTAAGAAAAATATTATTAATGTTTTAGAAAGCAATGAGGAATTTAAAGAAGGATTTGGAAGAGCTGAAAGAGATATTGGTGTTTTTCTATTTAAAAGAGATATTGTCCTAGATATGCTTCGTGAGGAATTACCAAATAAATATGGCCAAAAAACTAATGAGCATGGTTTTTTGTATATTATTGAGCACCTTGTAAGCAAAAAACATAAAGTCAAAGGCATGATGATTGCTAAAGATATTGAATCAGTATCATTGAATACAGTTGACGATATAAGAGTAATAAACAATATCCAAAACGATGAGGTCACCTAAATGTGCGGTCTAGCAGGCATTATTAAATTAGATACATCTGATAAATCAGATTATAGCAATCTCATGAATAAGTTTTGTGATGTCTTGAAGCATAGAGGACCAGATTCAAAAGGGATTTGGATGGATCAATATATTGGATTGTGTCATACCCGTCTTTCAATTTTAGACCTTTCAAAAAGCGGTGCGCAACCCATGATATCTGAATCGGAACGATACATAATCGCTTTTAATGGTGAAATATATAACCACCTTGAAATTAGAAATCAAATTGAAAAAAATCATCAATCTTTTTCTTGGAAAGGAATGTCAGACACTGAAACAATACTGAAGTCAATTGAAGTATTTGGATTTGAAGCCTCTTTAAAAAAATTTACTGGTATGTTTTCAATAGCAATTTGGGATCGACAAAAAAAAGAGGTATATCTTGCAAGAGATAGGCTTGGAGAAAAACCATTATATTTTGGTTTTTCTAATAATGAATTTATTTTTACTTCAGAACTAAAAACATTGGATTATTACCCTAGCTTCAAGAAAGAAATATCAATGGATGCAGCAAAAAGGTACTTTAAATTTGGTTATGTACCATCTCCGCTATCGATTTACAAAAATATTTATAAACTTACTCCGGGGACATTCATTAAAGCAAATCTCAATCAAATAAGAGATAGAGAATTAAAACCTAAAGAGTATTGGTCTATAGAAAGTGCTGCAAGAGATGGCTTAAATAATCAAATAGATAATATTCAAGAAATTGAAACCACATTCCAGCATCTTTTGAAAGAAAGTGTTAATTCACAAATGATCTCAGATGTACCTATTGGGTGTTTTTTAAGTGGCGGCATTGATTCATCTCTTATAACCTCTGTAATGCAAGAATGTTCAAGCGGCCCTGTTAAAACATTCACCATTGGATTTGAAGAGCCTGAATTTGATGAGTCAAAAGATGCTGCAATGATCGCCAATCATTTAGGAACGGAACATACTGAGCTTATTGTTACATCTAACGATTCAATGGATGTAATTCCTAATTTACCAAACATGTATGATGAACCTTTTTCTGATTCGTCAGCAATACCAACATACTTAGTCAGTAAATTAGCAAAATCTAAAGTAACTGTCTCTCTATCGGGTGATGGAGGTGATGAGTTATTTGGAGGCTATAATAGATATCTTTATACACATCGGTTCTGGAATAAGATATCTTTTTTACCTTTTCATATAAGAAAGTCAATCTCAGCAATTGTTGGTTTATTGCCAATCAACTTATTATCAAATCTCTTGAAGTTTTCTTCTAAAGATAATTTTCAATCTCTAATAGAGAAAATTTACAAAACTGGGAAAAGATTGGATAGCGTTAGAAACATTGACGATTTATATTTAAGTTTGGTGTCCGATCCCTACATTGATAATTCATTTTTTAAAAATTATGAGAACAATAGTGATAATTTTTATGATCACTTCCCAAGTACCAATGATTTAAAAGGTCTAGGATTTTCAGTTGGCTACGATAGGATGATGTTCTTGGATCAACTAACATACCTGCCGGATGATATTCTTTGCAAGGTTGATAGAGCTGCCATGTCCAATAGTCTTGAAACAAGGGCACCATTCTTGGATAAAAATCTTGTTG
This sequence comes from uncultured SAR86 cluster bacterium, assembly GCA_902601475.1. Taxonomy (GTDB): domain Bacteria; phylum Pseudomonadota; class Gammaproteobacteria; order Magnimaribacterales; family D2472; genus MED-G82. The sequence goes on along the minus strand of CACKNK010000001.1, from coordinate 288,188 downwards.
AGTTTTCATGGAAAATCCCATCAAAATTTAAAATACATAATAATAAAACTAAATTTATCTTACGGAACACATTAAATAACTATATTCCTAATCACCTAATCGAAAAGCCAAAATCAGGTTTTGGTATACCTCTAGGTGACTGGTTACGCGGTCCGCTCAACCAGTGGGCAAATGATTTATTGAGCTCTCAAAAAATTAAAAATCAGGACATCATCGATTTTGATCATATTTCATACTATTGGGACCAACATCAGAAACGAGATTTTGACTGGGGATCTAAAATTTGGACAATCCTAATGTTTCAGGCATGGCTTGAAGAAAAGTTTTAAAAGATAAATGTTTGCATATTTAGGAACTTATTTTTCATTTGCGCTACTAACCCTTCTTGGGAAAAGAAGAGAATTAAATGATAGTGGCTATTTTAATAACAGAATTAACATTCTGTGGTTTTATATTTTTATATATTTAAATCTACTTATTGGCCTGCGTTTAGAGGTAGGTGGGGATTGGGATAATTATTTGATGGCTTTTAATCAAATAAAAGAATTATCTTTAATAGAAATCTTTAATACACAAAATGCATATCTCTCTGACCCATTATACCTTTTAATTAGTTGGATATCGGCATCTCTAGGTTTAGGAGTTTATGGTATAAATTTTATATGTGGATTTATTTTTTCTATTGGATTAATAAGTCTTTGTAGATCCTTTCAAAGACCATTGCTTGCACTTACTATTGCTTTTCCATATTTAATAGTCGTAGTTGCAATGGGTTACACAAGGCAATCTGCTGCCCTAGGGCTGGCTATGCTTGGTTTGGCAGGTTTAATTAAAGCCAAAAATTTGAAGTTTATTATTTTGATATTCTTGGCAGCAACGCTTCATAAATCGGCAATTATTTTAATTCCAATAATTGGATTTGCTGTTTCAAAGTCCAGAGTATTATTAAGTTTTTTTGGTATTTTATTTTTTATTCTTGCTTACTATTTATTTCTTAATGATGCAATTGAGAGAGTTATGTATGCTTATATCGAAAGCAATTATCAGTCTGAAGGTGCATTAATAAGACTAGCGATGAATGCTGTACCAGCATTAATTTTCTTACTTCTTAGGAGGCGCTTTAGGATAAACCACTATCATGATCATGAAATAAATCTTTGGACAATATTCTCATTTGTTTCATTATTTATGTTTGTTATTTACCCAATTTTTCCTTCTTCAGTTATCCTGGATAGAATCGCGTTATATTTACTCCCAATTCAGTTATTTGTCTTTTCTAATTTACCTTTTGTATTGACTGAAAGAAGATCTGTTCAGAATTTATTTACATTTTTAGTTGTTGCATGGTATTTGCTTGTATTACTCGTATGGCTATTTTTTGCAAATAACAGATTTTGGTGGGTTCCATATAGAAGCTTAATCACAGAGTTATTTACAATTTAGTTATGAAACAGTCCATTGTTTTTTCTGCAAATTCGAGCTGGTATCTCTATAATTTTAGAAGAAAAACAATCTCAGCATTTTTAAACTTAGGATATAAAGTTTTTTGTATCGCGAAAAGAGATGATTATACAGTTAAGCTATCTCAGCTAGGTGCGGAATTTATTGATTTGAATTACTCTAGCCATAGTAAAAATCCATTTTCTTTGCTATCTCAAGTTTTATATATGAGACGTTTGCTAAAACAATGTAAACCTATTTTTCTTTTTAACTTTACAATTAAAAATAATATTTTAGGTCCGATTGCGGCCCTAAACTTAAATATAAAAGTTATAAATAATATCTCTGGTCTAGGTACGGTATTTATTAGAAAAAGCTTTGTTACTTCTTTTGTAAAATTGCTTTATAGGTTTTCAAATAAATATGTAAAAACAATCTTTTGTCAAAATAAAGATGATTTTAATTTTTTGCTAGCCAACCACCTTGCAAATAAAGATCAGCTAGAATTGATACCCGGATCAGGAGTAGATCTAGAAAAATTTCACCCACGATTTCGAGGGCAAAAGCAGAAAGATTTTATTTTCATATATTTAGGAAGACTTATTATTGATAAGGGAGTGATAGAATTATTAGAGGCATTTAAAAGGCTTTTACCGGAATTCCCAAACACAAGATTATTAATTTACGGTGATTATGATTCATCAAACCCAAGAAGTATTGATCCCAAAATAATACAACTTAACAAAAGCAATAACTACGTAAGTTTCTTTGATCATACTGATGAACCTAAAGAAATATTAGCCAGAGTTGACTGCCTTGTTTTGCCATCATATAGAGAAGGAATGCCTAGATCTGTGTTAGAAGCCTCTTCGATGGGGATCCCATGCATAACTTCAAACGTTCCAGGATGTAGAGACGCAGTAATTGATGGTAAAACAGGCCTGCTATGTGAACCTAATAATGTGAACGATCTTTATATCAAAATGAAACAAATGAGATCTATGCCAAGAGATTCACTAACCATTATGTCTAATCATGCCAGGAAACATATCGAAGATAACTTTTCTGAGCATAAAGCTATAAAGCCTTATATTGATTTTTTGAATTAATTAATTATTCTTAGATACTCTTTAGAAATTAATTTCATCTCAAATTGACTTAATATCATATTCCTTGAATTCAAACTCTCTACGCTCAAAAGGCTTGGATCATTGCAATAAGTCTCAATGCATTTAATTAGCTCGGGAACATTATTAAAATTAAATAACTTACCATTATTTTTAACACAATCTTTGCATCCTGGGACATTTGAAAGGATAAGCGGCATACCAGTAGATGCGGCTTCTAGTGCGGTTTGTGGTAAACCTTCTCTAGAAGAGCAGAGAACAAAGATATCCGATTCATGGAAAATATTTTTAAGTTCATTTCTTTTTACTTCACCAATAAACTGAATATTATTTTTTTTACATATCTCTAAAACTTCATCAATGTTTACAGAGTCTTTGTTATCTTTATCGTAAATACCACCAATTTTGAACCTAATATTTTTATTTATTTTTGTGAAGTGACTAGCTGCTTTTAAAAAAACATATATGCCCTTTGATTTAATCAGCCTAGATAAGAATAGGAAACTAGGTAGATCATTATTTCTTTGTTCAAACGGAAATTCATTAGTATTAATTCCATTTCCAGAAATAAGATTAACTTCTTTAAATTTATAAACTTTTTTAAATAATCTTTCATCATCTTTATTTTGAACTATTATTGAAGAGTTTCTTCCTAGATATTTCATGGAAAATAAGTAAATTATCCGCCTAAACTTTGATTTTAAATGTTTTAGAAAAAAGTCTGGACCCAATCCAGGTACTATCATTAGAATTCTAGTATTCTTTAAAAAAACTGATCCAATAGAACCAAGAAATGAGGATTGTAGCGTGACAAAAAAAACATTTTTTGGTTTTTTTAATCTTATCTGATTTATATAAGATCTAATTTGTTTAGCCTTACCTAATATGCCTTCATTAGTCATATTCTTGATGTGAATAATTTCTATATCAAGGTTCAAAACTTTTTTTAGATTTTCTTTATTTGCTTTAGAGGTATCACATGCAACAGCTATTTTTTTATTTTTACAAAGCTCATTTACTAGATTAAATCTATGTGAGTAGAAATAATCAAAATCATTTATAAAAAATAAGCAGTCTATCATCGCTGTTAAATGTTTATTTAAATAGTTTTTAGATATTTCAATATCAATTAAGTTATAATCATCATCAAACTTAAGTGCTTATGAAACGTCAAATATCACTATTTTTTTTAATATTATATTCTACATATGGAATAGCACAATTTGCATCATCTGAGCTTGATGAAAGCTTTCTTGAAGGACTTCCACCCTCTGTTCGTGAGCAGGTAGAAGCTGCAAACCAGGTTAATAAAGATGAGGAGCTTGATAGACTTTTCAGAACCGATACTTCGATAGAAAAAAATAAATTTATTCTTCAAAGGTTAAAAGAAGAAATTGATGCTCTAGAGCAGCAGATCTCAACGAATATTAATACTGAGCAAGGCTTAGAAAGGTTTGGTCTTTCATTCTTTAGGACCCTACAATCATCATTTATGCCTGTAAACATTCCAAATATGTCAGGAGAATATATTGTTGATGTAGGTGATAAATTTGATATTTATATAAGTGGAGAAAAATCTATTGAAGACATTGATGTAAATAGAGATGGCTCTATTCTTATTCCTGACTTAGGAAAAATATTTGTTGCAAAAAAACGTCTATCTGATGTTACCAAAGTAGTAAAAGCTGCAGCTAGTGAGAAATTGATAGGCGTGGAAACTGAGATCAGCCTTTCATCCTTACGAGACATGCAAATTATTGTATTGGGTGGTGTCGAGAATCCTGGTATTTATACATTATCGGGTGGATCAAACTTTTTGGGAGCAATAAATGTAGCCGGAGGAATATCAGAAAACGGCTCTTTTAGAAATATTTCAATTAAGCGTGAGGGAGAAGTAATACAAGATATTGATCTTTATGATATTTTTATTGAGGGCAAAATACCACAAGATATTTTTCTGAGATCTGGAGACATTATCTTTATTAATCCCAAAGAGCTAGAAATACCAATAACTGGTGGGGTTAACTACAGCTATATTTTTGAGGCTAAAGAAAATGAAACCTATGCTGATGTTATTGACTATGCAGGAGGTTTTTCAACTAGTTTTACAGGTTATGACCATATCATAGTGAAAAAAAATACTGTTAATAGTAAAAAAACTGTAAAAATCTTATTAGAAAACCTTTCTAAATTTAAAATTGAACCTAGAGACTCAGTACTTGTTCCTGAGTATACCGCTGGATATGAAAGTCAAAAGTCTGTTTCTATTGAAGGCGATATCATCAAGCCAGGTAGGTATTCAGTAAATGAAGATGATACATTATTGGATGTACTAAAAACTGCAGGCGGCTATCGACAAAACGCATATCCATACGGCGCTATGCTACTTCGAAAAAAATCAGTTGAGCAAGAAAAACTGTTTGCTCAACTAAATTATAAAGATACTCTAAATTATATAGTTTCAAATCTCGGTCAATCTGGTTCTTCAGTTAATACTGGTATTTTTGATCTTCTTGCTGAAGAGATTAGGGCTCAAAATTTCACAGGTAGAATTATTACATCATTTAATATTAACGAGCTTGAAACTGATCCATCAAAAAATGTTAAGGTTATGGACGGTGATAAGATAATCATACCGACGCTCCAAAAAGTTGTTTATATTTTTGGGGATTTCAATAATCCAGTTACTGCAAAATATTTGCCAAAATCTAGTATTAAGGACTATATAAAAGTTGCTGGTGGATTGAAAAAATCTGCTCATAAAAATCTAGTAGTAATTGATCCAGATGGAACAACTCATCTCTACAAGGGCTTTTCTTTACTGGGTGGCAATGTAGAAATATTTCCTGGGTCCATTATTTATGCACCTCGTAATATTGGAAAGCTTGATGGTGTGAGATATGCCTCTGCAGTTGCACCAATATTAAGCAGTCTTGCAATATCACTTGCATCATTGAATAGCATCCAGGACTAATATTATCTATTGGTACTTTTTTTAAAGGTGAAACATTTTTGGTTCTCAGTATTACTACTTTCAGCGGGCTATGCTAGCTCATCTATAAATGATTATATTTATCCATATTATAAAAATACTTCATTTTCAAACTACGGGACTATTGGGTTAATTCAAAATCCAACTGCAAGATTTAGTGATGCTGGCACACTAGCATTCTCCTGGTCTCACAGAGACCCATATATTAATGGCTCAATAATTGCTTATCCATTTGATTGGTTAGAAGCTTCGTACCAATACACTGATATTAATAATGCATTATATAGTCGGTCAAAAAGGTTCAGCGGAAATCAGTCCTACAAAGATAAGGGCTTTGACTTTAAATTTAGGTTGATTAAAGAAAGTAGAATTTTACCTCAAATAGCACTTGGTTTTAGGGATGCAGCAGGAACATCAAAGTTTTCATCAGAGTATTTAGTTTTTTCAAAATTTTATAGAAATATAGATTTTACAGCAGGAATTGGTTGGGGAAATTTAAATGGAAATCGAATTAGAAATCCACTAACAAGCATTAATGAGTCCTTTTCTGCCAGAACTGGGCCGAGTAGAGATACTCAGGGAGGAGAGTTTTCCTTTTCTAATTTTATGAGTGGTGATGCCGGATATTTTGGTGGTATGGAAATATTCTTGCCAAACTTGAAAGGAGCTAGGCTTAAACTTGAATTAGATGGAACTAACTATGAAAAAGAGGGATTTCCTAACGGCATATTATCCTCTCCTCTTGCAACAAAGCCAGTAAGGAGGCCTGATTCAAAGATAAATTTTGAACTTGTTTATCCTGTAAATAAATTTCTACAGTTTAAGTTAGGGTATACAAAAGGGAATACGATTAATTTTGGGTTTTCTCTAAAGAATAATTTTGCAAGAAGAAACTCTATTGTAAGAAAAAATGATCCATTAAAAGATGTCCCATACTCTGAAGAAATTAAGAAAATTAATACTAAAAATTTTGATAACTTAGTAAATACAACTATTTACAATTTGAATCAGAATAATATTTTTCCTTTCAAGGCAAATCTTGAAAATGGGAACTACTCAGTTGTTTTCAAGCAAGCTCAGTACTTAAATCATACCACTGCTATGGGTAGAGCATTTAGGTTAATAAACCAACTTGCACCAGATGAAGTAAAAGAGATTACACTTATAAATACCAATGCTGGGATGCCACTTTATGAGGCTAGCATTTCAAGAGAGTCTCTTAATCTCTATGGAGATGGAGACTTATATAGCCTTATAAAAAAAGATCTTCAATTAACTTCAACAACTGAAAAACATGAAGATTTTCAATTTATTGCTGACATCAAAAGACCTTCGTACTTTTGGAGTGCAGAGCCTTCCCTTAGATCCCAGATAGGAGGCCCTGATGGATTCTTTTTTGGTGACATTAGATTAGATCTAAAATCAGAAGTAATCTTTCAAGAAGGTATTACTTTAACAGCGAGAGGTTCTATTGGGATTTATAATAATTTAGAGCAACTTAGTCTTGCATCTGATAGCGTTTTACCACATGTGAGAACAGATATTGTTAAATATTTAAGAGAAAGCGAAGATTTCTTTATTCAAAATCTTCAGCTTAACTATTTTGCAAATCCTGCTAAAGATATTTATGCAAAAGTATCAATGGGAATTTTTGAAGAAATGTTTGGCGGCATTGGAGGTGAGATAATTTACAGACCTTTTTCAAAAAACTATGGTATTGGGCTAGAGACCTGGCAAGTCTATCAGAGAGATTATGACATGCTCTTTAGTTTTAGGGATTATGATATTGTTACAGGCCATTTAAATTTACACTATCACCATGATCGCTCAAGTATTGATTTCTTGGTTAAGGGAGGAAGATTTTTAGCGGGTGATTCAGGTATTTACTTTGATTTTTCAAGAAGATTTTCAAATGGACTTAAGATCGGTGCTTTCTTTGCACGAACAGATATAAGTAAATTTGAGTTTGGTGAGGGTAGCTTTGACAAGGGCTTTTATTTCTTTGTCCCTGTAAATATTTTCTCTACTAAGCATAGAAATGGTCATGTGCCCTTTGGATTACGCCCATTAACTAGGGATGGCGCAGCATGGTTATTACATTCTTTTCAATTGTGGGGTGTAACAGATGCTGCCAGTAGAAATTTCTTATATAGAGAATTTGGGAGTTTTTATGACTAAATATATTTTTATTTCATTATTGGTATTTTCTTCATGCGCCTCACTTGATTATGAAGAGATTTATAATCTCTCTAAAAACTCTCTTTTTGGAGTTGATGATATAGAAATTAACCAAGATTTAATAAATGAGATCCAGTACTCATTTATTAAAGTTAGGATAGGTAAGTCAAGAATTGCCATAATGCCATTAGCTGAAATAAATGAAAACATATACAAATGGGTTGGCAGTGATTCAATTATTTATACTCTTGATGGAAAGATAGTTAAAACGATTGGCTTAGACCATAACATAGACTTAATTAATAAAACCCAAAAACAAGCAATCATCTTTTTAAGAAATCCAGATGCGATGATAACTCAAAAAATTAGTTATGAAATTAAAGACTTAGATATTGTTAATTCTAAATCTCAGTATGATTTAATTAACGAAGAATTCCATACGGTAGATTTTAAGTGGAATGGAAAAAATACATATATTAGGGACAAAAAAAGTGGACTATATTTCAAGTCCACTCAAGAAATTCATCCAAGACTTAAAAAAATAAGTCTTGATTTTGTTTATACATACTAACCGCCAGGAGCAGTTCTAGTAGCAGTAACCGTAGAAGTAGTTACAACAGTTTCAGTTACAGGAACATCACGTTGTGTAGTAACTTCAACTTGTTCAGTAATAGTTCTTCCTGGAGTTGTAGTTTCTATTTCTTCTTCAACAAGCACTTCAATTTCAAATATATTTTCACCACCAACTGTTTCAAGGAAGGTAGCAAAGCCAGCTCCCCTGTAATCATCTGCAGGATTTGTAGATGTGGCAGTTGCTGTAGCAGTTACAGTTGAAGTAGACGTAGTTGGAGGAATGTAAGTCTGTACATCAGTAACTGTAGTTGTATTGGTTGTAACTATAGTAGTAATTTCTTCAGTGTTCTCTACAACAACATCATACTCTTCAATAATAGTTGGTGCAGGTGTAGGTGCAGGAGTAGGTGCAGGTGTTGGTGCAGGTGTTGGTGCAGGAGTAGGTGCAGGAGTAGGTGCAGGTGTTGGTGCAGGTGTTGGTGCAGGACTATCATCATCATCATCAACAGCAGCAGCAATAGCAGCAGCAGCAGCAACAGCAGCAGCAATTTGACCGGCGCTTAAGCCACCAGATGACTTAGAACGAGCTTCTTCGTCAGTTCCAGCTGATCTGGGTTCCTCTTGAGCAACGGCTCCAATGGAAAAAAATGGTACTACCAACGTAAGAAGGTAACCTAGTTTGTTTTTAATCTTTGCCATCTTTTTTTTAACTCCTACTAATTTTTTTTGTCTCTAGAAATCATATACATTGCTATTTTAATAGCAATTTAAGGCTAATACTATACTATTTTTAATTTTTCTCATAGCATTTTGTCAAAGTATAGATTGCTCTAGCTCTCACAAGCAATAAGAATCATTCTTATTTGCTTAGTTAAATGAGGAAGGAATTATATTAAATTAAATTAAATATGTATATTTTTTTACTACTTTTTTATTTACTAATTTTAAGCTCTAAGTGGCGAGTGGATTTTAATCGAATTACACCTTGCAAAATTTTTGATAAGCTTGTAGTAGCGGGATGTAGCGCAGTCTGGTAGCGCACCACACTGGGGGTGTGGTGGTCGTCGGTTCAAATCCGGCCATCCCGACCATTTATTTGCTTTTGTGGATAACTTCCTCAGCGTACCAGTTAATTTCAGCAATCATACCCTCAAGTGTTCTTTCATCTGGTCCTCCTTCGTATGCATTTCTAAATGCAACAATCACTTCAGTAGCACCCAAATCCTCAAGCTGCTTAATACCATCAGGCGAATATGCCGCTTCGCCCATAACTTGGAACTGATAATTGGGATGGTCTTTAGTACCATATTCATCTCTAAAAGCATTTATTTTGTTTATTAGAGTCTCAGTCTCCTCAAGCGTAAGACCAGCACTTATCCACCCATCACCAATTCTTGCAGCCCTTTTAAGGGCAGGATTTGAATGACCACCTATAAGTATAGGAACAGGCTTTGTGGGAACGGGACAGAGCTTAAGCTCTGGTATGTCATAAAATTCTCCTTTGTATCCATAGTAATTTCCATTCATAAGACCTTTTAAAATATCGATTTGTTCATCCATTCTCTTGCCACGTTTTTCCCATCGCTCACCAGTTGCAAGAAAGTCCTCATACCATGGGCTTACACCAATACCAAAATGAAATCTATTATTAGTCATAACACCGAGGGTAGTAACAAATTTTGCAGTTGTAACCGCCTGTCTAGGTGCAAGTTTGTATACAGACGTAGAAAACTCTAGCTTTGATGTTACTGCTGCTATAGCAGGAATAATACTGAATGGCTCAAGAAAAGGTACGCCATCAAGAAATTCTCTTGAACCATCGTCGTTATAAGGATACGTCGAATCACATTCTTTTGGATAGCAAATACTGTCTGGAAAAGTAATAACATCAAAACCAGCAGATTCAGCAGCTTTTCCAAGCTCTAGATAGAATGATGGGTCGCACATCGATGGGTGGTAAGCAAATCGCATATTTAGCCTCTTTAAGTATGGGGTTATTTAAATAATTTACTTATAATAAACCACACGGGAATTAATTTTGAGTCAAAACAAGCAAATAACTGAAGATTACGAGCTTCAAGAGTGGTTAGAAGCACTTGACAACGTTATCAATGAGAGTGGATCAGAGCGGGCCTCAGAAATACTTAATGAACTAGCATCTAAACTAACTGCATCAGGAACCATACCTACATTCAATTTAACAACTCCATTTAGGAATACGATACCTGTTACAGATGAAGCTAGAATGCCTGGTGATTTATTTTTAGAGAGGAAGATTCGTTCTTACATTAGATGGAATGCATTAGCAATGGTGTTAAAAGCCAATAAATCTGAAGATGATCTAGGAGGCCATATTTCAACATTTTCGTCTGCTGCAACACTATACGATGTTGGTTTTAACTATTTTTTTAAAGGTAATGATAGTGGCGAAGCAGACTTAATATATTTTCAAGGCCATTGCTCTCCAGGAATCTATGCTAGAAGTTTTCTTGAGGGCAGATTAACAGAAAAAGATTTGGATAACTTTAGAAGAGAAGTAGATAAGCCAGGAATATCCTCATATCCACACCCTTGGCTCATGCCAGATTATTGGCAGTTTCCTACTGTTTCAATGGGCTTGGGTCCAATAATGGGTATTTATCAAGCACATGTAATGAGATATTTATCTGCAAGAGGGCTGATAGAAAGAGGTAATAGGAAAGTTTGGGTTTTTTGTGGCGATGGTGAAATGGATGAACCAGAATCAAAAGGCGCCATTGGCTTAGCTGGCAGAGAAAGTTTAGAGAACTTGATATTTGTCATAAATTGTAATCTTCAAAGGTTGGATGGTCCTGTTAGAGGCAATCATAAGATTATTCAGGAACTTGAAAGAGAGTTTAGGGGTTCTGGTTGGAATGTTTTAAAAGTGGTTTGGGGTAGGCATTGGGATCAGATTCTTTCAAGAGATGGAAAAGGTAAACTCCAAAGACTTATGGATGCTGTTGTAGATGGCGAACTTCAAAACTTCAAAGCAAAGGGTGGAGCTTACACTCGGGAAAAGTTTTTTGGTCAAGATCCTGAAGTTCTAAAGATGGTTGAAGATCTAACTGATGAGGATATTTATAAATTAAATAGAGGAGGGCATGACCCTTATAAGGTTTATGCAGCTTATCATAAGGCTGTTAATACTAAAGGCGCTCCAACTGTTATTCTTGCTCTAACAACTAAAGGTTATGGGACTGGATCAAGAGAAGCAGACAATACTACTCATCAGGTTAAAAAGCTAACAACTGATAATCTAAAAGCTTTTAGAGATAGATTTGATATTCCAGTTTTAGATAAAGATTTAGAAAAGTTACCTTATATAAAATTTGCAAAGAATTCAAAGGAATATAAGTATTTAAAAGAATCAAGAGAAAAGCTTGGAGGGCCAATTCCTGCAAGGGTTTTTGATGATAGCCCATTAAAAAAACCATTTTTGGAACATTTCAAAAAATACCTTGATGGCTCAGGTGATAAGAAAATTTCAACAACGATGACCTTTGTTAGGCTCATGACAGACTTAATTAAAGATAAGAATATCGGAGATAGGATTGTCCCAATCGTTCCAGATGAGGCGAGAACATTTGGAATGGAGGCACTTTTCAGGCAAATAGGTATTTACTCATCTGAGGGTCAAAAATATCAGCCAGAGGATGCAGATCAGGTTATGTGGTACAAAGAGAGCAAGGAAGGAGTAATGCTTGAAGAGGGCATAACTGAGGCGGGAGCATTTTCTGCTTGGCTAGCATTAGCAACTTCCTACGCAAACTATAACCTCCCAATGATTCCAATATATCTTTTTTACTCCATGTTTGGCTTTCAAAGAATTCATGATTTAGCTTGGGCAGCAGGTGATTCTCAAGCAAGAGGCTTTTTAATTGGAGCAACATCAGGCAGAACAACTCTGAATGGTGAAGGTCTTCAACATCAAGATGGTCACTCTCATTTGCTTTCAGCAACTATACCTAATTGCTTATCCTACGATCCCGCATTTGGCTATGAGCTCTCAGTGATAACGCGTCATGGTATTGAAGAAATGTATTACAAGCGGAAAAAAGTCTTTTATTACTTAACTATTACAAATGAAAATTACATTCAGCCATCTCAACCAAAAGGATCTGATGAGGGAATTATTAAGGGCATTTATTGTCTTGAAAAAGAAAAATCGCCTGCTGTAAAACTTCTTGGTTCCGGGGCAATATTAAATGAGTCAATTAAGGCAAAGGAAATGCTTAATAAGTTTGGTATAAGCGCGGAAGTATGGAGCGCAACAAGCTTCAATTTACTAAGAAAAGATGGCATGGAAACTGAAAGAGAAAAGATTATGAATCCTTTGTCAAAAAGAGAAACTTATTTAGATAAAGTTTTCAATGATTCAAAAGTGCCAGTGGTGGCTTCAACAGATTATATGCGTGCATACCCCGAACAGATAAGGCCATATGTTTCCTCGGATTACTATGTTTTAGGAACAGATGGCTTTGGCAGAAGCGATTCTAGGCAAAGGTTAAGAGAGTTTTTTGAGGTAGATGCAAAGACAATCGTTCAAACCAGTGTATATGCATTACGTAAATCAGAAATCATAACTAAGCAAAAACTAGACTCAATATATAAAAAGTTAGGCGTCAAAAAAGATAAGCCAAATCCATGGGAAGTGTAATTTGAAAAAAATTGTACAAGTTCCTGATCTTGGTGATGCAAATGAAGTCGAAGTGATAGAAGTTTGCGTAAAAAAAGGCGATGTGATTTCAGCTGAGGATCCATTAATTGTTCTTGAATCTGAAAAAGCTGCAATGGAGGTTCCCTCTCCTGATGCTGGAAAAATTGTTGACATAAAAATATCTCTAGGAGATCAAGTATCTAAAGGCGACTCAATTCTCGAGATTGAATTTGAAGAAATTAAGGCTGGTAAAAAATCAAATCAATCGAAACCCAGTAATACTAATGAATCAAAAGCTATTCAAAGCATACCTATTCCAGATTTAGGTGATGCTGAGGATGTTGAGGTCATTGAGCTTTGCGTAAAGGTTGGAGATAAAGTAAATCAAGATGACTCAATTATAGTTCTTGAATCCGAAAAAGCTGCAATGGAGGTTCCAACCCCAGTTGAAGGCGTTATAAAAAAAATCAATGTAGATATTGGAGATAAGGTTTCTGAAGGAAATATTTTTTTAGAAGTTGAAACCGTAGCGTCCTCATTACCGATTCCCGACAAAGAAATCTCTCCACCTGAAGCCGAAGTTCCTGCTGAAGGTGACGCGCAAAAAAATACTGGCGCAACTCTCAGCGAACCTCAACCAGTTACCCAGTCAAAATTTAATGTATATGCGGGTCCCGCGGTAAGAAAGCTTGCTAGAGAATTTGGAATAGATCTAAATTTGATTCAACCTACAGGTCCTAAAGGGAGAATTTTAAAAACTGATTTACATAAATTTGTTCAGAGGAAGTTATCTGGACAAGAATCTTCAGGATTTAAATTTAATCAGCCAAATGTTGATTATTCTCAGTGGGGTAAGATAGAAGAAAAATCATTTACTAAATTCGAGAAAACTTCTCTAAAGAATTTACATAACTCATGGATAAATATTCCTCATGTAACTCAGCATCATGAAATAGATTTTTCACTGGTTTCAGGTATTAGAAAATCTAAAAAAAACGAAAATATAAGTATTTCCCCCTTAGCATTCATCGTTTATGCAGTTTCAAAACTGCTGAAGGACTTTCCATTACTTAACTCTTCTCTGAATGAAAGTTTAGATAGCTACATTTCCAAAGATTATGTAAATATTGGAATAGCCGTTGATACAGAACGAGGATTAATGGTTCCAAACATTAAGAATGCGGATAAATTATCTGTTCAAGAAATATCGTTGAACATTAATGAGCTTGCACAAAAAGCAAAGAATAAGAAGATAAAACCGGAGGACCTAAAGGGAGCAACTTTTAGTATTTCTTCACTTGGAAATATTGGTGGTGGGTTTTTTACCCCCATTATCAATCCCCCTGAGGTTGCAATCTTGGGCCTTTCTAAAACCTATCCAAAACCCTATTTAAGTTCTTCAAAAAGCTTAAAAGAAAAAGAAGTTTTGCCAGTCTCGCTATCTTATGATCATAGGCTTATAAATGGTGTTTATGGCGCACAGTTTGTTACATCGTTAGATGCTATACTCCAAGACGCTAAATTATTTGAAAAAATATGATAGATAGAAATTTTAAAGATGGTTGCGTATTTGTTGTAGGGGGCACAGGAGGAGTTGGCTCTGCATGCGTTAAGAGCTTTCATGAAGCAGGTGCAAATGTTGTTTTTTCTTATAATTCAAATCTTGAGGAAGCAAAAAAAATAGAAGATGCGCATAATGGAGTAGCATCTATACAACTCAATTTAATTGATGAAGATTCAGTTAAAAATTGTTTAGCCAAAATCAGCAAAGACCATAATGGCATTAATACAGTTGTTAACGCGGCTGGTTTTAATATTCCTCAAAAATATATATCTGAGATTGACTCAAAATTATGGAGAGACGTTATTGAGTCTGACATAAATGGTTTTTTTAATCTTGTTCATCATAGTCTTGCTGAACTTCGCGCATCTCAAGGATCAATAGTATTTATTAGTTCAGCTGGCTTATTTAGATATCCACCGGGTGACGCATTATCTGTAGCACCTAAAGCAACCATTGAGCATTTAATTAAAGGAATTGCCAAAGAAGAGGGAGTTAATGGCGTTAGAGCTAACTCAATTGCTTTGGGTGTTATTGATGCTGGAATTTTTCATAGACTTCTTAATGAGGAAAATACATTTTTTGACGAGGCTTGGCATGAAGCAGTGTTGAATAATCTTGCTTTAAAAAGATTTGGACAAGCTAACGAAGTATCTGAAACAGCGCTATTTTTGGCATCATCTAAAGCAGCTTATATTACGGGCCACTGTATACCAGTTGACGGCGGTTATCACCTATAAGTTATTAAACAAAATAATCTGTATTTTCAACGCCTAGCTGCATGGCACCAAAATTACGGCTAAAGCCTACAGGATTATTTGCCACATGAGCCCTTGCAGTATGAACATCTAAAAATAATTTTTGTATTTCACTTCCAAGAAAAACTGATGCACCTCCGGCATTAGCAAAAAGCTTATCAACAACACTTAGGCATTTCTCAAGGACTAAGGATGCATCATATCTAAACTTAACCCTATCAATTAATGGTATGCCACCTTGGTTACCAGCCAAATCTGTCATGACATCATAATTTCTGAACATAACTGTTTCGATAGCATCTAATTCAGCATGTGCATCGGCAACAAGGGTTTGGGTGTGAGTATCACCTGCAAGTTTTGCAGGATCACTTGATGCCTTATTGTTTGCACCTTCAATAAATAACTCAAGCATTCTTTTGGTTGCACCTATTGCAGGAGTGGATACTGCTCGCACGAATAATTGGCCCCATGGAATTTTAAATAGATCATTTTTATTAACTTCATATCCAGGATTGGTGAGATTGAATCCGTCAGATTGTTTATGGGTTCTGTGTTCTGGAACAAAAACATCTTTCACTATGACATCCTGACTTCCAGTAGCTTTGAGTCCCATTGAATGCCAGGTGTCATTAATTTCATAATCTTCTCTAGGCAACAAAAATGTTCTGTATTCAGGTGCACCACCCTCAGGAGGAAAAACAAGCGCACCTAGTAATGCCCATTCGCAATGTTCTGAACCACTAGACCACTGCCAATGACCAGAAAGTTTGAAACCACCATCAACTAATTCAACTTGACCTAATGGAGCATAAGAGGAAGAGACTAGGGTATCAGGATCATCTCCGTAAACTTCCTTTTGTGCTCTATCATCATAAAGAGCCAATTGGAATGGATGGATTCCAACAACGCCCAGAACCCAGGCGGTAGACATACATCCTTGCGCAACTCTAATCTGAACCTCTGAAAAAGTATGTGGATCTAACTCATATCCACCATATTTTTTTGATTGAAGTATTTTAAAAAAGCCAGCTTCTTTAAAATCTTGAATTGTTTCTTTAGGAATCCTCCTGTCACTGTTTGCAGAATTAGATCTTTCTCTTAAAACAGGTATCATTGCCTCAGCTTTTGCAATAAGCTCATCATGCAGCGATTGATTAGTTCTTTCAGTTTGTGTTGAAAATTTGTATGACATATTATTTATACCTCGTACATAATTTTAATGGTTGGATTCCATTAAACAATTAATAATTACGTAATATTAATATTATTAATTACGTAAAAATATAATATTTAAATTTTATAACATGATTTTAAGCAAATATTTTTACTCATACAATAGATTATTTTATCTGAGTATATTATTTCTGATACCATTATTCATTAATGCTAATGTCAGCGTTTTAACTTCGTCAGGGTTAAGTAATGCCATTAAAAGTGATGGTGTCTATGTTTGGAAAAATATACCCTATGCAAAACCACCTATTGGTGATTTAAGATGGAAAGCTCCAAAAGAAATTCTATCTTCAAATGCGGTTTTATCTGGTAAAGGAAGTGGCTGTATACAGGAGCCATCTAGGTATGCAGGTCTAGAGGGAGAGGGAGTAGTTGGATCAGAGGACTGTTTGTATCTTGACATTTATAAGCCAGAAAAAAATAGTAACGATAAATTACCTGTTATGTTTTGGATCCACGGTGGTGGCAATACAACTGGAACAAAAGATTATTATAATTTTTCAAAATTATCTTCCTCCAAGGAAATTGTTGTTGTAGTAATAAATTATAGACTTGGTCCTTTAGGATGGTTTCGTCATCCAGCAATTCAATCTCTTCAGGATGGGATTGATAAATCTTCAAATTTTGGAACTTTGGATATCATTATGGCACTTAAGTGGGTTCAAAAAAATATACATAACTTCGATGGCGATAAAAATAATGTAACAATTTTTGGGGAATCAGCAGGCGGGCATAATGTAATGACAATGTTGGCAACGCCACTTTCCAATGGACTTTTTCATAAAGCTATTTCTCAATCAGGATATACAACTTCTTATACAGCTGAACAATCTCTTGGGATCTCAAGCAACAATTCAGTAATTAACGATTTTGGCTCATTAAATGTATTTAGCAATGCTTCTGTTTCGAGGATAACTGACAGTGTTATCAAAAACTTTAATGAACTTGATTTGCAATCTCAACGAAGGTTTTTAAAAAACCTTAAAGCAGAGGATTTTCTTTCAATATATCTTGAACTAGAGAAAGAAACATTCGACTACATTCCATTGGTTAATAGAGATGGAATTGTAATTCCAATTGAAGGAATACTATCTGCTCTTGGAAATAAAAAATATGCAAAAAATGTCCCTGTAATTTTTGGTTCCAACAAAGATGAATTATCTTTGTGGCTTGGCGTAAATAATTATTTTTCTGAAAGAACCTATCCATTCACAAGACTCATACCAATCTCAAAAATTGAATTAAAAAATCCCGAGCTATATAGGTTATGGCTGAGTGTCAGATCTGAGGCTTGGAAACTCAGAGGAGTTGACGAGCCGCTTCTTCAACTTGAAAAAGCAGGCTATAAAAATACTTATGCCTATAGATTTGACTGGGATGATCAAAAGAAAAGTTTTTTTGCAGACTTTCCTAACATGATAGGTGCTGCACATGGTCTTGAAATTGCTTTTCTCACAACAGAATATAAGTTTGGACCAGTCTCTAGTTATGTTTATCCAAAGACTGACGAAAGAGATCAGATGGAACAAACTTTTTTAAGTGCATGGTCTAACTTTGCAAAAAAAGGCCAACCTATTATTGAAAATACTAAAGTTCAGTGGGAAAAATATACATCTTCTAAACAAGTTTTTTTGGTCCTTGATAATTTAAATGAATTACGTTCAATATCTGATAAAAAAAACATGGATGACATCTTAAGTTTTGCAAATACAAATGTTGCCACTGACTTAGAGAAATGTCTTCTGGTGAGAGAGACAGTCATTAATATAGGAGATCCTAATTTGTCACTTCTTAATAATTGGAATAATGGATCATGTAATAGGTTTGATCTTGAATTTGAGCTGAGAAAGATTGAAGATGACTTAATCAGTAAATATGGCCAAGTTTCAGTATTCTAAGAGTTTTCTTTTTCTATTTCTCTTTGGGTTGATTGGATGCGGTTCAGATGTACCTCCAGGCTTTGTAGAGGGCAATCCTCGTGATGAGAATGAGATTTATCAATCTGATTTAAAGTTTTATAAGACTAAAGAGGATTTATTTCGATCTTCACAAGAAGTCATTGATGATACCCAAATTCTTTTTGGCGACCTGCATGTTCATACCACGTATTCCATTGATGCTTTTACATTGGAATTGCCAATGATGGGGTTGCAAGGAATTCATGATAGTTCAATGGCATGTGACTTTGCTAGATATTGTGCAAACTTAGATTTTTTTAGTTTCAACGATCATGCAGAAAGCTTAACGCCAGAGCATTGGCGAGATCAAAAAGAAATTGTTCAGCAATGCAACATAAATTCCACTCATTCAGTTACAGCTGATTTGACTGTTTTTCCAGGCTGGGAATGGACACAAATCGGCAATACTCCTGAGAACCATTGGGGCCACAGAAATGTTATTTTTAAAGATTTAGATTCCTTGCCTGCTCGACCAATAGGATCAAGAACTCCAGAGTCCGGACTTGGGGTGTTTAATATGACAAGGCAAGCAATCAATGCAAGATGGATCGATCCATTAAACTTTAAAAGATACTCTGATTTAGAGTGGTTGCTCGATAGAGTCGCTGAGATACCCTTTTGTGATAACCAATCAAGCGTTCATGAACTTCCTCTTGATTGTTATGAATACGCTGAAACACCTAGAGATCTTTTTAGTAAACTTGATGAATGGGGTCATGATTCAATCGTAATACCTCATGGAACATCTTGGGGCCTTCATGTTCCTTATAATACATCCTGGGATAATAGATTGAATCAAGAGGGCCATGATCCCAAAAAACAAATTC
The DNA here is from genome assembly GCA_902601475.1 of uncultured SAR86 cluster bacterium. Lineage (GTDB taxonomy): Bacteria > Pseudomonadota > Gammaproteobacteria > Magnimaribacterales > D2472 > MED-G82. Next base: position 268,863 of record CACKNK010000001.1, on the reverse strand, counting down.
TTCTTGAGGTTATGTCAGGGCATGGAAACAGTGAAGAGTTTAAAAGTTTTTTTGGCGCTGGATTGAATGATGATGGATCAATGTTCTGTCCAGAACCAACCAGTGACTTTTTACCTTGTTGTTGGCAAGCAGGAGTGATGATGAAGGCAAGATGTGAGGGTTTATCTGAAGCTGAGTGCTCTGCAAGAGTTGAGCTAGCCAAACAATATACACTTGAGGCAGGACCTCACTCTAATATGGTATTCCCAGAAGCTGAACCCGAAGAGTGGTTAAACTGCAATCAGTGCACAGATTGCTTCAAGCCTGCTTTTAATTATAGGCCAAAGCAATCTGCACAATATGCACTAGCCTTAACTAATTTCTCTGAGGCTGATCAGAGATATAATTTTGGATTCATAGCCTCCACTGATGATCACACCGCAAGACCTGGAACAGGTTATAAACAATACGAGCGTCGGAAAATGACATTTGCTGCAGGTGTAAAATCTTCCCTTTTTGATTATAAGTATCCCGCAGAAGACCCTAATTTTCCTGAATTACCCAGCACTCTTCCTGGAGAGTCTCAGACAGACAGTGAAAGGAATTCAAGCTTTGCTTATCCTGGTGGACTTGTAGCCGTGCATTCAAAATCAAGATCTCGTGACGATATTTGGCAAGCATTGAAGGATAAGAATGTATACGGTACTTCTGGCCCAAGAATCTTGCTCTGGTTTGATTTATTGAACGGCCCAAATGGCGAGGCTTCGATGGGAAGTACAGTTACCATGATTTCAAATCCTACATTTAGAGTCAAAGCTGCAGGCAGCTTCAAACAAATTCCAGGCTGTCCTGATTATTCGATTGATTCACTTTCAGAAGAAAGATTGGATTATTTGTGCTCTGGAGAATGTTATAACCCAAGTTCAGAGAGATATTTGATTGATAGAATTGAGATAATCAAAATTACGCCACAGGAATATCAAGGTGAGCCCATAGAACCTCTAATTCAAGATAAATGGAAGGTTATTGACTGCCCTAAATCAAATTCAGGATGTGTGGTTGAATTTGAAGATCCTGAATACTCAAGAGATAGTACATATTATGTAAGAGCTATTCAGGAAAGCACTCTCGCCATTAATGGAGAGAACATAGCTATTGAGGAAGGAGGAGAAGTAAATATTTGTAAAGGGAGTTATAAAACGAATCTAAACGATGATTGCCTTTCTATGACTGCAGAAAGAGCATGGTCTTCACCCATTTATCTATCCAAGCCTTAGATTTTTTATCTTAACCAAATCACTTCTTTTAATTTTGAGAAGGTCACCGATTTGCATGAATAAACTCTCCTCATAAGGATCAATAATGCCATCTGCTAATACAACTTCCCAAATTGCTTTTAAAGCCTGAATCTTATTATTTTTATCTGAGCTTGTATTAATAACCTCTATAAAGGGATACAGAGAGCTTTCATTTTTAGCTTCGGAGGACAGCCTATTAAAATTTTCAAGGAAGTTATTATCACCGTAAATTTGTTTATAATTCTCTTTAATCTTATTAAACTCAGAATCATCAATTTTTCCATCAAGTCTGGCGATTTCAAGCATTAAAATAATATATGCTTCTTCAACGTTTTTTTTATCGTTTTTATCATCATTAATCTCAATTTTCTTTTTAAATAAATTAATCATTTTTTAACAGTAACCGATTTAACAAGAAGTAGCTTAATCCAAGAAATATAAAAAGATAGAGGGATAAATTCGAATTGAGGAAGTACTCAGCATACAAACCCAATGCCATCATAGATATCGAAAGGAATGTCATTAATGTGAGAACCATTGACGCAGAAAGACCCTTTTCAATTAAAAGATGATGGAGGTGATTTCTCTCCGCACTAAAGATTTTTTGTTTCCTACTTAACCGATCAAATATTACATAAATACAGTCACACAAGGGGATAAAAACCAACCATAATGCATTTGCAGGATTAAAGAAATTGTTCTCAGAGGATGATAAGTAAATGCATGACCATGCTATAAAAAAACCAAGAAAAGATGAACCGTTATCCCCAAGAAAAACTCTTCTTTTTACTCCAAGAGCACCTAGGTTATACATTAAAAAACCAAATAATGCTCCTAGGGTGATAATAAATGCATAATTAATTACATCCAATCCTGTCAGGATAATAAATCCAACTAGTGCAGTAGATATCATTGCTGTACATAAACCATTAAGCCCATCAATCATGTTAAAGGCATTGATGATTCCTGTTACACAAAATATTGTGAAAGGTATTCCCCAAGCTCCTAACTTAATAACTTCATTATTTATGGTAATTCCAATTTCATCTACGTAGACACCAGTTACCATGATGAAAAAAAAATTTATCACTACATGAAATAAGATTCTGTATTTAGCAGGTATTCCTCTGGCATCATCAAGCAAAGTAAAAATTTGTAGTGCCAAACCAAATAAAATAAAAAAAAGAATAAAGTTATTTACTTCAAATGAATTACTTGTATCAAATACAAAACTGTTAGATGAATTATCAATATTATTCTCTTCATCCAAAAGAATCACCTCACCATTTCTAATAACATAATTCGACACTTCGTTTCCGTTTGTAACCCTAAATGTAGCCTCATCAATTTTTTTAATCTGAATTGAGTTATCTATACCATCAAGCCTTACTTCATAGTCTGACGAAACATCATTTTCATTTTCAAAAACTAATAAATCGAAGACAGTTTGTTGATCAGATTCTTCAAGCCGCAAACTTTTTTTATAGACAGTTCGATCAACGGTTTCTGCATTATTTGAAAATAAATCAAATACCTCTTTTTCAAGTTTGACATCAGCTAAGAATAATAGGCTTAAAAAGCCAAGTATCATTGAAAGCTGAATGGCAATGCCTCCGGTTAAGGGAGTAGGGCGATGATGAAACTTTCTGCTTTTATTTGGAATATCTATAAGCCAGTTTTTTTCTCTAGCAATATTTCGAAGCATTCCATTAAAACTTATTGATCCAAAAATAGTTAAAAGAAAAACAACGACTGCTATACTTACATCCATTCTATATAACTAAAAATAATATTATGAAAAACAAATTTATCTTTGTCATATTATCCTTTCTTGCCATCAATGCAATCTCCAGCGTTGATAAAATTCTAGAAAATATATCAATTGAAAATGGCTTCGAAGTATCTATTTTTTCAAATACTACCAGCGCACCGAGACAAATAACTGAGGGCGAAACTGGGTATATTTTTGTTGGGTCAAAGCAGGGAGATGTTTATGCGCTGAAGGATCATGATGATAATGGCAAAGCAGATTTTTCTATGGTGGTTGCAAGCGACATGGGCGATTCTTCAGGAGTTGCTTTTTACAACGGATCACTTTTCATTGCAGAGATAGATAAAGTTTGGAAGATTGAAAATATTGAAGAGAAGCTAGATCGTGGCAACAGCATAAAAGATCTCGAAAAAATTCTTGTTACCGATGATCTGCCCTCAGATACATGGCACGGAAGAAAATGGATTAAGTTTGATCAAGATGGAAGTTTTCTTGTAAATGTTGGTGCACCATGTAATGTCTGTTTAAAAGATGACCCAAGATACGCAACAATTATGCGTTTTAGAGACTCTAATTGGTCTATAGTTGCCAGAGGAGTAAGGAACTCAGTTGGCTTTGATTTCAACCCTCAAAATAATAGATTATATTTCACAGATAATGGAAGAGATTGGCTGGGTGATAACTTGCCTTCATGTGAACTAAATGTTCTTTTAGATGATGGAGATTTTTTTGGTTTTCCATATCTGCATTCAAACGACGTTGTTGATCCTGAATTCGGGGAAAGCGACCATGGATATGAAATCAATAAACCTATTTTAGAATTAGGCCCACATGTTGCACCAACAGGAATTACGTTTTACTCGGGTAATCATTTTCCGGCATCATATGTAAATAATGCTTTTATAACACTTCATGGTTCTTGGAACAGCTCTAAGAAGGTTGGTTACAAAGTCATAAGAGTTGAGTTTGATGATAATGGACTAGTTAATAAACATACAGATTTTATGACTGGCTTCTTATCTGGTGAGCATGTCATTGGTAGGCCTGCTGCACCTTTCGAGATGTCAGATGGATCATTATTAATTTCAGATGATTACTCAAATTTAATTTATAGAGTTACTTATAAGGGATAAGAATGAAGTGCCCTTATTTTGTTTTCATAGCTTATTTAAACCAATAAGAAATAGTAATGGTTGAACTTAAAAGAAACCTTGAATTTGCTATTGAATCTGCAAAGCTAGCAGGAAATTTTCTGTCTGAAAATTACTCGAAAGAACTTGACGTTGTTATGGATGAAGGCAGAGATATAAAACTTAAAGTTGATCAGGAAGCAGAAAAAATTATTACTAATTTTTTATCAAGCCATTCAAATATTCCAATAATGGGCGAGGAGTTTGGCGCATCTCAAAAGTTGGAGGGCGATTTTTGGTTGATTGACCCTCTGGATGGAACATCAAATTTTTTCAGAAATATTCCAATTTGTGCTGTATCGGTAGCTCTAATCCAAAACAATGTACCTGTAATAGGCGTTATTAATGATTTTTTAAATCATAAACTTTATTTTGCAAGAAAAGGAGGAGGTGCTTTTTGCAATGAAGAAATCATCAAAACTTCAAGCGTTACCAAAAAAAATAAAGGTACCTTAGTTACAGGCATACCTGCAAGAGAATCTTATACGGAAGATGATTTTCGGGACATTATTTCTCAATTCCAAGACTGGAAGAAAGTAAGGATGATCGGATCAGCCACTATAGCAAATATTTTAGTGGCTACTGGTAGTGCAGATATGTATCATGAAGATGGAATCTTTTTTTGGGACATTGCCGCAGGATCAGTAATTGTTCAAGAGGCTGGAGGGGTAGCAAGAATTACTAATTTTCAAGATGATTATCGAGTTGATGCAGAATTTACAAATGGAAATTTCTAAGTCTTATTACCTTATTTGTTTACGAAAACTTATTAAATGAACGGGTTGGTTTGGCTAAGGTCTGATATCAGGATCGATGATAATCCTGCACTTTCGCTTGCTGATAGCGAATGTGACTCCATTATATGTATTTATTTGCATGCAAAAAAAGAGTGGTCAGATCATAACAATGCAAATGTAAAGCTAGACTTCATATTACAAAACATAGCTGATCTTTCTAAAAATCTAGACAAATTGAATATTCAATTATGCTCGCTAGAATTAGACACCTTTGAGGTCATACCAGAGTTTATTATTAAGTTATGCAAAGAAAATAATATAAATAAGTGTTACTGGAATAATGAGTTTGGTGTTGATGAAAATATTCGAGATAAAAATGTAATTAAGGCCTTAAATGAACACAAAATTGAATTCCAAAATTTTGACGATCAGGTTGTTTTTGAACCAGGAACCATACTCACAGGTCAAGGCAAACCATTTTCTGTATTCACTCCATTTAAGAAAAAATGGATTGAATCTTTTTCAATGGATCATTTTGATATAGAAAATAAACTTACAAAAAAAACAATTCAAACCGATTTACCATTTGGTGAAATTACCTTTACAAAATCTCATCAAGTGAACATGGACCTTTGGCCAGCTGGAGAGATGGTAGCTACTCAACGATTACTATCTTTCTTGGAGGAAAAGGTATCAAATTACTCTAAGGATAGAAATCATCCAATAATAGATGGTACAAGCAGACTATCTCCGTATTTAGCTATTGGAGCTATTTCATCAAGACGATGCCTGTTAGAAGCTCTAAAGTTAAATGATTTTGAACTTTCTAGCGGCAACAAAGGCATAACTAAATGGATAGATGAATTAATTTGGAGAGAATTCTATAAAAATATAATGCATTCTTTCCCAAGAGTCAGCATGAATCAGCCATTCAACCTAGCGACCAAAAAAATTCCATGGAGATTTGAACAGAACGAGTTTGAGGCATGGAAACTTGGTAAAACAGGTTTTCCCCTCATAGATGCAGCTATGCATCAACTTATTAATGAGGGGTGGATGCATAACAGATTAAGGATGGTAGTAGCAATGTTTTTTACAAAGAACTTATTGCATGATTGGCGCCTGGGTGAAGCCTATTTTATGAATAATTTAATTGACGGAGATTTTGCATCTAATAACGGTGGCTGGCAATGGAGCGCATCAACAGGAACGGATGCTGCGCCATATTTCAGAATATTTAATCCTGTAACACAGTCACAAAATTTTGATCCTGAAGGCAAATTCATAAAACAACATTTACCCCAACTAGAATCTTTAAGTGCCAAGGAAATACATTTGCCACCAACAGAAAAATTATTCGATATTGATTATTCAAGCCCAATAGTGGAACTTAAAACATCAAGATTAAGAGCTATCGAAGTGTTTAAAAATAATAAATAGCAATATATTAATTATTTATTTTCTAAATAAACTATATTAATAATTAAAGCGCTTTATGTATAATCACTAATCTTAAATTGGGAAAAGTCATATGAAAGAAGAACACAGATTTTATATAAATGGTGAATGGGTTAAATCATCTTCTAATGAATTAATTGAAATTGAAAATCCATCCTCAGAAGAAATTATAGGAACTATATCTGCAGGCACTCGAGAAGATATTGATGCAGCAGTTGCTTCTGCAAAGAATGCATTTCAATCTTTTGCCTTTTCGTCTAAAGATGAGAGAGTGGCATTACTTGAAGAAATAATAAAAAACTACGAAGCTTCTTCAGAAGATTTAGCAGCGTGTATCTCAGAGGAGATGGGTGCACCGTTGTGGCTTTCACAAGTGGCCCAAGTAGCATCCGGGCTCGGTCATTTTAAAGATACTTTAGGAGTGTTAAAGGATTTTGAATTTGAGTCTCAGGAAAATCACTACTTAGTAAGAAAAGAACCAATCGGTGTTGTTGGAATGATTACGCCATGGAATTGGCCTATGAATCAAATGTGTACCAAGATTGCATCAGCGCTTGCTGCTGGCTGCACAATGGTACTTAAGCCGAGTGAAATAACACCTTTTTGTGCCGTTATGCTCACTGAAATTTTAGATAAATCTAATTTACCCAAAGGTGTTTACAATTTAGTTCATGGTTATGGTCCAGTAGTTGGAGCAGCCTTATCAGAGCATCCTGACGTAGATATGATGCATTTTACAGGTTCAACTAGAGCTGGAGTAGCAGTAGCTCAGGCTTCTGCCCCAACTGTTAAAAGGGTGGCTCAAGAGTTAGGTGGAAAATCAGCAAATATAATTCTTGAGGATGCGAATCTTGAAAAAGCAGTTGCTGCAGGTGCAAATCATTGTTTTTTAAATACTGGACAATCCTGTAATGCTCCCACAAGAATGCTGGTACATTCTTCTCAGTATGATGAGGCCGTAGAAATTGCAAAAAATGTAGCTGATTCTATTGTAGTTGGCAAACCAACTGATGATGGTGTCAGGATAGGCCCAATCTCAAACAGAACTCAATACGAAAAAGTTAAAAGACTCATTGATATTGGTGTAGAAGAAGGAGCAACACTTGTTTGCGGAGGAAATGACTTACCTGACGGATTCAACAGTGGGTTTTTTATAAAACCAACAATTTTCTCAAATGTTACTAATGATATGACAATTGCTAAAGAGGAAATATTTGGCCCTGTTTTATGTATGCTTGCCTATGAATCTGAAGATGAAGCAGTTTCTATAGCAAACGATACTCCTTATGGATTAGCGGGTTATGTTCAATCAGAGAATTTTGATCATGCAAAAGAAGTTGCAACAAAAATTAGAGCTGGACAGATTTCTATCAACGGCGGGTCAAATGCTGGACCGGCAGCACCTTTTGGAGGGTTCAAAACTTCTGGCAATGGAAGAGAGCACGGTAGATTGGGTCTAGTTGAGTGTCTTGAAACCAAAGCAATTATTGGAAATTAATCTAAAAGATCAGGCTGCTTACTTACAATCATGTCAAACAGCGGTTGAAAGCTTGCCCACAAAGCAACATCGTTAGCAATAAAACCTCGGGTTTTAATTGCTACGTCATGAGGAATCAAAGTTGGCTCTCCCGCTGCTTCTGCCATCAGTTGAGATTGACAGCATTTTTCCATAGATAAAAAGTACCAAAGAGCAATATCGACAGAGCTACCGGTAGTCAAAATTCCATGGTTCTTTAAAATAATTACTTGTTTATCTCCAAGGGAATTTGCAATTCTGTCACCTTCCTCAGTTTCTTCTACCACACCTGAAAAATGATCGTACATTGCTTGCCTCTCGTAAAAAGCACACGAATCTTGAGTAATTGGATCAAGCAACTTACCAAGAGATGAGAATGTTCTTCCATACATTGAGTGTGAATGAGCTGCTGCATTAACATCTGGTCTGGCTTTATGAAGTCTTGAATGTATTGCAAAGGCTGCTACATTGACAGGCCTATTTCCTTGAACAACCTCACCATCATGATTTACAAGTAATAGATCAGAGATTTTAATTTGACTGAAGTGAACTCCCAGAGGATTAACCCAAAAATGATCACTAAATTCAGGATCTCTAAAAGTAATATGCCCAGCAACCCCTTCATCATAGCCAAAATACGAGAACAATCTAAACCCAGCAACTAGTTTTTCAAGCTGGTTTCTTCTTAACTCAGCAGGAGATTCGAATTCAATCATTTCAAGTCCCTTATCTTTTAAGGGTAATTTTCCTAACTCAGTATCAATCCTTAAAGGTGAAACTTTTGCCATAATTCTTCCTCCAGAGTGTAAAATAGTTTAACCAAATCGAGGCGGATATGAAATATAGAATAGAAAAAGACTCTCTTGGCGAAGTTAAAGTGCCATCAACCGCTCTTTGGGGTGCTCAAACACAAAGAGCATTGGATAATTTCCAAATCAGCGGAATTAAGTTTGCATTTCCTTTTGGAAGATCTTTCATAGAGGCACTTGGAATAATTAAGCATGCTGCAGCTAGCTCTAATGCGGCATTAAAATTACTACCATCAACTAAATCAAAACTTATAAAGTATGCAGCTAAAGAGATTATTGATGGCAAGTATGACGATCAATTTCCATTAGATATTTTTCAGACAGGTTCAGGAACCAGCACAAATATGAATGCAAATGAGGTCATGGCAACAATTGCATCAAAAAAAGGTAAAACATCGATTCATCCGAATGATGATGTAAATATGAGTCAGAGCAGTAATGATGTTATTCCAACAGCAATTCATATTTCTGCTTTGCTTGATGTTGAAAAGCTTTTATTGCCATCTCTAAAAAGCCTTATAAATCAAATAAAATCTAAGGAACTCAAAGTTAAGGGTGTAGTTAAAACTGGTAGAACTCATCTTATGGATGCTATGCCCATTGATATGGCGCAAGAACTATCAGGTTGGGCTGCTCAGTTAGGTGATCAATACAAGCAAATTAAGCTAGCGGCTGATGGTTTAAAATCATTGCCTCAAGGGGGCACAGCAATAGGAACTGGAATTAATGCACCTAAGAATTTTGGAAATATTTTTGCTACTGAGGTTTCAAAACTAACAAAGATAAAATTTAAGTCATCAAGAAATTATTTTAAATCTCTTAGCAGTCAAGATGCTGCTACAAATATGTCTAGCGCAGTAAAGAACTTGGCACTAGTGCTTTTAAAAATTTCAAATGACTTGAGATGGATGAATAGTGGTCCACTGACTGGTTTAGGTGAAATTGAACTTCAGGCTCTTCAGCCAGGAAGCAGCATCATGCCTGGAAAGGTTAATCCTGTCGTAAGTGAATCGGTTATGATGGCTTCGGCTGATATATTAGGAAATGATTTGACTGTTTCTTATGCTAATCAAGCTGGAAACTTTCAATTGAATGTTATGTTGCCTGTCATCGCATATAACTTGCTTAAAAGTATTACTCTTGCAGCTAACTCATGTACTTTATTGGCTTCAAAAGGAATCAAAATTTTTAAGGTCAATAAAAAAAATATCGAAAAACAATTATCTAAAAATCCTATATTAGTTACTGCTCTAAATAGAGAAATTGGTTATGAAAAGGCTGCGTTGATTGCTAAAAAAGCTTATAAAGATAGTAGACCCATAATTGATGTAGCTCATGAAGAGACAGGGATATCAATTAAAAGATTAAATTCAATACTAGATCCAAAAAAGCTTACCAAAGGTGGTATCTAATTGACGGATCTAACAAAACAAAAGTGTGAAGCATGCACCATCGATGCTCCATTGGTAGATGAAAAAAGATTTACTGAACTTCTAAAGGATCTTGATGGCTGGGAAATTATTTATGAAGATATAAATATACTCTCTAAGACCTATTCATTTGATAATTATGAAGACTCGGTCAAGTTTGCCATAGACATTGCGAAATTAGCGGAAGACGAAGATCACCATCCATCAATTTTATTAGAGTGGGGTTCGGTAAGAGTTCAATGGTGGTCACATAAGATTAAAGGCTTACACATGAATGACTTTATTTGTGCAGCCAAAACTGAAACACTGATCAACTAACTTCATAGAGTTATTTTTTGTTTTTTCTTTTTCCTAAAAGTATAATTCCATATGGAAAAGATCAAATTCAAAGCCCTTACGTATGATGATGTCTTGCTCTTGCCAAGATACTCTGACTTTACTCCAAAAGAAGCTTCTTTAAGAACAAAACTAACTAGAGAAATATCTCTAAACCTGCCGATAATTTCAGCTGCAATGGATACAGTAACTGAATCAAGAATGGCAATTGCTATGGCTGAAAGTGGAGGTATCGGTGTTATACATAAAAACAACACCATTGAAGATCAGGCAACCCATGTCCGAACAGTCAAGAAATATGAGAGTGGAATTGTTAAAGATCCGATAACAATTCAGTCAACTCAATCCATCGAAGACTTAGTTAAACTTACAAGCGAACTTAATATCTCAGGTATGCCAGTTGTTGATGATGGAGTTTTAAAAGGCATCGTTACTTCTAGAGATTTTAGGTATGCAGATAATTTAAATGAATCTGTAAGTTCTATCATGACTCCACTTGAGAGATTAATTACTGTTAATGAGGGAACTGATCAAGATGAAGTAAAAAAATTAATGTACCAGAACCGTATTGAAAAGGTATTAGTGCTTGATAAAGCTGGCAGTCTTTCTGGACTGGTTACGATGAAGGACATAGATAAGTCTGCTGAGTTCCCATTGGCAACAAAAGATACCTCTGGACAGTTACTGGTTGCCGCTGCTTTAGGAACAGGAACTGATACGTTGGAAAGGGCAGAAGCCCTTAATGAAATGGGTGTAGATGTATTTGTTGTCGATTCAGCTCATGGTCACTCAAAAAATGTTATTGAAACTATCAAACTGTTAAAAAATAACTTTAAAGATGTTCAAGTGATTGCTGGAAATGTTGCAACTCCTGAAGGTGCAGTAGCTTTGGATGAGGCTGGAGCAGATGCAATTAAAATAGGTATGGGTCCTGGTTCCATATGCACTACGAGAATCATTGCAGGAATGGGTGTCCCACAAATTACAGCAATATTATCAATAAGAGATGCTATGAAAAACTCATCCACACCATTAATTGCTGATGGCGGCATAAGATTTTCAGGCGATTTAGCAAAAGCAATTGCTGCTGGTGCATCTTCCGTAATGCTTGGCAGTATGTTGGCAGGTACAGAAGAGGCTCCAGGTGAAATAGAGCTTTATCAAGGCAGAAGTTTTAAAACGTATAGAGGCATGGGTTCTTTGGGTGCAATGTCTGAAAGAAATGACGCAAATAGATATTCTCAAGATGAAATCGAGGCAGAAAAGCTTGTTCCTGAGGGAGTAGAAGGCAGGGTCCCTTATAAAGGAGTTGTAGTTAAAGTTTTAGATCAGTTTGAAGGAGGGCTGCGTCAAAGTATGGGATATGTTGGATGCAAAACCATAGAATCGATGCAAACTGAAACCGAATTCATTGAGGTAACTAATGCCGGGATGATGGAAAGTCATGTTCATGATGTCATGATCACCAAAGAAGCTCCAAATTACCAAAGAAGCTAGCTTATAAAAAAATAAATTTTGACAAAAAGATTATTGTAAGAAACCATGCTCCTGAGGAAATAGCTTTAAGTTGTCCTGAAAAAATTTTTATTATCACATAAGATAAAAATCCAAGTGCTATTCCATTAGCGATCGAAAAGGTTAATGGCATCATCACAACTATTACTAGAGCCGGTAGCAGGTCGCTTAAATCAGACCAATTCAGTTTTTCCATGCTGCTCAGCATCAAGATCGCTACGTAAATCAATGCACCAGATGTTGCATAAGTAGGAATCATCGAAGCTAGTGGAGCAAAAAATATTGCCAAAAGAAACAACATTCCAACTGTGACTGCAGTTAAACCAGTTCTTCCGCCAGCCTCTATTCCAGCAGAGCTTTCAACGTAACTAGTCACAGGAGAGCATCCAAATAAAGAACCAACAGCACTTGAACTACTATCAGCTTTCAGTGCTCTATCTAAATTATCAATATCACCATTAGCGTTTATGAGTTTAGCCTGATTAGCTACTCCGACAAGGGTTCCAGCTGTATCGAATAAGTTAACAAAGAGAAAGGACATAATGATGCTGATCATGGCTAAATCAAAGGCTTGAGAAATATCAAGTTTTAACAAAACTGGCATTAAGGAGGGGGGCGATGAAACGATCCCATTAAATTTAATAAGATTTAAAGCCAAAGCTATGGAAGTAACTAAAAATATTCCTATGACAATGGCACCAGGTATTTTACGGATCGAAAGCACAGCAATTACTAAAAAACTAAACATTGCTAAAATTGTCTCCGGGTTTGTAAGGTCACCCATGCTGAGGAGGGTAGCTTCATTTGAAGTAATTATTCCACCACTTTTAAGACCAATAATTCCAATGAATAAACCAACACCAGCACCCATTGCAATTCGTAAATTGAAAGGAATACTCTCTAGCATCCATTGCCTGAGAGGCGTTACACTCATTATAAAAAACAGAATTCCAGCTAGAAATACTGCACCTAAAGCCACTTCCCATGAGTAACCCATCTCACCGACTACTGTGTAGGTAAAAAATGCATTTAAACCCATGCCGGGCGCTAAACCAACAGGCCAATTTGCATATACTCCCATTGCGATACACGCAATAGAAGCAGCAATACATGTTCCAACGAAACTAGCACCAATATCCATGCCGCTTGCAGCCATCATTTGTGGATTTACGAAGATAATGTATGCCATAGTTATGAAAGTAGTGATGCCTGCAAGAACCTCACTTTTAAAATCAGTATTAAAATTTTTTAATTTGAAGATTTTTTCGAGCATTTTTTCTCTAAAGGTATTTAAAAATTAAGTTTACAACTTATACTATATTTTTGTTATAGCTTTTAAATGCATTTAACAACCAAAAGTAAATCTCTCATACTTTTCAAGGTTCCAGATTTTAAAAATTATCTAACAAAAAATGGCATTAATATTGCATAAATATTATATAAGAGCATTTTCTTTAATAAGGGATTAAAAAATTATGAAATCAACAAGTCATCTTAAAAGTATTAAGTTTTTCGCACTTCTATTTGGTTGTATTGGTCTTAGTGCACAAGATAGCTTTATAGAAGAAGTATTTGTAACTGCCGAAAAGAGAAGTGAAAGCTTGCAAGATATATCACAAGCGGTGACGGCAATAAGTGATGAGGATATAGAAAATAAAAACATTACCTCTTTTGTAGATCTAAGTGCAATTGTTCCAGGAGTAACTGTTGCAAAGAATGAAGGCTATAAGACGGTAATTTCTATAAGAGGTGTTGGAAATGAAACCAATCAAAATGCGATAGCAGCTCCTTCAGTTGCTTTCCATATGGATGGTATTTTTATAGCTTCTCCCTTTTCATTACAAACTGATTTTATTGATGTAGAAAGAATTGAGGTTTTAAGAGGCCCTCAAGGAACACTTTTCGGACAGAATTCTACTGGGGGTGTGATAAATGTAATCAGTAAAAAACCATCTATGGAAGGATATTTAGGGAAATCTGATATTACTTTTGGAAATTATGGCCTAACAAGATTTCGCTCATCTAATAATATCGTATTAGGTAGTTCAACTGCTGCCAGATTTTCAATTTCTACTTCAGAAAGAGATGGTTTTAGTGAAAATTTAGTAACTGGACAAGATCTAGATGATGATAGTAACTTGAGCCTTCGTGCGGATTTCCTTACAGAATTTGGAAATAGTTCTTCATTAAGATTTTTTGGTCAGTTTTTTGAAGTTGATAGAAATGGTTCTGCGATGAAAGGTATTGATGATCCATCACCAGACCCAAGGGACTTATCTCAAGACTCTATCTCAAATCATGAGCTAACTTCAAAGATCTTTGCTGCAATTTATGAATCTGATCTTGGTTATGCAAATTTAAAAATTATGGCGAGCATGCAAGAGGATGATATTTCAGTAACCAGAGATAATGATCGTCACAATTTCGGTGATCCCGTTTTAGCAATTCCTGGACTAGGAGACGGAGCAACTTATCAGAGAGCTGAGTTTCGCCCTGAAACCTCTTTAGTTGACACAACAACTTTTGAAATTAATTTAGTTTCTAATGAGCCAGCAGTGGGTGGGAAGCTTGATTGGACTATTGGTGCTTTCTACATGGATCATGAGATTGAAAATCATATTCGAGGATATAGAGATAATGATTTAGACGGAGAATTACAATATGTTTGTGGTGAGCCTTTTGCAAGAAATGATTACTGTTTTACAGTTGGTGGTCCGGATCCCTGGTTTTTCTTTGAATTTGATTTTGTAAGTGATGCTTTTCCAAAAAGAGAGTCATTCTCAGTTTATGGAGAAACCACCTACAGCGTTTCTGACGAATTTCGTATTCTTAGTGGGCTTCGTTATTCTGATGATGAGGTCGAAAGTTGTGTTAAAAATTTCTTCACAACTGTATGTGACAACTTAAGTGGAAGTTCTGATAAGACAACTGGAAAAATTGCTGCTGAATTTGATCTTGATGATGATACTTTGGCATATCTTGCTTTCTCGGCTGGCTTTAAACCAGGAGGAACAAATCTTACATATGGCTTTGCTGATGATAATGCGCCCCCAATGGTTTTCCCAAATTTTGCTGCTGAAACAGTAGAGTCTATGGAATTTGGTCTTAAAACAGATTTATATGATGGTAGGGCAAGAGCAAATATTGCAATCTTTTCATATGATTATGAAAATCTTCAATTCCAAGCGACAGATCCTGATCCATACCGTGGTGGAGTTGCCAACATTCCAGAATCAGAAATGTCAGGTTTAGAGATTGAATTTACTGGCTTAATTTCTGATTCGCTAACTTTAGACATGAATCTAGCATTTCTTGATTCAGAGGTATCCTCTGATTATGAAGCACTAGATAATGTTGATGCATACCAGTATTTCTTTGGTGAAGAAGATTTGAGATATGGCCTAAGAAAAAATATTAAAGGTAATGAATTAGCTAAAACTCCTGAATTTACAGCTGACATAACAATGACATATGAGACTGTATTATCTTCTGGAACAATGTTTACTGGAATACTTCAATATGTTGAAAGAGGCGAATTCCAGCAACGGGTGAATAACAATCCGATAGTTGATGCTATTGATGCTTATGATATTTTGAACTTAACTGCGAGCCTTGATTTTGTTGGTGATAAATGGGGATTAGATTTTATGATCCTGAATGCAACTGATGAAGATGGAGTTAATTCCAGTATGACAGACGTGTTTGGAGTTGCAGCTACAGGTTTAGAATTAATTCCACCAAGACAATATATGCTTAGATTGAGCATGAATTACTAAAAAGTTATTCAGCTCTGCTCTTAAATTTCATGGTTATCAATATATAATTACCCATGGAAAAGCATTTCATTAGAGCCGAAGATCTTATTCAGGACTCGTTCGACCTTGCTTTGAAAGTTTTTGAGGACGGTTACAGGCCGAATTATATTATTGGTGTTTGGAGGGGCGGTGCTCCTATTGGAATAGCCGTTCAAGAACTTTTTAGTGTACTTGGCGTACCCTCAGATCACATTGCCATTAGAACTTCCCACTATAAGGCTATAAATCAAAGAGATAGCGAAGTTCAAGTCTATGGACTTAACTACATCATTAAGCAAGTGGAGTCTGAAGACTCACTCCTTATAGTTGATGATGTCCACGACACTGGCATCTCTATTGAAAAGATTATTTCTGACCTTAAATTCGCTTGTAAAAAAAACACACCTGAAATAAGAGTTGCTACACCGTATTTCAAGCCAACAAAAAATAAAACTAAAAGAAAACCAGATTACTACCTACATGAAACTGATAAATGGTTAGTATTCCCACATGAACTTGAAGGACTGTCAATGCAGGAAATTAATGATAATAAGCCTGAGGTCTCAAAACTAATTGATCAAATATCACCACTCATTAAATGAGCATTAAGGGTTCTCTATCCAAGGAAGATCTTGATACTATTTTGGTTCTTGATTTTGGATCTCAATATACTCAATTAATCGCTCGGAGAGTACGAGAGTTAGGAGTATATTCAGAAATATATCCATGGGATATTGCTCCAGAGAAAATATCCTCATTAAGACCTAAAGGCGTTATTCTTTCTGGAGGACCAGAATCTGTTACCCAAGAAAATACTCCTAGGATTCCAGAAATTATTTTTAACTTAGATATTCCGATTCTTGGTATTTGCTATGGGATGCAAACTCTTGCTGAGCAAAATGGAGGAAGTGTTCGAACTTCCTCTAAGAAGGAGTTTGGTTACGCAGAATTAAAGATTGAGCATTCATCAAAAATCTTCAATGATCTAGATGCTGATAATCTTGATGTTTGGATGAGTCACGGAGATCATGTTTCAATCTTACCTGACGGTTTTATCTTAAGCGCTTCAACTGAATCTGCGCCTATTGCGGCTATGGAGCATAAAGACAAGCCTTATTATGCACTTCAATTTCATCCAGAGGTAACGCATACGAATAAGGGTCAAAAAATTATAGAAAACTTCACAGTAGAAATATGTAAATCACAAAAGACATGGAAATTAGACGATTTAATTGAACAAAGAATACAGGAAATTAAAGCCCAAGTTGGAGATAAAAAAGTTCTATTAGGTCTATCTGGTGGAGTTGATTCATCTGTGACTGCTATGCTGCTCGATAGGGCGATTGGCAAAAATTTAATCTGTATGTTTGTAGATAATGGCCTCTTAAGAAAAAATGAAGTTAAGGAGGTGATAGACCTTTTTAAAAATAAGATTGATCTAAATCTTGAAGTTGTCGATGCAAAGAAAACATTTTATAGGCATTTAAAAGGGATAACTGATCCAGAACAAAAAAGAAAAGTTATTGGCAGAACATTTATAGATGTATTTGATAATGAATCAGTTAATTTGCATTCTTCTAGTGAAATTAATTTTTTAGCTCAGGGAACAATTTATCCAGATGTTATTGAGTCATCTGAGTCTGAATCAAAAGAAGCAAGAATTATAAAATCTCATCATAATGTTGGCGGTTTACCAGATGAAATGAAAATGAACCTTGTAGAGCCAATAAGAGATTTATTTAAAGATGAGGTTAGAAAAATGGGTGCTTTATTGAACTTACCAGATGAAATACTTAAAAGACATCCATTTCCTGGTCCAGGGCTTGGAGTCAGAATATTGGGTGAGATAAATCAAGAAAACATTTACATACTTCAAGAAGCTGATGCAATATTTATTGAGGAGCTAAAAAAAGAAGGCTTTTATGATGAGGTCAGCCAAGCATTTTGTGTATACCTTCCTGTGAAATCTGTAGGTGTTGTTGGAGATGAAAGGCGTTACGCAGATGTCATAGCTTTAAGAGCTGTTAAAACAATTGATTTTATGACTGCTGAATGGTCAAAGCTCCCATATGACTTTTTGGGCAAGGTATCTAATAGAATCGTAAATGAGTTAGAGGGAGTAAGCAGGGTGGTTTATGATATTTCAGGTAAGCCACCTGCCACTATTGAGTGGGAGTAGGAAGATAATAGGTAAAATTATTTTTTTAGATTATTCAGATGTTCAGCTAGCCTTATACCTAGAGCAACAATCGTAAGAGTTGGATTTGAGCTGCCTGAACTCTGAAATACTGATGAACTGCAAACATAAATATTTTTTGAGTCAACAATTTTTAAGTCAGCGTTTATAACAGTCTTTTTTTGTTCATCCCTCAAAGGTATGCCGCCTAAATGATGACTTGAATCAATAAATTTTTTATCTCTAAAATTTATATCTTTATATTTACTTCTTACATTTAAAGGAAATTCAGAAACAAGTTTTTGATGAAGGATCTCAAGAGTTATGAAATCATCCTCTGAGAGATTTATTTCACTCTTGATAGAGTTTTGGTGAGCATATATTTTATTTCTTTTATTTGGGAGCATTTCACAAAAATATTCTAAGTCATAATTTTTAATTCGAATATTAAAAATTCTTAACTTACATCCCAAAAAATAAAAAATTTTTAAAATAGAAAAAAAGTTAAAATTATTTTCTTTAATGTAGTCTAATATTATTTTAAAACATTTCTTTTTGTTGCGAATGATTTCATCTGCACACTCATATTCAATTGTATTTTGACCAATTGCAATTGGATGAAATGTGAAATAAGTATTTTTTAAAAAACTTTCCTCTTTAATACTTTTTGATAGGCTATAACCATAAAAGTTTAAGTCATATTTTTTTTTTAGAAAGAATGGTGATTCTTTTGGAAGATTAGAAAAAAACCTCTCAAAAATAATTTTTGGATGATTCATATAATGACTTGAAATGAGCTCAGATTTATTGGGCTTCAAGCAACCATCTTGATATGATTTTTTTAGCAATAACGATGAATTAATGCCTCCATTGGCAAGAACAACTTTTTTAAAGTATATTTTTTTTTCAAATAAATCATTAAAAACTACATTCATAAACGTTCCATAATAATCTTCACCAACATTTATGACATTGGCTTTATAAATTAATTTAATATTAAGTCTTTTCAAGGACTCAATTATTCTCATTGGGCTGTATTGCTTCGGCAAAATTCTTTCTGTATAACCATTTTTGCCTCTTTCAATCTGTTTAAAATTTTTAAATCCAAAAAATCTCCATGATTTTTTGTAAAAAGTTTTAATAAGTTCATTAAAAATATTTATGCAAATATTATTAGTGCTACAAAATTCTCCTTTATTCATCTCAGATAATCTTCCACTCCATGTGTTTGATGATCCGCCAATAGACTCTTCTATTGAATTTTCTTTTAGTTGATAATTACCAAGATTTTCTATTTTTAGCCCACGAAGGGATTGATCATTAAACCTTTCACCTTTTTCAAAGACAATTATCTTCTTTGTGTTTAGATTTTTAACTAATGACAAGGATGCAAATCCAGACCCAATGATCGCTATAAAGCTTTCTGATTTATTTTTAGTAAAAAATTCTTCAAAGTCTAGCTTGCTTTTGAATGTATTAAAGTTTGCCATAGAGTTTTAAAATAAAATAAATGAGAGAATTATTTCTAAGAGAGATATCTATAAAAAAATTTGTTTTATTAATGATATTAAAAATTAAACTATCGTAAGCACCTTCCTCAAAAGAGTATTCTATTTCATTTTCTGTAAATTTCTTTTGAAGAGATAAAAACTTTTCGATATTCTCATAGTTAGTATCTTTTTCAATTAATGAGTGTGGAAAACTAAAGATCTTTTTATTTTTTGTTAGGTCTGATGAATATTCATAAGACAAAGATTTACCACTTAGAGATCGAGTTAGGACGTGATCACATTTGCCAATTTTCACTTCATGATTTGCCCTATCAGCAATTATGCCGCGTTTGAATTTATAGATTGTTGAGCAATCTTCATATTTTTTTGGATTAATGATACTCATTTTCTTTAATCCAAAATTAAAGTAATAATTGCCATTTTTGTAATATGCAAAGCTTATTTTTCTTTTAAAAAGTCTTCGAGATATTGCGAGCGAATGATAAAAATAGCCAGAGTTATTAAAAATGATCTCTTTTAATTCTCCAAGGTTATTTTTCAAAGCAAGACTTTTCACTATTTCAAAAGAAGGCTTACTTATCCAATCCTCAGTTACTAGGGTTTTTCTAAATTTATTTTGAAGTTTTAAAAGTTTCAAGTTTTTAAAACTTCCAAAAAAAGGCGTATCAACATATAAAATACTTTTTGAACAAATATCGCTATTAATTTGATTTATATAGCCCAAACAAACATCTGACGGGATTGTGATACAAATCATGTCTACGCTTTGAGGTAAACTATCAAGACTTTTAACTTGCATACAATTAGTCTGTTTGCATAACTCAAGTGTTTTTAGCGGATTTCTTCCATAGATATAGATTTTTTTGTTTAGGGCTTTTAAGGCTGGAATAATATTGCTCTTAGATCTATTCCCATACCCAAGAATTAAAACTGACATATTATAATTTTAAGATATTATTCAAAAAGTAGTTAAGGATATGTTTTTAACTCAAATTTTAAAAATTACTAATGATATAATTATGTATTTATTTAAGACCATTTTCTATGCGCATATTTCTTGATGTTGGCTCTCATTTTGGAGAAACTCTTGATGAAGTTTTAAAGCCAAAATATAAATTTGATAAGGTTTATTGTTTTGAACCTTCTAACCACGCATTAAACATCCTTAATAAAAAATTTTCTCAAGATAGTCGAGTTGAAATATGTCCATTTGGCTTAAGTAATTCTAATGATAGGGTTCCATTATATATGCCTGGAACTTTGTCTGGATCAATTTTTGAGGAAGCAAATAATGATAATTGCTCAGATCAATATGAAAAAATTGAATTAAGAGATGCCTCTCAATGGCTAAATGAAAACATTGGTATTAATGATTTCGTTGTAATGAAAACAAATTGTGAAGGAAGTGAAATTTATATAATAGATAGTCTCCTTAAATCCAATCTACTCAGTAATATATATTCTCTTTTAGTTACTTTTGATATCAGAGAGTTTCAGGGCCATGAATATAAAGAAAGAATGATAAGAAAGCGTTTACGTCAATCTGGCTTAAACAATTTTTGTTTCTCTGAAGATGTAATGTTTGGTTCATCTCATAATGCAAGAATTGCTAACTGGCTAAGATTATTTGGTATTCATGAAGATGGATTAGATGCCTCCACTCTTAAGCTAAGGTATCAAAGAAATTTTGAAAAATATTCGCAAAAGAACGGCTATTTTTATTATCTTGAATCAAGGGTAAAGGCATTTATAAAATTCAAATATTTTCCTGAATTTTTAAAGGTACCTTTTCGCGTTTTAAAGAAAATATTTTGGACAAATCGTGAAAAAAATTAAAAACTAATTTTTACTACAAGATCTTAAGAATGAAAAAATACTCTAAATCATCAAATTTTTATAGGAACATTAAATCAAGTTTTTACAACCGCAATGAATCTTTGCTAAAAGCAGAACTTGATAGGAATAGGGTTTACCTCAAACAGCCTCCTAGAGACAAATGTAAATTATGTGGATCCAAACTGCCTGAAACTATAGATTTTACAAAGCATTTAGTTTCATATAAGTTTTGTCGCAAGTGCGATCATTTGAATGGCATTCATGATGACACCCTTAATTTTGCTAAGGAAATATATTCAAATGAAGATGGATCTGATTATTCAAAGCTTTATTTAGAAGATAATTACAATGATCGTATTAATCATATTTATCTACCCAAAGCTGATTTTCTGATTGATCAATTATCAAAAAAAATTTCATCAGTTTATGATTTTGGTTGCGGTCTAGGATTTCTTGTCAATTCTTTTCTAAGCAGAGGCATTGATGCAAAAGGGGGAGACGTTAATAAAACCCTAATCAATGCAGGTAACGGTATTATCGAAAAAAATTTTGACATAAGGCCCCTTGAATCAATAGATATTGAACGCGTTCCAAGTCATATAAAATCATTAGATGTTGAGGTTTTATCTTTAATGGCAGTTATGGAACATATATCTAATTTGGATGAATTTCTTGAAGCTATTAACTTATCTTCATTTAAATATTTATATTATTCCGTTCCTATATATGGCTTATCTGTTCCAATTGAATCTGTTTTTGAGAATGTTCTCCCCAGACATTTAAGTGGAGGACATACTCATCTATTTACTGAAAAATCACTTGAAATCCTCAATAAAAAGCTTGGAGTTAAGCCCATTGCGGAGTGGAGATTTGGAACTGACATTCAAGACTTAAAACGCTCTATCCAGATTAGCTTGCAAAAAACAGGAAGCTCTGATTATTTTATTCAAAGGTTTGAAAATGAATTTTCTGAATATGCTGATCAGCTACAAGAGATCATTGATAAAAATCATAATTGTTCTCAAATACATGTAATTTGCAAGAAGCTTTGAGATTCTCTTAAAACATTTTGTAAGTTTAGATATTTTCAATCACTTTACACTTTAATAATATATTTTTAGAAATATATTTAGTCAAAAATATATAATGACCTTTTAATGATTAATAGATAGTTATCTATTAACAAATATTTATGTTTTTTACTCATGAAATATAGGGCAGAAATAGATGGTCTTCGAGCGCTTGCAGTTTTGCCAGTTATTTTATTTCATGCTGGATTTGAACTTTTTGGAGGTGGTTTTGTAGGCGTTGATGTTTTTTTTGTAATCAGCGGCTATCTCATTACATCCATCATTATTTCTGAAATGGGGCGTGATAATTTCAGTCTAATCAATTTTTATGAACGCCGTGCTCGAAGAATTCTTCCAGCGTTATTTTTTGTCATGTTGGTTTCAATACCATTTGCATGGTTTTGGTTGACCCCAGGAGACTTAAAAGATTTTGGTCAAAGCCTCATAGCAGTAGCTACTTTTTCTTCAAATATACTTTTTTGGATTGAAAGCGGTTATTTTGCTACTGCTTCTGAATTAAAACCTTTACTGCATACTTGGAGTCTTGCAGTAGAGGAGCAGTATTATATTTTGTTTCCACTGTTTTTAATGATTTTTTGGAATCTTCCAAAAAAGTATTTATTACTGTTATTAGCTTTAATTTTTCTCTTGAGTTTATCTCTTGCCCAATGGTTTGCCTTTTCTAGGCCAAGCGCAAACTTCTACCTTTTGCCTACTAGAGGCTGGGAGCTATTAATCGGCGTTTTTTTAGCTTTCTATCTCCAAAAAAATCAATACATCAAATCACCATTAATCAATCAGACCTTAAGTTTATTAGGTTTTGCAATGATTGTTTATTCAATCGCAATTTATGACAAGAACACACCATTTCCAAGTCTATATGCCTTAGTACCAACCATTGGTACTGCTTTGCTAATTCTCACAGCGGTACCCCAAACCTTAATACACAAAATACTAAGTGCACGCATAATAGTTGGGATTGGGTTGATATCTTATAGTGCATACTTATGGCATCAGCCGATTCTTGCATTTGCAAGACATAGATTGTTGGGTGAAATATCAGAAATAGTATTGTTATTATTATGTTTGTCATCTTTGATAATGGCTTACATAAGCTGGCGATGGGTTGAAAAACCATTTAGAGATAAACAAACAATATCTCGCAAGACTGTATTTAGTTTCTCACTTGCAGGGATATTATTCTTTTGTATATTTGGAGCATCCTTGCATATTAATAAGGGTTTTCCCGATAGGATAGGATTTACTGAAAAATTAATTAATTCATTTGATATGCCCAAGGACGAAAATTGTTTTCAAGTTCCTTACAACCATATCAATGAAGAATGGGGTTGCTATTTGGGAGTCAGTAAAAATGAATTAGATTACATAGTATTTGGAGATTCGCATGCTTCATCGCTTAGATATGTCATTGATTCAGTGGCAAAATCTCAAAACATAAGTGTTTTTTTTACAGGAACTTCTGCGTGCCCTCCATTCTTAGGAATCTATCCATCAAGTAAAAAAGAGCTTCAAGAAAAGAATAATTGTTACGAACTGAATAAAAGAGTTGCAGATTTTGCTGTAAGAGAGTCCGTTAAAGGAATCATTTTATCTGCTAGATGGAGTTTCTATACTGAATATGAATATAAGAGATCTCATATGAAGTTTATATCAAGCTCTAAATATGGCCCTTTTAATAAAAAAAATAGCATATCTGCTTTTGAAGAAGGATTTAATAAAACTCTTAATTTTTATATTAACAACAATATTCCCGTTCACTTATTTTCTCAACCACCTCATCAGATATACCCACCCCGATCTTCATACTTAAAAATCTTACAAGACAATGAACTTCTCAACCTCCTGTCAGTTCCAAGAAAAAAATTTCATGACATGGAAAAGAATTACGAATCTGTCTTTAAAGAGAGGCTGTCTGATTTTAATTATTATGATTTAAAAGATAAGTTTTGTAATAAAGAGGTTTGCTCAATGGGCAACTTACATGAGAGTTATTATTTCGATGATGATCACCTCTCAATTATCGGGGCAAATAAACTCTATGAAACTATAGATCAAATTTTCAATTACTGAGTTTAATTAATATTTATTCATATTTTTTAATGAGCTTATATATTTTTATTCGGCCTTTCTTTTACCTAGTTGAGTTAAAATCCTTTACTCATGAAATATAGGGCAGAAATAGATGGTCTTCGAGCGCTTGCAGTTTTGCCAGTTATTTTATTTCATGCTGGATTTGAACTTTTTGGAGGTGGTTTTGTAGGCGTTGATGTTTTTTTTGTAATCAGCGGCTATCTCATTACATCCATCATTATTTCTGAAATGGGGCGTGATAATTTCAGTCTAATCAATTTTTATGAACGCCGTGCTCGAAGAATTCTTCCAGCGTTATTTTTTGTCATGTTGGTTTCAATACCATTTGCATGGTTTTGGTTGACCCCAGGAGACTTAAAAGATTTTGGTCAAAGCCTCATAGCAGTAGCTACTTTTTCTTCAAATATACTTTTTTGGATTGAAAGCGGTTATTTTGCTACTGCTTCTGAATTAAAACCTTTACTGCATACTTGGAGTCTTGCAGTAGAGGAGCAGTATTATATTTTGTTTCCACTGTTTTTAATGATTTTTTGGAATCTTCCAAAAAAGTATTTATTACTGTTATTAGCTTTAATTTTTCTCTTGAGTTTATCTCTTGCCCAATGGTTTGCCTTTTCTAGGCCAAGCGCAAACTTCTACCTTTTGCCTACTAGAGGCTGGGAGCTATTAATCGGCGTTTTTTTAGCTTTCTATCTCCAAAAAAATCAATACATCAAATCACCATTAATCAATCAGACCTTAAGTTTATTAGGTTTTGCAATGATTGTTTATTCAATCGCAATTTATGACAAGAACACACCATTTCCAAGTCTATATGCCTTAGTACCAACCATTGGTACTGCTTTGCTAATTCTCACAGCGGTACCCCAAACCTTAATACACAAAATACTAAGTGCACGCATAATAGTTGGGATTGGGTTGATATCTTATAGTGCATACTTATGGCATCAGCCGATTCTTGCATTTGCAAGACATAGATTGTTGGGTGAAATATCAGAAATAGTATTGTTATTATTATGTTTGTCATCTTTGATAATGGCTTACATAAGCTGGCGATGGGTTGAAAAACCATTTAGAGATAAACAAACAATATCTCGCAAGACTGTATTTAGTTTCTCACTTGCAGGGATATTATTCTTTTGTTTGATAGGCTCTATGATTAATCAAGCAGATGGATTTAATACAAGATTTTCTAAAGAATTTATAGAATTGGAGAAACTTAAAGCAGATTCAGTTTTGAGTACCTCTCAATGTAATGATGCTAAAAATGATAATCTTGATATTGAATTGATATTAAAAAATTGTAAGTTTGGCGATCCTGAGAATGAGCCTATATTTGCAATTTTTGGAGACAGTCATGCGAGGGCCTTAGTTCCAGGTTTGAGCTTGGTTTCAAAGGAACTAAAAATTTCTGGTCTTAATTTGGCTTCAACTGCATGCTTTCCAACCCTTGGTGATGGTGCCTACATACCAAAAGATAAAAATCAAGAGCGTTGCTTAAAAATGCGAAAATTAATAATTAATCTTATTGAAAACAAAAAACTACCAAAGAATTTGTATTTAGCCGCAAGATGGCCTCTAACATATCAAGGAAGTAGATTTGATAATATGGAGGGCGGCATTGAGCCAGGTAAAGGCGTAATTTATCAGAATACATATACAAATGATTATGGAACTATAGAAGGCATAACCAAAGAATTAGATGAGACAATCAATATACTTCAACAAGCAGGTATAAATATAACAATAATATATCCAATACCTGAAGTTGGTTGGGACCCACTTAAAAGACTATTACTTAAATACATTTATAATCCAGAAAAAAAAATTGATGCTCTTCATGCATCAACTTCATTTGAAGTGTTTAAGGAAAGAAATAAGTCAACTCTTAATGCGCTTAATAAATTAGTATATAAAAATAATATTTTAAAATATGAGCCTCATATACTATTTTGTAACTTGCAAGAATCTATTGGAAGATGCATTACACAAAAGAATCAAATACTCTTGTACTACGATGATGATCATGTATCTATAGAAGGAGCTAAGTTAATCGCCAAAGAACTTTTAGAATAAACACCTAGTTTTTAAAGGAATTATTTAAAAATTAAAAAATAGATTTTGTCTTACTTCATAGTAATTTCAAATTTTAATTTAGTTGTTAGATAGATATGTAATAATTGTGACAATGTCTATTATTTGGTCTACAGCTATTTTTAAAGAGAATTCTCGTTTTAATATTATTAATAATGAGCCAAAAAATTTATCTAAAATATTTGGGCGTCCAAAAATAAGAACATCTAAGAGTCATATTCATACAATTGCAGATCCTTTCTTGGTTAGAAGACAACAAATATTGTATTTATTTGCGGAAGTACAAATGATAAACCGGCCTGGATTTATAAATTGCTGGTCAACTGATGATGGGTTGTCATGGACAGATCATGGAGTAACTTTACGTAAAAGCTCTCATTTGTCTTTTCCATTTATTTTCCAAGAAAAAGATGATTTTTTTATGATTCCAGAACAAATTGAAAGCGGTAAAACCGAAATATATAGGTTTAATGATTTTCCAAACCAATTATCATGGTTCTCGACTATTTGCGACGAACCAATTGAGGATCCAATATTAATAAAATCTAATTCTGTATTTTACTTGCTAGGAACATTCAGAGATAGGCTTAGATTGTTATTTACTAATAATTTAGACGGCGGGCCATGGTCAATCCATCCAATGGATAATCAGATAAAATCAAAAAAAATTAGGAATGCAGGCAATCCAATAGAAATAGATGGAACTCATTACAGATTCACACAAGACTGCTCAGGTACTTATGGAAAGGAAATTATGCTAAAAAAAATTATTAATTTGGATAAATATAATTTCCAGGAAAAAGTCATAGTTAAAAAAATATCTTGTAGCAACATTGAATCATTTGGTAATTTGGGTAGGCATCATATTTCCATTTGTGAATTTCAAAATCATAAATTTATTGCTATTGATGGAAAGGGCAATGATTATTTTTTTAATAAATTTATTAATGGTTTCTTTAAATTATTAAGTTAAAAATGGATTATAAAATTTCATTAGTTGATATGAGAGATCATGCAATAGACCTTAAAGTTAGGAACTTAATTAAGGAATCATATGGCGACTCCAAATTACTAGATGAATTCCACATTCACAGAAATATTTCTTTGACCAACAATATAAATAATTCAATTTTTTTAGTTGCGCATGAAGAGGACGAATTCATTGGATGTAATGGTTTTATAGGGAATAAATTCACATACAATGGAGATGAAAAATATTGTTATCAGAGCTGTTGGTCAGCTACACATCCCAATCATCAGAGAAAAGGAGTTTTTGTCAATATTCAAAAAAAAGCAGAGGATATTTTAAAAGGAAGAGATGCAGGAATGATCTTTGGATTACCAAATGATAACTCGAGGCCAATTTTTATTCACAAGCTGGGATTTGTTGAAAAAAGTTGTAATTATGTTCAGCTACCAAACATGGGATTTTTAACAGACTTATTTTTGAATGACTTTAAAGGCTTGATTCATCCCAAAGATGGGCTGATTACTGTCAACGAAAAAGAAGTTTATTCTCTAAAAAAAACTCATAGAAGCGGGGTATGTGAGTTTGAAATAAACAAGTCTTATTTATGGGGTAGAATCTTGCATAAAAAATATTTAGGAATTAGTTTCAATTTTTTCTATGTCGGTGGTATGAAAATTGACTCATTGGAAGATATGCGCGGCATCATTTTACAATTAAAAAACTTAGATGTTGCTTATTTTCAATTCAGCTCATGTGAAACTAATCGTTACAACGAACTATTCAAATTTTGGAGAAAATCATCGAATAATCCATTTATATTTAAGTTCTTAAATTTTCCTGAATGTAAAAATATTGATATTTCGTTTGGTATTATTGATGTCTTCTAATGGCGCGATAACATTAAATAGCTTTTCTTTAGTATTGTAAAAAAAGTATATAATTCAAATAAATGAAATTTAAACTTTTTCTTTTTTCCATTGCTTCAATGATTTCTTTCCTTGGATACCTTTATATTAACAAAGTAAGTCCAAATCTCACTCATGATGACTTTACAGCATTTTCGAAGGTAGAAAATTATTTAAGTTGCAATAAATTAAACAATTTTGATGATGAAATACGATGCATTGATTCAGTTCAGAATGCTGTTCTAAGCGTTGACTATTTAGATGTTTGTCCTACTTATGACTGCTGTGTACCAAAAGGAAATTCAATAGAACCATTGGATTTTTATAAAAGGGGTTATGGATGTTGTTTTGAAAGATCTAGATTCAATGAAAAGCTACTAAATAGCTTGGGTTTCAAAACACGTCACGTTTTTATAATTGAGTCAAAGGGCATATCTTTAATGAACTTTATCCCATTAAATCAAAGTTCTCATGCAGCCTCAGAGGTCCTGACCTCAAAGGGATGGATGGGGTTAGACTCTATTACTAACTTAAAACTTATTGATGAAGATATGAATGTATTTACTTATAAACAAGCCCTACAAAACTCTAAGATGATAGAGAAGCTAACACCAAAATATTTATTTGATAGAAACCCAGATATTATCTATGGAATGTACTCTAGGCATGGTTATTCATTTAGTCCTAACATACCAGGTCCTGAATTCGCTTTAAAAGAGTTAAAATATAATTTTGGTTTTTAATTTTTTAACAGAGAACATTTAAAATGATCACAAATAAAAAGTTCGGATTATCTTTTGCTGGAATATTTTTAGTTGTATCAATATTTTTTGCTTATGCAGGGTCTCCAAAATTAACAACATTTTTTTTTATTATCTCCGTTATTCTATTGCCGGTTAGTTTTTTCTTTGAGAGGATTCTTTATTATCCAAAAATTATTTGGATGAGCTTGGGATTGTTATTAGGGAAAGTTATTAATCCTATAGTAATGGGGATTATATTTTTTTTAATTTTTTCACCAATAGGTATATTGTTAAGAGTATTTGGGAGAGATGAGCTTGAGATTAGGAAGTCATACAACTCGGCTTGGATAAATATGCAAAATTTAAAAAAAGATCTAAATTATTTCAAGAACCAATTTTAAAAAATGGAGCTTTTAAAGGAGTTATATACCTTTCTTAAATCCAGAGGAAAGTTATGGCTAGGTCCTATAGTTTTAATTTTGCTAGCATTGGGAGCTCTTCTAATCTTCGCACAGACATCAGTACTTGCTCCTTTTATCTATACAATTTTTTAACGATGTCAAAGGTCATTCTGGGTATTTCAGCGTTTTATCATGATAGTGCTGTTGCTTTAGTTGAGAATAACAAAATTATTCTTGCAATACAGGAAGAGCGATTCACAAGGATTAAGCATGATCGTAACTTTCCAGAAAATGCATTAATTTACTGCCTAAATTTTTTAAAATCTCAAGGTAAGGACGTTGATCATTTTGTATTTTATGAAAAGCCATTTTTAAAGTTTGAAAGATTATTAGAAACCTATTTAGCCTACGCTCCAGTTGGTTTTAGAAGTTTTTTAAGTGCAATGCCGCTTTGGATAAAAGAGAAGCTTTTTCAAAAATCACAGCTTATAAAGCATTTAAGAGATTGTGGAGTTGATAACCCTGAAAAGAAAGTTTTTTTCTCTGATCACCACTTAAGTCATGCCGCAAGCGCATTTTACCCTTCCCCATTTAACTCATCAGCAATACTTACAATGGATGGAGTTGGAGAATGGACAACTACCTCAGTTTCAGTTGGCATAGAAAGTCAAATTACATTAAAACAAGAAATTAAATTTCCACACTCCTTAGGCTTACTCTATTCTGCATTTACATATTTTTGCGGGTTTAAAGTCAATTCCGGAGAATACAAGCTAATGGGTCTTGCTCCTTATGGTAAGCCAAGGTTTGCTGATATTATCAGACAGAAAATTATAAAAATTTATGATGATGGCTCTTTTCATCTCAACATGAAATATTTTAATTATTGTCAAGGCCTGACAATGACATCATCAGCTATTAATGATTTATTTGAAGGCCCGCCAAGAAAACCTGAGCAAGATCTTACCTCAAGAGAAATGGATATTGCTGCCTCCATTCAGAATGTTACAGAAGAAATTGTTTTAAACTTGGCTAGATATATTCGTCAAAGTACAAATATGAATAATTTGTGTTTGGCCGGAGGTGTAGCACTGAATTGTGTTGCAAATGGGAAGCTTGAAGAAGAAAAAATATTTGATAATATCTGGATCCAGCCTGCAGCTGGAGATGCAGGAGGCGCATTAGGAGCAGCTCTAGCTTTTAACTATCTTGCTCTTGGATCTGAGAGAAAAATTAATCTTGAGGACGACATGGAGGGTTCTTATTTGGGGCCAGAATATTCAGATTTAGAAGTTGAATCTCAACTTAAAAAAATGAATGCCACATTTACAAAGCACGAAGAAGCTGAATTAATCGAAATCATCACTGAGAATTTAACTGCTGGAATGGCTATTGGTCATATGAATGGAAGAATGGAGTATGGCCCAAGAGCTTTAGGAAACAGGAGTATTATTGCCGATCCTAGAAAGTCAACTATGCAAAAAGATCTAAATCTTAAGGTTAAGTTTAGGGAATCTTTTAGGCCATTTGCTCCTGCTGTTTTAGAAGATGATGCTTCTGAATGGTTTGAAATTAAATCTCCAAGCCCATACATGCTTAAAGTTTCAAAACTAAATAAAGATAAGCAGATTTTAGTCAGCGAGGACATAAATTCAGATATTAATGAAATTGTTAATCAAATAAGATCTGAAGTTCCAGCAGTTACACACATTGATTATAGTGCAAGAGTACAAACTGTTAGAGAAAAGATAAATCCTAGATTTCATACCATCTTAAAATCGTTTAAGTTAAAAACTGGATGCCCAATTCTAATAAATACTTCCTTTAATGTCAGAGGTGAACCTATTGTTCAAAATGCTGAAGATGCATACAAATGTTTCATGGGTACAAATTTAGATGTATTAATAATTAACAACTTTATTTGTTTCAAAGATCAACAAAGTAAAGAAAATCTAACTAACTATAAAAATAAATATGAGCTCGATTAAGACCAAATTTTTTAACTTTATATTTCTATTTATTCTCTTATTCATTTTTTTAATTAGCATTAAAGCATTCGATTCTGTCTTAGGTATCTTGACTGGTGAAAAACCAAGCATTTATGGAAACGAAAGATATATACATCTAAGAGAACATAGCCCCTTTTCTGAAATATATCCTCCAGAGGATGTCTGCAAAGATTTGAGTGAAGCTGATAAAAGAAATAATTTTTTGCTTTTAGATAAGAATGGATTAATTCAGAATGAAGCAGTTAAAGATAACGAAGTTGAGATAATTTTCTTTGGTGGAAGTACTACAGAAAATCTTTGCATTTCTAAAGAAAAAAGATTCCCAAATTTGGTTTCAGCAATTCTTAAAGAAAAAACTGGTAGAAATATTAATGTTTACAATGCTGGTGTTTCTGGTAATCATGCACTGCATTCACTTTTATCCTTTCAAGCCAAAGGCATAAAACTCAAACCTGATTTAGTAATTTTTATGCATGGGATAAATGATCTTTCATTGCTCTCAAAAACATACTCTTATTGGGAGGCTCCAAGAACAAGAGAGATCATAATAACTAAGACTCAAAAAGACATGTTCATAGATCTTGCCAAAAGCTTACTAAACTCTTTTCTTCCAAATACTAGGAGTTTTATCAATAAAATAAGAAGAAATAATCAAGTAAAGATTGATGAATTTGCACTTTATAGGGAAGGGAGAAAGCTTGATGCTTACCAAGCAGAAACTATAAAGAGTGAATTCAGATCCGCAATAATATCGTTAATACAAATTTCAAAATCGTGGAATACTCAACCAATTCTTTTAACTCAGCCAAACAGATTTAGCAGATCTGATGATGAAATCATAAGTTTATATAATTCGAAATCACCAAATATTGACTATTTTATTTTTGTAGAATTGTACAAAGAGTTTAATAAGATTATAAAAGAGGTAGCCATAAATTACGAAGTCCCAATTATTGATCTTGAAAGTAAAGTTCCAAAGAACAAAGATTACTTCTATGATTCTGTTCACCTAAATGGGAAAGGAAACATGTTTGTTGCTGAAGTAATAAGCAATAGTCTTGAATCATCTTTACAAGACATTCCATAAAGCTGCTTAATTGATATTATAGATTTAATGCAGGGACCATTTTTTTCAATAGTCATTCCATTTAAGGATAGAGAAGAACTTTTATCAAAGCTATTAAATTCAATTAAATCTCAAACTTTTCATGACTATGAAATAATTTTTGCAGTAGATGCTTATTCAAAATTACCTTTTGAGAAAACAAAACTAATTATCGAAAAAAATATTGAGAATACTTTACACAAAAATATAAATACCCAAGTAGTAGAAATACCAAAATCAGAAAACCAAGGTAGTTCAGGTAGATCAAGAAATTATGCTATTGATGCTTCATCAGGAAAATGGCTGCTCTTCCTTGATAGTGATGATATTTTCATGCCTTCAAAGTTAATCAAAATGTTTAATATTATTAGTACATT
Organism: uncultured SAR86 cluster bacterium; assembly: GCA_902601475.1. Taxonomy (GTDB): domain Bacteria; phylum Pseudomonadota; class Gammaproteobacteria; order Magnimaribacterales; family D2472; genus MED-G82. Next base: position 235,721 of record CACKNK010000001.1, on the reverse strand, counting down.
TCCTGAATATGACTTTTTTACACACAATTTTATACAAAAAAATAATGTTTCTGGAGCTGAGTATGAAGTGAAATTTACCAATGATGATGTTTCTTTTCAGAATCTATTATTTTTAAAAATTCATTTTTTACCATCTGCAAGCTGTGTCAAAAGAGAAAGTTTTTATGACATTGGTTACTTTAGTGAGCGATTCAAAAGAGGCCAGGATTGGGATTGGTACTTAAGATTTCTTAAAACAAAGGCACTTCAGCACTATCATGTGAATAGTGTTTTAACAGTAAGGTTAATTGATGGCCAAAACTCATCGGACAAGAATTTTTCATCAAATCTTTCTGATAAAAGAAGAATATTTATTAGCAATCTGGATGGGGTTGATATAAATTTAAAAACTATCTTCAGATCATCAGGATTTCTTCTCAAGCTCAGCTATCAGATTCTTTTATATAAATTTATTATTGAGCCATTAAGGCATATTTTTAAAGGACAATGAAATTTTCAGTGATAATTCCTGCAAAGGGGTATTTAGACTCATTTAGTTTGATACTTAAAGCTCTTGTAAAGCAACGAATGTTAATACATGAATTAATAATTATTGATTCATCAAGCAATAATAGGATTAAGAGTTTATGTACCGATTTTTCTACAAGAATTAATATAAATTATATTAAGGGTGACTATTATCCTGGAGAGGCACGTAATCATGGAGTGCTTCAAGCTAAAAGTGAGCTCATTGCATTCTTAGATTCAAAAACCATTCCAAAAAATGATTGGTTAAGTAATGCAAAATCAACTCTCGATCAAAATGTGAAATGTATTTTTGGTTATACAACCTATAGAGCTGAAACAGGGTTCCAAGAAATATTACAAGCATCGATATTTGGTAAGAAGCCAGTTGAAACCTTGCCTGGATCAGTTATGCATAAAGAATATTTCATTAGATGCGGATTTTTCTTAGAGGGAGTAAGAGCAGGTGAAGATTTTGAGTGGAGGGACAGATTTAAAAATTTATTCCCAGATAACCACACTACATTCAGGACATCTCAGATAACATACAACAGCATTTCAAAAAAATTTTTAATTGAAGCTAAAAGGCAATTCATTTATCAGATGCATTCAGCACTTGTTGATATTCAATCATCTGGTAAAGCATTTGTTCTGGGAACGTTTTTGTTGCTATTATCCCTCATAATTCCCCGATGGAATGCAATAGTTGGTTGGGATTCAAGTCCATATTATATAAACGATATAACCAAAAACTATTTCTATATACTTTGCTTAGTTTTCATCATTGCACACTTTTTAAAGCTTTTTAGTCGAATATTTAGAAAGATCCTTGGAAGATTTTTTCTGCTGATATTTTTATTTTTTATAAGCTACTTTGTATTTTTTTGGAACGATCGAATTGCTGATTGGGATATGTCATCATTTCTTTACATTCCTCATATTACTAAGATATACGTACTTACTTTATGTCTAGTAAGCATTATTTACAGGGGGATAGTCTTTCCAATAAGAAAAGGATTTGCAATTAATAATATTTTTCCTTTTTGGTGGATGAGAGTTGGATTAATTGGCTTTTTATTAGATCTATGTAAATTCCCAGGCTATCTTTTAGGAGGAATATTAGTCATTTTTCCTGCTATAAAAAGAAAGATACTAAAATAGAAAATAAATATATCCTAAATTTTAATTCGATTATAATCTAGCCATGCCCAGGTGGTGGAATTGGTAGACACAAGGGATTTAAAATCCCTCGAAGGCAACTTCGTGCCGGTTCAAGTCCGGCTCTGGGCACCATGTTCACTTAAAATAGTTATTTAATGTATGAAAGTAAATTTATGTTAGCTGCTATTGAGCAGGCGCACCATGCTGCTTTATGTGATGAAGTTCCGGTTGGATGCATCATTACATTGGACGATGAAGTCTTATCAGTCGGTAGTAACAAGTGCGTTTCAAAAAATTCACCTATTAGACATGCTGAGATAGAAGCCATTGAATCTGCTTGTGCTATCTTAAAAAATTATAGACTGCCTGATACTTCTATTTATGTGACTTTAGAACCATGTCATATGTGTTGTATGGCAATTGTAAATGCGAGAATTAAAAATCTTTATTTTAGTGCCAAAGAGCCTAAAACAGGCGCAGTAGTTTCAGTTGATAATTTCTTTGAAAAAAATTTTTTAAATCACAGGGTTAACTACTCTGGTGGTTATCTGGAGAGTGAATCTAGCGAATTACTTAAAGATTTTTTTGCAACTAAAAGAAACATTTAATTATTTTAGATCTATCCATATAGGACAATGATCAGATGGTTTTTCCATTGCACGAGCATCATAACTGATCCCAGTTGAATTAATTGAATTAGTTAAATTTTCAGAAACCAAAATATGATCTATTCTTAGTCCTCTTTTTGGATTATCAGCAAACATTCTGGACCTATAATCAAACCAAGAATAGATAGAATCTTCATCAGAATTTTGTAGTCTCCAACTATCAACAAATCCAAGATTTCTAATTGAATTCCACATCTCAATTTCCTCGGGTAAAAATGCACATTTTCCTTCACGTAGCCACCTTTTAGCATTATTTTCACCTATCCCGATATCCTTTTCAGACGGAGCCACATTAAAATCACCCATTACAATGATATTTGATGAAGATTTTTGTAAATTCTTTATGTGAGACTTCAAATCTTTGTAAAACTTCACTTTTTTAGGAAATTTTGTTTCATGGTTTCTATTTTCACCTTGAGGGAAGTAACCATTCAAAATTAGTATGTCACTATTCTTAAACTTATATCTACCTTGAATAAACCTCTTTTGATCCTCTGCTGTATCTTTTATAAAACCTTTAGAAATCTCCAATGGTTTCTTTTTGCTTAGTAAAGCTACTCCATAATGGCCTTTTTGACCCCAAAATTCGCAGTGATAACCAATTTCATTAACTAACTCAAGAGGAAATTCATCATCATGTACCTTAGTTTCTTGAAGCCCAATAACATCAGGATCTAGATTGTCACGAATATATTCTAGTTGGTGAGGTCGAGCCCTAATACTATTAATATTAAAAGATATTATTTTCATTAATTTTGATTAGCTGCAATTAATGGAGAGCTAAATTTTAAGTAATCAATAATTATATTTTTTGACTCATTCAGAAGAAAATCATTTTCCAAAGATATTTCCTCATTATCGATTTCTTCCCTAAATGACTCCAAATCATCATAAGTATTAAATGCTTCAATATTTAAAAGATTTCGTCGAGAATTTTCAGCATTCAGAATCCACGATCTTCTATCTAGTTTATCTTTTTTTCTTTCATCAATATTTAAAGAAAGTTTCTTTCTATTTTTGCGCTGATCATACTTTTTACGAACTTTAAGAATATATTGCATGTTAGGATCGTTAGTAAGCCTATCAATATGATTTTCAGATGCTTGCTGAATAGCCGCATCATTTAGACTATAAATTCTATGCCTAATTGGTCTAATTGTATCCCATGGAAGTGATTCATCTAATGAGCTTTCTCCAGTTTCCTCAATATCCCATGAAGAGGGTAGTATAATATCTGGCTCAATGCCTTTTGCCTGAGTGCTCGAACCGCTAACCCTATAAAATTTTGATTCGGTAATTTTAATTTGACCTGCACTAAGATCATCAAGGCTTTGCACTGTACCTTTTCCAAATGTTCTATGACCAATTACGATACCTCTTTTATAATCTTGAATTGCCCCTGCAAAAATTTCTGAAGCTGAGGCTGAGTATCTATCAACCAAAACTCCTACAGGTTTTTTCCAGATTTGTTTAGCTCTTCCGTCGCCCCAAGGCCTAATATTTCCAGAGCTTTCTTTTACTTGAACAGTTGCTCCAGACGCAACAAATAAACCAGTTAATTTATTTGCTTCATATAAAGAGCCTCCTGAGTTACCTCTAAGATCAACTAAAACTGCATCTACATTATCTTCATTGAATGAATTTAGAATATCTTCAACATCTCTTGAGCTACTTCTAAAATTTGGATCTCTATCTCTCCAGGCATTAAAGTCTATATAAAATGCTGGTAACTCTATTATTCCAACTCTATAGTTTCTTAATTCTGAATCTATGCTAATAATTTTGCTTTTTGCAGCTTGTTCCTCTAGTTGAACTTCTTCTCTAACAAGTGTTACGAACTTTCTTTCTGAGGACTCAAGAGATTTTGAGGGCATAATCTCAAGTTCTACTTTAGTGCCTGCATCTCCGCGAATTAGTTTTACAATCTCATCTATTCTCCAACCAACTACATCTGTACTTTTTTCTTCATATGCCTGTCTTATAGAAACTATTCTGTCATCAGGAGATAGCTGATTTGATTTGGCGGCAGGTCCACCAGGAACTAAACTTACAACTTTTGCATAATCATCTTCAATTCCTAATAGAGCACCAATACCTTCAAGACTTAAGCTCATTTGCATATCAAAATCTTCCGCGGATTTTGGCGATAAATAGGCTGAGTGAGGATCAAATTGACTCATGAAATTATTCATAATGATAGAAAAATAGTCCTCATTATTACGCTGCTTAATTCTCCTTATTCTTCGCTCATACCTATCAATAATTGTTTGCCTGATATCAGTTTCATCGGACAAATCTTCATCAAGGATTTCATTCAACAAATCATTCTTTGCAAGAAGAAACCATTCTTTTCTCAATTCCGCAAATGAGGACTTCCACTCATTATCATCAGTATAGATATCCATGTATTCAGATTTTGAAAAATCAAAATTAAAATCTCTTAGGATTTCTATTTGGTATGAAGTAGCCTCTATAAGACGATTAAAGTATTTATTTAATATTTTAAAGCTACTATTTAGATCAAAAATCTCATAATTAAGATTATTTCCATATTGGGAAATTTCCAATTTAGTAAAATAAACTTTCGATGGATCCAGACTTTCAATTAGTTTTTTCTGATAAATATTGCTGATGTCTTCAATATTCTTTACTTTAAAAAAGTGATCTTCCTTTATTTTTTTGATGATTTCTTTTTGTATTTTTTGATTTTTTAGTGTTGGTTTGATGTCTAGATTCAAGTCTACTGCAAGGACAAAACCTGCATAAAAAGCACACAAAAATAAATTTAAATTTCTAAAAAATATCATTTGGAATAAACTTACAAAGATGAATAGTAACTATATCGAATTCTACTTCGATTGTTCAAGTCCTTGGACATATTTAGGCTTCATTGGAATTAATGAGATATCTTTAAAGTACAACGTTGAGATTAAATTTTTACCAATTCTCGTGGGTGGGGTCTTTAATTCAGTAAATGATGAAGTATATAAATTCAGAGCCAAGCCAAACCTACTAAAATCCAATTACTACAATCAAGATATAAAAATGTGGGCTAAAATGAGGAATATACAAATTAACTGGCCATCTATTTTTCCTATTAACTCTGTAAAAGCTATGCGCGGCGCATTATTTTTTAATGAGCAAAAACAAATCTCTGATTATGCTCTTTGCATTTTTAAAGCTTACTGGACTGATGGAAAAGACATTTCTGATGATAAGGTAATTTCTGAAATATGTGAGGATTTAAATTTAGACTCAGATGTTTTCTTGAATTTTATAAATCAAGAGACCACAAAAAATGCATTAAAGGAAAATACTCAGGAGTTGATTAATAGAGGCGGCTTTGGGTCACCAACATATTTTTTTAAGGACTCTATGTTTTTTGGCAATGACAGGATCCAATTACTTGAGGAGCAATTAAAGATTAGTTAAGTTGCAGAGATGCTGCTTCTTCACGGACACGTTCCGGTGTTCCCAGTAATTGCCTATTTAAGCCTATTCTTTTGAACCAATAATGTAGCCCTAACAAGTCTGTAAAACCCATACCTCCATGAACTTCAGTTGACTTTTTTGCCACTTCTTTAGTTACATCACTTAAATGAGATTTAGCTTGGCATGCCATAAGCCTTGCTTCATTAGGCATGTGTTTTTGTGCATGAGCTGCATGCCACACCAAGGCGTAGCAAGGCTCTAATTCAGCAACCATCTCTGCACACATGTGCTTTACAGCTTGAAAAGAACCAATAGCTCTACCAAATTGTTTTCTTTCTTTTGCATAATCAACAGCTTTATTGATCATGTTTTGAGCTGCTCCAAGTGAGTCAGCTGCAAGCATTATTCTTCCTGTATCAATTACTTTTTCGGCAGTATTTATTGAATTTTTTGTTTGCTCTAAGATTTCAGAATTAACATTTTTTAATATCAATTCACAGACATTTCTAGTTCTATCGATTGTTTTAAGTTCAACTAAATCTATTCCATTTGCTTGGGCATCAATGATTCCAATGCATCCATTTATATCGGAGATTAAAAAATGTGTTGCGTATTCATAATCCAAGACAAAAAGTGATCTGCCTGAAATTTTATTTCCTTTGATTTGGATTTCTGAGTTGTCTCGTGCTCCAGTGAGCGCTGAAAATCCAACTCCAAATTTAACTTCATTGGATACAATTCTGGTTAAATAATTTTGCTTCTGTTCATCTGATCCACCGTCAATAATAGCTATCGGTGCCATAACATAAGATCCTATGAAAGGTGTTGCTCCTGCTCCATATCCCAATGATTCTGATATTGCTGCAGCAAACAATATGTCTAATCCAAGTCCTCCAAATTCCTCTGGTACTAAAAGACTATTAATGCCTAAATTAATAATTCCATCATGGATATCTTTTGCAAATGTTCGATTATCAGCTGCAATTTTTCTAAGGATTTCTACTGATGAATTCTCTTCAAGAAACTTTTTAATATTATCTTGAAAGAAAATTTGATCCTCTGATAAACCAAAATACATTTTTTATTGAGCTCCTTGAACTTTAGGCTCCTTAGGGAGCCCAAGTCCTCGTTCAGAAATAATATTTTTTTGTATTTGACTGGTGCCACCCCCAATAATTAATCCTAGGAAATACATATAAATGAATTGCCATGATCCTTTATCACGAAGGTGCGGACTGTCCTCATATAACACACCAATCTCACCCATAACATCAATCGCCAAACCCTCTAGTTCGTGTCTTAACTCAGTACCAACTAATTTTTGAATCATTTTGCCAACTTTGACATCTTGACCGGGATTCAATTTGGCTGACAATAATCTCAGAGCATGAGACTGGGAAGCCATAACTTTGCCTTGGATCTTCATAAGCCTATCCCTATAAATCGGATTCTCAATGAGTGGTTTGCCATCAAGCTTTTCTTGTTTCATTAAATCGATGAGCATGTTCAGCCTGTTCATAATTGCATCAGGCGGTGCTAAGGAGCCTCGCTCATGACCAAGTGTTGCATTTGCAACCGCCCAACCTTCTCCTCGTTTGCCAACAATATTTGTTCCAGGAATTTTTACATCAGTAAAAAACACCTCATTAAATCCTGCTTTCATTGTCATATCTACTAATGGTCTCACTTCGATACCCTCTGAATCCATTGGAATTAACAAATAGCTAATACCTGCATGTTTTTGTGCTTCAGGCTCTGTTCTGACCAAGCAAAACATCATTTGTGAATATTGAGCAGTTGAGGTCCAAATCTTTTGTCCATTAATTACCCATTCACCATCAATTAATTCACCTTTCGTTTGCAATGCTGCGAGATCACTGCCTGCATTTGGTTCGGAGTACCCCTGACACCAAATCATCTCACCATGAAGTGTTGGTTTTATGTATTTTTCTTTTTGTTCCTTCGTACCCATTTCAAGCAGGGTAGGGACCAACATATCTATCCCTTGGCCTCCCATTGGAGCAGGTGTTTTTGCTTTAGAGAACTCAGCTGCAATTATTCTACTTTTAAGAATGTCTGGCTCACCGCCATATCCCCCATATTCTTTAGGAACTGCTCTTGCAAAATAACCTTGTTCGATAAGAATTTTTTGCCACTCACTCCTAGTGACTTGTATCTTTTTTTTCTTACTGCTTGAGCTTGCTAGAGGGTTATTGCTTGCATCTGTGAAAGTGACGCCATCATATTTTTTACAAAAAGCCTTTACTTCTTTTTCAAAATCTAAATATTCTTTACTGTAGTGTAAGTCCATGTTTTCCTTATAAAATTATTTCCAATTAGGAGGTCTCTTTTCTAAGAACGCTGTTATGCCTTCTTTTGCATCCTCACCTTTTAGACATTTTGCTAATTCATCTCTTAAAAAAGGAATTGCTTCATCAAAATTTAAATCATCTTGAGCATTGTAAGCAGCTAAACCTTGTCTCATTGTAGAGGGTGCCAGGCTTGCTAGTTCATTAGCAATGTCGTCAACAATGCTGTCAAGACCTTTAGCCTTTACTACTTTGTTAATTAAGCCATATTCTTTTGCTGTTTCAGCATCAATAGCATTGCCTCGCATAATAAAGTCTAGTCCTTGTCTTTTGGGCATTAGTCTAAATAACCCTGCCATGACCATGAATGGCCAGATCCCTCTTTTTATTTCAGGTGCTGAAAATTTAGCTTCTTTAACCGCAACCGCATGAGTTGAATTAGTTACCATTAGTAATGCTCCAGCTAAAACACTCCCTTGTATTTTACAAATAACTGGTTTGTTGAGTTTCCTGATTCGAATGCTAATATCTTCAGTGCCTCCACCAACCTTAGGAACACTTGATTGTTCTGATTCCTCTTTTCCTGACATACTTCTCAGATCACCACCAGCACAAAAAATATCTCCAGCTGCTTCAATTACAACAACTCTTATATTTTGATTCTGATCTGCATAAGTTAGGCAGTAAATTAATTCATTCGCCATCATGTCATTGATAGCATTTTTTCTTTCTGGTCTATTTAATTTGAGAGTTAAGATGTGATCATTTTCATTGACTATCAAAGCCCCAAACTTTAACCCATCCAGTGACAAAGATTTTTTATCCATATTCATTTAAAGTCTCCAAAAGAGAGGAGGGGATATTTGCTTTTTTTGCTCTAAGGTATTCACCTAAGGATTTTGCCTGAGCATCTTTTCTTGAATTAGATGAAACACCATCCTCTAAAATATCATGAATATAAAAATTAAGAGAAAGGATGTTTGGAAGATCGAATCTCTCTATTTTAAATTCTTTTAGATCAGGCATTAATTCTTTAAGCTTTTCAATTGTTAGAAATGAACTCAAAAATGCAAACGCATCTAAATCTTTTGCCCACACTCCTAAATTTGCACAACCACCCTTATCTCCTGATCTTGCTCCAAACAAAGTCCCCAGAGGGACATGGCTTGTTTCACCTTTTGGAGCATCTGGTATTTTTATAGGCTCTGTTTGATAATAAATTTCTTCAAAATTTAACTGACTTGTTGGCTTAAGCTCTTTCGATTTACCATTGAAATGGACCACTTCATTGATATGTTTTGAGTCTACTAATGCTGGCCAATAAATGAGTACTTGGCCACCAGATTTAACGCCACCACCAGCAAAAAAGCCGGGATAGTTTGATAATGCTAATTCAATAATCTTTGCACTAAAAAGTCTGCCAACAAGTTCTTTATCTTTTGATTTTACATTTATTCTTAGAGCAGCCATTGCTTCTTCATTAGTGTTAGGGTCGTCTTTATCGTTCCTATCAAGATGAATTGAAACCTCATCAAATTGTTCTCTTCCCCCTACAGAGTTAAATAAAGTATCGGTAAATATTTTAGCTTTCTCCTCAATATCCAATCCTGTTAAAACTAGCTCCATACCATTTCTATAACCTCCGGCAAGGTTAATGCAAACTTTATGTTTTTCTGGAGGTGAGCTTCCTCTACAACCCGAAACAAATACTTTATCTTTTTCGGTTTGTTCAATTTTTAAAGTATCAAAATGCGCAACAACATCAGGATTTATATAAGCAGGAGCAGAAATTTCATACAACAATTGTGCTGTTACTGTTCCTGTTGATACAAGCCCTCCTGTTCCAGGATGCTTAGTAATATAAAAGCTACCATCCTCCAGAATTTCTGCTATTGGATAGCCAACGTTATCAAAGCTTGGAACTTCTTTAAAGAAAGCATAATTACCACCTGTGGCCTGGCAGCCACATTCAATAATATGACCAGCAGCTAATGCACCTGCTAATTTGTCATAATCGTTACGCTCCCAACCAAATTTCCATGCAGCCGGACCTATTACTACTGCAGCGTCAGTTACTCTTGGACAAACAACTATGTCTGCCCCTAGATCCAAAGCCTCCTTGATACCCCAAGCTCCTAGATAAGCATTTGCTGTGAGTGTATGACAGCCAGATTCTTCAAGAGGCGTGCCTTTATCAATGTTGTTAAAAGGTTCATTTAATTGAATCAAATTTTCCATTCGTGGCATCAAGTCATCACCGGTAATGTAGGCTACCTTGAGATCAATTTTTAATTCAGCAAGAATCTTTTCAATTTCATTTGCCATTGATTGAGGATTTAAACCTCCTGCATTAGTAACTACTTTAATGTTCTTCGATTTACATGTATGCGCAATTTCTTTTACCTGCTTTAAAAATGTCCCTACGTAACCTTTATCTTCACCTCTTTGCATTCTTTGATTGAAAAGAATTGTCATTGTCAGTTCTGCTAAGTAATCTCCAGTAAGAACGTCTATAGGGCCTCCCTCAACCATTTCTTTAGCTGCAGATAGCTTATCTCCGTAATAACCACTGCAATTACCTATTCGAATAAGATCAGTCATGCTGTTTCTCTATTAAACCGGATAAAATTAAATCAGATAAAAAATTTGATGAATCTTCTGGTGAAGCCAATGACGGCTTAGAGTGAATTTTTTTATTTTGAAAGTATCTGCCTAAACCTCCCAAGGCCAAAGCTGTTGCTTCGGTATCGATATCAGCAATTTCATTAGCTTGAACAGCATCATCCAAAAGGCTCTTAATAAAATTTGTAATGTAATTTTCATGAAAATCTATCATTTCATTGGTTGAATGTTTTTTGCTCAAAGATAAAGTAAATTTTTCAAATCTTGGACCCACAGCCTGATTAACAGTATTCAAGTAGACACGCAATTTTTCTATTGGGGAATCTAGTGTTTGAATTTTTTCTATAGCAATTTTGCCATGCTTGGTTAAAACATTATTAATTGTTAAATTTATCAGCTCATCCTTACTCGGCGCAATTTCATAAAGCGTTCTGAGGGATACCTTAAGCATTGAAGCTAAATCAGCCATTGTTTTATATGACTTACCCTCATCAATTATCTTTTCAAGCCGATCCATAACTTCATTATGACGATGGTTTAAAGTACCTGCTTCTTTTAAGAGAGCTTTATTCATCAATTACCAATAGTGATTCACCGTTTTCAACCTGCTGACCTTTTTTAACCATAATCTTTGAAATTTTGCCTGCATTTGGTGACTTGATCGTTTGCTCCATCTTCATAGCTTCAATAATCATTAATGATTGTCCAGCTTTAACTTTTTGATCTTTTTTTATAAGAACCTCTGAAATTTTGCCTGGCATCGGAGCCAATAAGCCACCTTCTATGGATGAGGTATTTGAATCAATGAATCTCGGTAAAACTTTTAGTTGGATATCATTAAATGAGTCAAAAACGAATAACCTATCTTCGTCCCTATAAATTTGATATTGACTTCTAAATTCATCAATAACACATTCAAGCATTTCATTATCAAAGGAAATAATTTCTACTTTTTTTTCAAGAATCGAAATAGATTCTTTATTTATGTAGCTATATTTAATTTGATGTATCTCATTTTCAAATTGAAAGGAAATATTCTGATGCGGCAGTCGACCATTCGTCCAAGAATGCTTAATAAATCGGAGTTTATTTTTATTTTTGATATTAGTTTGTGATATCCACAAAGCGCCTGCGATCATTAAGTTATTTTTATCATGATCGTTGAGAACTTTTTTCCTGTTAGGACTTTGAATCTCAATAAAGTCAGATGTTGTATTTCCGGCCAAAAACTCTGGATGTCTGATGCATTCAACTAAAAAATCTTTATTTGTTTTCACTCCTCCAATACAGGATTTTTCAAGGGCGGTTGCGAGTTGCAAGCATGCATCTGTTCTGTTGGGGGCCCAGCTAATTACTTTTGAGAGCATTGGATCGAAGTTTGTACCGACCTCATATCCTTTCTGGACACCTGAATCCCACCTAATAGATTTATTTTTGTAAGGTTCATAACATACTATTTTTCCAGTTTCAGGAAGAAAATCATTATTTGGATTCTCTGCATAAAGTCGAACTTCCAGTGCATGCCCATTAAATTCAACATCCTTTTGTTTTAATTCCAGATACTCATTTTTTGCAATGTTTATCTGTGCTCTTACAAGATCAACTCCTGTAACTTCCTCAGTAACAGGATGTTCAACTTGCAACCTAGTGTTAACTTCAAGAAACCAGAACTCATTTGTATTTTCATCAAGAATAAATTCAACAGTTCCTGCTGATTGATATTTAATTTTTTTTGCCAATTTGACTGCCGCATTACCAATTTGCTCTCTTAACTCATCATTAAGTTTGGGTGAAGGGGACTCTTCAATAATTTTTTGATGTCGTCTTTGAATTGAGCATTCTCTTTCACCTAGATGTATAACATTTCCATGTTGATCACCCAGAATCTGAATCTCAATATGCCTTGATTTTTTAATGTATTTCTCAATAAATACTCTCTCATCATCAAAACCAGCTTTTGCTTCTCTTTTTGCAGCTGCAACCGCATCTTTAAGCTCATTTTTATTATTAACAATTCTCATCCCTTTGCCGCCGCCTCCAGCAGCAGCTTTAATTAGCAATGGGAATCCAAGTTGTTTTGAATCTTTAATACTTTCAGCTTTTTCTAGAGTTGGTACGTTTGCTTTTATCGCCAATTCTTTAGCTTTGATTTTATCTCCCATCACCTTGATAACATGAGGTGTTGGTCCGATCCAAATTATGTTGTTACGAATTACTTTTCTAGCAAAAATTGAGTTTTCCGATAGAAACCCATAGCCAGGATGGATTGCATCAGCTCCTATCTTTTTTGCTGCATCTACAATTTCATCTGCATCCAAATAGCCATTTTTAAGTTTTACTGCAACATCGGACATGCTTACAAATGTTGCATTTGAATCAGCTTCTTCATAAATGGCAATTGTTTTAATTCCCATTTCATTAGCTGTTCTTATGATTCTGCAAGCTATTTCACCGCGGTTAGCTATAAGTATGGAATTGATTTTCATAATCTGAAGACCCCAAATTCACTTGCACCTTTAATTTCAGAGTTATTAATTACAGACAAGCAAAAACCAATTATTGTTCTTGTATCTCTTGGATCAATTATCCCATCATCGGTAATCATGCTGCTCGCAACTAGGCCCAGTGACATTTGTTCAGCCGCACTTTCAACCATTTTTACAATTTCAGCATCAGCTTTTTCATCAAATTTTTCACCTTTTCTTGCAGCCTGGCCTCTCCTTACAATCGACATAACACCAGCAATTTGCTTTGGTCCCATCACAGCAATTTTTGCTGTTGGCCAAAGGAAAGTGAACTTATTATCGTAGGCCCTACCTGACATTGCGTATGTCCCAGCTCCATAAGATGATCCCACAATAATGGTAATATGGGGTACGGTTGAATTTGATACTGCATTTATAAGTTGAGAGCCTTTTTTAATGATCGCTTGTCTTTCAAAATCTTTACCGACAAGAAAACCGGTAACATTTTGTAAAAAAATTATTGGCATATTTCTTTTATTGCAGAGCTGAATAAATGTAGCTGCTTTCTCAGCAGACTCTGGATAAATTGGACCATTGTTGCCAACAATGCCAACAGGATAGCCATGCATCATTGACCAACCACATATCATTGTTTTTCCATAAAGAGTCTTATACTCTTCAAACCTTGATCCATCAACAATTCTTCCTATCACCTCTCTAATATCCAATGGACTTTTAAGATCTTCATCAACCAATCCCAATAACTCTTCAGGATCTAAGGTGGGCTCATCTCCAAGTAAGGCAGGCTCTATTCCCTGTTTTTCCCAATGAAGATGTGAAACAACGTTGCGACATAAACGAATGGCATCCATTTCATCTTCAGCAAGATAATCAGATAAGCCTGATACCTCAGAGTGCATCTTAGCTCCGCCAAGGGTTTCATCATCAGACTCTTCGCCAGTTGCCATTTTTACAAGAGGGGGTCCTGCTAAAAAAACTTTAGCTTGATCTTTAACAAATATATTGTAATCAGACATTCCAGGTTGATATGCACCACCGGCTGTAGAAGATCCAAAAACAACTGAGATGACCGGTATTCTCATTTTTGAGAGTTCTGTCATGTCATAAAAAAATCTTCCAGTCGCAGCAAAATGAGTATGTCCAATTGTCGGTGCTACCGGAGGCTGATCTCCTTTCTTGCCTGTACCCATTCTTAAATCACCACCTGCAGATTCAACAAAATTTATATACGGCAATCGATTTACTCTGGCAATTTCCATTGCACGATTCCACTTTTCTCCGACATAAACTGTCATGGCTCCTGCTAGCACAGATGGATCATTTGCAAATATTACGCATTCTGTACCAGCAACAACTCCTATGCCACATACGCAACCACCCCCAACAGTAAATTCCGTCCCATAGGCAGCAAATGGTGCAATTTCAAGAAATGGTGTGTCGGGATCTAGAAGATTGAAGACTCTTTCTCTAACAGGCATTTTTCCTCTTTTTGCTAGTCTTTCATGATGATGCGTACCACCTCCCAGTTTTGCTTTATCAAGAAGTTCATCAAGGAAACTTATCTTATCAAGCATCATTTCTTTGTTCTGAGAAAACTCTTCAGAGTTAGTATCAAGATTGGATTTAATTTTTGGTGCAAGATTTTTCATATTAGATAATCTAATAATGGTAATATAATTAACAAAATATTACCAATAAAAAATTGTTTAAAATTAGTTAAACTAGTAATTAAAAAAGGAATAATTAATTATGAACTCAAGAATCTGCGAACTATTAGATATCGAATTTCCTCTGGTAGCATTTACTCATTGTAGAGATGTGGTTGTTGCTGTATCAAAAGCAGGAGGGTGTGGTGTACTAGGTGCTGTTGGTATGACACCAGAACAATTAGAAGAGGAGCTCAAATGGATTGATGATCATATCGATGGCTTGCCATACGGAGTAGATGTTCTGATACCTAACAAAATGGCAGATAAGGACAAAAAGTTTGATGCAGAAAAACTATCATCAATGATCCCACAGGAATATGCTGATTTCAGGGCTGATGTTCTTGAAAATCATGATATTGAAGCAAGTGAGTTAAGAAATATTAATACTGCTGCAACATATATGGCTGAGAACACTAAGGAGGATGGGGCTAAGGCACTTTTGGATGTTGCGTTCAGTCATCCCATAAAAATAATTGCTAATGCTCTTGGTGTGCCGCCCGATTGGATGGTAAAAATGGGTAAAGATAATAATGTTAAAGTTGCTGCACTTCTTGGGACCGCACAACATGCTATTAACCAAGTAAAAGCTGGCGTCGATATATTAGTAGTTTCTGGCACCGAAGCAGGAGGTCATTGCGGCAGTGTTTCAACAATGGTCTTGATCCCTGAAGTTTATGAAGCTATTCAACCCTATGGTGATGTTCCAATCTTAGCAGCAGGCGGAATTGCAACTGGAAAACAGATGGCAGCAGCTATGAGCATGGGTGCATCTGGTGCATGGTGTGGATCAGTATGGCTAACAACAGCTGAGTCAGAAGTTCCACCTATAATTAAACAAAAAATGATCGAAGCGTCCTCGAGTCAAACAACTCGTTCTCGAAGTAGAACTGGTAAACATTCAAGACAGCTTGTTTCAGCATGGACTCAAGCTTGGGAAGCTGATGGTGCACCTGAACCACTTCCAATGCCCTTACAGCCTATGGTCGCTGAACCAGCATTAGCAAAGGTTAATAAATTAGCAGAGGGTGGTCATGAAGGAGCTAAAGATCTTTCTACATACTGGGTTGGTCAGGGAGTAGGGCTAATGAATCAGAGCATTTCTGCCAGCGATGTTGTCCAAGAATTTAAAGAAGACTTCATTGAGGCCTATGAAAGGCTAGCTAATTTTATAGGCGAATAATTTTATTAGTTTCTATTTAGATGGTGGCTGGCTCAGTAACAGTTAACTCTATTCAATAAATCTTTGTGAAGTTGCCCGTTTAAACGCATCTCGATTAAATAGTTTTTCTGACCATCGAGCTATATTTGGCTTTAATGCTTCGTTAACATTTAAAGAAGTGGCTAAATAAATAGCATAGCTGACACATATATCAGCTAAAGTGAATCGGTCGCTACAAAGGTACTCCCTTGATTCTAATTTTTTTTCTAACAACCTTAGTCTTGCCAAAAACCATCTTTTGTAACCCTCTGCAGCTGCATCAGCTACACCAACTTCTTGAAGGGCATATCTT
Source organism: uncultured SAR86 cluster bacterium (assembly GCA_902601475.1). Classification (GTDB taxonomy): domain Bacteria; phylum Pseudomonadota; class Gammaproteobacteria; order Magnimaribacterales; family D2472; genus MED-G82. Next base: position 219,319 of record CACKNK010000001.1, on the reverse strand, counting down.
AAGTAAACAGTAAGAGGGAAGGTCAAAGTGGCATCAGAATGCGCAAGCCAATTTAGATAATCAGCATAGTCATCTTCATCAGGAGAAACTATTAAATCAGATGGACCATATTGCTCACACAAATAAGTACACATAGCCACTGACTCAGTCATTTCAACTTTTCCATCTTTTAAATATGGAACAGTGCCAAGAATATTTATATCCAAATATTCCTTTTTAAAAAATCTTGGTGGGAATGGCAGCATCTCTAACTCATAATCCAAGCCCATTTCTTCTGCGGTCCATAAAGGCCGAACGTGTCTTGAATCATTACATCCAAAAATCTTCATAATTTATTCATACCAAAAATATATTAAATTAGCATCGCAGTTCCAACATATCATTGCAACCTTATTTTGATTAGAATGATCTCATGAAAATTGATGCGCCAATTATCACTAGAGATCCTAGTGATGCCGCAGATTTATCTTCAAAGATAGAGGCGTCGGGATTTGATGGACTGTGTACATTTGAAGGTCCTCATGAACCATTCTTGCCGCTTGCAGTTGCGGCATCAAATACTAAAAAGATAAATTTAATTACATCCATAGCCATTGCCTTTGCTAGGAATCCTATGCTGTTAGCAAATATTGGTTATGACTTACAGCTCTTATCAAAAGGACGATTTATTATGGGTCTTGGATCTCAGATCAAACCCCATATCGAAAAACGCTTTTCAATGCCATGGTCCTCTCCAGCAAACAGAATGAGGGAAATGATCCAAGCTATAAAATCTATATGGGAGTGTTGGGAAAATGGAACTCAGTTAAATTTTAAAGGAGAATTTTATAGTCATACGCTTATGACACCACTTTTTAATCCTGGAAAACATGAGTATGGTCTTCCCAGCATATATCTTGCCGGAGTAGGACCATTAATGACATGTGTAGCAGCAGAAGTTGCTGACGGATTATTGGTTCATCCATTTCATTCAGTAAAATCTCTTCAAGCCATAACACTTCCTGCAGTAGATAAAGGGCTTAATAAATCAAAAAATAAAAATTTTAAAATTTCAATTGGCGCCATGGTAGCTGCTGCAGATGATCAGGATGAGCTTGATCAAGCAATTAATGGACTGAGGATGCAGCTTGGTTTTTATGGCTCTACACCTGCCTATAAAGTTGTTCTTGAGGAGCATGGTTGGGAGAATATACATTTTGAACTTAACAAGCTCTCAAAGAAAGGAGCGTGGGATGAGATGCCAAAACTTATTAATGATGAAATGCTGGAAACAATTGCCATTGTCGGAAGTATTAATTCTGCCAAGGATCAGATTCATGAAAGGTACTCTAAAATTGCTGAAAGAGTAGCACCAACTTTTTTTAATCCTAATGCTGAAGCACCCTTTAATTTTATAAATGTGTTTAATAAGAGGCCTTAATTGAAGACTCTACCAGATATATCAGACCTATATCCTCAGATGTTAAATGTCTCCAATAAAAGATTTCTTCGATATGGCAAATCTAATATTCTTAATGGTGAGATAGAAACTGTTTTCTGTACCGATGATAACAGCCTCGTTAAATCAATTCTGGCAGAAGATGGTAGAGGTAGGATATTAGTTATTGATGCAGCAGGAGTTAATCATGTTTCCATGATTGGTGATCACATTGCTGCTGAGGCAGTAAAAAATAATTGGCAGGGAGTTGTTTTAAACGGTTACATAAGAGATGTAACAGAGATTAATGATCTTCCAATATCAATAATTGCAAAAGGCAGCGTGTTTAAAAAAACTGAAAAATTTGGTCTTGGAAAAAGAGGAGCGATGATTTCCTTTGCAGGATTGATATTTAAACCGGGCTACTGGTTGTATGCTGACGAAAATAATTTTGGGATCAGTCGTCAAAAACTAGAATTTTGATCAATAATCAATTGCTTTTTTTTCCAAATATCATCGACGAATACCTTAAATAGCTCCCTATAATCATTTGAGCTTTTATCATGATGATTTATAAGCTCAGTAGGTATTTTGTATTTTTTAACTATAATTTTTACATTTTTCATTTCACCACAAGCAAATGCCCATGCAGAACGTTTGTCCGTTTCATAAATCAAGGTGAAATCAATCAATTCACTTACCATTGGCATGCCTGCAAGCGCAGTTGCAAGCGCTCCAATTTTTGGATTAAGTAAACCTTTATAGTCTGATTTCATTGCCACTTTCTTACTGTCAGAGAATCTTGTTCCCTCAGCAAAACTGAAAGCTGTTGCAGGATGTCTTGTAAATCTTTTTGCCGCAATTCTTGAATTTTCAAAATCAATTATTTTTAAGTTAGGATTTTTAGTTATTTCTTCCCTTGAGTGTCGATTCACAAATGGCATATCTATCGTCTTGTGAACCAAATAAATAAGCGGTATCCATTGCAACTGTTTTTTCATAAAGAATTTCAAAAGCGGAGCTTTATAATTTGCAGAAAAAAGAAGCACAAATATGTCAGCCCATGACATGTGGTTACTGGTGCCCAGATACCAATTTTTTTTAGAAATCCCTTCAGGAAATTCAATCATCCAATTTGGTCTATGAAGAGGAATTAATGAAATTTTCATTGTCCACACAACAATGTCACCAATTCCATTGGCAATTCCAGTTATAAATTTTTTTATTTTTCTTGAGGGGAATACGCGTGGCAAACAAACAATCGAAAGTACAATCACTCCGATCGAAAGAATAATAATAATTGTGTTTATTGTTAGAACACCAATTATATTTTTATAAAGACTTCTCACCCTGTTTAACCTCTTCCCAAAGCTTATCAAGGTCGTCTATATTAGCATTTTCTATATTTTGATTTCTTTTTTTTGCAATTTCCTCAAGTTTTAAAAACCTTCTCATAAATTTTTGGTTAGCTGATTCAATTGCTATATCAGGATCAACTTGAAGGTGTTTGGCCAAATTAATTAAGACAAAAAAGAGATCTCCTAGCTCCTCTTTTGCCTGGTTTTTTTTATGTTGAATAGATTTTAATTCGTTTAATTCTTCATGGACTTTTTCAAATACATCTTCAGTAGAATTCCAATCAAAATTTTTCTTTGAAGCTTCTTTTTGAATTTCTTTAGATTTTTGAATTGGAGATAGAGAGCTTGAAATCGATTCAAAACTTTCCTTGTTTGTATTTTGCTTTTTTTCTTTCTCTTTAATTTCATCCCACAGCTTTGATTGCTCATCTGCTGAAATCTTTAGATCAAAATCTGGATCAAAAACATTTGGGTGTCTTGTTATTAGTTTTTTACTCAAAACCTCAACCACATCATTAAAATCAAAAGCTTTATTTTCTTTTGCAATCTGTGAGTGAAAGATTACTTGAAGCAAGACATCGCCAAGCTCTTCTTTTATATTTTCCTGATCATTTTTAGTTATAGCTGCAACCAACTCATAGGCTTCTTCTATGGAGCAATGTGCAATTGAGTTGTGATCTTGTTTTATATCCCATGGACAACCCTTATCTTTATCTCGAAGCTTTTCCATCAGCTCGAGAAGAGGGTTAATATCAGCCAACTTAGTAGCCGCTTATATCTGCGTATCTAGCTTTATGATAAGTTGAGGAACCAAAAATTTGTTCTGCCACTCTTGCACGTTTTAGATAAAAGCCTATGTCATACTCATCTGTAACACCAATACCACCATGCATTTGTATTGATTCATTGCTTACTGTGTGCAAGGTTGTTCCAGCTTGAAATTTTGCCAGGCTTGATAGCCTTTCGAGCTCATTAGAGTTTTCATCTGCAGCATGCATTGCAGCTATTACAGCTGATTTTGTTAACTCGATTTCACAAAACATTTTTGCTGCTCTATGTTGCAAAGCCTGAAATGACCCAATTAGAACACCAAACTGCTTTCTTTCCTTAAGATAATTTAAAGTTATTGCAAATGCTTCCTCAGTATTTCCTAGCATTTCCGCCGACATTGCAATTCTTCCAAAATCCAAAACTTTTTGAATTTGGTCAGAAGCACCATCAACCTCGCCAAGGATTTCCTCAGCTGAAATTGTTACATCTTCAAATGAAATATTTGCATAATTTCTTGAATCTGCAGTTGGCACTTTTCTTCTATTTATACCTTTTGAACTAGGATCTACAATGAATGCTGATAATCCTTGGGTATCACCTTTGTTACCAGACGTTCTAGCTATAACAATCAAAAGATCAGCACTTGAACCATCAATTACAAAAACCTTTTCTCCATTGAGGACCCATCCATCATTATTTTTTTTTGCGGTAAGCTCTGTATTTGCAGGCTCATGATGTGATCCCTCATCAATTGCTAGAGCAGTCGTAAGCTTACCTTCAAGAATTTTTCCAAGAAGTCTCTCTTTTTGAGGCTCCGAACCCATTTGATTGATCAAAGTAACGCCTAATACACCTGTAGCAAATAATGGAGAGGGAACTAGAGTTTTGCCTAACTCTTGAAGCACCACGCTTATGCCAGCAAGACCAAACTCAGAACCTCCATATTTTTCTGGAATAAGAATGCTTGTCCAACCAAGCTCAACCATTTCATTCCATAGACCTTCATCCCAAGAATTTGGATGATCTTCATCTCTGAGTTTTCTTAAGTGAGACACCGGAGCTTTATCTTTTGCAAAGTTTGAAGCAGTATCTTTTAAAAACTGTAATTCTTCATTTAAGACTAGTTTCATATTAATCCTTTGTTAAGCCGGAAGATCTAAAACTCTTTTAGCGATTACATTTAATTGAACTTCAGAAGTACCACCCTCAATTGAGTTTGCTTTTGTTCTCAACCATGCCCTTGTAATAGCTTTCTCTTTAGATTCAGCTTCATCACCATCCCAAATAAAACCTTTGTTACCCATGGCTTCAATCATGAGTTCATATCTATTTTTATTATGTTCAGTCCCGTAGTATTTAAATATTGATGATGCAGCTGAAGCTTTTCCACCTTCATCGCCAGCTCTTTGAAGAGTTAAACCGAAGGAATGCTCTTTCATCTTATGCTCAGTAACTCTTGATCTAAAATCTAGATCTGCAATTTTTCCATTTTCTTCGCCAAGATATGTTTTTGCGAGTCCTACTACGCCTTTAGTCTTAGATCCATCACCACCACCTGCAGCAAGCCCAAAGTTTGATATAAAGTTTCTTTCATGTTGAAGGAGCTTCTTTGCAATCGTCCAGCCTTGATTTTCCTCTCCAATCAAGTTTTCTTTTGGGACTTTCACATTATCAAAAAAAGTTTCGCAAAATGGAGACTTTCCACTGATTAAGGTTATAGGTTTTGTAGACACTCCAGGGTTAGCCATATCAATTAATAAAAAACTAATACCACTATGCTTTGGCTCTTTTGGTCCAGTCCTAACCAGAGCAAATATCCAATCAGCCTGATCAGCATATGATGTCCAAACTTTTTGGCCGTTTACCAGGTAATGATCACCCATATCTTCAGCTTTTGTTGAGAGAGAGGCCAAATCAGAACCTGATCCTGGTTCGGAATAACCCTGACACCATCTAATTTCACCTTTAAGGATTTTTGGTATGTGTTCCATTTTTTGAACTTCGTTACCGTATTCAATTATTACTGGGGCCAACATCCAAATACCAAAACTATTAAGTGCAGGTCTTGCTCCAATTTTGAAGAGTTCAGAGTTAAGAATTTTAATTTCATCACTATTAAGACCGCCTCCACCATATTCCTTAGGTAATGCTGGAGCAGTCCATCCTTTTTCACCCATTTTATCTAGCCATATTTTTGATTCAGGATTTTTGTAGACTGCGTTCCTGCCACCCCAAACAACTTCGTCTTCAACCATTGGAGTTCTCATGGACGGAGGACAGTTTTCTTCTAACCAATCACTAACTTCAGCTCTAAAATTTTCTAAATTACTCATAAAGTTTATTTCCTAGATTATTTACTTGATAAATTGAAAAGTTATTATAATCAAAAGATTAAATTAATTGTAATAAGGAATAGTTATGAAAGCCTATCAAGTTGAAGAACCAGGAAAGCCTTTAGTTTGTAATGAAGTTGAAACTCCGAATCCGCAAGGCAAAGAAGTTTTAGTAAAAACTATTAGTTGTGGCGTTTGTCATTCTGATGTTCACATTCATGAGGGCGCATTTAATCTTGGGGGTGGTAATAAGCTTGAATTGCCTCTGGAGAGACCTTATACCCTTGGGCATGAAGTATTTGGAGAAGTTGTTGCCAGTGGAGATGATGCCACTGTTGAAATAGGATCTAAATTTGTTGTGTATCCATGGATTGGATGTGGAGAATGTGAGTTATGCAAAAAAGGGGATGAGCATCTTTGTAATCTAGCTCAAAACATAGGTGTGCAGATGCCAGGTGGTTTTGGAGATCACATTTTAGTCCCTGACCAGAAATATTTACATGAAGCTGGGGACATAGAGCCTCATCTCGCAGGAAGCTATGCATGCTCAGGTTTAACAGCATATAGTGCTTTAAAAAAAGGCTTACCCTATTCATCCGATAATAAAGCAATCATTTTGGGAGTTGGAGGAGTTGGAATGATGGGATTACAAATAGCGAAATCTGCATTTAATGTTAATCCAATTGTTATCGATGTTGATGATGAAAAACTTGAGATAGCATTGAGTAATGGTGCTTCAAAAGCATTTAACTCTACTAAAGAAGAATCGTTGGTGGAGATCCTTGAACATACTGAGGGCGGCGCAATGACGTTAATAGATTTTGTTGGTTCAGAGTTATCAGTGGGCTTTGGAACCAATCTTTTAGCTAAGGGCGGTAAATACATTATCGTTGGTCTTTATGGTGGCGAATTAAAAATGCCATTACCCTTAATCCCAATCATGGAGAGAACCATTCAGGGCTCATATGTTGGAAGCCCCGGAGATATGAAAGAATTGATGGAGCTAGTTCGCGCAAATAAAATTGATCCAATACCAGTTGAGAAGAGAAATGCATCTGAGGCTTACCAGACTCTCTTAGATCTCAAAGATGGAAAAATAATTGGAAGAGCAGCATTAATGCATGATTAGTCAAGATTGATCTTTGCAATGACCTCATTAATTTTTTCATTAATAACTATATCGGCTAACCCATCGTAAGGAGTCTCGTCATTATTAATAATGGCAAGCTTTGCATTATTTTCTAATGCAATCTTTGGAAGTGAAGCAACAGGCTGGACAACTAGCGATGATCCAAGCACTAAAAATAAATCACAATCCGCAGTTAAATTCTGAGCATTAATAAGGTCATCTGTATTCATCGGTTGTCCAAATGAAATGGTGGCAACTTTTATTAAGCCTGAGCATTCATAACAGGTTGGAATTGGTTTGTCATTTCTTACGGCTTGGTGAAAAATTTTTAAAGAATATTCTTTTTTGCATTCAAGACATTTTGCAGATGTTGCATTTCCATGGATTTCAATAACATTTTTATTTTTCTTGAATACTCTTTGATGCAAACCATCAATATTTTGAGTTATTAGAAAATTATCTTCATTGAGATCTAATAGTTTTGAAACAAATCGATGCCCTTCATTAGGATTAATTTTCTCTAGTAAATTATTTAATTCAATGTTTCTTTTCCATGAAAGAATTCTAGACCGCTCACTTTTTATAAAGTCATTGAAATAAATTGGTTTGTTTGATTTCCAGAAACCATTATCACTTCTAAAATCTGGTAATCCAGAGTCAGTACTAATTCCTGCACCAGTAAGAATGATGATGCGGTTTGAATTTTTAATAAGATTTGCTAACTCTTGAATTTGATTACTCATAAGGAATAAATATCTAGAGTAGTTATAATACGCGCATGTTTAAAAAAATAGGCTTAATTTTTAAGAATTCTCTTTCAGATAACGATAAGAATAGTCTTAAGCAATTAATACCAGTCTTGACAAAGTCAGACTGCACTGTTTTTGTCGAGGAAGAAAATAATCTTGATGGGAATTTTGAGGGCGCAGTATTAAGAGATTTTCCAAAAACGTTAGATCTATTGATTGTATTTGGTGGAGATGGAACCTTCCTTAGCTCAGCTCGAAAATTTTTAGAGTTTGAAATACCTATGTTGGGAGTTAATTTTGGAAGTGTTGGCTTCTTAACTGATATAAACGTTGACGGATTTGAGGAGACAATTAAAGATGTTTTGTCTGGGCAACATATTATAGAAGAAAGAGATTTAGTAAGAGTCTCATTTTCTAATCAGACATATTTCGGCTTGAATGAGGTTCTTATTCACTCAGGTTCATATGCTCAATTGATGAGATATAGGTTAAAAATTGGTGAGAGAGTCGTTTATGAGCAGCGCTCTGATGGACTTATAGTAGCGACTCCAACTGGCTCTTCAGCTTATGCATTATCTGCTGGAGGCCCCATCATTGATCCTGAACTATCTGTTTTTAATATAATTCCAATGATGTCACAAAGCTTATCATCTAGAGCTCTAGTATCACCAAATGATAAGAACATTTCAGTTGAAATAATGGAAGGCCCTCTGGAGCATGGGATGGTGTGTGTTGACGGTCAAGAAAATATTCGTGTTAGCTTTGGTGAAGAAATTTCATTATCCAAAAACGAAATTAAACTAAAAATTGTTCATCCAAAAAATAATAATTTTTATGAATCATGTAGAGAGAAATTGGGCTGGAGTTTAGATATTACAAATAACAAGTCATCTTGAGACTATCTTTTTCTAACGTCCTAGTATTTTTATCTGTCTTAATAAGCTTAGCTACTTTTTTTGGACAAAATCAACTTACCTTTCATTTAACATTTTTAAAGCCTGAAATAATTAATGGCTTTCTAAGCTTTATCCCAATTGAAAAAACCTACCTAGAAGATTTTGAGTTTTGGAGATTATTGTCTCCCATATTTCTTCATTTCTCAGTTGCACATTTAGCTTTCAATTCATTGTGGATTTATATTTTGGGTACCAGAATTGAAGATATAGAGGGCTACAAAAAGTTTATTTTTCTTATTCTTTTTTCTGGCATCCTAAGCAATCTCGCAGAATCCGCTGCTTCAGGAGCCATTATTTTTGGTGGGTTATCTGGTTGTGTTTATGCTTTACTTGGTTTTTGCTATATCAGAGAGTTCATTCAGAAAAGATATGCCTATGGAATGCCTCCCGCAATATATATTTTTATGGTTGTTTGGTTAGCATTAGGTTACTTGGATATTTTGAATCTTTTTGGTTTTGGTAAGATTGCCAATACTGCTCATTTGACTGGGCTAATTTGCGGTATATCATTTGCACTAATTAAAAAATGAGTAATTCCAAATCCATAAAAAAAGCTGTACTGCCTGTTGCAGGTCTAGGTACAAGATTTCTTCCTGCATCTAAGGCAATACCCAAAGAAATGCTCCCAATTGTGGATACTCCTCTGGTTGAGTTTGCTGTTAGAGAAGCGGTAGAAGCAGAAATAGAAGAAATAATTTTCATTACAAGTCATACAAAAAGACCAATCGAGGATCACTTTAAAAGAAATCAGGAGCTTGAAACACAACTACTGAGCTCAGATAAAAAGGAGTATCTAGATCGTATCAACCTTAAAGAGTATAAAGGAGTAAAATTTTCCTTTATCAGGCAAAGAGATCAAAAAGGTCTTGGAGATGCAGTTTTGCAGGCTTCGCATCTAATAAATCCTGATGAGTATTTTGCAATATTGTTAGCAGATGATTTGTTTGATGGGACACCTGGGATCACATCTCAACTTTTAAATGCATTTGAGTCTCATCAAAGAAGTATTATTGCAATTAATGAAGTAACTGACGAAGAGACAAAAAAATATGGTGTGATCGATGGTGAGATCATCTCAGAAAATTTAACTATGATTAAAGAAATAGTTGAAAAGCCCCAATCAAATCCCCCAAGTAACTTTGCTGTTACAGGCAGATATTTACTTAAAGGTAGTATTCTTGAATCTTTAAAAAGAATAAAACCAGGCTTTGGTAATGAAATTCAACTGACTGATGCTATTTCAATGCTTCTTAAAGAGGAAGAAATTTTTGGATTAAAATACAAGGCAGAAAAGTTTGACTGTGGTTCAAGAGAGGGTTTTATCCAGGCAAATATTCATTTTGCAAGGAAACAAAAGATAATAATTTGATAGATTTAGTATTAAAGCTAACAAGGTTGTTGCAACCTGAGACCTCACACTCTATAAGTCTTATCCTTCTGAAAATTGCTCATAAATTAAATTTATATTCTTTTTTTGGGATCACAGCTAAATTTGCATTAAGAGAGCCATTCAAATTTAAAAATTTAATTTTTAAAAATAGGCTTGGAACAGCAGCTGGCCTCGATAAAAATGGAGATTATATAGAGGCTTTAGGTGATTTGGGATTTGGATTTTTAGAAGTTGGAACTGTTACTCCAAAGCCACAATCAGGCAATGCAAAACCAAGAGTTTTTAGATTCACTAAAGAGAGATCCGTGATTAATAGGCTAGGCTTTAATAATAAGGGCTTAGATCACCTGATTAAGAATTTAAAGAAGTCAAAATATGATGGTGTATTAGGAGTAAACATAGGTGCAAATAAAAACTCTGATGAAAAAGAACGCATAAAAGATTATTTATGTTGCTTCAGGGGAGTAGCAGACTATGCAGATTACATTACAATTAATATATCTTCACCCAACACTCCTGGTCTCAGAGATTTGCACTCCAAAGAAAACATAAGAGAGCTTCTTAGTAAAATTCAAATTGAACGAGAAAAACTAAATTTTTTAAACCCTGTTTTTTTGAAAATAAGCCCTGATGAGGAACCTAATACCCATCGAGAAATCATTAGATCCCTAATAGATTTTAATTTGGATGGCTTAATAGCAACAAATACCACAATTCACAGAGACTCATCCCATAACAGCTTAATTAAAGAGACTGATGGAGGGCTTTCAGGAGAACTACTATATGATAAATCGAATGAAGTTCTAAAAGATATAGCAAATAATATTAGTCATAACCTTCTGATAATTGGTGTAGGAGGGGTAAACAGCAAAGATTCATTCAATCATAAACTCAATTTAGGGGCGTCCTTGGTTCAAATTTATACAGGATTTATTTTTCACGGCCCTAAATTAATAAAAGAAATACTCAGATAGAGAATGGAATTAATTATTCCTCTTTTAGTTATATTATTTTTAGCTGGATCTGTAGGTTTTCTAAGACCCTCAAAAAAGATGAAGTTTCTTGCTGAATTAAGGTTTTCAGCTTTGAAGCTTGGATTCAAGATTGATTCGTCGAGCGCTATTAAAGGGATGTTTAAAAATCACCAATCTGATTTAGTTTCATATCAACTAAGGAACACTACCTTTATAAAAAAAGGGCAGTTTGTAAGAGAGGGAAGCGCAATGAATTTATATGATCCGGCGTCTTTAAAATTTGATCAAAACTTTCCAAATATTGAAGAAAAAATTAATCAATTACCACAATCAGTACTTGAAATTATTTTTTTTGAGTCCAATATAGCTATCCTTTGGGATGAAAAATTAGGTATAGAAGAGTTGAAAAAAATTCATCATTCCATAAATAAGATTTAATTAAGTACAAAATAATTCAATGCCATCAAGTCTAGTAATAGTAGAGTCACCAGCAAAAGCAAAGACTATTTCTAAATATTTAGGTGATGAATATATTGTTAAATCAAGTGTAGGACATATTCGTGACCTTCCTAAAAAAGGCATTAAGTCGGGTGCCAAACGAAATGTAATTCCCAAAAATCTCCCAGCTGATGAAAAGGCAAGATTAAAAAAAATTAATGAAAGAAAAAGATTAATTAACAGAATGGGAGTTGATCCTGATAGTAACTGGAAGGCTACTTATCAAATTATTCCTGAAAAAGAGAAAGTAATTAAAGAGCTTAAAACCTCTGCTAAGAAAGTTGAAAATATTCTTCTTGCAACGGACCTAGATAGAGAGGGTGAGGCAATTGCCTGGCATTTAAAAGAGGCTTTAGGTCCAGAAAAATATAATTTTCAAAGAGTAAGGTTTAATGCGATTACGAAGGATTCAATCCTCGAAGCGTTTTCTGATCCAAAAGAGATAGATCAGAACTTAGTCAATGCCCAGCAAGCAAGAAGATTCCTTGATAGAGTGGTTGGATTTGAACTTTCACCCTTACTTTGGGCAAAAATTGCTAGGAATTTGTCTGCAGGAAGAGTTCAATCAGTTGCACTAAGACTACTAGTCGAGAAAGAAAAAAGTATCAAGGAATTCAAACCTGAAGAGTTTTGGGATATAAGTTTTGTTGCAAGTGATGCTAATAATATCCAGATAAATTTTGATTTACCTAGAAAAAAAATTGATCCGCTGCTCTCAGCTGAAGAGGCAAAAAGTATTCAAGCTCTAATAGAAAATACCAACCTTAACGTTTCATCAATTTCACAAAGACCTGTTAAAACAAAACCAAAGCCCCCATTTATTACATCTACTCTTCAGCAAGCCGCAAGCACTAGATTGGGTTTTAATGTAAAAAGGACTATGAGGGTTGCACAAAAATTATATGAAAATGGCTTTATAACCTACATGAGAACCGATGCTCCTTCGCTCTCAAAAGAGTCTATACAGGATGCAAGAGCATTCATTGGTGATGAGCTTGGTTCTAGTTATTTAACGAATGCTCCAAGAATCTATTCATCACAAGAAAATGCGCAAGAGGCTCATGAAGCCATCAGGCCTACGAGTGCATCGAGGAAACCTGGAATGATAACTTCTTCTTCAGATGAGGAGCAGCGATTATACGAACTTATTTGGCAGCAATTCATCAGCTCTCAGATGCCTGATGCAGAATATTTATCTACCTCGGCGAAAATAAATTTAGAGGGATATGAATTTGTTGCTAGAGGTAGAGAGGTTGTATTTGATGGATTTACTAAAGTGATGCCTCCACGTAAAGATGATGACGCAATTTTGCCCCCACTTGCAGAAGGGGATACCTTAAATCTTGTTGATCTTAAAAACGAAAAGAAGTTTACAAAACCACCCGCCAGGTTTTCTGAAGCCGCACTCGTTAAAGAACTTGAAAAAAGAGGTATTGGCAGACCATCAACTTATGCAAACATTATTTCTACCATTCAAGACAGGGGCTATGTATCGATTGAGAACAGAAGGTTCTTTGTTAAAAAAATAGGAATGATTGTTTCAGATAGGCTAATGGAAAGCTTCGATGACATTATGGATTACGGTTTTACTGCAAACTTTGAGACACAACTTGATGATATTGCGAATGGAACTAAGGATTGGATCACAGTATTAAACTCATATTATGAAGCGTTCCAAGATGATCTTAAAAATGCTTCTGATCCAGAAATGGGAATGAGAGGCAATAAGGCAACTCCTACTAATATTAATTGTCCTCAATGCGGAACAAATAAACTAAATATCAGAAATGCAAGCAACGGAGTTTTTCTTGGATGTGCAGGATACAGATTGGAAGGGGATGAACAATGCAAAAAAACATTAAACTTAATTTCTGGTGATGAAGCTATAAGTGTTGACGATCAAGAAGAAGCAGAAAATTTAGTTATTAAAAAGAGATGTCCTCTCTGTGATACTAGTATGGATAACTATCTAATTGACGAGCACCATAAGTTGCATGTCTGTTCAAATAATCCTGATTGCAAAGGTGTCATCGTTGAAGAGGGCAACTTTAAGATCAAAGGATATGATGGCCCAACATTGGAATGTCACAAATGCGGAGCTGATATGCAGCTTAAAACAGGTAGGTATGGCAAATACTTTGGTTGCAGCAACGATAATTGCGGTGCTACAAGAAGATTGCAAAGAAATGGAGATCCTTATCCAATATTTATGGATCCAATTGCATTAGAAGATCTTAAGTGTAAAAAAGTTGATGACTATTATCTTTTAAGGGATAGCCTTAAAGGGTTATTTCTAGCAGCTAGTCAGTTTCCTAAAAACAGAGAAACAAGAGCACCTTCTGTAGAGGAATTAAAGATGGCAGGTAGTCAACTACCGGAAAAACATCAATACCTTTTAACAGCTCCAAGTCATGCTGAATCAGGCCATCCATACATCATTAGATACAATAAAGCTGAAGATGTTCATTATCTATCAGCTGAAAATGAAGGAAAAAAAACTGGAATTAGCTCAACATTTGAATCAGGTACGTGGGTAACAAAGTCCAAAAAATAGCCTTTTAAAAATTTATCTTTATGTTAAGGTCAATATATGTCTAATTATCTCGAACTAACACAATTACCAGATGGGACAATCGTCCTGAGAAGATCAGACGATCATGAAAATCCAATCGTTAAAATTGAATTTGGCAAAGAATCAAAAGACTTTTTAAATGGAGAAGAGTTAGCTGTAGCTAAAGAAATGATCAGAGCTGGAATAGAGAGCGTGAGTGGAAATGTTATAGACTTTGATGAGTTTTTTGATTCAAAAATGCAACGTGTTTCTAAGAAGCCAGTTACTGTGCATTAATTTTTTCTTATTAACCCTACGCCTATACCTTCAACTTCTGCAGATTCGTTTTTGAGATCAATATGAATTGGATCAAAGTCTTTGTTAGCAGGCTTTAGCAATAATTTATGATTTTCTTTAAAAATATATTTTAAAGTAACATCATCTTCAGTTCTGACGACAGCCAAATCACCATTTTTGAAATCAGTAGTTTTATGAATGGCTACTAGATCATCTTCATAGATGCCATCCTCTATCATTGATAGTCCTTTGACCTTAAGAAAGTAATCTACGTTTTTAGAAAATAAACTAGGATCAACATTAATCTCTCTTTCTATATTTTCGGATGCAAGAGTTGCAGAGCCGGCTGCTACCAAGCCAATAACTGGAACACTTCCACCTGATGAACTTTTTTTGTTTTTAATACTAATTCCTCTTGAAGAACCGCCAGCAATGGAGATGATATCTTTCTTTTCCAACGCGCGCAGATGACTCTCTGCAGCATTTGGAGATTTAAAGCCTAATTTTTGACAAATTTCAGCTCTTGTAGGAGGGAATCCTGTTTTATTAATACTTTCTTCTATACAATTTAAAACTTTAGATTGTTGTGCAGTTAAATCTTTCATAATTTAAAAAATACTATATATTTATACAGTATAAAAATTTATTAATCATTATGCAACCAGAACGTTCAAAACTCACTATTGGCATATCATCAAGAGCTCTATTCAATCTAAATAATAGCCATGAAATATTTATAAACGAAGGAGTTGATGCCTATAAAAATTATCAAATTAAGAATGAAAATAAGATACTTGAACCTGGTGATGGCTTTAGCTTGGTTAAAAAGATTTTAAATCTTAATAGCTATTTCTCTGATGATCAAAGAGTTGAAGTAGTCCTGTTATCAAGAAACACAGCTGATACAGGCCTCCGAGTATTTAATTCCATTGAAGAATATGGACTCAATATCTCTAGAGCGGTTTTTTGTGGAGGAGAGAGCCCATACAAATATGTGGAAGCTTTTGAAGTTGATCTTTTTTTATCAGCTAGTACAGAGGACGTTAAGAGGGCAATTGAAAATGGAGTTGCTGCAGCAAAAATTCTTTCATCAAAATCTAGACCACTGTCTAAAGACAAAGAATTAAGGATTGCCTTTGATGGCGACTCAGTAATATTTTCTGATGAAGCAGAAAAATTATTTGAAGAGAAGGGTTTAAAAGCATTCCTAGAAAATGAAAAGCAATCTAGGTCTCCTCTAAAAGCTGGGCCTTTTAAGTTATTTCTTGTCGAGTTAAATAAAATCCAGTCTGAATTAGATCCAGATGATTGTCCTATTAGAACAGCACTGGTGACTGCCCGATCAGCCCCTTCGCATAAAAGAGTTATTGAGACCCTCCGAGATTGGGGTGTCAGAATAGATGAGTCTCTTTTTCTAGGTGGGATGGATAAGGGGGAGTTTCTATCCTCTTTTAATGCAGATATTTTTTTTGATGATCAACATAAGAATATTGAAGAGGCTTCTGATAAAGTAGCAGCAGGACATGTTCTATACGGTGTAAAAAATAAATGAAAATAGCTTGCTTTGATATGGAGGGCACACTAACTCCTGAAATTTGGGAACAAGTTGCACTTGATACGGGTATCGAAGGTTTCAATAAAACCACTAGAGATATTCCAGATTATGGGGAGTTGATGGATTTTAGACTAGAGTTAATGGCATCAAATAATCTAGGCATTTCTGATATTCAAAACGCAGTTAATAAACTTGATTTATTAGATGGTGCAAAAGATTTTCTTGACGAGATCAAAGAGAGTTTTCAGGTTGTTATTCTATCTGATACATTTCATGAATTTGCATCACCTCTGATGAAGAAGATGGGTTATCCATTATTGCTTTGTCATAATTTAGATATTGACCAGGATGGATCAATTAAAGGTTACAAACTTCGTCATACCAAAGCAAAGCAACAAGCCATAGAAGCTTTTCAATCAATAGGCTATAAGTGCTTAGCGGCAGGAGACTCATATAATGATATTCAAATGTTTGATGTTGCAGATCATGCTTTTTTTATGAATGCTCCAGAAAAGATCGCAATGGAATTTCCAAAAATACCTTCCTTTAATAAATATGATGATCTCAAAAAAGCTTTTTTAGAAGTGATATGAAAATAAAAAAAGATTTAAGCCTTGATGGCTATGAAAGACCTAAACTTGAGGTTCCAAATAAAGAATCAAAGCTACTTCTACATAGTTGCTGTGCTCCATGTGCTGGAGAAATTATGGAAGCAATTGCATCCTCAGAGATTAAAACAACTGTTTTTTTCTACAATCCAAACATTCATCCTAAGGAAGAGTACGAGATACGCAAAGACGAAAATAAAAGATTTTGTGATCAGTTAGGTTTTGAATTTATTGATGCTGACTACGACAAAGAAAACTGGTTTGAGCGAATTAAAGGGCTTGAAAATGAGCCTGAAAGAGGTGCCAGATGTACAAAATGTTTTGATATGAGGTTTGAACGCTCGGCTTTATTTGCACATGAACATGACTTTCCAACTTTTGCTACCACACTTGGAATTTCAAGATGGAAAGATATGAAACAAATTAATGACAGTGGTCATCGAGCTGCATCAAGGTATCAAAAAGTAAACTATTGGGATTTTAATTGGAGAAAACAGGGTGGCTCGTCAAGGATGATTGAAATTTCAAAACGAGAGAACTTTTATCAACAAGAATACTGTGGATGTGTTTATAGTCTTAGAGATACCAATAAGTGGAGAATGTCTCAAAACAAGCCTCGCATAATTAGAGGTATTAAATTCTATAATTAATTTGGGAAATCGAATCCCGAGGGATTACAATACCTGCTCGATGGAAAGTCCAGGGAAAAAATTCAGAGAAGCTATAGCAGATAATAACCCATTGATGGTTGTCGGCGCAGTAAATGCATATTGCGCAAAAATGGCTGAAAAAGCTGGCCATAAAGCCCTTTATCTTTCTGGAGCAGGGGTTGCTAATGCATCTTTTGGATTGCCTGATTTAGCCATCACAACTCTAAATGATGTTGCTGAAGACTCAAGAAGAATCACACAAGCAACTGATCTACCTCTTTTAATTGATATTGATACAGGCTTTGGTGGTGCATTTAGTATTAGTCGTACTATAAAAGAAATGATTGCTGCAGATGTCGCGGCAGTTCATATCGAAGACCAGGTTACTCAAAAAAGATGTGGCCACAGACCAAACAAAAGTCTTGTCGATAAAATTGAAATGAGTGATCGAATAAAGGCCGCAGTTGATGGTCGAACAGATGAAAGTTTTTTCATCATGGCAAGAACTGATGCATATGCGACCGAAGGTATGGAAGGAGCTATAGATAGATGCAAAGAATACATCGCTGCCGGAGCTGATGGCTTATTTTTAGAAGCTGTTCATAGTTTAGAGGATTACAAGCAATTAAAAGACGCGTTACAAGTTCCTGTTCTTGCAAACATTACTGAATTTGGAAAGACACCACTTTTTACGGCAGAGGAGCTTGCATCAGTTGGAGTTGATATAATGCTCTTTCCTTTGTCTGCTTTCAGAGCAATGAATAAAGCAGCAGAGTCTGTATATCAAGATATCTTCACTAATGGGTCGCAGGCAAATTCAGTAGAAAATATGCAGACAAGAGATGAACTATACGAGTATTTAAACTATCATTCATTTGAAGAAAAATTAGATGAATTATTCAAACGTAAGGGGAATAAATAAATGGTTAAGAAGTTAGAGGGAGCAGGGCTCCGAGGTCAAGTTGCGGGTGAAACATCGCTTTGTACTGTTGGGCAAGAGGAAGGATTGGCTTATAGAGGTCATAAAATTGAAACCCTTGCTGAAAAAGGTACTTTTGAAGAAGTTGCTTATCTACTACTTTATGGGAAGTTACCCAATCAATCAGAACTTGATTCATACAAAGAGCTTTTGAAAGGACAAAGAGACTTGCCCCAGGAACTTAAAGAGGTTTTAAAAAAAATACCTGCCAGTGCTCATCCCATGGATGTTATGCGAACTGGAACCTCCATGCTTGGTAACCTTGAAGCCGAAGGAGACTTCTCAAACCAATTAAATTCAATCAATAGAATGGTTGCTACCATGCCTTCAATTGTTACTTATTGGTATAAGTATTCTCATGATGGTGAGGATATCTCCTTAGTTAATGATGAGGACACCATGGCAGGTCATTTTCTTCACATTCTCCATGGGAAGACACCTTCAGATTTATTTAGAAGAGTGATGGATGCTTCTTTAATTTTATACGCAGAACATGAATTTAATGCTTCAACCTTTACAGCAAGAGTTTGTGCTTCGACTATGTCAGATATTCATTCATGTGTTGTTGCAGCCATTGGTTCTTTAAGAGGTCCACTTCATGGTGGAGCGAATGAAGCAGCTATGGAAATGATAGAAAATTGGAAAACAAGAGAAGAAGCTAAAGATAACATACTTAAGATGCTTGCCAGCAAAGATAAGATAATGGGTTTTGGTCATGCTGTTTATTCTGAGAGAGATCCTAGAAACGCAGTTATTAAAGAATTCTCAAAAGAGCTCGCCGAAGCATACGGTGACGATAACCTTTATCAAGTTAGTGAAGAAGTTGAAACTGTCATGTGGGACGAAAAGAAACTTTTCCCTAATGCAGACTTTTTTCATGCATCAGCTTATTTTTACATGGGGATTCCAACAAAACTATTTACCCCGATCTTCGTCATGTCGCGAGTGACAGGATGGACTGCTCATTGTATGGAGCAAAGAGCTAATAATAGAATTATCAGGCCAAGTGCTGACTATACAGGACCTGAGTCATCTGAATGGGTCAACATAGAAGATAGAGAATAATGTCTGATAACGTTGATATAAATGTCCGCTCAGGATACGACTCTCTATTAACAGAAATTGCCCAATATGTTTCGGATTATGACGTTAATTCTGATTTAGCACTTGAAACAGCAAAGAATTGTTTAATCGATACTGTAGGCTGTGGTCTGCTTGCTTTAACTTTCCCTGCATGTACAAAAATGTTGGGTCCGGTAGTTCCTGGTACCGAAGTTCCTCATGGAGTAAGAGTGCCTGGCACCAACTTTTCACTTGACCCTGTAAAAGGTGCTTTTGACATTGGTTGCATGATCAGGTGGTTGGATTACAACGACACTTGGCTTGCTGCTGAATGGGGCCATCCATCAGATAACTTAGGTGCAATTTTAGCTGTTGCAGATTTTGTATCTCAAAAAAATATAGCAGATGGAAAAGATCCTCTAACGATGAAAGATGTTTTGCAATCTATGGTTATGGCCCATGAAATTCAAGGAGTTTTGGCACTAACAAACAGTTTCAATAGAGTCGGCTTGGATCACGTTGTTTTAGTTAAGGTTGCATCAACAGCTGTTGCTACAAAATTATTGGGCGGAAATTTTGAACAAATTAGAGATGCCGTTTCTCAAGCTTGGGTTGATGGTCAAAGCTTGCGTACTTATCGTCATGCACCAAATGCAGGCTCAAGAAAAAGCTGGGCTGCTGGTGATGCCACTAGTAGAGCCGTGCGGCTAGCAATGATTACTCTTAGTGGCGAAATGGGTTATCCAAGTGTTCTTTCTGCGAAAACCTGGGGTTTTGAAGACGTGCTCTTTAACGAACAGCAACTTTCTTTATCACAGCCTTTTGCAACGTATGTGATGGAGAATGTTTTATTTAAAATTAGTTTTCCAGCTGAGTTCCATGCCCAAACAGCCGTAGAGGCTGCAGTGACTTTGCATAGCCAGATTAAAGATAGGCTTTCTGACATTCAGCAAATAGAAGTAACAACTCATGAATCAGCCATAAGAATTATCTCAAAAGTTGGCGAGCTAAATAATCCTGCTGATCGAGATCATTGTTTGCAGTACATGATTGCCATTGGTCTAATACATGGAGACCTCATTGCTGAGCATTATGAGGATGATGTGGCTGCAGATCCTTTGGTGGATGAGCTTAGAGAAAAGATGGTTATTAAAGAGGATAAACGTTACACAGAAGAATATCTTGAAGCTGATAAACGCTCGATTGCTAATAAAATTCAAATCTTTTTTAATGATGGTTCTTCCACTGATGCTGTTGAGGTGGAATACCCTATTGGGCATAAAAGAAGACGTGAGGAGGGCATCCCAGTCCTTGAGAAAAAATTTAAAACCAATTTAGAAAAAATCTACGATGCTGAGCATGCTAAATCTATTTTTGATAAGTGTTCAGATCTTGGATCTTTGAGTCAAATGTCCGTTATAGATTTTCAAGAATTATTTGCCTTAGAAAACAATCCTTTTTAGATCAAAACTCAGAGGGAATAAACCTCATTGCCTCTTGGCTAAATAAAAATGTTTGATCTGCAAAATGGGGCGAGGATTCTACTCTTGAGGAACCAAAATTATGCATCCCATAAACAAACCTATGTTTTCCCTCTTGAGCAACGATGAAAAATAATCCATCACCGCCACTCATGTCCATGCTTTGGGTTTCTTTATTAGGAACACCATAAACAGCCCTTAAGGTATCGACA
Organism: uncultured SAR86 cluster bacterium; assembly: GCA_902601475.1. Lineage (GTDB taxonomy): Bacteria > Pseudomonadota > Gammaproteobacteria > Magnimaribacterales > D2472 > MED-G82. The sequence continues at coordinate 198,349 of CACKNK010000001.1, read as the reverse complement.
GAGCCTTGGATTGAATGAGATCTATCTCCTCTTGAGATGGTTGTAAGATCTTTCCATTCATCATCATATTGTTTATCAATCATAGAAAATATCTTTTTGCACTCTTCAATTGCATCAAAAGTCGAAATAAGGTCTTGATTATTAAATTCAGATAACCATTCTTGAGCCATTATGCATGAACTCATGCCGGCCAATCTATTTTGGAAATTTGTTTTGAGATTCCATGCAGATAGTGTATTTAATTTTTTTGGATTTTCTTTAATAGCTTTTTGAAGATACTTGAATTGTCTGGATGATTTTGAATATTGGTTATCATGCTTAAATTTATAAAACTCTTCATAGTTAAAAATTATCTCAGATTCTAAAATTTCATTTGCCCTAAACGACCTATTAGTAAGTCTGGTCTCAAAATCTACATCGGGATAATTATCTTTTAATTCTTTTGAGAATTTTCCCATCACATAGAAAGGATCTTGATTCGTGCTTTGAATCCATCCGTTATCAGGGTTTACATAAGTTGGTAGATCTAAAACTAAATCTTGCAAGGGCAAATTTTTTGATTTCGAAGTTGCAATGATTTTCCTGGATAAAGTTGGGTTATCCCTTTTTGGAATCATGCCATTATAAAAATATCCAATATTTTGTTCTCGATCCATTACTACAAAATTAAAACTTGGAATTTTTCTCTGAATAATCTTTTCTTTAAATTCATTAACTGAGCTAGATAAATTCAACTCAAACCATCCAAGGGTTTCACCAAAATAATTATCTGTTGAATGACTGATAGCAAACTTATTTCCTTCTATTTCAATGACAGGTCCAAAATCAGAGTACTGGAAGTCTCGCTTAACATTAATCGTTAAGATATTAAGTAGCCTTATTCGCAATGAATCTTTTTCCGTCACAAAATCTTTCCAGCTATCATCGACCTTATACTGATTAGTATTATTAGGATTTATTTCTAGTTTATAGATATCAAATATATCTGGTCTATTTACCGTTGCACCCCATCCAATGTTTTTATTGAAACCCACATTGATTAAAAAAGATCCAGGAAAATTTCCACCATGAGCTTGCCAACCTTCACCACTACTGACATTTAATTCATACCATCCAACAGGTCCTGATAAAGGTTGATGAGAATTAATCATTAGATAGGAACTATTAGGAATAGTTTTTTTTCCATTAACTGCAATTGCATTTGAACCGGTCGGCACCTCAGCAGATTTTTCAAAGTTATTTAATGACTCGATTTCCCTAAAAAGTCCAGCAAATAAAAGATGTTGTATGTGCGAACCCAAGAGCACGTCCCGAATACTTACAGGATGCATTTTTCTGTTTACTTTAGCTGGATTCTGTTTGGCAAAATAATTAATCCCGTCAACATAGCCTTTGGCAAGGTCAATGATTTCTGATGGAAGTTGAGCTAAGCCATTCTCATCATATTTTTCATGAATTTTTAGAAGTCTTATAAGGTAATCAGTGGTTGCTCCGTCAATTCCATTTTTTATACCGTTTTCACCTTTATATAGGGGCATAAGCTGAACTAAATCTTCATAAGCATCTTCAGCATGCACATAACCAATACCAAAAGCTATATCCTTATTTGTTGCTCCTTTGATGTGAGGTACTCCCCAAAAATCTCTATTGATTTCATAGGAGTAATTGTTGATATCAACATTTATTGGTTGAAACTGAGCGCAAGATTGGAATACAACCATGCACAAAATTATCATGAAATGAGCTATTGGTTTTTTATAGAAAGACACAATATAAATTCTATACATTTTTATTAAGCATGAGTAAAAATATTCTAATTATTGGTGGCAACTCAGAGATCGGCAAACATTTAGGAAAACTTTGTCATAAGGACGGTTATTCTCTATTTGTTACGTCCAGGTCAGGACAAACTGAAATTGAAGGGACTCAAATTCAATGTGATCCATTAGGGGACTTATCAGTTTTAGATGAGCTTCCAGAATCATTGGATGGATTTGTATATTGTCCTGGCACCATTAATTTAAAGTCTCTCCAACGAATGACCCTGGATGATTTACAAAACGATATGAATATAAATTTTTTTGGTGCCTTTAATACCTTCAAGCACGTACTTTCAAAACTTAAAAAGGATAATGGTGCATCAGCAGTATTCTTTTCAACAGTTGCAGCCCAAACAGGAATGACATTTCATTCATCAATAGCTGCTGCGAAAGGAGCCCTAGAATCTTTTGCAAAAGCATCTGCAGCTGAATTAGCACCTAGATTAGCAATCAATGTGATTGCTCCTTCAATTACCAAAACACCCATGGCATCTAATTTGCTTTCAGATGATAAAAAGATTGATGCTTCTGCTGATAGACACCCCTTGAAGGAAATTGGAAGTCCTGAACAAGTAGCCAAAACTGCTAGATTTCTGCTGGATGCTAAAGAGAACTGGATTACTGGTCAGATTGTTAATCAAGACGGTGGCATGTCAACGTTAAAGTAGGGCTATAACTTAAATTGGACTATAATCACGTCCATGTCAGGTAACACATACGGAAAAATATTCACTGTTTCGACTTTTGGCGAGAGTCATGGAACAGCCATGGGCTGCATTATCGATGGGTGTCCACCTAACATAGCTATCTCAGAAACTGACATTCAGCATGATCTTGATCGAAGAAGGCCAGGTCAATCTGACGTTACTACTCAAAGAAAAGAAGATGACAAAGTTAAGATTCTTTCAGGTGTATTTGAGGGAAAAACCACCGGAACGCCTATTGGCCTAATTATCTTTAATGAAGATCAAAGATCGCATGACTATTCAAATATAAAAGATGTTTTTAGACCTAATCATGCTGATATTACTTATCAAGGTAAGTATGGAATAAGAGACTATCGTGGAGGCGGCAGGGCGAGCGCCAGAGAAACATCAATGCGAGTCGCAGCTGGAGCTGTTGCCAAAAAGGTGCTCAAAGAAAAAGGCATTGTCATTAATTCTTGGGTCCAGCAAATTGGTGAAATTAAAGCAGAGAATTTCAGTAATAACTCTTCAAATAAATATAATTTTTGCGACGAATCAAAACTGCCAGAGCTAGATGAATTATTTAATCAGCTTATTGATGATGGTGATTCAGTTGGAGCTGAGTTAGGAGTCAAAATTTCTGGTTGTAAAATTGGTCTCGGCGAACCAGTTTTTGATAAATTAGATGCAGAGCTTGCAAAAGCAATAGTTTCAATCAATGCTGTTAAAAGCGTATCTTTTGGGAATGCAGATCTATTTTTATCAAAAAAAGGCTCAGAGGTAAGGGATGAAATGAACTCTGATGGTTATCTCTCTAATAATTCTGGTGGGATTCTTGGAGGAATTTCATCCGGTCAAGATATCGACCTTTCATTTATTATCAAGCCAACCTCAAGCATTGCATCAAAATCAAAAGCTGTGGATGTGGATGGCAGCGAAGTATCGCTTGAGGTCAAAGGAAGGCATGATCCATGTGTTGCAATAAGAGCAGTTCCCATTGCAGAAGCTATGTGTGCTCTTTGTATTCTTGATCATTATCTAAGAAATGCTGCTCAATGCTCTGATGTAAACCAAAAGCTTCCTTTTAATTCCTGATGAAAACCCTTTATGACAAGTTATGGGATGACCATGTCGTAGAAGATCTAGGATCAGGTGATCACCTTGTTTATATCGATCGACACTTTCTTCATGAGGTTACATCTCCACAAGCATTTGACGGGATCAGCAAAAAAAATCTAAAGCCATGGAGACTTGCTGCCAATATTGCAACTCCTGATCACAATGTTCCCACAGCAAGGGGTCAAAACTTTGAACTTGAATCCATTGAGGATGAGGTATCAAAAATTCAGATTATAGAGCTTGATAGAAATTGTAATAAATTTGATATCCCACAATTTGATATCAATTCAGAGAAACAAGGGATAGTTCATGTTGTTGGTCCTGAAAATGGCTTCACTTTACCAGGCATGACGATAGTATGCGGAGATTCTCATACCTCAACACATGGAGCATTTGCTGCTCTATCAATGGGAATTGGCACCTCAGAGGTAGAACATGTTTTAGCTACACAATGCTTAAGAATTAAAAAGCTTAAGAACTTTAGAATTAATCTATTAGGTTGTCCTCGAGATGATGTTACTTCCAAGGATGTTATTTTATATGTGATCCGATCAATCGGAACCGATGGGGGAACAGGACATGCCATTGAATTTAGCGGAGACTATATCTCATCTCTTTCAATGGAATCTCGAATGACTATTTGCAATATGTCTATCGAAGCAGGAGCTAAGGTTGGCTTAATTGCTTTCGATAAAATTACAGAATCTTACCTATCTGACAAGGTGCAGCTAGATAAAAGTGAATATGATAAAGCGCTAGAATACTGGAAAAGTCTTTCTTCAGATTCAAACGCAAAGTTTGATAAGGAAATAGAAATTGATGTTTCCAAAATTAAGCCACAGGTCTCCTGGGGAACCTCTCCTGAAATGACAAGCGACTATGACTCATGTGTTCCCGAACTAGATCAAAATAGTGATAAATATTCAACTTATAAAAAGGCAATTGAATATATGGGTCTAAAAGAAAGAGAAAAATTATCTGATCTTACTTTTAATAAAGTATTTGTTGGTTCATGTACTAATTCAAGAATAGAAGATCTAAGGTCAGTAGCAGCTGAGGTTAAAGACAAAAGAATTTCAGAAAGTATTGAGGAGGCTTTGATTGTTCCAGGTTCTGGTCAAGTAAAGTTACAAGCCGAAAAAGAAGGCCTTGATAAAATTTTTATTGAAGCAGGCTTTAGTTGGAGGGATCCAGGTTGCTCAATGTGTTTGGGGATGAACGAGGATAAATTATCTCCCGGTGACAGATGTGCATCTACATCTAATAGAAATTTTGAAGGCCGGCAAGGACATATGGGAAGAACACACCTGGTAAGCCCCATGATGGCAGCAAGAATAGCTATCCATGGAGGAATTCCGCATGAGTGAGTTTAAAAATATTTCAGGGATTGCCTGCATCCTTGATATAGATAACATTGATACTGATCAAATTATTCCTACCGAGTACCTTAAGTCTATAAAGAAATTTGGATTTGGAGAATTTTTGTTTGATGGATGGAGATATCACGATATTGCAAATATTAATACTCCAACTTCATCGAGATCACTAAATCAAGATTTTATTTTGAATCAAGCGCCATTCAACGAATCAAAAATTATTATCACAGGTAAAAATTTTGGATGTGGGTCTAGTAGAGAACATGCAGTTTGGGCACTACGTGATTTTGGTATAGAAACAGTTATAGCAGAGTCTTTTGGCGATATTTTTTATAATAATTGTTTTAAGAATGGAGTTCTTCCAATAGCCCTTAACCAAGATAAACTTTTAATGGTGAAAGACCATGTGAGCAATGAATCAAAACTTCACATCAGCCTTGTAGATAAGAACATTGTCATCAAAAATGAAAAAATTGCTTTTGAAGTTGATTCTGGGATGCTAGACATGATTATTACAGGTCAGGATGAGGTGGATATTACCTTATCAATTTCTGACAAGATCAAATCTTATGAATCTAATAGATTGAAACATAAACCTTGGCTTAATTAAGTAAATGAAGAAGATATTAGCATTACCTGGAGATGGAATTGGTGCTGAAGTAATGGAATCTGCGCTTGAGATTCTTGATTACTTGATGACCAGAGATAATCTTGATTTACAAGTTAATCACAAGTCAGTTGGGGGAACCTCATATGAAGAGCATGGGTTGCCTATTACTGATGAAGCTCTTTCATTGGCAAAAGATTCAGATGCAATTCTTTTTGGTGCCGTTGGGGCTCCGAAATGGGACTCTTTGGAATGGGATAAAAGGCCTGAGCAAGCACTTTTGACTTTAAGAAAAGAGCTCGATTTATTTGCAAATCTACGTCCAGCTTTTCTATTTAATGAGCTCGCAGATGCATCTTCTCTTAAAAAAGGGGTTATTGAGAATTTAGATATTTTAATTGTCCGTGAACTAACTGGCGGACTATATTTTGGTGAACCAAGAGGCATTGATAAATCAGTTACCCCAGCATTTGGCTTTAATACAATGCGATATGATGCTGACGAAATTAATCGAATAGCTAAAATTGCATTTGAGGCTAGCCAAAAAAGAAAAAATAAAGTTTGCTCAGTTGATAAAGCCAATGTTCTTGAAGTTTCTAGATTTTGGAGAGAAACAGTAACCGACTTACATAATAAAAACTTTTCTAGCCAAGAACTTTCTCACATGCTCGCAGACAATGCTGCCATGCAGTTGGTCATAGACCCTAATCAATTCGATGTAATTTTAGCTTCAAACTTATTTGGGGATATTCTTTCAGATATTGCTGCTACATTAACAGGATCAATTGGGATGCTTCCTTCAGCTTCATTAAATGAGAAAAATGTTGGTATGTATGAGCCATGTCACGGAAGCGCTCCTGATATTGCAGGCAAAGATTTAGCTAATCCTCTGGCGATGATTTTGTCTTTATCGATGGCTTTTAGGTATTCTCTTAACTTAGATAGCCTTGCTGATGAACTTGATAAGGCTGTACGTTGTCTAATTTCTAATGGAGCAAGGACTAAAGATATAGCTAATGAGAGTACTTTTTTAAAAACTTCTGAAGTAGCTAAAGAACTTATCGAGATTCTTAAATGAAAGCAATAAATTTAGGCATTGTTGGGGCAACGGGAATGGTTGGTCGAAAGCTATTAGATTTATTAGCTAAAAGAGATTTTCCAATTAATAAACTTTCTTTATTTGGAAAAAGTACTGTTGGTGAATCTGTATTATTTAGCTCAGAAGAGCAAATTATTAAGCCTTTAAATAAGGATTCGTTTAATGGTTTAGATTTAACAATTTTTAGCGCCGGCTCATCAGTAGCAAGAAAATTTTGTTACGAAGCTATAAATCAAGATAATTATGTAATCGATTTGTCTTCTGAGTTTAGATATCAGGAAGATGTCCCGCTCATTGTCCCAGAAATAAACGGAGGAATAATTGACGACCTAAAGGAACCAACACTCATAGCTAATCCTAATTGTACAACTGCTCAACTGCTTATGGCCTTGAAGCCAATTCATGACTTGGCAGAGATAGACCATTTTGACTTAGCAACCTATCAAGCGGTTTCAGGGACTGGAAAGGCAGCTGTAGAAGAGCTTCGTCAGGAAACATTCTCAAAAGAATCTACCGAAATTCAAAAGGTCTATCCAAAACAAATAGCTTTCAATGCAATCCCTCAGTGCGACGTATTTTTAGATGATTACTATACAAAAGAAGAGATGAAAGTGGTTTGGGAAACTCAAAAAATTATGGATCCAAAAATAACTGTCAATGCAACCTGTGTCAGGGTCCCTGTTTTTAATGGACATTCTGAAGCTGTATTTATAAAAACCAAAAATTTTGTTACTAGGGAAGAAGTTTTAAAGGCTCTTAATAATTTTAATGGGGTTACAGTAATAGATAATCCTGATTTACAAGAGTATCCAACACCCCTTGAGCATGCAAATGATACTGAGGAGGTTTATGTAGGCAGAGTAAGAAGTAAAGATATGCATGATCATGGGTTGATATCTTTATGGATTGTTGCTGATAATGTTTATGGAAAAGGAGCGGCACTCAATGCAATTCAAATTGCTGAGAGATTGTTAAATAATAACTCTTTAAAGAGAAATTAAAATGAAGTTTCAACATCTAGTTTTACTGTGTTTAGTAGCGCCTCTTTTTGGCCAAGTCAAGATTTCAGCACCCGACGTAAGTATCAATAATGATGGCGAGGCAATCATAAAGATAGATTTTTCAGCTTCAAAAACTTTTGAAGAGAATGAACTAATTTTTTCTACATACAAGACATCTAATCCGCTTGATCTAACAAGTATCAAGTTCTCTTTGCTTGAAAATTTTGAAAATAAACAAAGATTAACGATTGCTCTAAAAGATTCATATCTAAATGATTATTTTTCGTTTAGGTTGAGCTTTGGGGAAAGCTTTAAGAAGGATATATTTATTTTTTTACCTTCAGATGCTAGAAGAATAATCTCACAGCGCAAACAGCAAACAAGTTTTACATTGCCAGCAAAAAAGATTGTAGGCGAACCTGAAATATTTGAACCAAAAGATAATAACGAACCAGTTCTCATGGCTGAGGGCGTTGATATTGAGGAGGAGGATCTTGATTTAGATGATCAAACTGAGTTTACTCCTATAACCAAAAGCACAGTTTATGCAGAAGAAATTGATACCATTTGGTCAGTTTCAAAATCTTTAGCCTCATCTTACGATGCATCAATATATCAGATTATGTGGGCCTTATTTATGTCAAATCCAGATGCCTTCATTGATGGGAACATCCATAAGGTTCGATCAGATTTAGACTTAAACATTCCATCAGCAAATGAAATAGAGTCAGTAGATTCTGAATCAGCAAAAGAATCTATAAATTTTATGGATCCGAATATTCAAAAAAATGATAGTAAACTAATCCTCACCTCTCCTGAAGATTCTATTAATTATGCAGAAAATGACCCTATCATTGAGGATGAATCTGAAGCAACAGAAAGTTATGTTGATCCTGATTTAAATAAAGTAACAGAACCTATACCTCAAGGTACATCTCAGGCTACGCCTGAAAAAATTGTTGATGCAAACACTACTATTGTTAATTTAAAGGCCTCATCAGATAGTAATAGACAGGTGAGCTCTTCAACAGATAGATCCTCCATGTCACTGATAATTATTAGCTTATTAAGCTTTGCATTTGGTGTAACGATAGCCTACTTCTTGATCTCAAGAGGTAAAAAAACCATCAAGAATGATAATGATGAAGCAGATATTCAAGATTCCAATCTTGATACTGAACTAAGCATTGAGAATGATGATGAGATGCAACAACTTGATTTAGCAAGAGCATACATTGAAATGGGTGCTTTCGAGGATGCAAATAAAATTTTAGATGAACTGCAGGAGGCATCATCAAGCAAGAGAATCCTTGATGATATAAAAGTGCTCCAATCTAAACTCGAGCTTTGACTAGGTTTGTAGGCATTTGTCAGTACGATGGAACCCTATTTTCAGGGTTTCAGTTTCAAAAAAATGCTCGCTCTGTTCAAGATGAACTCGAAAAAGCATTAAAGAGCTTTTCTAATCTATCTTCAAGAGTGAATTGTGCTGGCAGGACTGATAAAGGCGTACATGCGTTAAGTCAAATATTTGATTTTTCAGTTGAAGATCCCAGCAGAAATATAAATTGGATAGCTGCATTTAATAGCTCCCTTCCAGATGATCTTGTTGTAACTCATGTTGAGGAAGCTGATTCTAATTTTCATGCTAGATTCTCCGCATATGAAAGATCGTATGTTTATTTGATAAAGGTTGGAGAAATCAGATCTACTTTTCTTAGAAACTACGTTTATCATGTCAACAAACCAATAGACCTCAAACTATTAAGTAAAGAACTTAAAGGAATTATCGGTACACATGACTTTAGTGCCTTTAGATCATCTCAATGCTCAGCAAAAGATCCTGTGAAAACCATATCAAAAGCTAGTTTTGAAGAAAGAGATAACTTAATTTGTATTGAATTTAGTGCCAATGCTTTTCTTCATAACATGATCAGGATACTAATCGGTACATTAGTTGAGATTTCAACAAATGCAGATTCAGAATATACAATAACCGACATAATAAGTTCTAAAAATAGAGCTTTGGCAGGAAAAACTGCACCAGCTAATGGTTTATATTTTTTAGGTGCTAAATATAAGGACATACAAAATACCAATATTCCTTTTAAGAAATTTTTTGATTCGTTATGAGTAAGATTAAAGTATGCGGAATTAATGATTTAAGCTGTTTGGATAGTGTTCAAAAATTTAAACCAGACTACTTAGGATTTATTACATACCAAAATAGCCCAAGATATATAGATGCTAATTTTTTAAAGCAAGCTCAAGAGTTTATTGATGATGAGATCACGCCAGTTATTGTTTTTGTTAATGAAAAAATTTCATTTGTTAATGAAATTATCAACATTATTCCTAATGCATTGCTTCAATTCCATGGCAATGAGACTGACGAATTTTGTGCACAGTTTAATAGGCCTTACTGGAAGGCCATTCATGTAAAAGATGAAACTTTTGTAGATAAAATAAATTTATATCCAAATGCAGATGCTATTTTATTAGAATCATACTCACCTCAAGCTTCAGGAGGAACGGGTAAGCGCTTTAATTGGGATCTACTAAATGGCTTGGAGAAAGATAAAAAAAAGTTTATTCTTGCAGGCGGCGTAGGCAATAATAACTTTGAATCAGCGCTGAAACTGGGGCTATGGTGCCTGGATGTTAATTCATCCCTTGAAACATCTCCAGGAAAGAAATCAGAAAAGAAAATTAAAGAATTTTTTCAAAATCTTAGAAATTATGAAAAACAAGTACAGTGAACCTAATAGCGATGGCTTTTTTGGCAGCTATGGTGGTAAATTCGTCCCTGAGACCCTCATGGAAGCACTGGATGAGCTTGAAAAATGCTATGAAGACATAAAATCTGATTCAGAATTTCAGAAAAAAATTGATAAGGATTTGGCTGATTTTGTTGGCAGGCCATCTCCACTTTATTTTGCTGAAAGGTTAACAGAGCATTTTAAGGGGCCAAATATTTGGCTGAAGCGAGAAGACTTAAATCATACTGGTGCGCACAAAATAAATAATACTATCGGACAAATCTTGCTTGCCAAAATGATGGGTAAAACTAGAATCATTGCTGAGACCGGCGCAGGGCAGCATGGGGTTGCAACAGCAACAGTTGCAGCTCGGTTAGGACTAGAATGCCATATTTACATGGGAGCTGAAGATGTCCAAAGACAATCACTAAACGTATATAGAATAAAACTATTAGGAGCACATGTGCATCCCGTTGAATCAGGGACCGCAACACTCAAAGATGCTTTAAATGAAGCCATTCGTGATTGGGTAACCAATGTTGACAATACTTACTATATTATCGGGAGCGTTACTGGACCTCATCCTTATCCGATGATCGTTAGAGATTTCAATGCAATTGTTGGAAGAGAGTTAATTCATCAATCTCAGGCTTCTTTTCAATCCTTGCCTGATGCAATAATTGCTTGTGTTGGAGGAGGCTCAAATGCAATTGGTATTTTTCATCCGTTCATTGATGAAGATGTTCGCTTGATTGGTGTAGAAGCGGCAGGTCAAGGCATCGATACAGGAAAGCATGCTGCGCCGTTAAATGATGGTGAGCCAGGAATACTGCATGGTGCCAAGAGTTATCTAATGCAAGATTCAGATGGACAAATTATGGCAACTAGTTCTATTAGTGCTGGATTGGATTATCCCGGTGTTGGTCCAGAGCACTCATTCTTAAAAGATAGCGGCAGAGCTGAATACATTGCAGTTGATGATGAATCAGTTATGAAAGCATTTCATCAGTTGAGTGAGTTGGAAGGAATTATCCCCGCATTAGAAACTGCTCATGCGTTTGCTCCACTTGACTTAATAAGTAGTGAGTTTAATGAAGATCAAAATATAGTTATCAATGTATCAGGAAGAGGTGATAAAGACATTGCATCTGTTGCCAAGCTTGAGGGCATAGATCTTGAATAGGATTGAAAAACAGCTTGTTGAAAATAAAAACAATAATATTAAATCTCTAGTAGCATATTTAGTTGCTGGGGATCCAAACATGGATGATACACTTTCGTTAATGCATGGCTTTGTTGATGCAGGTGTTGATGTTATTGAAGTTGGAGTACCTTTTTCTGATCCCATAGCCGAAGGCCCAATAATTCAATCGGCTCATGATCGTTCGCTAGCAAATAAAACTTCATTTGAAGGTATTATTGATCTCATTTCTAATTTTAGAAAAAAGAACACAAATACTCCTATTGTTTTGATGGGCTACCTAAACAGTTTTTTAAAAAATCAAAAAGCTTTTTCGAGATTCGATGATATTGGGATTGATGGGGTTTTAATTGTTGACGCTCCCGGAGAATATTCGCTAAAAGATCTTGGAATTTCAAATGCTAACGTAGTTTCAATTTCGCTAGTTTCACCAACAACCACCAAAGAAAGAACTAAGAAGATATGTAATGCCAGCTCAGGATTTATTTACTACGTAACACTCAAGGGGGTCACCGGTTCCTCAAATGTTGACCTTGAAGAGATTAAGAGCAATGTAATTGACCTACAAAAGAATACTGACCTACCAGTTATGGCTGGATTTGGTATAAAAAATAAAGAGCAAGCCGAGTCAATCTCTAAAGTTGCAGATGGGGTGGTGATAGGATCATATTTAGTTGAAAGTATTTTCCAGGCAAAAAAAACCACAGATTATAAAAAAATATATAATTATTTAAGCGAAATTAAGTCGGTTATAAATAAATGAATTGGTTAACAAGGCTCATACCCTCAATAGGTGAAAAAGAACCTTCAGCCTCCAAAAGCAAAGTTCCTGATGGTCTTTGGAATAATTGTCCAGCATGTGAATCGATTTTGTACCAACCGGAACTGGAAAAATCGTTATTTGTATGCCCAAAATGCGGCCATCATCTGAGAATAGGTGCTAGAAAAAGGATCTCAATTTTTTTGGATCAAGATTCCTTCAATGAAATCTCTTCTGATGAGGAAACAAACAATATCCTCAATTTTAAAGATACTAAGTCTTATGATCAAAGAATTAAAGAGGCTGTTAGTTCAACAGGGGAGAAAGAAGCTCTTGTTACTGGAGTTGGAAAGCTTGATGGAAAAGAAGTTGTAGTCGCTGCATTTGAGTTCAGATTTATGGGTGGTTCAATGGGTGGTACTGTTGGAACTAAATTTGTTAAAGCAGTTCAGACTGCAATCGACAAAAATCTACCACTGATATGTTTTTCTACAAGTGGGGGAGCGCGCATGCAAGAGTCAATGGTGTCTCTTATGCAAATGGCAAAAACTGCAGCAGCATTGGAAAAACTTAGAGCGAGGTCGCTACCTTATTTTTCGGTGATGATTGATCCAATCTTTGGAGGAGTCTCTGCAAGCATAGCAATGTTAGGGGACATCAACATTGCGGAGCCCGGTGCATTAGTTGGATTTGCTGGAAGAAGGGTTATTGAGGAGACTGTTAGAGTTGATTTGCCCGAAGACTTTCAGCGAGCTGAATTTCTTCTTGATCATGGAGCAATAGACATGATCGTTCACAGGGGTGAGTTAAGGTCAACAATTTCAAATCTTCGAGATAAGTTACTAAGCAATAATGCTGCTAAATAGGCTAATTGGTTTTCTCGTAATAGCCACACTCATTTTATTTTTATTTTTTTTCTTTGGGCCAAATAGCATTCAATTAACAAGTAAGATTGTTGACCAAAATGATGCTCCCTTAGAACCACTTAGAAATTATGTCTACAGAGTTGGCATATTTAAGGACTCATCAAAAGCAGAAAACCTCATTGCTAAGTTTAGGTCTCAAGATGTTTTAGCATATTCAAGCGAAAATGACGATTTGATTTACGTCTATGTTGGACCATTTATTGGAAAGGAAAAGATTATACAATCCAAAACTCTCTATAACGAAATAGCCGGTGTTGAAAATGGAGTAATAGAAGAATGGAAATAGTTGCTTTGAATCAACTAGATATGTTTATTCTATCCATTATTGTTGTCTCAGCAATAATCTCTCTTTTTAGAGGCTTTGTAAAAGAAGCGTTTTCATTGATTTTGTGGATTTCAGCTTTTTTCTTGACCATATTGTTCCAACCCTCTGCTCAAAAATTTTTATCTAACTTTTCAATTTCGGTCTCTTTGCTTGAACCGTTAACCTACATAATTGTTTTTGTAAGCTTGATATTTATAGGGGGCCTGGTTATAAATTTTATTCATGGTCTTGTGCAATGGTCTGGTTTGTCAGGATTTAATAGGCTTCTAGGAGTCATGTTTGGATCATTGCGCGGAGTGCTAATTGTGAGCCTATTATTTATAGTTGCAGATGATTATGTCGAACAAAGCACTTTCGTAGAAAATTCAAAAATTTACCCAATCATCAAAACATATAATCCAATCTTAATTAGTAAAATTAGCTCTATGATTGAAGATACAAATTCAGGTATGCTAACAAGTGAGCAACCCATCCTAGGAAATACCTAATGTGCGGAATAGTTGGAATTTCAGCTGAATCAAACGTAGCTTCGGAAATCTACGAATCATTGCTCATGCTTCAGCATAGAGGCCAAGATGCAGCAGGAATGGTTGTCTGTGACGATGAAGGAAGATTAAACAGTAGAAAATCAATGGGCTATGTCAGGGATGTTTTTCAGCAAAGACACATGGAAAAACTCATTGGAAGCTATGGGGTTGGGCATGTTAGATATCCTACTGCAGGTGGTGCCGGTAAAGAGTTTGCTCAACCAATGTATGTAAATTCACCATATGGGATAAGCCTTGCTCATAATGGCAACTTAACCAACTCAAAATCTTTAGCTAAAGAGTTATTTTTTGCTGAAATGAGACACTTAAACACTGACTCAGATTCGGAAGTTCTTTTAAATATATTGGCTCATGAGATAGCTAAGCAGAAAGCAATTAACCCAACACCTGAACATTTATTTAAGGCTGTTTCAAAAACTCACATAAGGTGTGATGGCGCATACGCAGTTGTTGCCTTGATTACTGGAGCAGGAATTTTGGCTTTTAGAGATCCAAATGGTATTAGACCATTAGTAATCGGTGAGCGTGAAGGTAAGAACAGAAAAGAATATGTTATTGCATCAGAAAATGCTCTATTTGCATCTTTAGGCTTTAAAACTCTTAGAGATGTTGAGCCAGGAGAGGCGGTCTTTATAGATAAAAAAGGAATTATTTCCTCAAAACAATGCTCTCTATCAGCTAAGTCACAACCATGCATTTTTGAATACGTTTATTTATCACGACCTGATTCAACCTTAGATCAAATTTCTGTTTATCAATCAAGAATGAGAATGGGGAAATATTTAGCAAAGAATATTTTGGACAATATGTCAGACCATGACATAGATGTTGTGATTCCTATTCCAGATAGCTCAACAACAGCTGCCTTGCAACTAGCAAACGAACTGAATATTCCCTATCGGGAGGGATTTGTAAAAAATAGATACATTGGTAGGACATTCATAATGCCTTATCAAGAAGAACGTAAAAAATCTGTTAGACGCAAATTAAATATCTTGGAGTTAGAGTTTTTAAATAAGAATGTTCTCTTGGTTGACGACTCAATAGTAAGAGGAACCACAAGCAAGAAAATTATTGAGATGGCCAAAATGGCAGGTGCAAAAAAAGTGTATTTTGCCTCTGCTGCGCCACCAATCAGATATCAAAATCTTTATGGAATCGATATGGCTGCTACTGAGGAGTTGGTTGCTCATAATAAAACTGAAGAAGAAGTTTGTGTTGAGATCGGAGCCGATAAGATTTTTTATCAACAATTAGATGATTTGATAAGTTCGGCCAAAGAGGGTAACCCTAAGATCACTGATTTTGAAATTTCAATTTTTAATGGGGAGTATCCAACACCTATCAGCTCTTCCTACTTAGAGGACTTGGAAATGAGTAGAAGCGATAGTAAAAAGATAACTAGAGAGGCTAAGTAGCTTCTACCACATTGATCGCTGGTATTTCAGCATCATTTGCTTGATCAACATAGGACTTTATTTCATTAAAGTTAAGATATCGATAGATCTCACCACTCATGGTATCAATTTCTTTCATTATTTCTAGATACTCACTTGGGCTTGGTAATTTACCTAATACCGCAGAGACCGCAGATAATTCTGCTGACCCTAGAAAAACATCAGCACCATCGCCAAGTCTGTTAGGAAAATTTCTCGTTGAAGTTGAGATCACCGTAGAGTTAGGAGCTACTCTTGCCTGATTACCCATGCATAATGAGCATCCTGGTACTTCAGTCCTTGCTCCTGCTACACCAAATACATTATAAATACCTTCTTCAATAAGTTGTTTTTCATCCATCTTTGTTGGAGGGACAACCCACAGCCTAGTTGGGATCTCTTTATATTTTTTTAATAACTGTCCAGCAGCCCTAAAGTGCCCAATATTTGTCATACAGGAACCAATAAAGACCTCATCGATTTTAGTGTCTTGTACTTCAGAAAGAGGCTTTATATCATCCGGATCATTCGGGCAGGCTAGCAGAGGTTCCTTGATTTCATTAAGGTCAATCTCAATAACTGCAGCATATTCTGCATCCTTATCAGCTTCAAGAAGGGTAGGGTTCTTTATCCACTCTTCCATCCCCTGAGCACGTCTTTCAAGTGTTTTTGGATCACCATATCCGTTCGCAATCATCCATCTCAACATCACGATATTTGAATTTAAATATTCAATAATAGGCTCTTCATCCAATTTAATGGTGCATCCTGATGCAGATCTTTCTGCAGATGCATCGGATATTTCAAAGGCTTGCTCTACTTTTAGGTTTGGCAACCCTTCAACCTCTAAACATCTTCCTGAAAAAATATTTTTCTTACCCTCTTTTTCGACCGTTAGTAATCCTTGTTGAATCGCAGCATATGGGATTGCGTTAACAAGGTCTCTAAGAGTGATGCCAGGCTGCATTTCTCCTGAAAATCTTACTAAGACAGATTCAGGCATATCAAGTGGCATTACCCCGAGCGTTGCAGCAAAAGCAACCAATCCGGAGCCAGCAGGAAAGCTAATACCTATAGGAAATCTAGTATGGCTATCTCCCCCTGTTCCTACAGTATCAGGTAAAAGCATTCTGTTTAACCAAGAGTGGATGATGCCATCACCTGGTTTAAGTGAAACTCCTCCTCTATTCATGATAAATTCAGGAAGGGAATGTTGGGTTTCTATATCCACGGGTTTAGGATAGGCAGCAGTATGACAAAATGACTGCATAACTAAGTCAGCGGAGAAACCAAGACATGCAAGTTCCTTTAACTCATCCCTTGTCATGGGGCCGGTGGTATCCTGAGAACCTACAGTTGTCATTCTGGGTTCACAATAATCTCCTGGACGAACACCCTCAACACCGCAGGCCTTACCGACCATTTTTTGCGCCAATGTATAACCTTTAGCATCACTTTTATCATTGTTAGGTCTTACAAAAATATCTGTTGGCTCAAGTCCGAGTGTTTCTCTAGCTTTGTCAGTTAACTGTCTCCCAATAATTAAATTTATTCGACCATTAGCTCTCACTTCATCCATTATGACTTCAGTTTTTAACTCAAAAGAAGTTAACAATTCACCTTCTAAATTTGTAACTTCTCCGGCATGAGGTTTAAGAATAATTTCGTCCCCCATATTTAAACTTGACACATCACATTCAATTGGCAATGAGCCTGCATCTTCAAGGGTATTAAAAAATATAGGCGCAATTTTCCCGCCAAGCACAAAACCACCCTCATGCTTGTTTGGTATAAATGGTATTTCATCACCGATGTGCCACAGCAGAGAGTTGGTAGCAGATTTTCTTGATGACCCCGTACCCACAACATCTCCAACAAACACTAGCGGATTACCTTTCTTTTTAAGTTCTTCTATTCTTGCAAGAGCATCATCCAAGCCCTCTCTTGGCATTTTGAACATTGCTTGGGCATGAAGGGGGATGTCTGGTCTTGACCAAGCATCTTGTGCTGGCGATAAGTCATCAGTATTAATTTCTCCAGACACCTTAAAAACTGTTAACTTTATCTCATCCTTTAGTTTATCTTTTGTGGTGAACCATTTGCCTTCAGCCCAGTTTTCTAAAACTTTTTTTGCATAATCATTACTTTTTGCAAGCTCATTAATCTCATTAAAGGCATCGAAAATAAGTAAAGTATTTGATAGAGCTGCTACTGCTGCTTCTGCAAGATTTTCATTTTTTAAACATTCGACTAGAGGAGTAATGTTATATCCTCCAAGCATTGTTCCAAGTAACTCAACAGCATAATTCGCATCAATATATGGGCTCGTTGTTTTTCCCTCAGTTATATCTGATAAAAAACCAGCTTTTACATATGCTGCCTGGTCGACTCCAGCCGGAATGCGCTGAACCAAAAGCTCCATTAATAATTCAGATTCTTCGTGATCAGTTTTAAGTAGCTCAATTAATTCTGCAGTTTGATCAGCAGACAGAGGTAACGGCGGTACATTTTGCTCTGCTCTTTCTTGGCAATGAAGTTTGTATTGTTCTAGCATGATGACTCCTCGCCGCATATTTTACTTCTCATTGAGATTTTGCTCCAGCAGATTAAGCTATTAATATTTTAAGTATTTAGAGTATTATTTTGTTATGCGCAAACAACGTTCTTCAACACCTTGTCTTGGAATTTGCTCAACCACTTATGGAGATGACGTTTGCAGGGGCTGTAAGCGCTTTATTCATGAGGTGATTAACTGGAATTCTTATTCAAATGATGAAAAAGAGATTGTTAATTCAAGACTTGAAGAGTTTAAGGTGACCATCCTTAGCCATCGATTTAAAGTTACTGACGCTGAGCTGTTATCTTCTAAACTCAAGGAGCATGCCATTAATTTCAATGACGCCCTTGATCCGATCACATGGATATTTGATTTATTGCGTGCTTCATCGCAAGATCTCGATCTTGAATTATTTGGTCTTGAATTGTTGCCCGATCATCGAACCTTTTCACTATCTTCCATCAAAGATGAGATAAACACTGAACTTTTTGAATTGTCTCAAGCACATTTTGACAGGTACTTCACTAATTAACTGTTGGTAGTTCAAACCAGCTTGTTGTATACCTAGGTGACACATTTGCTCTTCTCATCGCTGTGAATCCTATTTTGCTTTGAGAAGCAAAATTTACTTGAGTGCTAGAGTGATTAATTTTATCAAGAGTTTTCATTAGTTGATTGTTGCGCCTTGCTCCGTTTATTTGCTCGAATAGCTCATACTGTAAAACATTTTCATCAGTAAACTGACTTAACATTACACCTGCTTTTGCATAACAAAAACCATGTCTGAATATCTTGGGAAGAATCCATCGTATGCCGGATAAGATATCCCGAGTATCGTCGCTAGGCTGATGCAAAGTATAGAATTTTATGGTTTGATGCTGCCTGTCTTGTGTTCTAAAAGGGCTTGTCCTAATAAAGACACCAACTTTTGAGCATAGCTGACCCTCTTTTCGAAGTTTCTCGCATGCCCTGACACCAAAATCATTCACAACAGGTGAAAGAGTATTGAGATCACTGATTTTATTCGCAAAGCTTCTGCTAACAACAATTTGTTTTTTGGGAGCAGGATTTTCATCCATTGCCAAGCATCTTTCTCCTCTTAATTCCCTTACTGTTCTTTCTAAAACCACACTATATTTCTTTCTAATCAATGGAATGTTTGAGCATGCTAAGTCATAAGCATTTTTCATCCCAGAATCGCTAAGCTTTTTATTGAGTCGTCTTCCCACTCCCCATACCTGATGAATGGGTACTCTTTTTAATGCGGTCTCAATATCTTTTTGATTATTGGTGATACTGAAAATGCTAGGATGATGCGTTTGTTGTTTAGCTAAATAACTTGCAACTTTAGTTAAGGTTTTAGTCGGAGCGATCCCAATTCTTACTGGAATCCCAACCCACTGCTTAACAATATTTCTGCAGTACACTCCGAAGTCATTGGCCGCATCATGACTTTCAAGTGCTAAGTTTTCTAAGTCAAGAAATGCTTCATCAATACTGTATATCTCTATTTTTTTTGACATTTGAGATAATACGTTCATGACCCTGCTTGAAATATCTCCATATAAAGCAAAGTTCGACGAAAAAACTTGACCTCCGCTCTTTAGAAAATCTTCTTTTACTTTGAACCATGGAGCTCCCATTTGGATACCAAAGTCTTTTGATTCTTTGCTGCGAGCTATTACACAACCATCGTTATTTGAAAGCACAACGATTGGTACTTTTTTTAGATCAGGCCTAAAGATTCTTTCACAAGACGCATAAAAATTCTCACAATCTACTAATGCCAATAGATTCATATTATTTGTATATATTGATTGCTGCTGTCACAACGCCTATAACTTCTAATTCATGACCTTGCTCAATAAAGATGGGTTGATACTTAGTATTTTCCGCTATCAGTGCAATACGTGGCTTTAATTGCAATCTTTTGCATAAAAATTCACCATCGATAGATGCAACAACGATATCGTTATGATTGGGTTTAATGCTTCTATCCACAATTAATACTGCGCCACTACCTATGTTTGCATTGATCATTGAATCACCAGAAGCTTTTACTAGAAACGTAGCAACTTGATTCTTAATCAAGTACTGATTCAAATCAATTGGAGTTTCTAGGTAATCATTTGCTGGGCTCGGAAAACCAACAGGAACGCTCTCCGCAAAGAATGGAGTATAGTTTTGAGGCAGAGAATCCGCCGATATATTACCGATATAGCTTAATTTCATAAAGGATAAAGTACTGTATAAATATACAGTATTAAGTTTTTAAAGACAACTGGATTGAAGGTTTAGATTTTAAACTCTTCCAAATTTTGAGATGTTGAATCTAGATAAAAACACCAACCTGTTTTATCCCAATCACCAAGAACCACACGTTTTAATTTAGAATTTTTGCCATCAAGCTCATGAATATTTGGCTTATGGGTATGACCATGGATAAGCAAGTCGATACCATGCCTATCAAAAAATGAAGCCACTTCATTTGTATTAACGTCCATAATCATTAAATCTTTTTGAGAAGAATTTTTTTTGCTTGCATCACGCATACTTGAAGCAATTGATTTTCGCTCGACCAGAGATTTATTGAGAAACTCAGTCTTCCATTTAGGTGAGCGAACTTGCTTTTTGAATGTTTGATATTCAGTATCATCAACACAAAACATATCACCATGCGAAAGAGCAATTTTTTTTCCGAAATAGTCAAAAAAGAAAGGATCTGGAAGTAATGAGATGCCAGTAGATTCTGCAAAAGAGCTATCTAAAAGAAAGTCTCTATTACCGTGAATAAAAAATATTTCTAAACCTGCTTTGGATGCCTTACTAAGGGCATCTTTTGTTGAAGTAATTAATGGTGACGAATCATCATCACCGATCCATACCTCATAAAGGTCTCCCAGAATATAGAGTTGATCCAAATTGGAGGAGTGTGATTTTAGAAAATCAATAAAAGCATTAGTGAGTGAAGTATCTGTTTCTGATAGATGTAAATCAGAAATAAAACCGAGGTTCATTCACTAATAGAGACAGAGTTAATAGTCACAGGATTTGCTGGTGCATCTTGATAGCCATTGACAACCATAGTAGGACTTAGCGCAATACTATCAACTACCTCCATGCCTTCAATTACTTTTCCAAAGACTGCATAGCCCCATCCTTGGGTAGTCTCTGAAGAAAAGTTTAGAAAATCATTATCTGCATGATTAATAAAGAACTGACTCGTAGCAGAGTGGGGGTCCATTGTCCTTGCCATGGCGATAGTACCTCTATCATTTTTAAGACCATTATTGGCTTCATTTTTAATCGCATCAGACTCTGAAGGTTTATTTTGCATGTCAGCATCAAGGCCGCCACCTTGAATCATGAATCCTTCAATGATTCGATGGAATATCGTATCAGTGTAATAACCGCTGTTAGCGAGTGAAATAAAATTATCTACAGATATGGGCGCATTCTCTTTATCAAGCTCAATTTTTATTTCTCCTGCAGAAGTTGAGATAGTTGCAATCGGCATATTGTTCTCCATTAAAACGGTTTGTTGATTAGAGGCCTCAGAGCAGCTCATTAAACAAAAAAAACCAATGAATAATAAAGTAGTTTTTTTTTGAAATTTCGCGATAGATTTAATTTTCACTTTGAGAATCTAATATTAATTATTAACTATATGACCTTATAATATAGCAATTCTAGTATACACATGAGTCTTAAGCTTTATAACACTCTCACTAATAAAAAAGAGATTTTTGAGCCCATTGAACAGGGCAAAGTCGGAATGTATGTTTGCGGTGTTACCGTATATGACAATTGTCACCTTGGCCATGCACGAGCATATGTAGCATTCGACATTTTAGTTCGTTACTTTCGGTACCAAGGCTACAAAGTTAATTACGTTAGAAATATTACTGACATTGAAGATAAGATCATTGAGCGAGCTAATGAGAATTCAGAGTCAATATACGATTTAACAAGCAGAACAATTGCAAGCATGCATGCGGACTTTCAAGGGCTTGGATTAATTGAACCAAATAGTGAGCCAAAAGCTACTGAATATATTGATGGCATGGTGAGAATGATTGAAGATTTAATAGCAAAAGGTCATGCATACGTTGCAGATAATAATGATGTATTTTTCTCTGTAAGAAGTTATGAGGAATATGGAAAACTATCTAACAAAGTTCTTGATGATTTGGACCCAGGATCAAGAATTTCAGAGGATCAGGCAAAAGCTGATCCATTAGATTTTGTTTTATGGAAAAGTGCAAAGCCTGAGGAACCATCATGGGACTCGCCATGGGGGAAGGGAAGACCTGGCTGGCACATTGAATGCTCTGTGATGTCTTTAGAAAAGCTTGGAAAGAATTTTGATATTCATGGAGGTGGACCAGATTTAATTTTTCCACATCATGAAAATGAGATTGCTCAATCAAAATGTTCAAACGATTCTGAGTTTGCAAATTATTGGATTCATTCAGGATTGCTGAAGATCGGTGGTGAAAAGATGTCAAAGTCGCTTGGTAACTTTGCATTGATCAAAGATTTAATTAAGCAATATCATTTTGAAGTCATAAGACTTTTCTTAATATCCAGTCACTATAGAAGCGAATTAAGTTTTGATGAAGGCTCTTTAAACCAATCAAGAGCAGCACTAGAAAGACTTTATACAACTTTACAATTAAATGATGAAGATGCTGAAAACACCGCTAAAGAAAACTCTTTCATAGAAGCATTTGAGATGGCTATGAATGATGACTTAAATACACCTAAGGCGGTAAGTATTCTTTTTGATCTTGCAAAGGAATTAAATTCAAACAAGGACAAGAATTCTAGGAATGAACAATTATATGCATTTAAAACCATTGCAAATAACTTAGGCTTGCTTACTGACAAGCCTGAAAATTTCTTTAAATTTGGAGCTGAAGTGGACGATTTATCCATTCAAGAAAAAATAGATGCAAGGAATCTAGCACGGAATCAAAAAGACTTTGTCAGAGCTGATGAAATTAGAGATGAACTATCAGATATGGGAGTACTGCTTGATGATGGGCCTGATGGAACGACATGGAAAATAGAAAAACCTAATTAACAATTATTCTGTTTTCAACAAGAGGCTGATACTCATTAGTCTTACTTAAGAACTCTTCTACGATTTCAACAACCATAATACCTGTATCTTCAATATGGGCTGCATTTCTAAATTCTAAATAGCCATCACCGCCTTGAGTAACAAAGTTGGGTGCAGCAACCCAATACATTTCATCACCTTTAATTTCAGTATCGTTTAGTTTGAGTGCAGTGGCTTTTCCTGATGAATTAATTGAGTACTGAAATTCGCTGGAAACTTGCAAGACTCCGTTAGTCATTCCAGCAGCATGATCAAAGATAATTTTAATTTGATCCCCAGACAAGTGAGCCATCACCAGTGTATTTGGAAAAGGAAAAGCAGATATTAAGTCTCCTTTAGTGATGGTGCCTGCATTAATATCCTGTCTTAAGGCGCCACTGTTAACCATTGCAAAATCAATTCTTTCATCAAATGATGACATTGCATCAGCAAACATATTACCCATATTTGATTCTGATCCATACGCTCTCTCCATTTTATTAGTGGATTGAGTAATAGGTTTTGAAGCAATGACCTCTACTTTATTTTGCCATTTCATAATCTCTTTAAGCATTGAAGGATCATCCTTAATCTCGTCATCAAAAACTTGTATCAACTTATTTTTATGGCTCACAATTTCTTTTTTTTCATTATCAAAAAATATCTGAAGTTCGCCTAACTCAGAAGTGTAAGCATTCGTCGAAACTATGATCGTGTCATTAGAGATCAATGCTTGTGGTGTGCCTGTATGCGCATGACCAGTAATGATGATATCCAAGTCACTCACTTCTTTTGCAAGCATTATGTCAGCGTATAAACTTCGTTCAACATCACTTAACCCAATGCTGGACTGCCTACCTGGCATACCTCCATGTATAGATAAAATAATTATGTCAGTTATGGGTTTAAGTTCAGCTATATATTTTTTTAAATAATAAACTTCATCACGTGTCTCAATGGCTTCAATCATTTTGAAATTGATGGTGTCGTAAAATGCAAACTTTCCATGCAGTCCAATTACCCCGATCTTGAGACCTGCTTTATTTAATATGACATAGGGATTATCCCAAAATAGCTGATCTGAATTTTTATAAAATATATTGCCATTTACAATTGGGAAGCTGGCTTTGTTTAATTGCTCAAGTGTGTTTTCCCAGCCGTGATCAAATTCATGATTGCCAATACATGCGACATCTAATCCAAGATAATTCATTGATTCAATTACAGCAGCACCATTGGTTAAAGTGCTCACATAGGGACCTGAAAAATAATCACCGGAATCAATATATATAGTGTTCGGATTAGATAATTTCTTTTCCCTGACAAGCGTCGCGATATTTGCAAACCCCCCTACGGATCGAGTCTCGCTAATCCTTGTTTGAATGCTAGGAAGTAAATGAGAGTGCAGATCATTCGTATAGAGAATGTTTATACTTTTTATTTCAGTATGTGAAACAAATGATATTAATAAGAGAAATATGCAGGGAATTATTCTTTTGATCATATAATAATAATAAGTTATTTATTTAAAACATCCCATGCATGAAGTAAAAAGCTACCAAATGTTTTTGTATAGATTGGAAGACAATTTATCTAAAATTACATCTGTAGAAAGAAGGATTTCGATGAAAGAAGGAAATGGACTAAATGCAGCAAATGAAAAACGACTTCTTAAAGAATTAATTGAAAAGCAAACCTTGATTGTTAAAAAACTAATTGATGATTTAGGAATTCATGTTCAGAGTCATGATGATGAAGGGCACAACAGAATTGCTCAAAGAATACTAAAAGCCTTAAGTTGAATTGAGTTGTGCGTTGAATTTTGATGAATTAAATCAATCTTTAAGAAATTGCTTCAATATAAGCTTCTGCAGCCTCATGAGTATCAAAGCTCTTTAGATATTCTTGCCTATTTGTATTCTTAGACCCTTTATTATCGATTATGGTCTTAATCTCTGATACATAAGAATGCGGGTTTAAATTATCTATTAGTTTTCCAAACTCTCCGTTTTTTAAAGCCTCACTTGGGCCTGAAGAATCGTCATGCGCAATTATATCTAAATCTGCATGCATGGCCTCAATTAATACGTTGCCAAAACCTTCATTTCTTGAACACAATAGAAAAATATTTGAAGCTTCCATGAATAGGTAGGGATTCTTTTTAAAGCCAAACAGATAGCAATTATGGGTCAGACCTCTATGATGTATCTCTTTTTCAAGATTATGCCTTTCTGGACCTTCTCCTAAAATACAAGTAGAAAACTCAATTTCCAAATTTTTTAAAATTTCTGATATTTCTATAATTAATTTATGATTCTTTTGTTCTTGCAATGTCCCAACAGAAATAATTTTTATTGAATCTAAATTTTTCCAAAAAATGTAATCAGGATCATTAAGTTCATTTATAGTTGGAACCTGATAATCGATTGGATTGTAAATTACCTCTGGTTTTACTTTAGCAATATCTTGAATTTCTGAGGATATTGACTTAGAAACAGCGATATTTTTATGAGCAAATTTATAAAATATTTTGATACTTAACATTGAAAAAAATCTTTTCATAATCGACATACCCCTAGTTTCTTCATTTATCAGGCAGTGATCAACGGTAATAACCTTTAGATTTTTTTTCGATATTATAGAAGCTAAAATTCCTAAAATAGTTATTGGCCAAATGTTGGCAATTAAACAGTCAAAGTTACCTTTATTGATTATTGAGATAATCTTTGGAATAGCTGTCTTAAGACTTTTGAGATTTAAATTTAATACAGTTACACTGCGATCTAAATAATCTATGTAATCCATGTTGCCTTGAGGGTGAACTACGGTCACATTGCTTTGATATTTTTTAGAGAATTCATTTGCTAAAGACCAACATACTTTTTCAGCACCACCAACACCATTTGCATTTAAGATGATAAGGATATTTTTTTTTGAAAAGTCTTTCATTTTTTCAAACACATTAAAATCTGTATATATTGTAATTCATGCAATTCTATTACCACATTTTGACATTAAAACTTTTTTCTTATATCAATGTAACTTCATATTATGAATTTACTGATACTTGATTACGAAATGGGTAATTTGCTTTCTGTTAAGAAGGCAATTGATTATATATCAAAAGATGATGCCATTATCTCCTCAGAACCTAGTGATATTGCTAAAGCAGATAAAATTATAATGCCAGGCGTTGGGCATTTTAGTCAGGCTATGACAAAGTTAATTGAAAAAGATTTAGTTATTCATTTAAACGAAGCAGTTATTAATAAAAATGTTCCCATTTTAGGGATTTGTTTGGGTATGCAGCTTATGTCATCATTTAGCGAAGAGGGTTCTGTTGAAGGATTGGGTTGGGTTGATGCTCAAGTATTAAAATTTAAGCCTGAAGATAAAAGCAAATTTAAAGTTCCTCATATTGGCTGGAACAGAGTTGAGAATAAGGAATCTAATATTTTATTTAACAGCAGCAAGCCTGATGATGAATATTATTTTGTTCATTCTTATTATGTTAGTTTGACTGATCAATCTGTAAAAAAATCATATACAAAATATTCGAATACTTTTTGTTCAGCATTTCAGCTTGAAAATATTTTCGGTGTTCAATTTCACCCTGAAAAAAGTCATGATGCAGGACTTAATCTTTTTAAAAATTTTATTGAACTTTAATGTATAGACCAAGATTAATTCCTATTTTACTTTTAAAAGATAAATATCTTGTCAAAACCACTAAATTTAAAAAAGCGAATTATCTTGGAGACCCCATAAACGCGGTAAAGTTGTTTTGTGAGTTCAAAGCAGATGAAATTATCTTGCTTGATATATCTTCAAACAGAAACTCCAATGAAATTGATACCGATTTGATTGAAAGAGTTGCTCACCATGCAAACATGCCATTCTCTTATGGTGGTGGAATAAATTCCCTGGATGATATAAAAAAAGTGATAAGTCGTGGCGCTGAAAAAGTTGTGTTAAATTCTATTCTCCATAAGAACTTTGATTTCTTAAAAGAGGCTGTTGAAAGATTTGGATCATCAACAATATCCATTTGCTTAGATTATAAAAAAAATATTTTTAACAATTACAATTACTATTTTAACAATGGTAGTACCAAAGGGAAAAAAGATATTTTCGAATTCATTTGCGATGTCCAGGACTCTGGTGTCGGTGAAATAATCCTTCAAGATATCAGTAGAGATGGAACTATGAATGGTTATGATATTGACTTGCCCATGCAGGTAAAAGAAAGATTTGAAATACCATTTACTGTCTTAGGAGGAGCAGGAACTCTCGACGACATTAGAGAAATGCAAAACCTTGCTCAACCAAATGGTATTGCTGCAGGTAGTAAGTTTGTTTATTTTGACGACTCAAGAGGAGTCTTAATAAACTATCCGGATAAAAAAACTATCAGTAATATTTTTTTATAAATAGATCTTAGAATTTTTTGTAGTAAACTCACATCCTATTTGATGGTAAGTTCCTTATGAGAATATGTAACAGGTGCGTTATGGATGAATCCGATCGTACGATATCATTTGATGAAAATGGCAATTGCAATAATTGCAATCAATTTTTTCAAGAGATTGAGTCAATATCTCCAAAATCTCATGAAAAAAGAAATCAAATGCTTGAAGCAATGCTATCTAAAATTAAAAAAAATCATCGATCAAAATACGACTGTCTTATAGGAATGAGCGGCGGTGTTGATAGCAGTTATATGGCTATTCTTGCAAAAGAGTGGGGCTTAAACCCGCTTTGTGTTCATATGGATAATGGTTGGAACTCAACAAATAGCGTTTCCAATATCAGAAATTTATGTAATAAGTTAGATTTTGATTATCAAAGCTTTGTTCTTAATTGGAGTGAGTTTAGCTCAATTCAATTATCTGTTCTTAGGTCCTCAATAGTAGAAGTGGAAATACCAACTGATATTGCAATAGCAGGCTCCTTGCACAAAATCGCATCAAAAAATAATATAAAGTTTATTCTTGGTGGAGGAAATTATGCTACTGAAGGAATACTACCTGATTGCTGGTTTTATGATCCTAAGGATAAGCGTCTAATAACAAGCATTCACAAGAAATTTTCTGGTAAAAGGATTAAAGATTTTCCTTTCTTTGATTTTAAAAGAGAGATTTATTACAAATTCTTTAAAGGTATCAAGATACTTTACCCATTGAATCTTGTTGAATATGACAAGGAGAAAGTTCTAGAAACTCTCATTAGTCAATATGATTATCTTGATTATGGTGGGAAACACCATGAGAGCATTTTTACAAAATTTTGCCAATCTTATCTGCAACCTAAAAAATTTAATCTTGATTATAGAAAGGCAACCTATTCATCATTAATTTGTTCTGGATATATGAATAGAAGTGAGGCTCTTGAGAAGCTTAAATTAGAACCTTGGCATGGTATAGACATAGGAGATGTGAAGAAGTATGTTGCGAAGAAATTTAACATTACTCTTGATGATCTTGAGAATATTATCAATGCAGATCCAAAATCCTACATGGATTACCCAAATAACGAATGGTTCCTAAAGCCTCTATATAATTTGTACAAAAAGATTAGAGATTTTTTAAATTAGTGGCTCCCCGAGCAGGGCTCGAACCTGCGACAAATTGATTAACAGTCAACTGCTCTACCAACTGAGCTATCGGGGAACAAGGATGGCATTATAAATAAAAATCATAGAAAGTAATATATTAACCATGACAAAAGTGTTGAAGGTACATTCAGATTTTGATCCGGCAGGGCATCAATCTATGGCTATTCAGCAGGCAGTTGAAGGCTTAAATGATGGGCTGCTGCATCAAGTTCTATTGGGCGTCACTGGGTCTGGTAAAACTTACACGATGGCAAAGATCATTGAAGAAACTCAAAGACCTGCAATTATAATGGCACCGAATAAAACTCTAGCCGCTCAACTCTATGGAGAATTTAGAGACTTCTTTAAAGAGAATTCAGTAGAGTATTTTGTTTCTTATTATGATTACTATCAGCCAGAGGCATACGTTCCTACGTCTGATACATATATAGCTAAAGATGCTTCCATTAATGAGCATATTGAGCAAATGCGTTTATCAGCAACAAAAGCTCTGCTTGAGCGAAACGATACAGTAGTTGTGGCAACTGTATCTTCAATTTATGGATTAGGTGCTCCCGAATCTTACTTAAACATGATCTTGCACCTTGATCGTGGAGACATCATTGATCAGCGAGCTATCCTCAGAAGACTTTCTTCAATGCAATACACTCGAAATGATATTGATTTTAGGAGAGCTACCTTTCGAGTGAGAGGAGATGTAATCGATGTTTATCCTGCGGACTCTGAGAAAGAGGCGCTTAGAATTGATTTATTTGGTGATGAAATAGAAAAATTATCTTGGATTGACCCTTTAACTGGTGAACTCATTAGCGAGGTACCCAGAGCAACCATATATCCCAAGACACATTATGTGACACCTCGGGAGACAGTCACAGATTGTTTAAAGCTTATTCGAGAAGAGCTAAATGATAGAATCAAATACTTTAAATCCAATGAAAAGCTTGTCGAAGCACAACGACTTCAAGAAAGAACAACTTATGATTTAGAAATGATGGCTGAGCTTGGTTATTGTCAGGGGATTGAGAATTATTCACGATACTTATCGGGTAGATCTTCTGGCCAGCCACCTCCATGTCTATTTGACTATATCCCTAAAAATGCAATTGTTTTCATGGATGAATCTCATGTCTCTGTTCCCCAAATTGGTGGGATGTACAAGGGTGATAGATCTCGAAAAGAAACGTTAGTTGATTATGGATTTCGATTGCCAAGCGCGCTTGATAATAGACCTCTTAGATTTGAGGAATGGGAGCTCCTAACACCGCAAAGAATTTATGTATCTGCAACCCCAGGGAAATATGAATTAGAAAATGGAGATAAAGTCGTTGAACTGCTCGTAAGGCCTACAGGACTTATTGACCCAGAAGTTGATGTCAGACCAGCATCAACTCAGATAGATGATGTTATTGGAGAATGTAACGAGAGAGCAAAGCTTAAAGAGCGAGTCTTAATCACAACACTTACTAAAAGAATGGCAGAGGATCTAACGGATTATCTTAATGAAAATGGGATTAAAACAAGGTACATGCACTCAGATATTGATACTGTTGAGCGAGTTGAGATTATTAGAGATTTAAGATTAGGTAAGTTTGATGTTCTGGTTGGAATTAACTTGTTAAGAGAAGGTTTAGACATTCCTGAAGTGAGTCTGGTTGCAATCTTAGATGCAGATAAGGAAGGTTTTTTGAGATCCGAGGGAACACTCATCCAAACCATAGGAAGGGCAGCAAGGAATATAAGAGGCAAAGCAATTTTGTATGCGGATAAAGTTACAGGCTCAATGTATAGAGCAATGAAAGAGACTAATAGAAGAAGAGAAATCCAAGTCACTTTTAATAAAGAAAATAAAATCAAACCAAAATCTATTGTTAAAGAAATTAAAGATATTATGGAAGGCGCTAGACCTAATACTAGATCAGGTAAAAACAAGCCTAAGAACTTTGAGGATGAATTGCCATTTAAGATTGAATTAGATAATCCAGAGGTTATTTCTAACTCAATCAATTTACTTGAAAAGCAAATGTATAAATATGCTCAAGAAACTGAATATGAGCGAGCAGCCTTTTGTAGGGACAAAATTAAAGACCTTAAATACCAGTTAATTAATTCTTAATTGCATCCTAATCCTAGGATTAAATAATAGTAATCTTTAACTCTAGTTACATAATCTACTGCTTGAATACCTCTTTTATAGTTTTTGGAATTACCTATCAATTCATTATGATTAACTTCTTCAGTTAAAAAACTAGATAGATCATTCCAAGTGATTTCAAAATTCTCTTTATTTAAATTTATTTGGATTTCCTCTAGATATCTATTGATATTTCCAACGCCAAGGTTATAGGCAGCAAGTGCAATTGAAATCGTATCACCAGTTGATGTACCGAAATTTATTTCATCAATTAACTTTGCTATGTAACTTGCTCCTCCATTAATACTTTGAACAGGATCCAGTCTATTGTCTACTCCCAAAGATTTAGCGGTTGGAAGAGTTAACATCATCATGCCTTTAACCTGAGTTGCAGACCTAGCTTTTGGATTCCATTGGGATTCCTGAAAGGCTATTGCTGCCAATAATTCCCAGTCAAGATTATTCAATTTTGCAGCTTCTTTAAATTCATCAATATAAGATAAAAGTCTCTCTTGATAGAGAAGATTAAACTTATCTTTTTCAAATTCTGATAGGTTAGATAATGACCAAAGTTTTTCCTTAGTATTTGCACATGAACTTGATAATTGTTCATCATTGAGAGATTGATCAGAACAACTGAACGTAAAAATCATAACTGATAAAACAAAAAAAATAGTTCGATTAATTCTTATCTTTTTTATCTTTTTAATTTGATTCACCTCTATAATTAAAACCACAATATTTTAGAAAAAGTTCAGTGTCAAAAAGTTTTAACTTGTTCCTGCAAGGTCAATCAAGTTTTTCTAGTGCCCAATTATCTCGCTTAAAAGCCAAGCTTAAAAAAAATCTAAGTAGTAAGATTTCTTTGACCGCAAATGATTATTTTTTGATCAACTCTGAAAAGGCTCTTGATGCTGATAAGTTAAAGGAAGTTCTTCATGCAGAAGAAACACTTAAAGACTGCTCTTTCTATATTGGTGCACGTCTTGGGACCATTTCACCATGGTCTTCTAAGGCCGGCGATATTTTAAAAAATATTGGTTTTGATCAATTACGAATTGAGAAATTTGTTGGATTCAATTTAGTAGGATTTGAAATTGATGATTTTCACTTAGAGGCAATTTTTGATCCGATGACTCAATCTATATTTCAAAAACCTCCCCTTGAATTTTTTGAATCTTCTTTATCATCTAAAGATCAGCGTGTCATAGATTTTTGTAATAAAGGCATCAATGCTTTAAAGACCGCAAACTTAGAATTAGGATTGGCCCTATCAAATGATGAAATAGAATATCTAGATATTTTCTATTCAAATGAAAAACGAGATCCAACTGAATCTGAATTAATGATGTTTGCTCAGGCGAACTCTGAGCACTGTAGACATAAAATTTTTAATGCTGACTGGTCTCTTGACAGTAGCAAGGTTGAATCTTCTTTGTTTGATTTAATAAAGAAAACAAGCAAAGGAGATAAGCCCCATCTTATTTCTGCTTACAAAGATAATGCTGCTGTTATAAGTGGCGAGGTTTCGAATTTGCTAGAACAAAATTCTAAAGATGTTTATAAATTCGAGTCTCAATTAATGAACTCTCTAATAAAGGTAGAAACGCATAATCATCCAACGGCAATTTCTCCCTTTCCAGGTGCTGCTACAGGTTCTGGTGGTGAAATTAGAGATGAGGGTGCTACTGGCTCTGGAGCCAAACCAAAAACTGGCCTAGTCGGATTTAATGTATCAAACCTTAATCTAGATGACGATAACATGCCTAAACAGAAAGCTCCTTTTCCTGATAGGATTGCATCTCCAAAACAAATAATGATAGAAGGGCCGATTGGTGCGGCAGCATTTAACAATGAATTTGGCAGACCTTGTACTTTAGGTTATTTCAGGGTTTTACAAACAAAAACCAATATAGAGAAAAGTGCATACGGATACCACAAACCAATTATGCTTGCAGGAGGTATCGGGCAGATTAAAGATGCTTACAGCTTAAAGGGAGGTATAGATCATAATCACTTGGTAATTGTATTAGGTGGCCCATCCATGCTTATTGGTCTTGGTGGCGGAGCCGCTTCATCAGTTTCTTCAGGAGAAAGTGAAGAGGAATTGGATTTTGCTTCTGTTCAAAGAGGCAATGCTGAAATGGAGAGAAGGTGTCAAGAAGTCATTAATACATGTATTTCAAAGAAAGAAAATATTATTAAATTTATTCATGATGTTGGTGCAGGCGGTCTCTCTAATGCAATTCCTGAGTTAGCAAAAGATACTGGATGGGGCGTTGATATAGATCTAGGAAAGGTTCCTGTTGCAGATAAAAATATGACCCCAATGGAAATATGGTGCAATGAATCTCAAGAAAGATATGTTTTGGCTATTCATCCTGATGATCAAAAAATATTTGAAGATATATGTAGTCGTGAAAGATGCCCCTATGCAATTGTTGGAAAGACTATTGAGGATCAGTTTGTTCGTGTAACAAGCCCTGATAGCAGCTTTATGCCAGTGAATGTTCCTTTGGATATGCTTTTTGGTGATCTGCCTAAAACTAAGATTAATGTTTCCTCCGAAAACTCAAAAAACTTTCATGATTTCGAAGCAAAAGATAGTTTAGAAAAAAATATTCTTAAAGTTCTAAGGCATCCTACAGTTGGGTCCAAACAGTTTTTAATCACTATTGGAGATAGAACAGTAGGTGGTTTGATAGCACGAGATCAGATGGTAGGAAAATATCAGGTCCCGACTTCAAATTACTCTATGGTGAACAACTCCTTCACTGAATATCATGGCGAAGCAATCTCAATGGGAGAAAAGCCATCAATTGCAATTTCGAATTCAAGCGCTTCAATGCGTATGGCTCTAGCTGAGTCAATTTTTAATCTAATGAGTGCGCCAATAAAATCATTAGATCGCGTTGTATTATCGGCTAATTGGATGGCTGCTTGTGGGAGTAATAAAGATGACTTGGCATTGAGGGAGGGTGTAGAGGCTTTATCAAAAATTTGTTGTGAGCTGGATATCTCAATCCCTGTTGGAAAAGACTCTTTATCAATGAGATCAAAATGGGTTGAAGAGGGACAGAATTTTGAAGTTAAGTCTCCTTTAACTGGAGTAATATCAGCAATGGCTCCAGTGATTGATACAAGGCTGGCAATCACTACAGAATTAGAGTCTTGTTCTAATGATTTATATCACATCAAACTTACAGATAAACAAAGAATGGGCGGCTCAATCCTTGCAATAATTGAAGATCAGCTGAGTCTAGAGACCCCAGATTTAGAAAATGCTAAACAAATTAGAGAGCTATTTAATTTGATCCAAAATGAAATATTAAATCAAAAAATAACAGCTCTACATGATATTTCGGATGGAGGAATGCTTGCAGCTTTATGTGAGCTATCTTTTACTAATAAAGTTGGTTTAGATATTTTTCTTTCTACATCAGATGAACAAATTCATAGTGAATTATTCAATGAAGAGCTTGGCTTAATTATTCAGTACAAAGGAGAGGTTGATGAATTAAGTAATAAACTTACAGAAATCGGCTGCTCAATTGAAAAACGTGGAGTTACTTCCATGGCTTATGAACTTCAGATTTTCGATAGGCAAATGAAAAATATTTTTAGCTCCTCGTGTGTTGAACTTGAAAAAGCTTGGCAGGAAACCTCTACTAAAATAAGAATGGAAAGAGATAATCCAGTTTGTGTTGAGAGTGAAGCTAGTACTATTGAAAGGTTTGAAGATTTAAGTCTTATTTATAAATCTGATTTCAAATATGCTCTAGACCTGCCAGAAATAAAAAAAGGCATAAGACCAAAAGTTGCTATTCTAAGAGAGCAAGGAGTGAATGGTCATATTGAGATGGCAGCTGCTTTCACCTTGGCTGGCTTTGACGCAATTGACTTACATATGCAGGACCTTATAGATGGCTCAATGAGCTTGGATTCTTTTCATGGGTTTGCAGCCTGCGGTGGTTTTTCATATGGCGATGTTCTGGGAGCCGGAGGAGGCTGGGCATCGAATATTAAATTCAGTGAAAAACTTCAGGAAATGTTTTCGTCTTTTTTTGAAGATCAATCAAAGTTTGTTTTAGGCGTATGTAATGGATGCCAAATGCTTTCACATCTAAAAAACTTGATACCAGGAGCAAATCATTGGCCAAGATTTGTTCATAACGAATCAGAACAATTTGAAGCAAGATTAAGCCAAGTAAAAGTGGGCGACTCTGATTCAATATTGCTTAGAGATATGAGAGATTGGATGATGCCAGTTGCTGTTGCGCATGGCGAAGGAAGAGCTGTGTTCGAAGAAGACTGCATTAATCAATTGTATGCATCCAAACAAGTAGCAATTAATTTTAGTGATTCTAGTGGCAATTGCTCTAATGATTATCCGATTAATCCAAACGGCTCTATTGATGGAGCCACTGGATTTACTGCAGCAGATGGCAGAGTAACCATTATGATGCCTCACCCTGAAAGGGTTTTTCGAATGGCCCAGCTATCTTGGCATCCTAAAAGTAATGACAATTACTCGCCATGGATGCAAATGTTCATCAATGCGTATAAATTTACTCAAGATGTATAAATTAATTTTTTTTGTTCCGGAGTCACACCTTGATAAAACAAAAAAATCTTTGTTTAAGATTGGGTGCGGAGTTCAAGGTAATTATGAAAATTGCGCATGGGAGGTAAAGGGCAAAGGACAATTTTTACCAAGAGAAGATTCAAAACCATATATCGGTAGTGAAAATGTTTTAACTTTTGTTGATGAGTATAGGGTAGAAATGTTGTGTCCAAAAAATCTTAAAGACAGAGCTGCAAATGCTCTAATAGAATCTCATCCATACGAGACACCTGCATTTGAATTTATTGCAATTGAAAATTAACCAAGTTTAATTTCTTCTTCTTTGTATTCAAAAGTATTAGTTTTGGAGTCTTCAAAGAAATATTTGAGAGTTTTATAAACCGTTGGGAAAGCTATCTCATCCCAAGGTATTTCTTCTTCAGTAAATAATGCCACCTCTGAGCTTTCAGGAGTGGGGCCAAATTTAGGTTTAGTTAATTCAGCAATATAGAAATAATGTAACTGACTAATATGTGTCAGACTAAATAGAGTATACGGTTGAATAATATTTATATCCGCTTGAGTTTCTTCTTTAGTCTCCCTAATAGCTCCTTGCTGAAGGGTCTCGCCGTTCTCAAAGAAACCTGCCGGCAATGTCCATAATCCTAGCCTTGGCTGAATATTTCTTTTGCAAAGCAAAACTTTGTCTTCATATTTGCATAAAGCCCCTACAACAACATTTGGATTGGTGTAATAAATTGCTCCGCAGTCATCGCAGCAATATCTTTTTAAATTATCACCAGCAGGAATCTTAAATTGAATGTTTTCGCTTCCGCATTTTGAACAGTATTTCAATTCTTCTCCTAACTAAAGAATTTATTTGTATAAATAGTTAAAATTATCAAATGATAAAGGACATCAAGTATAAACTAGATTCTGAAATACGTGAAAGACCATCCGGACAACCGCAGGCAGCAGTTCTAATTGGTTTGCTTAACTATAATCATCTTAGAGATAATCCTGAGATTATCTACACGCAAAGGTCAAAATCCATGTCTACTCATTCAGGTGAGGTTAGTTTTCCTGGAGGCAAAGTAGAACCAAATGATAAAGATCTTTCTCATACAGCCTTAAGAGAAGCAAATGAAGAAATAAATCTAAATAGCAAGGATGCTTCATTACTCGGTCAAATGAATTACCTTATATCTAGACATAAGATTGAGGTAAATCCGATGGTTTATGAAATTAATGCAGAGCAGAAATTTAGAGCAAATAGTGAAATTGCAGATATTTTCACAGTCCCACTTAATTATCTGCTAGATCTTAAAAATATAAAAAAGGAGAGGATTGATAGACATGGCTCCACCTGGATGGTTCCAACTTGGGAGTTTAATCATCAAAAGATTTGGGGACTCACTGCAATGATAACTGTAAATTTTTTAAACTTATGTTTTGATGCAAACATAACAATTGATGAGGCTGATTCAGCATGATTATAGAACTAGACGGAAAAAAACTTTCTACTGACGGGGATGATTTTTGGGTGGCTCCAAATGCAACAGTAATTGGCAATGTAATAATGGAAAAGGATTCGAGTATTTGGTTTCAGTGCACTATAAGAGGTGATAATGAGCCAATAACTATCGGAGCAGGCAGCAATATTCAGGATAATTCTGTTATACACACAGATCCAGGATGTCCTTGCACCATCGGTAGCAATGTTACGGTTGGTCACATGGCCATGCTGCATGGTTGTCAGATTGGTGATGGAAGCCTCATCGGAATAGGAGCAGTAATTTTAAATAATGCAAAAATTGGCAAGAACTGCATTATTGGTGCAAAAGCTCTCATCACTGAGGGTTCAGTAATTCCTGATGGATCTCTGGTTATGGGTATACCTGGAAAAATTAAAAAAGAGTTGGATGCCGAGGAACAAAAAATTCCTCAACTTAATGCAGGTTTTTATGTTGAAAATTACAAGAGATATAAGGCACAAGGAATTTAATGCCCATTGAAGAAATAAATTTTGACTATGTTGATGAAAACACTAATTGTAAAGGTGTTTTATTTTTACCTGAAAGCTCATCTAGATGCCCTGCAGTTTTAGTAGCTCATACTTGGAAAGGCATAAGTGACTTTGAAATTAATAAGGCTAAAGAGCTTGCTAAGCTTGGTTATGCTGGATTGGCAATAGATATCTTTGGTAATGGCGTCAATGGTAAAAACATTGAAGAGAATCAAGCTCTGATAAAGCCATTTGTAGATAATAGAAAAAAATTTAGGACTAGAGTTGCAAGTGCGATTAGCGCGATTAAATCACATCCATCAATTGATGGAGGCAAAATAGGGTTAATTGGTTATTGTTTTGGGGGAATGGCTGTACTAGAAATTGCTAGATCAGGATTGGATGTCTCAGGTGTAGTAAGTTTTCATGGTCTTCTTAATCGCTCTGAAGAATCTATAAATAAAATACATTCAAAAATATTAGTCTTACATGGTGATAAAGATCCAATGGTGCCAAGAGATATCGTGCAGGATTTTTATGATGAGATGGATGAGTCTGATGCAAATTGGGAGTTTATTTCATATGGTAATGCAATGCATGCTTTTACAAACCCTGAAGCCAATGACCCTTCTTTTGGCACTCAATTCAATGAGACAGCAAATCAGAGGTCATGGAATTCGATGAAATTATTTTTTGAAGAGGTCTTTTAACTTGAAAACAGCTGAAATTAGAAAGGCATTTCTTGAATATTTTAAAGCCAATGATCACATGATCGTTGAGTCATCTTCTTTGGTTCCAGGCAATGACGAGACTTTATTATTTACAAATGCGGGCATGGTTCAGTTTAAAGATATTTTTTTAGGTCAAGAGCAGCCAAAATCACTTAGAGCAACCTCTTCACAAAGATGTATCAGAGCAGGCGGAAAACATAATGATCTTGAAAATGTTGGCTATACACTCAGGCATCATACGTTTTTTGAAATGCTGGGTAATTTTAGTTTTGGAGACTATTTCAAGACTGAAGCTATTGAAATGGCATGGGACTTCTTAACAAATCATCTTAATCTTGAAAAAGATAAGCTTTGGATATCTGTATATCAGGATGATGAAGAGGCGGCACAAATTTGGCTAGAGAAAATAGGCATAAGCAAGGAAAGACTAGTATTTTTAGGAGAAGAAGATAATTTCTGGTCAATGGGAGATACGGGCCCGTGTGGACCATGCTCTGAGATCTATTACGATCATGGAGAAAAATATGATGGAACGCCTCCAGGCTCAGATGGAGATGAGGGCGATAGATTTGTTGAAATTTGGAATCTGGTTTTTATGCAATTTAACAAAGATAAAGATGGAAAGATGCATAAATTACCAAAACCCTCAGTAGATACAGGCATGGGTTTAGAAAGAATTGCAGCGGTAATGCAAGGCGTTAATTCAAATTATGAGATAGATTTTTTTAAGAACATAATTTCGTCCTCAGAGAAACTGATTGGCTCAAGTGGTTCCGAGTCACATAAGGTCATTGCTGATCATATAAGGTCGGTGGCTTTCTTAATTTTGGATGGTGTTTTACCAAGCAATGAGGGTAGGGGATATGTTCTAAGAAGAATTCTGAGAAGGGCAGTTCGACATGGCTATAAGTTAGGTCATAGCAAACCTTTTTTGAGTGAGCTTCTAGAGGTATTGGTTAAGGAAATGGGGCCAGCATACCCAACTCTGAAAGAAAAAAGTTCTGATATAAAAACAATTATTTTCGAAGAGGAAGACCAATTCTATAGAACTCTAGCCAATGGAATGGAAATATTAAATGCAGAAATTAAAAAATCAAAAAACAATATTGTTTCAGGAAAAGTAGCTTTTAAACTGCATGATACTTTTGGGTTTCCCTTTGATTTAACTCGAGATGTTGCTAGGGAAAACAATTTTTCTGTAGATGAAAAGATTTTCAACCAAGAAATGGATAAACAAAAATCATCTTCAAAGGCGGCAAATAAGTTCAAACAAAATAAAATTTCGGTTGATGGACTTCCAGAAACTACATTTTTGGGTTATGAATCTTTGTCTTCTGAAGCATGTGAGGTTCTTGGACTTTGGGTTGAAGGCGAAACTCAAAAAACGGTTTCAAAGGAGGAAAATGCTCTCATCGTCTTAGATAAAACGCCTTTTTATGCAGAATCTGGTGGACAAATTGGGGATCAGGGCTTTATTTTGAATGATAATTTCAATGCTAAAGTTACCGACTGTACTAAGCTTGGAAAAGTTTTTGTGCATGAGGTGGAAGTGACGGATGGAAAGGTTTCTTTAAATGAAAAAGTTTCTTCACAAGTAGAAACTCTCCACAGAAATCTATCGGCCGCACATCATTCGGCGACACATTTATTGCATGCGGCTCTGAAACAAGTTCTTGGAAATCATGTTCAGCAAAAGGGCTCACTTGTTGGTCCATCAAAACTAAGATTTGATTTTAGTCATAAAAAAGCAGTGACTTACGAAGAGCTGATACAAATTGAAAACATTGTTAATGAAAAAATAGCAACGAATGCCAATACTCAAACCGAAATGATGAATCTGGATGATGCTATTGCACTTGGTGCCGAGGCGATGTTTGATGAAAAGTATGAAAATCAGGTCAGAGTTCTTTCAATGGCAGATAATTTTTCTGTTGAGCTATGTGGTGGAACTCATGTTCAAAAACTTGGAGAAATAGAAACCCTAATCATTACCAGTGAATCAAGTGTATCCTCAGGTGTCAGAAGAATTGAGGCTTTGGTAGGTAAACCTGCATCAGATTTAATTAAGCATTCACTAGAAAATTTAAACGAGCTGAAAGAAAAACTAAAAGTTTCAGAAGACCAGCTCTCTTCAAGAATTGATGTACTGTTAAGAGAAAATAAAGATTTAAAGAAGGGTAAACAATCCCAGACTAATTTAAAACCTAAGCCCAATAAAAAAAATATAGTTCAGCTTACTGAAATTCAGAGTTCATTGGGGTACTTAAATAGTTTAAAAGAAAAACTCAATGTTCCAACCGATCAATTGGCTGCTAAAGTTGACAGCATATTAAAGGAAAATAAAGAACTTAAGCAGGTCAGCAAGTCTAAAGTCAATGCAAAATCTGAACCTACAGAATATAAATCGCTTTTGTTTAATGGGATTCAAGTTGAGGTTTATGAATTCGAATCTTCTAACATGCAGGAGCTAAGATCAAATATGGATAAGGCTTTGGATGCTAAAACTGATACATGCTGTTTGATGTTCGGCAAGTCAGATAAAAATTATCTTCTTGTTACCGGTGTCTCTCAAGATTTAGTAGATAAAATACCTGCTAGCGCATTGATTTCTAAAATGACCGAGTTGCATGGTGGCAAGGGTGGCGGCAGAAATGAATTTGCTCAAGGCGCTATTGAAGAAAAAAACTTTAAAAAGATTCTAAATTCAATAGATGATGTACTAAAATCACTTGCCTGATCCAGAGCTTAATATGAAAAATATCATTGTTCAAAAGTTTGGCGGTACCTCTGTGGGTTCGGTGGAACGCATATTGGCAGTGGCAAACATTATTAAAGCAGCTTTCAAAAACGAATTTCCTGTTGTTGTAGTTTCAGCAATGGGTAAAGAGACTGATAGGTTGGTTATGCTAGCTAAAGGTATTTCAAAGAATCCAGAAAAAAGAGAATTGGATGCTTTGCTTTCCACCGGTGAAAAAGTAAGTGCATCTTTGCTTGCCATGCAGCTAAATGAAATGGGCATAAAAGCTAAATCATTTTCTGCAGCTCAAATCTCAATGAAAACAACTTCTCAGTATTCGAAAGCAAAAATATTGGATATTAACTATCAAATTATCCTTGATTCCATTCAGAGCGGTTTTGTTCCTGTCATTACTGGTTTTCAAGGAGTCACTGATTCAGGAGATGTAACCACCCTTGGTAGAGGGGGCTCTGACACAACTGCTGTTGCTGTATCTGCAGCAA
Organism: uncultured SAR86 cluster bacterium; assembly: GCA_902601475.1. GTDB lineage: Bacteria > Pseudomonadota > Gammaproteobacteria > Magnimaribacterales > D2472 > MED-G82. The sequence goes on along the minus strand of CACKNK010000001.1, from coordinate 156,740 downwards.
TTGAGGCATCTAGGTGCGATATATATACTGATGTTGATGGTATCTACACCACTGATCCTAACCTTGTTAATAATGCCAAGAAACTAGAATCAATTACCATGGAGGAAATGCTAGAGCTTTCTGGTCAAGGAGCAAATGTTCTCCAAATCAGGGCAGTTGAATTTGCAAACAAGTACAATGTTCCATTGAGGGTCCTTTCGAGCTTCAAAAGTGGATCAGGCACACACATCTTAAAGGAGGAATCAAGCATGGAAGATGCTGTAATAACTGGAATTGCTTACCAAAAAGATCAGACAAAAATTACACTTCATGGCGTAGTTGATACCCCAGGAATAGCTTCAGGTATTTTAAGCCCAATTAGTGATGAAGATATTGAAGTCGATGTTATTGTTCAAAATGTTAGTGTTTCTGGAAAAACTGATTTCACATTTACCGTTGCAACCGAAGATAGCTCAGCAGCTGAAGCCGCACTCAAGAATAATATGCAAGGCATCACTTACGATGAGATTATTGTCGATGAAAATATTGTTAAAGTTTCACTAGTGGGTGTTGGCATGAGATCTCATGCAGGCATTGCTAGTAAGGCGTTTAATGCTCTTGCTGATGCCGGAATTAATATTCAAATGATAAGTACTTCTGAAATTAAAATTACTTTAGTAATTAGCCAAGATAAGCTAGAAGATGCTGTTAAAGTATTGCATGATGCATTTGAACTTGAAAAATAATGTTTGATCTAATTATTAAGAATGGGAAGCTCGTCAACGAAGGCAAAATCTTCGAGTCTGACATTGGCATTAAAAATAAAAGAATTGAAAAGATAAGTTCTAATATTGCTGGTGATGCATCTGAAATCATTGATGCATCTAATAAGTTTGTGCTTCCTGGAATTATAGATGATCAAGTTCATTTCAGAGAACCAGGTCTCACGCATAAGGGTAATATCCAATCAGAAAGTAAAGCCGGGATTGCTGGCGGTGTTACAACTTTTTTTGAGATGCCGAATGTAAATCCTACAACAACTACCAGGGATAATCTTCAAGCAAAATTTGATCTTGCTGCGACCAAATCCCATGGAAACTATTCTTTTTATTTCGGTGCAAGCAACACAAATATTGATGAGATTAAACAGCTTGATCACAAACTTGCATGCGGCCTAAAAGTTTTTATGGGCGCATCTACTGGAGAAATGCTAGTTGATAACCATGATGCTTTAGATGCTATTTTTAAAGAATCTCCTGTGACCATCGTAACCCATTGTGAAGATACACCAATAATTCACGAAAACGAGAAAAAGTTTGTTAAAAAATATGGAGATAACTTAAATGCTACATTTCATCCGCTAATTCGAAGCAGAGAGGCGTGTTTAAAGTCATCGACTCTAGCTCATAATCTTGCAACAAAACATGGATCAAGTCTGCATATTCTTCATTTAACTACGCAAGATGAGCTATCGCTTTTTAAGTGCGGAGATCTAAGTGAAAAAAATATTACAGCTGAAGTATGTGTCCATCACCTTTTTTTCGATGAGTCAGCCTACCCTGAAAAAGGAAACTTTATAAAATGTAATCCAAGTATTAAGACATCAGAAGATAGGTTAAGCCTTATTGAAGCCCTTAAGGATGATAGGTTAGACATTATTGCAACCGATCATGCTCCACATACTCTAGAAGAAAAAAACCGCCATTACCTTGAAGCACCATGTGGGTTGCCGTTAGTTCAGCATTCTTTGCAAGTATTATTGGATTTTTATCATAAAGGTATTTTTTCTCTCGAGGATATAGTAACCAAGACAAGTCACAACACAGCTAGGCGCTTTCAAATTAAGGACAGAGGTTATTTAAGAGAAGGTTATTTTGCTGACATTGCGATTGTTGATCTTGAAAAAAAACACAAGGTTACTAAAGATAATATTTTATATTTTTGTGGATGGTCTCCATTTGAGGGCTATGAATTTAAAGGTGAGGTAAGTGAAACGATTCTTAACGGTGAAATTGCTTACAGTAACGGAATATTTAAAAGCCAATCACCCATAGGTATGCAAGTAGAGTTCGACAGATAAACTCTTTAAAACTTTTATCTTATTGAAGTAGAGTTATAATTCTTTTTCCGGAGAGGTGGCTGAGTGGTCGAAAGCGGCACCCTGCTAAGGTGTTATACGGGTAACTGTATCGAGGGTTCGAATCCCTCTCTCTCCGCCAACTCTTGTTATCTCCAAAAAATGACTTTTTGTCATTTAAAATTTGAGTACATTGATATATGATAAATTTATACATATGCAACATATTCTAGAATCAATCTCAAACCATATAGAATCCTGGGGTATGATTTGGTTTGGTTTAATCTTTTTAGGGAGTATTTTTAATGAATTTTCACTCCTAAATTTAATAAATATTTCCCTAATTAATATAAATTTATTCCCATATCTATTGGGTTTGACTATTGGGATTATTGCAAAATTAAGAGGGCGTTGGATATGAGATTTGATAGCTCAGACATACCAGAAGAATTTTCTTTTGAAAAAGAAAAAGAGATAGCTAGATCATTTGCTCAAAGATTTCAGTGGGAAATGATGGCAATCGGCATTGGTCAAGCGCTTGTTTGGCTCTTAACTTGGTATCTTGTTATTAATAGTCATATCTCGATTTTAACTGGTTTTTTTGTAGCAACAATTTGTGCATGCTTAGCATATTTGCCATCTCATGAAGCTCAACACGGAAATTATTCTCGAGGCAATAAAAAAATGAAATGGCTTGATGTATTTATTGGTCATTTTTCCCTCATTACTTTGATGTACCCTTATCCAATTATGCAAGCCACGCACATGAAGCATCATGCAAATACTAATAATCCTGATAAAGATGTTGATTATGGCATTGTGAGTTGCAAAAATCCTTTCGAGGTCCTTCTATATACTGCTCAGGGACCTGGTCAGGCGTATCAGTCATATTATGATATTCACAAAGACGATCAAAATTTTGTAGATAAATTTAGTCGCGGGATTTTAATAAGCTGGATACAAAGATCTATTCAACTTATCTTAGTGGTAATTTTCCCATTTGAAACTTTACTGCTATGGTTCCTACCGAGAAAAATAGGTACCTTTTATACAGCTTTATATTTTTCTTGGTATCCACATCAGGGTTTGGGGATTGGGCGTTATAAGGACTCGAAGTTTTGGGTAAACTTTTTACCAAGATATTTAACACATTCTATGCAACTTCATTTTGTTCATCATCTTCATCCCAATATTGGTCATTGGAGTGAGCCTGAAGCAATTATTGCTTTAAAGCCTTTTTTGTTGGCTCGAGGAGTTCCAGGTGCAGAACAAATCCCTGATAAAATAAATTACAGATCTCTGATTAAAAAGGCTTAGGTCCTTTTTCATAATCCCATAAATTTTTTTGTGTTAGTATTTATTCATACTTGGAGAATAGTTATGCAATATAAATTCATACCTTTTGTTTTACTTGGACTAATTTCATGCTCAGAAATGAGTCAAAATGATGTTGCCCCCACATGGCAAGATGTTGGAGTGAGCTTCTACAATGAAGTACTTGAATGTAATGCCGGGCCAAAATATTCCCCTGAATCTTTGAAGCAAATGCTTTCTGAATATAGAGACCTAGTTGATGATGAAAATCTTTTAGGAGCTTGGGGGTATGCACCCACAGAGGAAAATACTCGTGTTGATAATGGCTGGTGGGAATTACAATGGACTTCGAAAATGGCAGCTGATGCTGGATGGGCAAGCTGGACATCCAATGATGATGTCTCGGCATGGTCAGAAAAATATCAAGAAGTACTTCAATGTGATGCTGAAAACAGAAGCTCATGGATGTTTCTCATGGGAACTGATCCAACAGCATTTGGCGACTTTAATCAGGATGACCCGTCATTTGCCACAGCTTTTATTCCTTGTAATCTGAATGATGGAAAAACTCCAGATGATTTAGAAGCAGCATTAGTCAAATATAACGAATGGTTGGATTCATTAGATAAATCAGTTTATGACTCCGCATATACATTTGGTTTATATTTCCCTGCTTTTCAAACTAATGAAATAGATTATTGGTGGGGTAACTTTCATCAGACTTTTGAAGGAATGCAACAAGGGAATGAGGCTTGGGAAGAGCGAGAAGCTATGGATGCTAGAAGTGCTTTAGAGGAAGTTAGCACATGTGGAAATCCTGATCTGTATAACTCACAGACAATCTACGATCCGCTAAACCCAAAACTTTCATAGTATTGAATCTATTAACAAGGGCGTATATGCCCTTGTTTTTATCTTTTCATTTGTTTTACAAAAGATAAAAAGTTCGTGGTTGTTCCTTTCCTTCTATGTTCTGAGAGTGCCTGATATTCAGGATCACTGTACCAACGCTCAGCATCATCTGATTTTTTAAAGCCAAATAATATTGTTCGTCCCTTCAGAGGAGTCAGCCCTTCATTATTTTTTACGTTGTCATCAAAGGTAATAAATTCACCATTATGTTTTTTAAGAATTGGAAAAAATCCCTTTTCGTATTTTCTATACTCTTCAGCATCCAATACCTCCAGATTTGCTATTACGTATGTTTCAAATTTTTCCATCACGCCTCCATTCTCTCATCTTTATTTTTAGGGAATTTCACCCATTTATCTAAGTTAAGTTTTTCAAATAATTTATTTTCTATTTCTATGCTTAATGACAAATGACCATTATTCGTTAAGGATTCATCAAAAACCTTACCCAAATTATAAATTCTCGATCTTAGGCTACCTAATTCTAAAGGTATCTCAATGATGCCGGAGAAAGAGTTCGATTTTATTTGCTTTCTTATAGCTGCTTTAACTTCATTGAGACCACTGCCTGTTTTAGCAGAACAGCATATATTCCCAAAAGATCTTATAGAACTTATACGATCATCACTTAGTTCATCGGATTTATTAAAAATATTAATTATCGGGGTTAATTCAAGATCTAAGGTCTGCAGTATCTTATTTACCTCATTGATTTTTTGCTGTCGGTCTTCATCATTAACATCAATGACATGAAGAAGAAGATCTGCATTTTCAAGATCCTCGACTGTGGCTTTAAAGGATTCGATTAGATTAGTAGGAATATTAGATACAAATCCAACTGTATCTGAAATAATTACATTAGCACCATATCCATCTTTCGAAGCTAGTTTTTTGGTTTTGGTATCGAGTGTTGCAAAGAGCTGATCTTTAACATACGTTTCGCCTTTGGTCAGAAGATTAAATAACGAGCTTTTGCCAGCATTTGTATAGCCAACTAGAGATACTTGAAAAACATCAGACTTTTTTCTTGCATAGCGGTTAATACGTTTTTGGTTATGATTTCTATCAAGCCTCCTATTTAAATTTTTTATTCTATCTCTTAATAGTCTTCTGTCAGTTTCTAGCTGAGTTTCACCAGGACCCCTGAGCCCAATACCACCTTTTTGGCGCTCTAGGTGACTCCAACCCCTAACCAGTCTGGTAGAAAGATAGGAAAGTTGAGCTAATTCAACTTGAAGTTTACCGATGTGGCTGTGAGCACGGAGTGCAAAAATATCCAAAATTAGGCCTGTTCTGTCAAGCACTCTCTTTTTTAAAAATTTCTCAAGATTTCTTTCTTGAGATGGTGACAAATCACAATTAAATATTATTAAATCTATTTGAAGCTTGGAGGCCGAATCTTTAATCTCTTGTAATTTCCCCTTTGAAATAAAATGAGAGGGAGTAATAAGTTTTTGCTCAAAAATAAAATGCTCAGAAACAGCACCACCTGTTGCAATAGCTAATTCTTCAAATTCAAAACTTGATGAATGAGCAAACTTCCCTGGGGATACTAATATTATATTTTGAGGCGGGGTGAATGAACTAATCAATTAATTTTTTATAACTATATTTACATTTAATCATTAGTAAAAAAACATTACCATAGTCAAAATCAATTTTATTATGAAAGAAATTTTTCCTTACGAAGGCAGGTCTGTCACTGTAACCCAAGACATGTGTGACTTTAATGGACACATGAATGTGAATCACATTAAAGCTGTTTTTGAACAAGGTTGGGAATTCGGCAGCAAAGAATTTGGTTTTGATGATAATTATTTTAAAGAAGGTTTTTCATCATTTACACTGGAAGACAATTATCGATTTGCAAAAGAATTTCTTTTAGATCAAGTGATTTATCCAAGATTTAAGCTTTTCAATGTTAATGAAAAACTTTTCCATATGATTGGAGTGCTTTTAGATTCGGAAGAAAATATTTGTGCAATGTACGAAACCATTGAGGGGCACATTGATATGAACTTGAGAAAGATAGCGCCCATGAAATCCTCCATGCTAGAGAATATGCTTGATATCAAGAAATCTCATGACGCATGTGGAGAACCGCCTTATGACATTAGGTTAAAAATAAGAGAGCTCAAGAATTAAATTGCGAGGTAAGTAATGAGTAAATATGTATTAATAACAGGTGCTTCAGCAGGTATTGGCCATGAAATAGCTAAAGAGTTTGCAGCTAAAAAATTTAATTTAATTCTAGTTGCTAGAAGAGAGGAAAGGCTCTCAGTTATAAGCCAAGATTTAGCTCAAAAATATAATATAGAAGCGACTTACATCGTAGCGGATTTGTCAGATCCTTCTTCTCCTCAGATGATATATAACAAAACACATGCCCTTGGACTTAATGTAGAGATATTGGTTAATAACGCGGGGTACAGCATTAATAAAAAGTTTCACTCAACGGATGAGTTGGAAGAAGATAATTTTTTAAGAGTGCTAGGTATTTCGGTTATCCATCTTACCAAGCTTTATTTAAAGGATATGCTTTCTAAAAATAGTGGAAGAATTATGAATGTATCTTCATTAGCTGCATTTGCGCCTCCTGCTACAGGCTGGGGAGCAATGTATGGACCCATCAAAACATTTATCAATCGATTTGGAGATACCATAAATATTAACTACAACTCCAAAGGCATTACAGCAACCAATGTTTGTCCAGGATTTACCGTTACTGAGTTCCATACTGCCAGTGGCATGCAAGATGCAATGGATAAAGTACCTGCAATTATGAAGCACGATTCCAAATATGTTGCAAAAGGGGCTGTTAAAGCTACCCTCAAAGGTAAACAATTATGGGTGCCGGGACTTTTAAATAAAACTCTTGCATTTATTTGTAATGTTTTTCCATCTAGCTTGGTAATAAAACTCAGTTCTAGACTTGCAGGCGGGCGCTATGAATGATGTGAGTATTTCAAAAAAAAATATATTACCTACTTTTCTTCTGTTTATAGTTCTCTCATGGCCCTTTGGCGCACATAGGTTTTATCTCAGAAGGTACGCTTCCGCAATTTTATTTATTATTACTATTGGTGGGCTTGGTATTTGGTGGATTGTTGACTTTATTTTAATTGTTACTGGTGAGATGAAAGATGACCATGGCAACAAAGTTAGCAGATGGGTGGATTAGGAGCTTAGAGCAGCGTCAGATACAAACATATTATTAATCCTTTCATCTCCGAATGTTGATGTTGGACCGTGTCCTGAAATAAATGTAATTTCATTTCCTAAAGGCCAAAGCTTATTCTTGATGGAACTAAGCAAGTCATTATGATTCCCTCTGGGTAAATCTGTTCTCCCAATCGAACCCTTAAACAAAACATCCCCAACAATCGCCAATTTGGAAGGCTCATGCACAAAGACAATATGGCCTGGGGTATGCCCGGGACAAAAAATTACGTCAAGAATCAGCTCTCCTAAGCTAACTTTATCGTTGTCATTCAACCAAAGATTAGGAGTGCAGTTTTGTGCTTCCATCCCAAACATAGCTCCTTGATCTTTGAGAGAGTCCAACAAAAATTTATCTTCTTTGTGTGGTCCTTCAATAGTAATGTTTAAAGTTTGAGATAGTTGCATTGCACCACCAGCATGATCTGCGTGGCCATGAGTCAAAAGTATTTTTTCTGGGATAAGATCAAAATCTTTAGCAATATGAAGCAGCTTATCAATATCACCACCAGGATCAACAAAAGCACATTTCTTTGTATTCTCACAGTAAATTATCGGAGCATTTTGCTCAAACGGTGTTACTGGATTAATTAGGGCTTTTAGTGATGACATTGCTACAATATATTAATAAATAAAAAGGACTTTTTTAAGTGAAAATACAATCATTGGGGTATATCTTAGTTGAAACTAAAGATCTTGCTACGTGGGATCATTATGGTCAGGAAGTTTGTGGATTCATGAAACACCCTGATTTTTCTGATGAAGAAAAGCTTTCTCTTAAAATCGATAGTGAACCATTTAGATTTGTGGTACAAAATGGCCCCGAAGAAAAATTCATACTTGCTGGACTAGAGCTTGGTGATGAATCTGCATTAAATGATGCAAAGAAGATTTTTGATGAACTCAATATTAATTATCAGCAGCTTTCAGCCGATGATCTTTTTACTCGACAGATCACAGATGGTATTTCATTTAATGATCCTGCAGGCAATCTAATCGAGCTTTATCATGGAAGACTAAATGATGAAACGAAATTTAGCTCACCTAAAGGTATTTCCGGTTTTGTGACCAAAGATCTTGGATTTGGTCATGTTGTTTATGCTGCATTAAATATTGAAGAAACCCATGATTTTTATATCAATGTACTCGGTTTTGGAGACTCAGATATCATGAATTTGCAAATGAGTCCCAATCCTGAAGACCCAAAGATGAAGTTGTATTTCATGCATTGTAATAATAAGCGGCATCATACTGTAGCGATAATGCAATCACCAACACCTCCCTCTGGTTTAGTCCATACCATGGTTGAGGTAAAAACTATTGATGAGGTTGGTGAAGCTCTAGATCGAGCAATCAATAATGACATCCACATCTCATCATCATTGGGAAGACATATGAATGACAAGATGGTTTCTTTTTACATGCAAACTCCAGGAGGTTTCGATCTAGAGTTTGGCTATGATGGTGACCAGCCTGATTGGTCAAATCATCAAACAACATCCTCACCAGCACCGAGCTATTGGGGCCATGTATTTACTCCACCACCAGAAAAATAAAATTGAATAAAGTTATCACCACCAATGATTTTATATCTAAGCTAGAAGATGGAATGACCATTGGTATTGGGGGTTGGGGCGCACGTCGGAAACCCATGTCTTTAGTAAGAGAAATATGCAGATCCAATCTCAAAGATTTAACTCTCGTAAGTTATGGCGGTCCAGATATAGGCCTGCTTAGTTCCTGCAAAAAAATAAGGAAATTAATATTTGGTTTTGTATCATTGGATTTAATTCCTTTAGACTCGCATTTTAGAAATGCTAGGCAATCAGGTGAGTTGCCTGAGGTCGTAGAGATAGATGAGGGGATGTTGCAATGGGGGCTTCGTGCTGCAGGTATGAATCTTCCTTTTCTACCCACAAGAGTTGGCATCGGTACAGATGTTTTAAAAAACAATCCGCATATTAAATTTGTAGAGTCGCCTTATGATGACAAAGAGAAGCTCGTTGCAATGCCAGCTATTAAATTGGATGTTGCTTTATTGCACGTAAATGAGTCTGACGAAAAGGGCAATACGCTAATATTTGGTCCTGATCCTTTCTTTGATGATCTCTTTGCACGTGCTGCCTCAAAAACTTTTGTTTCAACTGAAAAATTAGTTGATTCAACAAGTTTCGATAAAGAAAAGGTTGCCAACTATAATCGATTTGAAAGAAACTTGGTTTCAGGCATCATTCCGGACGAGGGAGGCGCACATCCAACAGCTTGTAATCCGAGTTACGGGATCGATCTCGACCATTTAAAAGAATACTCAAAATCTGCAAAAACTTTTGACGAGTATCAAGAAAAATATCTTTTTGTTGATGAGGCGACTTACAAAAAAAATGTTGGTGGAATCAAATCAATTACTTCAATACCGCTAACTAAATTCTGATGGCACATCAATTTACAATAAGCGAAGTATGCATCTGCGAAGCTGCAAAAGTTTGGAAGGATGATGGGGAGATCTTAGCTACTGGTATAGGATTATTGCCTAGAATCGCAGTCGGGCTTGCTAAAAAACTCCACAATCCAGATCTCATGATGACCGATGGAGAGGCTTTTTTAATTGATCAACCTCATCCGTTAGGAGTTGGAGCAGAGCCATGCGTTGATGGCTATATGACATATTCTAGAGTGTTTGATGTTCTATGGAGTGGTGCAAGGCATGCAATGGTAACTCCAACCCAAATTGATAAATATGCTCATCTAAATATAAGCAGTATCGGTAACTACGCACAACCAAAAGTACAATTGTTAGGAGTTAGAGGTTTTCCAGGAAATTCTATTAGTCATCGAAACAGCATCTTTATTCCTAACCACTCAAAAAAGGTATTTGTTGAAGGGTCGGTTGATATGGTTTCAAGTGTTGGTTTTGATGCAGATGACGTTGAACCATTAATAGGAAAAGTTATTACAAATCTAGGAATTTTTGATTATCAAGGTAATAAAAATACACTCAGACTTTTATCAATTCATTCGACATCTTCCTTGGATGAGATAAGAGATAATACTGGTTTTGATTTTGAAATATTTTCTACGGATGAAACCACAAATCCAACCAAAGATGAATTGGATATAATTAGAAATGAGCTTGATCCAAACAATTTAAGATCAAGTGTCATAGGAGAATAATTATGGCAAGGGCAAAACCAACAGTTACTTATAAGAAAAAAGATCAAGTTGCTTGGATCTCAATGAATAGGCCTGAGTTTAATAATGCTCAAAATGGAAAGATGACCTATGACTTGGATAAGTTTTTTAAAAGGGCTGTAGATGATGACGATGTAAAAGTTATTGTTTTAAAAGGCAATGGAAAACACTTCTCTGCAGGTCATGATATCGGCACTCCTGGAAGAGATGTTGATATTGAGTATGACAGAAAAAGTATGTGGTATGACCATACGAATAAACCTGGTGGTGAGTTTTGGTATGTTCGAGAGCAGGAAGTCTATTTAAACATGTGTAGGAGATGGAGAGACATACCAAAGCCTACAATTGCAATGGTCCATGGAGCATGTGTTGCAGGTGGTTGTATGCTTGCCTGGGTGTGCGATCTAATTATCGCCTCTGAGGATGCTTTTTTTGCTGATCCCGTAGTTAGAATGGGCATACCTGGAGTTGAATATTTTGCTCATCCCTATGAGCTTAATCCAAGAATTGCTAAAGAATTTCTCTTTTTAGGTGAAAGAATGTCCTCTAGTAGAGCCTATGAGATGGGAATGGTGAATAAGGTAGTTTCAATAGATGATCTTGAAGAAACTGTTAGTGAGACAGCAAATAAAATTGCAAAAATGCCAAGACTTGGACTTACTCTAACCAAACAAGCAATCAATCATGTTGAGGATCTTCAGGGAAAAAGAAATGGAATGGAAGCTGCATTTGCATGGCATCACTTTTCTCATGCTCATAATGATCTAACCACTGGCAATGTTTTATCTGGTTACGATGCAAAAAAAATGGCTAAGTCGCAACGCAAAAAGAAGCAGTCTAAAAAAATAAAAAAAGGATAGTTTGTGTCTGAAAATATTCTTGGGTCTAAATATCCAATCATTCAAACTGCCATGGGATGGGTTGCTACACCTCAATTAGTTGCCGCATCCACAAGCGCTGGTTGTTTTGGGTTTTTGGCTTTAGCCACATCAAGCAAAGAGGAAGCCATAGAACTCATTGAAGAAACAGCAAAAATTTCATCATTTCCTTTTGGAATAAACTTTCACATGTTTCAACCAGGAGCAAAAGAAATTATTGAAGCTGCAATTGAAAATAATGTAAAAGCTGTAAGTTACTCTCGATCACCAACACCCCAATACATAGAAAAACTAAAGATGAATAATATTATCTGCATCCCAACGGTTGGCGCATTAAAGCATGCCATCAAGGCTGAAAAATTAGGTGCGGATGCTTTAGTTATTCAGGGCTCAGAGGGTGGCGGCCACACAGGATCTACACCAACGACTTTGTTGCTGAGCAGTGTGTTGGAGAGTGTGAGCGTACCTGTCTTTGCTGCGGGAGGCTTTCGAGATGGGTATGGTTTGGCTGCTGCAAAAGCATGGGGTGCTCAAGGCATTGCCATGGGCACAAGATTCATGATGACTCAAGAAAGTCCAGTTCCAGAAAATACTAAAGATGCCTATCTGCAAGCCGGTATTGATGAGATCTCTGTAACTAAAAAATTTGATGGACTGCCACACAGATTAATTTTTAATAAGTACATACAAAACATTGATAAATCTAATCCATTAAAGTTATTTTTTATTTCGTTGAAGTCAGCATGGAAGTACAAGCAAATATCTCAAGCTTCTTTTGGGGATATTGTTAAATCTTTTTTTGCAATGTTACGAGGAGATGATTTATCTATTTCACAAACAATCATGGCAGCCAATAGCCCAGCAGTAATCCAAAAAGCCATGGTGGAAGGTAATCCTGACCAGGGAGCAATGCCATCTGGCCAAGTTGCAGGGATTATTAAAGAAATTCCAAGCTGCGAAAACTTAGTAAAAGAAATCATTGAGCAGTATCATAAAGCTTCTGAAAATCTAAAAACTTTATGAGGTAATTCATGTCAATTGATATTAATGTTTCAAATAATATTGCAACCATCGAGCTAGATGTTCCTCCTGTAAATGCATTTGATTCATCTCAGTGGTTTGATTTATCCAAATCTATAGACGAGCTGTCCTTTTCGAATGATGCTAGAGTGATTGTTATAAGAGCTCAAGGGAAGGGGTTTTGTGCCGGCGTTGATATAAAAGAATTGCAAGCAGATTCATCGAAAATCCATGCTGTAAATGATGGCTGCTGGAAAGTAGCTAGAGCGATCCATGTATGTAATTTACCAGTTATATCAGCCTGTCATGGTTTTGTTCTTGGGGGCGGTATTTTAATTGCAGGTGCATCAGATATTGTTTTAGCTACCGAAGATGCTTTTTTTGGATTACCAGAAATTGATAGAGGAGCATTAGGGGGAGGAGCTCATTTAAGTAGGCTTTTTCCATTACAGAAGGTTAGAAAGATGATGCTTACAGGAGAACCAATTTCTGCTGATGAAGCCTATCGGCTTGGTAGTATAGAATCTCTTCACTCCAACATTAGCGAACTTCACGAGGCTGCTAACGAAATTGCAGAATCCATTGCAGAAAAGAGTCCCATTGCAGTAAATCTTGCAAAGAAGGCTCTAAATCAAATTGAAGCAAATGATGTTGATGAAGCATATAAATCAGAACAAAATTTTACAATTGAACTTTATCAATCGTCTGATTCTCAAGAGGCACGCGATGCTTTTGTAGAGAAAAGAGATGCGGATTTTGAAAAATGAAGATTGGTTTTTCGGATTCTCAAAAAAAATTCAGAGATGAGATCAGGGGATGGCTTGAAAAAAATGTGCCCAAAACTCCTCTTAACTCCTTTGATACCAAGGAGGGGTTTGAGGAGCATAGGGACTGGGAAAAAAAACTCAATTCAGGTAATTGGTCAATGGTTACTTGGCCCGAACAATATGGCGGTAGGGGTCTAAATTTAATCGAATGGCTAATTTTTGAAGAAGAATATTATCGAGCAAAAGCGCCTGCACGCGTCAATCAGAATGGTGTTTTTTTATTAGGGCCAACTTTAATGGAGTATGGTTCAGACAAACAAAAAGAAAAATTTTTGAGCGCCATGGCAACAGGCGAACATATATGGTCACAGGGTTGGTCAGAACCCGGTGCAGGCAGTGACATGGCAGCAATAAGAACAACGGCCTTTAAAAAAGGCGATAAATATATTATTAATGGTCAAAAGACTTGGTCATCAAGAGCTGCTTTTGCGGATTGGACTTTTGGCTTATTTAGAAGCGATCCTGAATCTGAGAGACACAGAGGATTATCATTTATATTAGTTCCTCTTGATGCGGAAGGAGTTACTGTGAGACCGATTCCTCAGCTTGATGGGGAACCAGGTTTTGCCGAAATATATTTTGATGATGTCGAGGTGGATGTCAGCAATTTGTTGGGTGGGGAAGGCGAAGGTTGGAGTATAGCCATGGCCACTGCAGGTTTTGAGAGAGGTCTTATGTTGAGAAGCCCAGCTCGCTTTCAAGAAACAGCTTCGAAACTCTTATCTTTGTATTTTAAAAACAAAGATAACCTGTCAGGTTCAATAGAATCAAAGGTTTTACAATCGTGGCTTAGAGCCGAAGCGTATGCTCTAAATATTTATCAAACTGCATCTAAGTTAATGGCTGGAAAAAAAATTGGACCTGAATCAAGCTTAGGAAAAGTTTTTTGGTCTGAGCTTGATCATCAAATGCATCAAACTGCTTTAGATATCCTTGGAGTATCTTCAGAACTTGAAGAAGTGGAAGCGGATGATGTTGCAGGCTGGATAAAAGGTTATATGTTTTCTTATTCAGGACCAATTTATGCGGGTACCAATGAGATACAAAAAAATATCATTGCAGAAAGACTATTGGGGATGCCACGCTAATGAACTTCACTTTTTCAGAGGATCAAGAGATATTTCGTGATGCTTTCAAAAAGTATTTAGAATCTAATGTCACCCCAGAAAAGATTAGATCTGGTTGGGAAGATAATATGCCTTTTAATCAAGCAAGATGGCAAGAGCTTGAAGAGCTTGGGATTCTTCAGTCTAATCTTGATGAAAAGTATGGTGGCTTGGGATTAGATTTAGTCACGACTTGTTTGCTTGTAGAGGAGATGGGATATTATGCTTTACCCGAGCCTGCAGCTGAGCAGATGTTTTTATCCAATTTACTTATAAATAAATCTATTGATATTGCTGAATTAATTGAAGAAAAAAGTCAATTTATTGGTGTTACTCATTCTTTATCCCCAAATATTTTGTTTTTAGATAACTCTTCGAAACAAATAAATTTAGTAGAGGATTCAATATCAATTGTTTCCTCAAAAGATATTAATGGAAAAAAACTAAAATCATCTGACCCCTCTAGAGATTTAACGAACTTCATTTTTGAAAATTCAGATTCAGGCTCATTGCAAACTTTGAATGATCAAAAATCCCTTGTTAATAATGTTGCAACTTCAGGGATGGTTATGTCAGCAGCAATTCTCGTTGGTTTAAGCAGAAAGATTCTCGATTTAGCAACTGCATACACTCTGGATAGAAAGCAATTTGGTAAACCAATAGGGTCTTTTCAGGCTGTAAAACACATGCTGGCTGAGGCTGCAATTGAAATTGAATTTTCTAAAGCAACCTTATACAGGGCTGCTTACAGTCTAGAAAACGATAATCCTCTTCAAAAGTTACATGCTGCTCAGGCAAAATTACAAGCGATTGATGCATGTGAAATGGCTTCTAGAAATAGTATGCAGGCGCATGGAGCGATGGGTTATACATGGGAGATGGATCTGCATATATTTATTAGAAGAGGATGGTCATACAAACAAGTTTGGGGAAACAAAAGTCTCCTTGAAAATTACATTATGAACCAACTGGAAAAAGATTTGCCAAAGCTAGGTTCAACCTATACATTCTTATAGTAATTATGAGAGATGCTTACATAGTCTCAGCCTTGAGAACTCCTGTTGGAAGGAAAAAAGGCTCACTTGCTGACATCCATTCAGCTGATCTAGGTGGGTCTGTCCTTAAAGCCACCTTTAAAAATATTTCAATCGATCCAGGCCTTGTTGAAGATGTCATTTATGGGTGTGTTGATACTGTCGGCCCGCAAGCAGGAGATATAGCTAGAACATGTTGGCTCGTTGCTGGTCTCCCAGAACACGTTCCCGGGACTACTGTTGATCGTCAATGCGGCTCATCACAGCAAGCTGTGCATTTTGCAACACAAGCAGTAATGTCAGGGACATCAGATGTGGTTATTGCAGGAGGGGTTCAGAATATGAATATGGTTCCGATATCATTTGCCATGACCGCTGGTCAGCAACTTGGTTTTGATACTCCTTTCAATACATCACCAGGATGGAACAAACGCTATGGTGATGTTGAGGTTAGCCAATTTAATTCGGCACATATGATTGCTGAAAAATGGAACATCAGTAGGGAAGAAATGGAACTTTTTGCATTTAACAGTCATCAAAAAGCTATTAGTGCTATTGAATCTGGAATTTTTAAAAATGAAATCATCCCAGTAAATGGACTACTTGATGATGAGACGCCAAGAAGAGATACAAGTCTTGAGAGAATGTCCACACTTGAACCTTTGATAGAGGACCATTCAATAACAGCAGCACTTTCATCGCAAAATGCAGATGGAGCTGCTTGTTTGTTAATTGTTTCTGAAGAAATTTTAAAGGAGCACAACTTAGAGCCATTAGTTAAAGTGTCCCATATAAGTGTTAGGGCAGATGATCCAATATGGATGCTGACTGCTCCCATTCCTGCTACAAAATATGCTCTTAAAAAATCAGGTATGGATTTATCTGATATTGACATTGTCGAAATTAATGAAGCATTTGCTTCCATACCTTTAGCTTGGCAAAAAGAATTTGATTATCCTAGTGAAAAGATTAATGTTCATGGAGGAGCCATTGCTCTTGGGCATCCTCTTGGTGCAACCGGTGCACGACTAATGACAACACTGATCCATGAAATGAAAAGATCAAATCTTAAATATGGTTTGCAAACAATGTGTGAGGGCGGCGGTCAGGCTAATGTAACTATTCTCGAGAATTGCCAATGAATGATCTCTCAAATCCAACATATCCAATTGCATCTAATTTATTTAAAGAAAAAAAGGTTGTCATTACTGCATCAGCTGGTGCAGGAATAGGCTTTGCAACTGCAAAAAGATTCCTTGAAGAGGGTGCAGAAATCTTTATCTCAGATGCAAATGAACAACGTCTGCAAAAAGCTCATGATGAATTGACTGACCTCAATCTTGGTAAGGTGCATTCATGTGTTTGTGATGTGACTTCAACAAGTAATGTAGATCAGATGATGGAAGAGGCTATGAGCTCTATGTCAAATCTTGATGTTGTGGTAAACAATGCTGGTCTTGGAGGCGAGGATTTGGTGTCAGAAATGAGCGATGAGACCTGGAATAAAATTATAGACATCACATTAAATGGCGCAATGAGAGTAACTCGGGCAGGCATCAATAAGCTTAAAGAGTGTGACGGAGGGGTAATTGTAAACAATGCATCGGTACTAGGTTGGAGGGCTCAGGCTGGTCAAGCACATTATGCTGCTGCAAAAGCAGGCGTCATGGCTCTTACTCGATGTGCTGCTTTGGAAGTTGTTGATGACAATATCAGAATAAATGCTGTGGCACCAAGTTTAGCAATTAATCCTCATTTAGCTAAAACTAGCTCGGTTGAGCTTATAGATTCACTAACTCAAAAAGAGGCTTTTTCTAGGGGCGCTCATCCTTGGGAAATTGCAAATATAATTTTATTTTTGGCATCAAACCTTTCTTCATATATGACTGGCGAAACAATATCAGCTTCTTCCCAAAGAGCCTGATGGAAAAAATAGCTATTCAACTATGGAAAAAAAATGATATTGACGAAGATGAGTTCAAAAACTTCTTAGTAAAGAAAGTACCATCAAGCCTTGCTAATATTGTTTCAAATTATCAAGTAAATATTGTTGATAAAGATGTACAAGACGCCTCAGGGCTTATTCAATCTTCTTACCCTCCAAGTCCTGATGCAATAGTTTTTTTAAAAGTTAAAAGCTTATTTCATGCTGAAAGAGAATTAAAAGTATTTAAATCCTCCTCTAAAAAGGTCTTCAGCTATGTTGTGAGTGAATCAAAAATAATTGAAGCTGATGAATCAAAAAATTTGAACAAACGAACTGAAGGATTTTCTCAAATAGTTTTTCTTGAAAAACCAAAAGAAATGGATAGATTTTCTTGGTTTGATCATTGGACTCACCATCACACTGAAATAGCTATTGAAACTCAATCAAATTTTATTTACACACAAAACACTGTAGTAAGAAACTTGCAAAAAGAATCACCAAATTTTATTGCGATCATTGAAGAATGCTTTCCAGAAGGAGCGATGTCAGATCCGGAAGAATTTTATGCTGCTAAGGGTAACAGAGAACTTTTAGAAAAAAATTTAGGGATAATGATGGCAAGTTGTGAAAAATTTATAGATTTTTCAAAAATTGAAGTTATCCCAACAAGCAGATATTTAGTGATATAGTTAATTAAGGGAAAAAAATGGAAATTAAAAATGCTATTGTTACAGGTGCCGCAAGCGGAATGGGTAGGATATCTGCAAAGCGTCTTGCAGCAAATGGAGTTCGTGTAGCTGCTGTAGATATCAATGAAGAAAACCTTAATCAGCTAAGACAGGAATCAAATAATATTTCAATTTTTCCTTGTGATTTATCAGACTCAAGCGCTGTTAAATCAATGATGGATGAAGTTAAGAGTCAAATGGGTCCAATTGACAGGGTGACTCATGCAGGGGCAGTTATGCCAATGGGAAAGGTTAAAGATTTAGATGCAACATCAATAAATAATTTAATGAGAATTAATTATGAGGGTACGGTAAATATGGTGAGCAATATCCTGCCATCCATGCTTGAAAACAATAAAGGGCAAATAATACTTTTTGGATCAATTGCAGGGACATGTCCTCTTGAGAATATGTCGGCATATTGCGCTTCAAAAGCTGCTGTTAATATTTTTGGAGAAATATTAGCTAAAGAAGTCAAAGATACAAACATTAGAGTGATGGTGGTTTGCCCTGCACAAACAGATACTCCTTTGATGAGGTTTGTAGATGAGACAGATTCAGCCGACGTTATTAAATCGGCAGTCGAAAAGGGGATGCTTTGTGATCCTGAAGAAGTAGTTGATCAAATTGAAAAAGATATACTGACAGATAAGATTATTTGCTATCCTACAAAAGAAGCTGTTTATGCTACTAGAATAAGGAGATTCTTTCCTAACTATTGGTGGAAATTAGTTGCTAAAAATTCATGATGATTAAACCGTGTCTAACATAAATACTACAGTTCCTGATAATAGAGATCTCTCAAATTTTCCAGGTGAGTATGGCCTCCCTTTTTTAGGAAAAACTATAGAAGTTGTAAAAGACAGTATTGCCGTATGCAATGATCACTTTAAAAGATTTGGAGCTGTATCTAAAATTGATATGGTTCGCGGTCAAAGGGTTTTAATGTGTTTGGGCCCTGAATTTAATGAGGCTGCATTATTTGATAAAGACGGCAGCTTTTCTTCTGCTGGCGGTTATGCATCCTCACTAGGATCGCTTTACCCAGATGGTATGTTACTAAGGGATAATGCTAAACATAAAAAGACCAGAAGAGCTTCTCAACCTTCATTTAAAACTGACGCTTTAAAAACATATGTCGAACTTTTAAATCCAATTCAATCAAGAAGAATTGATATGCTTCCAAAAGATGAGGAGTTCCTTTTTTACGATGCTATCCAAGAAACACTGATGGACGTAGCAGCAAAAGTATTTATTGGTTTAGATGAAAAAAGCCCTGAAGCCCAAAAGTTACATAAGATTTTCTCAAATATTAATAAAGGTCTTATAACACCTTTCCCGTATAACCTCCCTTTTTCCCAATTCAGAAAATCTCTTAAAGCTAGAGAGACTTTAAGACGGTTTATTATCGAAACAATCCCTCAAAGACGGGGAACTGATGGCGTCGATATGTTCTCAAGATACTGCAATGCAAAGGATGAGGATGGTAATTATTTAGAAGATGTTGATATCGATGGCCATATGGCATTTTTATTATTTGCTGCGTTTGATACCACAACAAGTGCATTAACAAATATTCTTTATTTCCTAGGCACTCATCAAGACTGGCAGGAGAAAGTTCGTAACGAAATTAATTCCATTGATAATGAGATGCCAACATTTGAAGATGTTGCTTCTATGCAGCTTACCGAATACGTTTTTAATGAAACAATGAGATTTTGGCCATCGGTGATGATCCTAAATAGAAGAACAACTCGTGAGGTAGAAGTAGGGGGCTACAAGTTACCTGCTAATACTGTTGTGATGTTGAGTCCTGCGTTCACACATCGAATGGAAGAGTGGTGGGATAATCCACATGAGTTTGATCCGATGAGGTTTTCTCCAGAAAGAGCTGAACATAAGCGACATGGGTTTAGCTATATTCCTTTTGGCGGAGGTGCTCACAAGTGTATAGGAATGCATTTTGCATTGTTAAACGCAAGACTTTATTTATTTAGGCTCCTAAAGCAATATCGAGTTGAATTGCGTGAAAATTATAATCCTGATTGGTTGCATGTACATCTCCCTAGACCTGCTGACGCACTCCCAATAACTCTAAGAAAAATTTAATAATGTTACCAAAGGGTAGTTTTGCAACCTTGGCAAACGGTTTTCAGTTTCACTATCATGATGGCGGGCAAGGTGATGTGGTTTTATTTCTCCATGGCAGCGGAACCGGAGCATCAGGCTTCACCAACTTTAAGAAGAATATAGACTTTTTTCAAAGGAATGGATTCCGAACAATAGTTCCTGATCTACCAGGATATGGGTTCAGTGATAAACCAGAAGATGAGATTTATACAATGAGTTTCTTTAATAATCTTCTTCTTGAACTACTTGACCATCTCAATATTACAAATTGCTCTGTGGTTGGTAACAGTCTTGGAGGGGCTTTGGCTATGGGCTTATCTCTTGAGCAACCTAAAAGATTCTCTAAATTGATTCTTATGGCACCAGGTGGTTTAGAGGACTTCAATGCTTATCAAGAAATGCCAGGCATAAAAAAACTTCTAGGCGATTTTCTTGGAGGTGAAATGAACCAAGAAAAAATTGAAGGTTTATTAAAACTTTTTCCATATGATCCTAGCTTTGTTACTAAAGACATTATTGAAGATAGGATGGAAATACTACCTCTAATGAACCAGCAGGTTTTAGCTTCAATGGACATACCTAACTTATCTGAAAAACTAAAAAATAATCAAACACCCGTGTTAGCATTCTGGGGTTCAAATGACTTATTCATTCCTGCTTCAGGTATAAATAAAATTTTAGATTTGTATACAAATTCTCAGGTAGTTACTTTTAGTAATTGCGGCCACTGGGTGATGATTGAAAAAACTAAAGAATTTAATCAATATAGCCTCAATTTTTTAAAAAACTAAGTCATGAATACAGTTGATGCCTCTAAGATAGGAAGAATACTCTACAACTCATTAAGAAATGCACAAACTATCCCACCTTTAACTGAAACAATTAGCAATATTTCCATAGATGATGCTTATGAGATATCAAAGAGTTTCCTCTCGCTAAGACTTGCCGATGGTGAAAAAATTATTGGAAAAAAGATAGGCGTTACCAGTCAAGTTGTCCAAGAAATGTTAGGGGTTGACCAGCCAGACTTTGGTTTTTTAACTAATCAAATGCTGATTGAAAATAATGATGTGATAAGTATTAGTAAATATCTAATTCAGCCTAGAGCAGAGGCAGAAATAGCATTCAAGTTAAATCAAGATCTTGTAGGGCCTGGAATTTCAAAGGAAGATGTGATCATGGCCACTAAGTCACTAATGCCATGTTTTGAAATAGTCGATTCACGAATAGATGAGTGGAAAATTAAAATACAAGATACTGTTGCTGATAATGCATCATGTGGAGTTTTTTGTATTGGCGAAGAGGTTGAAGATTTTATTGATTTAGAGATGGATAAACTCGAAGTTAATGTTTATAAGAATGGGGAATTTCTCTCTACAGGAAATGGCTCTGCAGTCCAAGGTCATCCTGCTGAAGCAGTAGCTTGGCTTGCGAATACTCTCGGTAGATATGATATTCCATTGTTAAAAGATGAGATCATTTTGTCTGGATCTTTGGTTCCATTGGAACCGGCTATTCCTGGAGATAAATTTGAGATGAAGATTAATGGTCTTGGAAGTTGTAAAGTAGAGTTTAAAGAATGAGTAAAATTAAATGCGCAATAATTGGATCAGGCAACATAGGCACTGATTTAATGCTTAAGATTATTAAGACATCATCCGAGCTTGAGCTTGTCGCTGTAATTGGTATTGATCCTGACTCTGAAGGTCTTAATCTTGCTAAAAAAAATAATGTCTTAATCTGTGACAGCGGATTAAAGGGTTTTGTCGATACAAAAGAATATAAAGATGTTGAGATTTTTTTTGATGCTACATCAGCTGGTGCACATAAAATACATCATGAGATTGTAACTGGAGATAAAAAGCAAATGATTGACCTTACTCCAGCTGCAATTGGTCCATACTGTGTTCCAGTTGTAAACCTTGAATCAAATTTAGATGAAGGAAACGTTAATTTGGTAACATGTGGCGGTCAAGCAACTATCCCAATGGTTTCGGCAGTTAATAGTGTATCTAAAGTTAGGTATGCAGAAATTGTTGCATCAGTTTCCTCAAGCTCTGCTGGTCCTGGTACAAGAGCAAACATAGATGAGTTTACTCAAACCACAGCCTTGGGTCTTGAAAAAGTTGGAGGCGCTGAAAAAGCAAAGGCAATAATTATCCTAAATCCAGCAGAGCCACCACTGTTAATGCGAAATACTGTATTTACACTTTCAGATGAAGTTCAGGAAAAAGAAATAGTAGATTCTATTAAGAACATGGTTAAAAATGTTCAAAGCTATGTTCCTGGATACAGACTCAAGCAAGAGGTTCAGTTTGAGAGGTTTGGTTCAAATAACCCATGCAGGATTCCTGGTATAGGAGAATACGAAGGCATTAAGACATCAATTTTTTTAGAGGTAGAAGGTGCGGGGCACTATTTACCTAAGTATGCAGGAAATTTAGATATTATGACTTCAGCAGCTCTAGGTACAGCAGAGTCATTGGTTAGAAAAAAATATAATTAATTAATGAAGGGAAAAATCTATATTCAAGATGTAACTTTGCGAGATGGGATGCATGCCATTAAACATCAGTATGGAATTGAGCATGTAAAAAAAATAGCCAAAGCTCTAGATGAAGCAAAAGTAGATGCCATAGAAATTGCCCATGGTGATGGCATTTCTGGTTCATCATTTAATTATGGTTTTGGAGCACATACTGATAAAGAGTGGATAGCAGCAGTTGCAGATGAAGTTAGTTTCTCAAAACTTACAACATTGATTCTGCCAGGCATTGCAGTCAAAGAGGATTTAGATTGGGCATATGCAATGGGGATTAGATCTGTAAGGGTTGCAACTCATTGCACTGAAGCAGATGTATCTAAGCAGCATATTGAGCATGCTAAAAATCTAGGCATGGATACCATTGGATTTTTAATGATGTCACACATGAATACACCTACTAAATTAGCAGAACAGGCTAAATTGATGGAATCTTATGGTGCCGAATGTGTATATGTTGTTGATTCCGGCGGTGCCCTTAATATGGATGATGTTGCTGACAGATTTAAAGCTTTTAAAGATTGTTTAAAACCTGAAACACAAACCGGAATGCATGCACATCATAATCTTTCACTAGGTGTTGCAAACTCTATTGTTGCTGTTCAACATGGTGCCGATAGAATTGATGCCAGCTTGGCTGGGATGGGTGCAGGTGCTGGAAATGCTCCATTAGAGGTATTTATAGCTGCTGTAGACAGGATGGGTTGGGATCATGGCGTTGATCTGTTTAAGCTCATGGATGCTGCTGAAGATTTGGTTAGACCGCTTCAAGATAGACCTGTAAGAGTTGATAAAGAGACTTTGACGCTTGGTTATGCTGGAGTTTATTCCTCCTTTCTAAGGCATGCTGAAAATGCAGCTGAAACTTATGGATTGGATACAAGGGACATTCTTGTTGAGCTTGGTTCAAGAAAAATGGTAGGCGGTCAAGAAGATATGATCGTTGATGTTGCTCTTGATCTAAAAAAAAATAAATGAACATTGGCATGACGTTACCGGTCATGGAGCCGGGACTGACCAGAAATAACCTTTATGAGTGGACCAATCAAATTGACAACGGTCCATGGAGCAGCATTGCATTAGGCGAAAGAATTGTCTTTGATAATCCTGAATTTATTTCCATGCTTTCAGCAGTAGCTGCTTGGACAAAAAATGTAGAAATCATATCAACAGTGTCTGTGCTAAGCATGCATGATCCTGTTTTATCTGCAAAACAATTTGCCACAATTGATATGCTTTCTGAAGGTAGGCTCACAGTCGGAGTTGGAGTTGGTGGACGACAAGAAGACTATGAAGCAATTGGATCTGATTGGAAAAATCATCGTTGGAAAAAGGTAAGTGAGTATTCAAAAATTATGCAATCAATATGGGCTAGCGAATTCGAGCAGGACATTGGGCCAAAACCTGTACAAGCAAAAGGACCAAAAATTTTAGCTGGAGCAATTGGCCCAAAAGCCCTATCAATGTCAGCTGATTATGCATCAGGTATTGCAGGATTTTCTTTTAATGCTGATATAGATGAGATTTCAGATGCTGCAGTTAGAGCCAGAGAAGCATTCAGTATAAAAGGCATCAAAGAACCGAGAATAGTAACTAGTTTTTGGTTTGCAATTGGAGAAGATTCAAGATTACAAATGCAATCTCATTTAAAAAGATATTTAGCTTGGATGGGAAAAGAAATAGCTGAAAATCTTGCAGCTAATGCAGGTTTTTGTGGATCAATTAAAGACTTAGCTAGGCTAATTAAACAAGTCAAAGAATGTGGAGTAGACGACTTACTGTTAGTCCCCACATCTAAAGATCTAAAACAAGTTATTGAGATTGAAGATATTCTTTAAGAAGGTAAATTTAAGGAATTGTTGTTAGAATATTTGTATGTCAGATAAATTAATATCAACTGAACTTCCCGTTCAAAAAAATCCGAATGAAAGCTCATTAGAGGATGGTTGGCATAAAGTTGCTACGAGCGATGCAATCAAGAATGGTGAAGCATTACAAGTAGATAATTTTGCTACTCAGCTTGTAGTTTGGAGAGGCGAAGATGGCAAAGTTAGGGCTTTAGATTTGTACTGCAAGCACATGGGAGCTGCTCTTTCATGTGGAGTGGTAGATGGTAACGGTATTAGGTGTCCATTTCATGCATGGAAATGGAATGAGGAGGGCAACTGTGATGATATTCCTTATGCAAAAAAAATCCCAACGAAAGCCGTTACACGATCATGGCAAGTAAAAGAAGAATCTAATGATATTATGGTGATGTTACAAAAGGCATAAAATTAAGTTTAGGAGAAATAGATGAGCGAGTTACCAGATAGATTTCCAAGAGGATGGTTTGTTTTAGGTCATCAAAGAGATTTTGAGACAGAGAGTACAAAAACTATCTACGCATTTAATAGAAAATTATTACTTACCAGAAATAGTGATAATTCAATTAGTTTAGATCCGGGCAATGGCGAATCATGGCCAACACTCGAAATTAATCAAATGGTCATGTGTTGGCATGATGTTGAGGGTGGTGAGCCTGATTATGAGCCTGAAAAGATTGATGCCTGTTACTCAGATGAATGGTCTGACTATGGAATGGCAAGTTTTCTTGTTAAAAATAACTGCAGAGAACTGATTGATAATATGGCTGATAAAGGTCATTTTGGTCCTGTTCATCAGGCACCTTTTGAAGGTTTCTGGAATGAGGCAAAAGACCATACTTACACTCAAGAAATGACTGCTGACAGCCCTATTCTTGGTAGAGATTTATTTTCTAAAGCAACATATGAAGGCCCAGCATATATGACAACTTATATGAGCGCACTTCAAGAGGGTCAAAAAGTAGAAAGTAGGTTATTAGTATCTCATCTACCACTTACCTTGACATCATTTGAAATTAACTTTGGTGTCATGGTAAAAAAAATACCTGGCATGACAGCTGAAGAGGAGCATGAGTATGTCCAAGGATATATTGATGCAAATAACTTTGCTTTTGGTCAAGATGTAGCGATTTGGGAGAACAAGATTTACATTGCTGATCCCGTTGTTTGCGATGGTGACGGACCTCTTCACAAGCTAAGAAAATGGTACGGCCAATTTTTGGTAAACAGAAATGATATTCCTAAGGGCCTAGATATGGAAAAAAGAGAATTTTAATCCATTGCTGTGAGCCAAAATCTTGACGATTTAGATCATAAAATTATCCATTGCTTAAAAGAAGATGGCCGTATAGCTGTCAAATCTATAGCTATTCAATTAGGTGTAACCGAAGCAACTGTAAAGAAAAGACTGAATAGGATTTTGGATGACCAGGTTTGCAAGGTCGTTGCGATAGCTGATTTTAAAAAATGCGGTTTTGATTACTTATTACCAATTGGTTTAAAGGTTAACGGTGATCAATTAGATAGCGTTGCACAAGCACTAACCTTGCTTCCTCAAGTCTTCAGCGTTAATGCTGTGAGCGGAATCCAGGATTTAGAAATACTTTGTGCCACTAGATCTGTAAGCGAAACAGAAGAGCTTATTGACAATATGCTTCCTTCGATTCCAGGAATCAAAAGCATTGATTCTTCTCTAGCATCTAAAGTGTATAAATTTGAAACTGACTGGGCGCCATTGTGAGCTTAGATAATATTGATAAAAAAATTATTCAACTGATGGGGGCAGATGCACGGATGTCCAATCATCAAATGGCAGCAGTTATTGGTGTTTCTGAAGGCACAGTGCGGAATAGAGTAAAAAAGCTAATTAATAATGAGGTAATTAAAATTTCAGTTATTAATAATATTAATAGAATCGAAAATCCATCTTTTGCATTTGTAGGCTTGGATGTTGAAGCGAGAGAAAAAGATAAAATAGCATTGGCATTATCAAAAATGCCAGAGGTTAGATTTATATCAAGTCTAATAGGTCGTCATGATTTGATGGTATTTATTTTGGCAGACGATGCTGCAGAGCTTTCAAAAGTGTTATATCAAAAGATAGCTTCGATTCCTGGAGTAAGAAATTCTGAGTCGAGCATAGGGTTAAAATATTTTAAATATGACTATAAATTAGCAAGATTAATATGAGTTCAAAAATATCGTCTTTACCAGAATTAGTATCAGCTCGAGCATTAGAATTAGGATCCAAGGTTGCATTTATAGATGATGCTGCTCAAATCTCATATGAGGAGATTCATGAAAAAGTTGAGCTATTGGCCTCAAACCTCATTCATCAAGGTCTAATAAAGGGCGACAGAGTTGCTATTTGGTCTCCAAATTCAATTAATTGGATATTAGTTGCAACTGCGATACAAGCTGCTGGCGGTATTCTAGTTCCAATTAATACAAGGATGAAGGGATCAGAAGCAGGATTTATTTTAAATAAATCAAAAGCTAAATTTTTGTTTACTGAGAATGATTTTTTAGAAATTGACTATCTCGATTTACTAAAGAATCAAGACCTCCCAAATCTGAATAAGACCTTTGTTTTAAATCCTAATCAGAGTGAAACTGAAGCCAGTATCAATGATTTATTTTCTAAACAGAATATTAATTTACCAAAAATAGTTCAGGATGATGTCGCTGATATTATTTTTACATCTGGAACAACAGGCGAACCAAAAGGTGTGATGATCAATCAATTACAAAACATAAATGTTTTTGATTATTGGTCCACCTTTGTTGGTCTTAATTCTGATGATCGATATCTGATTGTGAATCCTTTTTTTCATACATTTGGCTATAAGGCAGGATGGATGTCAGTATTATTAAGGGGCTGTACCGGATATCCAGAGGCAGTTTTTGACGTAGAGAAGATTGTTTTAAAAATCTTTAAACATAAAATTACCATGTTGCCCGGTCCTCCCACGTTGTACCAATCCATTCTTAGTTCAAATGAATTTGATTCAAGCAAGGTATCTTCACTTCGATTGGGAGTCACCGGTGCTGCAGCAATTCCTGTTAGTTTGATAAAAGATATGAAAGAAAAATTAGGATTTGAAACTGTTATTACCGCCTATGGGTTAACAGAAAGTACTGGTGTAGCAACCATGTGTACCCCAAATGATGATTATGAAACCATTGCAACAACATCCGGTAAATCAATAGAAGGGGTTGAGGTGAAATGCGTAGATGTTGATGGAAAGGAAGTTGCCTCAGGTGAACAAGGTGAAATTTTAGTGAAGGGATTTAATGTAATGCAGGGATACCTTGATAACCCGGAAGCGACTGAGGAAGCTATTGATAAGGAAGGCTGGCTGCATACCGGAGACATTGGAATTATTGACAATAAAGGATACCTCAAAATTACAGATCGATTAAAAGATATGTTTATTGTGGGTGGTTTTAATGCTTATCCTGCGGAGATAGAAAATATTTTATTGAATCATCCCTCAATTATTCAAGCTGCAGTGGTAGGTATTCCTGATGAGCGAATGGGCGAGGTTCCCAAGGCTTTTCTAGTTATGAATGGAGAGGATTTATCTTCTAAAAAGGAAATTATTAAATGGGCAAAAGATAATATGGCTAACTATAAGGTTCCTAGAGAGATTGAGTTTTTGGATTCACTTCCTGTTAATGCTGCAGGAAAAATAATGAAATTTAAATTACGTTGATACTTTTTTATAGTAAGCTTTTTAATAAACATAGGAGTTAATAATGAAATTATTCTTAAGTGTATTTGTATCTCTTTTTGCATTTACAGCAATAGCTGACACTCATTCTGATGATGAATTAGCAGTATTAGAGTCTTTAAACGCATACTATGACGCCAGAAGAAATGAAGATTGGAAAAAAGTTGTTTCGATGGAAAGCAGTGCTGGTGTTCTAAGTACTAATTCTGATGGCAGCTTTCATAAGCCTTTAATAAAACAAACTGCTGATGACTGGAAAAATTCAGGTACTGGTGGAGCTCTTAATATTTATTATCCTGAAGCTGTACAGCTTTCTGAAAATGTTGTTTTTACAAGATTTTATTACGAGGGAATGGCAGGATTTGGAGACGTTGAACAGCCTTATAGAACACGAGTTACTATGAACTGGGTTAAAGAAAATGGTAAGTGGGTTGTTAGATCTCAACACTACTCACCAGCAAACTATGGCGGTGTTCACGTACCACAAGCAACGGATTTTGATAATTAATTTTACTAATTAGTAAAAAACCTGATAAATTAAATTATTAAATTTGAGGTAAAAAATATGAAAAACCTATTAACACTTTCGATGGTTTTTCTTGCATTCAGCCTAAGTGCTGGATATGAGAAAGGTAATTCAAAGGCTTGGGAAATAAAAGCTTATTCATCTGCTGCTCCGGCTTATATTGGAGATAATGCAACGATAATTGGTGCTTCCGGAAAAGTTTTAAGAAAAGGAACAAATGGATGGCGTTGCGAGCCTTTTATGCCAATGCCTGAAGGCGGCTTCAAGAGCGCTCATGATACTGCGGCAGCCTGCTCTGATAAAAATGCAGTAGCTTGGGCCAACGCTTATAAGGCAAACAAGACGCCAGATCTTGAAGCTGATGGATGGATTTGGATGCTTCACGGAGACCTAGGTGTTGATAACTTTACTCCTTACACAGATGGGCAAAAAAATGCAGGCCATAAGCATTTTATCGAGTCAGGTGCACATATGATGTTAATGCCAAAAGATCCTAAATCATTGGACGGTCAATCTACTGACTATACTAATGGAGGCCCATACGTTATGTTTAAGGGAACTCCATATGTTCATTTAATGATTCCTCTAGAAGGCTATTATGATTATCAGCCTGAGGCATCACCGCATTCTCACTAACATTAGATTGCTGGTTAATGATGGGCACTTTATGTGCCCATTTTTTTACTTTGGTGCCCTCTGCAGGAATCGAACCTGCAACTAATCCTTAGGAGGGATTTGTTATATCCATTTAACTAAGAAGGCAATATAGTTAGCATAACAAATAAGATTTTTGATGCAGATAATTGTTTTAGGTGGCGGTATAGGTGGATTAGCAATTTCTGCTTTACTTGCCCGTCAAGGCAAAGACGTAATTCTTGTAGAAAAGAATAATTTTATTGACGATCATGGCGCTGGTATTCAGATCAGCTCTAATGCACAAAAGGTTCTTTATGAGCTTGGCATCTTAGATTTGTTTTGGAAGGTTGCCGATGAACCGTCACTAATTAATATTAGAGAAATAAAATCATTCAAAAAGCTTTTTACCGTCCCAATAGCTGAATTTTCAAATAATGTTTTTAATGGTGGATATCATCATATCCACAGACAAGATTTAATAGACTTATTGCTGCTCAGAGCTAAAGAATTAGGCGTAACTATTTTCCAGAATGAAAAAATTAATAGAATCAATGAAACCAAAGAAAAAGTATTTTTATACTCTGAGTCAGGAAAATCATATGAAGGCAACATGTTGATAGCAGCTGATGGTCTTAATTCTGTTTCAAGGAAATATTTATTTCCTGATCATCAACCAAAATTTCAAAATTTATCAGCATGGAGGACATGTATAAAATTTGATAAAAACATTCCAGATGTCTTTGTGGATCCAAATTTATTTATTTCAAAAAATCTTCATTTAGTTACTTATCCTATTAGAGATAATTCAATTTTAAATTGTGTTCTAATTGCAAAAGATTCCTCAGTTAGAAATGAATCATGGAAGCAAGCTGCAACCTTTACTGATATTGCACCACTTCTTAACAATACTAATCAGGCTGTAAAGAAAATCTTTTTACAAAATAAAATAATTAATAAATGGGGTCTTTTTGAGCATAAACTGAAAAAATGGCATTCAAAACGGATTGTCATGATAGGCGACGCAGCACATCCAATGCTTCCATTTATGTCTCAAGGAGCAAGTGCTTCACTAGAAGATAGCTATGCACTATCAGTTTTTTTAGAGAATTATATTGACTTACCTGACACTTTTTCAAAATTTCAGAGGTTCAGATATAGAAGAGTTGAAGAAATTCAAAAAATTTCATCAAGAAACAGATATGCGTTTCATCAGTCTACTTTTCTAAGAAAATTTATTTTTACAATCTTAAGGTTAATGCCCTCGATTTTGATCCATAGACTTAAGAGGGTTTATAACTACGATATAGTTTCTCAGATAAAAAATTAAAACAAATATTTTTTATTTGCGAATTCTATTAGAATTAACTTTTTAGAATTAAATTATGCCTAAAGATATTACAGTTTCACTACCGGATGGTAATAAGAAAGTATTACCAAGCGGATCTAATGGCTATGATCTTGCATCATCCATTGGTTCTGGGCTTGCTAAATCAGCAGTTGCATTCAGGATAGGAGATGATCAATTTGATCTTCATGATGAACTGCAAGATGAAACTACAGTCTCAATTATAACGATTCAGTCTGACGAGGGTCTTGAAATTATGCGGCACACGATTGCTGCTCAAGTTCTTGCTTGCGCGATTAAAAATTTATTTCCAAAATCTAAACTCGCTATAGGTCCAACAATTGAAAACGGTTTTTACTATGACATCCTTTTTGATACTCCAATTTCATCAGATGATTTAGATAAGATTGAAAAGGAAATGCATAAAATTATTAAGAAGGGTGGATTTATTAAGAAGTCACTTCACTCTAAAGCAGATGCGCTATCAAAGTTCAAAAAAAATCAGGAAACATATAAGCTGAAGATTATTGAGGAATCTGACCAATCTAAAGATTTTCAAATATACACTCAAGAAAATTCAGGTTTCATCGATTTATGTAAAGGACCTCACCTGCCATCTCTTTCTTTTGTAGGAGAATTTAAACTCTTGAGTATTGCCGGTGCATATTGGCAGGGAGATTCAAATAATGAGATGCTCACAAGAATTTATGGCACCGCTTGGAGAACCAAAAAAGAGTTATCTGATCATTTAACTCAGATTGAGGAAGCAGAAAAGAGAGATCACCGAAAACTTGCTAAGGAGATGGATCTATTTCATTTTCAAGATGAGGCACCAGGGATGGTCTTTTGGCATCAAAATGGATGGTCTATTTATACATCGTTGCAGAATTTCATGAGGAGAAAACTAGATCTATCAGGATATCAAGAAATAAATACTCCTGAAGTTGTTGATAGAAGGCTCTGGGAGGCTTCTGGCCACTGGGAAAAATATCGAGAAAATATGTTTATTGCCGAGATTGATGAAGAGCATGCAAATGAAAAAAGGACAAATGCACTAAAACCTATGAGCTGCCCTGTTCATACACAAGTTTTTAATCATACGTTAAGATCTTATAAAGATCTGCCAATGAGATTTTCAGAATTTGGTAAATGTCATAGATATGAAGCTTCAGGAACAATGCATGGTCTCATGCGTGTAAGAGCATTTACACAGGATGATGGGCATATCTTTTGTACAGATGATCAAATTGAAAATGAAACAAAAAGCTTTATTGAACTATTATCTGAGATTTACCATTTGTTGGGCTTTAAAGATTTCCAAATAAAGCTATCAACTCGGCCAGACGTAAGAATTGGTTCAGATGAAACTTGGGATAAAACAGAACATGCTCTTGAGGAAGCAATTAAGAAGTTAGGCCTTCCATATGATATTGAAGAGGGTGAAGGAGCTTTCTATGGTCCTAAGCTAGATTTTGTCCTAAAGGACGCTATTGGTAGGTTATGGCAATGTGGAACTTTTCAACTTGATTTTACCTTGCCTTCAAGACTTGAATCAGAATATGTTGGTGAGGACGGAAAAAAATATCCACCAGTTTTAATTCACAGAGCAATACTAGGATCTTTTGAAAGGTTTTTGGGCATCTTAATTGAAAATTATTCTGGGAAACTTCCTTTATGGCTGGCTCCTAAACAGCTAGCAATATTGACAGTGACTGATGAAGCAATTTCTTTTGCAGAAGAATTAAAGTCTATTTTTATAAAAGAGGGTATTCGTGTGTCTCTTGACATTCGTAATGAGAAAATAGGTTACAAAATTCGAGAACACTCAAATGCCAAAACGCAACTGATGGCTATTATCGGGAATAAAGAAGTCGAAGAAGAAAAGATTTCAATCAGAAATTTATTGGACAGTAAGACAGAAACACTTTCAGTCAAAGATGCATTGAATAAACTAAAAGGCTTAGTTGCTATTCCTTAAGTTATTGTCTCCAACCTTCTCTATCAAAAACTCTAAGGTAGGTAAGTTGATCATGATCTGACTCATTGACAACTTTAACGTAATCACCTGACTCCACTAAAATAACGTCTCCAGCTGTTAAAGCGTATGAATCTTTGTGCCCAATACCTCTTGATGGGTCACTACCATGACCCTCTTTAGAATTCATGTATTCAACAACCTCCATAATTCCTCTTCCATTTACTATTACGTAAACTACATCAGAATTGACTAATTGGTGACCCAAGGTGCTTTTTCCAGGCTGAATTACAGTCTTACTAGCTATGACTTTTCCCAACAGGTCATTGGTCCAAACTGCATAGTCATCTGTTACCTTTTGTGGTGATCCACCAACTCTAAAATTATTATATTTTCTTGCCATAATTTTTCTCTCGCAGTGATTATATAAATTTATTCAATGAATGGGGTAAATTTCTTTACAAATTCTATTTCTTAATTATTATTACTCAGACGTCGATTTGTCTGGCTTGCGGGCGTTTAATAAATTCAGCTAAATAAGGTCCCAATCTTAATTAGTAAATGCCTCATATATAATAACTATTACACGTGGAGTGACATTATGACTAAAGAATATAAAAACCCTGAAACCATTGGATTGCATGCCGGGTGGCGAAAAGACGAAACTACTAATTCAGTAGCTGTTCCCATTCATCAAACCTCTAGTTATCAATTTGATAACACAGATCATGCCGCAAATCTATTTTCCTTATCTGAGCTAGGAAATATTTATTCAAGAATTATGAATCCTACAAATGCAGTGCTTGAAGAGAGGATTGCTACGCTTGAAGGTGGGGTTGGAGCATTAGGTGTCGCCTCTGGACAAGCCGCATCAAGTTATTCAATTCAAAATATCGCGAAGGCTGGAGATAATATTGTTGCCTCGGCTCATCTTTATGGGGGAACATATAATCAATTTAAAAATCCATTTAAAGATATGGGTATTGAAGTTAGATTCGTTGATCCTGAAAATCCTCAAAATTTTAAAGATGCCACTGATGAAAATACAAGAGCGTATTACGGTGAAGTTCTTCCAAATCCTTCTTTTAAAGTCTTCCCAATAGAAGAAGTTGCTGAGCTTGGGAAACCTCTAGGTATTCCATTAATTGTTGATAATACTGCTGCACCTATCATATGTAAGCCTTTTGATCATGGTGCTACAGCACTTATTCACTCAACCACAAAATATATTGGTGGCCATGGAACATCCATTGGTGGAATTATTGTTGATAGCGGTAATTTTGAGTGGGAAAAGTTTGCTGAAAGACAACCTTCATTGAATACGCCCGATCCTTCTTATCACGGAGCTATTTGGACTGAGGCTGTAAAGCCGCTTGGTCCAATTGCATATATTTTGAAGGCCAGAACAACTCTATTGAGAGATATGGGAGCTGCAATGAGTCCGTTTAATGCATTTATTTTTATTCAAGGACTTGAAACTCTTGCTCTAAGGATTAGGGAGCACTCTAAAAATGCCAATCAGGTAGCTGAATTCTTAGCTTCTCATGCTAAGGTTGAATCTGTTTCTCATCCAAGCGTGGCTGAGGGCATTCACAAGGAAAGAGCTGAAAAATATCTTTCAGGAGGTCATGGCGGACTCCTAGGTTTCGAAATTAAAGGTGGTCTTGATGCTGGAAAGAAATTTATTGATTCGCTGGAAATGTTTTATCACGTGGCTAATATTGGTGATTCAAGAAGCTTAGCAATACATCCTGCTAGTACCACTCACTCTCAGTTGACTGAAGATGAATTAGCATCTGCAGGAGTATCGCCTGGTTACGTAAGACTTTCAATTGGCTTGGAACATATTGATGACATTACTGATGATCTCAAGCAAGCTTTCGATAAAGTAAATTAACAACTTTGAGGTATGGTACGCGATACCTCAATGATTATTTATATTATCTGTGGAAGTTCTTGGCAGTTAAAGAGGATCTCTAACTATAAATTAGAAAAGGGCTCCTCCTTAACTTTTTTAGATTTTGATGCAGAAGATTTAACAGAAAAAATAGCAAGTTTGAAAGATTCCTTTTTTTGCCTTGTACCAGCAGGATTTTTCCCTAATAAGAAGGCTAGGGATTTTATGGCTAAAATAGCATTTAATAATGAGAAGGTTTGGGGAAAATTCTCTTTAAACCTTCCAATTAAAGATTTAGTTTTTAAAAGACGATTAGCTAAAAATAGAGCAATTTTTTTTCACAAAGATATTTTTTTTTCTGTTGGCGGCCATGGCAAAAATGGATCCAATCTATTTAATGAGTTGGAGAAAAGATTTTCTATCAGAATGGATTCATTAGAAAATACTGGTAATTTAATTAGAAAGTTCAAAAAATAACCTATGAGTAATTTGATCGAAGTGGATAATGTCCATTACTCAATAAACGAAAATAATTTGATTCGTGGAATTTCTTTTGAGCTTAAAAAAAATGAGATTTGTCATATTCAAGGTGTAAATGGCTCAGGTAAAACATCGCTTTTAAAAATAATCTTAGGAATTGTTGAGCCTACAAAAGGTGTAGTTCATAGAAAAGAAAATTTAAATATTCAATTCCATGGACATAAATTGCCCTTTAAAGGCTTTCTCACTTTATTACAAAATCTAAAGTTAATTCTTTCAGAGGATGAACTTATTGATGCTCAAAAAGTTTTAGAAGAACTAGATTTGCATGAAAAGCTGAATCTAAGATTTTCAAATCTTTCGTTTGGGCAGCAAAAGAAATCTTTTTTTGCTTCAAAACTAGTAATTAAAAATACTCAGGTATTTGTTTTAGACGAGCCATTTGTTGGATTAGATGATTCAACTACAAAATTTTTTCAAGAAAAACTACAAAAAAGGGTAAATGATGGAGCAGCAATAATTATTACCTCACACATCCCAATATCAATGCCAGCCAAAACAATTAATATTTAAATGATCAAATACCTGTCACAGGAACAAACAAAACTAATTTACAAGTCAAGAGCATGGCTTACTCCCTTGATCTTGTTTGCTTTGATAATGATCGCTTTTCCATTGAGTATTGATTTATTTGGCAAGCAGACCAGTGATCTATTCATGATAATTATTGTGATTTCTCTCCTGCTTACAAATTACCTTGCTATAGATGATATTTTGCTTGAGGACTATGAAGATGGCTCATTTGAGCAGTTTCTTACTCAAAATAGAAGTTTATTCTCATCCGTTTTAGCAAAGTTAATTATTTTGATTATTTACAAAGCGCTTCCTTTGTCATTGCTAACTATTTTATTCGCAAGTGTTAACAACGTAGATGCATTTATTTTTCTAGATCTCTTTTTAATATCTTTTTTTTGCCAAATATTATTTTTAAATATCTTTCTTTTTGGGAGTGCATTGGGTATCAATAAGGGTGGATTGCTTGGACTTATAGTTGTCATGCCATTAGTTTTTCCAGTAATCATTATCTTTGGGCAATCGCTGACTTTATTACAAAACAATTCAAGTATTGATAGTTTTTTACTGCTTAGTCTCGGAATTAGCTTTCTTATTACTCCTATGTTTTCTTATTTATCTTCGCTTATACTCAAAATGCATTTGGAATAGCAATTCAGAGCCTTATATATAGATTAGTGTCTAATAAAATTATAAATAAATTTGCATCAGCAAAAACCTATATCGAAACTTGTGATAAGTACTTTCTATTTGTATTTATCCCTAGCATTGTATTAATCATCGCTGGTTGGTCCTGGGGAATTTTTGTTGCTCCTCCTGATGCTGTACAAGGAGATTCATATCGAATTATTTATCTGCATGTACCTTCTTCTATATATGCTCAACTTATATATTGGATAATGGCTGCCTGGTCAGCTATATACCTAATCTGGAAGGTAAAATTAGCCGCATACTTAACAAAATCTGCTGCGTTTGTTGGCCTTTTAGTTACTTTTTTAGCATTATTTTCTGGATCTATTTGGGGTATTCCAACTTGGGGTACTTGGTGGCAATGGGATGCAAGAATAACTTCGACCCTAATACTTTTTTTAATGTATTTGGGATTAATTGCATTACATGATTCATTTAATAATCAAAATAAGGCTGATAACTTGATGTCTATTTTGACAATAGTAGGGTGTGTAAATTTACCAATTATAAAAAAGTCTGTTGATTGGTGGTCAACTCTCCATCAACCAGCTTCAATAACTTTAACTGATAATCCATCGATAGATCCTGCAATGTTGTACCCATTAATACTTTGTATTGTCTCATTTGGTTTTGTATTAATATCCATGGGAGTTTTAGTAAGTAAAATTATTATTTTTAATAGAGAAAAAAATAGGAATTGGGTAAAGAACTATGGATGATATTCTTTTTATGAATGGTCATGGTATTTATGTCTGGGCTGTTTATTCAGTAGGAACGATTTTACTATCCGGATCATTTATTTTTTTGTTTTATAAGCTTAGGAAATAGTTTTTCAAATGCTTCCTCATCGAAAAAAGAGACTGCAGAATATCTTATTATTGCTTGGTTCATCTTTTATAGGTATTTTCCTGATATTGTCGGCATTGAACTCACAACTAGACTTATTTTATTCACCTAGCGAATTAAATAAAAATAATCTTCCCAAAGAAAGAATAAAACTCGGTGGAATGGTGAAAAAAGGGTCAATCAAGTATGAAGATACAAAGGTTTTATTTGTATTAACTGATTTTGAAGAAGATCTAGATATTGAGTTTGATGGAATTCCTCCAGACCTCTTCAAAGAGGATAGCGGAGCAGTTATGTTGGGAAGTTTTGATGGAAACGGCGTGTTTGTTGCCGAAGAAGTTTTTGCAAAGCACGATGAAAATTACATGCCACCGGAACTAAGCAAATAATATGATTCCTGAGATATCTCATTTGCTTACAATATTAGCAGCAGGTCTGTTTTTATTTTCTTTCCTAGTAATACTAAGCAGTAACGCTTTAAGTAGTACCGATTCAATAATTAGGCTTTCGTTAAATTGTTTTAATGCAGCAACGATTTTTTTGATTTTTGCTTTTATTTTATATGTCTACTTGGCGGTTATGGATGATTTCTCTGTGAAATACATAGCCATGCATTCAAATTCAGATCTACCAATCTTTTACAAAATTTCATCGATTTGGAGTTCTCATGAAGGATCAATGTTTTTATGGATTTTGTTTCTTTCAATGTGGCTATGGCTATTCGTTAACAGATTAGATACTCAATCTAATCTATTCAGGTATGTAATCTTTTTCTCTGCAATGGTTTTATTATTCTTTTTGTTATTTTTGCTAGTAACCTCATCACCCTTTGAAAGAATACTGCCACTTGCTCCAATCAATGGAGGAGATATAAATCCCGTTCTTCAAGATCCTGCACTAGTCATTCATCCCCCAATGCTATATCTAGGCTATGTTGGTTTTGCTGTTCCATTTGTTTATATCTGTGCTTACTTGGCAGATGGAGAATTTAGACAAGGATGGGAAACAATTATTCAAAAGTGGAGCCTTTATGCTTGGGCATTCTTAACATTAGGAATAGGACTTGGAAGTTGGTGGGCGTATTATGAGCTTGGTTGGGGAGGCTATTGGTTCTGGGATCCTGTTGAAAATGTAGCGCTGATGCCATGGTTGGCAGCAACAGCCTTCACTCATTCAATTCATGCATCCACTAAATCAGGCGTACTCAAATCCTGGACTCTTTTTTTGGGGCTTTCAGTCTTTATTCTCAGTCTTTTTGGAGCGTTCATTGTTAGATCTGGGATCATTGATAGCGTTCATTCATTTGCTAATGATCCTCAAAGAGGCTTAACTTTGTTATTAATTACTGGAGTGATAGCACTCATAAGCTTTGGTTTGTTTAGCTTCCGATCTACCAAGATTGTAAATTCAAGGCTTGTGGTATCAGGTTCGAAAGAATCATTCCTCTCAATGAACAATATTTTAATGATTACTAGTATATTCTCAGTTTTTCTGGGAGTTATATATCCTTTAATTACGCAATATTTTTATTCTACAAAAGTGAGCATCGGTCCGCCTTACTATAATACAATCTTTGCACCATTGATCTTCATTGCAGCATGTTTCATAGCATTATCAGTTGAATCTAAATGGCAGCGTAAGTGGAAGCTCACAGAAACACTTTCCAAATTAGGTATTCCAATACTAATATCATGTTTTTTAACTTTTATAGTTCAAAGCCTCCACCAATACAGTGTTAGCTTGATTCAAATGATCGGACTTTTTTCAGGTATTTTTATAATTTCAATCTACGCATTCAAGCTACTAATGAATTCAGTAAATAGGGAATTTATTAACTGGTCGAGTGCAGTATCCCATTTAGGTTTTGGCTTACTACTTTTTTCTATTGCTGGTAATTCTATCTTTAGTTATGAAAAAAACCTTAAATTAAATCTAAATGAGGAATATATCAGTGAGGAACTTGAAATTAGTTTTGATGATTTGTCTTTACAGGATGAATCAAATCATCAACGAATTATTGCTCAAATCAATATGAAGATACATGACAAAATAATAAGTTTTTCACCAGAAAAAAGGAAATATTTCACAAGGGGCCAAGTTACATCTGAAACAGATATTGAAGCCACATTTTTAAGAGATATTTATATCAACATTGGCGAACAGCTCGATGATGGGAGCTGGACCTTTAGAGTCCAGTTTAATTATCTAATTAAATGGATTTGGTTTTCTGTATTACTAATGATTCTTGGGATACTAATAAGATCAAGGGTAATGGTATGAAATCCAAAATAAGATATATATTTCTATTAGTTCCAATCTCGATAATTGTTTTCTTTGCTTA
The DNA here is from genome assembly GCA_902601475.1 of uncultured SAR86 cluster bacterium. Lineage (GTDB taxonomy): Bacteria > Pseudomonadota > Gammaproteobacteria > Magnimaribacterales > D2472 > MED-G82. The sequence continues at coordinate 116,951 of CACKNK010000001.1, read as the reverse complement.
TGTAATTTCTCAAAGTCAAAATGAAGCGAGCCAACCATTAAATTTACAGTTACCAGAGTTTCAACTTCAAACGCTTGATGACAAAACTTTAAGTGAAAAAGATATTTCCTCTGGTACTTATCTTATAAATGTTTGGGCAAGTTGGTGCATTACCTGCAGAGTTGAGCACCCATTTCTGATTGATTTAAAAGATAAAGGAGTTCCCATTATTGGTTTGAATTATAAGGACAATAAAGATGATGCGATAAATTGGCTGAAAAACTTCAAAAGTCCATATGAAATTTCAATACATGATTTTTATGGAACATTAGCATTAGATTTGGGTGTGACGGGTGCACCTGAAACTTATTTATTAAAAGATGGCATTATCGTAAGAAGACATATTGGTGAACTGAATATTGAAAAGTGGAGGCAAGATTTTGAAGAGTTTTTCTAGAAAATCTTTAATTGTTTTATTTTTTTTATTTCATTTAGATTCGTTCGGTAATGACATTTATGAATTTGAAGACTCCTATCAAGAGCAAAGATTTTTCAGCTTAATTGATGAGATTCGTTGTCCAAAGTGCACCAGTGGAAGCCTTGCTAGTTCCGATGCACCGGTATCAAATGACTTAAAGGATAGAATCTACTTTATGATCCTCGATGAAAAATCTGATCAAGAGATCAAAGATTTTGTTATTCAAAGATATGGTAAGCAGTCTGATTATAATCCTTCATTCTCAGAAAATTTGTTTCTCTGGTTAATGCCATTAATATTTTTCGTTTCCATAATTATTTTTTTTGGCCTAAAAAAAAGGATTTAGATTGCTGTATTTATTATTTGGAATCTCTCTCATACCTATACTTTTTTACTTGTTTTCAAGAGGAGTGAATCACAAGTCAGTAGTTTTATTATCTGCAAGTTTGATCTATGGATTTATTTATTTTTCCTATTTCTCTAGCTATCAAATCATTGGATCTCATAGAGAGGTTAAGCTTATAAATTCAATCGATTCACAAATTTTTGCAAATACTGATGTTTCATTCGAGGTGTTAGCTGAAGTTTCAAAGCTACAGAGTCAAGAATTAAGTTTTTTATATATAGCTAAAAAGGCAAATGAAGCCATTTCAAATAATTCACTGATTTCAGCAGAAAGCTTATTAAAGTTTATAAATCAAAACTTTAAGGAAGAAGAGTTTCAAGTTGATACTTTTAATTTATTGGCAGACCTTAGAGATACCAAATACCCGGAATATTCTCAGGCATCTGTCCTGATTAATTTTAATTTAGTAGATGAACCTAAATGCATAAATGGAATTATTGACACACAAGTGTTTCTTAAAAATGGACCCTTAGTACCATTGGCTGTGTCTTCAGATAGCTTAAGTGATATAAAAAACAATAATCTTATGCTAGATAAGACCAACGCTGTTGTTCGAGGATTTGATATTCCATCTGCAGCACTTAATAAAGAAATTACCTCAATTGTCGTAGAACTAAAATGCAGTGATGGAACTTATGATTACGAGTCAAATATTAACTTTTCTAAGCCCATAGAGTCCGCACCATGGCAAGTAAATATTAGTGATTCTGAATGGTCTAAAAGGGAACAATAGTTTAAAATAACTATACATGCAGCTTAAACATCTTAAACTTGCTGGCTTTAAGAGTTTCGTTGATCCAACGAGGATATCCTTCCCCACAAATATGGTAGCCGTAGTAGGTCCTAACGGATGTGGTAAATCAAATATTATTGATGCAGTTAGGTGGGTTCTTGGTGAGTTATCAGCTAAAAATCTCCGGGGCGAGTCAATGGCAGATGTAATTTTTAACGGTTCAGAATTAAGAAAGGCATCCGGTCAGTGCAGCATAGAATTACTCTTTGACAACTCAATGGGTAAATTGGGCGGCGAATATTCAAAATATAACGAAATATCTGTTAAGAGGGTAATGACCAGAGATGGTCAATCAAACTATTTTATTAATAAAGCGAAGGTTAGGCGTAAAGATGTTCAAGATATTTTCTTGGGAACAGGATTAGGACCAAATAGTTACGCAATAATTGAGCAAGGGATGGTCTCGAAGATCGTCTCAGCAAAACCTGAAGATTTGAGAATCTATGTAGAAGAGGCTGCAGGTATTTCCAAGTACAAAGAAAGACGCAAAGAAACCGAATCTAAGATTAAGCGAACCAAAGAGAATATCTCAAGAGTAAAAGATATAAGAGATGAAATTAAGCGTTTAATTGGTCGATTAGAAAGACAGGCAAAAGCTGCAGAAAAATATAATAAATTGAGTTCTCAAGAAACAGACATAAAACTCAAAATTTCAATAATGAATTCACTTTCAGCCAAGACCCAAAGAGATAAAATTAATTTAAGTCTCAGAGATTTAACAAGTAAGCTTAAGGTAGCTAACGGTGAAGTCTTAACTATTCAATCGAAGATTGATCAGATTAAAACTGAGCATCAAGATACTCTTGCTGCTTACGATGAGGCTCAAAAATCATTTTATGGCGTAGGTTCTGAGTTAGCTCGATTAGAAGAAAGCTTGCAAAACCTTACCTCAGCTGAAGCGAATACTAAAACCGATATTATTAAAGCAAATCAGGCTTATGAAGATGCCATGAAAAAAGCTACTGATTTTGAAGAATTGTCCCCGAAAGAGAAGGCTCTTCATATTCTTGAAAAATTAATTTCTTCAATTAACAAAACCGAATTGAAAGAATTAGCTTTGCAGTTAAAAGAGATTCTCCACAAAGTCCTGAATATTGCTTCAGAACAAACAAAAGACTTTGCTCAAGAATTCAAGCAAAGAATAGATGAGCTTGAGCTAAAACTTGATGAAATTTCTAAGAAGAAATCTGAAACCCAAGATCTGCTTACAAAACAAGTTGAGATGAAATCTTCATCTGAATCAGGATTGCTAAAAATTAAGCAGGCTCAATCTAAAGTCACTGATGAGATAAATCATTTAGAAAACCAGAAGGGATTACTTCAAATTGATGAAAAGAATTTAGAAGAAAAGATCAATCAGAATAAACTTGATTTGAGGACTTTTGAAATAAATTTAGAAAACTCATCAAAATTATTAGAAAAAAATAACGTCAATATTGAGAATTTAGATCCCAACGACTATGACAATCTTTCACTTGATGGCTTGGAAAACGATCTAAATTCTGTACAAAATAAAATTACTTCTTTAGGAGCAATAAATTTGGCCGCTCCAGAAGAAATTAAATCTGAATCAGAAAGGATGTCAGAGTTGGATCGCCAAATTAATGATCTAAATGAGGCATTAGATAAGTTGCAGATAGCTATTCAAAAAATTGATAATGAATCAAGATCTAAATTTGAGTCAAGCTTTAAGGCAGTGAATGAAAAAATATCTGAAATTTTTCCTACACTCTTTGGAGGTGGTAAAGCTGAGCTCAGACTCTTAGAAGGTGATGCTCTTTCGAGTGGCGTTGCTCTTATGGCAACACCTCCTGGCAAGAAGAATTCAAATATTTCTCAACTTTCTGGTGGCGAAAAAGCTTTAACAGCGCTTTCATTGGTCTTCGCTCTATTTAAACTTAATCCTGCACCATTTTGCATGCTTGATGAGGTTGATGCTCCATTAGATGATCTAAATACTACTCGGTTTGTAAATATGGTTGAATCGATGTCACCTGAAGTTCAATTTATATTTATTACGCACAATAAGATCTCGATGGAAAAAAGTGATCATCTGATGGGTATTACGATGCAAGAAGCTGGTGTTTCAAGAGTTGTATCCGTTGATGTGAGTGAAGCGCTTGAGCTTGCTGCCTCTTAATGCTAACAAACCTTCAGATTCTTCTAATTGGAATTGGCTTTAGCATTTCGCTTTCAGTCATTTACTTTTTTTTAAAGACCAGAATAAACAGAAAAGAAATTTTTGAAAATACTGGCAATTTAGACCTTAATGCTGAATTAAAACAAGGGTCATTAAACCTTGATCCTGATGAAAGTGATCCTTCTGATCAAGAATTGATCATAATGCAGCTGCATTCCATCGACGGCTCAAATTTTGACATGGAACAAGTTTTTGATCTTTTAGCAAATCTTAAATTTAAAGTTGCTGATGGATTTTTTGTTTTCTATAACCATTCTTTAGAAGAGGTTTTTAGGCTGGCTAATAAAATTCATCCAGGTACCTTGGAAAAAAACACTCAAACCAATACTCTTATTGCTGCGATTGACTTACTTAAAAGTGCTGATCCAATAAGTAGTCTTGAGTTGATGATAAAAACTCTTAGCCTTGTATCAGAAAGTCTTGAAGCTAACATTACTGATATTAAGAGTAACCCGCTCTCAAAACAAATGATTGAGCACTTTAGGACAAATGCGAGCAGGGTGCTTCAAGAAAAGTCTTATTTAGCTAATAAATTAAATATGTTATGAGTGATTCAATTAAAGACTATGAGCTTTTAAAAACTGAAATCAGAAAACATGATCATAGTTATTATGTTTTAGATAATCCTCAAATTTCAGATGCAGAATACGACTCTTTATTTTTAAAATTAATTAACCTTGAAAAAAAATATCCAAAATGGGTTAGTCCGGAATCACCAAGCCAAAGGGTAGGGATTTCACCTGTCACTGCTTTCAGTACACATCAACATGCTAAAAATATGCTTTCATTAAGCAATTGTTTTAATGATGAAGAGTTTTTTGACTTTGATAAGAGGGTAAACAAATCTTTAAATAGCTCGGTCCAAACAAAGTATTTTTGTGAACCAAAGATAGATGGAGCAGCTGTCTCATTAACTTATCTTAATGGTATTCTTGAGATTGGAGCCACAAGAGGTGATGGAGAGACCGGTGAAAATATTACCTCCAATGTTAGAACAATAAATTCAATTCCATTGAAATTAATTGGTTTAAAAGACATTCCAGAGGTTCTTGAAGTTAGGGGTGAAATATTTATGCCCAAAGATGAATTCACAAGATTAAATAAACTCCAAGAAAAAGAAGGTAATAAATTATTTTCTAATCCAAGAAATGCTGCATCGGGAAGCTTGCGACAGTTAGATCCTCAGATAACTAAAAGTAGACCACTTCATTTTTTTGCTCACGGAGTAGGAATTACCCAAGGGATTTCATTTTCTAGTCAAGAGGAAGTATTTAAAAAATTTGAGAGCTGGGGACTTCCAGTCAATCCATTAAATACTATTGCCATTGATCTTGATGACTGTATTAAATATTTTGAGGAAATTGATAAAAATCGTGAATCACTCAATTATGAAATCGATGGGGTGGTGTATAAAGTAAATAACCTCGATGATCAAAATAAAATTGGAGAAATTGCAAGATCTCCAAGATGGGCAATTGCTCGAAAATTCCCAGCTGAAGAGGTCAAAACAAAAATTATTGATATTAATTTTCAAGTAGGTCGCACTGGGGTCATCACTCCAGTCGCAAAACTTGAAAAGGTATTTGTGGGTGGCGTTAATGTCAGTAATTGCACCTTACACAATATCGATGAGCTTGAACGTCTAGATCCCAGACCCGGTGATGATGTTGTTATAAAACGAGCAGGTGATGTGATTCCACAAATCATCAAAGTAATTGCAAAAGATAAAAATAGAGCATCAAAAGTAAAACTTCCAAAATTATGTGAGTGCGGTTCAGAAGCGACCTTAAATCATGCTGAGTCTTGGGAGGTTAGAGAACATCAAACTCTAATCAAGAAACTTGATTCTATATATGAAGCTAAGGATTTAATTAAAAATGCAAATAAAGGCTATACACTTCATAAAGTTCAACAACGAGCGGCCTTTCTTAAGTGCATGGGAGGCAGATCATGTGATGCAAGAATTCGTGGCTCTTTCTATCACTTTGTTTCACGTAAAGCTTTTGACATAGAAGGTCTAGGTAAAGAAATAATTAATCGTTTTCTAGAATTAAGTTACTTCAAGGACATACAAGATATTTTTACATTAGAAAATCATAGTGAAGAGATAGAAATGCTTGAAGGTTTTGGTTCAAAATCAGTTGAAAATTTAATCCAGTCAATAAACTCTTCAAGAAATATAGAATTGCATCGCTTTATATTTGGGCTAGGTATAGAGGAGGTAGGTGAGGCCACTGCAAGAAATTTATCAAATCACTTTAAGAGCATTGAAAAGTTAATGTCTACATCTTTTGATGAGCTTATAACTTTAGATGATATTGGCCCGAGAGTAGCCTCAAATATTATGCAATTTTTTGAAAATGATTATTGTAAAAATATGGTCTCAGAATTATTGCCACACTTGAAAATACAGAATCCAAGTTTAATTAATCAAGATAGTCATTTATTGAATAAAACGATTGTAATAACAGGGACGCTTGAAGAGTTTAAAAGGGATGAATTGAAAAACATGCTTCTTAATAAAGGTGCAAAAGTTTCTGGCTCTGTTTCGAGTAAAACTAATTATCTAATAGTTGGTTCAAATGCAGGGTCTAAATTAGCCAAAGCAAATAAACTTGGCGTAGAGATTATAAATGAAGATCAAATATCAGACTTTTTAAATGAAAAATAGCGTAGTAATCTTTTCAATTTTTTTTGTGCTGGTGGGGTGTGTCTCCACGCCTCCGAATAACCCTGACAATATTTGTAAAATTTTTCAAGAAAAAAGAGGATGGTATAAGGCTGCGATTAGAACTGAAAAAAGATGGAAGCTACCACCTTATGTTTTAATGTCATTTGTTTTTCAAGAATCGAGTTTTAAGAGTAATGCTAAGCCAGATAGAGAAGAATTATTTGGTTTTATTCCATGGTTTAGACCCTCAAGCGCAAAAGGATATTCACAAGCTTTGACTTCTACATGGCAGGATTATAAAGAGGAAACTTCTAATCAATTCGCTAGTAGAAACAACTTTTCTGACAGCGCAGACTTTATTGGCTGGTACGCAAATAAAGGATTTTTTAATGGATTCAAGAAAAATGATGCGAGAGCCTTATATTTAGCCTATCACGAAGGTTATAAAGGTTTCAGTGAACGCACTTATCGAAAAAAACCATGGCTAATAAAAGTAGCTGATCGAGTCCAATCTAGATCCGTGATGTATCAAAAACAATATTGGGGCTGTGCTAAAGATTTAAAAAAGAAAAGGTTTTTTATCTTTTAACTTAGTTCTTTTTGATGCAATGAAAGGCTCTTGAAGTCAGATTCAAAGTCTTTACTTCCAATAACTGATTTAAATGATTTTGTAGTGAGATACTTCTCTGCAACTTCATGTAAATCTTGCAATCGGGTATTTAAGATTTTATTTCTATAATCCAGACGCATTTCATGATTAATTCCATTGAGGTTTTGATAAAAATCTGACTTGGCTTCACCCACAGGAGACAGAGGTTTATCCACACTTGAGATAACATTTAAAACTGCCTCATCAAGATGTTTCTTTTTTAAATTATGCTTTACCCAATTAATGGATGATTGAAATTCGTGGAAGGTTTCACCACAATTAGGATCTCTGTATGAGAAGAATTTAAAGACTCCTGAGCTTGCATCATGCATTGCACCCGCACCATAAGCACCTCCTTTTTCACGGATAGCAGTATGTAAGTAACCATTCCTTAACGCAGCACCCAATAGAGATAACTTTGGAGCATCATCATGCAAGAAATTCACTCCTTTGAAAGTTTCAGCACAATAATTAACTTGCGCAGGGATTATCCAAGCTGTTTCGTTTTTAAAAATTGGAACTTTGGTTTGAGTATTTTGAGAGCTTGAATCAGTAGCAAGACTCTCTGAAAGAGCATTTGCATCTGACAATACGGTTAATATATTGCTAGGATTCCTTTTAACTTTTTCATGTATATTTCTCAATATTTCAACTACTTCATTACATCCTTTTTCAATACCATATTCATTAATAATTGATTTGATACCCTGCAGCTTTTTGATTCCAAACATTGATGCATTTAGGGCAGCAAAGGAAGATATTCCACCTGCAGCATAATCCATAGCCAATCCATGACCATTTGAGTTTATTGCTTCTTCATTTCTTGCAATGCTGTATTGAATTAATTCTTGTATTCTTTTGGTTTCATCAAATCTTGCATGATTAATTGATTCAATGATGAGGTCCCTCATTTTTGATGCATTTTTTTCTAAAGATTTTGCTGAAATAATTAGGGATAATTTTTGCTCTCCTGTTAAGTGGTTTATGTCAGGTTTAATCGAGGCTGATATGTTTCCAGTAATAAGAGATTGATACTCTTGAATTTCATCATAGCCTTTATCGTTCAACCCTACGTTGGTCAAGAGATATGCATACAAAGAGGCTATACCAATTTCTTCTTCATTCAAATCTTCCAGTGAAAAAATGTAGTCATGATAAATAATCCCATTCGTACCTGCTTTATAAAATTTCTTTTCGTTTAAAGAAGAGATTTCTGGAAATGATCTTGAGTCAGGAATGTCTTTTTTTTCTATTTTTGGCAATATTGATTCATCGTCAACCTGATTTTGTCTATTGTTTAACCTAGATGAGAGTTCTATGATTTCTTTTTTACTTGATTCGTCTAACTCTTCATTCTTTTGTGCAAGATAATCTTTGTAATATTTATTTTCTTTGTCATTAAATTCAGGATCTGCCTTGAGTTCAAATAATAGTCTATGCTTATTATCAATAAGGCAGTCTTTAATTAATGTATCAATATAGTCACTGCTATTTACATTCTCTTTAAGTAGCTCAATATTTTTATTTATATCAAGCAAAGAAATTGGATCTTCATCATGGATACAGCCTCCCATAGCGCCTAGGATAAGTTGAAGGCCATATGGCATTGTTCCACCAGATATCTCTCTTTGACTAATCTCAAGTTGATGGAGTGCCGCATCAATTTTTGATTGAGATATTCCTCCGCGCAAAGCTGATTCCAAAGAGTCCATAACTAACTTTTCGATATCTTTAGCTTTGTCTTGTAACACGCCCTCAAGTCCTACCGCAAAAACCAATTCTTTATTACTTGGCTCCAGACCCATAATTGGTGAAATTGAAGAACCAAGATCAGATGTTTCAAGAGCATGACGTAGAGGAGAGGAGGAGTTATCGATAAGTAGACTGCTAAGAAAATATTTTTCTAGCAAATTAAAAGAGTCATAACTCTTTCCCAGCAACCAACTCACAACAACATGATTACTATCTTTTTTATCTTCAGTGGGTTGATAATATTCAAAAGAATATTTTGGGCTTTCAAACTTTTTTGCAAGTGGAACACTTAATGCGCTTTCAAGCGGATCAAATTTACTCATTACATTTTCTTCTAAATATTCTTGTAGCTCTTTGACATTCATGTCACCAAAAGAATAAAACGATGCATTTGTGGGGTGATAATGACTTTGATGAAAATTGACTAGATCATTATGAGTTAAATTTAATATGTCTTTTGGCTCACCACCGCTATTGAATTGATATGTAGTTTCAGGAAAAAGATGCTTTGTCATCCCATGCCACAATTGCGAACTCGGAGCACTCATTGCTCCCTTCATTTCATTAAAGACTACCCCTTTTATTTCTAATTCATTATTTTCATTAAACTCTAGCCGATGACCCTCTTGAAAAAAATCCAGCTCATCAAGGTTTGGGAAGAAGGCTGCATCTGTGTAAACTTTTAAAAGATTTTCAAAGTCTTTGGAGTTTTGAGTTGCAAAAGGATAGGCCGTCCAGTCACTTGAGGTAAATGCATTCATAAATGTGTTAATTGATCGACGGAGCATCATAAAAAAGGGATCTCGAACAGGGTAACGTTTCGACCCACATAAAGCTGTATGTTCCAAGATATGAGCAATTCCAGTTGAGTCCTCAGGAACAGTTTTAAATGCAACCATAAATACTTTCTCAGAGTTTTCTGATTCAAGATGAAGATGTTTGGTTTTGAATTTTGAGTGTTGATAAAGATTTGCATTAAGATTTAGCAAATCCACCTTCTTAGTATCTATAAGTTCAAACATATTAATTATTTATTTAGAAAAATTTGAGTAAATCATTATAATAAAAATTAGTTAATCTTTTATTTAAATTATGAAATTTCACTCTTTAGTTTTAAATTTTCTGTGTTTATCTTTTATTGTTGCCTGCAATACTGGACCGTACTTGAAAACAAATGCAATAGAAGCTTTTGACTTGCCTCTCGATGCTTCGTTAAATATAAAAATCGATAGGGATATACCTGCAAAAGTTGATCCAATTTTTGTAGATTTTATTAAACAAGCTGTTAAACAAAATTTATCTGACAGAGGTAATCTAATTTCAGATGAAGCCAATCTAGTTATTAATATATCACTGAGTTCTGATGAATTTATTAGAGACGAAGGACATTACTATCGCTATCCTTACTATTACAGATCACCTTATGACTTTGATCGTATTCGATCAATCGATGAGTTCTATTTAAGAATATCTATATTTGATGTCGAGGCTGATAAAACGCTTTGGACAGGCTTAACAAGATGGAGACCTGGTTCAGTTTTTGAACCATCAAGTATTGATAAAGCTGAAAACTTAGTTGGTTTAATACTAGAAACTATTTAAATCTGTTTGGCTGAAGGCTATTCGTCACTATTTTTTCTAATGGACTGATATTGTTGCCTATCAAGCTGGCTATATGATCCCCAAGGATAGGCCCATAACAAAATCCTCTTGAGCCTAAACCACCTAGCAAGAATACGTTTTCGTATTCTTTATATTGGCCTGAAATTGGTAACTTATCTTTTGAAATGACCCTTATCTGAGTTTTTGATCCACATTCATTTTCAGCATTTTGCAGATTGAATTGATCACACTGAAATTCGATCATTTCTTGCAGTTTACTTTTATTTACATCCATATTTTGAAATTGATTTTCATAGGACGATCCAATCCAATTAACTTCATCTTTTAGGGGAAGTATGTATCCATTGGAGTTGATTGGCATCTGAATAGAATCAGAGATTTTTGCTGCAGCTAATTGGCCTTTTGAAAGCGTTAAATAACTTGAGAAATTAATTAATCCTGATCCATGAGCAAGAACCAGACAATCAAATGTTAATTCTTTGTTATCTTTAAAATGCAATTTAACTGATGATGAATTCGAATCAAAGCTCTTAAATTCATAATTTTTATTAACGGTAATATTTTTATGCTCAATCAAACATCCATTCATCTTTACCGGATCAAGATACCCACCATGATTAAAAATTACCCCCTCAAAGTTATCATATCCAGTTGAATTCTTTTCATCGCTGAAGACAAATAAATCCTCCCTATTAAGCATCTTTAACTTTTTAATCCATTTTTTTGTTCTCTTATCATGATTCAAAAATGCAACCCCGGTTCTGAAGTAGGCATCACAATTAAGAGATTTATAAAATCTATCGGCATAAAAAAAACTTGAAAGATTCAAGGTATTGATTGGTTGCTCATTTGGATTAAAACGAGGATAGAGTGCCGCTAGGGGATTGCCAGATGCACCAGAAGAAATTTCTCCATTGATCTCAAAGAGCTCGACAGTATGCCCTTTTTTTGCAAGATGATAGGCCGTAGAACATCCCGCGATACCCGAACCAACCACAGCAACCCTTTTATAAGTTTGTTTTTGTTCTATTTGAGAATAGGATCCTGCAAGATGATGTCGCTTAAATTTAAACCCCTTTTTTCTTTCAACCTCAAAACCTCTTTCTGATAGTCCTCTGCGAATAAAACCTGCAGCTGAGAAGGTTGATAAGGTTGTATTCTTGTGAGAATGAATTTTTATAAAATCCAATACATCATCACTCCACATAACAGGATTGGCTTTTGGATCAAAGCCATCAAGATACCATGCATCCATCATAAAGCCTCCATTGAGGTCTCTTATTGCATCAATTACATCCCCTATATAAAGAATTAATTCAACATTCCAATTTAAAAAAAAGAACTTATTTATCCCTTTATGAATCGGATCGAAAGATTCAAAGAATTCATCCTCAAGATCTTTAAGTATTTTAAATTTTTTAAATAATCTTTTTATTTCTGTTTGTGTCGGGACTTTATGATCAATGCTAATGAAAGTCAGCAAACCATTATTTGAATTTTTAAGCCAAGATTTACAGGTTGAAAGAAAATTTAACCCGAAGCCAAAACCAATCTCACCAATTACAAGATTTGTATCCTTTGAGGCTCTTTGCAGAATTAGATTTGGTTCTATGAAGACATGTTCAATCTCGTCCAATGCATCAACTTGAAAAAAAATGTCATTGGACTCCAATGAAAATGGGAGATCATTCTCCCATTTCAGTTGATGAGTTTCTAAAGTTAATTTATGAAAGGCATCAGACACGTTATCTAAGCCTTTCAAATTCTAGATGTAAAACTATTTTCCTGACGGTATATCTTTAAAAGGTAAGCCTTTATCTGCTCTTGGATCTTGCGGTAATCCTAAGACTCTTTCTGCAATGATATTTTTAAGAATTTCGTCGGTACCTCCTGCAATCCTAAGACCAGGTGCGCCAAGCCATGCTGCTTGAAAAGAACTCATTCCATCCTCTTCATCAATCAACATCCCAGCCATATCGCCTGAATCAATTCCAAAATTACCTATGGCTTGAAGTTTGTTTGCACTCACAATTTTAGTAATCGATGCTTCAGGACCAGGTGCCTCACCTTTTGAGAGGGCTGACATGGTTCTAAATTTTGTGTATTTAAGTCCATTTGCCTCACAGAACCAATCAGCTAGTTTATCTCTTACGGCTTGATTTTTAATCATTAGCTGACCAAAGTCATCTTTATCTTTGGCTAGAGAAAGAGCTTCATTTACATCGGCTCCCTTAGCATCACCAACTGCCAATCTTTCATTCATTAATGTGGTGATAGCTACTTTCCATCCATCACCTATTTCCCCAAGTCTTTGTGAATCGGGAATCCTGACATCATCAAAGTAAACCTCATTAAAGCCAGCACCACTTCCAGCAGTTCCAGTAATTTGTTTTATGGGTTTGACTGTTATGCCCGGTGACTTCATATCAACAAAAAAGAAAGTTAAGCCTTTATGTTTTTCCAGATCAGGATCATGTCTGACTACCAAAATCCCATAATCTGAATAGTGAGCCCCCGAAGTCCATACTTTTTGACCATTAATAACCCACTCATCGCCATCTTTCACGGCTTTACTTCTAAGACCTGCAACATCCGATCCAGCAGATGGCTCAGAAAATAATTGACACCAGATTTCTTTCCCTTCTGCCATAGGTGGTAAGTACCTTTCTTTCTGTTCTTCTGAGGCATACTGCATCATGACAGGACCACACATTCCAAGGCCTATCTCAAAAATACTTCCTGGCACGTCATATTTTGATTCCTCCTGACCCCAAATTATGCGCTCAATTGGGGTTGCATTTATGCCACCATATTCCTTTGGCCAATGCAGCATTGCCCAACCTGCATCATATTTCTTTTTTTGCCAAACTTTGGCTTTGGCAATTAATTCTTCCAGGTTACTTTCTACGTTTATACGTTTGCCTGCATCTTTCAGCTTAGCATTACTATCTAGCCATTCTTTGCACTTAGCTCTAAATTTAGCTTGATCCGGAGTATCATTAAAATCCATATTATTTCCTCGTTAATTAAGTGTATTTGTTTTTTCCATCGCAGAAACGAGCTTTTCTTTCCAGCTTGCTTCTGATCCTAAGTTTAGTGAAAGAACTTTAGATCGCTTGTAAAAGAGATGACAGTCATATTCCCAAGTAAATCCATTTCCTCCATGAGTTTGAATATTCTCTTTAGCACATAACTGAAAAGCTTTTGTAGCACTTACTCGTGAAGTGGCTGCAGCAAGTGGCAACTCTGATGACTCAGATGAAAGTGCCCAGGCACCGTAATAACAATTTGATTTTGCCAAAGTTACTGCAACATACATATCAGCAAGTTTGTGCTTAATAGCTTGATAAGAACCGATCTGTCTCCCAAATGCATAACGCTCCATAGCATATTCTTTAGCCATATCAAGAGCTTGCTGCGAACCGCCAACTTGCTCAAAGGCAAATAGTACGGCCGCCTGATCCATAATATGAACATGAGATTCCCAGCCAGAACCTTGATCACCCAAAAGAGATGACTGAGTATTATTAAAAGCTACTTTATAAAATGATCTTGATTTATCTAGATTTTTTTGAAGAGAGATTTCAACTCCATCAGAATTCAAGTCAACCAACCTTAATTCTGGACCTTTAGTTCCTTTAACTAAAACAACTGCATGAGTTGCAAGTTCAGCATCTGGGACAGCTATTTTTGCTCCATTGACAGAGTCGCCCTCAACAGCACATGAAAGAGTCGATTCAGTAATTGCAGACATATCTTCAGCAACTGCATAGGTACCTACGATTTCACCTGTAACAAGTTTTGGAAGAACATTTTTTTTAATTTCCTCAGACCCATATTTAATGATGGTTTCAGTAAATAAATAGACTGAAGATGAAAAGGGTATTGGAGCCAAAGCTCTCCCAATTTCTTCAGCAATCACGCATAGTTCTAGGTGACCAAGACCCAAGCCATCATATTCTTCAGGAATTCGAATTCCTGTCCAACCGAGTTCAAGCACTTTTCCCCATAGTGCTTCATCATGGCTAAGGCTCTCATCCATTACCTTCCTAGTATTAGTAAGCCCACCTTCTTTATCAAAAAATTTTCGAGCTTCATCTTGTAAGAATTTTTGATCGTCAGAAAAATCTAAGTTCATAGCTTAATGTTTAAATATTTTTAGTAATTAGTTAGTTAATTGATTAACATATTAAAACATAAATCATACCCATCATGACAGATAAAATATCACCTGAAGACTTTCAGAGAATCTACAAAGTTGTTGAAGAAAAAGGCGGTATTGTCTTAGCAATAGTCTTTGTTGCTCTTTTATTTGGAATTCTTTTTCTTTCGCTGTGGGTTGGACAGATTTCAAAAAATACAGGTGTAAATACTACTGATTTAGAATCTAGACTTATTCAGCTAGAGGAGGAGTTCCAATTGGCTGACGAAGTAAGCACTGAGTTTCTGACAGATACTGGCGCACAACTTCAATTTTTGGATAAAGAAATTAAGAAGCTTTGGGACCTCAGCAATAAACGAAACAAAGTCAACATTCAAAAAATTTTTACCGAACTTGAAGCAATAAAAAAACAAAATAGCGTTGTTACTCAAAGTCTAAACCAGCTTAAAGCCTCTTCAGTCAATGCCAGCAAAGAGCTAAAAGAACTTAACAATATCATCAGGAAGCTTAATGTTGAGAGTGAAGAATTTAAGGCTATAGCACAGCAAATCAATGCTCTTCAGAGGAGGATGTTGGTCATGGATGAAACCATTCAAGCCTTTGATAATTTTAGAAAGCAAACTAATCAATCGATTGTAGACATTCAAACACTTATAAATGAGAGTAAAAATAGCCCTCAGGAGTTGACTTCTCCTTAAAATCAGTGATCTGTAAAAGGGTCAAAAAAGTTTATATTTAGCCGAAAAAAAGGTATATTCTTGGTAAGTTTTTCATATTAGGGGGAAAAATGCGTAAATTATTATCTATATTAATGTTGTTGCCAGTCGGCATCATTTCTTCATCTTTGCATGCTCAAAATGAATTGGTTCTTGAAGAGGTGGTCGTTACAGCAACTAAAAAAGAAGAAAATGTTCAAACAATTGCCGAAACTGTTAATGCAGTAAGCGGCAGCGATATCGATGATTATCAAATTCGTGAACTAAGCGAATTAGCACAGCTGGTATCTGGAGTTGAGTTCACTCAAATCGATCCCAGAAGAGCAAGCATCACAATTCGAGGTCAAAAACTTGACCCTGACACAGGTACTGATCAACCTATTCAGGCATATATTGATGAAATGCCTGTAAGACCTCAGGTTGCTTTCTATCAAATGTTTGATACTGAGAGAGTTGAGATTTTAAAAGGTGCTCAAGGAACGGTTCAGGGTGTTGTTAGTACTGGTGGTGCACTTCAAATTTACACAAGAGATGCTGAGATTGGAAGTGATGCTAGAAACGGCTATATCAAGTCTTCTTTTGCAGATAACTCTACCCAGATTTTAGAATTTGCATCTGATATAGGCATTAGTGACACAATGGCAATGAGATTTGCTGCTGTTACAAATGACAATGCTGGCAATGAAGTTAAAAATATCAGAAATAACCAAAGAGAAGACCATGCTTATGATGCTTTTAGACTCTCACTAAATTGGGAGCCAAGTGATAATCTCTCAGTAAGACTTAAATATCAAAATATGGAGTCAACAAGCATAGCTCCAAGAGCTGTTGCTGGAACAAGTGGCCCTATTACTTTTGATACATTTGCAGCAGTTGCAGGTGTTTCAAATCCATTTTTCCCTGCCACTACTTATCCGGATTATGCTTCACTTGTAAATGGCTATGTAGCTACTGTTGCTCAACTTGGGGGAGCGGCTGCAGCACAGCAACTAGCTTTCCTTCATAGACCAACCTATGGTGATATTGCTGGTGGTTCACTTGACTTTGAAGACCGAACAGCCCTTCATTTCCAAAGAGCCTATCAGAACAATTCTGGAGAAACCCTAAACCTCATGATTGATTATGATATGGGATCACATCTTTTATCATTAAGAATGTCTGATTATGAAAATGATACTTTAGGGTTAATTGATAGGGATTATGCTGGTGCATATCCATATGGGTATCCTCAAGAAGTAAGAACAAATGCTGGTATAGACACTTTTGAAGCAAGGATTTCTAATCAGGACAATTCTACATTTGAATACACATTAGGTGTTTTCAGCAGAGACTCAGAAACGTTTACTCATGCTGATCTAGATAGATCCTTTGATATCACAGCTGTAGCTCCACATTTGTATAAAGGAGCAGTTCCATTTAGTTACAAGACACCTTTTAATGCATGTCAGGCTGCTGTTAATGATGGCAGTACATTTGCAAATCAAAGCGTTATTTTGGCTTGTTCAAACTATACAGTTAACTCTAAAACCGAAGCAGTTTTTGCTAACTTTAAGTACAACATTAGCGATCAAACTTTTCTTCAGTTTGGTATGAGAGAGCAAGAAATATCTGCCTATGCATCAAACCAATTCTTCCTTCCATTATCTTTGTTGGTAGGACAAGCATCAGGTGGGGGTGGCTCATTTGAGTTAATTCCTGCTGCCTTACAGCAAGTTGATAATGAATCAACAACTGGAAGCTTTAAAATCGGCCATTTTGTTGATGATGACGTAATGGTTTATGTCTCAATGCAACAAGGTTTCAGAGGCGCAGGACGTACTTTGGCAAACACACCAATTTCACCAGCGCTAATTCCTTTTGCTGAAGAAGAAACTGACATGACTGAAGTTGGTATGAAAGGAACATTTATGGATGGCAGATTAAGACTTAATTTTGCTTACTTTGATTATTCCTTCGAAAACTTCCAAAGAAAATGGGATGATGTAACCGCAAGAACATATGGTCCTACAGGTCCAGGAGCAACTGCTCAGGTACAGGGTGGAATCATTAATAATAATGATGCATCTCTTACAGGTATGGATCTTGAGTACAAATATATTGTTAATGAAAATCTTGTATTAGGAGGAAGTATTACATCTTCTGAAAGTGAGTTTGATGCAGGATCAGTTGGTTATACTAATGATCCTACATATACAGGAATGACTGCTGCTACTACAGATGTTAGTGGTGATCCAATTAATGATGCTGTTGAAACCTCATGGACTTTTTATCTTGATCACACAGTGCCTTCTTATGCAGGCGGTGAAAGATATACAAGATACAACATCAACTACAGAGGCGAAAGAGATAATGGCGTCAATCCAGATCTTAAAATTGGCGAGCTTTATCTTGCTAACCTTTACTTTGGTTGGAGATCAGGAGATGGACAATGGGATGCAAATGTCTTTGTGAAAAATGTCTTGGATGATGTAGATCTTGCATTTATGCCTAATTACTTCACAGACTATGCACTTCCTGGCGGAAATGGATTGCCTTCAAAATTCTATGAAGCAGTAACCAACCGTGGAAGACAAATCGGATTCCAATTAACTTACAACTTCTAAGTTAGTTCAATCATTTATAAAAGGCAGCTTAGGCTGCCTTTTTTATTAATGAGCTAATGATATAAATTTATTTCACTAATAAAATAAGTATCAAATATTGCCTTTGATGTATTTCATCAAATCATTTGAAAGCTCATCAATAATTATTTTTTGATCGTGCCTCAGAACATTTCGCAATGAGAACCATGATGGAAAAAGAATTCTTGTAAAAAGTAGATCAGATTTAATTGTTGAAAGATTCTCAATTTCAGGAACAATCTTGATAAATCTCTCACGCATAAATTGATAAGATTCAGCAACCTGATTAACAAGGGTTGGTAATCGAGCAGAATTAGAGATAGTAGCTATAAACAAGGTTTCATATTTCTCATAGATAGTAAATCTCTCACGTATAGCAAAACTTACTCTTTCGTTAAAAGGCCTATCCAAGTCAACGTCGCTATTAAAAATTTGACCCAACGAATGCATGCATTCTTCATGCAATGATAGATAGATACTCTCCATATCTTTAAATTGCCTGTATACAGTTCTGAGACCAATTTTTGATTCCTTGGCTACTTGCTCTGCAGTTGGAAAGGGAGTATTTCTAAGGAGTTTTAGAAGAGCTCTTACGATAGCATCTTTTGTTTTTTTGCTTCTAGCGAAACGTCCATCACCTGTTTTAATATTTAATGCAGGCTCATTACTCATTAAAGTATATTAACTATTGACATATATAGTGTCAATAGTCATCATGGCTTAGGGGATTAATTACACATGCAAGTCTTACGTACACCCGATAAATATTTTGAAGGAATAAAGGATTATCCCTTTAAACCGGTATACACAGAGATAACTTCAAGGGACGGAACACCTTTAAGAATTCATCATATTGATGAAGGCCCAAGAGATGGTCCTATTTTATTGGCAATGCACGGTCAGCCTGTTTGGAGTTACCTTTATGCACGTATGATTCCTATTCTTAATGATGCAGGAGTAAGAGTCATTGCTCCAGATCTTGTGGGTTACGGCAAATCAGATAAGCCTGGTGCACGAGAAGATTACTCTTATCAAAATCAAGTAGATTGGATGTCAACTTGGCTTGAATTCAATGATTTCAAAGAACTTACATTTTTTGGTCAAGATTGGGGGGGTCTCATTGG
The DNA here is from genome assembly GCA_902601475.1 of uncultured SAR86 cluster bacterium. Classification (GTDB taxonomy): domain Bacteria; phylum Pseudomonadota; class Gammaproteobacteria; order Magnimaribacterales; family D2472; genus MED-G82. Next base: position 97,777 of record CACKNK010000001.1, on the reverse strand, counting down.
TCTTAGAATGGTTGCAAATGCTCCTCATCGATTTAAAAAAGTTTCGATGGGCAATACTGGATTGCCATATAACCCAGATGTTCCTCAAGATGTTATAGATCAAATCAAAGAATTTAGAGCAAGCTCAATTAAGTTAACACCCTACAGTATGGTAAAAGAGGTAAGGAAGATGGATGCTGACAGGGCATCAGGACATGTTGCTTTGAAATTTATGTATTGGCAAAAATTTTGCTGGGATACAGAAAATTTACCAATAGGCATGATTAATTCAATGCAAATGGAAAAGAGATCAAAGTTTATGGCTATGGGCCATTATTTGTTTTTTAAACTTGGCTTAGAGAGTATCTCTCCATTTAGTACAAATCTCATGAAAGCTTATGAAGCTCCCTTTCCAAATGCCTCTTATAAAATGGGTCCAAGAGCAATGCCAAGCCATGTTCCGATTATTCCAGACCAGTCTCTCGAAGCACAAAAAAATGCTAGGGACTTTTTTGCCACTTCCTCATTACCTTTTCTTTCAGTATTCGCTGGAGATGATCCTGTAACCAATGGCATTGAAAAAGATGTGTTGAGAATGGCTCCCAATGCAAAGAGTGCCCCACATATTGGCGGAGGCCATTTCTATCAGTGGACTAGGCCAAAACAATTATCTAATATTTTAATAAACTTTATTAAGGAGTGACCATGATTGATTTTTATACAGCACCCACACCCAACGGGCATAAGGTTTCATGTACTTTAGAAGCCTTAAATATGGACTATAAAGTTCATGTCGTTAACCTCATGGAAAATGAACAAAAAAAGCCTGATTTTTTGAAAATTAGCCCCAACGGTAGAATTCCTGCGATTGTTGATAGGAGTGCAGGTAACTTATCTATCTTTGAATCAGGTGCAATTATGATATATCTGGCGGAAAAGTCAGGAAAACTAATGTCTTCAGATCCAACTAAAAAAGCTAAAGTCCTGGAGTGGTTGATGTTTCAGATGGGTGGCGTGGGCCCCATGATGGGACAAGCTAATGTATTTTTTAGGTATTTTCCAGAAAAAATTCAACCTGCTATTGATCGCTATCAAAATGAAGGCAGAAGGCTTTTTGAAGTTTTAGACACGCATTTAAAAGACAATGAATGGTTGGCTGGAGAATTTTCGATTGCTGATATTGCTAACTGGTGCTGGGTTCGAACGCATAAATGGTCCGGTATTAATGTTGATGGTCTTGAGCACTTAGATAGGTGGATAAAAGCTATGTACAAACAGCCTGGTATGGTTAAAGGCATTGAAGTTCCTATAAAAATAGAGAGCATGTTAGATGATGATGAGAAGGCAAAAGAATTTGCTAAAAATGCTGAAAAAATGGTTAAAAAATAAGGAGAAAAAATAATGTTAAAAGTTCACTTTGTTGCTGGAACTAGAGCAGGTCGTGTGGTCTGGTTATTAGAGGAGTTAGGTTTGGAGTACGAGGTCAACATCATGCCTTTTACAAAAGAAGGGCTGAAATCTCCTGAACATAGAGCAAGGCATGCACTTGGAAGAGTCCCGGTGTTAGAGGACGGTGATGTATCAATTTTTGAATCCGGTGCTATTATTGATTACATTCTCGAGCGCCATAAAAATGGTGGATTAAAACCCGGTTCAGATGCTGCTGAGTTTCCTTTCTATTTGCAGTGGTATCACTATTGTGAGGGTATGGTAATGCCCCCAATGAATCAGATAGTTGTTCAGACTCTTTTATTGCCACCCGATCGAAGGGACGAGACTGTCTTAAACCAAGCTAAAAACTTACTTACCAAATCGCTATTGCCTGTTAATGAGAACTTGGCTGATAAAGAATACTTAATTGGTAATTTTTCTGCTGCTGATCTGATGCTTGGACATTCTTGCTTTATGGCAAATAGACTCGGGTGTGTAGGTGAAGACATGAGCAACATCAAGGCTTATGTTGAAAGGATTAAGGCAAGGCCAGCTTTTGCAAAAGCAATCACTATGGGGGAGTAGGCATGAAAGTAAAAAATCATTCTCGTCCTCATAAAACACAAATGGATGGGTTTTTTGAAGGCGATACTGAAACGCCTATTGCTATGCTGAATTTATTAAAATTCAAAGAAAAAGCAGAGTATGAAGACGGAAGAGAAACAGACCTTACAGGCAAAGAGGCTTATTCAATTTATGGGCAGGAAGTTATAAAACATCTAGCAAAAGTTGGAGGTAAACTGGTTTTTGGTGGCAGGATCAGTCGTTTGATGATTGGTGAGGTTGAGGATCTTTGGGACAGTGTTGCTATTGCACAATATCCTAGCAGGAAGGCAATGCTTGAAATGTTAATGGATCCAGACTACCAAAAATCTGAAGAGCACCGCGAAGCTGGACTAGAGGGCCAATTGAATATTGAAATTAAAGAAGGGGAGCTATGAAGAAGTATTTAATAGGCTTAGTTATTATTAGTGGCTTAATGTTTTTTTTAATAAGCAATGATTCAGATTCTAACGAATCCAATTCCTATAAAAATGCATTGAGACCAAATCCTATCCAACTTGCAGAATTTGCACTAGGGGATGATGATCCCATCTTAATGGTTAACCTTCTTAAATTTAAAGATAAAGCAGAATATGAAGATGGAAGAGCTACAAATCTGACTGGAAGGGAAGCCTATGAAATTTATGTAACAGAAACAAGAGAGCATCTAGCAAATGTTGGTGCTGAACTGATATTGGGTGGTGAAGTAAATGGATTATTGTTGGGAGAGGTTGAAGAACTTTGGGATGCTTTCGGCATTGCTAGGTACCCTAGTCGAAAAGCCATGATTGCCATGGCAAGGAATCCGGCTTATATAGAGAGTGAAAAGCACAGAGCAGCCGGCTTGGCAGGGCAACTTAATATCGAAGTTTCGGAGCAAGGGTTTGGGTTTTAGTAAGCTCTTTCCTGAAAACGCCAACAATAATTATGTTGGACATAAGTTTGCACTGTGGGGATTTATTCTTTTTACCTGTGTAATGACTTGGCGATCCGTTGTGCATATGTTTTTTGAACAATATGGATTTCATGAAATTGCAAATTTTCAAGTAATATCAGGCGATCCTGATCCAATGCTTCTAATTTATAGATTTTTTTCTTTATGGGGCTTTGCACAGCTTATATTTTGCATCGTTTGTTGGATAGTTATTATTAGGTACAAAGCATTAATTCCGCTGATGTACTTGCTATGGCTATTTGAGTGGGCTTTTAGAAACTTCGGCTATCCACTGATCAGAGAAGAAATAGCTGTACAAGGTCTTTACACCCATGGCATGACTCCAGGCTCAGTGGGAGCACCATATATTTTAATTATTTTATTGGCTCTCTTTGGGTTATCAATTTTTAAAAATAATAATTAGGCAAATATGAATCAGTTTCAAACTCTTAAATCTGACCTTACAAAATCAAGGATTATTAACGAAGATCTTCCAATTATTAGTGACGGAGAAATTCTTTTGAAAATTGAGAGCTTTGCATTCACAGCAAACAACGTTACCTATGGAGTTGCTGGAGATACAATCGGATACTGGAAATTCTTTCCAGCCGCACAAAACAGTGACGATAGATGGGGGTGCATACCCATGTGGGGTTTTGCAGAAATCGTTGAATCAAAGAATCAGAATCTAGATGTTGGCGAGAGGTTATTTGGATATTTCCCTGCAGCAGATTCACTGGTCTTAAGCCCAATCAAAATTTCTGATCAGAGCTTTAGTGATGGCAAAGAGCATCGAAAAGAGCTGCCTCCTGTATATAATAATTATCTAAGACTTAATGGTGAAAGCAACTATGACCCATCAATGGATCCAATCAGAGCGCTTTTATTTCCACTCCATATTACTGCCTTTTGTTTATGTGACTCGTTAGAGGAAGACCAATATCTAGGTGCATCACAGATAATCATTATTAGTGCTTCTAGCAAGACAGCTATTGGCTTGGCTCAGGGCCTTGCAGATTCAAAAAGTTCACCAAAAGTAGTTGGATTGACTTCGGCAACAAACTCAAAATTCGTTGAGGATCTTGGTTGTTACGATGAGGTCATTAGCTATGACCAGCTAGATAAAATTGATTATTCACAAGGTGCTGTAATAGTGGATATGGCAGGGAATCGAGAGATTTTGGGAACTCTTCATGGCAAGCTCGCAGACAACATGCTTAAGTGTCTTACGGTTGGGATGACTCACTGGGATAATGAAACAACCGCCGAAGATGCTCTCGGACAAGCAATGTTAAGAGAAAGGACTGAATTCTTTTTTGCTCCTGCGCATATTCAAAAGCGAATAGGGGAATGGGGGCATGAGGGATATGCTCAAAAAACAAATGCCTTCATGTCAGCAAGAGCATTGCAAAGTAATGATTGGATGCAGATAAAAAAGATTATTGGTTTGGAAGATTTTACTACTACCTATAAAGAGGTCGTTGCAGGGCAAATAAAACCTCATGAGGGAATTATTGTTAAGTTAAAAGATGACTAAAAATCTATCCTTATTTGTACTAGCACTCTTAGTATCTGCATTTTTAATTTGGGAGTATAAAGTCAATTTGATTGTTTGGGCTCTACCAAAGGTAATGAATGTTGTGAATCCAATTCAAGAAAATATACCTACCACATGGTCAATAGGGCCTGAAGAATCACTGGATAGAGATGACACTCGACCAAATATCATATTAATTTTGGCAGATGACATGGGTTACAACGATGTATCTTTACATAATGGTGGGGCGAGAGATGGTACCCTTTTAACTCCTCACATAGACTCCCTAGCAACAAGCGGTGTTTGGTTTGCAGAAGGTTATGCAGCAAATGCCACCTGTGCCCCTTCTCGAGCAGCAATTATGACCGGGAGGTATCCAACTAGATTTGGATTTGAATTTACGCCTGTTCCTGATTATGGCCGTTTTGTAGTTAAGTGGCTTGCTGAAGAGGATGACGATATTTTAAAAACAAAAATCGATAAAACAATCGCCAATAATCTTCCAGATTTCATGGATCAGGGCATGCCTTCAGATCAAATAACTGTTGCAGAAATATTAAAAGATGCGGGCTACTATACTGCTCATATTGGCAAATGGCATCTTGGTCATTCTAACGGCATGTCACCAAATGATCAGGGTTTTGATGATTCTTTATCTTTAGGCGGTTCATATTACCTGCCAGAGAATGATCCCAATGTTGTGAACGCAAAATTTGATACATCAATCGACAAAATGATTTGGGCATCAGGCCAATATGCGGCCCAATTTAATGGGGGAGATTATTTCGCTCCAAATAAATATGTTACTGATTATTACACTGACGAAGCGCTTAAGGTTATTGAAAATAATCAACATAGACCCTTTTTTCTTTACCTAAGTCATTGGGCTATTCATAACCCATTGCAGGCCTTAAGAAGTGATGTTAAAGAAATGAATCATATGAGGGGACATAACCTACAGGTATATTCTGGAATGATCAGGGCGCTTGATAGAAGTGTTGGCAAGATCGTTGAAAAGTTAAAAGATTTGGATATTTATGGAAAAACACTAATTATCTTTACCAGTGATAATGGAGGAGCTAACTATATTGAATTAGAAGATATTAATAAACCATTCAGAGGCTGGAAGATAAGTTTCTTTGAGGGCGGTATTCGAGTTCCCTTTATTGCAAGCTGGCCTGACGAAATTGATTCAGGTCTAAAATTCAATCAACCTGTTCATCACTTTGATATTTTTTCAACCATTGCTGCTGCTGCGCAAACATCACTTCCAGCCGATAGAAAGATTGATGGAGTAAACCTACTACCTTTTATTGAATCAGGTAAAAATAAAAAACCCCACAAGACACTTTTTTGGAGGTCAGGAAATCACCAAGCTGTTTTGCATGAGGATTGGAAATACATTGTAAGTAAAAAAGAAAATTCAAAATGGCTCTTTAATACAAATTTAGATCCTCATGAAAAGAATAATTTAATTGAGAGTCATCCTGTGGAATTAAAATTAATTGAAAATCTCTTAGGGAAATTTAATTCGGAGCAAAAAGATCCTTTGTTTCCGTCAAGTACACAAATACCGGTTTTAATTGATAAATATGATGGCCAAATTATCGAAGAAAAAGATGAATATATTTACTGGTCAAACTAAGGAGTAATAAATGGAAAGAATTTTAAGAGTAATAGCAGGATTTTTTGGAGCCTTCTTTTTGCTAATGGGTTTGCGATGGATCATTGACCCATCTTCAGCAGCCGCATCTCTGAGTATGCCTCTGTTAGACGGAGCTGGATTAAGTACCCAAATTGGTGATGTGGGAAGTTTCTTTATCACAATCGGCGTGATGACTCTAATCGGCGTAATTAAAAAGCAACGCCATTGGCTTTACGCACCTTCAATGCTCTTGCTCACGGCTGCTTTATATAGAGTCCTTTCAACAGTTCTGCATGGAGCTGCATTTGCACTCCCATCAATTGCTATTGAGATAATTGTAGGTTTATTTTTAATCTTTGCTGGATCAAAAATTTCAAAGGAGTCTTAAATAATGAAGCTTTTAAAATATTTGGCTGCCATTCTCTTTATTCTTTTTATCTTGGTAAATGTCTTAACACGACTACCTATAGTCCAAGATAGAATCATGATGACTGCATTAAATAATGCAGTAAATGCCACAGCAGAGCTTCCTGATAACGCATTATCTGCACTAGTCTGTGGTTCGGGACCTCCGTTGACTTCACCAGGAGCTGCACAGTCATGCATTTTGATTAAGGCTGGTGATGAGTACTTTATCGTTGATATAGGGGATGGCGCCTCTGCCAATTTAATGAATTGGGGCATTGACGTACAAAAAGTCAAAGCTGTTTTCTTAACCCATCTGCATTCTGATCACATTGCTGATTTAGCTGAATTGCATCTCATGAACTGGGTAACCGCTTCAAGACAAAGCAAATTAAAAGTTTATGGTCCTGAGGGTGTTTCAAATGTTACTGAGGGATTCGAAGCTACTTATGCATTGGATTATAAATTTAGAAACGAGCATCATGGTAATGAGATTGCCCCCATCGAAGTAGCTGGATTTGATCCTTATACAATCAACCTTGATGAACCTGTTATTTATAATAAAAACGATTTAAAGGTGACTGCATTTGAGGTTGAACATGACCCAGTGCCAGCAGTTGGTTTCAAGTTTGATTACAAGGGCCGTTCTATTGTAATCAGTGGGGATACCAAGTATTCCCAAAAGGTTATTGATGGGGCTAAAAATGCCGATGTGCTTTTTCATGAAAATCAAGCAAACCATATTTTAGAAATGATGAATAAGCCCTTAATGAATGCTGGTCGACCTCAAGCAGCTACTGTCATGAAAGATATTGTGACTTATCATACTACACCAACAGAGGCTGCAGATATTGCAAACAAAGCTAATGTTGATCACTTAGTCTTTTATCATCATGTGCCTTATCCTAGAATATCAATTATGGAAAGAGTGCATTTGAGAGGTGTCAATGAGGTTAGATCAAAAGATAAATGGACTTTCTCTAAGGATGGAACATTGATTGTTTTGCCTTTAAATTCAAATGAAATAAAAATTACTTCAATAAATTAGGAAAAATTATGAAAACAAAAATTACAGAAATGTTTGGAATCGAGCATCCAATTATTCAAGGTGGCATGCATCATGTAGGGTTTGCCGAGCTTGCTGCTGCGGTATCAAATGCTGGAGGGCTTGGAACGATAACAGGCTTAACTCAAGGTACGCCTGAAAAACTCGCTAATGAAATTGCACGATGTAAAGAAATGACCGATAAACCTTTTGCAGTGAATCTAACATTTCTTCCTTCATTGACCCCTCCTGATTATCCTGGGCTAGTTGATGTAATAATTAAGGGAGGCGTGCCAATAGTCGAAACCGCGGGACGAAATCCTGCTGAGTATTTACCTGCACTTAAAGATGCAGGAATTAAAATTATTCATAAGTGCACTTCTGTGAGACATTCACTAAAAGCTCAATCTATTGGTTGTGATGCAGTTTCTGTGGATGGCTTTGAATGCGGCGGTCATCCTGGCGAAGATGATATTCCTAACTTCATTCTCTTGCCAAGAGCGGCAGATGAACTTGAGATACCTTTTGTGGCATCAGGCGGCATGGCAGATGCTAGAAGTTTAGTAGCAGCAATGGCTCTTGGAGCCGAAGGGATGAATATGGGCACAAGATTTATAGCTACACAAGATGCTCCCGTTCATCAGAATGTTAAAGAAGCCATAGTTGGAGCATCAGAGCTTGATACCCGTTTAATTATGAGATCTTTAACAAATACTGAAAGAGTTATGAACAATGATGCTGTTGAGCGCTTAATGGAAAAAGAAAAAGCTCTTGGAGATCAGTTAACATTTGCTGATATTGTTGATGAAGTTGCTGGTGTTTATCCAAAGATTATGCATGAAGGAACGATGGATGCAGGCGCATGGTCTTGCGGTATGGTTGCTGGATTGGTAAATGATATTCCTACTGTCAAAGAATTAATCGACACAATCATGGATGAAGCCGATGCAATAATTTCAAAGCGACTAAGTAATTTCTAAATAAAAACTAAATAGATGCTCAAGTGGTTCAGAAACTTCATGAACAGGCGCACGGCTAGCGCAAAGGTTCGCAATGCAGTCATGAATCACTTTGCAAGTTATGAAGTCTTTAAAGAAAATCGAAAAAAGAGCGAGGAAGCACGAAGCTCAGAAAATCGGCCTCATGAGATCTTATATTTTCATAAAGTTGACGATCCTTACTCACATTTAACCATTCAATTTATTGATCGCTTTCGATCTTCATATAACATTCAATTTAAACCTATCTTAGTTGGAGAAGAAAATCCTGAAACTGTTCACGAACCTTCTCTTTACAACATTTATTGTCTTGAGGATGTTAGAAGAATAGCTCCTTATTATGATGTAAGTTTTTCAGCTCACTCTTACCCCTCAAAAGATCTTACAAGTAAAGCCAATAGAATTTTGTCTGCTGTGGAAGATGTTAATTTTGGTGAGGTTGGTAAAAAAGCGAGTGCTGCATTATGGTCTGCTGATGAAGCTTGCCTTGACGCATTATCAAAGGAATACAGCGTTAGCGAAAACGATGCTCAACAGAAAATTAGGGATGGGAATTCAATTAGGGATGAAAAAGACTATTACTTTGGATCAGCTTTCTATTATGAAAATGAACTTTACTGGGGAGTTGATCGATTACATTATTTGGAAAGAAGACTATCAGAATTAAAGCTGGGAACAGCTCACGAATATACTCCTACCTGCAAACCTAGATTAGTTGCTCCGTTAACACTTTCCTCAACAAAAAAGTTTAATCTTACTTATTACCCTTCATTGAATAGCCCGTATACTTTTGTAAGCACAAAAAGGGTCAGACAACTTCAAGAAAATTACCCTATTAACCTTATAACTAAACCTGTACTACCAATGCTAATGCGAATGATGACCATTCCAACTTTCAAGGCAAAGTACATTATTTCAGATGCAGCTCGAGAAGGTAGAACACACCAACATGAGATTAAAAGGATTTATTCACCTATTGGAAAGCCAGCACGCAAAGCTTACTCATTGTTTCCAATTATCGATGAAATGGGCAAAGGCTTTGAATATATTGAAGCACTCTTAACTGCCTCTTTTCAGGATGAAATCAATATTGGTGATGATACTTATTTAGAAGGCTTAGTTTCTTCATTGAAATTGGATTGGAGTGAAGTAAAAAAGCATCTCAACAGCAAGCAATGGAAAAAAGATTTAAATCATAACCTTCAAGAAATGTACGCAGGGAACTGTTGGGGAGTCCCTAGTTTCAAATTAACCGATGATGATGGCGAAAATCCCTTTTATGTTTGGGGTCAAGATCGAATGTGGTTAATTCAAGAAGAGATCGCAAAACGTAGTAGTTGATATTCATCTCAAATCATTTAAATTAAATCCTATCTATAGGGGAACTTCATGAACACATTTGAAAATAAAGTAGCATTGGTTACCGGTGCGTCTTATGGAATTGGTTTTGCGATTGCGAAAGATTTAGCAAGCAGGGGAGCTCATCTAATTCTTACTGCGAGATCAGTTGAAAAATTAGAAGCTTTAGCAAGCTCAATAAGATCTGAGGGTGGCAAGGCTAATGTTTTTGAGGCTGACCTTAGTGTTTCTGGTTCTGCGAATGAGCTTTTTGAAAAAATCTCTAGTGAAGGCATTAAGATCGATTTACTAGTAAACAATGCCGGTTATGGAAGATGGGGTGAGTTCACTGAATTTGAAAGATCTGATTATTCAAAAATGCTTCATTTAAATATTAATTCTCTGATAGAACTAACCCATATGTTTATTCCTCAGATGATTCAAAAGGGTGGTGGCGGGGTAATTAATGTGGGTTCAACTGCCTCTTTTCTGCCAGTTCCATTTGCGAGCGTTTATTCGGCTTCAAAAGCATTTGTTTTAATGTTTTCAGATGCTATTCGTTATGAATATCAAGATAAGAATATTCAAGTCATGACTTTATGTCCCGGAGGTACTGCATCTAAATTTAGTGAGGTTGCTAGTGAAAAATCATCTGATGCTTTAAAGACATTGAATCAAGTGCTGAAAGAGAAAGGTCAGCTTGGGGACAGTTGTGAGCTTGTAGCAAAAGAGGGACTTGATGCTTTCCTAAAAAACAAATCATCATTCATTACTGGTAAAGGAAACAAAAAATTTGCTTTCTTACCTCGAATTCTCTCAAGAGATAGAATCATTAAGCTCACCGGAGATATTTTTAGAAAAAGAGTAGCTAAATAATTAATGAAATTTTCTATTCGTATCGCAGTCATTATTGCCATATTGCTTTGGATACCTTTTTATTTAAATACATATTATCTAAAAAATATTTCAATTGAAGACATTCCCTTATCTGGTGAATGGGCTCAACTTGAGGATGGGAATATCTTTTTTACGTGGCATTATCCCAAAGAGCCTTCAAAAGATAATATTGTGGTTCTTGTGCATGGATTCTCAAGTCCACAATTTGTTTGGGATGGTATTGCTGAATTGCTTGTCGATGCAGGATATAGCGTTCTAGCTTATGATCATTTTGGTAGAGGTTATTCAGAAAGACCAAGAATCAAATATGATCATAACCTTTATATTAGAGCTCTAAACGGTCTTCTAGAATCTCAGTCCATTGATACCCCGGTTCATCTTGTGGGCTACTCCATGGGAGGGGCGGTAATTGCTCATTTTGCTGATACACATGGCGAAAAGGTCAAAAGTGTTTCCCTGATTGCTCCAGCTGGAACAATGATCGAAGAACCTGATATAAACTTCTGGGCAGTTCAACCTTTAATAGGAGAATGGTTTTGGCATGTGTTGGGTAGCTTTTATGTAGAAGAACAAGTTTATGAAGTAAATGATCCACGAGGATTATTGCCACTGGAGTATATGGAGCTATTATCTGAGCAAGGTAAATACAAAGGTTTCATTGAATCATTGCTTTCGACTGTAAGGCATTTTGATATGTTTAATTCAGAAGACGAATACAGGTCTATTAATTCATTAAATATTCCAGTTTTAGCAGTCTGGGGCACCAATGATCAAGTGACACCCTTTTCCGGTAGCAATAGATTATTGGAAGTAATGCCCTCAACAGAGTTAAAAATTATTGAAGGAGGCACTCATAATATTACCTTTGTCCAACCAACTAAAATTGGTAAGATGATAGTATCTTTCTTGGAGGGGAAATAAGAATGTTGCCACCAATAACTTTTCTTGGATGGATACATACAGGGTGCGGAATTGCTGCTATTTTGATCGGTGCTTACGCATTAAATAAATATAAAGTTATTTCCTTTTCTGAGCGCGCAGCGAAAATATACTTACTTCTCACATTAATTACTGCTTCAACAGCATTAGCTATTTACAATCAGGGCGGCTTTAGGATCGCACACGTTCTTGCCATCCTAACTTTGCTTGCTTTGATAGCTGGCACCATAGTCGAAAAAACTTACATGCTGGGTTCACTTTCAAAATATTTTTTTACGTTTTGTTATACATCAACTCTCTTATTTCATATGATTCCTGCTATCACAGATACGCTTAGAAGACTTCCCGTTGGTGATCCCTTTGCAACCAGTCTTGATGATCCACTGGTGGTTAGCTTTTATATCTTATTTTTTGTAATTTTTATTTTTTCATATTTATGGCAAGTTCAATGGTTGAAAAGAGAAACTTAGGAAATTAATTAAAATGAAATTATTTATGATCCATGTTGGATTTTATGATCCAGCATTAGGCGAGGGTATATATGAATTCCATACCAATTATTTTGTGGTTGCTTCTGATCCAAAGTCTGCAAAAAAACAACTCATGTCCAGATATGAATTTAAATCAAAGAAGATGCACATCGACGGAATTAAAGAAATTAATCAGGTTGATGGATACGATATATCTCTCAATAAAAGCAATCAGTCAAATGACAATCAAACTTTTGACTATGACAAATCTAAAACATTATGAAGATCGAAGGTAAAAGAGTAGTGGTTACAGGCGCTGCAAGTGGCATAGGTAGAGCATTAGCTCATGCTTTTAATGATAAAGGCGCCAGTCAAGTAGTTTGCGCAGATTTAAATTTTGAAGAAGCACAAAATACTGCAGATTCAATAAAAGGCCTCGCAATTAAATGTAATGTTGGTGATGAACATGAAATTCATGGTTTGGTTAAAGAGAGCACAGATTGGATGGAAGGAATAGATATTTTTTGCTCCAATGCAGGCATTATGGGAGAGGTAGGCTTATTGGAAACATCTTCAGAAAGGTGGCAATCAATTTGGGAAATAAATGTCATGGCGCATGTTTACGCAGCTAAAGCAGTGCTGCCTCAAATGCTGGAAAGAGGAGAGGGTTATCTTATGAATACTGCCTCAGCAGCTGGCCTACTGACTACACTTGGAGCCGCTCCTTATACTGTTACAAAAGCAGCAGCTGTAAGTTTTGCCGAATGGGTAAAAATTACTTACGGAGAAAAAGGTATCGGCGTTTCCTGTCTTTGCCCTCAGGCAGTGAGAACTGCCATGACTGCAGGTGGAGCAGGAGTTGCCGGTGTAGATGGTATGTTGGAGCCTGAGAAAGTAGCTACGGATGTTTTGCAAGCCATTGAAGACGAAGTTTTCTTAGTAACTCCTCATCAAGAGGTATTAGAGTATGTCAAACGTAAAGGGAATGATCGAGATCGTTGGATAGAAGGTATGCAAAGGTTGCAGAAGCAATTTGAAGAATTTCTAACACCTCCCAAAGGAAATTAATTAATTCACAGATGCGAAAATATCTTTTTTTTTATTGCATCATTTCAATTAGTTTATTTGCTGAAATTTGCGAAGAAAACTATCCAGATAAAATTCCTTTATTTGGTGATTTGCATGTTCATACTGCACTATCATTAGACGCTGCGACCCAAGGCACAATTAACAGGCCAGATGATGCATATAGATATGGCAAAGGGGAATCAATTTTAATTCAACCTTACAAGGATGGGATTGGTCAAAGAACTTCTAAACTATCTCAGCCATTAGATTTTATGTCTGTTACTGACCATGCTGAATTACTAGGAGAGGTAAATATTTGTGAGAGTCCGGAATTAGATGGGTATTCAAATTTAGTTTGCTTGGGCTATAGGTATTTTCCAAAGCTTGCTTATTTCTACATGAATGGAATGGCAAGCCTTGCCAAACCCATAAGCTTTTGTGGGGATGATAGAAAAAATTGCAAAGAAGCTACTAGAACTCCATGGCAAGAAATCATAAAAAGTGCTGATAAGCATAATGCCCCATGCAAGTTTACTACCTTCATAGGTTATGAATGGACGGGAGCAAAATACTCTGGAAATAATCTCCATAGAAACATAATTTTTGAAAACAGCTCTGTGCCTGAACTACCTGTAAGCTTTTATGATGCAACCTCAAGAGAAGAGCTGTGGAATAAACTTGATAATGAATGTACTAAAGATTGTGAGTATGTTGTTATTCCTCACAATTCAAACCTATCTAATGGATTGATGTTTGAAGATCCTAATGCTGAGGATTATCAACGAATAGTAGATCGAGAACCATTAATAGAAATATTTCAGCATAAGGGTGCCTCTGAGTGCCTCGATGAAGATGATCCTTATTGTGATTTTGAACTACTAGAATATACAGACTTTGCTGCTAAATTTACTGGAGGTGACAAGGAAATACCTAAAGAAAGTTTTGCAAGGTATGGCTTGAATCGAGGTCTTGAACTAAAAAATGATATTGCAAACCCTTTTAGGTTTGGATTCATAGCCAGCACTGATACTCATCTCGCTATTCCAGGTGCAACAGATGAAGTTTCTATGCCCGGACACGGTGGAGCAGGAAAATCCCTCAGCAAAAAGTTGCCGAAAGGACTGCCCGATGATATCGAGTTTAATCCAGGTGGTTTAGCAGTTGTTTGGGCTACAAATAATTCTCGAAAGAATATTTTCCAGTCATTAAAGTCAAAAGAAGCCTATGCCACATCAGGGCCGAGGTATATTATTAGATTTTTTGGCGGTGAAGAAATACATGAGGACTCATGTAAGCTAGAAAATGCCATCTCATCTGCTTACCAAAATGGTGTTCCAATGGGCGGTACACTTAATAAAATTAACTCAAAACCAAGTTTTTTAATCTCTGCTTTGGCTGATCAAAGTGATGATAATCAATATATTTCTAGCATCCAGATCATCAAATCTTCTTATGGAGATCAAACTCTTCAATCTGAAGTTATCGAGGTGCTTGACCTATCTGATTCATATCAATTGGATGAAACTTCATGCATGGTGAGCGGTATAAAGAAGAAAAATTATTGTTCGGTTTGGGAAGATAAGAATTTCGAAGAAGATGAAGATGCCTATTACTATTTAAGAGTAATATCTGCACCAACCTGTAGATGGTCACATGAACTCTGTAATCAAAATCCTGATTTTTGTGAAGACCACAGTCAGTTTCCAAAATCGATTCAAGAAAGGGCTTGGACTTCACCAATTTGGATTGATCAAAACTAATTTCTGATAATATAAAAGTATGAACAGAGTTTTACTGCAAATATTTCTATTGTTAGCAGTCATCCCAATTATGTTGGTAATTGGATGGGGTTTTCTTATTTTGGGTCCAATCATCTGCTTTGGCTTTGCAATGAATGCTTATCGATATAACAATGAAAAAGAATTATATTTTTGGCTGATCATTGGTGTGATCGCTTTCATCATATCTTTATTTGTTTTGGGAATCTTTTAGATCATAAGATTGAATTCTCTCTAGTACTTATTCGTTTTTATAATATAATTCTCCTTCAGTTTTGGGGATGTGGTGGAACTGGTAGACACGCTTGGCTTAGAACCAAGTGCCGCAAGGCGTGGGGGTTCGACTCCCTCCATCCCTACCAATAGTTGCTTTATGCAAAAGAATTCTTTTTGATTAGCTGTTTACATATCAAAAAAAATAACTATCATCTAAACAATGAGTTCACAAAATAACAAAAATCTTCGGGGTCAGTTAATTTAGCTGGGCTAATTTTTTTGTTAGAAAACCCAGCTTATGCTGGGTTTTTTGCTTTTAGGGTACAAAGATATGGATGATATTAGACATTTTATTTCAACTTATGACTGGACCAAGGATGACTTGCAAGCAATTATTGATGAAGCTGTAAAACTTAAGGCTTCACCTTTTCAAGCATCCCTTCAGAATAAATCAGTTGCTATGTTATTTTTTAACCCATCACTTAGAACTAGGACAAGTTTTGAAGTGGGTATTAGCGAGCTATCTGGCACTGCCATTATTTTACAACCTGGTAAGGATGCTTGGCCTATTGAGTTTGAAGACGGAGTCATTATGGATCAAGACCCTGAGGAGTATGTCAAAGAAGTTGCACAAGTCCTTTCTGAATACTGTGATTGTATTGCCATCAGAGCTTTTCCAAAGTTTGTAGACTGGAATATTGACAGGACTGATCACGTAATTAAAAGTTTTGCAAAATATGCATCTGTTCCAGTAATTAATATGGAAACCATTGAGCATCCTTGTCAGGAATTGGCACACTTGATGACTTTACAGGAAACGTTAGGATCTCTTGAGGGAAAAGATTATTTGCTCACCTGGACATATCACCCCAAACCATTAAATACTGCTGTAGCAAATTCTAGCCTTCTAATTGCAAGCAAGTTTGGAATGAATGTGAAGCTTCTTTGTCCTTCTGAGGATTATTTGTTGGATAGACGATATCTTGATTATGCTCAAGAGGCCTGCAGCAAAAATAATAAAAGCTTTGAAATTACTCATGATATTAATGCTGGCTATGATGGAGCAAATATTGTTTATGCAAAAAGCTGGGGGTCTCTAAATTTTTATGGAAATCCAAAAGATGAATTTAAGGTTAGAAAAAACTTTAAACACTTTATCGTAGATGAAGAAAAAATGGAGTTAACCAATAATGCTCTTTTTAGCCACTGCCTGCCTTTAAGAAGAAATGTAAAGGCAACAGATGAAGTCATGGATTCTCCTAATTGCGTAGCCATCCAAGAGGCTGCGAATAGAAAACATGTGCAAAAGTCACTTTTAACAAAAATCTTATGAGGAAATCTATGAAAAAAATAGTTTTAGCATTTTCAGGAGGCTTAGATACGAGTTTCTGTATCCCTTACCTTATTGAGCAAGGTTATGAAGTGCATACCTTATTTGTCAATACCGGCGGTATTTCGATCAGTGAGGAAAAACATCTATCTAACAGAGCAATTCAACTTGGTGCCAAAAAGCACAAGAATGTAAATGTTGAAACTAAGCTTTGGGATCAAGTTTTGGTTCCGTTAATCTTTTCGGGTGCACTTTACCAAAATAGATATCCTGTTCTATGTTCGGACAGATATTTGATAGTAAGTGAGTCCATCAAATTATGTAAAAAGGTTAATACTAAATATATTGCTCATGGGTGCACTGGTATGGGAAATGATCAGGTAAGGTTTGATACCTCCATTAATGCCTTAGGCTCATTCAATATCATTACTCCAATCAGAGATATTCAAAATATTACTGATAATGTCAGGGACTATGAAATTAATTATCTGAAGCAAAGAGGGATTAGCGTCTCAAGCCTACATAAGAAATACAGCATCAATGAAAATCTAATGGGAGCAACTATTTCTGGATCAGAGATTGATGTCTGGAAGGCTCCAAAAGCAGAGAGTTATGTCTTATGTAACTTACCTGAAGATTATCCTAAGAGAACGAAAAAGATTTCATTTAGATTTGATAAAGGAAAGCCTGTCGCCATTAACGGTACAAAAGTAAAAGGACCAGAGTTGCTACGCTACCTAAATAAAATAGGGGGTAAATACGGCATTGGAAGGAGCGTTTTTGCCAGCGATACCATCATAGGATTAAAGGGCAGATTTGTCTTTGAAGCGCCAGGAATTTCTATTTTAATGAATGCGCACAGAGCTCTAGAGGAAAGTGTTCTTACGGATAAACAGAATCACTTTAAGTCAATGGTTGGTCAAGAATGGGTAAACCTTGTCTATCGCGGTTTCTTTTTTGATCCGCAGCGAGAAGATCTTGAAGCATACCTAAACTCATCGCAAATAAAAGTCACCGGAGATGTAACTATTCAACTGGAGCCTGGTAAAGCCGAAGCAATTGCAGTTGATTCAAAAAATGTACTTATTAGTGCAGAAGGATCTTATGCTCAGTCAGCTAAATGGTCAGATGATGAATCTAAGGGATTCATTAAACTTTTAGGTCAAAGTACTTCTACTTGGGCAAAACTTCATAAATAAGTTATGGAAGATCTATTTAATTCAGCTATCAATCATCTTGAACAATTGGTTACATTTGATACCTCAAATCCTCCAAGGGCAATTTCAGAATCCGGATTATTAGATTATTTGGAATCCATTGCTGGTCACAATTTATCCATCACTGATCATGGTAATGGTTCTTATAATTGCTTAATACAGCAAGGCAATCCTAAGCATTTAATTAATGTTCATTTAGATACCGTTCCAGCAGGAGATGGTTGGAAAACAGATCCTTTTAAATTACACACAGAAAATGATGTTATTTATGGACTCGGAGCATGTGATATCAAAGGAGCTGCAGCAGCACTTCTGTCATTGATTGAATCCTATGATTCTGAGTATGCGATTTTATTTAACACCGACGAGGAAGCAGGCAATAGTACCTGCATCAAGAAGTTCTTAGAAACAGATCATTCTTACGAAGGCATTATAGTCGCAGAGCCAACTAACAATCTCGCGGTTACATGCCACAGAGGAATTTTTACCGGTACAAAAAAATTTAAGGGTAAAGCTGGACATAGTTCAGAGAAACGAGGCCTTCAAGACAGTGCTATCCATAAGCTGATTCATTGGTCAGAAAAAGCATTAAAAGTTGCTGAAGATCATACAGAAACATCTTATGAAAACCTTCATGGCCTAGCTTTTAATCTTGGTCACATCAACGGCGGTATCAAACCCAATATCATTGCTGAATCTGCAGAAGTGAGACTCGGCTTAAGACCATTGCCAAATCAGGACATCAGTGAGTTAGTGGCTGAGTTAGGCTTAAGTGATTCCAATGAGGAGGAGTTTATTCAAGGATTTTCAGGTCCCAGTCTGCCAGCACAAGGATCAAATATTGATCTAAAGGCTTTCGCACACAAACTAAATTTATCATTATCATCCCCTGTAAATTTTTGGACAGAAGCATCTTTGTTCAACGAAGCCGGCTATCGTGCGATCGTTATAGGACCAGGAAATATTGAAAATGCACATCAAGCAAATGAATTTATCCATTTGAGTCAGATTAAGGAATCAATTGAAATTTATAAGGGGCTTTTGAAATGACACAAGCCTCAAATATCTTTATCAAAGATACCATCATTAAACTTTTGACCGCAATTGGGTCAGAAAAAGAAATCAAAAAATATATAAATAAGTTCTCTTCAACAGAACAACAATTTGCTGTTATAAAAGTTGGCGGCGCGGTTGTTGATGAAGATCTTGATAATCTTATTTCTTCACTAGTTTTTTTAAATCAAGTTGGACTAAGACCAATTATTATTCATGGGGGAGGGCCAGGGCTTTCCAAGGAACTCGATGCAAAGAAAATTGACTTTTCATTTATTGATGGTCAAAGAGTTACATCTGAAGCAGTCAGAGATGTAGCAATCAATGTCTTTAGTGATATTAACTCTTTATTAGTTAGACGTTTAAACGAACAAGGAGCATTGGCAATTGGTTTTAAAGAGGAAATATTTAAATCTGAAAAAAAATCAGAAGAACTTGGTTATGTCGGAGACATTAAGAAAGTAAATATTAAGCCCATTAATGAAGCTATCAAGGATGGCTTTATTCCAGTGATTTCACCGTTAGGAATTACTGAAACTAATGAGGTGGTTAATATCAATGCAGATGTTGCCACAATAAACCTCGTTGAGAAAATAAAGCCCTATAAAGTTGTATTTTTATCTCAAGTTGGAGGAATCTATGATAAGAATGAATCCTTAATACAATCGATTAACCTTGATCTAGAGTATGAAGAAATGATGAATGCTGATTGGCTGCATTCAGGAATGCAATTAAAACTAAAACAGATTAAGGAGTTATTGGATTTATTGCCTCGATCATCATCAGTATCAATTACAAAACCTATTGACCTGCCCAAAGAATTATTTACTGACTCTGGATCAGGGACGCTGATTAAGCGTGGGCATGGCATAGATATTTTTGAATCAAAAGATCATGACATTCAGAAAAAATTTTTTAGCATCATAGAAAGTTCATTTAACGGTATTTTAAATAAATCTTTTTTTAGTGATGGCGATTACAAAATTTTTATGACGACCTGCGAACGAGCAGCAATTGCAGTTTCTATGGAATACAAAGTTCCTTACATGGATAAATTTGGTGTTATTGCTGAAGCTAAAGGTGAGGGAATTGGCTCCGCAATTTTTCATGAAATGAAAAAAGAATTTCCCGAGATTTTTTGGCGCTCTAAATCAAATAATCCAATCAATAAATTTTACCTTTCCATGGCAGATGGATATCAAAAAACAGGAGAGTGGGATATTTTCTGGATGGGAATTAATGACTACAGTAAATTAAATGAGTGCATTAATTTCGCAGTATCAAAACAGCAAACCATCAGTTATTAACATGTCAAAGAAAATTAGCATCATTGGAGGAAGAGGATTTACCGGCCAAGAGATTATCAAGCTTATTGAATCTCATCCTGAATTTGAACTTGCACAAGCATTTTCATCATCAGTGGCAGGCGAGGAAATCATGATCGATGAGCATAAGCTTAAAAAAAATTATGCTTCACTTAATGAAAATACTGAGTTTGTTGAGGAAGATGCCTTTATTCTGGCTCTTCCAAACAATAAAGCTGCCAAATGGGCTGACAAGATTTCTAAACAAAACTCGCAAGCTATCATTCTTGATTTGAGTGCCGATCATCGTTTTGATGGTGAATGGCACTACAGTGTTCCTGAGTTAACTCAGACTATTGATGGAAATAAGATAAGCAATCCAGGTTGCTATGCAACAGCAATGCAATTGATGCTTGCACCCATAAATAAAATGATAGATGGAGAGGTAAATTTTTTTGGGATTTCTGGATACAGCGGAGCGGGTGCAACTCCAAATGATAGAAATGATCCTGATAAATTAAAAAATAACATTATTCCCTATTCGCTTAATAATCATATTCATGAAAAAGAGGTAAGTTTTCATATGCAAAGGGAAATAAACTTTATGCCCCACGTAGCAGATTTCTTTAGAGGAATTTTAATCACTGGAAATTTTTCTCTAATGAGCAAATATTCTTCACAAGAGATTAGGAATATCTTTGATGATTTTTATGGTGAGTATTCTTTTATAGTTATAAAAGATGAATTCCCCTCGATATCAGAGGTCATCAACACACCCAATGCCATGATAGGTGGATTTAATATTGATGGATCAAAAAATCGATTAAGCTTTTGTTGTTCAATTGATAATCTACTAAAAGGAGCGGCATCACAAGCCATACAAAATTTAAACAATGCAATGAATTTTGACGAAAAATTAGGACTGTAGATGAGATAGAAACTATGAAAATTTGGAATTCCAAGAATCAAAAAATAAATCAAAAAGTAGATACTTTTTTAAGTGGTGAAGACATACATCTTGATAATGAGATATTTATATTTGATGTAGATGCATCCATTGCGCACACTGAGGAATTGCTTGCAATAAATCTACTTACAGGAAATGAAGCTTCTTTGTTAAAAAGAGAGCTAAAGAAAATTAAAAAAGATTTTTTATCTGGCAAGCTCACTCTTAATAAAAAATTTGAAGACTGCCATTCGGCTATTGAATATCTATTAATCAAGGAGCTTGGAGATATTGGCAAGAAGATACATACCGGTAGAAGTAGAAATGATCAGGTACTGGTTGCCCTCAGACTTTATCAACAACACTATTTAAAAATTTTAAGGGATTTAGTGCTAAAGCTCGCGAAAGAACTTTTAAGGAAGTCAAAGCAAAATGAAAATTTGCCAATGCCTGGTTATACCCACTTGCAAAGAGCAATGCCATCAACATGGGGGTTATGGTTTTCTTCTTATGTGGAAGCATTTTTAGATGATGTTGAGTTATTGGATGCAATCTCAGATTGGACTAATATCAATCCCCTTGGAACGGCTGCAGGCTATGGAGTTAATTTACCTATCAAAAGAGAGCTCTCAACCAAGAAGCTAGGCTTCAGAAGACCTCAAGTGAATGCTTTATATGTTCAAAATAGCAGAGGCAAAATGGATTTAGAAATTTTAGGTGCTTTGAAGCAACCTTTCTTGGATTTAAGAAAATTATCATGGGATTTGAGCTTATTTACTTCAACTGAATTTAATTTAATTGAGATTGGTAAGGAATTTACAACCGGATCTTCTATTATGCCCAATAAGTCAAACCCCGATACCGTAGAGATAATGAGAGCCAATTATGCAAAACTGGCAGGTTATTATGCTGAAATTGAGAACTTGATTTCACTTCCTAGCGGCTATCACAGGGATTTGCAGATATCTAAAGGAGCAATCATTAATGCATTTAATATATGCGAATCTTCATTTTCTCTGGCACCTGCATTAATCAAATCATTAAAAATCAATAAAAAGAGAGCTGCAGAGATGATTGACTCTGATATGCAAATGACTGATCAGGCAAATGCGCTCGTTCAGCAAGGCATACCTTTTAGGGATGCTTATAGGTCTGTAAAGAATAATCCCAACAAGCATAAAAGTTTGTCTTCAAAAACAAATTTTTCATCGGTCGGGTCTGCAAATAATTTAAAGTTAAATCTACTATCATCAAGACTAAAAAAGTTAGCAAAATAATTAGATCTTCATAAATTAAATAACAATGATTTTTTTGCTAGAATCTTAGTATGAAAAATCATTTCCTTGTCCTGCCATTACTGTTTTTAATTTTCAGCTGTAGCGAGTCAGTTGATTCAAAAAATCCACTTGTAGATTTTAACTCCAGTCCAAATGAGTGGTTATTGCATGGGAGAACTTATGCAGAAGAAAGGCACAGCCCATTGGATCAAATTAATACCTCTAACGTAGATCAGATTGGGTTATCTTGGTCTTTTGAAACCGGCACAAATCGAGGTCATGAAACTACTCCGATTGTAAAAGATGGAGTCATGTTTATAACAGCGCCATGGAGTGTAGTGCATGCATTGGATGCAAAAACGGGTGATTTGCTATGGACTCATGATCCACAGGTTGAACGTGCGTGGGCAAATAATGCTTGCTGCGATGTCGTTAATAGAGGCGTAGCTCTTTATGAAAACTCTATCTTTTTTGGGACGTTAGATGGCAGATTAATTTCATTAGATAAAGATACTGGTAATGAAAATTGGAGCATTTTAACAATAGATAAATCATGGCCATACACTATCACTGGAGCTCCTAGAATTGTTAAGGGTAATGTGATTATTGGTAACGGTGGTGGTGAGTTTGGAGTAAGAGGCTATGTTACTGCCTATGACGTCGATAGTGGTGATGAATTATGGAGATTTTATACTGTTCCAGGTAACCCTAATGAGCCTTTTGAATCTCCTGAAATGGAGATAGCTGCCAAAACCTGGTCTGGTGGAAAATGGTGGGAATACGGCGGTGGAGGAACTGTTTGGGATTCTATGGCTTATGATCCAGTTCTAGATACTTTGTATATTGGTACAGGTAATGGTTCGC
This sequence comes from uncultured SAR86 cluster bacterium, assembly GCA_902601475.1. GTDB lineage: Bacteria > Pseudomonadota > Gammaproteobacteria > Magnimaribacterales > D2472 > MED-G82. The sequence continues at coordinate 74,503 of CACKNK010000001.1, read as the reverse complement.
CATGGAATAGATATGTCAGAAGTCCTGGAGGAGGTGATAATTTATACCTATCATCCATCGTAGCCCTTGATCCTGATACGGGAGATTATAAGTGGCATTATCAGACCACGCCTGGGGATTCATGGGATTACACAGCTACTCAACATATGATCCTTGCTGATCTTGAAATTAATGGCCAAATCCGAAAAGTAATCATGCAGGCTCCAAAAAATGGTTTCTTTTATGTTATTGATCGAACGAATGGAGAATTAATATCAGCTGAAAATTATGTGCCAATTAACTGGGCAACTCATGTTGATATGGAGACAGGAAGACCGATTGAAAATCCTGCAAATAATTATTTTAATACTCCAGCATTAACAACCCCAGGTCCACTTGGCGGTCATAATTGGCAACCCATGGCTTTTAATCCTGATACTGGGCTTGTTTACATTCCAGCTCAAGAAATGCTTTTTGTTTACAGTCATGATAAGGACTTTAAATACAATCGAAAGACGTGGAATACAGGTCAACAGGTTGAAATGACTTATTTACCTAAAAATCCAGATGAGTTGGCTATGGTTGACAAAGCTACATTTGGGTATTTACTGGCTTGGGATCCAGTCGCTCAAAAAGAAGTTTGGCGAGAACAGTATCAAAGACCGTGGAGCGGTGGACTTTTATCAACTGCTGGAGACTTGGTACTTCAAGGAACTTCTGATGGAAGATTTATTGCTTTTGATGCTGCCTCCGGGGAGATGCTGTGGAGTGTCGATACTGGGCAAGGAATAATCGCCCCACCGATCACATACATGATTGATGAAGAGCAATATATTGCTGTTCAAGTTGGTTATGGAGGAGCTTATGCCTTAGCGGGAGCATTTCCATCTGCAAATAAAAATCCAGCACAAAATGGTCGCATGCTTGTTTTTAAGTTGGGTGGAGAGAAGATGAGTCCGCCAGTTCAATCCATTGCAAAAGTTAATCCGGTTGTACCTTCAATGACAACAGATGCCCTGACTATTGCCCGAGGCGAGTATGAATATCATGAACATTGCCAGTTTTGTCATGGTGCAGGAGTTATTGGAGGTGGGGTTATTCCGGACTTAAGGTATCTGGATGAAGTCGGCCACAAAACTTTCTTGGGAGTTATTTTGGGAGGCATGCATTCAGAAAAAGGAATGGCATCATTTAAAGACGTTTTAAGTCTCGAGCAGGCAAACCAAATTCAAGCTTACATCATTTCACAGGCAAAACTAACCGGGGTAACACAAGAGGCTGCTGAGGATTAACATTAATTTATAATTCAGGGCTAAAGCTTTGTAAGTACTTTACAAATTCTGTATCAGGAATATTTCTCGAATCTCTCCAATGATCATTGGTATCTAAATTTAAGACTCTCCCACTTTTACTTACCAAAAAAACTCTAGGTATGCCTTCAATTGCGTCCAGACCAAAAGATTTATAAATTTCCATATTGATTGAATATTTTTCAACATCTATGAAGTAGGTAATAAACTCATTATCAAGGACTTTTTTTACGCTTGTATCGTTAAGTTTTTGCAGTAAATTCATAGCATCCGGGCACCAATTTGCGCCGAAAACAAACAATTTATTTGAATTTTTATCTGCAATGAGTTCTTCAATAACTTGAGGATTTTCTATTCTTCCACTAAATTGGTTATTCATAAGCACAATTTCGCTGTAAAAAGTAATATTTTACAAGAGTGGTTTGAATTATGGATAGGCTTACAAACATCTTTATAATTGTTGCCTCCACTTGGATTGGAGTCCAGGCAATTGGTTTAATTTTCTTCTACGATTCTTTTGATGTGCCTTACTTCGCGGTTGGCATTGATCCTGAACTACTCGATGAATTTAGGCACAGAACCGTTATGCCAGCTTTTTATCTTACTATGCTGTATTTTGTTGTTAGGTATTTTTCTGGAAGAAATCCTACCTCGCCAATTTGGCCAATCTTCGTTTCTTACAGTGCATGGGCATTAACATTATTTATTTCATTTTTTACCATGGGGGTTCATACAATTAGTGTGGTTTTCTTTATAATCACTACCCTAGGCATACTGCTTGTGAGAAGGGCTCACAATAAGCGTAAAAATGAAATTTTTTAGATAATGATCTGGCTTTTAAGAATTTACTTATTTTTATATTTTATTCTTTATTTTGGAATAGGTGCTTGGGCCGTTATTGAACCTGTTAGAGAAATTTTAGAATTTGATATCCCTTCTTTTATGTTGGCTGTTGGTCTTAGCGTATCAGCACCAATAGGCTATTCTGAGGTAGCAGGATTGTACGGAGGAATAAACTTAATGGTAGGAATATTTTGTTTGCTCGGGCTTTTTAGTAAATATTTAGCCAATAAAGCACTATTTATACTAGCCTTTTTAACCTTCTCAATTGCAGCCGGCCGTTATCTTTTATCTTTAATACCTACAGCACCAGGTTTTTTAAATAGCTTTTTTATTTTTGAAGTAGCAACTTTCTTTATTTCAATATTTTTTATGATCTATTTGAGGACCTTAAATCAGCCCGCTCAGAAGCATGATGTAGGCGATGTAGCCACTAACGAAAGTTAAACCAAAGAGTTTCATTAACCATCCCTTAAAGGCAGCAAATTTAAGCACTATAATTGCTGCTAAAAAAGTAGTACTTAGAAGAGCTAAAACCAGAAAATCTCTTACAAAGATAGTATCTTCCAGGGTTAAAGTAGAAAAAAATCCAATCATTGGAACGACAAACACAAGATTGAATATATTTGAACCGATGATGTTACCCACCACCATCTGAGCTTTCTTTTTTACTAAAGCAGCAACACTTGCAGCTAACTCTGGAAGGCTTGTACCTAGGGCAAGGATTGTTAAGCCAATAATCATTTCAGGGACCCCTAGAATTACAGCAATATTCTCGGCATGTGTAACAGAAAGATGTGATCCAAAAATTAATCCAATTAATCCTATTGATAGCCAAAAGATATCTTTAAATATGCTGCTGGCCTGATTTTGAATATTTTCTTCGTTTAAATCATTTGATTTGAAAAGGGTGAAAAGGAAGAGACCTAATATCCCGATAAAAACAATTGCTTCAATATGATTTATTTTTCCATTAAATAAAGCAATTCCTAACCATACAACTGAAATAACAAATGGCAGTAGGTTGATCAAAGAATCAGTGATTTGTTTCCTAAGAGAAAAGCAAGCAATACCAAATATTAAAGCAATATTTGAAATGTTTGATCCCATGACCGTGCCAAGCGATAAAGCTGCACTTTCATTAAAAATACCCGAGATACCAATGAAGATCTCAGGAGCTGAGGTGCCAAATGCAACCAGAGTTAATCCAATGATTAAATCACTGACCCCAATTCTTTTTGCAATGATTGATGATTGAGCCACAAATCTATCCGCACCCCAAATAAGAATAGCCAATCCAAAACAAAGAATAAGAAAATTATGCAGTAACAACATCTGAGCATTTTAATTGCAAATACAAAGAATTAATATTAGATTCAACAGGAAACAAAATAAGGAACACGATGAAGTTAGATCAATTATTTAGTATTAATGGCAAAACAGCGGTTGTCACCGGTGGATCAAGAGGCATAGGTGAGATGATTACGGCAGGCTTTTTGGCTAATGGGGTTAAAGTTTATATAACTGCTAGAAAAGCAGGACCATTAATTGATAAGGCTAAAGAGCTCTCTGATCAATACGGACAAGAGTGCATTGCAATACCTTCAGATTTAAGTTCTCATGGTGGCATTGTTGAGTTTGCAGATGAATTAAAAACCAGAGAATCTTCTGTAAATTTTTTAATTAATAATGCTGGCGCTGCATGGGCAGAACCTCTAGATACATTTTCTGAGGAAGGGTGGGATCGTGTGATGGATTTGAATGTAAAAAGCCTATTTTTTGTCACTCAACAATTCTTACCACTTCTCAGGGCTAATGCCAATAATGAGGACCCCTCAAGAATTATCAATGTGGGATCAATTGATGGCATTAATACTCCAGTATTTGAAACCTATCCCTATGGGCCTTCAAAAGCAGCAGTGCATCATTTAACAAGAGTGCTTTCAGCAAAATTAGTAAAGGAAGATATCATTGTGAATGCAATTGCTCCGGGTCCGTTTCCAAGCAATATGCTTGGGCCCGCAGTTGGCCATGATTACTCAGGTATTGCGAAAGCAAACCCAAGAAGCAGAGTGGGTACTCCAGAAGATATTGCTGGATTGACAATATTTTTATGTTCCAGAGCGGGAGCTTTTACCGTTGGCGAAACAATCACTTGCGACGGAGGATTGGTTGCAAGATCAGGTCATGATTTAAGCGGCGGATGAGTTTTTACGAAACATATATTCTCCCCAAGTTTCTTGATTGTGTTTGCTCGCAACAAGGATTTCAAAACAAGCGCGCACAAATATTCCCTCATGCATCAGGAGAGGTTTTAGAAATTGGCGTTGGCACTGGTTTAAATTTTGAGTTTTATGATTTTGATAAAGTTAGCTCAGTTAGAGGTATTGACCCAGCAATTAGTTCTCTTGAAATTGCAAATAAAAGAATTATTGAGATGAATATTCCTGTTGAGGTTATGGAAGGCTCTGCTGAAGAAATTGCTTTTGAAGATAGTACCTTTGACTCAGTTGTTGTGGGCTACAGCTTATGCACTATCCCCGATCCGATTAAAGCACTAAAAGAAATTAAAAGAGTTCTTAAATCCAATGGTAAGTTATTTTTTACAGAGCACGGTATTTCTCCAGAAGAGTCAGTGCGCAGATGGCAACACAGAATAAACCCAATTTGGAGTAAATTGGCAGGGGGCTGCAATATAAATCGTAATACTGAAGATATGATTTTAAGGTCAGGATTTAAGTTTGATCAATTGCAAAAGAAATATATTAAAGGACCAAAAATAGCCTGTTTTAATTATTACGGTATTGCTGGAAAAAATTAACTTGTTTTTGCGGCATCAAAAGCTTCAGTGATGAGCTCTCTCATCCATATGTGAGAACCGTCATTATCATCACTGCTATGCCAAATTAGATACTGTTCAACGGGCGGGACATCCAAGGGGAGCTCCTCGAATTGAAGCCCATGTTTTTTAGCAAAACTTTGTGAACAGACCAATACTAAATCAGTTGATCGAACAATTTCTGGGGTCACTAGAAAGTGCTGTGCTCGAAGAGCAACCTCACGTTGCAGTTGTATCTTTGATAACTCAACATCAATTAGAGCTGGTCCTCTTTTACGATTAGATATGTTTATAAATTTTTGACCAAGCAACGCATCCATATCAAAACTAGGCAGCTTTGTGAGTGGATGATTGGCTCTGTGCGCACAAACAAACCTATCTTCAAAGACTTTTTTTGAAAGTACATCCTTGGATCTAGGGATCACGGGATCAATTGCAAAGTTGAGTTCATTGGTGGCAAGTGCATGCACTAAATCTTCACGTGTTGTGAAAAAACTTTCAATTGCAATTTTTGGCGCAGTTTTATTAATTCTTTCCAATAGAAAAGGCAATATTCTTCCTTCAGAAATATCACCAAGAGAAATTCTAAAAGTGCGTTGAGAAGTATTTGGATCGAATTCATCAGGTTCATTCACGCTCTTCTGCATCAGACTCAAAGCATGCTGGACATCATTTATCATGTGCTCAGTTTTATGCGTTGGAACCATTCCTGTCCCGGTTCTAACAAATAAGTCATCATTAAATCTTTCCCTAAGTCTAGCAAGTGCATTTGAAACCGCAGGTTGTGTAATTCCAACAACCTCTGCTGCCTTGGTTAAACTTCCCTCTGTATAAATAGCATTCATGATTACAAAAAGGTTCAAATCAAAGGAGCTAATTTTCATTTTGGAGTAGTGTTAGGGATTAATTATTGGGACTATGTTATTCATCAAACTTATAAAGCCATCTTAGCAATTTGTATAATAGAAATAAAGGATTGTTAGGGTCTAAATATAGTGACATACTACATGCCAATACCCCCTCAATACAATGAATAGAGTAACTCAGATCCTAGGCTCAAAATATCCAATCATTCAAGCCCCTATGGGGTGGATTGCTAGAAGTAAGCTTGCTTCAGCAGTATCGAATGCTGGTGGCTTTGGCATCATTGAAACCTCCTCAGGCGAAGTTGAAAACTGCAAGAATGAAATCATGGCAATGGCAGACTTAACGGATAAGCCTTTTGGAGTAAATTTACCGCTACTTTTCTTAAAAGATGAATCCATGATTGATGTTGTTTTAAATGCTGGCATTAAGTTTGTTACCACTTCCGCAGGCGATCCAGCTAAGTACATTCATATTCTCAAAAATGCAGGGATTAAAGTCTTTCATGCTGTGCCTAATGTTGCAGGAGCAAAGAAAGCTGTTGATGCAGGTGTTGATGGGTTGGTTGTCGAGGGAACTGAAGGTGGCGGCTTTAAAAGTCCTGAAGAAGTTGGGCTATTTGTCTTAATTCAAGCCATAAGAAATATCACCAATTTGCCAATTGTTGCTGCAGGAGGGATTGTGGATGGACGCGGAATGGCAGCTGCATTTGCAGCTGGAGCTGAAGGCATTCAAATGGGTACTCGATTTGTTTCCTGTAAAGAAAGCCCAGTGCATGAAAACTTTAAAAACTACATCATCGATTCCGATGAGCAGGGCACTTGGATATTAAATAAAAAAGGCAAGCCTTGTATTCGAGCACTGAAAACAGATTATACCCAGCCTATTTATGAATCAGGTGAGATGGACATGAGTGCAATGATGAATATTCAGGATTTATATTTTGGAGGTAATATGAATGCAGCTCCTGCACTTTCAGGCCAATCAGTTGGATTAATCAGCAGCATGAAGCCTGTGAAAGAAATTATTTCTGAAACCATCAAAGAATTTAATAAAATTTGTTTATCCATGAGTCAACAAGCCTTTGATGAATGATATTATTACTATAACCAGGAAAAAAAATGAAATTTGAACTTAGCAAAAAAACTCAATCTTTATTAGATCAGGTTACTGAATTTATTAACAAGGAAATCATCCCTAATGAATCTCTTTATGAACAGCAGGTAGAAGAGGGTGGCAGATGGTGCGTCCCGCCTATCATTGAAGAAATGAAAGAGAAGGCAAAAAAAGCTGGACTATGGAATCTCTTTCTTCCTGAAAGTGAGCTAGGAGCAGGGCTGACTAATTTTGAGTACGCACATCTAGCAGAACAAATGGGTCGATCTGGAATTGCATCCGAAGTTTTTAATTGTTCGGCACCCGATACAGGAAACATGGAGGTTTTGGTTAGGTATGGAAGTGAGGCTCAAAAAGATGAGTGGCTATCGCCTTTATTAAATGGAGAAATTAGGTCAGCTTTTGGTATGACTGAACCAGGTGTTGCTTCATCCGATGCCACCAACATGGCAGCTACCGCGGTGCTTGATGGGGATGAGTATGTTATTAATGGTGAAAAGTGGTGGACCTCTGGTGCTGGAGACCCAAGGTGTAAGATCATTATTTTCATGTGTGTCACCGACCAAGATCCTGATTCACCAAGACATAAGCGGCATTCAATGATACTGGTGCCCACCGATACTCCAGGCATTGAAACTCGTAAAATGATGCATGTTTTTGGCTGGGACGATGCTCCTCACGGTCATGCTCACCTCAAGTTTGATAATGTTAGGGTCCCTAAAGAAAACATGCTTTTAGGTGAAGGCAGAGGTTTTGAAATTGCTCAAGGCAGACTTGGGCCAGGAAGAATTCATCATTGTATGAGGGCCATAGGTATGGGTGAGCGAGTCATTGAGATGATGTGTCGACGTGGCCAAACCCGTGTAGCATTTGGCAAACCCATAGCTCAACTTGGTGGAAACTTTGATGTCATAGCTGATTCAAGAATTGAGTTGAATATGGCTCGATTATTAACTCTTCAAGCTGCCCATATGATGGATACCGTCGGCAATAAGGTTGCGGCCAGTGAGATTGCCCAAATTAAAGTGGCGGTTCCGAATATTGTCTGCAAGATCATTGATCGTGCAATTCAAATTCATGGCGGAGCAGGTGTTTCTCAAGTTTTTCCACTTTCAAGAATGTACGCCGGGATGAGAACCCTTCGCTTGGCTGATGGACCGGATGAGGTACATAGAAGAGCGGTTGCTCGATATGAGCTTGGTAAACATGCAGTTCAGGATGATCAGGTGGAATCATCTGAAGTTTCCAGAAGTTAAGCGATAGAGCATTGCCAGCTAATCTGATCTTTTACGATACAGAGACCTCAGGAATTCAGAAAGATTTTTCTCAAATTTTGCAGTGCGGTTCCATCCAAACCAATCGCAGTTTTGAAGAATTAGCACAACAAAATATTGGGTGCAGACCACTCCCATGGGTCAATCCTCAACCCAAAGCTATGCTCACCAATAAAAAAATTGAGTTATTTAAATCAAATACTTCGCATTATCAAATGATGAGCGACTTGCATCGACAGTGGCGTGAGTGGACGGTAGACGGTCCAGGCACTTTTGTGACCTATAACGGTCATGCATTCGATGAGGAGTTAATTCGAAGACAATTTTATTGGAACTTGTTAGACATCTACCTAACTAATACCAACGGCAACGGCAGGCTTGATCTTTTTTTAATGTTGCAAAACCTTGCATGTTATTTTAATAATGTAATTGAAATTCCTTTACATGACGGCGGCCCTGGCATTAGTTTAAGGCTTGAAGATTTAGCAGCTGCAAACAACATTAGTAATGATGATGCGCATGATGCGATAGCCGACTGCAAATTGATGTTAGAGCTCCTTAAAATTATTGATGGCCAAATACCTGAGTGGATTGATTTTTTTATCTCAACTGCAACCAAACCAGGCATGCAAGCTGCCATTAATTGCAAAACCTTTTTAGCGCTTGGAGAAGTTTATCGTCGCGAACGTTTTAGATATCCTGTAGTTATTTGTGGGGCAGATGCTACCCGACCAAATGAAATTGTGTTTTTTGATCTCAGTTTTGATCCCGAAGAGATTTTTTCTTTGGAAACTTCGGATATCTTTAGCATGGTTCACAAAGGAGGACGTGATGGGCCGCTTAAAAAATATAAAATTAATAAAACCATTCCCATATGTCCTCAAGAAATGATTCAGGATAATGCAATATTTGATATGGATATTAATGTCCTTATTAAAAGGGCTGAGCTTGTCAAAAAGAATACTGACTTTCATACATTGGTGAGCGATGCGATGGCAGATCGTATTTTTAATTTTAAAGAACCTGAACATATTGAACAGCTTATATACGCAGGGGGCTTCCCAAAACCCTCCGATAAGGAGTTAATGGACGATTTTCACCGTATTGAAGAGCCGTCCTACCGAATTAAAATTGCAAGAAATATAGAAGATGAGCGTTTTAGACTCTTTGCTGAAAGGTTAGTTTGTCAAATGTATCCGTCAGAGGCTCCCGGTGATATGCAAAAAAGGTATGAGGGCTTTCTAAATCAGCGCTTGAATGAGGAGGGGCCTTGGGGTTCAACTGAAAAAATCCTTGCAGAAATAGAAAAATTAAAAGATTCTGAGGATCAAATTATCTTGAATGCGACAGAATCTTTCATCAAACAAAGAAATTAATCAATAAAACATTTTAAATTTACTAGAATAGCTTTTGTTTTTGATCAGAAATTGTTAATCTATGTACCCTTTTTAGGGAAAACTGACAAAAAGTCATGAGAATATTAAATTTTTTTAAGAGGATATTTATGAGCGAAGATAATAAAATTGTCGATGGCGCTAAAGACGTTGTTGAAGGTGTTGCAGACGTCACCAAAGAAACTGTTGGTGCTGTTGGTGATGTAGCCGGTGAAGCGGTGGAAGGTGTTGTTGAAACAGCATCTGCAGCTGCTGAAGGCGTTAAAGAAACTGCTGAAGAAGTAGTAGATACAGCTGTAGATGTTGCCAGTGAAGTTGTTGAAACTGTTGGTGAAACAGTTGATGCTGCTATCGAAGGCGTTAAAGATGTAGCTGGTGAAGTTGCTGAGGCAGGAAAAGAAGTTTTAGATGAACTAAAAGATGGCGATGTTGTTGGTGCCGCTAAGGAAGTTGTTGAAGGCGTAGCTGAAACAGCTGGAGCAGCAGTTGATGCAGTAGCAGACGTAGCAGGTGAGGTTGTTGAAGGAGCAGTGGAAACAGCTTCTGCAGCAGTCGAAGGTGTTGTTGATGTTGCTAGCGAAGTTGCTGAAGGCGTCAAAGACGTAGCCGAAGAAGTGGTTGAAACTGTTGGCGAAACAGTTGATGCTGCTATTGATGGGGTTAAGGATGTTGCTGAGAGCGTTAAAGACGCAGTCCTCGGTGACGACGACGATAAGTAGTATTATCTTTTCTCATGAAAAAGGAGGCTTTGCCTCCTTTTTTTTGGCCTCAAGCTTATTGCCTTTGAACCAACCTCGTTTAAAATAGTTCGTCCTAGACCCGTAGCTCAGTTGGTTAGAGCGCTGTCTTGACATGGCAGAGGTCAGCAGTTCAAATCTGCTCGGGTCTACCATTTAAGGATTTTTATGAAACATTTACTTTTGAGTTTATCAGTATGCTTTTTTTCAACTTTAGCTTTTGCTGAATACTTTCCAGATGAAAACTGGGAGGTATCCAGTGCATCGCAAGAAAATGTTAATGAGTTAAGGCTCAAAGTTCTTGAAGACATTGCATTTAAAGATCCTGCTACTCAGGCTTTGGTAGTTGTAAAAAACGGGAAAATTATAAGTGAGCGATATGCTGAAAATTATAATCAAGATTCATTCGGCACCTCATGGTCAGTCGCTAAAAGTTTCTATGCCGCATTAATTGGCATTTCTATTGAGAAAGGCGAAATAGAAAGCCTTGATGATCCAGTTTACAAATACCTACCGGTGTACAAAGATGATGAACGCTCAGTTATTACCCTAAGAAATATTCTTGATATGGAAAGCGGTCTGCAGTATCCAGAGACTCAACATGAGACAATGTTTCTAAATGAAGACCAACTTCAATATGCTCTAAATGTTCCATTAGAAAAAAAACCTGGATCAAAATGGGAATATAACAATGTTAATTCAATGTTATTGGCTGCTATTTTAGAAGCGGCAACCGGTCAGCCTGCAGATCAGCTTTTAGACAATAGAATCTTACAGACCATTGGTATCAAAAACTCAACACTATGGAAAGATGGTCGGGGTAATGTTATGACTTACTGTTGCATAGATATGAGTGCGAGAGACTTTTCAAGATTTGGATTATTATTTGCAAGAAACGGCAACTGGAATAATCAATCGCTAGTCCCAAAAGGCTTCGTTGATGAAACCTTTAGCACATCATGGAGATTTAAAGCACCAAGACAAGGTGGATATTCATTGCATTGGTGGATGGCTGCTGATGATGAAAACCATGAAATCTTTTTTGCTAGCGGTAAATTTGGGCAATACATTTTTGTTGATCGGGATAATGATGTGGTGGTTACCAAAATAACTAAATACGATCCGATTCCTGGTGATACTCAAGATTTTAAAGAATTTAAATGGTTAAAAGAGATTGGTGATACCGATGTGACCCTAGCGGTTTGGGACTTTCTTGAGAGCTCTAAGATCATGAAAGTGGGTGAAGGTGGCGTCACATCTCCAATTACCAAAGAAAACGGTGATGAATCAACTTTTCGAAAAGATATTTATAAGTTTATTGAAAATCTTGCCTTGCTATCTGATTAAAACCAAACGTACATAATCATTGGCACTGAAATAGCTGCAATCACTATTTCAAGAGGTAACCCAAGTCTCCAGTAATCTCCAAACTTATATCCTCCCGGTGCCATAACCAGGGTATTACACTGGTGTCCAATGGGTGAGAGAAAAGCACAACTTGCTCCAACAGCAACTGCCATTAAAAAAGGTTCCACAGGAGCGCCTAGTTGAGAGGCAATATTTGCAGCGATCGGCGCCATGATAATAGCGGTGGCAGCATTATTAATGATGTCTGAGACAAACATGGTCACCACAAGAATTAAGAGTATGATCATGTAGATAGGCAAGGCTTCGGTATAACCTGATATAAACATCGCAATATTATTGGATATTCCAGTTGTTTCGAGTGCTTGACCGATTGGTATCATCGCTGCCAACATCACAATAACTGGCCATTCAATACTACGATAGAGGTTTCCGTTGAGGACTTTAACCCCAATAAATGCAAGGACACATAATAAGAAAGCAATCACAATATTAATAACGTTAAAGGCAGCAAGTAGCAAGAACGTCACAAAGAAAATAATGCTCTTAAGCAATCGACTTCGACTAGGTATGACCTGCATTTCTCGTTGCATCAGCGGCATAAGACCTAGGTGCTTTATACGTTCTTTAACTCCTTCTTCATCAATGGACCGCACACCCAGTAAAAGCACATCCCCAACCCTAAAGATTTCACGTGAAAGTCTAGTTCTAAACTTTGCCCCTTGTCGCCAAAGTCCAAGCAGGGCAAGATCTTCTGAGGCTAGGCGCTTTAAAAATTCTTGTTTACGACCAATGAGTCTTGAAGATGCTGTGACCATCACCTCAATTTCTTCAAGATCAGATTCTTTGATGGTATTAAGATCCTCAGAAATCTCTAAATCAAGATCACTTTGCAATCTTGAAATATCATCCGGTGAGGTTTTAATCACAAGAACCTGATTATGAGCAAACTTAGTTACCATTGAGACCTTGCTGACCGCACCTGATTCATTAACAATGCCCAGTACTTCAGTTTCTGGACCTGCTACTTTTTTAATTTCAGATAATCTTTTACCAATGGCTTTACTGTCTTTTTTTACTCTGACTTCAAACAAATAGTTTTTCAAATCAATTAATTTAATTTCATCTCCAGCTTCTTGCCTTACTTTGACCAGGCGATAACCAAGGAAGGCAATGAAAACCACACCCAGAAGGCTTACAGCAACACCCACAAAAGAAAAATCAAAGAAATTAAAGCTAGTCCCTGTATAGGTTTCTCTGTATTGAGAGATAATAATATTGGGCGGGGTTCCAATCATGGTATTCATCCCCCCCAAAATGCTTGCAAAAGCTAGCGGCATTAAAAACTTTGGAGGATTCCAATTATTTTGCTGACACACTGCTATGGTTACTGGCAGAAGTATTGCCATGGCTCCGATGTTGTTCATGAACGAGGACAATGCTGCAGCAGTCACCAAAATGACTAACAGAAACTGGTTCTCGCTCAATGGGATTTTAGAAAGTTGCCCACCTATTAATCCAACAAAACCAGATTCTTGCAGGCCCCTGCTGATAAGCAGCACTAAAGCTACAATAATAACTGCAGGATGGCCAAACCCTGAAAAAGCGCTATTAATCGGAATAACTTCAAAAAGAACTAAGGCAGCTAGCGCTACCAAAGTTACAGCATCATAACGCCAGCGACCCCAAATTAATAGGCCAACCAAAACACATATAGTTACAACTAATACATTTTGGTCGCTCAGCATAAGAGAGACTTAGGAGATTTTTAACTTTGGTGCATTAGTCATCACGCTTTTAATGCCTTTATTCATTGAAGACCTATCAGCATAGCTTTGTGATGTTGCAACTACTTTGTTATTCCCAGCTACTAGATTAAAACTCCATTTTCCACCACGAGTTTCCTTAGCTTTAAAGTTATTTTTAGAAGCAGCATGCTTAGCAACTGATTTAATGCCTTTCATGCATGTTGCACGGGATGCATAAGCTTGAGATGCAATAATATTTTCTCCATTTTTAGCTTTCAGTCTAAAGCGATGATTGCCACCTTTATCTTTATAAATTTCGAACATTTTTCCTCCTTGTCTGCAGAGTTCAAATACTACCAAACTTACTCAGTAAAAACACATTTTTTTTTGCGTGCCAGTGCTCTAGGCTATAATCCGCTTATGGAAAATCTCAAAAGTTTTTTTGAAGGAACCTTTTCTAAAATTATTGGTATCCTCATCATTCTATCCATTGCTGATCAGGTACTAACTTCAATGGAACTCACTCGCACGGTGGAGAGAATTTTTGATGTATTTTACCTTCTCACCATAACCTTATTCAGTCTGGAATTTTTAATTCGAATCATCGTTATTAGAAAGTTTGATTTTCTTTTAGCTGTCGATGCCATTGTCTTAATTAATGCCCTTTTTATTGGATTGGTTGATTTAAGAATGTTGAGATTATTCCGACTGTTTCAAATTTTTAGAGCTTCAAAGTTTTTAGTGCCCACTAATACTTTAATTAAGACCATTGTAATGCAACGCAATGCATTGCTTGGCTCACAAATGATGGTGATCTCTATCTTATTGATTGTTTCCACACTAATTTATTTTCTTGAATCAGAAGCACAGCCAGAAATATTTGGTAGCATTCCTGCTGCGATGTGGTGGGGCATAGCAACTTTAACTACGGTGGGCTATGGAGATGTTGTACCAAGCACTGAAGTAGGTAAAATTCTTGCAAGCTTTACCATGTTCATCGGCATTGGAATGTTTGCTTTGCCAGCTGCAATTTTGGCATCAGCTTATTATGAAGAGATCCAAAAAAGGAATTTTTTGATCACCTTTGAAGCCATCGCAGCCATTCCTTTATTTCAGCAATTACCGGTGGGAGCGATCAATAAGATCAACGAAAAGCTGGATGTAAAACTATTTCAAAAGAACGAAGAAATTTTCAAAAAAGGCGACGAGGGCGATGCCATGTTTATTATTGAGCAAGGTCAAGTCAAAGTTGATCTTGAAAACCCTGTTTACTTAGGTCCGGGTGATTTTTTTGGAGAGATGGCATTAATCTCAAACTCACCCAGAAATGCAACCCTAGTTGCTACCGATGATAGTAAACTCTTTGAACTCAAAAAATCTGATCTCGAAGAACTCTTTGATGAGCACGAAGTGCTCTTTAGAGAACTTGAGGAAACAATTAAAAACCGCTCAGCTTAATCGTCACCGCCTGAATCAGGGTCAATACGTTGAGGTTCATGAGAAAGCTCTTGCACCACATCATAATCTTCAGGATTTTTTTCTGTATTCTCCATGTAAACCGATGTTGAAGGATAAGCAAATTCGGATCCATTAGCACGAACAATTTTAATGGTTTCAAAAATTAATGACTGTTTCACTTTAGTAAAGTCAGTAAGGTTAAGAGGCTCGGTATAACAGAGAATTCGTACATCAATTGAACTAGCACCAAATTCATCAGTTTTCACAAAGGAGTCCTGTCGAGGATTTTCAGCAAACTGATCTGAGCTTTTAATAAAGGTTTCAATCTCCTCGCAAATTTTAGCAAGTTGATCTTGAGTAGTTGAATAAATCAAATTAATGGTCCAGCTAATTCTTCGATATTGCATGGCACCGTGATTGATAACTTTAAAATCAGCTAGATCTTTATTTGGGACCAACATGGGTGCCGTACTAAAAAGTCTTACCAGTGTGGATCGGAAGCCAATGTTCTCAACCACGCCGTGAAGTTCACCTTCGATTTCAATTCTATCGCCGGGTTGGAATCGGTTTTCACCTATAATAAGGATTCCCGCAATTAAATTTTTAAATAAATCTTGAGCTCCTAAAGCAACCGCAACTGAAAATAAACCTAAACCAGCGACAAGCGGTCCAATTTGAATGCCAAATATATCAAGTATAACCCCAATACCTATAACCCAAATCAAGACCCTAGCTGCTCTTTCTAGCCACATAGTCATGGACGCTGTTAAGAGACTAGTTGCTGAAAACATGCCAAAAATAGGCTGGACAGAGTTTGATAAGGTGCTAAAAATTGTAAAGGCAATAGCAGCTTTCACTATATTTTGTGCGATTAATTCAGGAGTACCGCTTAAAGGTAGATACAAGGTAATCACATACAAAGCGATTGTGATAGGAAGATAACCCAAAGGTTTTTTTAGCGTTTCTAAAAGAGCATCGTCGGCTTCAGATTCTGTCTGGTCAGAAAGCTTTTCAAGCCATTTAAAAACACGCGCTATGAATACACCTCGTACAATAAATCCACCAAAAAGAATAACGATAGACACTATAAGTTCTGTAATTCCAATGCCATACAGACCATCGTTCCAAACCTGATTGACCACATTTAAAAAACTATCCAACATTTTGTTCTCCTAGAAATTCCATGAAAATTTTGTACTAATGCTTTCATCCATTTTATCAGCATTTAATGGCGGAGCATTATCGTTAAACCTTGAATATTGAAGTGAAATCGTAACTTGTTCATTAACTTCAAAATCAAGAGCAAAAATAGCACTTGATTTAACATCATCGCTGAAGTCGTCAATAGAGGGCTGAACATAGATGGTGGTATTAAAATAAATGTTCTCACCCACTTCAAAATCATCATGAAAATAGATATTTAAGCGATCTGTTTTGGTATTGATCATATTCAGATCCTCTTCATCTTCATTAATAAAAGCCATACCCAATCTTGCATGATCATTAATTAGGTATCTAAAGCCCAAACCAGTGACCTCTCTTTTTCTATAGTTTCTAAAGGGGTTTTCAGAGCGTTGCGCAAATAATTCATAATGTAGCTTAGATTTATTTTTAAAGATTAAGCGCCCATGAAAAAAATTGGATTCATCGATAACATCGCCAACATATTTTCGCTCTGACTGACTCATGACTAAGAAAGAATCAACGGCATCTGAATTGTTATCAATTCTGTATGTAAATGTATAAAAGTCTCGATCACGGTTTCCTCTTGATGCATCAAGACTACCGGATATTGATTGAAATAATCCCACTTCACCTTCTTGACGTAAGTCCTCTATATTGATAATTGCTGATGCAAAAGAATGCGTGCCAATCAATGCGATAGCTACGAATAAGCATTTATTTAGTTGTTGCAACATTTACACCATTCCAATCAAATCTTGGGGGCTGTATTCTAAATTGATTTATCCTTTCTTGAAAGTATTGATAGTATTTTTCTAGCTCAGGAGCCTGAGCCTTTGCTTTTAATAAATAGCCTTCTGCCTCATCCCAATTTTGTTGCCTATATTTTGCTAGCATTGCATTATGTGGCTCTTTCAGTTTGGCAGCTTCATCAATATGCAATTCACTCAAATAGGTATAAATTCTAACTGGCTCACTTTTTCCTTTTACCGCTATTAAATCCAGTTCAATTAGCTTGAAATCTGGCATTTGTTTCGCTGTTTCTTCACCCAAAACAATGTTGACACCATACGTTCCTGACTGGCCCTCAAGTCGAGCTGCTAAGTTAACCGCATCGCCTAATACTGTATAGTCAAAGCGTTTATCTGAGCCCATATTCCCTACAATGCAATCACCTGTATTTATGCCAATGCCAATCTCCATGGCAAGTTTTCCCTCACCAACCAGTTCGTCATTGAGTTCTTTAAGTGCCTTTCGCATTTTGACGCCCGCTTGAATGGCAAGCTCCGCATGATTGTCTTGTGAGGCAGGCGCATTCCAAAAGGCCATAATGCAATCCCCCATGTATTTATCAATGGTTCCCTCGCATTCTAAGATTTCATTAGAAAGGGTAGTTA
Source organism: uncultured SAR86 cluster bacterium (assembly GCA_902601475.1). Lineage (GTDB taxonomy): Bacteria > Pseudomonadota > Gammaproteobacteria > Magnimaribacterales > D2472 > MED-G82. The sequence continues at coordinate 57,000 of CACKNK010000001.1, read as the reverse complement.
ATAAGCGATTGATCAAATCTGTTAGGGCTTCAGGGTCTTGTTTGTATTGCTCAGAGATCTTAGTAAAACCACGAATATCAGAAAACAGCATGGTCATTTCCTTGCGCTCCCCTCCAAGTTTCAGTGATTCATTAGATTCAGCCAGACGATTAACCATTTCTGGAGACATATATTGTGCAAAAGCACCACGTACTCGACTTCTTTCAAGCTCTGTGAAGAGGAAGTTAAAAAACGTTACTGCCACATAAACAGTTAAAATAATTACTAAAGGCGAAATCGGATCGACTAAAAATAGTTTAGATTTAAAGAAATACCAGCTACCACCAATAATACCGCCTGAACCCATCCCCAAAACCGTCAAGCCTCCTATTGGGCCAAGAGTTTGAATCATGAAAGTAATTAATAAAGACAAAACCAAACCAGCAATAAATTCTGCGCCAAACAACCAATCGGGTCGTTGTAAGAACTCATTAGCAAAAATTTGCTGGACAAACTGACCGATAATGGTGACTCCTGGAATATTTTTTTCAATTGGAGTGGATCGAAGATCAAATAAACCCGCAGCCGAAGTCCCCACCAATACTACTTTCCCAGAAAAGAAATCAGGATCGATCGATCCAGATAGTACATCCCAGGCGGAGACGGTCACTAACTCTGCAGTCGGTGCGAAGTAAATCCATGATTGCCCATCAGGGGTAGTGGGCATGGTTAAAGGCCCAAGTTTGATGTTATTAATTCCCGTTTGGGCACCAAAAGCTTCTTCGCTGGAGGCATTGGAAGCTTTAATTTGAAAAGTTGAAGCACCAATAGCAACCCGAGCAAGCTCAAGTCCTAAACTTGGTATCACGGCTTCTCCAACACGATCAAAAGTTGGTAAGCTTCTCACTACCGAATCATTATTACCAATGCTCATGGTTCCAATTCCAGCTGCATTATCCTCAAGCAAGGAGATGTTTGGTTTTAATCCAGTGTAGGCAGGTAAGAACTGGTCAGGGTTATCTCCTTGAGTTACCAAGCCAAATTTTGCCTTAGTCAGGGGCAAAGTTTCATCAGAGTTATTCACCGCTACACCCAGCACCACCGTGCCATGATTGGCTATAGCTCGAGCAAATACCTCATCATTATCTGGCAGTAATTCTACCTGCTGCCTCAGGGCAAGATTATTAGGAAACTGAGTTATAAGATTGCGGGGGTTAGTTCGATCAGGCTCAGCGAAGACGATATCAAAACCCAAAGCAGCTGCTGCATAAGTTTGATCCGTTAATCTTGCAAGTGTGGTTCGTGACCAAGGCCATTGTCCTACTAGCTCTAAAGAGCGGTCATCAATATCAACAATTACAACCGGATCGTCTTCATAAACTTGTCTTGGAAAAAGTTGCTGAAAGGTATCAAACGAATAGTTTTGTAAATTCGTAAAGATGCTAAAGGGATTAAGAATCGGCAGCAAACTAACTAAGACAGCCAATCCATACAGTCCTACTTTTATAATCTGTTTAATTGAAAATTGCATGAATGGATGGAAATTAACTAGGTAAGGTGAATTTAACTGCTAGTTTAACTGCTTCGTTTGTTAGCTCTTGATGAATATGAGGCGGTAAATTAAACAAATTCACTGCATCCATAAATTCTGAGTAGATGACATCCAGTTTTTTCCCCTCATTGAGTTGTCGAATAATATGCTGATAGGTCCAATAAATATATTCTCTCACACGAAGGTAGTGCTCATAATTTTCCTGCGTGAATTCAGGAACATCTTTCACCTTAAGGGATTCTTTTAAAAAGGCCTCAGCGGTTGCATGCGTGAAGGTTGCCCAAGTTTGGTTCATAAAATTAGGATGCTGTCTCAGCCATTGATAAACATTTTCTTGCTGGAAAATTCCAATGGCAAAGTAATAACCCACGTATAAGCGCAAAAGAGGTGATTCAATATTTACTAATTCTGCTTCAGCAAATTCAGCCAAAATAGTCGCTCGATATTCAATCAATTCCTTATGGACTTGATCTAAATTCCTGTAATATCGATAAAATGATCCATATGCTGTTTTTGCCTTTTCAGTTATGGTTTTAACCGAAATAACTTTATCACCCTCTAAGATCAGCTCCCACATTGCCTGCATCAGCCTAGCTTTGGTTTGATCTGACTTCTTTATTTTTTCTGCCATTTATAAGTAAATAATAATTTAAAAACTCGCATCTTAGTAGTAAAATGACGCATTGTCATTTTAGGGAATCCAATATCTTGAGAAAAATTCTTGCACTCTTAATAGCATTAACTTTATGCATTGATTTCCTTCAGGCACAAAACGTGGCGCCAGCAATTACTGACCCTGTTGCGTTGGCAAAGGTCCAAGAACAGAGGGACGCGGTTTTTAAAAAGATGTTTGCCGATCCCACGAATCTAACGCTCTTATTTGAATACGCTAACTTATCCATTTTAGTGGGAGATCTGGAGGCTGCGATTGGAGTGTTTGAGCAGATGCTGATCTACGATAATGAACTTCCACGAATCAGACTTGAACTAGGAGTTTTGTACTTCAGGTTGGGAGCTTTTGCGTTAGCAAATACCTATCTTAAAAGCGTTAAAGAATTTAACCCACCACCAGAAGTACTCAATCGAGTGAATCAATTTTTAGAAGCCATTGAAGAGGCTCAGGAGCCCATCAAGTTTCAACAAACCATAAGCATTGGCTTTAAGCATACCACTAACGGTAATTCTGGTATTAATGCTGATTTTATTGAGATTGGTGATTTTTTATTGGATGTTGATGAAGACTCAAAAAGAGCATCCGATAAAAGTACGTTGCTTAATTATTCATTGAGCATTGAACAAGATCTTAATCACCCTAGGGGTGATAACATCCAATACTTCTTCAGCTACGGGAGTGATGTTCTTAATACGTTCAAACAGTTTAATGTGCAAAGCAATGTGATCTCAGTGAGACGCAACTTTAATCTAGATGAAAACTTTTTCAGGGTAACTGAGCATGGTTGCTGTGATTTATTAAGTTTTCTAGATATTGAAGATGCAGTCTTTTCCCCAAGCATTAATTTAGTCAGAGTGGTTCTTAATCGAGAGGAAATTCTAAGAAGCGGGCGCATTAGCCTTGATTACTCAGGACTATTATCCAATGGTTCGTCAATTTTGCTCTCTTATTACCGAGATGAAAAATCATTTGCTACCTCGCCCATGAAAAGTGGACGCATTAATGGCTTTGCCTTCGGTCAAACTTTTTCCATCCCCGGTGGTCAAGGGATTGTCGGCTATAAAGCCATTATTGAAAACTTTCGTGGTGGGGTGGATTATGAATTTTTTGAAAATTTTGGTCTTGAACTGACCTACTCAAAACCGTTGGAAACCGGTTGGCAGCTCTCATCAAAATACAGTTATGCAGATAAAGCGCACGATGCTGACTTTCCACTCTTTGGTAAACGTGTTGATCGTCTTGAGTCCTTAAGAATTAACCTGACTCGATCCTTAGGGTTGTGTTGGTCAACCAATCTTGGAGCCGTTTTCAGTGACTCAAGAAGCACCATCAATATTTATAAACGAAGTGCTAATAACTACACAGCGACATTGAATTATCAATGTTTTAAATAAAAAAGTGACAAAATGTCATTTTTTTAATAGAATGTTTTGAATTTATAAAACTTGTCCTTAAAAAAATTTTAGGGAGAGATAATTTTGCAGACAATTAGATCACATTTATTATTTTTACTTACCTTTACATCATTCATTTGTGCTCAAGAGCAAATTGGTGTGGCTGCCGCTGTTAATCGAAATACCACTGACCTAACCCTAGAACAAGAACGCAAGCTCGTTGAAGCGGGTTATCAGATTATTCAAAACCACACCATCGAAACCGATGAAATCGGCAAAGCTCAAATGTTGCTGCTCGACGGTACTGCCTTTTCAGTAGGCCCCAATTCAAGTGTGGTCTTGGACCGTTTTATTTATAACCCAGAAACAGCGGAAGGATCTTTGGAAGTTACCGCACGAGGCCTTCTAAGAATCGTTGGCGGTAAAGTCACTAAAAAACAACCGGCACTGATAAGAACAAATTCCGCCACCGTTGGAATTAGAGGGGGAATTGGGATTGTCCAAACTGATGGTTCGCAAGTGAATGCAACCTTTTTGTATGGGGAAGAGATGACGGTGACACCAAATTGTGTTGACTTGGATACGTTTGGTGATCAGTGTGGTAGTGATTTTATTACCACCATTACGGAGCCAGGATTTTCAGTAACTGTGGAATCAGCTGATTCTGAACCTTCCGAACCCGAACCCGTAACTGAAGAAAGCTTAGAAGCCGTTCAAGATGAATTAGAAGCCAGTGAAGAGGAGCCAGCCGAAGAAGAATCCTCTAGCGAAGAGAGTTCAGATGAATCTTCCAGTGAAGAACGCTCAGAAGAGTCTTCAAGCGAAGAGAGTTCCGATGAATCTTCGGGTGAAGAAAACTCAGAAGAATCTTCCAGTGAAGAAAGTTCAGATGAATCTAGCTCTGACGATTCATCAAGTGATGAGTCCTCCTCAGATGAGTCTTCAAGTGATGAATCTTCATCTGATGATTCAGTGGCTAGTGACAGTTCATCCGATGATGCATCATCAGATTCATCAAGCGATGAGCCAACTACTGAAGTTGCCCAAGAAACAGAATCAGATGCTGAAGTCACCACTGAAGTTGCTGATGCTGGAGGTGATGGTGGAACAACTGAAGTTGAAGTTGATGAGGGACTTTTAGATAGCTCTGGAGTCTCCGATGTTTCTTCTGATGTGGCCCCTGATGAACTAGGAACTGCTGATGCCTTTGAAGTTGAAACCGAAGTTGATTTGGTTGATGTGGATGAAAGTTCCACTGAAGAAGTCGCCGAAGAAGTTGCGCAAACCACGCAAGAAACCACCGCAGAAGTGGCACCGATTTTTGAAGTTGAAACTTCTGAAGTGGTTGAAAGTGTCGATGAAAATACCACAGAGATCAGCTTGGCATCCTTTGCTGTAGTCAATCCCGGAGACCAAAACTATACCGTAACTGTTGAGGGTGAGGGCAGTGAGGCCTTTACTTACAACGAAGCAACCAACTCCTTAGAAATTACTGAAGCTTTGGATTATGAATCTCAAGAAGCGGTTGAACTGACCGTGACCTTTACCAGTGAAAATGGTGATGTTCAAGAAGTTGCCTTAGCTTTAAATGTTGCTGATGTGGATGAAGCCGTTGAACTTGCTGTTGAACCGGTCAACACCATTAGTGAAGCTGCTATTAGTGCTGAACTCGTTGCCAATCAGGTCAATGTATCTGAAACCGTTCCTTCAGGAACCGTGGTGGCTACTTTCAGTGCGACTGATCCAGAAGGCAATGCCTTAACTTATTCTCTAAGTGGAGCTGGCAGTGAACTGATGACCGTTTCTGAAACCGGTGAGGTCACTCTTACTGGGAATCTAGATTTTGAAACGAATTCAACCTTGGTGATGACATTAGAAGTGTCCGATGGGACCAATACTACCACTGAAGAAATTACTATTAACGTTATTAACGATGATGAGCCTGCCACCATTGCAGCGACTTTAAGTGCTACCTCATTTGCAGAAAACTCTGCTGTGGGTGCATCCATCGCTTCTATTAATGCGACTGATCCTGAAGGCAGTGCGGTGACTTATACACTTAGCGGAACTGGCAGTGATAACTTTACTATCGATACCAGTGGCAACATTACTCTTGCCAGCGCTCTAGATTATGAAACTGCCACCTCATATGAATTAACCGTGGTTGTCGATGATGGGACTTATGCTTCTACTGAAGTCATTACTGTGAGCGTTGCTGATGTGAATGAAGCCCCATCTTTGAGTGCAACCGTTGCCTTTAATGCCTTCCAAGAAAACACAGCCACCGGTACTACGATTGCTACCAGTTCAGTCACCGATCCTGAGGCTGGATCGATTAGTTATAGTCTCTCTGGCACCGGCAGTGAGAACTTTTCAGTCAGTGCTGATGGTACGGTGACTCTAGCCAGCGCCCTGGATTATGAGACTGCCACTGCCTATGAAATTACCTTAACGGCCTCCGATGGGGATAACTCGGTATCTGAAACCTTGACCATTAATGTTGGGGACATTAATGAAGCGCCAACCGTTACCACAACCCTAGCAGCTGAGAGTGTTGCCGAAGATGCTGCCACCGGGACTACCGTTGCCACCAGCTCAGCTAGTGATCCAGAATCGAGTTCCATTAGCTACTCTTTAAGTGGCACCGGCAGCGACAATTTTAGCGTTGATGCCAACGGTAATGTCACCGTGGCTTCAAGTTTAGATTATGAGACAACTACCTCTTATACGATAACTTTAACTGCCAGCGACGGGTCCAATTCAACCCAAGAAACCATCACCATTAATGTCAGTGATGTGGATGAATTTACTCTGGCACTTTCAAGTACGTCACCTGCTATTAACGAAGGCGTCAGCACTGGAACCCAAGTTGCTACTTCAACCTTAACCCAACAAGACAGTGCCTCAGTAACCTATTCTTTATCAGGGACCGGTAGCGATAAGTTTGCCATTTCCAGCAGCGGAGTGATCACCACCGCAGCGGCGATGGATTATGAAACTACCTCTTCATACTCACTTACTGTCACCGCGACCGATGGCACCAACACCGATACCGAAACCATTAATATTAGTATTAATAATGTTTCTCTTAATACTCTAGCAACCACTTTAGCCAACAGCGGGGCTGCGTTAGCCGAATCTACCAGTTCAGGTACAGCAGTGGCTAGCTCTAGCATTAATAACCCTGACAGTGAAACAATTACTTATAGTCTAAGCGGAACGGGCAGCAGTAACTTTAGTGTGGACAGCAGTGGTAATGTCACCACCAATGCAACCCTGGATTATGAAACGGCTCAAAGCTATGCGCTAACTCTGACTGCCACCGCAGGCAGTACTTCAGTGACCGATACCTTTACCGTTAATGTGGGGAATGTGGAAGAACTTAATTCTGCCGTTTTAAGATACTCAGCAGCTTACAACTCAGCTTCTAGAAGTGGCTTTAATGCCACCGCAACCCGAGGTCCTTCAGGATCGACTTTACCTGCTTATTATTTAGAACAAATTGGAACTACTCCTTCAACAGTCATTACCAACGTTGATAATTTAAGCAATAATTCAGTGCCAGTGGAAATTGCTGGAAGTAATGTACTGAATTGGCGGTATTTTTTCCCTATCGATACGGTAGGTGCTGGACAGTATGCCTTTGCTCCTGGCAGTGTTGCCCTTGATGCTAAATACAAAAGCTTACTTGGCACCAATGTCACCACCACAATCAGTAATTCAGAAGTCATTACCGCAGGACGCTTAAGCGGCGGTAACTTTTGGTTCATGGCCACCGATAAAGCAGCCACTGATATAAGTTATACATCTTCAACCGGATCACGTACTTATGCAATTTCAATCGGCAGGGGATCCAGTTATCCTGGAACTATTGCTAATTCAGGTTCTAATGGTAGCTGGGAACAGGCTGCGATTAATGCTGGGTATAGTTTCATCGATTGCACTAGCACATCATTAACCCAGTCGACATGTCTATCAAATAATGGGATCAGCAGTTTAGACGAAGTTGGTTTTATTGTTGCTAATAACATTTCTACACCTAGCAGTGGACATTATGTTTTTAGTAACAGTGATCTTGCAGCCTGGATTAATGGAGGCGGGGTCTTTCATTCCACCATGACAGAGAATGGGAGTACCAATGGATGTTGCGGTACATACAATAATATAACAGCAGCTGACGATTTATTCAGTGAATTGGGATGGGGTGATATTAGCCACGGTGCGGCTTCATTTTCTACTACAAATAGCATCATTGATTTATCCTCGGTTTCAGGAACATCACTAGATTATAGTGGTATAACAGGTAAGGTTTGGCACCCTGCCGCGTCAGGGATCTTTTCAACTATTCCCTCAGTTTGTAACAATCTTGTTTCGTTGCAAGCTTTTATCATATGTGACCCTGGCAGAACTGGAGCTGCAGGTGTTGTGACCGGTGTTGCAGATGCAAACTGGTCATCAAATTCGAATTATATTGCTAATCAAAATAATTGGGATATTATGCAGTGGATTGCAGCTCTAAATACTGGCACAAATCCGACCACTTCGACCTACAACCTCTTTGAAGATCAAGTCACCTTAGCAGGGCGTGTGTATACCGATACCATGCTTTCAGACTACTACACCACCTACAGCTTAGGTCCAAAGCAGATCTTTGCTTTTGCGGTCATCCCGATCGAGAATTTCGCAGCCATTGGAACGAGCGACGATTACTTTTATCCTAATTTTATTCCAACCAATGTATGGTCGTATGGTGATGTGGGTGTGGACTATTGTGCAGCTGCTCAACAAAATAGCTGCTCCTCAAATTACTGGTTAGCTTACGAGTGGGCGTCTTATGCTTTAGACAGTAATGTAAATTTAACTACCAATAGGTTTGTTAATACCACAAATTATATTCCAGAGGGACAATCTCTTTGGTGGCAAGTAATAAATACAAGCGGGGTAGGGGTTGGCCTTTGGGCACAAATCTCTTTTAAAGATTCATTCGATGGGAGTAGTGCCACCCGTGATGATCAAGAAAGTTTGCTGAACGTGGTTATCTCTAATGTCGATTACCGAAATAATGACACGACTCGATACTCAGCAGGTGACACCGGTTTAGGAATGGACGGCTATCAATATTGGTCGTATCAAGGTGCAACCAATGCTGATAATGATGGTTTAGGTATTAATTACGGAACTTCGCCTATCGAGTGTGCAACTTCCAATGACAGCGGTTGTTTTTGGGCTGATGCTGGAACTGATCACCCTCGTGCAGCCATGATCACCTCCTCCGATCCATACAAATCAGGCAACATGAGTCTAAGCGTCAATTACAATTCTAATACCGATACCTTCAGTACAGGCTCTTTTGATGCTGCAATCATCCAACAAGCCATTACAAGAGCAAATCCTTCTGGGAGTTATCCTTCACAAACGATCGCTAACTTTAGAAAAAGTAGTTTCTATGCCTCCAGCGCTTCAAGTTACAGTGGATTTTTCAGTGGTATTTTAGAGTTTGATGTTAGCGGTTCAGGTAATTCACAACTTGCTTCCATGCGTTCAAGTAGTACTTTGGCTAGCTTCACTTTTGATACCACCAACGATGACGTGCAAGTGGTGGCACCCATGACCATCGGTGCAGCGCCTGCTAACAATTACACAGCTAATTGGACGACTGTTGATACGGGTTCCATGACTCTTAAATTCGGTGATGCGACTAACGATGAAGCAAAATCTGCATACATTTCCAGTGAAGTTTTTGGTGCAGAGATTCAAGACGACGGCGCCCAAGTTGATGGGACATCGGGAGGCTCAAATAATTTAGCTGGAGTCATGGTTTCTTATAACACTTTGGACACAGAGGACTCAGATTTATTCCACTGCTGTGTCTGGGATTCGATACCTGATACTGCTTATTCGACGTGGGGCTTTTGGGCGATGAGTTCAGCTGATATTTCGCCAGATTCAGGCTCTCAAAATGCTTCCGTGCATTTAGGGACTTGGGTTGGCGGAGAAACCTTAGCGCAAAGTGATATTCCAACTTCAGGAGCTGCTTCGATGAGCGGAGCAGCGGTGATTAAAGTAGCCTATCGTTACAACCAAACTGGAACCAATTACGACGTGCACAAATATACAACTACAGCTGACGTTGCAGCTTCATTTACTTGGGGATCAAGCGGTTACTCCGGAACACTCGACTTTACAAACTTCGATGACTATAACGCAATTATTTCCAATGCTGGCTTTACTTCATTCACCGTAGCTATTACTGGCACCGATCATACTTACAGCGGGAATTCGACGACCAGCCTGCAAAACGATTGGTTGGGCGGCGCTTCAGTTGCAGGAGCCTTATACGGGGATACCTCACCCGATGAGAGTGGCGGCAGTATCAATGTGAATCTCTATAAATCTGGCGACACAGGTACGGCTGGGGCCAATGATTTTTATATGGCCGAAGGGATTTATTTGCTGGACTAATCAATAAAAATACATAAAATATTGGCACTTAAGCAAAAATATGTAAAATATAAGCAAATTTAGGCTTATGGTGATAAAATGTCACATAATCCAGGGATCAAGTATGAAAAATTTTAAGTCATTCGGAATTCTTATAATTAGCGCTGCAATGTTTTCTTGCGCTATTCCTCAAGGGGTTTATCAAACTACTCAGAGTGGAACTTTGCATCCAGAGTTTCCTAATTATAGAGATTTAGATTGTACCGAGCTATCAGCACAAAGAAATAAAATGAAAGAACTTCTTGTTGAAGTAGCTGAAGGTGCTATAGAAGAGGCCGATAGAAGTACCTATTATTTCCAGCTTGGAATGGGCACCAATAACCCAACCACTGGTAAAAACTTTCTTGGATTTCAATCCGAGGGCGTTGATCCTCAAGTAAACGAGCTTCGTTTACTGAAGTACGAACTTGAAGAGTTAGAAGACGTGCAAATTGATAAGTGCGTAACTCGACAAGGTTTCTTTGACGTAAAGCAGTAAGTCTAAAGAGCCTAAATATGGATGCTTGCATCCTAGGATAACGTATGAACTCATTTGTCAGTTTTTTTCTGGGGATTCGTAATAGTAAATTTTTTAATGGACTTGTTATTACGGTCATCATTGCCTCTGCACTCTATGCCGGTATTAGTTCCTATGATCTGTCAGCTGAGTACATTTACTACCTATTAGTTTTTGATTATGCGATCACCATTTTTTTTCTTATCGAATTAATCATTCGTATGGTTGCAGAAAGAGATCTTGTTAAGTTCTTTAAAGACGGCTGGAACATCTTCGATACCATCATTGTGGTCTTGAGTTTAGTCCCAATTGGCGCAGGCTCTAGTGTATTTGTCGCTAGACTACTAAGAATTATTCGTGTGCTTAGAATCATCACTGTCATTCCAGCATTTAGAAACATTATTGATTCACTCATTAAAACCATTCCAAGAGTTGGTTTTATTGCGCTGTTAATGTTTATCTTTATTTACATTTGGGGTGCGATTGGCACGATGGTATTCAGTCAAACCGATCCGGATAATTGGGGTAATATTGGTTTAGCCTTACTTACCTTGGCACAAGTAGCCACTTACGATGACTGGGCAGCTGTCATGGCTGATGTCATTGAAGTGCATCCATGGGCTTGGATTTACTTCATCAGTTTTATCATTGTTAATGCTGTGGTGCTCCTAAACATGGTTATCGGCGTTATTGTTGATGTGATGACCGGAGGTGCCGGTGTTGAACTTATTGACGAAGAAAAATCTAAAGACCAAGCTTAGCTTTAGCTAAACATTCGTTAAACACCTCGGGATCTACATTGCCACCTGAAAACGTTAAAAATACGTTTTTTTTCTGGAACTTATCCTTATGTTTGATCAAGTTTGCTAGTGCAATGGCGCCACTTGGCTCTAATTCAACAGCAAATGCATCTTTTGCCAACTGCATGGCTTCATAGATGTATTGCTCTTCACATGAAAGACCTTGAATGCCAAGGGCAAAGTTTATAGAGAAGGGGATTTTCCCTGGCTCAGGTGTTAGTAAGCCATCGCAGAGTCCACTTCCATTAGCAGCAGCAACTTGGATGCTCCCAGAAGCATAGGATTGCTCTTGATCGTTCCATTCATGCGGTTCGGTGGTAAAGATTTGAATGTTCGGATTGTGATGTTTAAAAATAATAGAGCAGCCTGCTGTTAGGCCTCCACCGCCGGCACAAATTAAGGCAACATCAAATACCTTAGATGTTTGTTTGATGGCTTCCAGGGCGGCAGTACCTTGACCGTATATGGTCTCCATAGCGTCATAGGGCTTAATAATCGTAACCCCGTTTTTTTCAGCAATTTTAGCTCCAATTTCCTCTCTAACTTCGCTTTCACGGTCATAAAAAATGATCTTCGGGTTTAAGGACTGAGTTTTCTCAATCTTAATGCTAGGAGCATCCTTAGGCATAATGATGGTAGCTTTAGTACCATAACACTGCGCCGCTTTAGCAACACCTTGGGCATGATTACCTGAAGAGTAAGCTAAAACACCCTTTTTTAGTTGCTCATCGGTAAGCCTTGAAATCGCAGAGAGGGCTCCGCGTATTTTAAAAGATCCCGTGACTTGCAGGTTTTCAGCCTTACAAAAGACTTGCATACCAAGTTTTGTATCCAGTTCTTTAGAATTTAGCAGTGGGGTATTTTGAATGTGCGGCTCAATAACGCTGTGGGTTTTTTCAATCTCAGCGACGTAAGATTGAAAGTTATGCTGCACGCTTAGCCAGGAGGTCTTTAATCAAGAGCGGTGAATAAATTAGATAAAACAGCACAATACCTATGGGTGTGGTGATCAACAAGTGGAACGGAGGTTCAGGGAACACATCCATGATTGAACCGGCTTCAGGCTTTTTCAATAGGTACCAAAAGTTTGCACCTTCGCCAAGAAGCAAATTCAACACATAAATAATTCCCATACAAATAATCGTGATAAAGATTACTTTATGCACATCGGCTAGGAATGGGCGCTGATGGAGAACTATGCAAGCATAAAAAACCCCTAGAAGAATTGATCCATGGATCACAAAAAACGGTAAGTATTGTTGTTCTGGGAACTCAAAAAGCACATCAGGCGTTAGTATCGCCATGCTGGCCCCACCCAAACCCCAAAAGAAGGCACAATTAAAAAATACCTTTTTACGATTAAATAAGTAGATCATGATCGCCATGGCCGACATATCACACATGTGTAATGGCAGTGCTTCTTGCCAAGGCAAATTAAAGGTAAAGGTAGTAAAGGCTTGAGTGATTAGCTGATAAGCAATAATGACTGAAATTGAGATGCCCGCAATTTTTTTAGTCTCCTCATCACTGTTTTTAAAGTAATAAGGAACGATTAAAGCAATCCCAAACGTAGCAAATATCGTCAGCATATGCTGCGTCCCGAACATTTGAAATGGCGTAAATTCCATCATTTATGTAAATTTTACGTAAATTGCTGAATATCAGCTTGTAACCCCTAAATTTGCAATCTATATTAACTCTTCAAGAAAAATAAATAAACTTAATCAAAATGTCTAAAGATTGCCTACTGTTAAATGGGAATGGAAAGCCTGTAAGCTATTTTCCTTTATCGGTTATCAACTGGAAGACGGCTATTAAGTTAGTTTTAACACGGAATGTGATTTTGCTGCGCGAGCATGAGGATTTTGTGGTGCATTCACCGACCATGGAAATGAAAGTTCCCAGTATTTTGATGCTGCCCCGATTCCATAAATTTCATAACTACGTTAAGTTTTCAAGATCCAACGTTTTGTTAAGGGATATGTATACCTGCCAGTATTGTGCTGAAATTTTTGATAAAAAAGATTTAACCTTAGATCATGTCATTCCAAAATCTAAAAAGGGACCTTCCAATTGGGAAAATGTCGTGACAGCGTGTAAAGCCTGTAATCTTAAAAAAGCAAATAAGCCTGGCACTCCCATTAAGGAACCTATCAAGCCTTCCTTTAGCTCATTGCTCAATGGTTATACATTTAACAGCGATTCATTCCCTGATAAGGAATGGTCAAAATATATCTTTCAGTCGTAGTTATATTTAACGGAGCAACCGTAAGGCACGCTTTCTTGGATGTCCGGTTTTTGATTCTTACTCACTGGCGTATCATTCATTGCAATATAGTTAACCGCATCACTTAGCGATGCTCTAAAGAACTTTGCACCACCGCCAATATCATCAATTCCACCTTTAAACCTTAAAATCCCTTCAGCATCAATCATGTACATGTGGGGAGTGGTTTTCGCTCCGTATTGCATGCCCAGTGCTCCGGATTCATCCAATAAAACATAATCATTCGCTGCATTTCTGGATATGGTTAACTCATTGGCTTTATCAGCGCTCACATAACCTTGCTCACCAGGTGCTGAAGAGATTACACTCAGCCAAACATAGCCTTCAGCTTTAGCTATGCGTTGCACCTTTTGCATGTTGTCTTCTTTGTAGTGCCTGACCACATAAGGACACTCATGATTGGTCCACTCTAAAATCACCGGCTGACCTTTAAAATCATCCAAGCTAATGGTCTTGCTATTACTATCAATGGCACTAAATTTAGGCGCAGGTTCATTTAGTTGAGGATCCTGAAGTACTACCTCAACTGCATTTAGGTTTAGTGTGAATAAGAATATTAAGCTAAGTAAGTTTTTCATAGACTTAAAATATAACCCTCAGTAAGTATTGCTGGCAAGATTTTTGGCGATTGCATTCCGGGTTTCCAAAAAATATAAAGAGGGACACCTGAGCGATTATAAGAGCTTAGCGTGTTTGCAATATCATCGTTGCGGTTGGTCCAATCAGCTTTAATGTATTCAATATTATTTCTACTAAAAAACTTTTTCACAGAGTCTCTGCTTAAAGCAATTTGTTCATTTGCCTGACACGTGATGCACCAAGCAGCAGTAAAGTTAATGAAATAGGCTTGTTGTTGCGCTTGAAGTTGCTCTTCAATGCCTGCTTGCCAGGTGAGCGAATTATCTTCAGCCAATTTTTGGGTAACGGTTTTATCTAAATTCGCAAGACCAAAAATCACTAACAAAAGAACGATCGCACTGATCCCAATATTTTGTGTTCGATTTCGTGACCTGCCAAACCATAACCCAAAACCCACGACCAAAATAAGACCCATTAAAATAACTAAATCGGTTGCTGAAGTTTGTTGTGCAAAAACCCAAATCAACCAGATCGCAGTGGCAAACATTGGAAAGGCCATGATCTGCTTAAAAGTTTCCATCCATGCACCGGGTTTTGGAAGCCAGGCAACCAAACTTGGGATAATGGAAAGCATTAAATAAGGCAGGGCAAAACCCAATCCTAACATGATAAAAATCATCAAACTCATTGTGGTAGGTTGCACTAGGGCAAACCCAAGAGCTGCGCCCATAAAAGGTGCGGTACAAGGGGATGCAACAACCACAGCAAGAACTCCGGTTGCAAATGAATTGGAATACGATTGACCTTGTTGCATTTTACTGCCCACAGAAGTGAGCGAGGTACCAATATTGATATCACTAAGCAAGATAAATCCTATCAGCACCATGAGTAAGGCAAGGCCTCCAACGATTTCAGGTGCTTGGAGCTGAAATCCCCATCCTAAAGATTCTCCCGCAGCTTTTAACCCAATTAAAACTAAAGCAATGGCGACGAAGCTACTGAGCACCCCAACAGTGTAGCTCCAGCCATGCCACTTAGCTTGGTGAGGAGCATGCTCACTAATTTTAATAAAACTCAGGGCTTTGAGAGCAATAACTGGGAATACACATGGCATGAGGTTGAGTATCAGGCCTCCAATAAATGCAAATAAAAGTGCTTGAAAAAGATTAATAGAAAATGAATTTGTGATGGATGCATCAACTGCTGTAGGCATCACGATAAAACCTGCATCATTAATTTTTAGGATGCCACTAAGTTGATCGGGGGTTAAAGAGGCTTGCTCTAATATGAGTTCATAATTATTACCACCAAGCCGTCTTAGTTTTTGTGAAGCAGAATGTTTAATGTCGCCTTGATTGTCTGTAAAAAAATAAGCGTCATTGATGGTACCATCGAAAGCAAACCCAAGATTAAGGTTTTGAGTGTTTGCATCTAAAGATACCGGCATCACCGTTTTGGGAACGCTCTTAATTGCATCTGCAATTAACGAGCTGGGTTGTTCAGTGGATAAATCAATTTCAATGGAGGCTGATTCTGGGACACAAATATCAGCACAAATTAGGAAATTGATGGTTGCCTTAATGACTCCAAAATTTGAATCGGCTGCTCTAAAAACCTGAAAAGGAAAAAGCACATAATCTTCATAGCCATAGGTCATTAAAGGCGGGTAGGGAATCAACTCTGGTGTAGGCCAACTGACATTTTCAATAATAAAACCCTCAGGACTTTCCCAGATAACATCAAAAGCGCCTCCAGAATCACCTGGATTTTGCCAATAAGTATGCCATCCCTTATCCATTGCCATCTCAATGCCTAGATAAAAGGTTTCATCTTGTTGTGATTGAAGATTACTAAGCAGTCTTACTTCAGCGTGGCCTGAATTCACACTTTCTCCTGCCAGCAGAGATAACTGCAAGCAAGACAAAAGAACTAACAAGATTTTCATAGCGCGTACTTTAACATTTCATAAAAAAAGGGGGCATTGCCCCCTTTGGTATTGATGAAGAGATTAACTGCCTCCAAGTAATTTCTTAGGTGTCTTAATGTTAATCATTCTTGGTTTTTTCTCATCCGGAATGATCTTTTCTAACTCAATGGTTAACATTCCATTAACGAGTTCTGCACCTCTGACTTCAACATGCTCAGCAAGCGTAAACTGTTGCTTAAATGCACGTTGAGCAATCCCTTGATAGACCACTTCATTTGAGCCATTGACCACTTCACCTTGAGGACCTGCATGCTCAACGGTTAGCACACCATCGGCTAGTTCAATGCTTAAGTCATCTTTCGATAATCCGGCAACAGCGACATCAATGAAAATTTGATTTTCATTGCGCCTGATGTTGTAAGGGGGATATGAAGATCTATCTTGGGATTCCGATAAACGTTGCAGTCTATCGAACAAACTTTCAAACCCTAACACACGAGTGGTTAGGAACGGATCGGTAAAATTAAGTACCATAATTAGTCCTCCTATAGCGACTATTTAAATGTGTAACCATTAGGCTTACACGGGTTAATAAAAACGTAGACCCAATTGGCATCTACACTATTTATATAGATGCATTTGTAAAAAATTCAACATTTTTTTGATATCTGAAAGGTTTTTGATTAATCTTCTGATATGTCCGTTTTATCGCCTTGTATCTCAGTTTGTTTGCATGATCCTGCAACTGATTATTGCTATGGTTGTGGGCGCACCCATGCAGAAATCCAGACTTGGAAAAGTCCTCAAACTGATCAGGAATGGAAAGCAAAAAATCTTGAAGAGATCAAAGCACGTTTGAGCGGGTTTCAACATGAGGCTTTTGAGAGGTCATACGCATATAAAAAAAAGCATGGCGTATCACCCATTAAAGAGCTGAAATTAAAAGGGGAATACAAATGATTACATTACTTTACGCATCGCTCTTAGGGCTCTTGCAAGTGACGCTGGCTTATAAAGTAGGCAGCAGTCGTTTAAAGACCAATACCTTGTTAGGTGACGGCAATCAATCTGAGGTTTTACAAAAAGTTAGGGCGCATGGAAATTTAACTGAGTACGTGCCCATCTTTTTGATTTTATTGGCTTTAATTGAAATGCAAGGAGTAGCCCTGTGGAAAATCCATGTGCTTGGATTATTGTTTTTCTTAGCAAGAATTGCTCATAGCTACGGCATGTATATTTCAACTGAAAGTACCCCTCCCAGGCTCATTGGTATTTTGGTGACCTGGTTCACAATTGCGGGTATGTCAGTGTATGGATTGATAAATTATATTTTGAACTTAATGATGTAAAATTGGTCTCATAAGTATGAAAAATAAAACTCTTCTTTCTTTACTTGTCCTTAGCTTAACTGGACCTATGGATATTGCTGCCAAAGGTAAAATTGAATTTGATGAAATCAAAGACAGCATCTGGACGTTAACTCAAAACGCCTCGCAAAGCAGGTTAAGAGGTGACGGCCAAGTTCTGTACTTTATGTCTGGCGATGCTTTTCATACCTACACTGCAAGACGCGACCAAGAGTGGGATACTTTTTCAATCATTGATTCAAGAAACCTTGAATACCTCATCAAAGGCGATCAAATTCAATTACTTGAATCTAAATTTAGTGACCGTGTTTTAAAAGTAAAATTATTATCCGGCATTCGAAAGAATAAAAACTACTACATTATTACTGATGATTTATTGAAAAACTTTACTCAATTGGAGGAAACCAATGAAGCAGGTTAGTTATCTTATTCTTTCAATTTTAATCATTACCGGTTGTGCTTATAGCTCACAGCGCCCGGATGTCGTGGATCGTTCAGTTGCACAAAGAGCACAATCAGTAACTTTTGCGACGGTTGTGGACATTGATAGAGTAGTTATTGCTGGCGATCGAGAAGTGGGTGCCGCTGCAGGAGCACTGATAGGTGCTGCTGCCGGTCAATCGGTCAGTGATTCTGAGATTGAATCCGGTGTTGGTGGCGTATTAGGTGGCTTAGTGGGCTCTGCTGTGGGCTCGGCTATTGGTGATACAGCCACTCGAAAAGCTGCGATAGAGCTATTGCTTGAACTCGATAATGGTAAAACAATCTCCATCATTCAAGAAGAAAGTCAGTACATGTTCGCGGTGGGTCAAAGAGTCAAAATCATTAAAAGTTCCGGAAAATCTAGAGTTCTGCCTCTGGAATGAATGACGATCTAAGTCCACTGATCTACAACAAATCACTCGATTTGATTTCAAGGCGAGAGCACTCGAGAGGCGAACTTTATATAAAATTAATCAAGCGCTATCCTGATGCACAAGAACTTATCAATGAAACGCTTGATAAGTTAAACCTCAATAAACTATTGGACGATGCTCGTTTTGCTGAGATGTACGTGATGGCTCGAGCCAAAAAAGGTTTTGGACCTCAACGCATTAAAATGGAACTGCAACAAAAGCAAGTTGGAAGCATTGAAATTAGTGATGCAATTGAAGCCTTTGAAGGCTGGGATGCGATTCTCAGACATGAGTTAGAAAAAAAATATAAGCAACCAACCGAAGACTTTAAAGAGATCATGAAGCGCAAACAATTTCTCTATAATCGAGGGTTTTCTCAAGCTCAAATTGAATCAGTTTTAGATCAGTCGTGATATCATAAAACGCTATGTCATATGAGGTTTTAGCGCGTAAATACAGACCTGCTTTATTTGCAGAAGTGGTCGGCCAAGACCATATTTTACAAGCCCTACAGAATAGTTTAATCAGCGGAAACCTGCATCAGGCTTTCATTTTTAGTGGAACTCGAGGAGTTGGAAAGACCACCATTGCAAGAATCCTTGCTAAAGCCCTCAATTGCCATAATCGAGGTGAGGGATCAGAGCCATGCGATACCTGTTCGGCATGCGAGGAAATCAAATCGGGTCATCATTTAGAGTTTATTGAAGTCGATGCTGCCTCAAGAACTGGTGTGGATGATATGCGAGATTTGCTTGAATCTGCAGTTTATAAACCCGCCAACGCAAATTATAAAATCTACCTCATTGATGAAGTGCACATGCTATCGAAAAGCTCTTTTAATGCGCTGTTAAAAACTTTGGAGGAACCACCTCCACATATGATTTTCTTGATGGCGACCACCGAACTGGATAAGGTTCCTAAGACAGTGCTTTCTCGATGTTTGCAACTAAACCTTAAAGCGGTAGCGCAGACTCAAATAGCTAATCATATGAATGCCATTTTGGATAAAGAGGGCATTCAATATGATCCTGCAACCACTCAATTGATTGCACAAAGTGCTCAAGGGTCAGTTCGTGATGGTTTGACCTTACTTGATCAAGCAATTGCATTCGGAGCAGGAAAACTTGAAACCAGCCAAGTGAAGGAGTTGCTGGGTACCATTGATGATGTCTATTTATTTGAGTTGGTTGAGCATATTCTTGCAGGCAATGGAGAGGGCGCACACCATTCGTTACAGCGTATCTTAGAGCTGCAGGTGGATTACCAAAAAGTGATCGAGGCATTGATAGATCTAATGCACCAATTAACCATGACGCAACAACTTGGATCTGAAGATGAGGATCTTGTTAGGCTTGCAAATTCTGTTGACGGTGAATTGCTACAACTCTTATATCAAATAGCCATCAATGCTTTAGAGAAATTCTCTGTTCATCCGAGCCCTCATCAGGCTGTAGAAATGTGCGTTTTGAGGATGCTAACCTTTCATCCCTTAAATGAGTCCAAACCTCAAATAAACGAAAAAAAAAATCCTAAACCTAAGATAAAAGCTGATGTGAGTAAGCCTCCTCAGAAGAGGGTAAAAGAGGAAGTAAAAGTACATCAACCAGGTAAAAAAATTAAAGCTTCCTCAACCAATGGCACGGCAGCTTCTGTGGAATCTCTTTCCATTGGTGACTGGGTAAAAGATTTTGAGCAATTAGGTCTAAATGGAATCAGTTATCAACTTTTCAGTGAACTTGAATTCAAAGAAGCGATCGGCAATAGGCTGGTCTTAGTGAAGCCTAAGAATTTTTCATCTCCAACATCAGCATTGCTTGAGGAGTTTAGTGATAAATGTAAAGAGTATTTTAAAGTCAGGCCGGAAGTCGTGATCGAGCAGGGTAACGTGACTAACTCACCCTCTTTATTAAAAGAAAAAATTGCCAATCAAAATTTACAGTCCACCATTGAAGAGCTTGAAAAGCAGCCAATTATTTCAGAGATTCTTAAATCATTTGATGGCACAATTGAACCTGATTCCATTAGCACTAAAGAATGAAACGAGATCTTTTATTTGACTTAATTGAGGCGCTTACAATTTTGCCTGGAGTGGGAAAAAAATCAGCGCAACGCATGGCTTTGTATTTACTTGATAAGAACAAAGATGGTGCAGCTTATCTTGGAGATACACTTAAAGAGGCTTTAGAGAATGTTCAGCGTTGCAAGCAATGCCGTATTTTAACCAGTGATGAGTATTGTCGAATCTGCTCGGATTCTTCAAGAGATCAGAGTAGCTTATGTATTGTTGAAAGCCCTTCAGATGTTTTAGCCATTGAATCAACAGGTGGATTTAAAGGTCGTTATTTTGTACTTATGGGCAGACTCTCGCCTATTGATGGGATCGCTCCTGAAGATTTAGGTATTCCGGATTTGTTGCAGCACATAAAAACTGATCATATTGAAGAAGTTATTTTGGCCACCAGCTCTACCGTTGAGGGTGATGCAACGGCTTATTTTATTAAGGATCATCTTAGCGATGTGAAGGTTTCAAGAATTTCTCATGGTATTCCTATCGGCGGTGAATTAGAGTATGTAGACAGCAATACGATTGCCAGAGCGATTCAAGGGAGGATCGATATTTCATGACAATTAAATCGGATAAATGGATAAAGAGGATGGCTCAAGAGCATCAGTTGATTGAGCCCTTTACAGAGAATCAAGTCCGAGATGCAAACAGCGGCAATAAAATTATTTCCTATGGGGTTTCAAGTTTTGGTTATGACGTGCGTTGTGCTGATGAGTTTAAAGTTTTTACCAACATTAATTCTGCAACCGTTGATCCTAAATCCTTTGATGAAGATAGTTTTGTTGACGTGAAATCAGATGTCTGTGTGATTCCACCTAATTCGTTTGCGCTAGCAAGAACAATTGAATATTTTAAGATTCCTCGCAACGTATTAACCATTTGCTTGGGGAAATCGACGTACGCTCGATGCGGCATTATTGTTAATGTCACTCCGCTTGAACCCGAATGGGAGGGTCATGTGACCCTAGAGTTTTCTAATACCACAACGCTACCGGCAAAAATTTATGCAGGTGAGGGCGTTGCTCAAATGATTTTCTTGGAATCCGATGAGGATTGCGAAACATCTTACAAAGATCGTAAAGGCAAGTACCAAGGTCAGACAGGGGTCACGTTACCCAAAACTTAAGAGCTGCTTGATGGTCAAGGCGATGTCACCATCAGGATCATTATCGGTTACCTTAAAGATCAAATAGTTCAGATCTTTTGCCATGGTGTAGGTCGTAATTCGATTATCTTTAGTTCTAACGCGCTCTAAAATTACGCACGGATAGTCTTTACCCTCTAAGGTAAAAATAGTTTCGCCTTTAATGGCGTAAGTATTTTCCACCAATTCACCTGTTTTGATTTCAGGCAACTGCAATGAGAACTCAGTTTCTCCTAGCATTAAACGTTTTCTTAACTCCACTTGAACATTGAGAGGATCATAGACTGGGGCTTCCATCAAAGTTGTCTGCCAATCATATTGCCCAGTACTGGTTAATTTTTTGGTCTCCCAATCAAAGTCAAAATTTGTAAATCTACGAAAGAAAGTAAATCTAAAATTGGCATCGTAAGAGAGCGATTTGATTTCATCTGTATCAATGAACTCTGAATAAAATTCAGCTTTAATTAACCTTGCTCTATCTTCAAAACTAAAGACTCGCTTATCTGCGAAGGTTTTAAGTTGACGTATACCTTCAAAATCAAATTGATCGGTTTCAAAGATGTATCGGGCGCTAAAATCTGGAATCATCGATTCTGCTTCAGCTTTAAAGCTGAAGAGAAGCATAAAGCTAAAACCAAACCTAATTATACTGGAGGGGTTGAGCATCTTTAAATTCTGAATCATGACTAAATTGAACTGTATTATCTTTAAGACCGACTTTCATATCAAGAAGTTCAGCTATTACCCTCGGATATAAGTTATGTTCAATTCGATGAATTTGATCAATCACCTCTTCCAAAGAGCTTTGAAGATCAAGTTCCATGGCACCTTGTGCAATGATCGGCCCTCCATCCAATTCCTCAGTAACATAGTGAATGGAAATGCCATGATGTGAATCTTGATTATCGATGGCTTGTTGGTGGGTATTTAGACCAGGATATTTTGGTAATAGGGAAGGGTGAATATTAATCAGCTTGCCCTTTAATGGATTAGTAAAATTTGCAGTAAGAATTCTCATGAAACCAGCAAGTGCAACTAGATCAGGGTTTAGGTGGCTGACCTGATTATAAAGCTCCCTGTCAAAGCTCTCCCGATCAATAAAGTCATTATGGTTAATCACCGATGAGGGTATCTTGTGGTTTGCTGCGCGTGTTAAACCAAAGACATCTGGAACATTTGAAATCACATGAACAACTTCGCCATTAATGCGCTGACTGAGGCAGGCTTCAATGATAGCCTCAAGATTTGATCCGCTGCCAGAGATCAGTACAACGATGCGCTTCATTTAATTTAGGTAAGTTAACTCGCCCTGAGTTCGTTTAACAATTTTTCCAATTCGATGAGTCTTAAATTTATATTTGCTGGCAAGATTTTCAAATGATTTAACTTCCGAAAGAGGAAGAATTACTGCTAGACCGATGCCGCAATTAAAAATTCTTAACATATCTTCATTGCTGATCTTGCCTTTTTCTTGTAGCCAATGAAAAGCTTTTGGAAACTTCCAGCTTTTTAGATCAATATCAGCTGCAAGGTGTTTGGGTATTATTCGGGGTATGTTTTCAGTGATGCCACCACCGGTAATGTTAGCAATACCTGAAACATTAATATTTTTTTTCACCACATCATTCACTAGGGAGGTGTACAGATAGGTTGGTTTTAATAGCGTCTTTAACACAGATGATGGGGGCTTATGCCGTGAGAGTATTTTTCTAATTAAAGAATAGCCATTTGAATGCGGTCCACTGGATTCAATGCCTAGAATTACTTGGTTAGTTTTTATTTTTTTACCACTAATAATCTTTGATTTATCAACAACACCCACTGCAAATCCTGCTAAATCAAAATTACCTTTAGTGTAGTGTCCCGGCATTTCAGCGGTTTCACCTCCCAAGAGCGCCATATTTGTTTTCTTGCAAGCTTTTGCAATCCCCTTAATGATTGTTGCAGTCTCCTTGAGCTCAAGTTTTGAGCTGGCAAAATAATCTAGAAAAAATAGAGGCGTTGCTCCGCAAGCTGCCATATCGTTGACGCACATAGCCACAAGGTCCTGCCCAACGCTTCCAAGAGTATTATATTTTTTACTAAGCGAAACTTTGGTGCCAACACCATCAGTGCAGGCAACGAGTGTGGGTTTTTTAAGCTGATGATTTAATTCATACAATCCAGCAAAGCCTCCGATGCCACCCATCACTGACTTATTATGAGTCGCGTTAACGCTTGATTTGATGAGCTTAATCAGGGCGTTTCCATCATCGATATTTACCCCAGCTTTTGCGTAGGGATCATTAGGATTAGATTTATTGGTCATTTACAATATTCAGTGATGAAAGATAAATTAATCTTACCTATTTTGATATTAGTTTTAAATGCAGTTGAGATAAATGCGCGTGAATTTTCATCCTTATTTGAAGTTCGAATCAGCACTAAAGAGTACACCAATGTTAACTATGGTTTGAATAGAGCTTTCGATAAGCTGCTGATTAAACTTTCAGGCTCATCCAGCCTTAAATTTAGAAATGAAATTAACCGTCAGCAAATCAATAAGACTAGTTATGTTGCCAGCTACACTACGGAAGAAATTGATGGTGAAGGGTATCTAAGAGTTAAATTTTTAGAAGATGAAGTCATTGAGTTATTCGATGCTAATGCTTTTCCAATCATTGGATTCAATCGACCCAGCATTAGTTTTTTAATTAATATTGATGACGGTACCACTCAGCCTGAATTCTTAGGTATTGACGGTGAGGATACAGAATTAAAAACAAACTTATCTAATTTGCTTAAAAATTTAACTGAAACAAGAGGGATTTTCCTTGATGTTCCTGAGTTTGATCTTCAAGACATCCAAAACCTCAAAAACAAACTCAATTATGAAGATCCAGCTGACTATTTTCTTGCCAAAGGCAATACAGAGGCAGTAGTAAATATTGAATTGCTTAAAACTGGAATTAACTCATGGAGCATAAACGGTGACTTTCAATCACTTGTTAATTTGCAACAAGATCAGTTAATTTTATTTCTTGATGATCAGATTAATAATTACATTGATGAAGTTCTTGCAATTAATTTTTCAGAACAAGATCAAAATACTTTTAGATTTGTGGTAACAGGCATTGATAATTACTCAGAGCATGAGATGTTTCTAAATGAAGTAAAAAAAATTTTTTCCATTAGAACATTTCAAACTACCTCAATCATGAGGGGAGAAACACAAATGAATCTAAAGCTTAGGTTTGAACCACAAGAACTCATGCGTGAACTACAAAGCTCTAGAAGATTTATTAATCCTGTTTATGACAGTAATACTGACTCATTGCAGGTGGAGTTTAATTAGCTGTGCGTCAGTATCTAATTTTTATTCCTAATCTTTTGTCGCTGATAAGAATTATTCTTGCTTATCCGATCCTGCTGTATTTTTACATTGAGGAGTACTTAATTTCACTAGGTCTTTTTCTTATAGCTGCACTCACTGATGCGCTCGATGGCTTCCTTGCACGAGCTTTTAACTGGCAAACGGATTTAGGAAAAGTGTTAGATCCAATTGCAGATAAGATTCTTTTGATTGGAATGGTCTCTATTTTTTGGATCAACGGATACATTCCAAGTTATGTTTTTTTTATTTTAGTATTTAGAGATACTGTGATCTTGATTGGTGCAGCATTCCACATGACTGTTTATGAGGTTGGTTCACCGAAACCAAACTTGTTGGGAAAGATCACCACATTTATGCAGATCATTTATTTTTTAAGTATTCTTGTTGAAATCGTATTCACATTAAACTTAATGCAGCCCATTTATCACTTGCTTATCTGCACTTTGTGTTTATTAAGTTTGATTTCTTATACGATGAATTGGTTAAGGCAGACCAATGAACTTCATTCCAATGAATCCTAAGCAGCTAATTTTCCCTTTTGCAATTGATCAATATCCAAGGTTTGATAATTTTTATCATTCGCATATCCAGCAACTGATCTACAGTCTTTTAAGATCACTGCAGGAATCAACAGAATCAGAATTTGTTATAACTGGAACAGAAAGATCAGGTAAATCTTTTTTATTGCAAGCTATTTGCAATGAATACAAGTTGATTGATAAGCAAGCTTTTTATTTACCGATGAAAGTTGCCATTAATATGGAACCAGATTTCATAGAGAATTTTGATATTTATGATGCGCTTTGCATCGATGACGTTCATTTAGTGCACAATCACCCAAAGTGGCAAGAGATGATTTTTCATCTAATTAATCAATCCAAAGAAAATAAATGCAATCTTTATTTTGGAACGGAGGAAAGCATCTTAGAACTAGATTTCCTGCCAGATCTTTCATCTCGTTTGTCACGGATGCAATCTTTGCACATTTTATCGGTGCCTGATAACAAGCTCAAAGAAGCTTTGACTTTTTGTGCAGCCAAACTTGAAATATCGCTTGATCACGAGGTGATTGATTATTTATTAAAAAGAGAAAAAAGAGAGTTTCAACATTTATTTTCCTTGTTAAAACACTTAGATCAGGCCTCTGCTCAGCAAAAGAGAAAGATAACCATTCCTTTTGCCAAGCAGATACTTTTATCTTAGCGCTTTATTGCAAAGCAACTTCACAAGTTTGACATGCTATTAGTGTTGTCGGTTTGCTGACTTGGAGAACTTCATTGAGTATCTCCGTCATGCTTTTAAATGAATTTAAAGTTTGCTGATCAACTATCTTAATATCAAAGTTTTCAGTTAGTTCAAGCAGAACCTGAATCTCAGGATCAAGCGTTTCTTTGAAGAAATCAACCTCATATTCCTCAAGACCAGCAAGTTCAGCTGCTTTAGCAACAGCATCATCGAAATTACCAATTTCATCGACTAGATTAATCTCTAAAGCCTTGGTTCCTATCCAAACCCGTCCTTCAGCTATGGTGCGAATGTAATCTTCAGATTCTTCTCTGGATTCTGCCACCAGTGAAACAAAACGGTTATAAACTTTAACTGTATCATCTTGAATGGCAGCTTTAATTTCAGCTGGCATGGCTTGATTAAGATCCCATCCTGCATTTTTAGTTGTTACCACTCCATCAAAATCAATGCCTATTTCATCCATGGTATTTTCAAAAGTAGGAAAAGCAATGGCCACCCCAATAGAGCCAGTGATGGTGGTTGGCTCAGCAAAAATATATTCTGCAGGCGTTGCAATCCATACTCCTCCAGAGGCTGCAACATCACCCATGGATACAACAACATTAATACCTTTTGATTTAGCACGCTGAATTTCATCTCTGATAATTTCACTTGCCATGACGCCACCGCCACCGCTGTTAACCCTCACAACGAGGGCTTTTACATCCTCATCCTCATGAGCACTTCTCAGAAGTCTTGCAAGACCATCAGCTCCTGCAATACCTGGTTGAATCTCTCCACGTGTAATCGTTCCTTCAACGGTAACAACAGCAACCTTATCATCTGCAGAATCCTCATCAATCTCATAAGTATCCATATACTCTAAATAACTTATGTTAGGGTAGGTTTCTCTATCAGAGTCTGCATCTAAACCAAACTTTTCAATCATGTGCTCCCTAAATTCAGGATATGATTTAACGCCATCAATGAATCCAATTTCAGTGGCAGCATTAAGATTTATATAGTTGGCATCACCTAGCAAACCAGCAGGGTGGTTATCAGCAAAATCCTGAACATCATCAATACTCATAGCTCTCTGTTTGGCGATCAGGCTCTTCATTTCTGTCCAAATTGGATTTAAGAGTTCTTGAGTTTGCTTTCTTTCAAAATCAGACATACTGGAACGAGTTATTGTTTCTCCAGCGGATTTGAAAGTACCCTCTGAAAAATCATGAATGGTAAATTTAAGATTTTTTGTAAGCAGTTCATTAAGATAAAATTGATATCCACCAGGACCTCTCAATCCAAATGAACCACTCGAATGTCCCCATATTTCATCAGCATAGGAAGCTATTAAATATGCTGGGGTATTAAAATAATCTGAGTAAGCAATCAACTCTATATCAGAGGCTTGAAGTTTTTCCATCAATGCAGTGACATTAAGCAGCGTAGTGGGACCAGCAAATCCTGTTGAGCTAAAATCAATGACGATAGCAGCTATCTCTTCATCATCGGCCAACTCATTTACAAGATCTTCAAAATCTCTAAAAGTCATCTGATTGACATCTGTATTAGCAAAGAGCGAATCCGCAAAAGCTTCTTCATCCGTGATAACTACAGCTGGATCCAAAAAGACAACTTTTCCTTCTTTGTCAATCTCAGCATCGCCACTAAATATACCACCCAAAATTGCAACGGTAATAACGATTAAAATTAATGCAGTTGCAACATTGAGAAGCACAACGCGTGTTTTTTCTAAAAACTTTCCAAGCCAACTAAAAATAGATTTTAGAGCATCCATATTTTTCTCCTTAAATTAAAATACTAAAAACTAAACCCATCAAACATAAGACTCCAACGATCACCATCGCAGCCATCACAAAAGTGAAACTCACAATACTAATAAGGATTGCAAGAGAGGCAATCAGAAGCCCAAACATTAAACTAAAAACGCTTAGGATAATTTCATGCAGAAACAAAATTCCTAAAGTCAGCATTAAAACGCCAATAATTATTCCCATATCTTTTTCCTTAACTTAAAAATAGTTTCATTCCTCAAAAATAAATAACTCTTCAAGTGATACGTCTAGAGTTTTTAAAAGTTTAAAAACTAGGGGAAGTGATGGATCAAACTTGCCAGTCTCAATCGAATTGATGGTCTGGCGACTGACACCTGTCTTGGCAGCCAAATCTTCCTGACTAAGATGCATAGCTTTTCTTAGTTGTTGAATGTTATTTTTCATTAACTTAAAAACTTACTGTGAAACCTTAGTCCGCCAATCACTGTTCCCACACAAAAAGCTAGGAAAAGTTCATAAAATCCAGGTTTAAAGCTTAGATAGGGCGATAAAAGTGACATCATCATCCCAAAACTTATAAAACCTATTGCACCCCAACTACCAATAAATTCATGCCATTTAATAATTAGCTCATCTTGAGTTTTTAAAAATTTAATGTAAAAAAAGGTTGCGATTGCCCACGAGATAACCACTATTAACCTTGCAAAGTTATAGATTGAAGAGGTTGCATTTTCAGTATCAGGTACATCATTAAAAACACCCACAGATGCAAGATGGACGCCCCATGCAAAGGCACCAATCAAAAAAAGAGCCATTGACGTTAAGTAGTTTTTTTTATCCTCAGGATTAAGTGAACTAATCTTGAGCCAGGTTCCACGGTGAGTAATTTTAGCCATAATTTATAATGTAAAGTTTATTTGACATGTAAAGTTTACTTTACATTTTAAAGTTGTCAATAAATTTCCTACTATTTACTTAGGCCAGGTAAGTGGGAATTGTTGTTGCGGGTTGAACAATCTTTTATCACCTACTGCAGGATAGGCTTTAGCAGCCATATCAATTTCTTTTTGGGTAATGAATTGACTTGGCGTCATCTGAAAAACATCAATGCCTCGAGCAATTTCTGTCCCGTAAATTTTGCCCTCGTAATAATACGTTGACCAATAACCTCCACTGATGAGTTGTTCCTCAGAAATGGGTCCACGATCAAAATAACCTATCTCTATCGGATTTTCAGAATCGGTAAAATCCATAACTGAAAGACCACCTTGATACCAAGCTTGGACAAAAATATCACGGTCAGGGATAGGTATGATGGAGCCGTTATGAGCGACGCAGTTTTCTGTTTCAGTTTGTGGCGCAGGCATTTTGTAATGACTTTTAAAAACCAGTTTATTGTCAACAATATCGTAGATAGCATTTGCACCCCAATCCATTGGATCCCAAGCTCTACAACGTGGTCTGCCACCGCCGCCCCATTCATCGGTGAAGACAATCTTATCTCCAGCGTTATTAAAGGTAGCAGAATGCCAATAAGCAAAACCCACATCCGTTACCACATCCAAACGCCTAGGATTATAAGGATCTGAAATATCAAACAAAATTCCATTGCCTGAGCAGGCTCCGGCTGCAAGATTTTTTGATGGGAATACCGTTATGTCATGACATTCATCGGTTCTTGAGGTGTCTTGCGTATCATCTCCGTGATCTCCACCTCTCCATAAACCAGCTAATGCGCCAGTTTTAGGATCTGCAAACACAGTCGGACTTTTAACAATTTTGGCTTGCGAGGGGTCGGCAACAGGAATCTCTATGACATCGATTCGAAAGAGGGCGGTACGATTGTCACCTGGGATGGCTTCAAAGCAGCTTTCAAGCTCTTCTTGATCTCTAACGCTTGAAGTCCCTGAGTTATAAACAATAATGATGCCATTTTCATCGGGACCACTGACAACTGAATGCGTATGCGACCCACGACATGTTTGGACTGCACCAACTTGTTGGGGTCTTTTTAAATCTGAAATATCAAAAATTCTAATGCCTCTAAACCTTTCTGGATTTGGTTCGGTACCTGCCCCTTGAAGACCGCAATCGATTCTTCCACGATTTTGCTCAACCGACATTATCAACAAATTGCCTACAATCGAAACATCGCCTTGACCTCCAGGGCAAATGACCGAAGAGACCAATTTGGCATGACCTTGATTATCTAAATTGTAGATATTAAATCCATGATAACTACCAGCAACCATGACGTTACCGCTAAAAGCCATGTCTGTATTCGAGAAACTTAGCATTGGAGATCGACTGTTTCTTGAGCGTTCGGCAAGCGGTTTTTCTTCTTCGTCCTCTTTGTCCTCATTGGACAACCTTTCATTTAATGGGTTAGAGGGATCAAAAAAGCCTGCAGGTTTTTTTAAAGATTGAACAAGGTCTAAATTCAGAATGGCTTCCTCAGCATGGTACAGGCCGCCTTTAAGTGATGCTCTTGGATCTTTTGAAAGACCGGTTAGAAGAGTATTCATTCTCTCAATTTCAACACCTTGGTCATTAGATAAATCTGAAACAAATTCAAACATTAAAGGATCATAAGAAGAGCCAGGTTGTCTTTTAAGCTCCTTTACCATATCCAATGCACCCTCATGGTGAGCAATCATTAATCTTAAAAATAATTCATCGAATTCCATGCCTTTGCTGTTTGAAAGCTTTGCAATATCTTGATCGCTGGCCATGCCCATCATTTTCATGTGATGCATCGACATGTGAGCATGAACTTCAATATTTCGTTCTTCAAGCCAGCCTTGCATGAATGAAATCTCATCCTCCTGAGAAACGTCAATTCTTCCAGCTAAATCTAAGATTTCTTCGGTATTGGTTCGATTAGGCGCAAGTTTTGAAAGTGTAAGCGCTTGTTCATGATGAACGATCATGTGGTTCATGAAAACCGTATCATCTTTAGTAAACCCTGTATTAGCAATATTTATCGCTTCTTCGGAATTAATTTCTTTGGATACAGCACCAGGGAGTCCTGGCTGAATGATAAGTGGCTCAGCAGAGAGACTTACAGTAAATATTAAGGTTAGTGGTAGTGATAATTTATGCATAAAAATATTCTAATTTTTTTAAAAAGGCTGATTAATTTACTTTACCTTTAGCGTCGATGCAATAAAGACGCTGTTAACAAAAAGGATGACAATCATCGAGACTTCAATAATCTCAAAAACGGAAACATTTGGAACACCAAAAACAGATAACGAATCAAACATAAAATACATTAGCAAAACAAACCCAACAGATTGGAAAAATTTTTTAGATGGATAAATCCATGAGATAAGCTCAATAATAAGCAAGGGGGTAACCCAGATCCAAAAAAGTGGGCTCAATTCGTTAATAATACTGGTTTTTATTAATGCAAAAAGGATAAAAAAGAGCATTCCAAATCTAAATAACTTCAAATTTGAAAGTATCATCTAAGCCACCTGCTTTATCGTGTGTGCCAATCTTTTACCAGCCGCTTCGGCTATAGCACGCTCATCATCAGTTAGTACCGGCCCTGCTGTATTTACATGACTTGCTCCATATGGTGTGCCACCACTTTTTGTCTGATGCAGCGCATCAATCGAGTAGGGCGCACCAATAATCATCATCCCTTGATGCAGCATGAAAGTTAGAATATTCCATAAAGTAATCTCTTGCCCACCATGCATCGAGCTTGTTGATGTAAATGCCATCCCTGGTTTATTTTCCAATGCATTCGCAGCCCATAAATCACCGGTCGAATCAAGAAAATGCTTCATTGGGGCTGCCATGGAACCAAATCTTGTGGGCGAGCCAATAGCAAGGCCTGAACAATGATGAAGCTCTTCTTTTGTGCAATAGATTTCACCCTCAACAGGCTCCTCCGGCTCAGTTGCCTTTGAGTTAGGTGATACCCTGGGAACAGTCCTAATTTTGGTTGGCATTCCAGAGGCTTCAGCACCATCGGCAATAGCATGCGCAAGATTTTTTACACTCCCAGAAGCCGAATAAAAAAGTATCAATAGGTATTGATCATTCATGCAACAATCTTACAATGCATCATTGATGAATGGTAAAAAAATATCTTTGTGCACAGTTTTGTTAGTGATGTTGTCTTGCTCACAAGGCGACATTGATTTACACGATACCCGCTCAATATCGTCAGAATCTCTCAAAGGTCATTGGGTAATTGTGAACTATTGGGCAGACTGGTGTCCGCCATGCCTTAAAGAAATTCCTGAGCTTGCTAAATTTTCAAATTTAAATCCCGACATCAAAGTCTTTGGATTTAATTTTGATCGTTTGGAGGGTGAAGAGCTTGAGGAGCAGCTTGATCGATTTGGCCATACATATCCTTCGCTATTGACTCACCCCAAAACTATCTGGGGTATTGAGACCCCTCAATCACTGCCTGCTACGTTTTTTATTAATCCCAATGGCGAGGTTGTATTTGCAAGTAAAAGACCAATCGATGCAATAGCTATAGAAGAGATCTTATCTTCACTTCAATAGAGTTTTTAAAAAATCTTCTTCAATTAACCACTCAGGATTAATCTTGTTACCTTTAAAATAAACGGTCCAATGTAAATGGGGCCCTGTAACTCTTCCGGTAGCTCCAACGGTTCCAATTTGATTGCCTTGTTGAATAATTTTTCCTAGATCTGTGGTAATTTCATCCATGTGTGCATAGGATGTATAAAGCCCCTCACCATGACTTAAAATTACTGTGTTGCCCGTGTAGAAAAAATTACCTATCAAAACAACTCTACCTTTTAAGGGAGCAATGATGGGATCCCCAGTTTTACCATTCATATCAAGCGCCAAGTGAACGGAACGCTTCTGCCCATTAATGTATCGCTGTTTACCGTATGGTGAAGTTACAATTCCTGCAACGGGTCTTATAAATTGAAATGAAGGCGTTAGGGTTGAATCATTTTTTGAAAGTGCTTCACGAATTAATAGTGCCTCTCTATTTGCACGTTGCTGGTCTGATGCACTTAGATTTACTTTCGAGGTATCTGCAATGGTGATGCGAGATTCGCCGAAGTTAATGTATTCAATCTTCATTGTTCCTTCGATATCCTCATCAGTAACGGTTTGATCATTTGCAACAAACGGGAAAGCTAGAATTTTTTTAATTTGACTATTTGATTTAATAAGAGTTCCAGATCCATCTTCTCCACTAATGCTTACAGCAGCTAACTCCCCACTTTTAAAAGTTAAGGTTTCAGCATTCATTGGATTTATGAAAGTCAACAGGAGTAAAACTTTAAGATAGCACTTCACTTTGATACTTCCACCGATAGCTCGCCATCTGAAAGTTTTACTGAAAGCTTCTCAGAGGGCTTAGCCTGGTCAACATTTTTTATAATTTCTTGATTAGAGTTAGTAACAATTGAGTAACCGCGATCAAGAATAGAATAAGGACTAACTGCACGGAGTCTTTTTTCAATTCCACTAAGTTGATTAAGGTGACCCTCAAGTTTGCGCGCAATTCTACCTTTAAATTCTTTAGTCAGTTGCATAAAGCGTAAATGTATCTCTTTAATTTTTTTTGAAGGCGTTAGCTGATTCAAGGAAATCTGATTAATCGAAATAGCTTGATGCTTGTCTTTAACTAAATTTTTTATATTTTGAAAAATTTTTAACTCCATGGAATCAATGGCCTGAGCTCGCTCTTTGATTATGGAAAGAGGTGATTTAAGTTGAGCTTTTAAAAGAGCAATCTTTTGTTGCTCATTGTTGATGGATGTCTGAAAAGATTTTTTTATTTTCTCTTGGAGGTCTTTCAAAAGTTCAAGTGACTGATAATAGTATTCAGTAACAATTTCTGCACCTGCCGTTGGCGTGGGCGCCCTCAAGTCAGCAACAAAATCGCAAATGGTGAAGTCAATTTCATGACCCACCGCTGAAATAAGTGGAATGTCTAAACGATGGATCTTTCGAGCCAAGTCCTCATGGTTAAAGCACCATAAATCTTCAATTGAGCCTCCCCCACGACACATAAGAATTAAATCAAATGCATTGCTTGGGTTATTTGCATTAAATGTTTCTATTTGCTCGAGCGCATTGATTAAACTTCTAGGAGCTGTATCGCCTTGGACAGTTGCTTCTACGATGGTGAGCTGCGTATTTCTTGCTCTTCTTTCAACGGTGGTCATGACGTCTTGAAAGGCTGCTGTAGAGGAGGAGGTCACCACAGCTACATGGATTGGGTATTTTGGAATTTCGCGTTTCAGAGCATGATCAAATAAACCTTCTTTTTCAAGTTTGGCTTTCAACAATTCAAATTGTTTGGCTAAGTTCCCTTCACCATAGGGTTCCATTCGGCTAACAATGAGTTGATAGTCACCCCTGGGTGCATAAAGACTAACTTGAGCTTCCACCGCACATAAGTCACCGTTTTCTGGAGCAAAGTTAAGGCGCATATTTTGATTTCTAAACATCGCACACCTCACGGCTCCATCCTCATCTTTAAGGGTAAAATACATATGCCCAGAAGAGGGCTTTGCAAGGTTAGATACTTCCCCAACCACCTGAACTGTTCCTAGCTCAGATTCGAGTAGGTGCTTGGCTTTACGGTTGAGTTCACCAACGGAAATAAAATTATTGTTGTCGTCCATATTTGATATTTTCTAAGCTAGTATATCGTGATGCAAATTCAAAAACATTCAGTTGCTGCCTTTTTAATTCTTGCATTTGGTGCCGCACTAATTGGGATTGCACCTATTTTTGTAAGACTCAGTGAGCTGAGTCCAAGCTGGGTTCTTTTTTACAGAATGTTTTTAGCATTACCCTTTTTATTAGTATTAAATTTCTATCTAGACTCAAAAAATCCTTTTCGATTAAAAGAGCGAAAAACTTATTTGATTGCTGCAATTGCAGGACTTGCATTTTGTATTGATATGACTGGCTGGCATTGGAGTCTTGAATTTACATCCATTTCTAATGCTACGATTATGGTAAATACTGCACCTATATATGTGGCCCTATTTGGTTTTTTTATCCTTAGAGAAGCCATAACTATTAAGTTAATTCTGGCGATGCTTATTACTTACTTGGGTGTATTTGGTTTGATAGTTGGTTCACCCGATCAAACTCCAAGCTCTGTCTTTGGTGATGTTATATCACTTGTTGCAGCTTTTTTTTATGCAGCCTATTTGATTTTAATTTCTCGATTAGGTCATGAGAGCCCAACTAAAGTCATTCTTTATACGACTTTCTTCTGTGGGTTGTTTTCTTTGCCTGCAGCATTTACTGAATCTTCTGTATATATGCCAACTGAAATTAATGGATGGCTCAACTTAATTGCTCTTGCAGTCCTTTGCCAGGTAGGAGGGCAATACTTTATTACTATTGGTATGCCAAAAGTGAAAGCATCCTTTGCCGCAATTGGATTGCTGATGCAGCCTATTACAGCTACCATTTTAGGCGCACTGATCATGATGGAATGGCTTACGATCTTTCAATCGATGTTTGGTGTACTTGCTTTGACTGGAATATACTTGGCTAGATTGGAGTTAACAAATGGAAGCAAAAACTAAAGCACAAGAATTAGGGTTTTTATCAAGAGAATATGCCGTCGGTAAAGACAAGGCTAAGTGGTTAAGTTTATTTGCAGAAAATGCGGTTGTGCAAGATCCTATTGGAGTTAGTCCATTAGACCCTTCTGGAGAGGGGCATAAGGGATTGGAAGCAATTGAGGCTTTTTACGATAACGTTATTGCCAATGGAGATTTAATATTTGAAATCAAAGAATCCATTCCGTGTGGTGATGAGTGCGCTAACTTTGCGCACATAACCAATAAAATAAATGGTGCTGAGATTAAGACAAAGATGATCGTGATTTACCGTGTTAATTCAGATAATAAAATAGTATCATTACGTGCTTTCTGGGATTACCAAGCAATGGAAAACCAGATGAACGAACTTTTTTCGGGTGATTAGCTCAGTTGGGAGAGCATCTCGTTTACACCGAGAGGGTCGGCAGTTCGAGCCTGTCATCACCCACCAGCCAAAAAAAAGCCCGGATAAATCCGGGCTTCATCAAACAAATTTAAATTAGTCTGAATCGCTTACGGCAGCAACATATATCGCTAAACCAAACGCAATTTTATTAATAAAATCAGCAAGGTTATAGATTATGTTTGCATTTGCCATATCAGGATTACTTCCAACACCTAAGATATAACCTATTGGATAAATAGCCCATCCAAAAGTTACGATTAATCTTATAGTACTAAAAGCGCTTTGAGCGGCAGCATTACCACTAGAGGCATTGAGTTGTCCGGCTTCACCAGAGAACACCTCATAGATAATGTATAACCAAGCTATCATCCCGACTATAAACGCTGGCCATGCTGGTGCAGATCCGATTTCACCTAAGAAACCTGCAATAAGCATAACAAGTGATGCAACAAGAAGTTTCCAGAACAATCCAGAACCTACATTAGTGCAAACCCTCAATATCAAATAAAATTCAATTATTTGTAGAGGCACTGTTATCAACCAGTCAATATATCTGTATACAGTTGGTGATGTGCCAGTATCAGCCCAAACACCTCTCATATAAAGATAATGCCAAAACGCCACACCAGTAACTAAACCAGCTACTGAAAGTGAAGTTTTCCATTTACCTTTGACTACATCTCTTTCAGCAAAGAAAAAGACAGTAGCTGCCAACATTGCAGCAGTTACCAGCCAAAAAGTAATACCTGTCATATCGTTAGTCGAAAGATCAGCTGCAAAGCTAGGCATTGCAACCACACCGACTAAAGCTAATAGATATTTCATGTTTACTCCTATTATTTTTAGTTTATAAACTAAAAACTCCCCCTTAAAGAAGTTTTTATTCCCAAAAGGATGTCAGATGTTCATGAAAAAATCAATTTTTTTAAATTTAACCATCAAGAATACTTGCAGAAAATTTTTAAATAGATATTATTCGGGAACTATCGCGGACCGGTAGTTCAGTCTGGTTAGAATGCCTGCCTGTCACGCAGGAGGTCGCGGGTTCGAGTCCCGTCCGGTCCGCCATTGTGCGCTGTATTTAGTATGGAAATTTTAAAACTAACCATCGTATTTCAGGCAGGAATTGTATTGACGCATCTTGCTCTTACCACCCCTATTATTTTTAGTGTGCTGGATGATGAATCATCCTCAAAATTCCTCAGAAAAATCTTCCCAAGGTATTACCTAGGACTATTAATTTTCTCTTTTCCAGTTCTGATTTATGCTTTGTTTAATGAAACAACAGCCTATGTTTGGTACCTATCTATTTTTAATGCTATTCATGCAGCCATTGGTTTTATCGTGATTCCTGCAACCAATGCAGCGAGAGATAGGGATTGGTCTAAAACTTTTAGTTATTTACACGGTTTAAGCGTGTATTGCACAGCAGTTATATTTATTTCATCGATTCTTATTTTCTTCTCTTTATAAGTTAACTTTGCATAAAAAACTTAATCTACCCTCCAAAACTTGTTTGCAATGCAGCAAACCCTTTAATTGGAGAAAGAAATGGGAAAGAGATTGGGATAATGTACAATTTTGCAGCAAAAAGTGTAGAGGTGAGCATCGAAGAGAATCAAGAAAGGGTAATGAAGAGTTGAACTCATGATTCCAAGCACTATATAAGAACAACATAGGGATAATTATGGCCAGACCAAAAACTAAAGCCTTTCAAACTGAGACCAAGCAGTTACTTCAGTTGATGATTCACTCTCTTTATTCAAATAAAGAGATTTTTCTAAGAGAATTGATTTCAAATGCATCAGATGCACTCGATAAATTAAGATTTAAATCACTCGAGGACTCCTCACTTCAAAGAGATTACGCAATCAGCATTAGCCTGGATCCAAAAAACAATATCATCTCCATTTCAGATAATGGCATTGGCATGACTGAAGCTGAACTAATAGAAAATATTGGCACTATTGCAAAATCTGGAACTGCAAGTTTTTTAAGTAGTATTACCGGAGATAAACAGAAAGATTCACAGTTAATAGGCCAATTTGGTGTGGGTTTCTATTCTGTGTTTATGGTTGCAAAAGAAGTTGAAGTCCATTCAAAATCTGCAGCGGATAAAGAGGATGAAGGACATTTATGGAAAAGTTCCGGAGAAGACACTTACGAACTCTCAAAAAAATCTAAAGATGATCATGGAACCACCATTACGATTTATCTAAATGATGAAAATAAAGAGTTTATTGATGAATCCAGAGTTAGTTTCATAATTTCAAAATACTCACAATACATTAATTTCCCAATCTACCTATCAGCTGAAGGTATGGAGAAAAAGAGATTAAATGATAATGAAGCAATTTGGCTAAAATCAAAAAGGTCCGTTAAAGAAGACGAGTATAAAGAATTTTATAAGTATCTAAGTCACGACTTTGATGATCCTTTGTTGTGGATTCATAATAAAGTTGAAGGCAAGCAGGAGTATTCAAACCTTCTATATATTCCAAAGAAATCACCATTTGATTTATGGAATCGTGATACCCCTAAAGGCTTAAAGCTTTTTATTCAGCGTGTCTTCATCATGGATGATGCAGCGCATTTCCTACCTATTTATTTACGATTTGTTAAGGGGGTCATTGACTCAAGCGATTTACCCCTTAATGTTTCCAGGGAAATCTTACAAGAACATCCCTTGGTTGATTCAATCAAAAAAGCTTTAACCAAACGTGTCCTGGATGCTCTAAAAAAACTTAAAAAAGATGACATGAGTGCCTATCAAGCATTTTGGCATGAATTTGGTCTTGCGCTTAAAGAAGGCCCTGCTGAGGATTATGAAAACAAAGATGAAATTGCAAGTTTATTTATCTTTGCTTCAAGTAAGAATGATGATGGTGAAGTAAATGTTGATCTAGACAGTTACATTGAGAGAATGGATAAAGATCAGGATAAGATCTATTACTGTCTTGGAGACACCTATGAGGCAGCATTAAATTCACCGCATATTGAAAGTTTAAAAAAAGCTGATACAGAAGTTTTATTGCTTACGGATCGCATTGATGAATGGTTAATGACAACCCTTGCTGAATATAACGGCAAAGTGTTGGTGAATGCTGCTAAAGCAGAATTTGATGATGCAGAATCCAAACCCAAAGTATCAAAAGATAATGAGAAACTTATTGAAAGGATCGCAAGCAAGCTAAAAGATGAGGTTGCAGAGGTTATTGTAAGCAGTAGGTTGGTCGATTCAGCTGCAAGATTGGTTACCGCACAGCATGATCCTGGTATTCAAATGCGTAAAATCCTTGAATCAGCAGGGCAAAAAATTCCAGATTCAAAACCTAGTCTTGAAGTTAACCTAAAGCATAAACTGATAAAAAAACTTGATACGCTTGAGGGTAGAGAATTTAGTAATTTCAGTAAATTTCTACTCGATTATGCAATTATTGCTGAAGGCGGATCTCCCAAAGATCCTTCAAAGTATTTGAGGCAGTTGGATAAATTTCTGATCTAATAAGCATGAATAAAAAAATCGCAGTTTTAGGAGGCGGTAGTTTTGGTACTGTGCTTGCCAATTTGTCTGCTTCAAATGGCTTTGAAACCTCTCTTTGGGTAAGAGATACAGAGCAGGCTCTTAGAATTAATGCTGAGGGGGCCAATGCTACGTATCATCCTGAGCTAAAACTTTCTGAAAAAATTATTGCGTCCGAAAGCCTAGAACAATGCATTTCAGCGGCTGATCTAGTATTAGTCGCAACCCCAAGCGCAATCTTTGAAAATATTATTAAACGACTGAAACCTCTTATTGAGGACAGCATGCATGTTGTCTCATGCACCAAAGCAATTGCTAAAAATCCCATGCGAAGTATGACAGAAATCATCTCTCATGAACTAGAAACAATTATTGGCGATAAATTTGGGGTTCTAAGTGGACCAAATTTGGCTAAGGAAATTGCCAATGAAAAGGTAGCTGGCTCAGTAATTGCCTCCCATAACGCTGAATTAAAAGCATTAATCAAGAACGCGCTAGAGAGTGAGAAATTTAAGATTTATGAAAGTGCTGACGTAAAAGGGGTTGAGTATGCAGGTGCTCTAAAAAATATTTATGCCATTTGTTGCGGCATAGGAGATGAATTAGATGTTGGTGAAAATGCCATAGGTTTAATTATCACCAGAAGCATGACCGAGATGAGTAAGTTTGCTGTTCATAAAGGAGCTAATCCAATAACTTTTTTAGGTTTAGCTGGAATGGGTGACTTGGTCGCTACTTGTACCTCAAAACTCTCAAGGAACTTTTCGCTAGGAAGAAGGCTTGCAAAAGGCGACAGCCTTGAAGAGGCCAAAGCATCAATTGGGCAGGTCGCTGAAGGTGTAAGAACACTCGAAGTTGTTTATAAGGAAGCTAATGATAATAATCTAGCAATGCCACTAGTAAATGCCTTACATAAAATAGTTTTTGAAAATGCAGACCCAAATATATTAATGAATGATTTAATAAGTCATCCAGACCATCTTGATGTAGAATTTGCAGGAGGAATTGGAAATGAATGAGATAAAAAAAGAAGAACTGTTAAAACCTAGCAAGTGGATCCGCCTGCTGTTTATGGTTGTATATTCGTTAATAATAGAAATTATCGCACTACCTTTGATTCTAATCTTGATTTTCTTGCAGTTTTTATTTCATTTAATTGCAGGCTCACCAAATAATCAAATTAAAAACATTACCAACTGGCTAATTAGTTTTTTAACAGAGAGTTTTGAATACTTAACCTACAAAACTGAACAGAAGCCTTTTCCATTTGATCAGGATGATGCTATCGAAAGTAATGACGATATTGAAGAAGTTATTACCGAATCTAGTGTTGATTCGTCTTCAGAAGAAGAACCAACTATATCAAATTAATTAGGCTTTAACCTTTAAAATTAGACTTTTTAGTCGTTATAATGTGCCCACTATGAATAAACCCGATGTTAAAAAGCCGATGAAAGCAGTTTCCAACAATGCTACTTCGAATAAACCATCAAGAGAAAAAGCCATGGATGCTGTTAAAACATTAATAGAATGGGCTGGCGATGATCCAACTAGAGAGGGCTTAATTGAAACCCCAAAAAGAGTTGTTAATGCATATATGCAGTTTTTTGAGGGATATGAACAGGATCCCGAAGACATTCTAAGAAAAACCTTTGAGGAAGTCGAAGGTTATGATGAGATGGTTATTGTCAAAGATATTCGCCTTGAATCTCATTGTGAACATCATATGGTTCCAATTCTAGGAAAAGCTCATATTGGTTATATACCTAACAACAGGGTTGTAGGAATAAGTAAGTTAGCTAGGATAGTTGACGTTTTTGGTAAAAGGCTTCAAACGCAAGAAACGATGACTTCGCAAATAGCTACCACCATTGAAAATGTTTTAAACCCTAAAGGTGTAGCTGTTGTCGTTGACGCCGGCCACCAATGCATGTCTACGCGAGGTGTTCATAAAACAGAATCAACAACGGTAACAAGCTGTATGAAAGGAGTTTTTAAAGAAAATCAAGTTACAAGAAACGAATTCTTATCATTTATTAATTTATCAAAAAATTAATTGGAAAATCATTCACTGATTTTAGCCTCCACATCTGATATTCGAAGGAAATTAGCATCAAAGTTCGATAGCTCAATAAAATTTTATTCGCCCACAGCAGATGAAGATGCTTTAAAAAAAACACTTCAAGGAATGGAGCCAGCTCAATTATGTTATGAATTAGCAAAGGCTAAATCTTTAAGCATCAATCATGAATTTCCCAATCATTTGGTTTTAGGATGTGATCAAATATGCTTACTGGAAAATAAAATCTTTTCAAAACCAAGAACTGTGGATCGTGCAATTCATCAGTTAAAAGAACTAAGCGGTAAAACACATTATTTGATTGGTCAGTATGTTTTTTCTAAAGATAATTCAGTTATTCATGAGGTGGAAATTATCTGTACCATGAAAATGCGAGAGTTAAGCCTAAGTGAAATCCAAAATTACGTTAATTTAGACAAACCTTTCTCTGCATGTGGGGCTTATAAGTATGAAGAAAATGGTCATCAGCTCTTTAGTGAGGTCAAAGGAAGTTTAGAGGCTATTAATGGATTGCCACTAAGTGAAATTTTTCAAGAATTTAATCAAACAGCTTAAGTAAACATTTAAAAATTAGATATGCTTATTTCTTCCTCTTACTTAAGGAGTTTTTTGTATGGTAGCTCAGATTTAATACTAATTTTTTGATTGTTAGATTTAATAATCAAGTCTGTATTTGAGAACTCTAGTTCAGATTCACCATCAATGACTCCTTCTCCAAATTTATACCTTGCAAGGGGCGGTTGCATCCTTAATTCATTATCAAAATTTTCAAGTTCATTGATTGTATTTTCTTGAATTTTTTTAAATGATTTCCATTTTTTTCCAGTATGTTTTTGTTGAAGAATTTCGGTGGTTTTCAATGGTGACATGATCAGGGAAGTGCCATTATTACCACCAAAGCCTTTCGCATTTAATATTGCAAAGTCATATTCTGTTTTTTCTATCTGTTGATTCTTGAGCAAAAAACTTAAATTTGATTTATAAACATTCTCTGCAAGTTCAGGAGTAGATGTAATTCCTGGGACAATATCCAGTTGCCAAGAACCTAGCATGGAGGTTAGTTGATCTCCTCCGGCCGCTGCCAATGAGTGTGCTAAATGGGACTTAATTGCAGTCACTGGCATAGCTGCAATACCAAATGCATTGGCAAGACTAGATAGAATATGTGATTCAGTAACCCTGTTTTGGGGAGTGCCGGTTCCATGTGCATGCACTAAAACTCGATTCAGGGCATCTGTTCCAAACGCATCACTGACTTCGTTAAGAACTCTTCCAATAGTTATATAGTTGCCCGCACCTGGACCGGAAATAGATTTTTTATATCCATCAGCATGGATATGAGACGACAAAGCAGCACCATAAATATTGCAGCCTAACTCGAGCGCCAAATCATCTGCCATCAGGACTACAAATTGAGCAGACTCACCAATAGACATTCCAACATTCTCACCAAAAGGTCGACATGCTTTTCGATAATTTACTTCCTCAGTATCTTCATTCAGCTGTGCCTGTAAGTTAATAAGATTCTTATCTTCTGCCAATCCCTTTGCTGCTGCAAAACCCTCATATACCTCTGGCACCAAGCCACTCTCAGCAGCGCCCACAAAACATATTTTTGATTTCCCAGAATTAATTAAATCAATACCCATACTGAGGTTATATTGAAAGGTTGCGCATGCACCGGTGTGATTCCCAGTGACACCCATGGAGCCAAGGACGTATGCATGAACAAAATCTGCGCTCATTTCTCCTAGAGACATAGCAAGATGTTTGCTGGTAGTTCTTGCTCCAGAAAGCTGTGCTTGGTAAAAACCTCCCATACCAAATTTATCAGCAGTTGAAATTGCACACCCTGATAAGCACGAAACATTTTCTGGACCCACCTTTGCAGAAACTTCATCCCAATTTAGACCAATGCTTTTGAGAGCATCAGAGGCAGCAAAAATTGACATAGCTAAAGACCTTGGATGTTGTCTTGCGTTATATGTTTCGCTTGGAATAAATCCAGTTGGCAGCTGTCCAGCTGCTAAACCAGGTAGGCTTGGGTTTCTGTGAGAAACTTCTTCAAAGAAATTTTTTGAAAGTTTTCTGATAAGCGAATTATCTAAATTATACTTTTCATCGGGATTGCTCGTTAATTGGGCTAAGGATTCGATGGTTTTAATCTTTTCAGTGTTGGATAAATTTTCATAAACCATCCGCTTAAGCGCATAATCTCCTGCAGACCTTCCGGCAGCATTAATTCCGCCGTAACCTACAATTACTGGAAGTACACTCACTCGACTAATTTTTTTGCAGAAAGGAGGGTTTGATAGATAAGTGTATTAATGGTCATAGGACCAACACCGCCAGGCACAGGTGTAAAAGCATAGGCTGTAGATTCGATTCCTTTTAAATCAATATC
Source organism: uncultured SAR86 cluster bacterium (assembly GCA_902601475.1). Lineage (GTDB taxonomy): Bacteria > Pseudomonadota > Gammaproteobacteria > Magnimaribacterales > D2472 > MED-G82. The sequence goes on along the minus strand of CACKNK010000001.1, from coordinate 12,948 downwards.
ACCACATTTTTCTTGAGGGTGATAGCCCGCATCAATGACAATAGCTCCAGATTTTATCCAGTCAGATTTTATAAGTTTTGGAACCCCAACAGCGCCAACCAAAATATCCGCCTCTTTAACAATTGCTTGTAAGTTTTTTGTTCTAGAATGACAAATTGTGACAGTAGCATTTTCGTTCAGAAGCATCATTGCCATAGGTTTTCCTAAAATAGGGCTTCTTCCAACTACCACTGCATGCTTGCCTTCGATTAGGATATCGTAATGATCAAGCATTCGCATAATGCCAGCTGGAGTGCACGATCCATAGGCTGGTTCTTGCATCGTCATTGAACCAAATCCTAAGCAGGTAACGCCATCGACATCTTTGTCTAATTCGATAGCATCAAAGCATTTACGCTCATCAATATGAGATGGAACGGGGTGTTGTAACAAAATTCCATGAACTGAATCATCTGCATTTAGCTCATGAATTTTATTTAATAATTCATCGGTAGTCGTTTTTTCATCTAGCTCAACAGCAATAGATTTCATGCCTAACCGCTGACAAGCGCTTTGTTTCATTTTCACGTAGGTAGCAGATGCCGGGTCTAAACCCACCAAAATGGTAGCTAGAGTAGGAGTAATCCCCCTTGAAACCAGTTGCTCGGTTTCTTCTTTTATTTCAGATTCAAAATCGCTAGCAAGAGATTTACCGTTAAGAATAATTGCTGACATTAGTAATATTTTCTCATCATAAATTTAATATGCAATGAAGATTGATTATTTCTTTTATTATCATTAATATCACAATCCTCGGGGTATGGCGCAGTCTGGTAGCGCACTCGCTTTGGGAGCGAGTGGTCGTAAGTTCGAATCTTACTACCCCGACCAGTGCGCCTGTAGCTCAGCTGGATAGAGCAACTGCCTTCTAAGCAGTGGGTCAGGAGTTCGAATCTCTTCAGGCGCGCCATTTTTTATTATGGGTGACCAAGTTTTTTCAATAGCAGCATTTTATAAATTTACAAAGATTTCTTTGCTGTATGAACTTCAAACCGAGTTTTATAAATTTCTAGAAAACTTGAACATTAAAGGCACGGTTCTGCTTGCTGAGGAAGGTATCAATGGAACTGTTTCAGGCTCATCTAAGAGCATTGATAAGTTCAAAAATTTTTTATTTGAAAAAGATTTATTGAGTGAGAGCGATTTTAAAGTTTCTTCTGCAGATTTTATGCCTTTTCCTCGACTAAAGGTGAAATTAAAAAAAGAAATCGTAACCATAGGCAATTGTGAAATTAATCCAGGTAAAAAAGTTGGTGAATATGTTGATCCACTAGATTGGAACCAACTTATAACCGACGAAGATGTTCTAGTATTGGATACAAGAAATACTTATGAAGTTTCTATTGGAAGTTTTGAGGGAGCCATCCAGCCTGAAACTACTAATTTTAGGGAATTTCCTGAGTGGGCTGAAACTGAAGGCTCTAAACTACCCAAAGATAAAAAAATTGCGATGTTTTGCACCGGCGGAATTAGATGTGAAAAAGCTAGCTCGCTTCTAAAGGATAAAGGCTTTGAAAAGGTTTATCATCTCAAAGGAGGGATCTTGAATTACCTTGAAAAAGTTAAGCCTGAGGAATCCCTATGGAATGGAGAATGTTTTGTGTTTGATGATAGGGTGGCTCTAAATCATAAGCTTGAACCAGGCTCATATGATTTATGTCATGGATGCAGAATGCCAATCACTGAAGACGATAAGCTATCTCCTAATTTTATTCGTGGTGTGAGTTGCTCCCATTGCTTTGATGACAAGACTGAGGAACAAAAAAGAAGATATGCGGACAGACAAATGCAAATTGATCTTGCAAAAAATCGAAATCAAAAACATATTGGTTCAAAAAGGGAAGTTGAACAAAAATGAAGCATCCAATTCTTTATTCATTCAGAAGATGTCCCTATGCAATGCGAGCGCGAATGGCTATTTACCTTGCAGATATTAAGTGTGAACTAAGGGAGGTCTATTTAAAAAATAAACCCACTGAAATGCTAAAACTTTCTCCCAAAGGTACTGTGCCCGTTTTACAACTTCATGATCAAGTCATCGAGGAGAGTAATGAGATTATCCAATGGGCTCTATCTCATAATTCAAAAAAATTAATGGTTCTAAATTTAGAGCAGCAAGATTTTGCTTTTAAAACAATTCACGAATTTGATACTGACTTTAAACATCATTTAGATCGATATAAATACTCTCAAAGATACGATACAGATCCTCAAAATCACCGTGATTATTGCGATGAGATTTTAGGTGAATTAGATAAAAGCATCTCCGACAGCAAGTGGTTTTTTTCTGACAAAGTCAGCTTGTTAGATATTTCAATATTACCTTTTATTAGACAGTTTAAAATTGCCGATAATGATTATTTTTTTAATCAGAAATACTCAAAAGTCATAAAGCTACTTAATCAATTTGAAGATTCCTCACTATTTCAGCAGATCATGAATAAATACGATGTTTGGAATGCGTCAGATAATAATTCAGTCTTATTCCCAACAGCCTTATAGACCAATCGTTTCGTAAGAAATTGCAATTTTATCAATGGCAGCTTTGTAGGCTGCTGTTCTTAGGTCTGGTATTTTGGATTCAATCATTGTGGCACGAATTTTTTGGTATGCCTCCCGCATCATGTCATCCAAACCTGAGCGAATTAGATCAATTTCTTCTACACCATTATTAAATTTATCCTTAAATGCTTTGGGCATGGATTTTCCTGTCATGCTTTCAACAGCATCAATCATGGATTGAAGTTGAGTAAAATTTCTACGCTTTTCTAATCTGCCAAATCGAATATGACGAAGATTCCTTACCCACTCAAAATAACTCACTGCGACACCACCTGCATTGGCAATAATATCTGGAATAATAATCACACCCTGTTTATTTAAAATCTCATCAGCTTCAAAGCTAATAGGCCCATTGGCAGCCTCAACAATTAATTTTGATTTAATTTTTTTAGCATTTTTTTGATTGATAACATTTTCCTTGGCAGCCGGAATTAGAATATCGTACTCTGCAGTTAACATATCATCTGTGTTTTCTTGGAACTTGCCTTCAGGACAGTTCTTAAAAGTTCCATGCTCGCTAAAAAATGTTTTAGCTTTTTCGACGTCGATCCCCTTAGAATTTATTAGACCTCCATTAAATTCAATAATTGCAATAATTTTTGCCCCATCATCTTCTTGCAAAAATTTAGCAGCATGATAGCCAACTTTCCCAAAACCTTGAATACCGATCTTTTTATTTTTAAGAGTTCCTTTTAGTTTCAATTTCTTTAAATCGTCAGGATTTCTAAAAAATTCTTTAATAATAAATTGAACACCTCTACCGGTTGCTTCAACCCTGCCTGCTATTCCTCCTTTACCAACAGGTTTTCCTGTTACGCAAGCCTTAGCGTTAATGTCCGCAGGGCTCATAATTCTGTACTCATCTGCTATCCAGGCCATCTCTCTAGATCCGGTTCCCATATCCGGGGCAGGGACATTTCTTGCCGGATCAATCATATCTCGCTTAATTAACTCTTGAGCAAAGCGCCTAGTAATTTTTTCTAACTCATTTTCAGTCCACTCAGTTGGATCAATCTTTAATCCACCTTTTGATCCACCATAAGGAACTTCAATAATTGCATTTTTATAAGTCATTAATGCTGCTAATGCCTCTACTTCCTCAAGATTTGCATCAAGGTCATACCTGATACCACCTTTGACCGGCTCCATGTGCTCTGAATGAACACATCGCCAACCTGTAAATGTGTGAATTTTATTGCGTAGCCTTACCCCAAAATTAATTGAATAAGTAGCATTAGGAACTTTAATTCGATTTGCAACATCTGGCGATACATCGGAATACTTAAGTGCTTTATCAATTAAACGATTTGTTGATTCGAGCATAGAAAGCTTTGTCATCCAATCACCCCCATTAATAGTATAGATTATATGATTTTTCTCTTATAATGTGACCCTTTTGCGTGGCGGGCGTAGCTCAGTTGGTTAGAGCGCTGGATTGTGGCTCCGGAGGCCGTGGGTTCGAACCCCATCGCTCGCCCCATCAATTAGATAAAAACTTATGACCAGTAAACTAAAAAAACTCAAAGATCTAAATCGAAAGTTGACCGTAAATGTCGAGACTAAAAAATACGACGAAAAATATCAGGCCAAGCTTAATAAGATTAAGTCTACCGTAAAGCTTGATGGGTTTAGAAAGGGCAAAGTGCCAAACGATGTGCTAATTCAAAAATATGGACCTTCAATTCACTATGAGGTGTTGAATGAAGTAATTCAGGAAACTTACCCGCTTGAGATAGCTGAAAAAGAAATCAAACCAGCATCTTCACCCAACATCAGCATTGATTCTGAGGATCCTAAAAAGGGTATTGTGTATTCAGCAGAATTCGAAGTTTTTCCAGAATTTAAACCCAAACTTACTAGATGGAAGTCTTTTGAAGAATCAAAGATTACTATTGAAAGTGATGATATTGATCTTGCTGTAGCAGATATTTTGGAGCGCTATGGTACTTGGAAGGATGTTGACAGAGGTGCTTTAGAGAAAGATCAAGTGATCATTGACTTCACAGGCACTGTTGACGGTGAAGAGTTTGAGGGAAATTCATCCAAAGACTTTGCACTGGTAATAGGATCAAAATCTATGATTCCAGGTTTTGAGGATGCAATTATCGGTAAGAAAATAAATGATGAATTTAATGCAGAAGTTAAATTTCCAGATGATTATTTTAAAAGTGATCTTGCTGAAAAAAATGCAAATTTCTTAATCAAAGTAAATAAAGTTCAAGAAAAACAAAATGCATCCATCAATGAAGAGCTATATAAATCTTTGGCTATGGAAGAAGTTAAAAATGAGCAGGACTTCAAGGTTGAAATTGAAAAAAGAATGCAGCAAGAAGTCAAACAGCAAGAAGACTCTCTTACAAGAGAATCAATCTATGACTTGTTGCTTGAGGTAAATAAGTTTTCTGCGCCTAGTTCAGTTATAAATGAGCAGGCTACTCTAATGAGAAAAGATTCATTAATGAGAATGGGTCAACAAGCTGATGAAGCACCGGAGGATCTATTTCCTATAGATACTTTCCTAGAAAACGCAGAAAAAAGGGTTAAATTAGATTTGCTGTTTAGTGAGTTTGTAAAGTTTTTTAAATTAGAAGTTAATCAAGAAAGGGTTGATGAGTTTGTTGATAAGGAAGCAGAGAAATATAAAGACCAAGATCAATTTAAGACATGGATCAAATCTCAACCCAAACAGCTCGATAATTATAAAATGATCATTTTAGAAGAACTGCTTATTGAAAAATTGAAAAATGAGCTTAAATCAAAGGTAAAGGAAATTAAATTCAAAGATTTAGCAAACATAAAATAATTATGGATCATAAAACTGACATTCTTAATTCTGGTTTAGTACCTATGGTTGTTGAGCAAACACCCAGAGGTGAGAGAGCTTTTGATATTTATTCAAGACTACTTAAGGAAAGAATAATCTTCCTTACTGGACCTATTGATGATTACATATCTAACCTTGTCATTGCACAATTATTGTTTCTTGAATCAGAAAATCCTGAAAAAGACATAAGCATTTATATTAACTCTCCAGGTGGAATCATTTCATCAGGACTTGCAATTTATGACACCATGCAATTTGTTAAGCCAGAGGTTGCTACCTTGTGTGTTGGTCAAGCGGCAAGCATGGGTTCTCTTTTGTTAGCAGGTGGAGCAGCTGGCAAAAGATTTGCATTACCTAATTCACGTGTGATGATTCATCAGCCGCTAGGTGGTTTTCAGGGTCAAGCATCTGATATAGAAATTCATGCAAAAGAGATTTTAGTGATGAAGCAGAAAGTTAATGAAATTCTAGCTAAACATACAGGTAAAACTCTTAAGAAGATCGAGCAAGATACTGATCGAGACAATTTTTTAAATGCCGATGAAGCCAAATCATATGGGATTATTGACGACATCCTAGATTCAAGGGACGATACTAAAGATGGAAAGTAGCGACAATCAAAAACTAACCTGTTCCTTTTGTGGTAAAAATCAAGAGGACGTAAAAAAACTCATAGCGGGTCCAAGCGTATACATTTGTGATGAGTGTGTTGATTTGTGTAATGACATTATTGAAGAAGAAATCAAAGCAGATGACCCAGATACCTTAAACGAACTTCCTTCGCCAGCAGAAATATTCAGTCAATTAGATGATTATGTTATTGGTCAAGAAAAAGCTAAAAAAGTTTTATCTGTTGCCGTTTATAACCATTACAAAAGATTAAAAAATCAATCAAATAAGGATGCCGTTGAACTCCAAAAAAGCAATGTTTTATTGCTAGGACCAACCGGAAGTGGAAAGACCCTTCTTGCTCAAACGCTTGCAAGAATTCTTAACGTTCCATTTACCATTGCTGATGCTACAACGCTTACTGAGGCAGGATATGTTGGTGAAGACGTTGAAAACATTATCCAAAAACTTCTTCAAAAATGTGACTATGATCCTGAAAAAGCACGACTCGGAATTGTTTACATTGATGAAATCGATAAGATTGCAAGAAAGTCTGATAACCCATCAATAACAAGAGATGTATCTGGTGAAGGTGTCCAACAGGCGCTATTAAAGTTAATTGAAGGTACTGTCGCATCCATTCCTCCTCAAGGTGGCAGGAAACACCCTCAACAAGAGTTCATTCAAATAGATACATCTAATATCTTATTTATCTGTGGAGGAGCATTCTCGGGCATTGATGAGGTTGTTAAACAAAGAACTGATAAATCAGGTATTGGTTTTTCTGCAGCCATCAAAGATACAGATGCTTCGGTGCAAAATTTAGTTGATCAGCTTGAGCCAGAGGATTTGGTTAAGTACGGTTTAATTCCTGAGTTTGTTGGAAGGCTGCCTGTAATTTCAACACTTCATGAGCTCGATGAAGAATCGTTAGTTAGAATTTTACAAGAACCTAAAAATGCTCTGGTTGACCAATATAAATATTTATTTGATTTGGATTCCGTCAATTTGGATTTCAAGGAATCAGCTCTAAAAGAAGTTGCTCGACAAGCGATTAAAAGAAAAACAGGTGCCAGAGGTTTAAGATCAATTATGGAAGAAATCTTAATGGATACGATGTTTGAACTTCCAAATGAAGACCTTGAAAAAGTTGTTGTTGATGAAAATGCAGCTTCTAGACAATCAGATCCAATAAAGGTTTACAAAACACCTAAAAAGAAAACCTCTTCAGGTTCTTAATTAGATGCCCTCAGTAAAATACGACTTACCTTTATTGCCCCTTAGGGATGTTGTCGTTTTTCCTGGCAATGTTACAACCTTGTTTGTTGGGAGAGAGCCATCAATCAATGCTCTTAATCAAGCAATGGCGGCCAATAAAAAAATTCTTTTAGGAACCCAAATCGATGGCTCAATAGATAATCCATCATTTGATGAAATATACAAAGTACAAACTCTTGCAACCATTTTGCAGTTGATCAAACTTCCTGATGGAACAGTCAAATTACTAGTTGAGGGCGATCACAGATGTGAGGCCTTAAAAGTTCTAAAAGACAAGGATTTTCTTAAAGCCCAAGTGAAAATTATTCCTGAATCTCAGCTAAATCCTGCTGATAATAAAAACTTATGTAACTTTATTAAAGGCAAATTTGGAGATTTTATAAAAATTACAAAAAAAGTTGCTCCTGAAGTTCTTTCAAGCATCGATGCATTCGATGATGTAACGAGAGTGATTGATTCTGTTGCATCACATCTTCCCATTTCAATTTCAGACGCTCAATCAATTTTAGAATGCGAGGATTTATCCAAAAGGGCAGATATGCTCATCAGTTTGATACAAGGACAAATTGATGCTGTTGATGTAGATAAAAAAATTAGAGATAGAGTTAAAAAACAAATGGAGAAATCTCAGAGAGAGTACTACCTCAATGAACAGATCAAAGCTGCTCAAAAAGAGTTAGGAGACATTACTGAAGAGGGTGATGAAATTTCTCAACTCGAAACACAAATAAAAAAATCTGGCATGCCAAAAGAAGCCCTCAAAAAAGCCATGAATGAGTTTTCTAAGTTTAAGCTAATGTCGCCGATGTCAGCAGAGGCTTCGGTCGTAAGATCTTATCTTGATTGGGTGTCAAATTTGCCCTGGAAGAAAAAAACTAAGATTAAATCAAATATAAAAAATGCTTTATCTGTTCTCGATAATGACCATTATGGATTAGAGGAAATCAAAGAGAGAATTTTAGAGTATCTAGCAGTTCAAAAAAGAGTTAAAAAACTCAAAGCACCAGTGCTTTGTTTGGTTGGTCCTCCTGGAGTTGGTAAAACATCTTTAGGTCAATCCATTGCAAATGCAACCAATCGAAAGTTTATAAGAATGTCCTTGGGTGGGGTAAGAGATGAGGCTGAAATTCGCGGTCACCGTAGGACGTATATTGGCTCCATGCCAGGAAAAATTATTCAAAAGATTTCTAAAGCTGATTCGAAGAACCCCCTTTTCTTGCTAGATGAAATAGACAAAATGGGTATGGATTTTCGCGGTGATCCCGCTTCTGCTCTCTTGGAAGTTTTAGACCCTGAACAAAACTCTACATTTTCAGATCATTATCTTGAGGTTGATTTTGACTTATCAGAAGTTATGTTTGTTTGTACGGCAAATAGTTTAAATATCCCAGGCCCATTACTGGATAGAATGGAGATCATTAGAATTCCAGGATATATTGAAGATGAGAAATTAAATATTGCCAAGCAGTACTTGATACCTAAGCAGCTGGAAAGGAATGGACTTGACTCAAATGAAGTCAATTTTGATGATAAAGCAATTTTAGATCTCATCAGATATTACACTCGGGAAGCGGGTGTTAGGGGTCTTGAAAGACAAATTTCAAAAGTTCTAAGAAAGTCTGTTAAAGAAATTGAACTCAGTAGCAAAAAACTTTCACAAACTAAAGTTACATCCAAAAACTTAGAAAAGTATAACGGTGTTAGGAAGTTCCAATTTGGAACCGCTGATAAAGAAGATAGTATTGGAAAGCTTGCGGGATTAGCTTGGACAGAAGTTGGCGGTGAACTTTTAACTATTGAAGCATCTAAAGTTCCTGGAAAAGGTAGGATTATTAAGACAGGCTCACTAGGAGATGTGATGCAAGAATCTATTCAAGCCGCACTTACTGTGGTTCGATCAAGGTCTAAAATCCTTGGACTTAATCCCTCATTTCATGAAAAATTGGATATTCATATTCATGTACCTGAGGGCGCGACTCCTAAAGACGGGCCAAGTGCTGGAATTGGTATGTGCACAGCTCTAATATCTGTTCTTACCGATATTCCCATAAGATCTGATACAGCCATGACTGGAGAAATCACACTCCATGGTCAAGTCTTAAAAATCGGAGGATTAAAAGAAAAGCTTTTAGCTGCAAAGCGTGCGGGTATAAAACAAGTGATCATTCCTGAAGAGAATTTTCCCGAGTTAAAAGAGTTTCCAAAACAAATTACCAAAGCTCTAAAAATCCATCCCGTTAAATGGATTGACGAAGTGATTTCCCTTGCGCTTACTGATGAGCCCAAAGCCAAATCGTCAAAAAGGCAATCAAAATCAAAACCCTCACCGGTAAAATCTAGTTCCAAACCAGCTACACCCAAGCAAAGATCCCACTAACAATAGGTTTTTAAACTTGACATTTTTATGCATATGGACTTTCATAGGTCATAGCAATCATATCTAACGAGAGGAGATAATATGAATAAATCTGATTTAGTTGACGCAGTTGCAAGTTCTGCTGATCTAACAAAAGCTTCTGCTGCGCGAGCAGTCGATGCGACATTAGATGCAATAGGTGGTGCGCTTGGAAATGGTGATTCAGTTTCACTAGTTGGTTTTGGTACTTTTTCTGTCAGACACAGAGCTGCAAGAGATGGTAGAAACCCTCAAACTGGAGCTCCTATGCACATCCCTGCTTCTAAAGTACCTGGCTTTAAAGCTGGTAAGGGATTAAAAGACAAAGTTAAATTTTCATAACTAGACCTTTTTTATTTAAAAAGGGGTGCTTTTGCACTCCTTTTTTTTTATTATTCTCCCACCAAATATTAAATAGCTATGCTTGAGTCATTTAGAAATCTTCTCTCCGGTAAAACCTTATATGTGATTGTAGGTATTTGTGCGATACCTTTTATCTTTACGGGGGTTTCATCTTTCGGCACTATTTTTTCAAACTATGGAACTGTTAATGGTCTTGAAGTTTCACAGGTTGATGTAAATTCTGCATCCGGAACAATTGAACAAAGATATAAATCTATTTTTGGGGAATCTTTCTCCTTGGATCAGCTTGATGAGGATGAGCTTTTTGAGTTACTTAAAACACAAATTGTTAATCAAAAAATGATTGAATCAAGTGCCATTGAAAATCGTCTCGGAGTGAGTATTGATGACGCAAAAAAAGAAATTATTAAGCTTGATAGCTTTAAAGATGAAAACGGTAAATTTGATCAATCCATCTTTGAAGCAACAATCCGTGGAGCAGGCTTAATTCCTGACGAGTACATAGAATTAGTTGCATCAAGCATTGCCTCAGATAATTTAGTTAGAGCGCTAGGTAGTTCTTTTTTTATTCTTGATGAAGAAATAAAGAGTTTTATTGCTGCTAATGAGGTTTCACGGGACATAAAATTTCTTAAATCCAATAATAAAAAAATTGTAGACTCTCAACCGGCTACACTCGTTGAAGCAGAAGCTTTCTACAACGATAACAATCTACTTTTTCTTTCAGATGAAACAAGAAGATTCAACTACATTAAAGCAAGCATTGAAAACTATGCTGAGGGCATTGATATTTCAGATGATTTGCTTGAAGACTCTTATCAAGACTATTTAAATGAGGCTAACAATTCAGTTCAAAATAGAATTTCTCATATCATGATTGATAAATCTAACTATGCTTCTGAGAGCGATGCTAGTGATTTAATTAATGAAATTTTTAATGACATTAATACTAGTAAGATTGATTTCGTAACCGCAGTAAATGAATTCAGTCAAGATGAGGCATCAATTGAAGAGTCAGGTGATTTAGGCTACTCGTCTGGAGATGCATTTCCTGACGAGTTTGAAAGCGTAATCGCAAAACTTAAATTAAATGAAGTATCTTCACCAATTGATTTAGGAGATACCCTCCATCTCATAAAACTTACAGAGGTTTTAAAGCCAGAGGTAAGATCTAAGTCTGAAATTATCTCTGAGCTTAGAGATGAAATTATTCTTTCTGAATCAGCTTCACTTATGAACGATGACATCGGAATAGTCGAAGAGCTAATTATTAGTGGTGCTAATTTTGAAGAAATTTCTACAACTATTAATCTAGAACAGCAAGATACTAATTTAATCGTTCAAGATGAGTTTGAATCCTTATTAGCAGGAATTGATGGATCAAGATTTTTTGATAGATCTCTATTGGTTGGTGACAATGACATCATTGAAACAGAAGATGGTTTTTTTATCATCGGATTAGCTGAAATTAATGCACCCAGCCTGATGACATTTGACAGCTCCGTAGAACTCGCGCTTCAAGAAGTTCGTAAAGAGAAAGCTAATGCTCTCATACAGTCAATCAATGAAGATGCGTTTTCACTTATTGATAATCAAGGGTTAGACATACCTAGTGGTTTTGAAATAGAAGAATATAAGGCAATAAATAAATTCTCATCTTTATTACCAATGGATGTTGTCTCACAGATTTTCTCAAGTAGTATCAATGAAAATATCATCACCGTTGGAAGTGATGGAAATAATTATTGGATCAAAATGCAATCAGAGAACATACCAACCGATGAGGAAATTAATGCAAAGGTTGATGATTACAGATCTTATTTCATTCAATACATTACACAGAAAAACTCATCCTTGGTTGATCAAAAAATCAGAGAAGGTTTGAGAGTGGATTTAAAAAACCTTCAGCCTCAAGCTTAATTAAGATTCTAAGTATTCATCTATTGATAGGGCAGAGGTGTTGAATCCCCCATCGACATAAGTAATCTCACCAGTAATTCCGCTCGCTAAGTCAGAGCACAAAAAAGCAGCCACGTTTCCCACTTCGTCAGTTGTAACCGTTCTTCCTAATGGAGCTCTTTTTGCATAACTCGAAAGCATTTTTCTGAAGTTCTTTACTCCCGATGCTGCCAAGGTCTTAATAGGGCCTGCAGAAATACCGTTGACTCTAATTTCATCCTTCCCAAGCGAGGAAGCCATAAATCTTACGTTTGCTTCTAGACTCGCTTTAGCCAGACCCATGACGTTGTAGTTAGGAAGAGACTGCATTGCCCCAAGGTAGGTTAGAGTTAAAAGAGCACTTTTTTTATTTAGAAATGGCTTTGCTCCCTTGGCAAGCGCGGTAAAGCTGAACGAGCTAATATCATGCGCAATTTGAAAACCTTCTCGAGTTGCAACATCAACAAAATTTCCATCAAGTTCATTTGCTGGTGCAAAACCTATTGAATGCACTAATCCATCAAAGCTCTCCCATGTTTTATTAAGCTCTTGATACATTGAATGAATACTTTCATCTGAACTAACATCACATTCTATTAAGACATCATGACCAAGCTCATGAGCTATTTTCTCAACATTTCTTTTTAATCTTTCGCTTTGATAAGTAAAAGCAAGCTTTGCACCTTGTTCAGTCATTGAGCGTGCTATTCCAGCAGCTATTGAATGTTTATTTGCAAGACCGGCAATTAGGATTTTTTTATTCTCTAGAAACATTTCGCGCATCATATAACAACTTTGGGACTTTTTAAAAAACTAGAGGCAATAAAATCATACTAGTCTACAAATTCAAACTAACAAAAAGGTTTAAAGTTATGTACTTTTAGGGTAATTATGCTTAAATAAAGGGACTAATTTATTTTTATAAAGGGAATATTTATGA